>DASZQI010000031.1:0-145458 GCA_035549735.1 Polyangiaceae bacterium | reverse complement strand
GGCTCTTCTCGACCTTCGCGGTCGGGCCTTTCTTTGCCGCCGGGCCTTTCTCGGGGGCCGGGCTTTGCTTGCGCTTGCTGCTTGCCATGCTCATCGCTCCGCGTCCGGAAGGACGCCATCATCCTCACCAGCATCCGACTGCTCCAGGTCGTCCGCCTCGTCCGGGTCCGGCGCTGGGTCGGCTTCCAAGGCGTTGTCGGCCGGCGAAACATCCGCCTGCGACTCCTGCCCATCTTCAGCCGTGCTCTCGTCGTCGCTCGGCTTGTTCTCGTCGTCGCTGACCGACAGCTCGATATAGATGAGCTCGAGCGGTCCATCCTGAAAGAGCCGGGTCAGACGCAGCCGCGTCATCTCGAGCAGAGCCAGGAAGGTGACGATGAGCTCGGCGCGCGAGCGCTGGTCCTCGAACAGCTCCTCGAAAGTGAGCTTTGGGCGCACCCGAAGAATGTCGGAAAGCTCGTTGATCCGGTCGGTAATCGAAAAACGCTCGAAATCGATCTGGTGGTCGACCGTCGCCTTCGCCCGCGACAGCACGGACTGAAACGCATCGAGCAGCTTGAATAGGCTGAGCCCGGTGATGGGTGCCGGACCGTCGACCGAAGGCGCTGGCATGCCACGCGGGAACACGTCACGGCCGAGCACGTCATGCGCCGCGAGGTTCTCGCCTGCGTGCTTGTACTTCTGATACTCGAGCAGGCGCCGAATCAACTCGGCCCGTGGATCGAGCTCGTCTTCGGCGTCTTCCTCGTCGTCGGCCGGGGGCGTCGGCAAGAGCGACTTGGACTTGATGTGGGCGAGCGTCGCAGCCATCACCAGGTACTCGCTGGCAACGTCGATATTCAGCTCATTCATGAGCATGATGTATTCGACGTATTTTTGGGCGATGAACGCGATGGGAATGTCGCGGATGTCGAGCTCGTGCTCCTCGATCAAGTGCAGCAGCAGGTCGAGCGGCCCCTCGAACGTCGGTAACGCGACCCGATAGGCGCCGACCACGGACTCGCCCTCGGCAGGCGGCGCTGCGGCGGGAGTGTTGGGCGGGGGCTGGCTCTCGGTCATTCGAGGAGGGGCCGGAGCCTATCTGCCGGCCGGGGTTTCGCAAACAGGATTTCGCTCGGGGCGGAGCGCATCCGGCGCCTGCGCCCGCGTGCTAGCGTGAAAGAGATGCCGCATCGCGTCTCGAGCGGAGACGATCCGTATGTGGGCCGCGTGCTCGACCAGCAGTTCCGCGTCGACGCCGCGATCGGTTCCGGCGCCATGGCCCGCGTCTATCGCGCACACCAGCTCGGCGTGGGCCGGGACGTCGCGCTCAAGATGCTGCGTCCCGAGTTACTCGAGCGCAGCGAGATCGTGTCGCGATTTCGTAGCGAAGCCGAGCTGGTCGGGCGACTCGTACATCCGCACGTCGTGGCCGTGTACGCCACCGGCGAGGTTGCCGCTGAACCCGCGGGGCCCGGGCGGCTGCCCTTCGTCGTGCTCGAATGGTTGGAAGGGCCGTCGCTCGCGCAATTGCTGGCGCAGAACGGCGGGGTCCTTCCCCTTGCTCGGGCGCTACACATCGTGCTCGCTCTGTGTGACGCTGTCGGCGAAGCGCACGCCCGCGGCATCGTGCATCGCGATCTGAAGCCGGAGAACGTCATGCTGGTGCGGCGCGGCGACGATCCGGACTTCGTGAAACTGCTCGATTTCGGCCTCGCCCGCGTGCTCGAGGAACGCGCCGATCCGCGCACTCGGGCCGGCGCGATTTTGGGCACCCCACGCTATGTTTCCCCGGAAGGCGCCGAGGGCTTGCCGGTCACCCCGGCCTCCGATTGCTACTCGCTTTCGACGTTGCTCTACCAATGCCTGGCCGGTCGCACGCCGTTCGAAGCCGAGAGCGCGGTCGCGCTATTGGCCCAGCACAGCGCGGCGGCGCCGCCGGATCTGCGCGCGTTCGCGCCCGCCGCCAGCGTCGCCGAACCGCTCGCCCGGGTGATCATGAAGAACCTGGAAAAGCGTCCGGAGCTGCGAGCTCCCGACGCGCGGGCATTCGGTCGCGAGCTGGTGGAGGCCGCGCGCAGCGCAGGGCTCGATGCGCTGGAGTTCGGGTTGAGCTCGACGCTGCTCGGAACGCGCCGAAATTTACCCCCGATCGTGGTCGCATCGGTCGCTCAGGGAACGGAGTCGAGGCAAGCCGTTTCGCCACGCTCCACTGCGCCCCGGCTCCGAAACAAACGCTCCTTGGCCCGCGCTGCGCTTTTCGTCGCCTGCTTCTTGATGGGCATTTTTGCGGCCGTTGCTATTATTTCCCGGCAGAATGGGGCGGCGCCCAGCCCGCTCGGAACTGCGCCATGACCGTGCCCCACTGGTCCCTCGTTTTCGCAATCGCTGCCGCGACGTGCACGCTGGCAGCGCGCGCGGGCGCGCAAACCGCCCACGTCGAAGGCAGCGCGGCGATCGATCCGGTCGAAGCGCGGCCAGCAATTGGCTTCGCCGCGCTCGACCGCCCGACCGGCATCGCCGAAGCCGGCTTTGGTTGGTTGACCTTGCCCGGCGCGGTGGTCTGCCCGACCGGCTGCTCGAAGGGGGACACCAGTCTTCAGCTCGACTTCTGGCAACTCTTCCGCGGCAGCAAACGCTTCGCGGTCGGCGCCGGCATTCTACTGGCGTTGATCCCGACCAACGCAGGGCCGGAGGTCGATCACGATCGTCGCTACATGACGGTCGAAGGGACTGCTCGCTACTATCCCTACGTCGGGGAGAGCGTCGAGTGGTGGGTTGGCGTCACTGGCGGCTTGGTGGTCGTCAGCGATCGCTTCTTCGTCAGCGAAGATCCCTCGGACCGCGCGCTGCTCGGACCACGCGGGCAAACCATCCGCACCGAGGGCGGCGCGATCGGGCTCGCGGGCGGCCCGGTGTTCGCGCTCGCGCGACACTGGACCGCCGGCGCGACGCTGCACTACGGACGTTGGATGCTGCCAAACCAACCTGCGGTGGACTCGCGCGGCAATCGCGCTTCGCTCACCGGCGACGTCACGGTGCTCGCGCTGGGCCTGAATATGGCCTTTCGTCTGGCGCTCTGAATGGTCAGCGCCGTGCGGCGAGCAGCAGTATTTCTGCGATTCGGTCGAGCGAAAGCGCCGCGACCGCGAGCAACGCCACGCCGCGCAGTGGGCTGAGCAGGGCCGACACATGCGCCGGCGCGGCCGCGCGCGCGATGAGAGCTTCGGCCACGCTCACCACCACCGTCGCAGCCGCGATTGGCACAGCCACTGCCACCGCCAGACCGACCGACGCCGCAAGCTGCTCGACGATCGACGTCAGTGCACCGACCGAACGCGCGTCGGTGGAGAGCGCTGCGACCAGCCGCGCGGCGCCGCCGGATTCGAGCAAGCCGATCGCGACCAGCAAGCCCAGCACCGCCCCGAACGGCGTGTGCTCACCCTCGAAAACCGGCAGCGCGCCCGATTCGCGCGCACCGCGCAAGTCGTCGATCACCCCGCCGGCCATGAGCGCGGTGTGCACCAGCAGCGCCGCGGAAATGGCGACCGGCGCGCCACGCGCGGCCTCCCGCAGCAGTTGGAGCGCTAGCGGCGAAGCGACCGGCTCCACCGGTCGAAGAGCCGGCGCAATCGCTACCGCGAGTGCACACCCAAGACCCGCCCGGGTCGCGACCGGCAACGCCGCTCCCCCGAAAGCTGGCACCAAGACGAGCGCGGGCATCACCCGAGCCCAGGCCCGCAACCACGCCGAAAAGTCGACCGAAGCGCTCGCCAAGGCGGAGCGCAAAAAATCAGCGAGCTCGGCGGAAGGAGCAGGAGCCATCAGTGAAAACGGCGAGAAACCTAGGCTTGGATTGACGCGAGCCGGGGCGGCGCGATAACGGTGGCGCGCCCAGCAGGGTTCTATGAGCCTGGATCCTTCCACAGTCGGCTTTCAGACGGAACCACTCGTCTACGAGTACGACTTCCGTCAAACCATCCTCTATGCGCTCGGCGTCGGTGCGACGCGGGACGAGCTCGACTTTTTGTACGAGGGGCGCGGTCCGCGCGTGCTGCCGTCCTTCGCCGTGGTTCCGGCCTACGGGCCCGCGCCGCTGCTGTTCGAGCGGACAGGCTGCGATTTGCTGCGCTTGCTGCACTTCGCCCAAACGGTCCGGCTGCACCGCGCGATCCCGGCAGCCGGCAAGCTCTCCACCGTTGGCATGGTGAAGGGCATTTACGACATGAAGAAGTTCGGCCAAGTCGTGCTCGAAACGCGCACGACCGAGCGCGGTGAGCCGCTGTTCGACACCGAATGGACCTTGTTCATTCGCGACGATGGCGGGTTCGGCGGCGCTCGTCCGCCGAAGGAAAACATCCCCAAGCCGGAACGCGATCAAACGCCGAGCTTCGTCAGCACGCTGGCGACGACCCCCGAGCAGGCATTGCTTTATCGCCTTTCGGGCGATCTGAATCCGCTGCACGCCGATCCGGACTTTGCGAACCGCGCCGGCTTTCCCGAGGGGCCAATTCTGCATGGCCTGTGCACTTTCGGAATCATGACACGCGCGTTGGTTCGTCACCTATCGGGGGACGAACGCCGCGTTCGCGCTATCGGCGCCCAGTTCCGGAAGCCGGTTTGGCCTGGAGACTCGATCCGCACCGAAGGGTACGACGTGGGTGGCGGGCGCTTCGCGCTCGAAGCCTTCGCCGCCGATCGCCCGGATCCGGTAATCAGCAACGCTTGGGCCGAAGTCAGCCCTTGATGTATTGAGGAGGCGTCAACGATGTCCGACGAGCAGCCCAAGAACGTAAGCTCCGTACCGCCGCCGACCGATGAAATCGATCAAGAGTGGGGCGCGACCCCCGCTCCACCCGGCGCCGTCACCAAGTCCAGCCCCACCGCGAGCGCAGGAAAGCCCGCCACGAGCGCTGCCGGCGCCACGCCCGCGCGGTCGAGCTCGAAATCCACCGCTCGTGATGAAGAAGAAGACGAGGAAGACGACGAAGAAGACGAGGACGACGACACCGAGGACGAGAGCGACGAGGACGAAGTCGACGAGGACGAGGACGAAGAAGACGAGGACGACGACGACCATAAGTCGGTCGCACGCGCCGCAGCCCCGACCCCTCGCCCCGCGCCTGCCGCCAACAATTCGAGCGACTGGATACCCGATGCGGCTCCGTGGGTGGTGCTGGTCGCACTGGTCGCAGTCGGCATCGTGGGCGGTCTAGGCGGGATCAGCGTGCCCAATCCCACTCGTGCCGCGACAAGCGAGCGCGAGGCCCCTGCGCAAGAAGCGCCAGCGCGAAAAGCGAACCCTCCTGCAGCCGCCGCCTTGCTGCCCAAACCCGCGGCGAACGAGGAAGAAGCGATCGAGGCCAGTCATTTGCTCGTGGCCTACCAAGGCGCGACCCGCGCGAGCCCAACCATCACTCGCACCAAAGAAGAGGCCAAGGCGCGTGCCGCCGAAGCGCTCGCCAAAGCCAAAAAGGGTGAAGCGTTCGACAAGCTCGTCGCGGAATACTCGGATGAACCGAACGCCGCCGCACGCCGTGGCTCGCTCGGCTCGTTCACTAAGAACCGCATGGTCAAGCCTTTCGCCGACGCCGCGTTCGCGCTCAAACCCGGTCAACTCTCGGGCGTGGTCGAGACCTCCTTCGGTTTCCACGTGATCCTGCGGACCAAGTGAAAAAGCTCCTGCTCGCGCTCGCGCTCGGCCCTGCCGGTTGTGTAGTGACCACCATGGAAGGGCCGGGCGAGCCGCCTCGCGTGGCCCCCCCACCCAACCGACCTGCGCCCGTAGCCGCCGCCAAACCAGACCCGAACGAACCCGAAAGTATCGTCGCTCGGCACGCGCTGGTTTCTTATAGCGGTGCCATGCGCGCGAGCCCCACGGTCACACGCAGCAAAGAAGAGGCCAGGAGGCGCGCCGACGAGCTGCTCGTTCGCGCGCGAGCTGGTGAAGACTTCGAAGCGCTCGTGCGCGAGTTCTCGGACGAGCCGGGCGCTGGCGACCGCGGCGGCGATCTCGGGCGCTTCAAGCGCAACATGATGGTCAAGCCTTTCGCGGATGCCGCGTTCAAGTTGCAGCCGGGCGAGCTCTCCGACGTGGTCGAGTCGCCCTTTGGCTTCCACGTGATTCAGCGCACGGAGTAGCGCTCGCCCTCACTCGCGCAGCAAATGCTTCGCGATCACCATGCGTTGAATTTGGCTGGTGCCTTCGCCGATTTCGCACAGCTTTGCGTCGCGCAAGTGTCGCTCGACGTCGAACTCACGCGTGTATCCGTAGCCGCCGTGCACCTGCAGTGCATCGTTGCAGACTCGGGTCGCGACCTCGCTCGCGAATAGCTTGGCCATCGACGCCTCCTCGCTGAAGCGCCGGCCGTTGTCGGCGAGCCACGCCGCGCGGTAGGTGAGCAGCGCCGCAGCCTCGAGATCGGTCTTGGCATCCGCCAAAAGAAACTGAATCGACTGAAATTCGGCGATCGGCCGACCAAACGCGGCGCGGTCTTTGGCGTAGCGAATGGCCATGTCGAGCGCGCCACGGCCGAGCCCGAGCGCCATGGCTGCAATCGACACGCGCCCGCCGTCCAGAATGCGCATGGTGTCGAGGAAGCCGCGGTCGACCTCGCCCAGGCGCTGCTGATCCGAAACGCGCACGTCGTCGAGCGTGATCTCGACCGTGTCGCTCGAACGACAGCCATATTTTTCCAGCTTCTTGCTGGCCGAATAACCGGGGCTCGACGTCTCGACGATGAACGCGGTGATGCCGCGCTGGGCCGGTAGGTCGAAGCGCGTGCGTGCCAGCACCACACAGAACCCCGCCACGGAGCCTTGTGTGATGAACATCTTCGAGCCGCGGAGCACCCACTCGTCGCCCTCTCGGCGCGCAGTGGTCTTCAGCGCAGCGCTGTCGGAGCCCGAGCCCGGCTCGGTCAGCGCCCAGGCCGCGAGCCACTCGCCGCTGGCCGCGCGCGGCAAATACTTGCGCTTCTGCTCTTCGCTACCGACCGACAGAATGTGGCCGGTGCCCAGCCCGTTGTGGCTCGCAACCGTGAGTGCGAGCGAGCCATCGACCCGCGCGATCTCTTCAACGCACAGCGCATACGCCAACATGTCCATGCCGGAGCCCCCATAGGCCTCCGGGATGCGAATGCCGAGCAGCCCCAGCTCGGCCAGCTTCGGCACGATCTCGTGCGGAAATCGCTCGTCCTTGTCCCACGTCTTGGCGTGAGGTCTCACTTCGCGCTCTGCGAATTCGCGAACGCTGTCACGGAGCAACCGGTGCGACTCAGGCAGCTCGAAATCCACGATTCATTCTGACCCGAAACCCGTGCCCCGGGCCACGTTTCGGGCCGGCCACCCCGGCCACGTCAATTCAGTGTGGCGCGGGTTTGGCCGCCGCAGCGCCACTCAGCACCGGCTTCAGCAGCTCGAACTTCTCGGCCTCGCTGAGCTTGGGCTTGGCGTCCCCTTTACCCCCGGCCGCGGCCAGAGCGAACGGCTCGTCACCTACACCGGCGACAACGCCTCCCGAACGGCCGACCACCCATTCCACGCGGGGCGCGCCTTCGTTTTCGTGCACGCCGATAATCACCGCATCGATCGGCGAATCCTTGAGCGACTTCGCGCCGACCTGCTTCTTCAGCGTCTTGATCACGTCTTTGGCCGAATCTTCCTCGAGCCGCACGCTGGCGAAGACGCGATAGCGACGCTCACCGTCCTTGTAGAAGCCGACCGCGCCGCGACCCGCGCCCGAGATGCCGAGCAGGTCTTGGTACTCGTAGGCCACACCGGACGGAATGCGATTGAGAACCGGCAAACGCTGAACCGACGCGGGCAACGCCAGATCCCCTGGCAGCTTCTCGCCCAGCGCGCGCGCAATGATCGGCAGCACTCGCGCGCTGCTCGACTTGATTTGGTCCGGCGACTCGAGCTCGTGCACGTAGCGAAGCTCGGCCACGAGCTCCCCGCGCACGACGTAGGCCATGCCGCTGCCAAGCGCGGCTGCGGCGCCCGCATCCAGCGGCGCGGGCGCGGTTTCCAGCGGATCCGCGTCAGCCACCACGCGCTTGGTGAAGAAAGCGTACGCAGACTCCGGCGAAGCGAAACGCGATAGCGTCACGGTGACGTTCCCGGGCGAGCCCTTGCCGTCCACGTACTGAACGGTCACCACCCGCTTGAGACCGTAGCGCTTGTAGACCTCACACTCGCCGTCGAACAAATCGCAGACCGCATCGAGCGGCGCGGCGGCCGCTTCTCCGAAGGTCTTGGCATCCCCGTTCGGATCGATGCAGTAGTCGCCAGCGACGCGCGGGAAGTACGCGCTGCTCAACGAATCCTTCACGTTGCCCCCTCCCGAACCGCAAGCGCCGGGTTGGGAGCTCACGACGGGCGGAGGCGGGGCGCTGCCTTCGGTCGGTTCGGAGTGGCGTTTGCACGCGGCGGAGCCGAGGATCAGGAGCCAGGCACAAGCACGAGTTCGCATCATGGGATTCACTGCACGCCCCCGCCTCGACGTCGGACCCACATAGACCGGGCGGAGCTGCCCCGCAAATGAGCGGAGAGGTGCTCCGCGCACCTACGAGCGAACCCTGCAATGTTTGCAGGGCCCTGAAATCCTTACGGTCAGCGAGGCAGAGTCACGTCGAATTCCCGTGTAATTTCCATGCTATCTGGAGCCGTTTCCCGGCACGGCCCTTGCTGACTGAGGCCAGACCCTTGAGTTCTCTCGCGTTCTCGAATCGTTCCGGCGTCCGCTCGCGGCGCGCCGCTGCCCGCGGCTTCACGCTGATCGAGCTGATGGTGGTGGTGCTGATCATCGGGATCTTGGCCGCCATCGCGCTGCCTTCGATGCTGCTGCGCTTTCGCGAGCGGCGCTCTGCCGAGGCCGCGCAGCGGATCGCAGCGCTTTACCGGGGCGCGCGCATGCGCGCGATGGGCCGCGGCGCTGCCGTACTGATTCGCTTCGATAAGAACGGCTTCAAGCTCTACGAGGCCCTGCGCCCTCCCCAGGGCGGCGACGCGGACTGCACCGGTGAGCCCTCGAGCAGTTGCCTGCTCACTGACTGGGAAGACGCGACCCAGCGCTCCCAGCTCAGCTCGTTCGACGTCACGCACCGCAGCGAGTACGAGGGCGTCACCGTCACGGCGACCGCCCCCGGCGGCGGCGCACTCACCGAGTTCGACGTTTGCTTCACGCCTGCTGGCCGTGCCTATCAGCGCACGCCGGTGAACCTGCCGCTCACGAACACGATGGTCGGCGCGTACACCTTTGCCATTCAGCGCCCGCCCGGTCTCACCCGCACCGTGACGCTGTTGCCGAACGGCGCCTCGAGGCTTGCGCTGTGAGCAACCGTTCGAACCATCGTCGGCAGGCGCGCGGCTACACGTTCGTGGAGCTGCTCATGTCGCTGCTCATCTTCAGCATCGGCGTCACGGGCGTGATCGCCATGCAAAAGGTGACCATTACCTCGAACCAGCACGCCAAGGACCTGGCGGTGGCCACGCAAATTGCGCAGGCCTGGATGGACCAGCTGCACGCCGACGCCATCGCTTGGAATCACCCTTCGGTGGTGCAGGCGTCCGATGACCTCGCGGACACCGCCTGGCTCGGCACGGTTGCGCAGACCAACACCAACTGGGTGCGGCCCGTTTACGTCGAAGCCCGCAATTTCGGCCCGGCCTTCGACGTACAGGGCAACCCGATCAATATCGGTACCGACACCACCACGCCGGTCAAATTCTGCACGCACATTCGCCTTTCCTGGCTGTATCAGCCGAACGCGGCCACCTCCACGATGGTCGGAAATGGCTTGATGCGCGCGGAGGTGCGCGTGTTCTGGCTGCGCGACGGGCAGCCGTGGCCCAACAACAAATCGATCTGCGACATCGCCCAGAACGCCAACTCGATGAGCAGCGATTCGAGCCGCTATCACGTCGTGTACAACGTGTCCGCGGTTCGGGAGAACACCGCGCAATGATGCCGCGCTATCGCTCCGGGCGCGCCCGCGGGTTCACGCTGATCGAGCTTTTGGTGTCGCTCACCGGCGGGCTGTTCGTGTCCATCGCGGTGTTTGCCCTGGCGCGCGACGCGAGCCGCTTCTATCAGCGCGAGGGTCGGCTCGCGAACGCCACGCTGGCCGCGGTGACCGGCTTCGAGCGGCTGCGCGCGGACATTGCGCGAGCTGGCTTCCTCGCCTCCCCCAACGTGCAGACCGATCCTTTCGTTTGCACGCGGCCGGGCCCCACCGCGCCGCCCCTGTTGCGAAACCTGTCTAGCGTTCAAATCGTCAAGGACGGCTCTCCGACCAGCGACGCGATCAGCGCCAATGCCGCGCAGGGCTTCGCAGCCGACGCGCTCTGGCTCGCCGGCTCGTACAGCTCTCCCGACGAGTTCCCGGTGCGCACCGTCGACGCTTTGGGCGGCGGGGCGGGCTATCAGGTCACGCTGCAGGTCGATTCGGGCGCGATGGCGCGTCTGGGCTGGGCCACCGCCGACGCGACCAAGCGCTCGACCCTGCTCACGTCGCTGTTCGCCGCCGGGCGCGGCCTGCGCATCCGCGACAAGCAAGGCGATCAGCACTTCGGCGTCATCCAGAGTTCGCTCGTCGATCCGGACGGCTTACCGTTGATCAATCTGGGCCCGTTGCCGGCGCTGGTGTTCCGTCAGGGCCAGACCCGGCTGTGCGGCTTTCAGGGCAACGAAACCGGCGCGCAGGCCGCGGTCATCAACTTCATCCGCTACGACGTGCGCAGCCTGAACGACGCCACCGCATACCCCGCCTACGCCTCGTTGTTTGCGGCGAGCACCAACAGCTCGATCACGCAGTACGAGAAGAACCGCACCGAGCTGGTGCGCACCGAGCTCGACGCCAGCGTGAACAACAACGAAACCGCGCTCCAGCTCAACGGCGTCGATCAGACCGAGCTTGCTACCGAGTACACGGTCGGTTTCGAGCTCGGCATCACCGCAATCACCGCGAACCCGGACTTCGCGAACCCGAGCGTCGCGTACATCGCGCGCACCGACGGCACCTTCGAGTCGTTCGCGAGCCCGCCGTCGACGCCCGCGACACCACAACGCATTCGCGCGGTGCGCGTACGCCTCGCCGTGCGCTCACGCGAGCCGGATCGCGAGAACACCATCGCCGGCGGTCGCTACCGCATCGGGCTGAACGTCGGCGGCGGCAGCAACAACGGCCCCTTTGCACGCGTTCGCACGCTCCAGGCCGACGTGATGCTCAACAACAACAGCAACGCCAAATGGTAACCGGCCTCCGTTTCAAACAACGCGGTAAGCGGCGTGCAGAGCGCGGCGCGACGGTGTTCGTGGTCGTGCTGGCGGTCACCCTGTTGACCGCGATCGGCTTGTTCGCCGCGCATTCCGCGACGATGGTCGACCAGGCCGCGGGCTACGAGCGCATGGCCCGGCAGACCCAGCAGATCGCCGAGTTCGGCACTTTGGCCACCACGGCCGAGCTCGGCTCCGGCACTGCCGAGTCGCATGTCGCTCAGCTCTACGCGACCGGCAAGTACTGCTCCGCGAACGCCGGCCGCACCGACACTCACTGCTACAAGCGCACCTACGCCGACATCAACAGCCGGACGCAGGAGCTCTCGGACGACTCACTGACGCGCAATGCGGTCGGCGACAAGGAAGACGTGCTCGGAAATGGCACGGTTGAAGGGGATTTCGTGGTCGAGCTCACCGACCCCTCCGACAACGTGCGGGTGCCAGGCAGCGACTACGGTTCCAGCTCGACCGTTAAGTATCGCTACGTGCAGGTCACCGCTACCACCATCGCTCAGCTTCGTCCGGCGGGTGCCGTTGCCTGCAGTAACGACGTCGCGACGCTGACTGGCCAACAGACCATGCGGGCCCACCTAGTCGTGGGTCCAGTTCCGCTATCAAACTAGGAAAAAGGAAAGATCCATGCGCTCCCAGGCCTCTGAACCCGCACCCGTCGGCCGCTCTAGTATCGAGCCTCGGGTACCGCGGCGCCGGCTCGCTCGGCGGTGTTTCGGAAGCTTGGCGCTGCTCGCGCTCTCGACCGTGACCGGCAGCGCGCTCGCGCAAAACGACGTGAGCCCGCCGCTGCCGGACGTGTTGCTGTTGGTCGATACCTCGGGCTCGATGGAATACAAAGTCGGCGGCAGCACGTTTCCCGCTTGCTACCCCGACGGCAGCCAACCGAGCGAGAAGAGCCGCTGGGTCGATTTGGTCGAAGTGCTGACCGGCACCATCAAGGACTATCGCTGCGAAGAGATCGATCGCCGGTCGACCAGCTTCCGAAACGGCGAGTACGGCACGGGCGGCCCGCTTGCCACCCCGCCCTACGACTATCTCTACCCGACGCCCTATCACCGCCCGATGAGCGGCACCTGCGTGCGCGGCCCCGGCACGCTGACCGGCAACGTGTGGGAGTTTCCGGACACCGCGCTGAAGGAGCACCCCTACAACAGCTTGCTCGGCAGTTGCGGCACCGGGTTCACTCAGGCAAACGACGGCATTTTGGACGCGTTCGAACGCTCCATTCGCTTCGGCCTGATGACGTTCGATCCGGAGAGTGGCAACGGCGTCGTCGGCAAGGGCTACACCGGCACCAGCACGCCCAACTATCCGGACGGCGTGACCGGCACTTGGAGCTACGTCTGGGGCTCACCGGCAGTGGGCCGACCCGCGGGCTGCAACGTCGACCAACCGTTCGAGGTCGGCGCTCGCAACGCTGCCGCTCCGCCCTGGGAAGGGAAAATGATTCCCTTCGGCAACCCGCGCACCGACCAGTATCTGACCAAGAAGGAGCAGATCAAGAAGGTGCTGCTGGCCACTCGTCCTTACGGGCCAACCCCCATCGCGGGCATGATGAAGGACGCGCGCGATTTCCTGGTCGCAGACAACACCAAAGATCCGCTGGACGCTACCCAGGACTTTGGTCCGTTCGCCGATCCGTACGTGATCGATCCGAGCTTCGTGGGCGGCTGCCGCAAGCGCTTCGTCATCCTGCTGTCCGACGGGCAGCCGAACATGGACTTGCGGCCTGATTGCGGCACGTCGTCGTCCTCCACGTTGTGCCCGTTCTGGAAGCCGGAAGACATCGCGCTCGAGCTGAAGACGCCGACCCTGATCCCCTCGCAGCGTTCGATTCAGACCTTCGTGATCGGCTTCGCTCTCCCCAAGTTCAACGTCAAGAACAAGGGCGAAGTCACCTGCAACGCACTGGAAGACGCCGAGTTTGCCGCGACCAATCCGTCGGCCTTGTGCAACAGCACCGATCCCGACAACCTCGCCAACACCGCGCTGCAGGCGTGCTGCTCGTTGAATCGCATCGCGGTGGCCGGCGGCACGGGCCTCAAGCCCCGCGCCTTGTTCGCCGACAATCGCGACGAGCTGTCCTCGGCGCTCAGCCAGATCTTGACCAAGACCACCACGGTGACCAGCCGTACCCAGCCGGTGATTGCCGGCGCGGCCGCGGGCTCCGAGGGCTTCCGCTTTTACTCGTCGGTGCGCCCGGTGTCGTTTCAACCCTGGGTCGGCATTCTGCAGCGTGAACGCTACGAATGCGTGGACAAAAAGCCCAAGGCGATCCCGGTGTCCAAGGACGCGCAGGACGACTTCGCGGCGAACCTCAACGCGCACGCGGACACCCGCTATTTCGCCAGTATTCATGCCGGCAACGGCTCGGAGAGCGTCTACTCGAGTCGCACCATTCGGCCGCTGATCTCGTCGTCCGTCACCGACGGCGCGGGCATTTACGGCGGCAGTCGCTACATCGGCACGCAGAGCAGTTTCGTGTCGAACACGTCGCCGGCGATGATTGAAGTCGACGACGACACGTGTACGAGTCCGAAGGTCAACGCCGCGGCCTGTCGCTCGCGCTACCTGAACTGGCTGGTTGGTTTGCCCAACGACACGCCGTTCAGCCGCTGCAACGCCGCGACCAAGGAATGCTACCTGATGGGTGACATTCTGCACTCCACGCCGCGCGTGGTAGGCCCGCCCTCGGCCTTCGTCGTGGACGAGAGCTACGATCGCTTCGCGCGCGACACCAAGAACCGCAAGCGACCGATCGTGCTCTACACGTCGACCAACGACGGCTTTTTGCACGCCTTCAAGGTGGCGCCCACCGACCCCGCGGACACCGATCTGGTGACCGGCACCGGCCCCAAGCAAAACGAGCTCTGGGCCTTCGTTCCTCCCGCGATTTTGCCGCAGCTGCGCAAGCAATACCCCTTCACGCACATGCCGCTGCTCGATGGCGCGCCGCAAGTGCTGGACGTGGTCGCGACCCCGGGGCTCGACGCCAACAACCTGAGCGACATGAAGTTCGAACGCACCCACGCTGACGCCCAGAAGGGGCTCGGCTCCTGGCGCACCGTGCTCTTGCAGAGCTTCGGCACGGGAGGCCCGGCGGGGGGCGGCTACTTCGCGCTCGACGTGACCAGCCCGGTCCTCGACAGCAGTAACCTCACTGATCCGAACGTTGGCCCGCGCTTCTTGTGGCAGCTCACGACCGACGCCGCCGGCCACGCGCTGTTCGGCAAGGGCGGCACTCCGGCCATGGCGACGCTGTACTTCGCGGCCACGACCGCCAGCGAACCAAAAGAGGTTCCGGTCGCGATCCTCCCGGGCGGCGCGGCACAGCCCGGCACCCTGGGCCCGTCCCCGGGCTTCGCGGCCTGCCCAGCCACGCCCAACACCTTCCCGACCTTCGACAAGTTCACGCCGCGCCAGCAGGTCAAGTGCTACACGTCGGACGACGCGCCCGCGAAATCGCTGACCATCGTTCGCCTCGACACTGGCGAGATCGTGCGCACTTTCCGCAAGACCAAGGCCGAGCTCACCGACGTCGATCTGCAGAAGCGCGTGGTGCTGGCGCCGCTCGACTCACCCATCTCCGGCCAACCCGTTGCCTTCCCGTCGGACACCGGCGCCATCGCCGATCGCGCCTACGTCGGGGACCAGGACGGCCGCCTGTGGAAGGTCGATTTCTCCTCCACCAACCCCGATGAGTGGAAGATGGACCTGTTCTTCGATGCCTATCCGGCATCGACCACCACCGACGCGAGCTTCACGAACGCGCCCGGCGACGGGCAGCCGCTGACGCTGCCGCCGGTGATCTCGGTGGACGAAACCGGTGACATCACCGTCAACATCGCGACCGGGGATCAAGACACCTCGCTCACCAGCGTCGCCGGAAAGAACTTCGTCTGGTCGCTGACCGAGAGGACCGCCGACGACAAGACCACGAGCGTCGCACACGTGAATTGGTACTTGCCGCTCACCGCGGGCGAGCGCGTGGTCGGGCCGATGTCGCTCTTCAATTCGCAGCTGTTCTTCTCCACCTACGCTCCGCCGGACGCGGCGACGCTGGCGTCGAACGCTTGTAACGCCGGCAAGAGCAAGGTCTGGGGCATGGACTACCTGCGCCCCGCGAGCGACACCTCACTCGCCGCAGGCGGTGTGGCGCGCTTGCCCAAGCACCTGGATCCAGGGAAATTCGTGCAGTTTTTGACAGCTTCCGACGCCGCGGGCAACGCCAGCGCGGTGATCTTCGGTGTCTCCGTAGCGCAGGAGCCGAGCTGCGTGGAGACCGACGAGACCGAAGCGGACAGTTTCATGGGCTACAAAGCCGAGAAGAACTCGGTCACTCACGTCACCCCCGGCAAGTTCCAACTGGTGATGCACATCGGCGGTGTCGAGAGCCAGGTGCGCACCGACGACCTGCAAGCCAACGTCCGCACCATCGACCTGCAACCGCCACCGAGCGCGGCGCGCGTCGACTCTTGGGCCGCGCTGGTAGAGTGAACTCGTGAGCCCCCTTGCCCTCCGCCCCGCCACGGTGCTGGCCTTTGCGCTGCTCGGCGCGTGCCGCAACCAGCCCACTCCCTCCGACTCCAAGGGGGTTGCCTCAGCCAAGCCGCGCGCACCGGTGGATCGGCTGGCCCCGGGTGAGCTCGCGCCAGGTGAGGAGGCTCTGTTCGGCCTCCTCTTGCCGAAGGGCATGAAGGTGCAGGGAAAGTTCGATGCCACGGGCCTGGCTTGGGGTGACCTCGGCGCGGAGGACGTCGCCAACTACGTGCGCAGTCACGTCGAAGCCGACCAGGTCGAAGTGGGCGCCGCCCGAACCATTTTCAACCGCGTCGCGATCAAGGACGGGCCCGCCGATCACACCTTTCGCATCGAGGTGGTCCGGGAAAGCGCCGGAACGCGCTTGATCGTGCGCGACACCACGCCGGAACCCCCCGCGCCGCCCCCCACCCCCGGCCTCAGCGACGAGGAGCGCTGGCGCCGCGCAGGCTTCGCGCCCAACGGCAAACCGCTCGACATGAAGGCGCTGGAGTAAAGCCCCTCTCGCGCCTCAGCTCTTGTGCGCTTCGTCTTCGAGCTGCATGGCCTTGAGCAGCAGGCTGCTCACGCTGTGCGACTCCGCGTCGAGTTCCACTTTCCCCGAGCGAAACTGGAAGCTGCCTCCCTTCCAGTGCAGCACGCGCCGCAAGAGCTCGACCACGTCGACCGGCGTCTCGTCCCAGAGCGCGCCTGCGAAGGCACCGTCGCTGAGCTCGAAGCTCGCAGATTCGGCCGCTTCACCCTTGATCTTGAGGCGCCCGGTCTGACGCTCGAGCTCGAGCAGCGTGAGCACCGTGCTCACCGACATCTGCCCCAGGTCGCCTTGAAACGCGGTCGGGCGAGCGCTGGAAGGCGGCCCCTCGGGCGCGCTCGAGCTCCCTTTCAAGCGGTTGGCCATGTCGATCAGCGCGCCGACTTGGGCCACGACCTCTTCCGCTCGAAACGGTTTGATCAGGAATAGATCCGCGCCCACGTTCAAGCCTTGCAGGCGGCCCTCGTGATCCTCGGCGTCGGTGAGGAACAGAAACGGCGTCGCGCGCACGCGGGTCGGCTCCGCTCGCACGCGCCGAGCCACCCAGAAGCCGTCGATATCGGGCAGGTTCACCGCGCACAGAATGCAATCCGGCTCGGTCTTGCGCACTCGGTCGAAGCCGGCGCGCGCCTCGACCGCCACCTCCACCTCGTGGCCGGCCTCGCGTAGGAACTTGGCGAGCAATGCCGACTCCCACTCGTCTTGCTCGATGATGAGGACTCGGCCTGTGGCCACGATCGAACGCTACCATGGTCGGGGTCGGTCGCGCGCGCCCGGAACGCGTTCGGGCCGAGGTTTCGGCTGCGTCTCGAGCAGCGACCGCTCATGGGCGGCGCGGGGGGTTGTCCCGCCCTCGAGTTCGGGCTAGTCGGAACAGCCGTGAACGAACCCATCCGACGCACCCCAGTCCACGCCGAACACGTGCGCCTCGGCGCGCGCCTGGTCCCGTTTGCCGGCTGGGAAATGCCGATTCAGTACAGCGGCATCAGCGAGGAGCACCAGGCGGTGCGGCAGCGCGCCGGTCTGTTCGATGTCTCCCACATGGGTGAGATCCTGGTCAGCGGCCCCGGAGCGATCGCCCTGGTCGATAACCTGGTCACCGGCGACGTGACCCGCGTCAAGAACGGCCAGGCCCTGTACACCTGCGCGTGCAACGAGCGCGGCACCATCCTCGACGACCTGATCGTCTACCGCCGGGGTGACAACGAAATCTTGATCGTGTGCAACGCCTCGAACCGCGACAAGATCGCGGCGCACGTGAGCTCGCTCGCCACGCCGACCGCCCAGGTCCGCGACGTCAGCGACGACTACGCGCTGCTCGCGCTGCAAGGGCCGAAGGCGTTCGAGGTCCTGTCCGCGCTCGGCACCGATCGCCCCTTCTCCGAGCTCCCGTCGTTTCATTTCCAGAACGGCCAAGTCGGCGGCGTGAAGTGCACCGTCGCGCGCACCGGCTACACCGGTGAAGACGGCGTCGAGCTGTTCGTCGCGCCGAACGACGCGGCGCGGCTGTTCGCGGCGCTGCTCGAGGCGGGCGCGCCCCACGGCATCGCCCCGATTGGCCTCGGCGCGCGCGACACCCTGCGGCTCGAAGCGCGGCTCTCGCTGTACGGCAACGAGATCGACGAGACCACGAACCCGCTCGAAGCCGGGCTCGGCTGGATCGTGAAGCTCGAGAAGCCGAACTTCATCGGCAAAGCCGCGCTGGTCGCGGTGCGCGACGCGGGGCTCAGCCGCCGCATCGTGGGCTTCGAGATGACCGGACGCGGCATCGCGCGCCACGGCTACCCGCTGTGGGACGCGGCCGGTAAGCCCGTCGGCGTCTGCACCTCGGGCGGCCCCTCCCCCACCCTGGGCAAGAGCATTGGTCTCGGCTATCTGCCTGTTGGCATGGCCGAGGTCGGAACCCAATTTCAGGTCGACTGCCGCGGCAAGGGTGTCCCTGCCGTGGTCGTCCGCACCCCGTTCTATCGCCGACCGCGTTGAAAGGACTTTTCGAGATGAGCTCAGCCACCGAGGTCAAGACCGATCGCAAGTACACCAAAGAGCACGAGTGGGCTCTGAACCGTGCCTCCGAGGTGCTGGTCGGAATCTCGGCCTTCGCCGTCGACCAACTGGGCGACATCACCCTCGTCAACTTGGACGTGAAGCCCGGCGACACCGTGCAGGCGCACAAGACCTTCGGCACGATCGAGAGCGTGAAGACGCTGAGCGATCTGTACTCGCCGGTCAGCGGCAAGGTCGTGCGCATCAACGCCGATCTCGAGAGCAAGCCCGAGCTGATCAACGAAGATCCCTGGGAAAAAGGCTGGATGATCGCCATTCAGCCGAGCGATCTCGATAAGGAGAGCCAGGGCCTTTTGGAACCGACCGCTTACTCCGCCTTGCTGCAGAGCGCCGACCACTGATGCGTTACCTGCCCCATACACCGTCCGAAATCGAAGAAATGCTGCGCGTCGTCGGCAGCGCATCGCTCGACGGCTTGTTCGAGACCGTGCCCGAGGTCGCGCGCTTCAAGGGCGCGCTCGCGGTCGAGCCGAGCCTCGACGAGCCGCGCCTGATGGCGCATTTGCGCGAGCTCTCCGAGCGCAACATCGGGCACCGCTACCTGAGCTTTCTCGGCGCCGGAATGTACGCGCACCACGTCCCGCCGGCGGTGGATCAGCTGCTCTTGCGGAGCGAGTTTTACACGGCCTACACGCCCTATCAGCCCGAGGTGTCCCAGGGCACGCTGCAGGTGATCTGGGAGTTTCAGACCATCGTCAGCGAGCTTTACGGTTTGCCGCTCGCCAACGCGAGCCTGTACGACGGCGCGAGCGCCGCGGCCGAAGCGGCGCTGATGGCCTGTCGCCTCACCAAGCGCCCGCGCATCTTGGTGAGCGGCTGCGTGCACCCGGACTACCGCGCCACCGTGCGCACCTACCTCTCCGGGCGCGACGCCAGCGCCTACCAAGAAGTGCCCGTGGGCGCGGACGGCCGCGCCGACATCGCCGCCCTGAAAGCCGCGCTCGACGGTGAAATCGCGGCGATTCTGGTCGGCTATCCCAGCTTTTACGGCCCGCTCTGCGACGTCAGCCCGCTCGCCGAGCTCGCGCACGAGAAGGGCGCGCTTTTGGTTACCACCACCAGCGAGCCCTATGCGTTGGCCTTGGCCGAGTCGCCGGGCGCGCTCGGCGCCGACATCGCGGTGGGTGAAGGGCAACCGATCGCCTGCGGCCCGAACTTGGGCGGGCCGGGCGTGGGGCTGTTCGCGTGCCGCGACGATCGCAACTTCTTGCAGCAGCTCCCCGGGCGCGTGTGCGGCGAAACCGTCGACGTGAACGGCCAGCGCGGCTACGTGCTCACGCTCTCGACGCGCGAGCAGCACATCCGTCGTGAACGCGCGACCAGCAACATTTGCACCAACCAGGGCTTACTCGCGCTCTCGCTCACCATTCGAATGAGCCTGCTCGGTAAGCAAGGTTTCATCGCGGTGGCGGAGCATTGCCTGGCCAAGGCTCGCTATCTGCGCGCCGGCATTCTGAAGCTCAAGGGTTACTCAGCTGCCTTCGACGACGCGCCGTACTTCAACGAGTTCAGCGTGCGCGTGCGCGGCGGCAGCGCCGCCCGCGTGGTCGAGCGACTCGAAGGCTCGGGCATCATCGCCGGCTACGATCTCGGCCGCAGCGACGCCAAGCTCGCGGATCAGCTGCTCATCGCCGTGACCGAAAACCATCGCCGCGAAGATCTGGATCGCCTGATCGCCGCGCTTGACGCGATCTGATCGCAAGCTCGCGCCGCGCGAGCGGTAATCGACGACGAACCTGCGCAATCTTCGCAGGAAAACGGGTGGCGCTGCTCGCACCGCAAAGGCTGTTTTTGGGGTGCCCACGCGGCTACGTGCGCGCTACCCGGCGCGGCCCGGCGTCGGGCACGCCGAGCCCGCCACGAAGCCGCTCTGGTTCCACGCCTGGCCGACTCAGCCCACGACCGCTCAGCGCGGCCCGCGGCCCTTTTCGTCGGTGACGTACGGATTCATGAACCAGCTCTTGCCGCTCGAGCGGTACACGGTGAGTCGCGCGAAATCGAGGCCCAGGGTAGCGCTCGCGAAGCGCTGGTCGTGAGTCCCCATTCCGCCGCCCAGGCTCAGCGTGATGCCCCACGGTGCGCCGAGCACGAGCGCGCCCAGACCCCCTGTCGAACCCTCACCCCAGAAGCGCTGGTAGGCGCCCGCATCAACCGCGAGGCCCCAGCCGCCTTGCACGAACCCGCCGCTCGCACCCCGCGCCAAAAGCGAGAGGTCGGTCCCCTCGTGATAGAACGTTTGCGCGCGAAACAGCCCGCCCAGCACGAAGCCAGCCGGTGGCGTGCCGAGCCCGCTCTCGAACTGCAGCGTCAAACGCTCGCGATCTCGATCGCCGCTCAAAAAGCTCGGCCCGACGCCGGCGTAGACCCACGACGAGACGTCCGCGCGCGCAGAGCCGGTCGCCGCGAGCGCGGCGCAAACACAAGCGAAGCCAGCCAGTAAACGCGGAGGGGTGAACGACCACACGCGCGCGAAGTACCACGGCGCTCCCGGCACGACCAGCCGCAATCGCCCGGGCTCGGAGCCGAGCGCCGCGCCCGGCCAATTGGCAGCGCGCGCGCAAAGGCACTAGTCTTTTGCCACGTTGCTCGCCGAAAACTCGCTGGTCGAAGCCGCGCCGCGCGCCCCGGCAGAGTCCCCCGTCAGCAGGGCCATCGATTGGACGCTGTTCGCGATCGCGCTCCTCGCCATCACCGCCATCCCGAAGAGCGTGTCGGGTGACGGCCGGCTGCGCTACGAGGTGCTCGACCAGTTCCTGAACACTGGCGTGCTCTCGAGCCCCAAGTACTCGACGCTGGGCCCGCTCATTTCGAGCCCGCTGTACTTGCTGGGACGCGCGTTCGGCGCAGCAAAAGCGTTCACGTCGTATTTCAACGCCTTGCTCTTTTTGCTCGCGCTCGCCTTCATTGGCCGCGAGTTCAAGAAGGATTTGCCGGCGACCACTCGGCGGCTGCTGCTCGTGCTGCTGGTGTTCGGCTCGATGTTCGCGCACCACGTGCAGCGTTATTACAGCGAAGTCTTCACCAGCATCTTGGTGACGATCGGCGTCTGCTACCTGTCCCGCGATCACAAACTGCGCGGCTGGGCCGCGATCGTGCTGGGCGCGGTCAACACGCCGGCCGCGCTGCTCGGCGTCGGCGCAGTCGCAATCGTTCACGCGCGCAAAGTTCGCGCTGCGTGGCCGCTGCTCGCGCCGCTGGTCACGTTCGCGCTGCTACGCCTCGAGTCGTGGCTGGTACGCGGCAGTGTGCTCTTGTCTGGCTACGACTACGACTCGGGCTTTCGCGGTGACTTGCCCTACGCTGGGCTGCCGAACTTCAGCTACCCCTTCTTCTTCGGTCTGCTCGCGATCTTTCTCTCCTTCGGCAAAGGCCTGGTGTTCTTCACGCCCGGCCTGTTTCTGCCGCTGCCCGCCGCGACCCCGGCGCGCGTGCGCTGGATTCACGGCGCGCTGCTCGCTTTCGTGGTCGGGCTGGTGCTGGTCTACGCCAAGTGGTGGTCTTGGTACGGCGGCTGGTTTTGGGGCCCGCGTTTCTTCCTGATCGCGTCCGTCCCAGCCAGCCTGTCGCTCGCCTGCAACTTGGCGAACTGGCAGAGCGCGAGCGTCGCGCGCCGAGTGATGATCGCTTTGGTGCTCACGCTTTCATTCTGGGTTGGCGTGAACGGCCTCGCGTTCCAAAGCGCCGGGCTCGACCTGTGCATCGAGAACTACTACCGGCTCCAGCCCTTTTGCCTATTCGTTCCCGAGATGAGCGTGCTCTGGCACCCGTTCGTCGATGGCGCCGCCAGCCACCCCCCCCTCTTTCGCGCCGCCGCCTTCGTCGCAACCGCCTTCTGGGCCCTCAGCTTGGCCTGGTTCGGCCGCGCGCTGTACGCAGACCTCTGGCACCAAGCGCTCCGCGCACTCTCACGCGCCCGCGCGTGGTGGTAGGATCACCTTCGAGCCAGCAAGGCCGAGCCTCGTCGTCTGTCGAGCTGCGAGGCTGTTCGTGCCGGTTTTCCGCTCTCGCAAGCCGAAACGAATGAGACGGGCAGGCGCGGCTGCTGCAGCGTTACTCGCGGCGCTTGGTTGCCCGGGGCCGTTCGCGACGAGCGTCGCGCACGTTGCACCGAGGCCACCCCAACCTTCGCTCGAACGGCGCAACTCGGCTAGAAATCGTCGCGCAGGCTGAGCAGGGTCGGTCGCGGAAGTTCCGCGCGCGCCCGGTAGGCTGGGTGGTCGACGCCCAACACGGCGGGGCCCTCACCGGAGCGAAGTACGCGCTCGCTCTCTTTCGGCAGTACGAACTTCACGTAGTGCACGGCCATGGTGCGGGTCGGATCGGTGCCCCTGCGGTCCGGCACGAGCTCGGCGCGTTCCCCTCGCACTTCGAAAAAGAAGCTGGTCTCTAGGCCCACCAGCTCGCGCAGCATGCGCTCGCGCTGTTCGCGCTCGGGGTACTCGACGAAAATCGTGGCGGAGAGTTCGTGGTCCCCGGGCACGAGCTCGTTGTACGTCTCGAGCTCGTGCAAAATCGCCTTTTCTTGCGTGATTCGCTCGGTGCGCAGCATTTCCTGGATCTGAAACAGCGCCGAGTCGTGATTCTCGAACAGCGCGGTCATGTTCTCGCCGATCGAGACGTAGCGCGCGCGCTTTTGCTCGAGCATGCGCGCCCGAAAGCGGTCGCGAATGCCTTCGTAGGACCCCAGAGACAAGAGCTCGCTGCGTTCGACCGGTTTCATTCGATCTCGTCCTCGCGAGGCATGCCGTACGCCTCGGCCAACAGCTCGATCGGGTGGCGCGCGAACTGCCCGACCGCTTTCTTCACGCGTAGCGCCGCCAGGCTGCAATCGGTGACCACCTCGGCCTCACCGTCGCTCTGCCCGTCACGGATCGACTGCGCGAGCCGTTCGGCGTAGCGCGCGCCTTCCTCGTAAAACGCGGCCTTCATGCCCCAAGTGCCGTCCACCGCCGAGCAACGCTCGATGATGCGCACCTCCGTTCCCGGCGTTTGGGAGAGCACACGCGCGCCCGGAACCGCGATCTTTTGTGCGCGCAGGTGGCAGGCTGCGTGATACGCGACCTTGCCGAATCCGCGCTGAAATTCGCGCGAAAGCTGCTTTTTCTGTCGCAGCGAATCGAAGAATTGCATCAAGTCGAGCGCGGCGCCCGAAACCTCTGCCGCTTCCTTCGTGCCGAGATACGCGGGCCACTCTTTCTTGATCGTGTAGCCACAAGTAGGCCCGGGCACGACCAGGCGACGCCCGGCGCGCACGTGAGACAACAGCTGCTCGACGTTGTGCTGCATCTTGCGCTTGGCCGCGTCGACGTCGCCGCCATCCAGGTTCGGCATGCCGCAACAAGTGAGGTCCCTGGGCACCAGTACGCGGTAGCCGTTCTTCTCCAGCGCGTACACGGCAGCGCGCGGCACGACGGGGAAGTTGTGCTCACCGTAGCAGGTGCTGAACAGCACCACTTCTCCGGCGCTGCCCGCCTCGGGCGCTGGCACGTGCTTTTCGAACCAGCGCGTGAAGCGCTGCGATGCCAGCGGCGGCAGCGGAAATTCGGCGGATATCCCGGTCACCTTCTCGGCGACCTTGCGCAGTAAGCGGTTCGCGTTGACGAGGTTCGCGAGCGGCGCAGGCGGCCCGCTGCCCGCAGCGCCAACCAGCTGCGGCTCACCGAGCACGCGATCGACCAGCGGGATCCCCTCGCGCCGCGCGCGGACGGCCTTTTCGCGCGCCATGAGCCGCGGAAAGTCGAGCGCTTCGTAGGCACCCTCGTCCGGGGTGTAGGGACACTTGATGTAACAAAGCTTGCACTGCCAGCAGTGGTCGCTCACCGCGCGCATCACGCCGCTGTCCACGTGCTCCGCGCCCAGCGCGCCTTTCGCGATTTGCTGGTCGACCGCGTCGAACAAGATCGGAAACGAGCCGCAGTACGTCACGCACATGCGGCAGTCCTGGCAGATTTGGAAGGTTCGCCGGAGCTCACCTTCGAGATCGCGCTCGTCCCAGTAGCGAGCGTCGTTGACGTCCAGGGCTGGTGGGCGCGCCGGGGCGCGCGGGAGCGCTGAGCTCATCCCATGCCTCGAGGCGGCGCCAGCGCGGAGACGGCGAGAGCGCCGCCTCCGCCGCCGGCAGCCCTCTTACCCGAGCTCCTTCGCCGCTTTGTCGAAGCGACCGGCGTGGCTCTTTTCCGCCTTGGCGAGCGTCTCGAACCACTCGGCCACTTCGGCAAAGCCTTCATCGCGCGCGGTCTTGGCAAACCCCGGGTACATGGTCTGATACTCGTAGGTTTCGCCGACCACGGCGCTCTTCAGGTTCTTCAGCGTGTCACCGATCGGCTGGCCCGTCGCGGGATCGCCGACCTGCTTCAGAAAGTCGAGGTGGCCGTGAGCGTGGCCGGTCTCACCATCGGCCGTATCTTTGAACAGCCCGGCAACCTCCGGATAACCTTCCACGTCCGCAACCTTCGCGAAGTAGAGATAGCGTCGGTTCGCCTGCGACTCGCCGGCAAACGCTTCTTTGAGGTTCTCGTGAGTCTTGGTTCCTTCGAGCTTCGGCATCGTTCTCCTCCGGCGCCTCCCTCTCCGGCGCGCAGCGGCAAGATAGCACCAGTCGCCCGCGGATCGTACGCCTTGCCGATGCCAGTGCGTGTTTCAGGTTCAAGTAGCGCTAAAAATCCGCAGTCCGCGGGCAAGCGTTACGCGCGGCTACGCTTCCCCGGAGCCAAATGAAGGATTCGAGCGTAGCGGGCGCGGCGCCCCGTCGACTAGCGGACATCGACTGGTCGAATTGGCAACCGCGTGACGTTGCCACGCTGCTTTTCATTCAGGACGCCGGTCGCGTGCTGTTGATCCGCAAAAAGCGAGGCCTTGGCGCGGGCAAGATCAACGGGCCGGGCGGGCGCCTGGAACCTGACGAAACCCCAGAACAAGCGGCGATTCGCGAAGTCGAAGAGGAAGTGTGCGTGACGCCGCTCGGCGTCTCCGCGCGCGGCACGCTGAGCTTCGAGTTCACCGATGGTTATCGGCTGCACGCGCACCTGTTCGTTGCCAGTGGGTTTCGTGGCACGCCACGGGAAACGGACGAGGCCATTCCGATTTGGTTTGCGCTCGACAGCTTGCCTTTCCACGAAATGTGGGCGGACGATGCGCTCTGGTTGCCGCACGTGCTCGCGGGTCGCAGCGTCGTGGGGCGCTTCGTGTTCGAGGGCGATGCCATGCTCGATCACGAGCTCGCTTGTGACTCAGGCGCGTCTTGAAGTAGCGCGGCCAAATCCTTCGCGCCGAGCACGGCGTAATTTCGCACGCAATTGTTGAACACCGCGTGCACCTCCGAGGCTTCACGGGTCAGGCGTCTAAGTGGCGCGACCCAGGCCGCGAGCTCGCTCGGGTCATAGAGATAGTCGAAGCGCTCGTGCACGCTCGCGCCCTTCCTCGCCCAGCCCGCCTGGTTGTGACCATGAAAGCGCACAACCGCGAGCGGCGCATGAGTCACCACCGTGACCTTGGGCATGCCTGGCTCGTCGATGCACACGTAGCTCAACTCGAGGTTACGCAAGAGGTCGAACACGCGCTCTTGGCGCTGCGGCAAGAGCCAGCTCGCCTGGCGAAACTCGACCGCCATCGGCAGGTCCGGGAAGTCGTGCCGTACTTGCTCGAGCTTGCGAGCGTTCTCGCGCGTGGCCGAAAACCACGGGGGAAACTGCAGCAAGACACTGGCGAGGCGGCCCTCGCGCTGCAGCGGCGAGAGAAAGTCCAAGAACCGCCCGCCCATTTCGGCGCGGAGCTCGGGCGAGAGCGCTTGCGGGTAGACGCGCTTTTCGTGGCCGTCGCGCACGCAGCCCAGTCTCAGATCGGCGGGTAAGCGCGAAACGTCAATCGGGTGCCCGGTGAGCAGCGGAAACGCTTTGACGTTGAAACGAAAGGTGTTCGGGGTCCACGTTAGCCAGCGCTCCGCGAGCTCCTTCGCGAGCAAGGTGTAGTAAGTGGCATCCACCTCGACCAGGGAGAAATGCGCGGCGTAATAGCGCAGGCGTCCTTCCGGGCTGCTCGCGGTCTTGGGATAAAAAGTGCCGCTATCGATCAACGTGCGGTCGGTCCAGCCTGCCGTGCCGAAGCGCGCGACGCCCACCTCGGCGGGTAGCGGGGCCGCCTCGGACAGAGCGCTGGCGCGGGAAAGCCGCTCCGGATCCGGCGGCGGCGGCGCCTTGGGCCGCGCCCCCTTCAGCGTTCGACGCTGGCCAGCCACGCCGCCAGATCCTTGGCTTCGAACCCGCCATAGTGGCGCAAGCGTTCCCGCCCGCGCCGATCGAGCACGACCACGGTCGGCACGCGGTCGATTTTGGAGAACGCGGTCGAAGAGCGAATCTCGACCACGTCGGCGATGGCGACCGGATAGCTGAGGTGCAGCGTGTCGCGAAAGGTCTGTACGAGAATCGCGTTGTCCGCCGCCTCGAGCACCACGCACGCCGCGTTGAAGCGCGGCTGGTGCTGGTGCAAGACTTCGTCGAGCCGCCGCGCCGCGACCTGGCTCGGCAGATCATAGCTGGTAGCAAACAGCAGCACGGTCGCGCGGCCTCGCGTATTTTCCGCGGTGAGCACGGTTCCGTCGAGCACCCCGAAGGCGAACTCGACCGGTTCCGAGCTCACCTGCACGGTCTCCGCCTCGGGCGCGCGCGCGCCGCTGCAGCCGCTGCCGAAAACAGCGCTCGAGCCCAGCGCGACCGTCGCGAGCGCCGCGCTACACGTCCGACGGAGGTGGTGTCGCACCGCTCGGCACCGGCCCGAAGAAGTCGGCAAACACGCGCAAGGCCTCGGGCATTTCGCGGCCGCTGCGGCGATGTGCGAGCACCGCGTGCGCCAGGTCGTCGATCAGCGGCGCGAGCGGCGTCCCTTCCAAAACCATGCCCTCGATTGCGTCGCCGTGACGCGGCCCGCGGCGGCGCTCGACGATCGGATCGTGCTTGACCCAATCGAAGCCCATATCGACGCGGTAGGCGCAGGCCAGCACCTGCACGAAATCCAAGTACAGCGGCGAGACGAGCACCGCGAGCTTCACGCCACTGCGCGATTCACCCCGAAAACCCTCGGCCGCGACGCGCGGAGTCGCCGAGTCGAGCGGCCCCACCGCGCGCTGAATGCGAGCGCGACGCTCGGGATCCGACTCGACCGACAAAAGCGGGGCGTAAACCGCGAATTTCGGGACCGAAATCAAATCGGCGTCTTGCTCGAGCGCGCTCAGCCACTCATCTCGCGCGCTGCCGCCGAGCTCACGATAGGCAATGGCCGCGGCCAGCGCCGCTTCGGCGTCCGTTGCCAGCGCGCGCAGCCACTCCCGCCAAGCTTCGACGAGGCGGGTATCCGAGCGTTCGATACCTTGAACGGGTAGCGGCGTGCGCTCCGCGCTTTGAGAAGGCGAAAGGCGTCGCTCGGATTGGTCGGTCGAGATGAACGGCACGGAGAGAACTGGGGCTGGGCGGCGGGCTGCCGAGGGTCGACCAAGGTAGAACGAATCGGTTCGCGACGGCAACCCGATCATTTGCTATCGCCGCAGCCTATCGGATCCGCTTTGGATTTCGTGACGGGCTCGTGCGCCTCGACCACCGCGTCGAGCTCCTTGACCAAATCGGCGATGACTTCATCGAGCGCCGCCGCGAGCGAGTGCGGCGCGGCGAGCACCAGGTCCCCGCCGTGCTCCGCGAACAACACGCCGACCCCCTCGCTCGCTTCGAGCACCCCGCGCACGAACACCGTATCGCGGGCGCGCACCCGCACCCGGCGAGCGACGAGGTCCGAGTCGAGCAAGGGCGCCACGGGCATGGGAGGGCGCAGCATACTCGAGGACGGTCCGGGTGCAGGGTTCTGCTAAGGTGGGCTGAGAAATGCCCCGCGCCATCGATGAACCCGCCCCGGCCTCGCTGCCGCCGCTCGACCGCGGCGATGACAGCGACGAGCTCCCCGACGACCTGCTCGGAGGCCTGCTCGACGCCCTGCCGGAGCTCACCGAGGATCCGGAGGATTCGCTCGAGGCGACGCTCGATTACGAGCTCGACTTGGACGACAGCGACGCGGGCGACCCCGGCGACGCCGCGGAGGACTTGGACGTCGGTCGTGACAGCGATGATCTGATGCCCGTGGCGCCTGAAACGGCCCTCGACGACGACGACAGCGACGGCCTGCCCGGCTTGGAAGCCACGCTCGACGAGCCCAACCTGCAATCGGTCGCCATCGACGAGGGCGACGGCATGGACGATCTCGAAGCGCCGACCCTCTTGCCCGCGCTCGATCGCGGAGACGACGCGGAGGGCGTGGGTGAAATCGACGAGCTGCCCCAAGTCGCGGCGTTCGGCGACGAGCCGCGGCCGCCCGATAGCACCCTATCCTGGCGCGAGCTGGGACCGGGCCTGGCACTGGAAGCCTGCGGCGCGCTCGCGACCGCCGATGGCATCGTCGTCGCCGCGAGCAGCGACCTGTTCTGGTTTGCTGCGGGCGAACTCTCGCACGTGCGCTTGGAAGCGGGCTCATCACGTATCTACGCCGTGGCACTGGTCGGCAGTGGCTGGGAGTACGCGGTGTGCTCGACTACCAACGGCAAGCTGTTCCGCCGCGGCCGACTGGCATCGGCCTCGGGTGAGCTGCGACGGATCCGCGAGGCGGCGGAGAACTTGCCGTCGGCGCGCGAAGTGTTCGACCTCTGTCAGCCCGGGCCGGTCTTTCCGCACGCGCTGATGTTGCGCACCGCCAGCGGCAAGCTCCTGCGCAGCGACGATGACGGCATCAGTTTTCGGCGCGTCACCGAGCGCCGCGTGATCGCGCTCGCCCCGCGAGGCATGCCCGCGGTGGCCGTCAGCGAAGATGGCGCGCTGTTACTCAGCGAAGATGGTGGCGGCTCTTTCAGCGAAGTCGCGCTCGACGAGCTCGCTCAGAAAGCCTCGAGCTCGGGCTCTCCGCTGGTCGCCGCGCACGGCGACGCGATCGTCCTGTCCGACACCGAGCTCGGCGTGCTCGTATCGGTCGATCGCGGGCGCAGCTTCCGGCGGGTTCCCGGCACGCGCGAGGTCACCGCGATTTGCGTCGGCACCGAGCCATCGGGCACGGTCGCCTTCGCCGCCACCTACGACGAAACCAGGAACCAGAGCTTCCTCTTGCGCGTCGTCGTGTCCGAGGCGCGCGCAGAGACCGTGGCTCGCTTCGAGGGCACGGCCAGCGACGAAGACGGCTCCGAAAATGGCCGCACGGCGGCCATCGTCTGGGATGACGTGCACCAGCGGCTTTGGGCCGCAGGTGCGTTCGGGGTCAAGGTGTTCGCGCGCGCCGATTGATCAACGGCACTTCTTGGCGAACGCGTCCTGTTCGCGCAGCGCCGACTCGACCGAAAGTCGATAGCCGGTGAGATTGCCGGGCGTATCGGTCTGCATCCCGGGTAAGCGCGAGGTGAGCTCATTGCGCGCTTTCTCCGCGCTGCTCCAGGTGACTTGCGTGGTGGCGAAAGAGCTCTCGAGCAAGGCCACGCGACCTTGCACCCACTTCCAACCTTCGATGTCGACACCGGCCATTTGACGACGGCTGGCGCTCTCGACCAGGCCACGCCAGGTCTTGCTCAGGTCCAGGCGGGCCCGTTCACACTCTCGGTCGTTCTCGCAACCGGCGAGCAAGCTCGCGGCCACGCACAACGCAGCAATGCAGCGATTCATGACGAAACCCCTGTGGTTTTGGCTACCTCGTAGAATACCGCCCGATCCACCGGGGAGCCAATCCCAAACGGCATTTCCGCGGAACTTGGCCCGCTCGCGGGTCTGCCTCAAAATCGCAGTATGGCCACCGTCGTACAGAAATTCGGCGGCTCGTCCCTCGCCAGCCTCGAGAGGCTAGCGGAGGTGGCGGACCTCGTGGCTGCCACGCGCAAAGCCGGCTCTGACTTGGTGGTGGTGGTGAGCGCGATGGGCAAGACCACCGAAGGGCTGCTCGAGCTCGGGCGACAAGCGGGAATCGTGGGAATTTCTGGCACCCGCGACCCTACGTTCGAACTGCCGCGGCGCGAGTTCGACATGCTCGTGAGCACCGGGGAGCGGGTCAGCATGGCGCTGCTCTCGATCGCGTTACAGGCCAGAGGGGTCAGCGCCATCAGCTTCACCGGATCTCAAGCTGGGATCGTGACCAGCGAACGGCATTTCGACGCTGAGATCTTGGAAATTCAGCCGCAACGCATCGAGCAACAACTGGCACGCGGGCGCGTGGTGATCGTCGCGGGCTACCAGGGCGTGAGCCGTTCGCGCGAGATCACCACGCTCGGCCGCGGCGGGTCGGACACCACCGCGGTCGCGCTCGCAGCGGTGCTGCGCGCCGAGCGCTGCGAAATCTACAGCGACGTCGACGGCGTCTACACGGCGGATCCGAATCGCGTCGACGGCGCGCGTCACCTCGCGCAAATCGACTACGATACCCTGCAATCCATGGCGGACGCAGGCGCCAAGGTGGTCAATGCGCGCGCGGTCGCCTGGGGGCGGCGTCATGCCGTAACGATCCATGCGCGCGCGACCGCAGACTTCGCGCGCGGGAAGACCGGCCGCGAAACCCGGGTCGTTCCGAATCTCGCGAGCTCCGGCGCGCGCGCCATCGTCGCTTGCCCTCGCCTGGCGCTCTTGCGGGCGGCGCCGAGCGCTCGCGAGCAGCTGCTGTCGGCGCTCCGCGCAGCCGAGCTACCGGTGCGCGACGCGCGGCTGCTGACCGACGGCTACCTGGTCACGGTTCCGCTCACCAGCGTGCCCGATTTCGCCGCCGCGCGCTGCCGACTCGAGGAGCAGGGGATCCCCGAGCTCAGCGTGGAAGAGTGCTGCGCGGAGGTGTCCGCGCTGGGCGCCGACGTCGCGGCCCACAGCGAGTCGCTGCTCTCCGCGCTGCCCGCTCCGCCGCGCGTTTCGTTGAGCGAGCCCTCGAGGTTGAGCGCAGCGGTGACTCCGGAGAGCCTGCTCGAGGCCGAACGGCGATGGCACCAGCGCTGGGTCGAGGCCGCGTGCTAGCGGCCGCTCAGCGACGTGAACGCACGACCTTCGCGGCGAGGGCTGCCACTTCGCGATAGCGCGCGCCCAGGCTTCCGTCTTCGGGCGCGAGACGCAGCGCGACCGAAAGGTGGCGCTCGGCCGCGAGCGGGTCGTCGTCCACACGCAGCGCGTTTTCTGCGGCTTCCGCGAGCCACGCCGGCCAGTTCGCGCCCCGCTGCACGGCGAGCTCGATGGCTTCGCGCATCCGACCGAACGAAAGCGCCGCGCCCACGCGATCGCCGAGCCGCGCTCGGTACACGCCTTCGAGATAGCGCGCTTCGACCACGTACTCCGACGCCGCGGAGACTTGGCGCAGGCGCACCACGGCCTGCGGCAGATCCTTGGCGTGCTCGGCCAGGACCCGCGAAAGGTCGATCAGCGCCTCCGCGTCGAGATGACCGGCGCGTTCGCCGAGCTCCACCGCGCGCTCGAACAGCACCAGCGCGCGCTTCGGGCGGCCTGCGAGCACCAGGGCGCGCGCGAGACCTGCGGTCGCCGTCGCATCGTCCGGCAGATAGCGGAGCGCGCGCTCGAACAGCCGCCCCGCGTCGCGCAGATGACCCGCGTCGAGCAGCACACGTGCGGCTCGACGACAGATTTCGTGACGCGCGCGTGCACCGGTTTCCGTGGCTTCCAGGTGCTCCGCGTCCGAGAGCGCGCGCTCGAGGTCCCCGCGCTCCACGCGAACTCGATAGCGCGCCCAGCGCGGCTCGGGCAGACCAGGCGCGGACGCAACCGCGCGGTCGAGCGCCTGCAGGCGCGCCGGCGCGTCATTGTCGATTTCGAATAAGCGCAGCCACTCGAGCGCGGCCAGCGGCGCGAACGGCTCGTGGCGCACCGCTTCGGCGATGGCCTGACGCGCGCCGACCAGATCGCCGACGCTGGACAACAGCTCTGCGCCAATCACGCCCGCTTGCGTGGCCGGCAAGCTTTCGACCAAGAGGCCCAGCGCGGCTTCCACTCGGCCCTGGACGCGGGCGTCGATTTCGGCCACGAGCCGCACGATTTCTGGATGCCGCGGCGCGCGCTCGAGCGCGGTGACGTAGCCGGTGCGGGCGCTATCGACCTCGCCCTCCGCGAGACGCTCGTCCGCATCGCGAACCAGCTCCGCGAGCTCGATCGCGCGGGTAACCTCGAGGCCGAGCTCGGGGCCGACCAAGCCCGCCTCTAGCGTGAGCTCGAGCTTGCGATCGTGCGCCACGATCGGCCCGAACGCGACGTTGGTGCCGGAGGGCGCGCGCGCACCGACCGCAGGCAAGAGCAGCCGACCAATGCGCCGTCCGACGGCTGGAATGCGCACCACGCGCCCGCGACGCTCGGCCTCGCGCCCAAACACCGAACCCACGATGCGCAGCGCCACCGCAAGCGCGGGCGTCCCGAGCCCAACCCCGCGCGCGCTGGCCACGACGAAGCGCGCATCACCCTGGTCCGGCGCCCACAACAAGTCGAAGGCCAACGCCTTGCCCGCTGCAACCAGGCCCACCCCCAACCCGTTCGCGAGCGGCCAGAGGCACAGCGGGCGCTGTAGATCACCGAACTCGGCGCTCGAGCGCCGCGTGGCCCAGCCTTCGAGCGTCGAGAGGTCGAGCGAAAGCGCGACCAGCTCGAGCTCCCCACGTCGATGCCGGAACTTGGGGACGCCGCCCGACAGGTCGATCGGGAATCGCAGGCCGGGCAGAGTGAGCGCGAGCCGGGTGACCGACACCGGCCCGATCTCGACCTGCTCGTAGAGCTCCAGGCCCAGCGCGCCCCGCGACGCGGTCAGACGCAGCGGGACCCGCTGGTCTTCCGCCAAAACCGCAGGCGCGCTCGACGGCAGAGGCTCTGCGTCCGGCGCTTCCGGAGGCAGGCTGGGGCTGGAAGCCGGAGGGACCACGGGAGTGAAATCGTACCAGGGCTCTGCCCCGCGCGGCCAAATCAGCCGTTGATTACCGGCTTCGAGGCCTCGGCCCGCCGCGAAACGCGGACAAAGCCGAGGTAGTCACCCGTTCAGTCGGCCCCGCCCTTTTCGGCCCGGGTCTTCATGCGCCGAATCAGCTCGGGAAACCCCTGCTTCTTGATGATGCGGCGAAACTGATTGCGGTAGTTGCCGACCAAGCTCGACCCCTCGGTCACGATATCCACGATCCGCCATTTGCCGCCGGCTTCGCGCACCACGTAGTCGATGCTGACCGGCTCTTCGCGCGCGTTGCTGCGGCTCTTGGCCACCGTGCGCACGATTTGCCCGAGTTCGACCTTGGATTCGCCGTTGTAGCCGACCTCGTAGTCCTTGATCCGCTTCAAATTCCTGCGATAGGTCGCGCGCACCAGCCGCTTCAATACGTCCTGAAACTCGCTGCGCTCCTCGGCTTTCAAATCGCCCCAGGAGTCCTTCAGCGACTCGCGCGCGAGCGTTTCGTAGTCGAGAACATCGTCGAAGGCCGTCTCGATGCGCTTCTCGTCAGCGGGCGTCTTCGCTTTGCGCACGAGCTCGGTGAGCTCGGTCTGCTTGCCCTTCACGAAGTTTTCCGCCTCCGCGGCCTGAGCCAGGGGTGCGGCGAAAACCAGAGCCGCGACCAGCGCGGCAGCACGAAACGATCGTTTGAACATGCGACCTCGAGAATTTAAGAGCCATCCCGTTGTACGCAAGCCCGGTGCCACGCCCTTCCCCGATCGGATCGCACTTGTTTCAGGTCTTTCATGGGGATTCCAGCGTCACCACCCGTCAACGGGCCACTTCACTGTTGCCCTGCGGCACAGGAAGCTGCGCTAGGCCGCGACCAGCGTTACCCGAAAGGTGGCGCCGAGCCCCGCCTCGCTCTCGACGCGAATCGCGAAACGGTGCTCGTCTGCGATGCGTTTGACCACGGCCAAGCCGACGCCGGTCCCTTGCGAGCGCGTGCTGAAAAACGCATCGAACAGGCGTTCTCGCGCGCTCTCGTCGATGCCCACGCCGCCGTCGATCACACTGAGCTCGATTTTCTGCTGCGCGTTCGTGTCCACGCGCACCAACACCGCCTCGCCCGGGCGCGACGCTTGCACCGCGTTTCGCACCAGGTTCCAAATCAACTGGCGAAGCTGGGCTCCGTCCGCTTGGACGATGGCAACGTCGAGCCCCTCGTAGCGCACCTGCACGTCCGAGACCGCGCGCCCCGAGGCGGTCGAGAGCTGCACGACTTCGCGAGCAATCGCGGCAGCATCCACCGCGGCGAGCAGCGGCGTTCTCGGTCGCGACAGGTCGACCATGTCGGTGACCAGATCGTTCAAGCGTGCTGCTTCGCGCTGAATGATGTCGCACAGGCGTCGATCCTCCTCGGACAGGTTGGGCACCGTGCGCAAGAGCTGGATCGAGCCCGCGATCGCGCCGAGCGGATTTCTGATCTCGTGCGCCAGTCCGGCCGCCAAGCGACCGAGGCCTGCCATGCGCTCGGCCTGGTTGGCGCGTTCGGTGGCCAAGGCCAGCTCACCGCCCGTCCAGCGCAAACGCTCGGCGAGCGTGCCGGCGAGCACAGACACCACCACCAGCACGAGCAGCGTGACCAGCAGGTAAAACCAGAGCTCGTCCGAAGACAGCGCGTACAGCCCCGGCGGCTGGTCCGGCGGAGGCAGCAGCCACTTGTGCTGGAGCGCGAGCGCAAGACCGCCGTAGCAAAGCGCGCCCGCGATCGCAGCGACCGACGCGCCCCGCATCCCGGTGAGGCTCGCCCCGACCAGGCAGCTCAAGCCATAAAACGAAGTCGCGCCGCTGGTGACTCCGCCGGTCAGGTACGCGACCACGGTCCAGGTGACCTGATCCAGCACCAACTGCAGATCGGCCAGGCGCTCGAGGCCGCGCCCGCTGCGCAGGATCAGCGCGTAGACCGCGGCCAGCGCGAACGCCACGCCCAACGTGCCCAGCGTGAGGCGCAGCGTGTACGAGCTGACGTCGTAGCCATCGCGCAGGTAGAACAGCCCGACCAGCGTCAGCGCGAGCGTGAGCAGCACGACGCGTAGCAGCGTCACCCAACCGAGGCGCCGCGGCAAAAGCCCCGAGCTGATGAATTCCGGGAACCCGAAGTGAATTTTCACTCGGCTTTGATGCTGCCAGCGAGCGAGAAAATCGGCAGGTACATGGAGACCAAGACGATGCCGACCATGCCGCCAACGCCGACCATCAAGATCGGCTCGAGCGCGCTGGTCATGGCGGCCACGGCCACGTCCGTCTCTTCCTCGTAAAAATCGGCGATCTTGTTGAGCATCTGATCGAGCGCGCCGGTCTGTTCACCGACCGCGATCATCTGCACCACCATGTCCGGGAAGATCTGGGTCTGCGTCAGCGGCTCGGCCATGTTCTTGCCTTCGCTGATGGCTTGGCGCACCGACATGATGCCGTTCTCGAGCACCACGTTGCCCGACGTCTTGGCGCAAATCTCGAGCGAGTCGAGGATGGGTACGCCGGACTGCAGCAGGGTGCCGAGCGTGCGGGTGAAGCGCGCCACGGCGATCTTACGCAGCACGTTGCCCATGATCGGGAGCTTGAGCACGAGCTTGTGGAAGAACAGCTTGCCACGCGGGGTGCGGTACACGTAGCCGAACCCGAAGAAACCCAGCACCGCCAGCACCAGTGCGAACGGCAGCGCGGTGATGAACAAATGCGAGAAGTCGATCACGATCTGCGTGATCTTCGGCATCGCTTCCTTGCCGCCGCCGAAATCCTTGAACATGGACTCGAACGCGGGGATGACGAAGGTGAGCAGCACGGTCATCACGCCGCCCGCGATCACGATCACGATCGACGGATAAACGAGCGCGCCGCGCACCTGGCGAATCAGCTTCTGCCGCTTCTCCATGTACACCGAGAGCCGGTGCAGGATGCTATCGAGGATACCGCCGACTTCACCCGCGTGGGTGAGGTTCACGAATAGCTCGTCGAACACTTTCGGGTGGCGCTTGAGCGCCTCGCTGAACGTGGCGCCCCCCTCGACCGAGCCCTTGATGTCCTTCAGCACGGACGCAAAGTGCGGGTTCGATTGCTGGCTGGCCAGAATGTCGAGGCACTGCACGAGCGGCAGGCCGGCGTCGATCATGGTCGCGAACAAGCGCGTGAAAGTAACGAGGTCCTTGGTGGAGACGCTGCCACCGAAGCTCATTCCGCCGAAAGAGCGGCGCTTCGCGACCTTGACCGGGTTGAGCTGCTGCTGGCGCAGGCGCTGATTGACGGCCTCCTCGTTGTCGGCCTCCATCACCCCCTTGCGGAGCTCTCCCGTACGGGCACGGGCTTCCCAAGTGAACTCAGCCATCAGCTCGTTATTCCGTCCGCGAAGGGCACCAGGCTGCCTTTTGCTTTTGAGGCAGCCTGAGAATAGCCCTCTCGTGAAGCTCGGGTCAAAACTTCGCAATCTTCATGGGGCCCGTCCAGAATGCACGAGAAGAAATGGCGGAGCCCCTGCCGCGTTCGGCCCTCGACCAGCTCGCCCGCGTGGAAGTCGTGGAAAAGGGCGTCGCGCCCGCGGCCTGCTTAGGGGTCGCGGTGCGCGATGGTGGTCGCTGGGAGGTTCGGGTAGGTCACGCCGGCAAGGCGGGCCGCGCGCTCACCAGCGAGGCCACCGTCTTCGATCTGGCTTCGGTGTCGAAATCGTTCGTCGCCGCCAGCTTCGCGCGGCTCGTCGAGCGCGGTGTGCTCGCGTTCGACTCGAAGTTGGTCGAATTCGTGCCCGAGCTCGCTGGAACCCGCGCGGCCGGGGCAACGCTCGAGGCGCTGCTTTCCCACCGCGCGGGCCTGCGAGCGCACGTGCCACTCTATGCGCCGCTCGAGTCCGCGCGACCGCTCACGCGCGCGGCGCTCTTGCGTGCGGCCGCGGAAGCGTCCGAGGCGCCCCCGGGCGACGCGCCGCTCCCCGCGTCCTTCCCTGCTGTCTACAGTGACCTCGGCTACCTGCTCGCAGGCGAAGCGCTCGCGCGCGCGGCAAACTTGCCGCTCGACGAGCTGGTACTTAGCGAAGTGAGTCGGCCGCTGGGGCTTTCGGCGCGCTCGGCTCGCCAGTGGCTGCAAGCGCACGAAGGTTTCCAGTCCCGCGTGGCACCCACCGAAAACGTGCCCTTTCGCGGGGGCGAAGTGCGGGGAGTCGTGCACGACGAGAACGCCTGGGCTTTCGCGGGGCATGGGCTGTCCGGCCAAGCAGGCCTGTTCGCGACGCTGCGCGACGTGCTCGGTTTCGGCATGGCATTGCTGGACAGCTTGTGCGGGCGGCGCCGCGATTGGCTCCGCGCGACAACGCTCGAAGCGCTGGTGGTCGAGCGTCCCGGTGGCACGCTGCGCCTTGGCTTAGACGGAAAATCGACCGGCCTATCCGCCGCCGGCCAGCGTGCCAGCACACGCACCTTTGGTCACCTCGGGTTCACTGGAACCAGCTTCTGGTGCGACCCTGCGGCCGATGCGGTCAGCGTGCTGCTCACGAATCGAGTCTGCCCGAGCCGAGAGAACATCGCGATTCGCAGCTGTCGGCCTCTGGTCCACGACGCCCTGTTTGCGTTAGTAGAAGAGACCACGCGCGCCGCGCAGCGCGCGCCCGGCTAGGCCTCGTCGAAGGGGCTGGTCGGAATTGGCGAGGCATGACAAATTCGAGGGGCTTACCTGCGCCGGCCCCCACGCTAGACTGGCTCGCACGGACAGATGTGGAAGCTGACCATCGAGGACGATCAGACCGAAAAAACGGTCGTGCATCTCGTTCGTGAGGACTACGGGCTCGGCCGCGGAGAAGAAAACGCGATTCGGCTGACCGAACGCAATATTTCCCGTCGGCATGCGCGCATCGAGCGCTCGAACGAGCACTGGGTGATCAACGACCTTGCCAGCTACAACGGAAGCTACGTCAACGGACAGCGGGTCTCGGGCCGACAAGATCTGACGCACGGCGACCTGATCCAGATGGGCGACTATCGCCTGTTGCTCGAAGACGAAGCGCTGCTGGTCGGAACGCAAGACGCCTCCGCGACCGTACCGGTTCAGCCAAACACCGCCGGCGCCGGGGTCGATCGTCTGGTGATGTTGGTAGGCCCCACTCCAGGCTCGGAGATCGTCCTGACCACCGGCCGAATGTTGATCGGCCGAGGGGAAGACTGCGACATCGCGCTGAACCACGCCTCGGTCAGCCGCGTGCACGCCGAGCTGCACTCCGCCGGTGACGGTCGCTACGAGATCATCGACAAGGGCAGCGCCAACGGCGTGCGCGTGAACGGCGTCGAGCTGCCGCGCAGCTTCGTCGACGCGCGCGACGTCATCGAGCTGGGTGACGTGATCCTCAAGTTCATTCCGGCCGGCGACACGTACATGCCGTCGGCCGATGAAAGCCTGCAGATCGCCGCCATCGGCGCGTCGCGACGTCAGGAAGCCGAGGAGGGCCTGGGCAGCGGGCTGCGCGGTTCGCCACTCTTGAAGCTCGGGCTCGGCGCCGGAGCAGTGGTGCTCGCCGGCTTGCTGGTGTTCGCCGTCATCAGCCGACAGAGCAGCTCGAGCGAGCTGGTCAGCGTCAAGGACGAAGCCACCGCGCGCGCGGAGAAGACCCTGGCCGACGCGCAACGGCTGCTCGGTGCGGGCGACGCGCGCGGCGCTTATGAGAAAGCGGCCCAAATCCCGGCCGACGCCGCGGTGCGCAGCCGGGGCGAATTCCGAGCCATACAAAGCGCGTACGCCGATTCGCTCTTCGCGCAGGCCGAGAAGGCCACGGACCTCGCCGACAAGCGCAGCTTGTACGATCAGATCGCGCGCTCGCCGACCATCGACGGCGCGCGCCGTAGCCGCGCGGCCGAGCAACTCGCGGAGCTGTCGGCCAAGGCCGTGAGCGTGGCCGACCTGCCGAACGCGACCGCGCCGTCGACGTCGGACTCGGCGCGTCACGCGCTCGAAGTGCCGAGCGCGCCCGCGGCGGCCGCGCCGGTCGCCGTGCAGCCTCAAGCTGCGCACCCGGCGGCTCCGCGGACCGTCAGCGCGCCCCATCCACAAAATCAAGCCAAGCAGCCGGCCGCAGCCAGCGCTCCCAAGACCGGCTCGGCGCTGGTGCGCGAGAGCCCCTTCTAGGCTCCGCCCGAGCAAGCAAGGGTGCGCGATGCCGGGTCTCTCGTGAGCGAATCCGAGGCCGCGCGCGACGACAGCGCGGCGGCGACCGCGGTCGGCGATCCGCGTCGCGTGTTGCTCTCTCGCCCCGCGCTCGCGGCGCTGGGCGCGGTCACGCTCGCAGCGCTCGTCGAATTGGTGCCCACGCTCGCACCGCTGCGCGTCTTCTCCGCGCGCCCGGCGAGCAGCGCAGAGGCCACGCCCGCGGCGAGCCCCAGCGCGGAGCTCGTGGTCGGCGAGAGCGAGATTTCCACGGTCAGCGAGGGCCGATCGGAGCTCGCGCCGGGCAGCGCCGTGAGCCCAGGAGCAGGAACGCAAGCGCCGCTGCCGGCCGAGCTCTCGAACCTGGATCCGAAGCTGAAGCTGGAAGATGGTGACGGAAAGACGCTGAACGCTTTTTTCAGCGCGCTAACGCACACGCGCAGCAAGACCCCCGGCGCCATCACGCGCATCGTGCATTTCGGCGACTCGATCGTGGCCAGCGACTACGTGTCGGGCACGCTGCGCCGGCGCTTTCAGGAGCGCTTCGGCGACGCTGGCCACGGCTTCAGCTTGATCGCCAATGCCTGGCCCGCCTACTTCCACAACGACATCGAGCGCTACGCGACCGCTGGCTGGAAGGTGAGCCGCGTGGTCGGCCCGCTCGCGGACGACGGCATGTACGGGCTCGGCTGCGTCTCGTTCCGCGCCGAGAAGAACGTGCTCGCGCGTTTCTCCACGGCGAAGAAGGGCGACTTCGGCACGCGCGCCTCGCGCTTTTCGGTCTCGTACTTGGAATCGCCGGAAGCCGGCAGCTTCCAGGTGTCGGTGGACGGCGAGGTGCGCGCTGAGGTCGATACGCGCGCGCCGCAAAAACGCGCGGCCAGCTACGAGCTGCGCGTCCCCGACGGCCCGCACAGCTTCGAAATTTTGACTAAACGCGGCATTTCCCGGCTGTTCGGCGCGGTGCTGGAGCGCGACGGCCCGGGCGTGGTGCTCGACGCGATCGGCATTCAAGGCGCACGCATTCGCTTCCTCGACAAGCAGGACGATGCGCACTGGGCGGAGCAGCTCCAGGCGCGCAAGCCCGACCTCTTGATCTATGAGTTCGGCGCGAACGAGAGCGCGGACGGGCTGCTCTATCCAATGGCCGACTACTTTCGCACGATGAAGGACGTGTTGGCCCAAGGAAAGCTCGCGCTGCCCGGCGCCAGTTGTCTGGTGATTGGCGCCATGGATCGCGCAAGCAAGAAGGGCGAGGAGCTGAAGAGCTTGGGCATCATCCCGCTGCTCGTGGCCGAGCAGCGCCGGGCAGCGAACGAAGTCGGCTGCGCATTCTTCGACACCTTCACGGCCATGGGCGGCCCTGGCTCGATGCCGCGCTGGGTGCGCCGCGGGCTCGGCCAAGCCGATCTGACGCACCCGAGCGCGGAAGGCTCGGACATGATCGGTACCTGGATCTTCCGGGCGCTGATGCAGCGCTATGGCGAGTTCTTGTCAGTGCCTTCGAGCGCGGGCAGCGGCTCGCCAAACACCGAGGCAGCCAAGAGCTCCCCCAACCTGCGGTAGCCCCGCGGCGTGAGGTGGATGCGATCCGAGCGAGAAAGCGGCGGATCTTCGCGCAGCCAACTACCGAAAGCGCCGGGACCACCCATGAGCGCCTGGCCACTAGCGAACGCGCAACCGAGGCGAGCCGCGACGCGCGCGTAGACATTCGAAATGAGAGCCACACGTGGCTGGGTCTCACCGTTCGATGCAAGCGCGTCCGGCGGACCGAGGACCAGACAATCGGCAGCGGGCGCTGCGCGCCGCAGACGGCCGAGCAAGTCGCTGAGCTGACCATCGTAAGCTTCGACGTTTTGCTCGTCGAAGGCTTCGTTGGTGCCGTAGGCGAGCGTAACGAGCTCGGGGCGACGCGCCGCCACCTCGGCCTCGAACGGCGCTTCGCTCCAAGCCAGCGCCGTGGCTACGCGCGCCCCATCGATCCCCAAAGTGTCGAGCACCACCCCGGGCTGAGCGCCCTCGACGATCACGCCGTAGAAACGCGGTCGGCCCTTGCGCACCTCGACGGTGAGCACACTGCCCGGCTCGGCCGTGAGCTCCACGCGCAGAATCGGACTGCCTGGCACGCGCTCGACCCGGGTTCTGTCGCCGACCAAGAGCGACTGGTCACCGACGCTGACGTGAAACGCAGAGCCTTGCGGAAGCTCGAAAAGCAAACGAAATTTCAGAGGCCCCGTCGCGGCCCGGCTGCCGACCTTGACGGTCATTTTCACGGGGCCCGCGTGCGGGAGCGCGCGAATGCCGCCCAAGCCGAACACGCCGTCATCCTGCAGGGAGCGGCGCGACGGCGGCTCGGGTTCCAAGCGAAAGCGCCCGATGCGGTTGAGCGTGGCCAAGTCGTGGCGGTAGGGCGCCACACCCAACCGAACGAAGCCAGGACCGCCCGAACCGTAGTGCCGCGTCAACGCCGAGCGCACCGCGCCCGTCAGGTAGTCCGCCGAGGTGTGCGAATCGCCGAACCACAAGACGCGCACCGACTCGCTGCGCTCGTGCCGTTCGAGTGCTTCGAGCGCCGAGAAGAAACGCCTGAGCTCGGGCGCTCGCGGCGGCGTGCTCGGCGCGGCCACGTGGTGTGGTGGCGACCCATCGGTCGCTGCCGCAGTGAGCCCCTGTTTCACCTCCGGTGCTGCACCACGGGGCGCGTCGACGGACGCAGGCCGTGGCGAAGGAACGCGCGCGACCGCGCCGCTGCCCGCGCAGGTGAGCGCGACCACCGCGGCCGCGATCGCGAGCAGCGCCCCGAACGCCGGCTCGGCCAAGCTCTTTTGCGCGAGCGGCCCGCTCACCTCAGGCGACGAGGAACGGGGCTTCATGGCGTCGCGCCGCGGAGAGGTTTCCATGTTCGATGCGCTCACGAACGTGGGCGAGCAAGGGACCGAGATAGCTTTCGAGCGAGGGACAAGCCGGGGCGCCACGAGCGATCAGCGCGGCGGCATTCTCGGTAGCGTACTCCGCGGAGGAGGTCAGCACCTCGAAAATGCGGAGGAGGTTCTGGGGTAGCAGCCGCGCCGCCGGGTTGCCGACCAAGGCGCGGGTGAGCGCGCTCGGGTTGAAGCCGGGTTCGAGCTTGCGCCCGCTCCGCTCCGCGACCAACGAAAGGAAGCCTCGCAGCGGCAATTGAGCTGGATCGAGCACGTGAAAGGTGTTTCCAGGCGCGGCGCTGCGCGCCGCGAACACGCCGAATTTCCCCAAATAATCCACGGGAGTGAGAGCGAGCGGCGCGTCCGCCCGCGGCAGCAGCGGCAAGGCCACCTCGGATGGCGCGCTGGCGAGCAAGGCAGCGAGCAAATAGGGTGCCGACAGCGCTTCCAATCCGAAGCGTTCGCCGCTGTCGAGCAAGTGGCCCGCGCGCAGCACGATGCTCGGCGCCTCGCTCCGCCGCACCATGCGCTCGGCGATCGCCAATGAGCGCTCGACCGGGCCGCGGAAGGTCTGGCCGGCCTCGAGTTCGTCCTCGCGGACGAGCCCCGCCCGCTGACCGCTCACGAACACGCTCGAATAGAGCAGCAGCACGCGTAGTCTCGGCGCCACCAACGCAAACTCCGCGAGCTCGCGCGCGGCGCCGACGTTGACCCGCTCCGCGAGCTCTTCACCCGCGGCGGCGTCGGTAATGGAGTAGGCCGCGTGAACCTCGTCGACGACCTGGGCGAGTTCGACGTAGGCGATGCCGCTGAGGCCGAAGTCGAGCGCCGCCGGATCGCCCGCCAAGAGCTCTACGGCCGCCGCGGAGAAGCTCGCCTGGGCCACCGCCTGAACCGCTTCATCGAAGCGATCCGGGTGGACCAGTAACACGACCCGTGCGCCGGGCTCGGCCGCGAGCAGCGCAGAAAGCACGGCGCGCGCGCGAAGCGCCGGGAAGCCCGTGAGCAGCACGGTCTTCTGCTTCATAGCGCGAGCCCTCGCGCGAAGAGCACGCGCAGCGCGCCTTGCGAGGCGCGCACGGCAAACTCGGGGTTGTTCTCACGCTGGGCGAGCGTGAACGTGAGCGGGGCTTTCGTCGCGGCCCCCGCTGCGCCCGCGGCGAAACGGCCCAGATCAGCGAACATCAAGAACGCCGCCTGCGGTGACCGCGCGAGCAGGCGCGCAGCTGATTCGCTTTCACCAAGCGAGCCCGCACCGCGCTCGGCGGCGAGCACCTCGGCGAGCGCGGGCGGCGCGCCGCTGGCAGCCACCACCAGAAATCGATTGGACTCGACCAGCGAAAGCACTTCGAGCTGCCTTCCACTCGGCGCTTTGCTGGGGCTCGCAGGGGTTAGCCGAAACAGCGCGCGGTCAGCAGGCACATCGACATTTTCGATGCGAGACGTGGTCTGTACCAGCACCGGTCGGCCGAGAAACACGCTCACCGGATCTACCAGCGGCCGCTTCGTGAACGCGGCGAACGTACTCTTGAGGCCGCGCCGCATCAGCACCGGATCCGCTACGTCGCCGCGCCAGACCAGGTTCAAGTCATCGAGCACGCCGAACGCTTGGACGTTGCCCCGCCCCGAGTCGAGTGCGCCGAGTGCATCCGTGAGCGAGCGACCGTCGCCGGCCGTTGCCTTAGCGCCCAGCAACGCGGTCACGCGCTCGGCGAGGTTGCGCGTTGCGGGATCGGGCGAGCGGCGAAGCAGCACGGCCAGCACGGTGCGTGCCGGCAGCGTGCCCAGCGCGTCGGTCGCGCCGAGCGGCAAGCTCTGCGCCCACTGCTCGCCCGCGCCGCCGCGCGTGGGCCAAAGCCGCGCCAAAAATTCGAGGCTCTCGGCGTGGAGTGTCAGCTCGGCAGTCGCTTTTTCGGCGCTCGCTAGCACCGAAAGCGCCGTTTCCAACCCCTGGCGCACTCCCGCGAGCAGCGCTCCGGGATCGGCAAAGTCGGCAGGGCGGCCATGCTCCTGCTCCGCGCGACGCTGAGCTTCTTCCAGAGCGCCCTGCCGTCGCTGCCAGAGCGCGCGCAGCGCCGGAACGGCCAACGTGCGCAGAGAGTCACCGGAAAGCGAGGCGGTGATGGGCCCATCCGCCGTAGCTTTGGGCAAGAGCACCCGCGCAACGTAGCTCCCCGCGCGCAGCAGCCCTGCTCGGGGCCCGATCAGCAGCACATCACCCTGCACGGCCAACGGCGACGCTTCGGGCGCCTTCAGCGCGGTCAGCACTGCCAGCCCCGCTTCCCGCTGCACGCCATGCGTGGGCGAGTTGCCGGTCGTGAGCTGGGCGATGAACTCCGGCCCGCTCTCGAGATGCACCCCGAGCACCAGCGCTGGCTCTGCGCCAGCGAGCGCCACGAACACCAGTGGCGCCCGCAAATCGAGCGATGAGGAGACCAGCGGAGAAAGCGAAAGCCAGCCCCCCAGCGCGAGCTCAGGCGCCTTGGGCAGGAAAGTGGCCGGACTGCCCAGCAGCGCTTGCAAGGCCGGCCACGACTCACTCGGACGCGGAACCTGGAGCTCGAGCAGGAGCTCTGCCGGACGAGCCGGCGCGGGCAGCGGCGCCGGCGCGGGAGCCTGCTTCTTCTTGCACGCGGCGGTCGCTAGCAAGGTCGCGAAAGCGACGAGTGCCGCCCTCCGCCCGAGTACCTTGAACCTCATGCGAGGGCTCCCGCTCGGGTTCGCTGCTGCTCAGAACGGGATGTCGTCCTCGCCGCCGCCGCCGTAATCGCCGTCACTATAGCCGCCGCCTCCTGCGGGGGGTGCGTCGTCGCCGCCGGGCCCACCGTAGTCATCACCGCTGCGAGGCCCGCCGCCACCGCGTGCGCCGCCGGCCAGGATGATCTCGTTCGCGACCACCTCGGTCTTGTAGCGCTTTTGGCCCTCACGTTCGTAGCTGGAGGTTCGAAGCCCGCCTTCGATGAAAATGCGCGAGCCCTTCGAAAGGATCTTGTTCAGCGCCTCAGCGCGCTTGCCCCACACCACCACGCTGTGCCATTCGGTTCGTTCTTGCCGAACCTTGTTGCGATCGAGATAGCTCTCGCTCGTCGCCAGGCGCAGCTTGAGCACCGCCTGCCCGCTGGGAGTCATCCGCAGTTCGGGATCGGCGCCAAGATTTCCTAACAGCATCACGCGGTTGAGCCCGTCGGCCATGAGATGGCCCTCCTTGGTATTGAGCTAGGGCATGTGGTCGTGCCGAACCGCGAAGTCAAGCGAGCTCGGACAGCACCGATCCGCCCGCTACAAACCGCCGCTCAACTCGCCCCGTTGTCGAATTCCGAAAGCAGACGCCGAATCTCGTCTCGTAGTTCGACCAGCACGGCGCGGGTGTTGGTCGGGAGCGCCGCTACCACCTCGACCGGGCGCGCGGCCTCGGGCTCGGCGCCGCCTTCACGCAGCCGTTTGCGTGCACCGGCGATGGTAAACCCGTGGGTATACAGGAGATCTTTGACCTTCAGCAGCCGATCCACGTCGCGTCGCGAGTAGATGCGCTGCCCCTTGCGCGACTTTTGCGGACGAATCGAGCGAAATTCGGTCTCCCAGTAGCGCAGCACGTGAGGCTCGACTCCCACGATCTGGGAGACCTCGCCGATCCTGTAATAGAGCTTGACCGGAACTTCCGACTCGTCCGCCACGCTACCGTCCGTGAGCTAAGGGGTTCTCGGGCGCGTCACGGCGACTCGCCGCTGAGCCCAGTGCCAACGGTCGACTCACCCGGATGCTCGTCGTTCAACGCCTGCTTCAGAAGCTGGCTGGCCTTGAAGTTCAGCACACGCCGTTCGGTGATCACGATCGGATCGCCGGTCTGCGGGTTTCGGCCTTGGCGCTGACGCTTGTCACGCAGCACGAAGTTTCCGAAGCCGGAGATCTTGATCTTCTCGCCGCGGCCCAAGGTCTCCTTCATGGTCTCGAACACCAGGTCGACCAAGTCCGCCGATTCCTTCTTCGAGAACCCGCCGAGCCGGGTGTAGACCGCGTGCACGATGTCGGCTTTTGTCATCGGGGTGCCTGAATCACGGACCATACCCGCGAGCCGAGCGGCTCACCGGGCGGTTCCGAGCCGCTTCAGCGATAGTACCCCGCCCAACATCGGGAAGTCCATACGTAAGCCCCCGGGCGCCGAGCGGCGCTCGCCGCGGAGCGCAGGACTTGCTCGCTGCAGGCCCGGTCGGCAGGCCGCACCCTGAAGGCGCGGCCCGCAAATACCGCGCGGAACTAGGCCGCGCGCGCCATTTCGCCCGCGCCAGCCTCGGCCGGAGCGAGGCTCGCCGAGCGCGCCGGAGCGCCCAGAAACTGCTCTCGCACCACCAACACCGCGACGTAGCTGTAACCGGCTGCGAACAGCGCGGCGAACGGCGCGGCGAGCCAGTGCCCGGTCATGAGCGCCGCGACGACGCTGCTCGCGCTCACCACGCCCAGGAACATTTCGGCGAGCGGAAGCTTCGCACCTTGCCGATAGCGACCTTGCTGCGCCCCGCGCTTCGGCGTGCGCACGAACTCGCCGGACATCGAGTTCAGACCGTCCCACACAGCGAGGCTCAGGTGCGGCGCCAGGCCGGCGCCGAGCGCGATCAACGCGGGCAACTTGCGGATGGCCTGCCAGGCCGAGCGCTTCTGAGCGACCTCTGCCATCGAGTAGAAAGTGGCGAGCGAGCCCGTCGCACCCATGCACAGGGGCAAGTCGACCATCAGCAGCGTGCGCATGTTGGTAGCCGGCAAGAACACCAACGCGGGCAGCAACACCAACGTGAGCAGCACCATCATCGGGTAGGCGAAGTGCGGCAGCATGTGAAACGCTGCTTCGAGCCGCACCGACTTGCGGAGCGGCGCGCTCATCACGGTCGAGAGCAATTTGCGCGCGGTTTGCACGGTGCCCTTCGCCCAGCGATATTGCTGCGCCCGGAACGCGGACATGTCTTCGGGCAACTCGGCCGGCGTACAGACGTCCGCGCGATACACGAACTTCCAGCCCGCGAGCTGAGCGCGGTAGCTCAAATCCAAGTCTTCGGTGAGCGTGTCGTGCTGCCAGCCGCCCGCGTCGTCGATCGCGCGACGACGCCAGATGCCGCCCGTGCCCGAGAAGTTGAACATGCAGCTCGTGGCAAAGCGCGCACGGTTTTCCACCAAGTGATGCCCGTCCAGCATCAGCGCTTGAATCGAGGTCAAGAGCGACGCCGAGCGGTTCAGGTGGTCCCACCGGGTCTGCACCATCGCCACGCGGGGGTTCAAGAAGTGACCCACCACCTGGCGCAAGAACGAGCGTTGCGGCACGAAGTCCGCGTCGAAGATCGCGACCAACTCACCTTTTGCGGTGGCGAGACCATAGTCGAGCGCGCCGGCTTTGTAGCCGTGTCGGTTCGGACGCCGCACGTAGACCGCGTCCACGCCGCGAGCGCGCAGGGCCTCCACCGCTTGCTCGGCGATGGCAGCGGTTTCGTCGGTCGAATCGTCGAGCACCTGGATTTCCAGGCGGTCGTGCGGATAGTCCATGCTGCCGGTCGCTTCGATCAGCCGCTTGGCGACCGTCGCTTCGTTGTACAGAGGCAGCTGAATCGTGACGTGCGGCAGCGCCGAATCCGGCCCTGGATCGACCGCGCGGCCCAGGTCCTCGAGCCGGCGGCGATAGCGCATGCACGTGAGCGCGAGATGCGCGCGGTGCGCGCCGTAAGCGCAAAGAACGACGAGTACGAGGCAATAGAGAATAACGAGAGCGACGTACATTTTCGCTCTCTGCCGTAACATCCCGATGACGTTCAATTGTCACGGAGATGTAAAAGATTGCATTTTCGTGTGAGTTTTCGCCGCAAATTTGCGCAAAAGCGGCGTCTGCGCGCTCACCCAGTGGAGTTTGATGCAGCGGCTCAGTAGCCGATGTCGATTTCTTTCTTAGCGCCGGACGACGGAACCAGGGCCTTCTTGGCCGGATCGTTAACGCGGCGGGGAGGCGCTACCGCAGGCAGTCGGACGATGGGAGGCGGCGCGGCGACTGCGACCGCCCGCGCGGCGGACGGCGTTGGTCGGACGGTAGGCGTGGCAGACACGGCCGCGGTCGGCGCGGCGGGCGCTACCGTGACGGACGCGCCCGGGCGCGGCGCGACTGGCGCGGGCTCCGCCGGAACATTGGCTGCGGGTACGCTGGGCGCGGCACTGCTCGGCGCCTGCGTGCTCGAATCGGAGGCGATGCGAACCTTGGCCAGCACGCCCACGCCGATCGCGAGCACCACGAACGCCGCGAACGACGCCGCGACAATCGCGCCGGTCCGCGTGGTCGCGACGGGCGCGGAGGCCGTCTGCGAGAGCGGCGCGCCGGTCGCTGCCGCGCTGGCGAGCTCCTCGGCAGGCGCGATGCGAGTCGCGACGGCTGGCGCGGAAACCAGCGCTGGAAACGGTCCCGTACCGTCCGCGCTGACTTGCGGTGTTTCTCCGGTCGCGTAGGCGCGCACGCTGAGGCCGCACACGTCGGCGAGCGAGGCAGCAAACTCTTGAACCGATTGAAAGCGCTCGGCTGGATCGCGCGACAGCGCACGCGCGATGAACGCATCGAACCCGGGCGGCACGTCCGGCGCCAGCTGCGAAGGCACCGGCAATGGAGCCGTGCACAGCTTGACCAACAGATCGCCGATGGCTTCGCCCTCGAACGGCAAGACGCCCACGATGCAGCGATAAGCGATCACACCGAGCGACCAAATATCGGTGCGAAAGTCCACGGAACGTAAGCCCCGCGCCTGCTCCGGGCTCATGTAATAGGGCGTGCCGAGCACCGACCCGGTGCGTGTCGCCGAGGAGGGGCCGAGCGAGCTGTCCGTGAACTTGGCGATGCCGAAATCGACGACCTTGGCGATGTCCGCGCCGTCCTCGTCGTCCCAGACCAAAAACACGTTCTCGGGCTTGAGGTCGCGATGCACGATGCGTGCGGCGTGGGCCTTGGCGAGCGCCCTGCAAACCTGCTGCAAGATGAACGCGGTGTCCTTCGCAGGCAAACGACCCAAGCGATCGAGGCGCCGGTCGAGCGGCTCGCCCTCGAGGTACTCCATGACGATGAACGGGCGGCCGTCTTCGGTAACGCCGTGGTCGTACACTTCGACCACGTACTTGCTGCGCAGCGAGGCCGCCGCCCGCGCTTCGTTCTCGAAGCGACTGCGCGCCTCGGCGCTGTTGGCGTGCTCGGCCTCGATGAACTTCACCGCGACGCGCGTGGAAAGGGTCGTGTGCACGCCCTCCCAAACCGAGCCCATCCCTCCCCTGCCAAGCAGTCGTGTCAGACGGTACTTGCCTGCAACCAGCGTGCGGGGCGGTTCCGGGTTCTCAGCCACCAGCTCACTAACCTAGCCGCTCCCCCGAAAGCACGCCACCGTTCTCCCCTATTTCAACGGCAACGTACGAGCAACGATAGTCACATCGGTCGCGGCTCGGCATTTGTCGCCACGCCGCTCACAAGCCCCAGGCGGGGGCGGAAGCCAGCTGGACGTCCCTCGGGCTCGCGGGCACGCGCGCCTCGGCAAGCTCCCGAAACAAAAGCCCTTCGCGTAGCCCACCCGAAGAGATGTGCAGGGTGCTGAGCCCGAACTGCTCGACCAGGGCGGAGATGACCGCCGCACCGAGCCCGAGCGTGTCGACGCGCGAATCGTCGACGCCGAGCTCTGCCAGGCGTTCGGGTCGGCTTCGAGCGAGCTCTCCCGCCACGTGACGCACGGTGGCGGCAGCCACGCCGCACGAACCCGCGATCAGCAACTTGCCGAGCGCACGTGCCGTACCGCCCGAGAACAGCCAAGCATCCGGTCGCAGCGCAGCTACGCGCTGGGCGACTTCACGACTCCCTGCCAGTGCGCGCTCTCTCACCGCGCGCGCTTTGGCCTCACCGCTTGCACCCTCGACCTGCGCCGACAAGCGCAAGAAGCCGAGCGGAAGGCTCTCGACCAGCTCGCAGCGCTGACCGTCACCCACCGCAATCTCCACCGAACCACCCCCGGTATCGATCACCGCGATGCGCTCGGCAGAGCCGGTAAAGGCGCTGCGTGCCCCACGGTAAACCAGCTCTCCCTCTTCGCGCCCCGAGATCAGCTCGACCGAGACCCGGTGGCGCAGCAGAGCGGCGCGGCAAAACTCCGGGCCATTCTTGGCGTCACGCAGCGCGCTGGTGCCGACCGCGACCAGGCGCTCAGCGCGAAACGCGCGGGTCACGGCCGCCATCTGGCCAACCGCGTCGAGCGCCTGCTCGAACACGGGGGGTGTTAGGCGACCGTGCTGTTGCACCACGGCGCCCAGACGCAAGACTGCCTTGTGTGAGCCGAGCTTGGTCAGGCTTCCGCTGCTGCTGGCACGCGCGACCAGCAGGTGGAACGAGTTGGATCCCAGGTCTAATGCTGCAAGGTTCATCTTTTTGAGCATGCTGGCCGAGCCGGATGTCGGTCCGGCACCCGTTTTGTGCCGACTTGGTGACAGGTCGCGCTGCAATTGGGCGGGGACCGGGTGTTAGGCTCCCGCCCGCCAATGGCCACCGAGCTTTTCCCAGCGGGCGCCCCCGACGTTCTCTACCTGGTCGACCTCTCCAGCTACGTCCTCCGGGCCTATCACGCGATCGCTCCGCTCTCGAACGCCGCAGGCGAGCCGACCCACGCCGTGCACGGCACGGTCAGCATGCTCGAACGGCTGCTGCGCGAGCGCCGGCCGGCGTTGTTCGGCATCGCGATGGACAGCGGGCGGACCACGTTCCGAAAAGAAATCTACGACGGGTATAAAGCGAACCGCCCGCCCGCCCCGGACGATTTGCGCCAGCAGCTTCAACGGGTGGAGCAGGTGGTGCGGGCCTTCAACGTCGCGATCCTCAAGCTCGACGGCGTGGAGGCCGATGACTTGATCGCTTCTTCGGTGAAGCAGGCGCGCGCGCGGGGGCTGCGCGTCGTGGTGGTCGCCTCCGACAAAGATCTGATGCAGCTCGTGGGCCCCGACGTGGTGCTGTACGACACGATGCGCGACCGCGTGTTCGGCGTGGCAGAGGTCGAAGAGCGCTTCGGCGTGCGGATCGATCAACTGCGGGACCTTTTGGCACTGACCGGAGACAGCTCGGACAACATTCCCGGGGTCCCATCGGTGGGGCCGAAGACGGCCAAAGACTTGTTGGTCGAGTACGGCACGCTGGGCGGCGTGTACGAGCACCTGGAGCAAATCCAACGCAAGGCGCTGCGCGAAGCGCTGACCAACAACAAAGAGCTCGCGTTCATCAGCCAGCGACTCGTCACCCTCAAGGATGATTGCTGCGAACAATTCGATCCCGCTGATTTCGCGCGCCGACCGCGCGACGTCGCCACGCTCCGCACGCTCTATACCGAGCTCGGTTTTCAGCGCCAGCTCGCGCAGCTCGATAGCGAGCCGGCGTTACCGGTCGCCGGGGCCGCTCCTGCCCCTCCGCAAGCCGAACCGGAGCCGATTGCGGCGGTGGCTGGCCCGACTTTCGAATTGGTCCGCGACGCGGCGAGCCTCTCCAGTCTCGCCCTGCGAATCGCGAATGCCGGCCGCTGCGCGGTGGAGGTGTTCACCGATTTGCCGCGGCCCGCTCGCGGGCGAGTGGTGGGCGTTTCGCTTGCGATCGAGCCGGGCAGCGCCGCATACCTGCCAGTCGGTCACCGGCACATGGCGAGCGGCCCGCAGCTGTCCCTTCCGCTGCTCAGAGAGAAGCTCGGCCCGCTGCTCGCGGACCGCGGGATCCGAAAGCTGGGGCTCGACCTCAAAAACAGCGCGGTCGCCGGCGCGCGAGAGGGGCTCCCGATCGCAGGGTTCGGCTTCGACGCGACCTTGGCGAGCTACTTGCTCGACCCCGAAGGCCGACACGATCGCGAGTCGCTCGCGCAGCGCGAACTCGGGGTGGTGGCAGAGAGCTACGACGACCTGACCAAGCGCGGGCGCACCAAGCTCGCCTTCGACGAGCTCTCACCCGACGAAGCGCTCGGCTACGCCGCGTCGAGCGCGCACTTTGCGTTGCGCCTGGAGCAGCGGCTGCAGCCGCGCCTGACCGAGGATTCGCTACAAAAGCTGTTCGACGAGGTCGAGTTACCGCTGGCGGAACTGTTGACGCAGCTCGAGCTGCGCGGCGTGCGCATCGATACCGGCGTGCTCGCGGCGATCGGCAAGGACTGCGAGGTCGAGCTCGCCCGGCTGGAAAAAGAAGCCGAGCGCGTGGCAGGGCGCCCGTTCAACGTCAACTCGCCGCGGCAGCTCGAAACGCTGCTGTTCGACGAGTTCGGCCTGAAGCCGCTGAAGCGCACCAAGACCTCGCGCTCGACCGACGCGGCCACGCTCGAAGCGCTGGCCGACCAGCACGAGCTGCCGCGGGTCATTCTGGAGATTCGTCAGCTGTCGAAGCTGAAGGGCACGTACATCGACGCGCTGCCGACCTTGGTTCAGCGCGAGAGCGGGCGCATCCACTGTTCGTGGGAGCAAGCGGTGGCCGCCACGGGCCGTCTTTCTTCGAGCGATCCCAACTTGCAGAACATTCCGATTCGCAGCGAGCTCGGCCGCAAGATCCGTGCGGCCTTCACGGCTCCGCCGGAGCATGAGCTGGTAAGCGCCGACTACTCACAGATCGAGCTGCGCGTACTCGCGCATTTGTCGCAAGATCCGGTGCTGCTCGACGCGTTTCGAACCGGGCAAGACATCCACACGCGCACCGCCATGGAAATTTTCGAGGTCGACGCGGCGAGCGTGACTCGGGAACACCGCACGCGCGCCAAGGCGGTGAACTTCGGCGTCATTTACGGACAAGGCGATAGTGGGCTCGCCAAGGTGCTCGGCATCCCGCGCGCGGAAGCGAGCAGCTTCATCGCCGCCTACTTCCGGCGCTACGAGGGCGTGCGCAGGTTCATGAACGAAACTCTGGAGCACGCCCGGGCAGGGCTGGCGGTGAAGACCCTGTTCGGGCGGCGGCGCTTGGTGCCGAACATCGGCAGCGCCAACCGCGCGGAGCGCCTCGCGGCCGAACGCATCGCCATGAACATGCCGATTCAAGGCACAGCCGCAGACATCTTGAAATTCGCCATGCTGGCGCTGGCCGAGCCGGTCACCCCGGGTACGAAAATGGTGCTTACCGTGCACGACGAGCTGGTGTTCGAGGTGCCGAAAACCGAAGTCGAGGCGGCGCTGCCCTTAATTCGCGCCAAGATGGAGAATGCGGTCAAGCTGGACGTTCCACTCGAGGTGGATGTCGGGCACGGCGCGAACTGGAACGCGGCGCACTGAGCGGCGTCCGAGGACCGCACGAGAGAAAGAGTCTTTACTCGCCCGACACTGCGCGTGCCTGCTGCAACAGCAGAGCATGCTTATGATAAGAGCCCTCGCATGCTGATTGCGTTGATGCACGACGCGCCCCGCGACGCCGCTTTGGGCGCGCGCCTCGGGCGACGTCTCGGGTTGCCCACGTTGAGCTCGGACACGCTGCATGCGCCCGAAGCGCGCGCCAAATTGCTCGCCGGGCGGGCGCTCGACGACGCGGACCGGCAACACTTCCTGAACGCCTTCGCCAATCGAAGCGCTGCCTTCGAAGCACAAGGGGGCGTGGTGCTCGACTGCTCTTCTCGAGAAGCAGCGCTGCTCGAGTCATTGGTCTCACGCGTCACGCCGAGTCGGCTACTGCAGGTTCCTGCCCAGGGCGGCGCAGTGCTGAAGGACGCCCTCTCCATTCCCAACGCGGACACCCCCGAAGAGATCGTTGAACACTCGTTTCGAAAGCTCGCACGCGAGGGCTACGCCGGGCGCGGCAAGATTCATTTCGCGGAGGGCGGCCGTCAGCACGTGATCGACGAACGACGCGCGGGCGAGCTAGTCGACGGCCTCTTGAACAGCTTGGGGCCCCTCAAGCGGGTCCTGCTCTTGCCGCCCGATTTCACGCGCTTCCACTCCGGCGCGGGCGAGCTCGCGTGTCAACTCTACACGCGCCTGGTCGCGCGCGGCGCCGAGGTCGAGCTCTTGCCGGCGCTCGGCACGCACGCGCCCATGACCACTGAAGAGCTGCACGAGATGTTTCCGGGCATCCCGCTCGACCGCTTTCGCATCCACGAGTGGCGCACGGGCCTGCACGTGCTCGGTGAGGTGCCCGGCTCGTTCGTACGCGAGGTGTCGGGCGGTAAGCTCGACTACCCGATCCGCTGTGAGATCGACCAGCTGCTCGTCACGGGCGGCTGGGATCGCATCATCTCGATTGGCCAGCTCGTGCCACACGAGGTGATCGGCATTGCCAGCCACGACAAGAACATTTTCGTGGGCACCGGTGGCAAGGACGTCATCGATCGCACGCATTTTTTGGGCGCGGTGTGTGACATGGAGTCGGTCATGGGCCGACCGCACTCGCCGGTGCGCGACGTGCTTTTGTACATGGCCGGCGAGCTTGCGACCGCCTTGCCGATCACGCACCTGCTGACCGTGCGCGAGCGAGGCTCATCGGGTGAAATGCTCACTCGTGGTTTGTTCGCCGGTGACGACTACGCCTGCTTCGCCGCCGGAGCGCCGTTGGTGCAAGCCTGCAATCTGGAGCTGTTCGATGCTCCGCTGCACAAGGTGGTGGTGTATCTGGATCCGAGCGAGTTCAAGTCGACCTGGCTCGGCAACAAGTCGGTCTACCGCACGCGCATGGCCCTGGCGGACGCGGGGGAGCTGTTGGTGCTCGCGCCCGGCGTCGCCCGCTTCGGCGAAGATCCGGGCATCGACCGGCTGATCCGCAAATATGGTTATCACGGTACCCCGCGCACGCTTCAGGCGGTGCGTGCGCACGAGGAGCTCGGTGCTTCGCTGTCTGCGGCGGCGCACCTCATTCACGGTTCCTCGGAGGGTCGATTCCGAATCCGCTATGCGGCAGGCGGCCTCAGCCGCGAAGAGGTCGAGTCGGCCGGCTACGAATACGCCGAGATCGAACCGGCGCTCTCGCGCTACGACCCGAGACGCTTGAGCCCGGGCATGAACCGACTTCCGGACGGTGAAGAAGTGTTCTTCGTGCCCAACCCCGCCCTCGGTTTGTGGGGATTGCGAAGCAAATTCGGCCGCTAGCTCGAACGCGGCCCGCAATCCGGCCCTGAAATTCGGCGCGCGCGCGCAAAGCTTTGGGCGTAGCTCGGCCATTTGCTAGCCTCGCGTCTCGCTTGCGGCGGGGCAAAGCCGCGGAGGTCACGATGAAAGCAGCTGTGGTTTGGGCAACCCGCGTGGTGAGCGCCCTGGTCCTCGCGCTGGGCTGTAGCCGCGGCAACCTCGGCTCCCAGCAAGGCTGTGTGCCGGGCAGCAGCGAGTGCGTCGGCGAGCGCTTGCTGCGCATCTGCCCCGAGGACGGCGCGGGTTACCTCGCGCTCAGCTGCGGTGAAGGAGAGAAATGTGAGGCAGGCGCCTGCGTCGGCCCCTGCGCCAACGGCGTTTCGACCTGCCTCTCCAAAGAGCTACTACGGGTGTGCTCTGCGGCGGGCGACACCATCGGCACCGTCGCCTGTCCGCTCGGCTCCGAATGCACGAAGGGCGTGTGCAGCGCGATTGACCCAAAGCCGCTGTGCAACGCGGGCGAGCTGCGCTGCGCGACCCGAACCGTCGCCGAGGAATGCGACAGCCAGGGCACTGCCTGGGTCATGACCGCCTGCGCGCTCGGCGAGCGCTGCGCGGCAGACTCGAGCCCACTGCGCTGCGTCCCCGATGCGAGCGCCAGCGCGTGCCAGCCGAACACCAGCGTTTGCCTGGACCAGGAGACCGCGCTTCATTGCGCCAAGGACGGCAGCGGATACGGCGTGCAGCACTGTCCAGCCAGCGCGCCCTGCGTGAACGGGCAGTGCCGCGGCGAGCTGTGCGTGGTCGGTGAGTCGCGCTGCGAGGCCCCACCGTCGAGCCCGACGCCGCGCGACGCGGTGCTGACCTGCGTCGATGGGGCGAGCTTTTCCGCGACCTATTGCGCACCCGGCGAGAGTTGCGTGTTCGACGGTGTCCTGCCCAGCGACGCTCCGAAGCTGCTTTCTTGGTGGAACGCGGGTCAGGTGGGGGAGCCGCCGGTACCTCTGCCGACGCCACGCAGCGCCTCGTGCCAGCCGGCGGCGTGTTCGCCCGGCTTCAACTCGCCCTATCTCAGCGTGCAGTGCGGCGACCCGTCGCAGCCCTCGGCGAGCAACACCGACACCTACAGCAGCTGTGAAGGTTACCCGCCGTTCTCCAGCTATCAGTGGGTTTCCTACCGTTGTCCGGAGCACAGCCATTGCGATCCGGCACGCGTCCGGCTGAGCGCCGAGGTTTGCACCCTAGAGGGTTGTTTTTCGAACGACGTGCGCTGCACCAGCGACCGACTGGGCCTCGAGACCTGCGATGATTCGGGGTCATTTCAGCCGTTGGCGAGCTGCGGCGCCGGACGCGTCTGTGAGACCAATGACTTTGGCCTGGCCGTCTGCGTGGACGCCGAGTGCGCTTACTTCATCAACTTGCATCGCGCCGAGCGCGGCGGCCGCTGTGAGAGCGCGACGCGCTTCCGTCCCTGCGGCGCCGACGGGCGGCTGGGAGCGGTGGACGCAAGCTGCGGGGACTGCGAGCTCGAGCCGGCAGTAAGCTCGCCCGGGATCCCGATGCCCTTTCAACCGGGTGTCTGCGTTGGACCGCGCGGCAATGAGCTGTGCACGAAGGGGGAGACGAGCTGCACGTCAGCCGACCAGTACTGGGAGTGTACAGGCAGCACCTGGCAGGGCGCCAAGCTTCACCGTTGCCCGACAGGAACGAACTGTTTCGTGAAACCCGATCCGCAACCGGGCCAGCAGGAAGCGGTGTGCGCCGAATGCAGCCCGGGAAACGCGCGTTGCACCAACGATTTCACGGTGCAGTTCTGTGATGCCTCCGGGCGTTGGCTCACGCCGACGCAGTGCGACGGCTTTTGTCGCTGGGGAGAGCGCGTGACCGGCGAGAGCGGCTACGGCTGTCAACCCGAGTGTCTGCCCGACAGCGCTGTCTGCGTCGGTTCCAACAGCTATCAAAAGTGTGGGCCGGACTCGCGCCTCGACGACGCCATCACCAGCTGCCCCGCCGGAACCAGCTGCCGAACGAGCCAGCGCGGAACGAGCCTGGGCTGCGTCGAGTGCATCGGGCCGTCGCACGCCGCTGCGACCGACAGCTTCGACCTTCCCGACTCGCGCTGCCAAGGCAACTCCCTGATTGAGTGCCAGGACGACGACACCTGGGGCCCGGCCCGCGACTGCGGCAGCAAAGCCAGATGCGTCCAGACCACCTCGGTAGGGTCGCCGGCAGTCTGGGCGACCTGCACGCTGCTCTAAGCTCGTTTAGAGGCGAGTCAGGTAAGCAGCGCCGATCACCGCTGCGCTGTCGCCCAGGTTGCTGCAAAGCACCGGCACCTCCGCGAGCAGGGGCGAGAACGAACGCACGCGGAGCTCCTCGCGCACGGCAGGTTCGAGCAGGTCGAAAGCGACCGAGAGCGGCCCGGTGAGCACAATCGCGTTCAAGTCGAGCAGGTTCTGCACGAAGGCGAGACCCCAGCCGAGCGCTTCGCCGACCTGGCGCAGCGTCTTCACGCCTGCAAAATCGCCGCGCCGCGCGCTCGCCACGACCTGGCTCAACAGCAGCGCCTGGCCGCCGAGCTCGGAGAACAGGCGCAGCACCGCGCGCGCGCCGAGCAAGGCCTCCAAGCAACCGCGGTGTCCGCAGCCGCACAGCGGCGCGTCGGGCGCCGCATCGACACACAGGTGCCCGATCTCTCCACCGAACCCGTTCGTGCCGGGATTCAGCTGGTGGCCGATGACTAGCCCTCCCCCAACCCCGGCCCCGAGCGTGACCAGAATGAAGCTCGGATGCACGCGACCGTGCCCGTAGAGCCGCTCCGCCAGCGCGGCAGCGGTGGCGCGGTTTTCCACCGCGATCGGGCAATCGAGTCGATTTCCGAGCTCTTCGGCGATGGCCACGCCCTCGAACGCCGGAACGTTCGGCAGGCGCCAGCACAAGCCATGCACGTTCACTTGCCCGGGGATCGCGAGGCCAACTGCCTCCGGTTTCGAAACCAGTGAGCGCACCAGTCGCGCGACCGTGTCGAGGATTTCAGGCGGGCGGCTGTCCATCGAGATGTCGGCAGACAACGACGAGCCCACGACTCCTTGCTCGACCACTCCCGCGCATAGGGAAGGTCCCGTGAAATCCACACCTATGAGCATGAACGAGAGGGAGCTCTCGGCTCCGCTAGCCTCAGCCCATCAGGTCGTTCGAATGTCTGCAAGTAGCTGTTCGTAGCTGGTGTAGGCGCGGAGCTTCGCCTGAGCGCGCGCGCAGCGCGCCGCGCTCTGCATGCCCGTCGTTTCAGCCAGAAAACACAGGTAATCAGCCACGTTGCAGGCATAGCGCAACCGGCCCTCCGGACTCACGGCGTAGAACCGGGCGCGCTGTCGGTATCCGGCGGGCGTGTGATCGCCGAGCGCGGCCTTATCGGCCCGCCCTTCGGCCGCCAGGACGAACAAGAAGTTATATTCGAACCAGAACATATGCTCGGGGCTCGGCTCCAGCGCTGCGAGCGCGCTCGCGCACACGTCCGAGTCAGCGAACACATCGACCGGGCGCCCGTCGCGCTCGAGCGCGTGCACGATGAAGCGGCGGGCCATCGCGCGTTCCTGCTCGTTCTCACTGAACGCGCTGATCGTCGCGAGGTCGCGCGTGAAGCGATGCCAATCCCGGAACAGCGCGCGGTCGCCCATGTCGGTCGACGCTTGCAGCGCGCGCCCCATCTCGTACGTGTAGCGACCGCTGGTCTTGATCTCGAGCTGACTGCCGGTCACGCGCCCGCAGAGCCGGTAATTTTCCGCAGATTTGCCGGATCCCGAGTGGAAGCCGATCGAAACCCCGAAGGCTTTGCACACGTTCCAGGCGCGGCTGACGCGCCGTTCGAGCTCGGCGTTGTCGTCGAACGGGAAGTTTTTCTGGAAGCCAAACGCGGGCGCCACGAAATGCACGCGCATGTCGAGCGCTTCGCAGAGCGCGAGCATGGTGGCGAGCGTCTCGTCGGTGGTCAGCCCTGGCAGCTCATCGATCGAAAGCTCACGGAAGTAGCTGCGCCCGACCGGGGTGGTGAACGCCTTGCGTCGCGCCTCGGCGTACAAGCGATCGCGCCGTTGCATCTTCAAAATCGCCGGCCAAACCGCGGCCAAGAGTTCGCTGAACGCGCGTTCGTCGAGCGTGATGCCGACCGTGCTCACGCGCTCGCGCACGCGCGCCGTGACGTCCGCGGGCACGTTTGCGTTGCACCAGGCGACGGCGTCACCGGGCTTCGCGGTCACACTGAGCTCGGGCGAGAGGTCGAAGGTGATGTAGCTGGCGAGCAGGCAGCCCTCGACCAAGCGCGCCTCGCGAGCGTCGAATTTGCCGCCGATGGGCTGATGATCGGCGTTGAAGCCCCAGGCAATTTTGCGCGTGTGAAAGCCGGTCTTGAGCTTGGAAAGCACCGAGCCGTGACTCATGCCCTCCACGCTTTGGCCCTGATGGCCCTCGGGTACGTCGGCGCCGATGAACGGAAACGGCACGCCTTCCAAGCGTCCATCGAGCATCACGTCCACGTCGTACACGAGCTCGCGCGGAATGCTGTTTTGATTGGCGGTCATGCTGAGCCCGAGCTCGGCCATCGCCCACTCGACCGCCGGCCAATGCAGCGTGGTGAAGCGCGCGCCGACGCCCAGGCTCTGCCGTTCCAGGCTACCGCTCGCGGTGGGGAAGATGGTGCATTCCGGATCGTGCTCGAGACACAGATTCTTCAGCGTCAGTAGGTTTTGCCAGGTAGCGGGAAACGCGACGCGACCGTCCGCGAGCTTCACGCCCGAAGCGAGCGCGCGGTCCACGTCCTTCGCAGCCGCGTTGGGCGCGAACAGCCAGGCGTGATCCCCACGTTGATTCTCCACCAGCGTGACGCGGCCGAAGCGCGTTTCGAACGCGCTGTCATCGTAGTGTCGCAGTGCCGCGCCGGCTGTGAGCTCGGCGCTGAGCGCCGGCCAGTCCAAGCAAAAATCCGGAGAGACGCAGGGATTTTCGGCAATGGTCAGCGAGTTTCGCAGCAGGAAGGCGTTGATTCTGGACATGTCCCCCCGAGACTACTGCCAAACCGAAGAGGTTCAATCGAACTCGTTCGTAGAGAGTGCGAGTTCGCGGGTTCCGAATGTAAGAGGCCTTTCCTTCGCACCGTCGCGCGCGCGCGCAGGACCAGTCTATTGAGCTTCGATGTAGTGCGCCGCGATGAGCTTCCCTACTTCGACGCGCCCCTCGGCGGTGAAATGCGGCCCACCTTTCTCGAACCAATCACAGCGAGCCACTTCGAATTTCGGACCTGGTCGCACCAGGCCAGAAAACTGCGCGGCAATCTTGTCGATCGCTTGATCGACGAAAGGTTCGACCACGCTCTTTGGGTCACCGCACGACGCATTCCCTGGACCGCGCACCATGGGCAACAACTCGATGGCTCGCGCGGCCTGGTATTTGAAGCGAATCGCGTTCACCGCCGCGGTGAGGCCGGTGATCCATTCGCTCTCGTCTTTGTATTTCCAGTCAGCTGCGAAAAACACCACTCGGTCCGGATCGGTACTGCGCTGTTCGCAGGGGGAGAGCGGCGCCTGCGACCAAACCGGATCTCGAGGGTTCGCCCATTCTTCGACGAAGGTGTGCGGCCGCAGAATGGCCTGCCAGCGCGCGTCTCCGACGCTTTGCTCGAAGCCGGCAGTGAACCATTCTTGAGTGACCGCGAGACCGAGCACCACCGTGCACTCGAACGGCTTCGGAGGCGCTTTCCGAGCTTCGCCCGCGCTCGACGGGGGTCGGGGCGCGGGCGCGGGCGCGAGCGCGGGCGGCGCTTCCGACGGAACGGGTGGCGGGGCCGGAGTGGGCGGCGCGTTTCCCGGATCGGCGAGCGTCTTTGCGGAACCGCAGCCGGCGAGCAGCGCGAGCCAGGACCAGGCATGAATCCGGTAGTTCACCGCTTTTCCTCGCGCGCATCCTAGACGAAGCGAGACGCACCGAGAAGCGTGGTACACCGTAAAACCTCTTTCATTATTCGCTGATTTTCGTTGCCGATGTCGATGCTGGAGCACGTGCCCGTCGCGGTCTTGGGAGCTGGCTTAACCGGCTTGTCGGCGGGGCTCGACTTGGAGCGGCGCAGAGTCGGCTATCGAGTGTTCGAACGGTCGAACCAAGTCGGCGGACACGCGGTCACCAGCGAAGAAGCCGGCTATCGCTTCGACCGCACCGGTCACCTCTTGCACTTGCGCTCGGAAGCGCTGAAGGCCGAAGTGCTCGAGTGGCTCGAGGGCGATTGTCTCTCGATTGAGCGGCGCAGCGTGGTGTTCTCGCACGGCGTTTATACGCGCTATCCGTTTCAATCGAACACGCTCGGCCTGCCGCCAGAGGTCGCTTACGAATGCCTGCTCGGCTTTCTGTCCACCCTGTCGGCACCCCGGCACGAGCCGGCCGAGAACTTCGAGCAATTTTGCCTCCAGCATTTCGGCCCCGGCTTTAGCCGGCATTTCATGCTGCCTTACAACAGCAAGTTGTGGGGCGTGCCGGCGAGCGAAATCACGCCAGCGTGGTGCCAGCGCTTCGTCCCCTTGCCACGGCTGGAGGACGTGGTGGCTGGCGCGGTGGGTCTCGGTGCTGCAAAGCTCGGCTACAACGCGAATTTTTTGTATCCCCGCCGGGGGATCGGCGCGCTGCCCGCGGCGATGCGCGCACGGGTGTCGAACGTGGAGCTCGGCAGCACACCACGCCAGATCCACGCGGCAAAGCGCGAGCTCGAGTTCGAGAATCGACGCGTTCGCTACGACGTGTTGATCAGCACCGCCCCCCTGCCCGCGCTGCTGGCCGCGTTCGACCAGCTACCCCCCGAGGTAGCAAGCGCGGCAGCGAGCTTGCGCTGCACTCCGCTCTACTATTTCGATCTGGCACTGCACGGCCCGGCGCTGCGCGACTTTCATTGGGCATACGTGCCGGAAGAGAAGTATCCGTTTTACCGAGTCGGCTGCTATTCGCATTTTTCGCCGGACATGGCGCCGCCAGGCAAGGCAACCTTGTACGTCGAGCTCGCGGCGCGAAGCGTACCCGACGTTACCGCAGCGCTCGAGCCGGTGAGTCGCGGACTGATCGAGATGGGGGTGATCGCCGATAGCGCGCAGATTGCCTTCGCCCGTTTACGGCGGCTGGACCACGCCTACGTCATTTACGACCACGCCTACGACGCCGCGTTGAGCGTGATTCGCCCGTTTCTCGAGTCGCTGCGGATCATCGCGGCGGGCCGCTACGGCGGCTGGAACTACTCCTCGATGGAGGACGCGCTCTTGTTCGGGCGCGAGGCCGCAGCGCAATCGACCCGACTGATTTGAGCCGAGCTGGCCGCTCGGCGAGTTTTTGGCTAGGAAGCGCGCGGCCGAATGAATGCTCCCGGTACGAGCGCCGCGACACCCCGGATTTCGATCGTCATCCCGATCTACAACGAGGAGGCGATCTTGCGCGCGGCGGTGCTGAGTCTGCGGGAAAGCCTGCTGCGACAGCGTCTCGACTTCGAGCTGGTGCTCTCGGAAAACGGATCGCGAGACAGCACGGTCGAGATCGCGCGCGAGCTCAGCGCGAGCTACCCGGACGTACGCTGGCTGTCGACCCCAGAGCCCAATTACGGAGCGGCGCTCCGCGCCGGCATTCGCGAGGCGCGAGGCGAGCTGGTCATCTGCGAGGAAATCGACCTGTGCAACGTGGCTTTTCACCTGGAGGCGCTCCCGCTGCTCGACGCCGGCGCGGATCTGGTGATTGGCTCCAAACTGATTGGTGGCGCGCGCGACCAAAGGCCGCTCACGCGCCACGCGGCCAGCGTGGTCTACACGAAGACCCTGCAGCTCTTACTCGGCTTTCGCGGCACCGATACGCATGGGCTGAAAGCGTTTCGGCGCGCGCGTCTGCTGCCAATCGTGGAAGCGTGCGTGGTGGACCGCGACGTGTTCGCCAGCGAGCTCGTGATCCGAGCCTATCGTGCCGGGCTCGACGTGCGGGAGGTGCCCACCCGCGTGGCCGAAATGCGCCCGCCTTCGATCAACCTGCTACGCCGCGTGCCCAACGTGCTCACGAATCTGGTCAAATTGACCTGGGCCATCCGTCTGCGCGGTTGAGCTTCGCCCGCGCGCGGCGTCACCACTCTTCGATGCGCCAGCCACGCGCACGCGCGACGCCACGAAGGCGGCGATCCGGACACACCGCGACCGGCGTGCCGACCTGCTCGAGCAGCGGCAAGTCGGTGATGCTATCGGAGTAGAAGACCGCTTCGTGCAGATCGAAGCCGAGCTGCGCGGCCAAGCGCGCGGTGCGCTCGAGCTTGCCCGCGCCGTAGCAGAGCGGATCTCGCGGGCGACCGGTCAGACAGCCGCGCGCGTCGATCTCGAGCTCGCTACACACCAGGTGCTCGATGGCGAGCTCTCGTGCGAGCGGACCGGCAGCATAGGGCGTGGCCCCAGTGACGATGGCCAAGTAGTCGCCCGCATCGCGATGCCGCTCGACCACCGCGCGCCCGGTCTCGCGCACGTGCTTCAGCACGTAGTCACGAAACCACAGCTCGCTGCTGTCGAGCAGGTCCTGCTCGGCTCGGCCGGTGTATTCGCGCAGGGCGCTCAGCGCGACCTTTTCCGCGTCAATCACGCCCAGCGTATACTTGGCCAGCCAGTAGACCACGCGCAGCACGTGGCCGAGCCCGATCTCTCCCCGATCGCGGCGGTAACGCGTATAAAGGAGCGCTGTGTTGGCGCTGAGCAAGGTCCGGTCCATGTCGAACAGAGCCGCGCGCCGTGCCACGCTGCCTGCATAGCGCATTCCCTGGGCATGATGCAGACCCTTCCGATCGATCCGCTGCTCCCCGAGCTATGCAAAGAACTCGCGGCGAGCCGGGTGGCCGTCCTCGAAGCCCCCCCGGGAGCCGGCAAGACCACGCGCGTTCCGGTCGCGCTGCTCGAAGCGGGCGTCTCCGGAGGCGGGCAAGTGCTGGTCGCCGAACCGCGCCGGCTAGCGGCACGCATGGCCGCGCGGCGCGTCGCGTCCGAACACTCCGAGCGGCTCGGCGGGCGCATCGGCTATCGGGTTCGCTTCGAAGAGGCCGCGGGTCCCGAGACGCGCGTTCTGTACGTGACCGAAGGCATGCTGCTGCGACAGCTGCTGGCCGACCCCAAGCTGAGCGGCGTGGGCGCGGTCGTGCTCGACGAGTTTCACGAGCGTCACCTCGACACGGACCTCTTACTCACGTTGCTGTCACGGCTCCGAAAGCAGACTCGCCCCGATCTTTCGCTGCTGGTGATGAGCGCGACGCTCGACGCCGAGCCGGTGGCCGCCTTCCTCGACGAATGTCCACGGCTGCGCAGCGAAGGCCGCATGTTCCCGGTCGAGATCGAGCACCTCGCCGAACCCGACGATCGACCGCTCGAAAAGCAGGTGGTGAGCGCGGTGCGACGGCTGCTCGATCTGGATCCGAACGGAGACGTCTTGGTCTTCTTACCGGGCGCGGGCGAAATCCGGCGTGCCCAGGCCGCGCTCGAGCCGCTCGCAGCGGAGCGCCAGTTGAGCGTCGTGCCGCTACACGGCGATCTCCCAATGGCAGAGCAAGCGCGCGCGATCGAGCCCTCACGCGAACGCAAGGTCGTGCTTTCGACCAACGTGGCCGAGTCGAGCGTGACGATCGACGGCGTGACCGGCGTGGTCGACTCCGGCTTGGCGCGCATCGCGCAGCACTCGCCCTGGACTGGGCTGCCGAGCCTGGTTACTGCCAAAATCAGCCGTGCTTCTGCGGTACAGCGCGCCGGGCGCGCCGGGCGCACCGCGCCGGGTCGCGTGCTCAGGCTCTACACGAAGGGCGACTTTCAGTCGCGCGTGGAGCACGATAGCCCCGAGCTGCTGCGCGCCGACCTGGCCGAAGCATTGCTCACGTTGCATGGCGCGGGCATCGGCTCGGCAGACTCGGTCGCGTGGCTCTCACCGCCGCCGCCCGCCCGCGTCGCCGCCGCGGAGGAGCTGCTCAACGTGCTGGGCGCGCTCGACCCCGCGCAGGGCCTGACCGCAATCGGGCGCCGCATGCTGGAGCTACCGCTTCACCCACGCCTTGCGCGGGTGATGGTCGAAGGCGAGCGGCGCGGGGTTGGCGAGCGCGCCGCGCTGATCGCCGCACTGCTCGGGGAGCGCGACTTGCGGCTCTCGTCCCGCACCGACTTCGGCGGCGGCCGCGCGGGCGCGGACACCGCCACCGGACCCTCGGACGTCCTCGAGTTGGTCGACGCCTTCGAGCTCGCGCGGTCACTGAATTTTCAGCCGCAACGGCTGCGCAGTCACGGGCTCGAGCCGCGCAGCGTGGAGGCGGTGGCCAAAGCAGAGCGGCAATTGACCCGCCTATTGCCGAAAAAACGCCGCGAGCCAGAGTACGACGACGACAGCGAGCAAGCGTTATTGCAAACTTTGCTCACCGGCTTCGCCGATCGAGTCGCGCGACGTCGTAAACCTCAAGGGTTGGACATCGTGCTCGCCAGCGGAAAGACCGCGCGCCTTTCGCCGAGCAGCGTGGTGCGCAATGAAGAATTCTTACTAGCGATCGACGTGGAAGAGCGCGGAGGCAAGGCCGGCATCAATGACGGTGTGGTCCGACTCGCCAGCGCGATTCGCCCGGAGTGGCTCTTGGACTTGTACGGCGACCGCGTGTCGGCAAGCGACGAGCTCACCTGGAACGCCCAGGCCGAACGCGTCGAGAGCCTGAGCCGCATGTGCTACGGCGCGGTGGTACTCGACGAAAGCCGCGGCGCGGCCCGGCCGAGCGCGGAGGCGAGCGCCGTGCTCGCGGCGGCGGTGGTCGACTTCGGCGCTCAGGAGTTCCTGAAGGGCGACGCGCTCACCGCGCTGATCGAGCGCTTCGCGCTGGCCGCCAAGCACTACCCCGGGCAAAGCCTGCCGCCGCTCGACGAAAGCACGCTGAAAGCCCGCGTGCTCGCGCTGTGCGAGGGCGCGACGACCTTCGCCGAACTGCGCGCGCTCGACGTCCCGGCGGCGCTGGTTGCAAACCTATCCAGCGCCGAGCGCCGTTTGCTCGAGGAAGCGTTGCCCGAGCGGGTTCGCCTGCCGGGCGGGCGCAGCGTGGCGGTGCACTACGAACCGGGCAAGCCCCCCTTCATCGAGTCCCGCTTGCAAGACTTCTTCGGCATGGCCGACGGACCGCGCTTGTGCGGGGGAGCGCTGCCGCTGACGCTGCATCTGCTCGCGCCGAACGGGCGCGCAGTTCAGGTCACGAGTGATCTGGCGGGCTTCTGGGAGCGTCACTATCCCGGCATCCGGCGCGAGTTGATGCGCCGTTATCCGCGGCACTCCTGGCCGGAGGACGGCCGCCACGCCGAGCCTCCGCCTCCGCGACCGCCGCGCCGTTGAGCGCTGCACCGGCCACTTGGCCCTGGTCTGTCTCGTCCCTGTTGCAAGACCCTCGCGATAGTTGTGAAACTTCTGCTTGCCGCGATCACTCTTTCCTTGGCCTGCCCGCGCAGGTCGTGCCCGGCCTGCCTCGCGCTCCGGATCCCTTGACGGAAGAAATCTCAGAATTCGCCGTTTGCCCGACGTGCCGAACCCGGCTCGACGCCGCCGCTCGCTGTGCGTCCTGCGGCCAGTCGTACCCGCGCATCGCCAGTATCCGGGTTTTGATGCGGTCACCGCTCGCGCAAATAGCTCGCTTTCGACAGCAGCTCGGTCTCGTCATTCAGCAAAGCCTGGAAACGAAACGCGCGATCGAAGCTCAAGCCAGCGACCCCGCCGTTAGCGACGCGACTCAAACACGGCTGTACGCGCTTGCCCGCGCGATCCTGGAGCAGGTCGAAGACATCGCGGTCGTTCTCGGGCCGGCGCTGGGCGGCCCGCTCGCGGCCGATGACGGGGTCGGGTTTCCGCGCGGAGCGATGGACTACCTGAGTTACCTCCATCGGGACTGGGCTTGGTCCGGCGGGCACGACGAGGAGAACCAGCGAGCGCTCGCCGCGATTCGACGGGTGACACGCGGACGAGCGCTCGGTCGTACGCTCGTGCTCGGCGCAGGAGCGTGCCGGCTGGCGTACGACCTTCACGTGCACGGCGCTGGAACGCAGCAGACCGCCGTGCTGGACATCGACCCGTTCTTGCTCGTCATTGCAGAAGCCGTCATCCGCGGCGCGAACGTGAGCCTCACCGAAACCAGCGTCAATGCGCTGGAGATCGATCCAGTGAGCCGCCGCTGGACGTTGTGTGCGCCCGCCGGCGCGCTCCCCGGTGAGTTTTTCCAATTTTTTCTGGCGGATGGCACCCAGCCGCCGTTCGCGGACGCGACCTTCGATACGATCGTGACACCGTGGTTCATCGACCAGGTGCCGACCAATCTGGCGGAATTCTTGCGCACTCTACAGGCGCTGCTCGCCCCCGGCGGGCGCTGGATCAACCACGGTCCGCTGATTTATCCGCCGGACGCGCTGCCGATCGCTCAGTGGTACTCACGCCAGGAAATCTTCGAGCTCGCCAGCGCAGTCGGGTTTCGCATGCAGGACTGGGAGAGCGCGTCCCAGCCCTGTTTGCTGTCGCCGCTGACCGGTCGCGGGAAGATAGAGACCGTATTTACGTTCGAGGCCGTGCGCGACTGAGCGGCGTCGCCGCGCGCTTGGCGCTAGGTCATGATGCCGCTGAGCGTCGCGTTGACCTTACCGTTGTCGAGGCCAAGCTCGGTGATCGGCGAGCCCATGATCTTGGCGACCGTGAACAGCGCCTTGCTCAGATTGTCGGCAGGGTAGTTGTTGTGCGTGTCGCCCTTCAGCTTGCCGCCGGCCTTGCCTGCGAGCAGCACCGGCCACTCTTCTTTCGTGTGGATCTTGCCCCAAGCGGTGTCGGACGTCACGAAGATGAGCGAAGCGTCGAGCAGGGTCGATGCGCCGAACGCGGTGCCTTTGAACTTGGTCAATAGCTCGTTGAGGCACTTCATCGCGTACAGGATGCCCTTTTCGACGCGAGGTTGAGTCTGCTGATTGGTGCCGTCTCCGTGATTGACCGTGTCGTGGAAGTCGGCGTTCATGTCGGTGTCGAGGTGCCGGTAGTACACGTGCGCGGCCGGCAGCGAGAACATGTACGAGAGCACGCGGGTCTTCTCGCACGCGAGCGCGAGCGCAGAAAGCTCGACCATCGCCGTGTTCACCGCGGGCGGCGCCTCACTCTTCGTATCCGAACCGACGGTAGGCGCGGTCGGGCTGGTGCATGCCGCCGGGGTAGTGCCGCCGCTGGTTCCGCCAGTGGACATGGTTTGCAGGCGAGCTTCGATCGCTCGGATGGCATCCAGGTGATCTTGGACGCGCTTCTTGTCGCTCGCGCCGAGCTTCTTTTGCAGGGCCGCGCCGTCCTCCAGGCAGGAGTCAAGCATGCTCTTCTTCACGCCGTTGAGCTTCGCCAAAGCGTCGGTTCCGCCCGCCGGCGGGGTGGTCGTGCCACCCATGAACAGCTTGGTGAACACCTTCTTCGGGTCGTACTCGGCGTCGTTGCGCGCGCTCGGACCGCGATGCGAAATCGAATGCAGTGAATCCTGTGGGCCGTTCGGGGTCGCTGGCGTGACTCCCACTTCGAGCGACTTGAAAGCGGTCCCGGTCCCAATCGTGTCCGCCACGATCTGATCGATCGACTTGGCCCTCACGGCGTTTCCGTTGAGCGGCGCCCCGGTGGTGGCGCCCGACGACCCGGTCGGATGCTCCACGCCACCCACCACGCACTTGTTGGTGAGCCCGCTGATCACGGTCAGGTGAGACTTGAACGCCGAGAGCGGCTGGAGCATGGGACTCAGCGTCCAGCTGGACCCCGTCCCGGTCGCCGCCGGCTTCCACTTCTCGGGCAGCGAGCCGTTGCCGAAGAACCAGGTGACGTAAGGGACAGTGACCGCCGCGCCGGTCTGAGCGAGCGCGGTGCCATTCCCGTTCAGCATGATTTCGAGCAACGGGAGCGGGATAGTCACAGCCCCGCCCGTCGCCAGCAGGCCTCGGAGAACCGTTCGTCGATCCAGAGTTTTGATCGTCATGGGATGTAAACCGTGTGCGACTAGGGTTGCGCCGCGACGGTGGAGAAAGCGTCGTTGCTCACGACATCTAGGATTAGCTGGCGGAACTTGAACCCGGAGCCCTGGAAGGAAGCGTACAGGGAGTTGATCACGCTTCCGTCGACAGCGCGTTCTTCATGCCCTACCGCGTACGAGTAGTACTTTCGGACGAAGCACTGCGCCACGAGCGGGTCCGTGGACATGACCTGGCCCAGCTCGCGCGCATTCGCCACTGAGTGCCCGTTGAAATCGCCGCTGGCGTCGATGGGGAGCGTGTCATCGGTAGTGCGGTAACGGCCAATCGCGTCGAAGTTCTCGAACGGCAGACCCAGCGGATCCATCAAGGCGTGGCAGCCGGCGCAGCCCGGATCCTGCCGGTGTATCTCGAGCTTCTGGCGCTTGGTTTGGTGCTGGCCCGCAGGCGCCGGTGGGAGCACCGTGCTGACTCCTGGTGGTGGAGGCGGCACGATCAGGCACATCAGCGCTTCGCGCATGAACTTGCCGCGCAAGGTGGGCGAGCCTTCTTGCTGGTTCGCCCATTGCGACAAGAACCCGGCCTTGCTCATCACTCCGATGCGAGTTCCGTCCGCAGGCAGAGTGCGCGGCTGGAACGTGGTCGGGGTGAGCCCGGCGGTGTCGAGACCGTACAGCTTGGCGAGCTCGGAGTTTACGACCACCTTGTTGGTCGTGAACAGGCTGAGGGTGTTCGCAGCGTCATCGAACGCGACGGTCGCCCACGTGTCGCGAACATCGCGCACCAGCGCCGCCTGCAACGTCGGGGTGTACTCGGGGAAGAGCCCCGGATCCTTGGCCTGACGCAGCACCTTGTAGAGCTGCATGTACTCTTCGGCGAAGCTGCCGACTGCCTCGCGCCCGTTCGGGGCGTTGAGCAGGGTCGTGGCCGCCGCGCGAATCCCGTCCGCCGTCGCGAGCGCGCCGCTGCCCGCTTGGTCGAGCAGCGCCTTGTCGGGACCACTGTTCCAGATCAAATACGAAAGGCGGCCCGCCATTTCGTAGCCGGTGAAGCGAAGCACGCCTTTGGCATCCGCGGCACCGAGCTCGCTGCGATAGAGAAAGTTCGGGGAGTTCAGGATCGCGACCGTCGCCCAGCGCGCGCCTTCCACCGCGCTACCGAGATCCGTCGCGGCCTTGGTCGCCAACGCAACGATTCGGTCCACCTCCGCCGTCACGAGTGGCCGGCGCCAAGCGCGAAGCCCGAATGACTGCGCAAAACCTCGGATGCACGTGTCGTTCGCCATACCGCTCGGCGTGCAGCCGAGCAGCGTTTGACGCTTGGCGCTGTCGGAGATCACCGTGTTTACGGCAGCCTCAATCTGCTCCTGGAACGCGACCACGCCGTCCTCGGATGAGGACAAGATGGACGCGCCGATGACCGCGAAGCCGCCAGTCCAGTCGTCCTCCTGCAGATCGGTGATGTCGACCTGAACGCCCAGCAAGTCGCGAACCGAGTTGCGGAACTGCGTTTGTGTCAAACGCCGAAGCATCCCGACCGCCGGCTGAAAAGCTGGCGGATTGGTGAACGGAGGCTGAACCCCGCCGACGCCCGCGCTACCGCCAGGGTTCGCGGCCCCAGCGCTGCCGCCCGAAGTGCCCTGGCCGGACCCTCCCGAACTCGAGGGCGAAGCTCCGGTTCCGCTCGGTCCGGCGCCGCCACTTGCCGGGCCAGCACCGCTCGCGCCTGGCCCGCCGCCTTGGTTCGTCCCACCTTGAGAGCCGCCGGCCAAGCTACCGCCAGTGGTGACAGTGGATGCGCCCGAGTTGCCGACCGAGGGGGAGCCCGCTCCGTTCGCACCAGGATCTTCGACCTGACCCGTGCAGGCGAGCGCCAGCGCGAGACCACAGCCCGCAGCGGACTTCCTGGCAAAACGGCGCTCGTACCACGACGGATTCTTCATCCAACTCTCCGGAAATTTTTCAAGGTGACAGCAAAATTCGGGCGTCAAAGCGTGCTGCGCCCGATGCCGCATCAAGAGGCAACTCGCTGTTCGAGCCCACCGGGCCGCCAACGGGCACGCCTCGCAATGGCCTATCGCTAGCGTCTCCTAGAAAGTAGCTCGCCGGAAAGACTCCTGCTCAATTAAGTCCGGGTTCGTCTCTTTTTGTGATCCGGGCCCCCACACAGGGGAATGCTCGCGCGCCGGCGAGACCTACCCTGCGGGCAAGCGGCCTACAGCCGCTGCTTGAGCCGAGCCAGCAGCTGCAGGGCCTCGAGACCGGTCAAGCGATCGATCTCGAGCGCACGGAGCGTGTCGGCCACCTCGTGCTCGGCGCTGTGGGCGGCGGCGCGCGGGGCGAACAGGTCGAGTTGATCGGTCGCCGCCCGGCCGCGCTTGCTGCTGCCGAGCTCCGCGTGGCGTTCACTCTCGAGCGCGGAGAGCAGCGTGCGCGCACGCGCCAGCACCGACTCCGGCAAGCCAGCGAGCTTCGCGACCGCGACCCCGTAACTTCGGCTGGTCGCGCCTGCGCTGACGCGATGCAAAAACACGATGTCGCCTTGGAGCTCACGCGCGCTGACGCTGTAGTTCGCGGCGTGCTCGCTCGCGTCCGCAAAAGCAACGAGCTCGTGATAGTGGGTCGCGAACAGCGCGCGGCACGCGATCACTTCGTCTAGATACTCGGCGACGGCCCAGGCGATGCTGAGGCCGTCGAAGGTGCTGGTGCCGCGCCCGATCTCGTCCAAAATCACCAAGGAGCGCCGCGTCGCGCTGCGCAGGATCTCGGCCGTCTCGCGCATTTCGACCATGAACGTGCTCTCGCCCCGCGAGAGGTTATCGCTCGCGCCGACGCGTGAGAGCACCCGGTCCACCACGCCCACGCGCGCCGAGCGCGCCGGCACGTAGCTCCCCATCTGAGCCAGAATCACGATCAGCGCCACTTGCCGTAAAAACGTGCTCTTGCCAGCCATGTTGGGGCCGGTGAGCAGCCACAAACGCGAGCCGGAAAGCGACTGGTCGACGTCGTTCGGCACGAAACGCCCAGCCGCGGCGCCACGCTCGACCACGGGGTGCCGACCATCGCGCACGCAGAGCAGCTCCGAATCGTCGACCGTGGGACGCACGTAGTCGTAGCGGTGCGCGACCTCCGCCAGCCCTTGCGCCACGTCCCAGCGGGCGATGCGTGCAGCCAGCGCTCGGATGCGCTCGGCGTGGCGCGCGGCCAAGGCGACGAGCTGCTTCAACAGCTCGAGCTCCCGCTCGCGATGGCGCTCCTCGGCATGTACGATGCGATCGGCGAGGTCGTCGAGCTCGGGCGTGGTGTAGCGCTCCCCGGCAGCGACGGTCTGCTTGCGCCGATACTCCGCCGGCACCTTGTTCGCCTGCGAGCGGCTGACCTCGATGTACCAACCGAACACGCGTGTGTAGCGAATCTTCAGCGTAGCGATCGCGGTTTCCTTGCGCAGGCGCGCTTCGAGCTCGACCATGCGCGCTGCGCCGCTCTTTTTGAGCTCACCGAGTTCGGCTAGCTCGGCGTCGAACTCCGGTAGGAATATTTCGCCTTCTTTCGCCAGCGCCGGTGGCCGTTCGACCAAGGCGCGACCCAATGCGTCAGCCACTTCGGGCACCAGGTCGACCTCACCCGCGGCGAGGCCCAGCGTCTCTTGCGACTCGGGGTCATCGAGGGTGTTCAACAGTGCGACGATGCGTGACGAGGCTTGCAGCCCGTTGCGCAACGCTCCGAGGTCGCGCGGCGTGGCCTCGCCGAGTGACGCGCGCATGGTGAGCCGCTCCAAGTCGCCCACTTGCTTGAGCAAGTCCGAAAGCTCACCGCGCAAGCGCGAGTGCACCACGAACAGCTCGACCAGATCGAGCCTCCGGCGAATGCGCTCCACGTCGAGCAGCGGCGCAAGCAAGCGGCGCCGGAGCAAGCGCGCGCCCGCCGGCGTACAAGTCGCGTCGATGGCGTGGAGCAGGGTCGCCGAGCGACCGGCCTGCGATTCGATCAGCTCGAGGTGAGCCTGCGCAGTGCTATCGACCAGCAGGGTCTGGCTGGGATCCCAGCGCGCGACGCGCCGCACGGGCAGCTCGACCCCGGGGTTACAGGCGCGCGCAAATCGCAGCACCCGCGCCACCGCGCGGCTCGCGATTCTGCCACAAGCGAGCGCCTCCGCGGCCAACGCGCCGAGGGCGGCTTCTGCCTCCGCCGAATCGAGCGGGGGATCGCTGCGCAGGGTCGCGAAACCACTGGCGCGCAAGGCGGCCAACAGCTCACCCTCCTGCGCGGAGTCGGCTTCGGTTTCGAAGCCGAGCAGCGTCTCTCGCGGCCGAGCACGACCGAGCCCGGTGAGCAGACTCGCGACGTTACCGAGCTCCGCCGCGCTGAGCTCGCCAGTCGATAGATCCAAGAGCGCGAGCCCTGCCCCGTCGCGCGTCACTTCGGCGGCGGCCAAGAAATTGTTGGTGTGCGCGTCGAGGTGGTCGGCGTTGGTGACCAGGCCGGGGGTGATCACGCGCACCACCTCGCGCGGCACGATGCCTTTCACCGTCGAGGGGTCGGCCATTTGCTCGCAAATGGCCACCTTGTGGCCGAGCTCGAGCAGACGCGCGATGTAGCCGTGAGCAGCGTGGTGCGGCACCCCGCACATCGGAATTTCGTCCGGCTTACCGCGGTTTCGACTGGTCAGCGTGAGGTCCAAGAGCCGCGCGGCGAGCACCGCGTCGTCCCCGAACATCTCGAAGAAATCGCCCAGGCGAAAGAAGACGATGGCGTCTGGATAGGCGCGCTTCGCCGCCGCGTGCTGTTGCATCACGGGCGTCGCGCGCGCGCTCATGCCGAAGCTTTTCCCTTAGTAGAGCGTCGGGGTCAACGGCGTCAGCGTGTCGAGGCTGAGCAGCGCCAGGCCGAGCGAGGAAGCATCGACCACGCTCAGCCAATTGAACCCCGGCAGCGAGACCAGGTTCTGCGGTGACACTGCGGCGGACACTGCCCCGAGATCGATGCGCAGCGTGGAGAAGCCACCGATGGTCTGCCAGGTAAAGGTCATGTCGCGCACGCTCGGAGCCGCGCCGCGGTAAACCGCGAACCGCTCGGTCGGCGTTCGATGAACGCATTTGCCGGCCTGCTCGTCGTAGCCGTCCGCGCTGCTGTCGAGATTGACGCCAGTCGCTTTGTTGGCACGGCAGAAGGGCCGTGACTTGTCTTCGCCATCGAGCGGCGGTGGGAAAATCTCGAATACGCGCGACTCGAAGAACTGCTTTCTCGGATCGCAGTCGAACTCGCACTCGATGTAGGAGCTGGCACCATCGTCCCTGCGGACCGGCTTGATCTGGTGCCGGAAGCCGTAGACCGAGCTGCGCAAGACCCATTGGTCCGAGGCGCGGATGATGTACTGCGTTCCCTCCGGGAAGCAGTCGAGCACGCGTTGCACGCGCTCCGCGCGCGCTGAGCCATCGAGAGGCGTGCGCGGCCTCAACGAGAGGAGTTGTTGTTGAGCGTCGACGATCGAGAGCTCGCGCGTGTCGCGTAGGACCTTGTCGTCGAACTTGCCGAACAGTGCTTCACAGCTCGCTCGGGTCACCTTCCGGTCGGTCGCGGCAGCGCTGTTCGTCCAGTAATCGCTCTCTTCTTCCGGGAAATCCGCCGTGATCACCAGGTAGTCTGCGTGCGCGTCCGCGAAGGCATCACGCTGGTCGGCTGACACCCCGAGGCGATCTGCGACGCCCTTCATCAGCGCCACGTCGTTCACGCCCATATCGCAGTAGCCGATGTTCGGGTCGCGCAGCACCAGGTCAGCAGTGACGAGGCCCGGCAATGAGGTGAACGAGCTGGTCGCCCGCAAGAACCCGGAGGTCAGCGCCCCGCCGATGGGCCCCTCGTAAGTGAGCGAGAAATCACTGCTCGACGGATAGGCGCGGGGCTCATTGAAGGGCAGAACCAGTGAGTGCCGCTCCGACTGAGTCGGATCGAGAACCAGGTCATCTGGCCCGGGTGCCCCCGCCGCGCGCGTGTAGAGCGAGCTGCCGACGAAGACCTGCGCGGGATCTGGCGGCCGATCCGTGCCGGGGTAGTCGAAGTCGACCGCCAGCAATTTGGGGCGCTGCGCCTGCGTAGACTGCAGCGCGGTGTCGGGCGGCCGAAACTGAGGCAGGGAGCGCAGCGAAGGCGCGCGAATGCCGAATTCTCCGCTGGTGATACCCAGGCTCGAGGAGCGCAGCCGGTGCGGTTCGACCATCTGGCAGGTCACTTCATTGGTCACCGTGGCCGCGCCGTCACTCAGGTACTGGAGGTCCGGGATGTCGCTCGGGTCGTTTCGGCAACCGCGAAAATCCTCGATGTCGGTCGGGTTCACGCTGACCGGGCGCCGACAGGCAGCGTCATAGTCCTCGACATCGACGAACGTCACTTGGCCGTTGCTGAGCAAGACGCTCGCGAACACCCCGCGCAGCTCGGCGGCGCGCGCGCCACGCGAGTAGTCGGAGCTCGAGCGGTAAGAGGCGCCGACCGAGCCGGTGTGTCGCGGATCGGGATCGCACGCCTCACCGACCACCACGTTTCCGGTCGCTTCGTCGACCACCGGCCGATCGCGCTCCAAGAACGAGATATCCTTCGGCGCGGCGGCGACCTGAACGCGATCCGGCGCTTCGGTCTGAATCAGTAGCGAGCGCGGCCGCACCAGCGGCGTGCGATTGGTCGAGCCAGGGCTGACGTCGAACGCCATGATGCTGGCGGTTGGCCAATCGAACTGATCGATGGCGTACACGAACCGCTTGGCGGACGGCGTGAGCGGGCTGACGGCCAGGCGCGAGGTGGTCACGACGCGATCCGGCACGTCATACGAACGCGGGTAGAGCGGCTCGCCCTCCGCGAGCGCACACGGATTTTTGGCGTCGATCGCGTGAATCAGCGGCGCGGTCGAGTCCGCCACGTAAAGCAGGCCCTCGTCACTCAGCGCGAAGCCCGCGGGCGTCGCGTGGAACGGCCCAGTGGTACGCGGCTGCGGAGGCGTCGCGCGCGCGCATGCCGGATCGGCAGGCTTGAGCTCGTCCGGAATGACCTGCGCCGGCGGCTGCGCCGGCACGGCACTGCTGAGCCGTAGCGGTTCCCCCTCGAGCGGGCACGGCTGGAACGACCCCGGGGGCCGTGCGAGCAGCGACTCCGCATCGACCACGGCGACTGCACCGAGATCGGGCAGTGAAACCAGAAGCTTCCTGCGACCAGGCCGACCGCCTTCACCCCCAAGAGTGTCAGTGCCGCCCGTTTGGTCGATCGCGGTCGAGTGGTCGCAAGACGAGTAGATGGTGCCGTCTGCATCAGGCGGTTCGACCACGATCGCGATCGCGCCGGGAGTGGCGGGCAAGGAACAAGCGGGCCAGCTGGTAATGTCGAGCCGCGGAGCGCCATCGCTCGGCGCCGTCAGCATTTTGGTGGGCAGCGCGAATAGCCCCGGTTTACCGGCCTCGCCCACGCCAACGAAGCTCGCGAAGCCGCCGGGGGTGCTCACGATGTCACCGGGCAGCGCGCCAACCGGCAAGAAGCCGTAGCCGGGCGTGTTCAAATCCAGGTCGACCACGCCTTCGCCGCTCGCTGGACTATCCAGATCCAAGGGCACGTTGATGACCGCAATCTCGCCCGTGCTGGTTTGGGTGACCAGCGCGTACAGATCGCGCTCGCCGCGCGCGATCGTACCGAAATTGCACTCGGAGAGCGGAACGCCGCGGCCGGTGTCGCCCGCGCCGGGAGCGACGCGACAGACGTAGGTGACGTCACCGCTCTGCTGAAGCGGGTGAAGCTGCACCGTCACCGTTTGCTGAGAGCACCCGCTGAGCGAGAGCAGCGCGGCCGAAAGAGAAAACCAGCTCGAGCTTCGCTTCACGCTCGAGAACCAAGACAGCATGTTCACTTCGAAGCCCTCGGAGCCGAAGGCTCACCGACCGTGGCCAGCATTTTGCCATAAGTGTGCGAATAACGTCGATCGAGGCTGACCACGCCGATGAACGAATCGGTGAAATGACCAACCAGCAAATGCCCGTTCTTTTCGTCGACCGCCAGGGCGTGCGGGCCGCGCCCGGTGGCAATTTCCACCTCGATGCGCCGCCGCACGGGGTCGTACACGAACACGCGCCGCGAATCGAAGCAGCTCACGAACACACGCGGCTCGTACTCGAGCTGCCCTTCGACTTCGCCGACGATCACGTTGCCGACGACCACCCGAGACGGGCCCTGCGAGAGGGAGACCGTATCGTAGAAGGCCGGAAGCTCGGTGCTTTGCAGCGCATTTTCCACGGGCGTGGTCCTACCCACGAGCAGACTGGAAGGCGCGCGGCTGGCCACGAACACGTCGAGCGCTTGCGAAGCCTCATCATGCAGGCACTTGAGGTAGGCCCGCTCCCCTTCCGAGCAGTCCGCTTCGTTCAGCTTGCACTGCGAAGCGATCTCGGTGTTGCCGCCTGCGGCCATCGCGTCAGCCGCGCAGGCTTGCTCGCGAGCTAGACGCTTGGAGTCGTCGATGGCGATGCCGCGCGAGTCGCTACCGATCGAGTTGATCGTGATCGAAGCGGCGTTGGCACGAGCCGCGTAAGGTCGTTCGGTCGAGGATTGCTCGTCCCCAAAGTAGCGAATCAGGTCGACCTCGGACGCGTTACGAAAGGTCACCAAGAAGCCCGGCGAGTAGTACTCGCGCGGGGTCGCGCCCGGACGCCTCATCTGCAGCTCGGCCGCCTCATCTGCCGTTAGCGCGAGCGCGCGAGAGACGCCGGGCGTTGGCAGCGCCACCACGCCCATCGGTCGCGACGGCAGATTCGCGACCTCGAACTCGAGCTGCAGACCCATCGGGGTGCTCGTCCAGTCGTTGCGAAAGACCGAGACTTTGCCGCTCGTTTGATTCGTGACCAGCACCGCGGTGCCGAGTTCGTCGGTCGCGATGCCGAACGGCTCCGGCGCCAGGCGAAGATCGCGGGTATTTTCGTTGTCCGGATCGTCACCCGCGCGGTGGGCATCGTCGCAAGCCCCGTGATTGCGCTCTTGGCCGCAGTCGAGCTTGCCGCCGGGCAAGACGTCCAACCAGTGCACGGTCGCGTCGCCCCGCACTGGAACGAACAGGCGTCCCAGGGGCTCGTCCCCCTGGTGGGAGGGCCGCGCGCGAAACACCGCGTCGGTCGCGAAAGCGCCGATCTCGACGCTGCTGATCTGCACGGCCTTGCCGTCATCCGGTGGTCGCACGGGGTCGAGAAAGTTGCAGAGGCCGGGATTGAGTAGTCGCGCGGCCGCGGGTCGCTCCCCCAGGCCGCGACACGGATCCGTCTCACCCTCTTCGATGCACAGGTAGCTGTGCTCCCCCGTGTCGCTCTCATCGAGCGCGCGGTCACACCTTCCCGAGTCGCAATCGGAGTCCGCCTCGCAGGGGCGAGGCACGAAGTCTTGCAACCGCTGAACGTCGAGTACCGCCAGGGTGCCCGCGTTGTATTGCAGGTCGAAGTCGCTGTTGACGACCGCGAGGTATTTTGCGTCGTCGACCAGCGAAAGCCCGACCGGGAAGTACACCCGATCGCTAGGGGGCGAGACGCCGTCGCCCGCGGAGTAGCAGCCGGTCAGTAGAGCGCCTGCTACGAGCGCTCGCGTCACACTCGGGAGCTGCCAGCGCAGAAATACGGAAGGGGGCCGTCGCACGGCGCGCAGCCTATATCAAGGCGCGGGAATGTCGACCCCTGGGTGGCGGTTTGCGAAGTACCTAGAAACTGCTCAGCCGAGATCCAGGATGATGACTCCGCGATCGTCTTCGCGGTCGCGCTCGCGATCTTCCGTGCCGGGTTCGGGCGCGGGCTGATAGACATCGACCGGCAACTCGAGGCGCGGTTGCTCGTAGTCTCGTCGGCGACTCTCGTCGGCCTCCCTACGGCGTATCTGGTCGATGATGAACGGAGGAAGCATGACAGCCTCGCTTTTCCAACGGACCCAGGACCAGCCCGGAGGATCTAGGAGTAATTTAGCGACCCGATAACCCGGGTCAAGTTCAGTAAGGCCGGAGGTCGGGTCGGCACCGCCGAGCCGTCTCATCTGATAAGTAGTACGGATCGAAACGGCCGATGGTTAGCCCCCAAACGAATGTTGCCGGGCCGCGCCCCCAGGCGCCGGTTAACCCACAATGGAGGCTTCGTGCCCGAACCTCGGGCCGCTTTTGGACAGCTCTGGCCGTACTAGGGGCCTTACTATCGGTTGCGAGCCCAACATTCGCGGCTTTCGACTTCAAAGATCCGAGCTGGGAAGGGTCGAGCGAGCTGCTCTCACTCGCGCGGGAGCGGCTTGGGTCGCAGCGCGTCAGAGTGGTTGCCAAGCTGGATTACTCGGCTCTCACCCCTGGGGACGGTGTGCTCGTGCTGCACCCCGAGGTGGAGCTGAAGTACGACGAGGTCAGCGGGTTCTTGGCCGCAGGCGGCAGGCTGGCCGTACTCGACGACTTCGGCGCCGCGGACCGGCTACTCGAGCACTACCACATCTTCCGGGTGCAGGCGCCGCTGCGACCAGCTGCGTCACTGCGCGACAATCCCGCGCTGGCGCTGGCCGTTCCGGCCGTGCAAGCGGTGGCCGGGCAAGAGCAAAATCGGCACCCGATCGTGGCCAATGTCGATCGCATCGTGACCAATCATCCGAGCGCGCTCACGAACCCGAACCTGACGCCGGTGCTCACGATCCCCGCTTTGGGCGAGCCGGATGCCACGCTCGCGGTGACCGGCGTGATCGCGGGGCACGGGCGGCTGTTCGCTCTCTCGGACCCATCGGTCGTGATCAACTTGATGCTGCGCTACCCTGGGAACCGCTCCTTCGCGCAAGGGCTCGTCGACTACTTGGTCGAGGACGATACCTGGGGTACGCGCGGCGGCGCGTTGTACGTGCTCGCCAATCGCTTCGATCAAGGCGGTCATTTTGGTAAGGGCGACGGGCTGACTGGCGGACTCGCGCAGGCTGCCGCGAGCGCGACCGAGGCGCTCGCGGATTGGCATCGCGAAGGGCTGCCGCCGCCGTTCGCGCTGGTACTGGCCGCGCTGAGCGCGCTCGGAACCCTGACCTGGATGGGGCTCTACGCGCTGCGCCGCTATCGACCCGCACCGCCGCGGCATGCGGCGATCGTCCCGCTGCTGGCTCAAGGCGGCCTGCCGGGGCGGGCGGCCGTACTCTCCGCACCTTCGACCGACCGCGCGTTGGTGGTGGCTGAGCTCGACGCGCTGTTGCGCGAGGAGCTCGCGCAGCGCGCCGGTTTGCCGCCGACCGCAACTCCGGAAGCCGCGCTGGCCGCGCTGGAAGAACAGGGCACCAGCAGCTCGCTGCTGGAGCGCGCGCGGGCGCTTTTACGGGCGGCTCGCCGCGCCCAGGACGCCATCGTGCGCAGGAAGCCGAGCCGGCTCGATTCCGGCCAAGTGGCCGCCCACGAACGGCGACTCGATGAGCTGCTCCTAGACCTCGACCGGCCGGGGACGTAGTACGACGCTGGCGGGAAATGGTCGCACTCCAGATCAACGAGATTCAGGCGGCGCGCGAGCGACTCGCGGCAGTGCGTCGGGAGGTGAGCCGCGTCTACATCGGCGAGCTCGGCGCAATCGACACCATGTTGATCGCGCTCCTTTCACGCGGACACGTGCTGCTCGAAGGCGTCCCGGGCATCGCCAAGACCACCCTCGTCAAGACCTTCGCCGCGGGCCTCGGTTGTTCCGTGCGACGCGTGCAGTTCACGCCCGACCTGTTGCCGGCCGACATCACCGGTACGTACGTGCTCAATCCGCGCGATGGCACCTTCGCGCTGCGCCCGGGTCCGATCTTCAGCAACGTCCTACTCGCGGACGAGATCAACCGCGCGCCCGCCAAGACGCAATCGGCGTTGCTCGAGGCGATGCAGGAGCATCAGGCAACGATCGAAGGCGACCGCTTCGCGTTGCCCGATCCGTTCTTCGTGCTGGCCACGCAAAATCCAATCGACCTCGAAGGCACCTATCCGCTGCCCGAAGCCCAAATCGATCGCTTCTTGGTGCGGGTGCAAATGGACTATCCGAGCGCGCGCGACGAGGTCGCGATGCTGCGCGCTCACGGCGTGGTCGCGCCGCCTTCCGAGGCGGTGCTGGCCCCGGGCGAAGTGCTGACCCTGCAGTCGGTGGCCGCGCGCGTTCACGTCGAGGAAGACTTGATGGACTACGCGGTGTCGCTCGCCCGCTTCACGAGAGAGAGCAGCAAGATCACGCTCGGCGCGTCGCCGCGCGCTTCACTCGGCTTGTTGCGCGCGGCCAAGTCGCGCGCGCTGCTCGAGGGTCGCGCCTTCGCCACTCCGGATGACGTGCGAGCAATGGCAGTGCCCGTGTTGGCGCACCGCTTGGTGCTCGTGCCGGAGCTCGAAGGCGACCCGCGCGCCCGCGCGCAGCTGGTCGAAGAGGCGCTCGCCCGCGTGGGCTATCGCAGGACCGCGCGCGGCTGACGCTCACTCACGCCGCGTCGAGGAAGCGCGGCCGCGCGGCGCGCCGATAGGCCCCCGGCGCTGCGCCGAGCGCGCGCTTGAAGGCCTTGCTGAACGCAGCCTCCGAGTCGTACCCGACTGCTTCGGCGATTTGAGCGATGGTCGATTGTCCGTCGCGCAGCAGGCTCGCCGCTTTCTGCATTCGCCAGCGCGTGACGTAGTGCAGCGGCGGTTCGCCGACCATGCGCGTGAAGCGCGCGGCGAAAGCCGAACGTGACATGGCCACGCGCTGCGCCAGCTCTTGAACGGTCCAGTTTTGCTCCGGGCTCTGGTGAACCAGCGAGAGCGCCGCGCCGACCTGAGCGTCAGCCAAGGCCGCTAGCCAGCCGGTGCCCTCGCGCCCGAGCGTAGCCAGGTGACCGCGCACGATTTGAATGAAAATGACGTCCGCCAAACGACTGACCACGGTCTGAGCGCCGGGACGTTCGGATGCGCTTTCGCACGACAGAATCGCCAAAGTGGGCTCGAGCCAATGCACCGAACGCGCCAGCTCCCCACGCAGCACCATCACGCGCGGGAGCACGGAGAGCAGCGGATTGCCTCGGCGATCCTCGAATTCGATGCGGCCGCTCCAAAACGAGGCGCGCTGACCGTCACCGCCGACGCCGACCGCGGCCCGCTCCCGCCGTTGACCGAGCACTTCGCCGATTGGCCGAGTGGGACTGGTCGGCGCATCGACGAGCGCGTGAGCGTCACCGTGCGGAATCGCAACCAGATCCCCACGCTCCAGCTCGAGCACCTCGCTGTCACCAGTGCGCAGCCAAAGGCGCCCTTCGAGCACGACGTGGAAGCGCGCGTCCTCGCCTTCTTCGAACTCGATGCCCCACGGCGCGCCGGCTTCTATCCTGCCCGAGCAGGCGGCGCGCGCGCGAACCGTCTGCAGAACGTCGGTAAGGACATCCATGCGCCGCTAGTACGCGCCCACCGCTTGCGTGGTTTCGCACGAGGGGCGGAGAACCGAAAATTCTATCGAATCGGCCGACCGGACACGGTGCTAGCGAACCGATTTTGGCGCCGATTCAAGCTCTACTTCAAACGAGAGACGCTGCTGGGGAACCCAACCGACCTCGTCCGTGATCGCCGACACGTCGATCAGCGAGGCCATGCCCTCGAGGGGCTTTCGCAGTTCCGCGTGCGAATAGCGGTCCTGAACCAGCTGGCGAAGCGGATAGCCGCGGAGCTCCATCATCTGCGCCGGGAAGTATTGATGATAGCCGGGCAGGCGGCGATCGAGCACGTCCGCAACCAAGCGCCCCGCGTCTTCCAAGAAGAGGTGCGCCGTGCACTCCTCGAAGTCGATCCAAGCGCTCGGTACCTTGGGCAACATGTTGAAGCGACGCACCAGCCAATCGGTGACGAGCATCGGAAAGCGGAGGCTGGTCGCGCTGAGCTCGGGGTGCGACTCGACCAAGAGCCTCAGCATGCGCTCGGCGAATTCCTTGGATTGCGCGTAGGTGTTCTGGCCGGGGTTACACGGCACCGCGCCGTCGAGCGGCAGGTAGGGGATGGCCGGCGGCGTGCCGGGCGGGCGCGTGTCGCGGCGCACCATTGCCTGCACCGAGCTGGCAAAGACCAGCGAACGGATACGCAGATCGACCGCAGCATGAAACACGTTCGCGTTCATGCTCAGGTTTTCGGACAAAAGGCGCTGGCGCGAGAGGCCCACGAAAGCGTTCGGGTGATTGCCGAGGTGCACCACGGCGTCGCACCCCTCCACCATGCGATAGACGAACAGCTCGTCGCGCAAATCGCCGAGCTCGACACGCACCGGAAAATCGGGCGCGAACTTGAGGTCCGTCGCGCGCACCGAAAAGCCGCGGTCGAGCAGTACGCGACACACCGCAGTGCCAAGCTTCCCAGTGGCCCCAGTGACCAAAATCGTGGACGGCGCGCTCATTGCCGCGCCGCGTTTACCACGAGCCCCAGCCGAGTCCAGAGCCAACGGCGCCCAAGCAAATCCCTTTGGGTCCCAAAGTAGGACGTGGGGCCCCGATCCGGCTTCGCCGGTTGGGGGGAGGATTAACCAAGCTCTGGCATGGCAAAGGCCTGCCCGAAGCTCACGAACAGGCTGCCTGGAAGCGCTCGACTTCCGGTGCTGAGCGGGAACGCCCAATCGGCGCGAAACACCAGTCGATCGAACTGCGGGAAGAGCACGCGCAGACCGAGGCCGGTCGACTCTTTCAGGGTGAGGTCGCGCAGGCGATCCGCGGCGCCACCGATGTCATAGAAGGCGGCGAGGCCGCACTGGGCCGACAAGATGTCGACCGCGCGGGTTCGCAGCTCGGCGTTCAAAGCGAGTACGTCCTCGCCGCGCAGTGCGCCGCTGCCCGAAGCCTCGGTGTCCGCGGCCGGGTAGCCGCGCAAGCGGCCATCACCCCCGAGCGCCGACTTCAAGCGCAGATAGTTCTGGTAACGGTTCTCCAAGATTCCGTCGAAAATCAGGCGACCGAGGCCGAGGCGCGGGCTGGCAACGCGTAGGGCAACCGTGGCTTTGGCTTGATGTCGCTTCTGCTTCGCGTATTCGATGAACGAAGTCAGGTTCAGGCGCACGAGCCCGTCGTCCCAGCGCTGGGTGTAGCCGACGCCCGAAACCACGCCGACCAGATCGCGCGACGAACCGAAATGGGTGCTGGCGGGGTACACCTTGAGCAGCACCTCGGGGCCGAGCCGAAAATCTTCCTGCAAGCCCAACGTCTCGAGCTCGATCGTCTTCAGAAAGCGATTGTCGAAGCGATTGAGCTGGAAAAAAGGGCTGATTCGCGTGTCGCTGAGCGGCACCTCTTTTCGCTCGAACGCGGCGCGCAGTTTCGGGTCGACGTCTTCGGAAACGCGCGAGCGATATACCGCGCGATCCGCCTCCGCGCCGAAGGTGAGCTCGACCTTTTCGCGCACGCCGAACGAACGGGTCACGCTGGTGACATCGCGGTAGCGCTCGCGGTGATACGGAAACAACAGTTCCGGAGCGCCTGCGCTCGGCCGCACGCGAACCCGAGTCAGCCCGTCGTCCCAGCTCAAAGTCGCGCCGTACAGCCACTTTTGCTTTTCGGAGTAGCGCGGTAACCCGTAATAGAAGCTGCCGAACGAGCCTTCACTCTGCCCGCTCTCGCGATTGAAGACCAAGCTCCCGCTCACGGTGCTCGCAAGGCGAGAACCAAAGATGCGGCCGCGCGAGGCGGTGAGCCCAGTCGAATAGGTGCTGCGCCGGAGCACGAATAGCCCACCGACGTTGGTGTGGGTGCCCGCCACGTTCCATTCGGTAGGGTTCAGCAGCAGATAGGTGAGCCCCTCCGGCCCGACTTGGAAATTGGAGTTTAACCTGAGGCTCCACACGTCTTTGGTGATGACCAAGACGCGCACCGTCCCCGGCTCGCGGCCAACGACCGGCACGAGCAACACCACCGTGAGCTGAATCAGGCTCTTCAGGTTGCGTGCAGTCTCGTCGATGCGGCGCTGGCTGAAACCATCACCGACGCGGAACAAAAGCTCCTGCTCGATCACGCGCTTGCGCGTGGTGGTGTGGAAGATATTGACGAAATCCGGGACCGGATCGTCCTCGTCGAACACCTCCAGAGTGGTGATCTCGATGCCGGCGATGCGCTTGCCCTCCGGGGCCGACTCCAGCACCTCGCCGCGCCGCACGAGCTCGGCCTGAATGGTCCTGAGCTCGTAGGGCGAGTAAACCCGGCTGTCCGCCCGCGTCTGAGCCCGCGCTACCAGTGGGAAGCACAGGGCAGCGAGGATGGCCGCAAACCGCCAAAGCATGGAGCAAGACAGGGAACCGAAATAGGCTACCCTCTCGGGCGCGTGCAGGTCCACCCGACCCGATCGGCCGTTCACCTTTCCGTTGCCGGGAGCCTGGCAGCGGTCATGGGCGTCGCGCTGGGTAGCGGACCCGTGGTCGCCTGGGGCGGCGCGATTCTGGTCGGTCTGGCCATTGCCCGAGCGGTGACCTGCCTGAGCGTGGCGCGCATCCGTTCGTCGGGCTTCGAAATGCTCTGGCGGGGGCCGCAGCGGGTACGCCGCATGGGCCGCGGTGAAGCGCTCGAAATCGAGGCCGAGCTCCGAAATCGTGACGCGCGCGCCGCGCGCTTCGTCGAGCTACGCGCGGTCGCTGCGCCGGATCTCGAGGTCCGCGTGAGCCCCGAACAGGGCGAAGTCCCGGCCGGCGGCCGGCTCAAGGTCGTGGTGCACGTGATCGCTCGCCGGGTCGGTCTTCACGCGGTGCACGGTTTGTCGCTGGAGCTGCAGGGCGGCCCGGGGCTGTTCGAGGTTCCCCTCACCTTCGCCAATCCGTTCGGCATCGAGGTGCTGCCGCGCGCTTACACGCGGCTGAACCGTTCCAACCGCGGCGGGCGCAGCCGGCGCGAGGCCGAGCAGAGTCGTACGCGCCCGCTCGGCGGCGAGAGTCCGGAGCTGCGCGAGTTGCGCCAACATCACCCGGGCGATCCCTTCCGGCGCATCGCCTGGAAAGCCTCGGCGCGCCGCGGCGAGCTCTTGGTTCGCGAGTACGAGCGCGAAGAGCGCGACGTGGTGTTCCTGCTGCTCGACGCCTCGGTGGAGCTCAACGCAGGGCGACCGGGTGAAGCGGCGTTCGACCGGGCGCTCGACGAGGCGGCGGCGGTGTTGACGCGCCACCTCGCGCGCGGCGACGACGTCGGGCTCGGCGTGATCGGCCGGCGAGTGTTGACCTGGATCGCTCCGGATCGGGGCCCCGGCCACGCGCTGCGGCTACTCGAGGCGCTCACGCGCGCCGCGTCACCCGTGCACGCCGATCGCAGCGGGCTCGACGAGGGCGAGGTGGCGCTGCGCGTGCTCGAGCACATGCGACCGCTCGACCCCGACGTGGCCGGCAATGTTGGTCCCTACGAGCTCGACCGCTTGGCGCGGCGCGCCGACAAGCTACGCCCGCGCGCACCCTTCGCGAACGCGGAGGTGTTTGCGAACACCCCCCGCGAGCGATCGCTGCGCACCTACTTGGAGGCGTTCGGCCTGGGCTCACCCACGCGAACCGGCCCGGACCGACTCGAGGTAGACGAGCTCCTGGTGCAAGCGCTGACGCGCGCGCGCCGTGAACGGCCCGAGCCCACGCTGATTTACTTGTGGTCGCCGCCGCCGGAGCTCGGCTCGCGTTCCCGTTTGGTGGAAGCGGTGGCGCGCCGCCGTGGCCGCCACGCACAGGTGCTATGGGCTTGCCTCCCGGTTCAAGCAGGGATCGATGCGCCAGCGGGGGCCGCCGGTGTAGCGGGTCGAACGCTCACCCGGCGTGCGCGCCTGGCGGCGATTCAAGGCGAACGCGCGCTGCGGCGCCTGGGCGTGCAGATCGAACGCGTCGCAGCCGACGGCGAGGCGCGCGTCGCGCTCGGCAGGACTCGCTGAAAGCGTCGCCGCTCGCGCTGCTAACGGCGCTCGGGCTCGCTCACGGTGAACGAACGCTCGAGCACCACGCGGCCGTCCAAGCGCACCGAAAGCCGCCACGCGCCGGGCGCGTCGCCGCGACGGAACGCGATTTTGGCTTCAGCGCGCCGCTCGCCCGCTTGCGCCCGAATCTCGCCGAGCTCGGCCGCGAACAGCGTGCCGCCGTCGGCGCCGCGCTGCGGCGCCGGGCGCTCGAGCTCCCATTTCACCACCCGCTCGCGCTCGAGCGGCTTACGAAAAGTAATGCGCAGCGCCAGTTCTTGGCGCGCCGAATCGAGCTCGAGCGGGATCACTTCCCGATCCTGAATGTCGCCGCCGTACAGCACACCAAACTCGACACGCTCGAGCTCGGCGTCGGCGCCGCGCGAGGGGCAGCCGAGCGCGGCGATTGCAAATACAGCGAGCGAACCGACGGCGAGCGCGCGCCGCAATCGACGCGGTCGGGCGCTCACGAACGGACCCTCTCGGCGACCTCGGCGATGCGGGCAAAATCGGCGACCGCCAGCGTTTCGCCGCGCGCAGAAAGGTCGATCTCGGCGGCGCGCGCTGCCTCAACGAGTTGCTCTGGGCTGAGACCGCCCACGCCGCGCCAGGCATTCGAGAGCTGCTTGCGCCGCTGCGCGAAGGCCGCCTTGACGAACGCAGCGAAAGTCTTGGTTTCGGGCGTGGGCACGGCGTGCGGCGTGAGCACCACCACCGCCGAGTCGACGCCGGGCTGCGGATAGAACGCGCCGCGCCGCACGACCAGCGCGCGACTCACCGCGAAGGCCGCCTGCGTGAACACGCTGAGCGCGCCGTAGTCCGCGCTGGCCGGCGCGGCGCTGAGCCGATTCGCAACTTCGAGCTGAACCAGAAACACCGCGCGATCGAGCCCGGACGCGGAGTGCACGGCTAGCTCCAGCAGCGGTCCGGTGATTTGGTACGGCAGATTGCCGCACAAGACCCGCGGGCGCGGCAGCGCGCCGAGCAGCTCACCGGGCGCGATGCTCTTCGCGTCCGCTTCCAGCACCTGCAGACGGCCCGCGGCGATCTCCGCGGCAAAGTCTTCTTGCAGGGCTGGTACCAGATCCCGATCGCGCTCGACCGCGATCACGTGCTCGGCGCGCGCGAGCAGCGGCCGCGTGAGCGCGCCGAGACCCGCGCCGAGCTCGAGCGCCGAGCCGCCGTCGGGCAACGCGAGTTCGGCGATGCGCGCGGAAAGCCCGGCGTCGGCCAGAAAATTCTGACCGAAGTGCCGCTTTGGCGTAAGTCCGCGCAGGCTGAGCTGCGTCTTCGGACTCGGCGGCAGCTCGGGCACCAGCCTCTAGTGCGCTTTGTCGGCCGCCGGAGCTTCGCCCGCTTCGGCCGTCTCGTCCGCGAGCTCCGCGTAGCTCTCGTGCTGGGCGAACATCAGCTCGCTCATGGTGCGAATGCGGGGCGGCGGCGGATCTCCGTACAGGTCGAGTTGCGCGGCCGCCCAGAGCTCCCGCGCCACCAGATCGCCGTATTCGGGACCCGCGTTGTCGCCGTGGAAGGCCTCGAGCGCCTGGTCCACCTCTTTCAGCTCCTTGCGCACCAGCACCGGATCGATGTTCTCCTTGCGGATGAAGCGATCGGTGAGCAAGAGCGCCCGGTCATCGGCCACCTCGACGAAGCCCGCGCCGACGGCGACCGACTCCTTCTCACCACCTTTGGTGTAGGTGACGATGCCGGTGGTGAGGGCCGCCAGCATCGCGCGATGACCGGGGAGCACGCCGAACTCACCGTCCACGCTGGGCGCGGTGAGCTCGGTGACCTGCTCGCTCAACTTCACGCCGTCAGGCGTGACGATTTCCAGGGAAATCTGCTCGGCCATCTCAGGCAGCCTGCTTCAGCTTCTGCGCCTTGGCCTTGGCCTCTTCGATGTTGCCGACCATGTAGAAGGCCTGCTCCGGCAGGTCGTCGAGCGAACCCGAGAGGATCTGCTTGAAGCCGTCGATGGTCTCCTTCAGGGGCACGTACTTGCCGGCCAGGCCGGTGAACTGCGCGGCCACGAAGAACGGCTGCGACAGGAAGCGCTGGATCTTGCGGGCACGCGCCACGATCGCGCGGTCGTCTTCGCTGAGCTCGTCCATGCCGAGAATGGCGATGATGTCCTGCAAGTCCTTGTAGCGCTGCAGCGTCTGCTGCACGCGGCGGGTGACGTTGTAGTGCTCCTCACCCACGATCTCGGGGTTTAGCATCGTGCTGGTCGAGTCCAGCGGATCCACGGCCGGGTAGATGCCGAGCTCGGAGATGGCGCGGTTCAGCACGGTGGTGGCGTCCAAGTGCGCGAACGTGGTGGCCGGCGCCGGATCGGTGAGATCGTCGGCAGGCACGTAGATCGCTTGCACGCTGGTGATGCTGCCCTTGCGCGTCGAAGTGATGCGCTCTTGCAGCGCACCCATCTCGTTGGCCAGCGTGGGCTGGTAACCGACCGCGCTCGGCATACGACCGAGGAGCGCGGACACCTCGCTGCCGGCCTGCGTGAAGCGGAAGATGTTGTCGACGAACAAGAGCACGTCCTGCCCTTCCTCGTCGCGGAAGTACTCGGCGCAAGTGAGCGCGCTGAGCGCCACGCGGGCACGCGCGCCGGGCGGCTCGTTCATCTGGCCGAAGATCAGCGCGGTCTTGGTGAGCACGCTGGCGCCAGTCTCGAGCTTGGACTCCCCCATTTCCAGGTAGAGATCGTTGCCCTCACGGGTGCGCTCGCCGACGCCAGCGAAGCAGCTCACACCGCCGTGCGCCTTGGCGACGTTGTTGATGAGCTCTTGAATGAGCACGGTCTTGCCGACGCCTGCGCCGCCGAACAGCCCGATTTTCCCACCCTTGCGGTAGGGGGCGAGCAAATCGACGACCTTGATGCCGGTCTCCAGAATTTCGACCTTCGTGCTCTGATCCACGAACGCCGGGGGCGAACGGTGAATCGGCATGCGCTGCTTCGAGTCCACCGGACCCTTGTCGTCCACCGGCGCGCCGACGACGTTGAGGATGCGACCGAGCACACCCGGGCCGACCGGCATCTGAATCGGTGCGCCGAGATCGGTGACCTCTGCGCCGCGCGCGAGACCATCGGTGGAGTCCATGGCCACCGCGCGAATCACCGCTTCACCCAAGTGCTGGGCCACCTCGAGCACGAGGTTGTCCCGCTGACTGTTGAGCGAGGGGTTGGTGACGGTGAGTGCGTTCAGGATCTTGGGCAGCTTGCCGGGCGGAAACTCGACGTCTACCACCGGTCCGATGACCTGGGTGATCTTGCCCTTGGTGCCGGTCATGCTCATTTCGGGTGCGTCCTCGTGGAAAAGGGCTTCTCGCCCGCGCCGCGTGTACCACGAGACCCCCAGGCTGCCAACGCCCATGTCGAAACCTTCTTACCGCGAATTCTGCTCTCGCTGAACCGAGCTTCCGCGATTCAGGATGCGGAGCCGAAAACGGACGCATGCACCCGAAGCAGGCTGTTCTCGGCCGGAACCCCAACTCGCAGCGGGAAGCCGTAGTGGCCGGTGCCGCGATGCACGTACAGCCGGTCCCAGCCACGCGCCCAAAGGCCGTGGTCCGGCAGGTTCGCGAACAGGCGCAGCATCGTCCACGGCAGGCCCAGGCTGACCAGCCCGACTTGCCCGCCGTGGGTGTGCCCGGACAAGACCAAATCGGCCTCCCCCGGCGGTAGATGACGAAAGGCGCCCGGATCGTGGAGCAGCGCCAGACGCAACGCGCCTGCGACGCGAGGATGCTGCGCGCAAACGCGCGAAAGGTGCTCGGCTCGGCCACGCCAACAAAAGTCGAAGCCCACCACCTGAACGCGCCCGGCGGGCGTCTCGATGAGCGCGCTGTCGTCGATCAAGAGCCGGGCGCCGATGCTCGCGAACGCCGCGCGCACGATCGCGGGCGCTTCATGGTCGTGATTGCCGAAGCAGCCGAATACGCGCCCGGGCAGGGCCGCGAGCGGCGCAAGCGCCCGCGCTAGCAGCTCAGGATCGGACTGAGACTCCATGGTCAAAAAATCGCCCGTGAGCAGCACCAGATCGGGATCGCGCTCCACCGCCTGCTGCGCAATTTTGGCGAGCCGCTCGACCGACATGAACGGCCCCAGGTGTGGATCGGTGATCTGGACCAGCCGCAGCGGCCGAGCGACGCGCAGCGCGCCCGACTTGTGACGCCGCGGAACGCTCCCCGCGTCTTCATCGCCCACGGCGAGGTCGAACTCCTCGTGACGCATGACCAACGATTCGACCACGCCCAGCAGAGCGACCGCATAGGGCAGCCACACGCCGGGCAAATCATAGGCGAACGCGCGGCACACGGCCCACGGCCACGCGAGCAGCGTGCCCGCGCTGAAGAACGCGGAGGGAATGCTGATCAGCAGGCGATAGCCGAGCGATCGCAGGCGCGGACGGGCGAGCAGCAGCGACTGCACATGGACCGCCACCTGCAAGTAGCAATACACCGGCCACGCCCATAGGAAGCGATCAGCCAGCGCCACCGCGATGAGCGACGAGAGCCCGAGCTTGACCGCGGTGAACACCGCGAACGGGCGCGAGCGGAGCCGGGCTGCCGCTACCGTGAGCAACCAGCCGACGAGTGACGCCCAGGCGAACCAGCTCATCGCTGGAGCTTGCTATCGAACTCGGACTCGGGCGAGCAAAAATCGAGGAACGCGCAGCTCCGACAGGCACAAGATCAAGAGCAGGAAGTAGAGCGGATCGATCTCCGAGCGGTAGCGGGCATAGTCCCCCGCCGAGATCAAGATGGCGACCGCGCTGACATATCCGACCATTAGCACTACGAGCAGCAGTGCGTTGGCGGAGCAGAGCCGGCTCGGACGCCGCACCCACAGAGCGCGCACGACCGCGTACAGAAAGAGCAACGGCAGAGCCACCGCCAGGGTGGGGAACGTCTTGTCTTCGCGCGCACCGAGCAGCTTGTCGAGCGCCTCGCGCGGGACTCGCGTGTGCACGTAGTTGGGGGTGCCCGGCAACATCGCTTCCAGGCTGGAGCCTGCGTACTGGCGGAGGCCGTCGCTCACGCTCTTCAGGTAGAGGTCGGGGTAGTGTTTCAACAAGTAGCGCGCGTCGGACTTCGAGTAGGCGTTGTTGAGGAGCAAATATTGGAGCGCGTGCGCGTTGGAGCGGCCACTCGGCGCGTTCGCATCGTCCAGCAATGGGACACCGGTCGGGGCATGCGGAATCAGCAGATCGCCGAACTCCTTCAGATCCGTCAGAAAAAAATGCTCGATCATGGGCGAGACCGCGTTCGTCTCGTGCAGGCGCTGGCGCTCTTCCGGGGACAGCTGATCGCCAATTTTCTGCGCGATGTTTCCGTACAGAAAGCTGTCGCCATAGCCGTAGCCGATGAGCACCATCGGCTTCAGATTGTGAAGGCAAAGGAGCACGAGCGGGCCAGCCGCCGCCAGCAGCAAGGTTCGGCGCGCGGACTTCGGCGTTGGCCCGAGCGGCGGCCGCCAAAGCAGCAAGCCCAAGGTCACGACCAGAAAGAGCGGACCGAAGGTCGAGCGAATCAGGGCGATGACCGCGAGCACCGCGAACACCGCGAACGCGGCCCAGAACGTGCGCACGCGGTGATAGTGAATCAACGCGACCACGGTAAGCACCAGGCCGAGCGCGACCGGGAGGTGGTAAAAGAGCCAGTTCTCGTAGATCACCGTGGTAGGCGAGACCGCGTAGAAGGAACAGATGAGGCACGCGATGCCTGCGCGCGCACCCAGACGGCGCGCGATGTGGAGCAGGCCAAGCACCGTGGCGAAGGAGAACAGCAGGAACAACGCTTCCAGGATGTCCATCGCGGCCGGCTTTCCGAACAGCCGCAGCAGCACCGCGATGAGCAGGTTCAGAAGCGGGCCCTGGTTGTGCAGGTACCAGAAGCTGCGCAGAAAATCGTGCTCCATGTACCAGGGGTCGATGTACTGAATGTAGTAGTCGAGCGCGCTCGTATCGAACGTGACCAAGAGCACGTTTCGGTAGAACCAACGCGACGCGACGAAGACCAGCCCCGTCACCAGGTATGGCCAGTGGCGCCGCGCCCACTCGCCGATCAGACGGTTCATCGGATCGTGACCCCCGCGAAGTGGAGCATGGTCTCGGCGTCCGCGCGCAGCCGCACGTAACGCGCGGCCCGTGGCTCGAAGCGAACCGTCCACTCGGCGAAGACCTTGTCCCGCCAGCCCACGAGAGAGAACGACTTACCGTCGCTGCTGACTTCGGCGACCAGCGGCAACGCGCGTTCGAAACAGCAATCGGTCCGGTTCTTGATCTCGATTTCGTGAATCGAGCGCTCCTGGTTCATGTCGATCAAGAGCCAAGGACCTTTTTGAGTCTCGGTATGAAAAAACGCGCCCTCCGCGCCTTCGCTAGCGCCGAGCGTGCCCGAAATCGCGTAGTCGCCGAAGGTGCTGCTCGCGCGCCATTTGTAGTCGGCCCAGGCCGGCTTCAGGATCAGCCGCGGCACGAACACCACGAGCAAGCCGAGCACCGCTGCGGCGACGAAAACGAACCAGCGCGAACGAAACCAGCGCACGGGGTTCGCGGCGAGAACGTGCAGCACGTCCGCCAGCCAGGCCTCGAGCTCGCGAAGCTTGGCCCAGTCGAGCGCCCCTTCACCATCCAACTCCAGCGAAAGGTCGAGGAGGCGCGCGCGGGTGAGACGTTCCGGCAAGTCCGCGCGCGCTTCGATCGCTGCGCGCGCTTGGCGCACGTTCATCAGCTCTCCCGCAAAAGGAAACGCCAATTGAGGCTGTTCCGGGGCCGCGGCCCGCCCAACGCGAATGAACGCTTCGCGCAGCAGCAAACGGGCGAGCGTCGGATCCGAAAGGTCAGCCTGCTCGGGCGCCAGGGCGAGGCTCGCCAAAGTCAGTGCGCGAGTCGCCGATTCGAGCGCCGGGCGTCGCGCCGCCAGCGCCGGATGCTGGGCCTCGGCCTCGGGGCGCTCGCGCGCCGCGAGCTCGGAACCCTCCGTTTGCACGGCCCGGGCCTGTGTGCCCTGCGCCTCACTTGCCACCATGCTCCGCTACCCGCCTGTTATTTGGAGACCGCCACTAACGACGGTCGCGTCTATAGCATGATGCGTGCCGCGGACTCACGCGCGAAGCACAGTGCATGAACGCCGGAGCAATCGCTCGGCAGACCGGATATCGCGACCGCGAGGCCGCGCGTGACCGTGCCAGATTGTGCCAGCGGCGAGGCTCAGTCGAACAGGCGCAGCTGGCCGCGATCGGTTGGGCGGCGGAAAGTGCCGACCTTCGCCTCGGGAAACGAGCCGAAACCAAGCCGGCGGGCAGTGGCGTGGAACACCCGCTCGAGCGTGTGCGCGTACTCTCCACTGCCCCGCATGCGAGCGAAGAAACGTGGATCATTGAGTTTACCGCCGCGCATTTCGCGCACTCGACACAGTACCTTCTCCGCCGCTTCGGCAGGCAGCGCGGCGCGCAAGCGCGATTCGAACAGCTCGGCCACGCTGCCCGGTAGGCGAAGGGGGATGCAGCCGGCCGAAAGCGCGCCAGCCTCTCGCGCCGCTTCCAAGATTGGGATCAGGTCTCGATCGGAGAGGCCAGGGATGAGCGGCGCCATGTTGACGCTGGTGGGTATGCCGGCGGCGCTCAGCCGGCGCAGTGTTTCGATGCGTCGACGCGGCGGCGGCGCGTACGGCTCGATTGCACGCGCCACCGCCGCATCCCAGAAAGTCACCGAAACCGTTACGCCCACCGAAGCCACTTCTGACAAGCGCACGAGCAGCGCCAGATCCCGCTCGATGAGCGCGCTCTTGGTGATGATGTGCACCGGGTTTCGGTATTCGATGCACACTTCGAGACAACGCCGGGTGAGCTCGAGCTCGGCCTCCAGCGGCTGGTAGCAATCGGTGATGCCGCTCATGACGATCAGGTCACCCGACCAGCTGGGCCGCTCGAACGCTTGCCGAAGCAGCTCGGCCGCCGCCACCTTGGCTACGAGCTTGCGCTCGAAATCACTACCCGCCCCGAAGCCGAGATACTCGTGCGAGGGGCGCGCGTAGCAGTACGCGCAGCCGTGGGCGCAGCCGCGATAGGGGTTGATGCTGTAACGAAACGAGATGTCGGGGCTGTCGTTCTCGGAAATGATGCTGCGCGTTTGGTCCTGGAAGACTTGCAACGCGAGCCGCGGCGCTTCCCCGAGCTCGTACTCGACCCGCAGCCGCTCCCAGCGGTTTTCCGGGTTTTCGCGAACGAGTGGGCGAAGCACGGCGCAGCATACACTGAACACCCGTTCCGTTCAAGCGTGGTGCCCTCTATTACAGAGCCGCCCTGGCGCGGCCGCTCGGCGCGGCTTCGACGGGCCCGGTTGCCCACGGATGCTGCAGGCCGGGCAGCGCGCCCGTTTCAGTGCCTGGGGCCCACCAACAAAAGTCGATCTCGTTCACCCTCTGCGCAAATTTGCGTGGTTCGACGGCGGCACGCACGTCTCCGGCCTGGTTTGGGCCAGTTTTATTGGTCGTCGCAGCGGTGACAGGCAGAGGGCTTTCCTGTGCCGGGGTCAGCGAGGACACCAGCGCGCGGACCCTTTTTGGGGTATGCGTGAACCGTGATCGGGCAGGACACGCTCGACCGGATCCGTCGCGAGACGGACCTCGTCGCGCTCATTTCCGAGTCTCTGAAGCTCGTGCGTCGTGGCCGCAGCTTCGTCGGGCTCTGCCCCTTTCACAAAGAGAAGTCGCCGAGCTTCCACGTCAACCCCGAGCGCGGCTTTTATCATTGCTTCGGCTGCCACGCCTCCGGTGACGCGCTCAAGTTCGTTCAAGAGAACGAGGGCCTCGAGTTCATCGAGGCGGTGAAGCGGTTGGCCGAGCGCGCCGGTATCGAGGTAGCGCTCGATATCAGCGAAGCCGAGCGACGGGCGCAGCTCGAGACCCGCCGTCGCGCGGACGAGCACTACGAGGTGATGAACGCGGCTGCGGGCTGGTTCGAGCGCATGCTGCGTGAACACCCGCTTTCCGGCTACGCGCAGGCCGAGCTCGAGCGGCGTGGACTGGTGCCGAGCACGCCGACCGACGCCATCGCGGACGCGCTTCAGGCGTTTCGCGTCGGTTACGCTCCCTACGGATGGGAGGGGCTCGCGCAACACCTGCGTGAGCAGAGGGCCAGTTTGGTCGCGGCCGAGCGAGTTGGGCTCTTGGGCGCGCGAAAGACCGGCTCTGGCTACTATGACCGCTTTCGGCACCGCTTGATGTTCGCGGTGCTCGACGTGCAAGGTCGCGTCATCGCTTTTAGCGGGCGCGCGCTCGAGGAGCCGTCGGCGGAAGAGCTGAGTCCACTCGGGCTCTCACCAGCGGCGGCTGACGCCGACAAACCGGCCAAGTACTATAACTCCCCAGAGTCTCCGATTTACAAGAAGCGCGAGGCGCTGTTCGGGCTTTATCAGGCGCGCACGGCCATCCGCAATGCGGACACTTGCGTGCTGGTCGAGGGCAACTTCGACGTGCTCAGTTTGCACGCGCGCGGCGTCAAGCACGTGGTCGCTCCGCTCGGCACGGCGTTCACTGCGGAGCAGGCGCAGCAGCTTCGGCGCTTTTGCCCGAACGTAACGCTCTTGTTCGACGGCGACGAAGCCGGGCGACGCGCGGTGCGCGCCGCGCGCGACGTGTGCCAGAAGGTGGGCATTTCGGCCAAGGTGGCGACGCTGCCGAACGGCGTCGATCCGGACGATCTGATTCGGCGTGAAGGGCGCGCGGGCATCGACCGCGTACTCGGCGCGGCACGGGGTCTACTCGAGTATCTGATCGACAGCGTGCTCGACGGCACGTTCGCCGAAAGCGACGCGCGCGAGCGCGGGGCTCGCGTCAAAGAAGTGCTCGACCTGATCGCCAGCGAGCAGGACCCAACCGTGCGGGCCCTGGCCGAGCGCCACGCCGACCGGCTCGCGCAGCGGTTGAACATCGCGGACGCCCCGACCTTTCGAGCGGTCGCGGCGGAGGTTCGTCGCGCCATGAGCTCGGGGCCTCAACCGGCGAAGTCGGCCCAAGCGCCAGTCGCGGCTCCGTTCAAGGCCCGCTCCCCCGAGCGGAGAGACGCAGTGGCGCTCGAGATCCTCGGCGCCCTTTTTGATTTTCCGGAATTATTTCATAGTCCCGAAGCCAGTGAAGCAGCCGATCTCTTAGAGGGGGACGGCGCTGCAGCCCTTGCTGCACTGCGTCAGGGTTGGGAGCAAGATGGGCTTCACGACGTGGAACTTGTTCTTGCTAAGCTCGCCCCCTCGATCCATGCATTCGCGCGCGCTCGTCTTGCGGCACCCAGACACATGCAGCCGAAGGACGCGCAGGCAGAGCTCTCAGGGAACGTGAGGCAATTGAAAGCGTTGGCGCTCAAGCGCGAAAAGCAGGCAACCGTCGAACAGCTCGAGCGCGCCCGCCCAAGCGGCGACTTCAAGCAGGAAGACGCACTGCTCGAACAACTGTTTCGTAAAGCACGCCAGCGCAGGGTCGTGGCACCGGAGTAGCGAGGTCAAGGTGGGATCCAAGAAACCTGAACGTTCGACAAAGAAAGCCGCGACGATCGTGGCCAAGAAGGCGCCGGCACCCGAGAAGCCGAAGCCGAAGGCCGTGGCCAAGGCTGCGAAGAGCACGGCTCCGTCGAGCGCTCCTCAGAGCGGCGAGCGAGACGAAGACGACGAGGACGATGACGCGCCGTCGAGCCCGGTCGCTGCTGGTGCCAAGACCAACGGCAAGACCAAAGAGCAGCTGATCACGCTCGGCAAGAGCAAGGGCTTTCTCACCTACGACGACGTGCACGAGGCGTTGCCGGGCGAAGAAGTCGGCCCGGATCAGATGGACGACGTGCTGAGCGCGCTCGACGACGAGGAGATCGAGGTCGTCGACGACGCCAGCAACATCAAGATCGCGCCGCACCGCGTGTCCGACGACGAGGCGCCGAGCAAGACGGCTGCCAAGACCGAAGACGACAGCGAGAGCCCCGGTCCCGCCTCGACCACCAAGACCAGCGACGACGAGCTCTACAAGAGCAACGACCCCGTGCGCATGTACCTGCGCAAGATGGGCAGCGTGGCCCTGCTCACGCGCGAGGGCGAGGTCGAAATCGCCAAGCGCATCGAGGAGGGCGAGAACGAGGTTCTGACCGCGATTCTGTCCAGCCCGATCGCGGTGCGCGAGATCATCGACATCGGCGAGCGCCTGCGTAACCACAAGATCCGCGTCAAGGACATCGTCCGCGACGCCGAGGACGAAGAGCACGAGTTCGACGAGGAAGAGGCGGATCGCCGCATCATTCGCCTGATCGACCGCGTGCGCCGGCTCGACAAGAAGAACTCGGAGCTGATCGAGGAGCGTAAGGCCGGCGCGGTCGAAGCGCGCCGCAAGCTGATCGACAAGGAGCTCTCCGACAACAAGAAAGAGCTGATCAAGACCCTGCAGGAGATGCGCCTCAACAAGAAGACGATCGACAAGATCGTGGCCAAGTTGAAGGCGATGATCGAGCGCGTGTACCGCGCGCAGGGCAAGGTGATCGAGATCGAGAAGATCACCGGCGCCAGCAAGGCCGAGCTGAAGAAGATGTTGCGCGACGCCAAGGACGACCCCGCGGCGGAGGAAGACCTCGCGCGCAAGCTGGGCGTCGACCGCGGCGAGCTCGAGATCGTCGACGAAGCCTTGAAGAGTGCCAGCAAGGGCATGAAGAAGGTCGAGGAGGAGCTTCGGATCGACGTGACCGAGCTGCTCAAGACCTACCAGGCGATCCGCGCCGGGGAGCGCAAGGCCGAGAAGGCCAAGGCCGAGCTGGTCGAGGCTAATTTGCGCTTGGTCGTGTCGATCGCGAAGAAGTACACGAACCGCGGGCTGCAGTTCCTGGACCTGATCCAGGAAGGCAACATCGGCTTGATGAAGGCGGTCGACAAGTTCGAGTACAAGCGCGGCTACAAGTTCAGCACCTACGCGACGTGGTGGATCCGTCAGGCCATCACGCGCGCCATCGCCGATCAGGCCCGGACCATTCGTATTCCGGTGCACATGATCGAGACGATCAACAAGCTCATCCGCACCTCGCGCTACTTGGTTCAGGAGTACGGGCGTGAGCCGACTCCGGAAGAGATCGCGGAGAAGATGGAGCTGCCGCTCGACAAGGTGCGCAAGGTGCTGAAGATCGCCAAGGAGCCGATCAGCCTCGAGACGCCGATCGGCGAAGAAGAGGACAGCCACCTCGGCGACTTCATCGAGGACAAGAGCGTGATCAGCCCGGCCGACGCGGTGATCAACATGAACCTCAGCGAGCAGACTCGCCGGGTGTTGAAGACGCTGACCCCCCGTGAAGAGAAGGTCCTGCGCATGCGCTTCGGCATCGGGGAAAAGAGCGACCACACCTTGGAAGAGGTGGGTCAGGACTTCGAAGTCACCCGCGAGCGTATCCGTCAGATCGAGGCCAAGGCGCTCCGCAAACTGCGCCATCCGAGCCGCTCGAAACAGCTGAAGAGCTTCATCGAAAGCTGACGAGTCGCCTGGGTTTTCCAGGCTTTTCGCGGTCGCTTACGTAAGTTCCGGGTGCTCCATCGGCACCCCGGCCGGCCAAGCTTCGGCGAGGGACCGCTTGACGACCGTTGCCCAACGGTGCGATCAGTACGCCCTCTACAGGGGAATCCCCAACACCATCTGGTGCTTAGCCAGGAGTCGACCGATGCATGTTTCCCGCGCGGGCTCGAAGCTACTAGCGAATGCCGCTCTGCTTGCGGGCGCTCTACTTGCCGCTGCTTGCGGCGGCGTCACGCAGTTCCAGGGCCAGACCGCACTCAACGTGACGGGCACGCCCCCAGCGCCGCCCCCTCCCCCTCCGCCGCCGAAGGCGGAACCGCCGCCGCCGCCGCCCCGCGTGGTGGTGAAGGACAACAAAGTCGAAATCGGCGAGAAGATTCAGTTCGAGGTCGCCAAGGCCACGATCCTGCCGCAGTCGTTCAGCTTGATGGATGAGATCACCGACACCATCAAGAAGAACCCGCAGATCAAGAAGCTGTCGATCGAGGGCCACGCGAGCTCCGAGGGCGACGCCGCCCGCAACCTCAAACTGTCCGACGATCGCGCCAAGGCGGTGATGAAGTACATCGTCGACAAGGGCGTGGAGCCGGCGCGGCTCTCGGCCAAGGGCTTCGGCGCGAAGAAGCCGATCGCGGACAACGCCACCGAAGAAGGCAAAGAAAAGAATCGCCGGGTGGAGTTCGTGATCGTCGAGCAAGACGTCACGCAGAAGAAGATCGAGGTCGATCACACCGGCAAAGAGAAAGTCCTCGAAGAGAAGAAGCTGACCGAGAAGAAGGAAGAGCCGGCTGCCGCCGCGCCCGCCGACGCGAAGAAGGACGCTGCTGCCCCGGCCCCGGCCGCCGGCAAGAAGCTGCCCGCTCTCAAACCCAAGGCTGCTGCGCCTGCGCCCGCCCCGGCGGAGAAGAAGTGAGTCGGCCGAAAGCCCAACTCGGAACGGAGACACCCATGAAGACGATTCGACTTTGTGCGTTGGGACTCGTAGCCGGCATCACCGGTTGTTCGTTCGCGGCCCGCTCGCCCGACATGTATCGCGACGACACGCAGGCGCTGCTCGAGACCAAGGCCCCGCAAATCAAGAGCTGCTACGACGAGGCGTTGAAGACGCAAAAGGATCTTCAGGGCCGCGTCACGGTGAAGCTGCTGGTGGAGCATGACACCGGCGCCGTGAAGAACGTGACTGCGGATCCCGCTGGGACCACCGCGCCCGAGACGCTCACCAAGTGCGTGGTGGACTCGCTGCAAGGCCTGGTGCTCGCCCCGCCCGACAAGCGCGACGGCGACGCTTCGTTCGTGTACGAGTTCACGGTCGGCGCCCCGCCTGCACCGGCGCCCGCTCCCGCTCCCGCGGGCTGAGCAGCGACGGCATCCGCGAGGAGGAGCGAGTCTTCTCCTCGCGGGCGCGCGCTGTCTTCGGAGGACTTCGTCCTCCGCCCCGGCTGTCTTCGGAGGGGCCCACCTCCTACTTAGGGCCCCGGCCCCGAAGCAAAGTCTGGCCTCGATTCGTGCCCGTCGATCAGTTTCCGGCCCAGGGCCGGCCGAGCTGTTCGAGCGCTGTTTTGGCTTCAGCGCGGTACGGCGAATCGAGCGGGCCGAGCCGGAGGAAGGCCTCCCAGTGCGGAATCGCGTCCGGTCGCTGGCCGATGGCGCGCGCCATGCGGTGGTGCGCTTCCCAAATCCAGCGCTCGCCGCGCGGTTTTTTCTCGGCCAGCGAAAGAGCCAGGGTGAGCTCGGCGCGCGCCGCGTCGTTCATGTGGTTATCGACCAGCAGCTTGCCGTAGCGGAAGTGCCAGGTGGCGTTGTCGGGCTGCGCGGCCACGGCCTTCTGCCATTCGGCGAGCGCCGCCGGTTCACGCCCGAGATCATAGTAGGCGTCCGCGAGCGCGGCGTGCGCTTCGTAGCGAGTGGGCCGAAGCGAGAGCGCGCGGGTGAGATCGGAGACCGCGTCGCGCACCGCGCCTTGACGCTGGCGGAGCACCCCGCGCTGCCAGTACGCGTCAGCCAGGCTCTGGTCGAGCGCGATCGCTTGATCGAGCTCACGTTGAGCCTTGGGCACGTTGCCCGCCTCGTTCGCGGCCCAGCCGACGTACAAATGAAACTCGGGGCGGTTCGGATCCAGCTCGACCGCGCGCTCGAGCATGCGCAGCGCATCGGCCAAGCGTGACCCCTCGGCGAGCAGCGCGCGCCCGAGGCAGTGGTTGGTTTCGGCCGAGGTCGGGCGCAGAGAAAGCACCTTGCGCAGCAGCCCTTCCGCTTCTTTGGTGCGCGCCGCGGTGGCATAGCCGCACCCCACGCGCAGCATCAGGTCGGGATCGTCAGGCGCCTTGGCCAGCGCGCTCTCGTAGGCTTTGAGCGCCTCTTCCGTGCGGTTCGAAGCCTCGAACAAGAGACCGCGCTCGAGCGCCAGGCCGGGATACTCGGCGTCGACCGCGCCGACTTCGCCGAACACGGCCAGCGCTTCGTCGAATTTGCGATCCCGGCGCAGCGCAGAGCCGAGCCGGAAGCGCGCGCCCAGATCTTCCGGGTCCAAGTTGATGGCTTGGCGTAGCTCGCTCTGCGCGTCGGAATAGCGGCCCTGCGAGAGCGCCACGTCGCCGAGCGCGCGATGAATGGCCGCGGACGCTGGCAAGCGTTCGCGCGCGGTGGCCAGCGTCTTCTGCGCTTCCTCCGCGCGGCCCTGCTGGTTCTGCAAGAGCGCGAGCGCGATGTAGGTGTCGACCAGCAGCGGATCGCTTTTGATCTTGGCGATGCCTTCCAGATAGACGCGCTCCGCGCCGGCGCGATCGCCCACGGCTTCGAGCACGCGCCCGTACCAGTAGGTGACCAGGAGCGAGGCGGGATGCGACTCGCGCAGCTTTCGGAGCGAAGCCTGGGCGTCCTCGAGGCGTTCGAGCATCAACTTGCTCTTGGCCACGCCGACCTTGGCGAAGACGTCGTCGGGATCTGCCTGCGCGCCCGCTTCGAAGCGGGCCTGGGCCTCGGAGTAGCGGCCAGCGCGATAGAGCGCCTCACCGAGGCCGATGAGCGCGCGAGCCGCCTTGGGGTTGATCTTGAGCGCCTCGGTGTACGCGGCTTCGGCCCGCGAAATGCGCGAGCGCGCAATGTGAATGTCGCCGAGCAAGGTGCTGGCGTTCACGCGCTCTTCCAGGCTTGCCCGATCGGGCTCTTTGGCGACCTGCTCCAACTGCGCGATGGCATCCGCGTCGCGGCCCGGAGTGGCGGCCGCGATGCGCGCCAGCAGGATCTTCGCGCCGGCGTGGCGCGGATTGCGTTCGAGCGCAGCCTTGGCCTCACGCTCGGCGCCCGCGCTGTCGCCAGCCGAGAAGTGGGCGCGCGACAGGCCGAACGCCGCACGCGCGCTCGACTCGAGCTTGCCCAGCGCTTGCCAGGCGGCGAGCGCTGCGGCGTCGTTGCGCGCGCGAAGCTCGACCTCGCCGCTGAGCGCCAGGGCGTCGATATCGTTCGGGGTGCGGCGCAGCACTGCGGTGACCGACTGGCGCGCGCGCGCGAGCTGCCCCTCGGTCGCGGCCCGCGCTGCGCGCGCGAGCTCGAGGTACGGCGGAGCCTCCCCTTCCCCCGTAAACTCGTCGAGCAGGACTTTGCTGCGCGCGTGCACCTCGGGTTCGGGACCGAAGCGGAGTTCGCGCATCGAAGCCAAGAACGCGGCGTAGGCGGAGAGGCCGCGCACGCGCGGCGCGTTGGCGCGAGCGCTGTCGACGTCGGCCGCTGCGGCCATGGCGTCCGGGGCGGTGTCCGAACCTAGGCGCGTGCGCGCCTTTTTGGCGGAGTCCGCGACGAGATGCGCGTACTCGTCGGCCTTGACGCGGTCGATGATCCAATACGCGCCGAACGGCCCCGCTTGCGGCAAAAAGCCGAGTGACGCGCCGCCCACGAGCAGCACGCACGCGCTCGCCAACGTGCGTACCGGAAGCTTGGCCTTGGCGCGTGGCACCCGCGGTCGACGCTCCGCGCTGGAGGGTGGTGCCAGCGGTTCGGCGAGCTCCGGCCGCGCCTGAGCGCGCGCGGGGCCGCCCGCGCCTGGCTCGCGCTCTTGCGGAACCTCGCCGAACTCCATGTCCTCTTCACTGGGCATGGCGGGCCGGGCAGGCGGCAGCTGCGCATCGAGCGATACGTCGGCGCCGGCATCGAAGGACAGATTGACCTCGCCGTAAGCGGTGCCGCCGCCGGCTTGGCGCACGATCGAAGCGTTGCTCTCGCGAATGACCGGATTACCGATGTCGCTGGGCGCTGGGATGAACGCGGGTGATTGGCCGGCCCCGGGCGACAAGCTCGGCGCGCTGGGAGCGAGTGAGCGCGGCGGAGGCAGCGGCGCTTCCCCAAACGGATCGGCCTCGAGGCCATCGTCGAGCCGGGCAGCGGGCGCGCGCGACGGCACCACGGGGCCGCCGCCAATCGGTTCGAGATCGAGCGCGCCAAAGCCACCCGAAGGCGGGCCCGCGAGCGGCGATTCGAGGTCGAGCGGGGGCGAGCTCGGAAAGCGAGCACCGCCGCCGGGGCTCGGCAAACTCGCGCCACCCGCACTCGGCAGACCGGCGCCGCCCGCACTCGGCAGACCGGCGCCGCCCACACTCGGCAGACCGGCGCCACGACTCGAAACCGGCAGCCCCGCGCCCGCGCCGACGAGCGGTAAGCCCACGCCACCGAGCGACGGTAGCCCAACCGATGGCGAGACAGACCCACCCTGACGCGGGCTCGGCAAGTTCGTCGCTTGCGGGCTCGGCAAATTGGACGCTTGGGGACTCGGCAGGTTCGCTTGCGGACTCGGTAAATCGATGCCGCCGCCGGGGCGCACCGACGGCGCGACTCCGCGCAGATTCGGCAAATCGATCGCGTGCCCGCCGGAGGTACCGCGCGCGCCGCGCGCCGCGGGCAAATCCGAGGCCGCGGGCAGATCCAACTCAATCTCGCCGAAGCTGGGACTCGGGGCTCGTGGCGCGCGCGCTTGCGCAGGGGCCGGCGATGGCGACGGCGACGGCAGCGCGACGACGCCAGCAGCCGAAACCGACGGCAGATCGAGATCGAGCGAAGGAGACGACACGCGCCCGCCCGGTGTGCGCAACGCGGGGAGCTCCGCGCCACCACCGCGTTGGGCGGGAGCGGGAGCGGGTGCGCCGCGTGGCGCGGGTGCGGCGCGCTGCGCCGGTGCAGGCAAATCGGCGGTCGTGTCCGGCAGATCGAGCTCCAGACCCGTACCCGCGGAGGCGGGGCGCGGCGCGGGCGCGGGTGGCGCGACCGGTGCAGCCGGTTTCGCGCGCGCCGGAGGCGGCGGTGGGCCCTTGCGCGGCGCGGCCGGTGCGGGCAGATCGACGACCGCTTGGGGCGCGGCGGGCGCTGGCAGATCGAGCTCGTCGGTCGTTGGTGCTGGCGCAGGCCGCGGCGGAGCCTCCGCAGGCGCTGCGGCTGGTGCGGGTGCGGCTTTCGGTGGCGCGACGCCGAGCATCGTCGTTTTCAGCGCCGCGGGGCGCGGCACCGCGGGCGGTGAGGCGTCGAGGGCCGGCGGTGGCAACGAGTCCGCACCGACGCCGAACACCGCGCCGAGCACCGGGCTCGGACCGGTGCGGTAAGGATCCCCCGGTTGGTCCACCTTGAACGAGCTGCCACACTTCGGGCAGCGCATCTTTAGTCCGCTCGGCGGGATGCGGCGTTCGTCTACCTGATAGGGCGCCTTACACCCGGGGCATTCGACCTTGAACATCTGCCCGTATGCACCGACTCTTAGCAGGAGTGCGACCGGCTTGTCCTGGATTCTGCGCGAACGGCAATCTCGCGCGCGGACGGAGCGGGTGACAGTTGCCGGCCCCGGGCGAGTGGGATAGTGGCTTCTGCCGCGCGCGGCCTGGCCGCGGCGCTCGAAATTCGAATGCGTTGGACATCCGGCCAGTAACACTGCCCGGTGGCCGGACTGAGAACGACAATGCAACGAAATACCGCAATTGCGGTCGGTCTACTGGTGGTGCTGTGCGCAGGCCTCGTGTTCATGCTCGGTCGGGGCGGCGCGCAAGGCAGTTCGAGACCCAAAGCCGCGCCCAGCGCGAGCGCGCGCACCCTTGGCTCCGCGCTTCCTTCTGCGTCGATTGCGGCAGCTTCGCCGAGCGCCGCGCCGACACCGTCGGCGGATGTCCCACCCTCGGAAGGTTTCGATACCCTACCCGACGGCCGGAAAGTGCCCGATCTGCCGAGCTCTGCGCCGAAGCAGGTTGGCTTCGGCGTCGTCGTGGTTGCCTACCAAGGCGCACAAGCAGCGCCGCTCGACGCCCGTTCGAAAGCGGATGCGAAACGTCGGGCTGAAAGCCTGCTCGCCGACGCCAAGCACGACTTTGCCGCCGCGGTTGCCAAAGGTGACCGCGGTTCCACCTCGGATGCGGGACACGTGCCACGCGATGTGCTCGAACCGGCAGTCGAATACCTTCTCTTCACACTGCCCAAAGGTGAGGTGTGTGCAGAACCTATCGACACTCCACGCGGCTACTGGATCGTGCGTCGTAACGACTGAGCCGTGGGCAGCGGGCGAGTGTCGCCAGGCGGGCGGACAGCCCCCAGCGAGGTTCTCGCGATTTCTTCGTCCCGGCCGGATCGGCCGGCGCGATGCCGAAAAAACGCGCTAGGCACCCGCCAGCGCGTCCTCTAGATTCGCTGGGAGTTCCTCTGGGATGTCGAGCACTTCCAACGCGCCTCCGCACTCTTCTCCGCCCGATGGCAGCGAACTGACCGCAAGCATCGGGCGCCTCCGCGCCGAGCACGAGATTGCTAGCTCTGCGACCACACGAGCGGTGCTCTTGCACGAGATCGGCGTGCTCGAAGAGCTCGCCGGCGACGAGGCCGCTGCCGCGCGCGATCATCTCGCTGCGGTCAACAGTGACCCGGAGTTTCGCGAGCCACTCGAGCGACTAGTCGCCATCATCGAACGCCGGCAGTCGTACAAGAACCTGGGCAAGGTTCTGGAACGATTGGTGCGCGTCGCCGACAACGCCGGCGAACGGGCGCGCGCGCTGATCGAGCAGGCAGCGTTTCTGGCCGACCACGACAACGATCTGGAAGGCGCCAAGACCGCTCTCCAGGAGGCCGCCGAGCAGACTCCCGAGGATCCGTCGATCTGGCTCGCGCTCGAGCTGATCGCGGCCCGCCAGGGCGATGCGTCGCTTTCGGAGCGAGCGCTGGCGGCGCGCGCCGAGCTCGTTCAGAACGCCACGTTGCGCGGTCTGCTGTTGGTCGATCTCGCCGAGCGGCGCGCCGAGCAGGGCGCGATCGAGGGCGCGCTCGACGCCCTGGATCGCGCGGTGACGCAGGGCGGCGAAGCGACGTTTTTCGCTCTGCTCGCTCAAGAAAGACTCGCCCATGGCCACGAGCGCCCCGACGTCGAGGCCAAAGCTCTGGAAACGCAGGCCGAGCTCTTGCTGCGCGCGCTCTCCGACCCGGCTGCGGGTGACGCTCAAGGCATCCCGCATCATCGGAGGAGCCGTGGTGTGGCCGGCGATGCCTGGCTGCGCGCCGCGCAGATCCATCAGCGCCGCGGCGATCCAGCGCGAGCGATGAGCGTGCTGGAGCGCGCTATCAACGAAGTTCCCGGCGAGCCCCTGCTCGTGCATGCGCACCTGCTGCTCGCCGAAGCGGTCATCGACACCGACACCACCGCGCGACTGGCCCGCACCGAGCTCGAGCTCGGTGTCAAAGGCGAGCCAGGTGCGGCACTTTGGCTACGCGTGGCGGAGACGGCCATGGCCCAAAACGAGCGTGGCGCCGCGCTCGAAGCGGTCGAGCAAGCGCTCACGCTCTCGCCGAACTGCGCGCCCGCGCGCGCGCTTCAGCTCGAGCTCTTGAGCTCGCAGGGCGAGCCCGCGCGGCTGGCCACCGCGTTCGAAGCCATCACCGAACAGCTGGAGGTCGAAAGCGCGAAAGCGAGCTTCTATCTGTTGGCCGCCGATACCTGGGCACGCACCGCCGGTGAGGTTTCAGGCGCCAAAGCAGCGCTCACACAAGCCGCGATGTTCGGCGCGCCACCAGCGGTGGTCGCGCGGGTCGCGCGTCTTCTGGCGGCGGTCGTTGGCGACTCGGGCTGGTACGAGGAAGCGACGCGGCGCTTGCTGGCGCAAGGCGCGACCGAAGACGAACAGGCCGAGCTCTGGCTCGAGCTGTCGCGCGCCCGAGCCCTGCGCCATGACGTAGTCGGCGCGACGGCGGCCTTCGCGTCGCTCGCCAACGCGCCGCACGGCGCCTGGCTGGGTCACGCGCTCGGTGCCTACGCGGTCCCCTGGGTCTCCGCGCGCAGCGAAGAAGAAACGCAGATTTCGACCGACGTGAAGCCGTGGGCCGCGCTCGCCGCGCTGGCCGAGCTCGAGTCGGACGCGGAGTCTGCGCGTGCGCTTCGCTTGGTGGTCGCGCTGCGGGCGTTGCTGTACGCGGACGTCAGCACTGCCATCGCCGAACTCTCGGCGCTGCACGAAAGCGATGCGTCGGATCTGGTGGTCACCGGAGCGCTCTCGCTGCTGCTGCGCGCTCGAGACGACGTCGACGGCGCGCGCGCCGTGCTGGCCCGCTCTGCAGCCGAGGTGGAAGACACCGAGCTTTCGACCGCGCTGCACCTCGCAGCAGGAACGCTCGCCTGGCAACGCGGCGACCGAAAACAAGCGGTGGAAGCGTTTCAGCGCGCGGCCGAGCAGCAACCGGAAGCGTCCGCGAGCGTGCTCGGTTGGGCGCTGCGCGCAGCAGAGCCCAACGACAACGCGGCTCGCAGCAAGGCGCTCGACGCGCTCGCCGAAACCGATCCGGCGCTAGCCGCGATTGAGCGCTTCGCGCTGGAGGTCGGACGCGGCGGCTCGCACGACGCCGCGTGGGACGCCCTGATCCAGCTGCGCACGGTGGCTGGCGACACGCCAATCGCGCGCGCGGGCGAACTGGCGCGCGCTCTCTGGGGCCTCGGCTCGGACGCAGAAACCACCCAGCGCGAGGCGCTCGACGCGCTCGCCGGTCACGGCCCGGAAGTGGCCGAGCTTGCACGCGCGCTTTCGCACCAGCTCGAGCTTGCCCCCGGAACGGCGCGCACCCCGGACGCCGCCCGCTTGCTCGAAACCGCCCAGCATTGGACCGAGAGCGAGACTTCGCCGGCGCCGACGCTCGAGTGGCTGGCTGCGGCCATCGCGGCCAATGACTCGCGCAAAGAGGTGGAAGCGCGGCGCGTGCTGTCACGGCGTTTGCCCGAACCCGCGTCGCACGCGCTCGCCGCCAGCGCCGTATTGGTGGCCGAGCTCAGCGGCCAGGGTGGCAGCGCGCCGCTCGACTCGGCCCAGCCCGCGGGTGCGCTCGCGAACCTCGAGCTAGCCGGTCCAGGCATGGATCCCGGACAGCGCGCGCGGGCATTGCTCGACGCGCGGCCGTCGCTCGGCGAAGAGTCTTTACCGCTCGCCACCGCGATGGCCGGCTTCAACCAGCTCGCCGCGGGTGACGTGGAGGGCGCGGTGACTTCGTTCCGCAGCGTGGTCGAAGCGCACCCGAACGAGGTCATCGGCTGGGAAGGGCTACGCGCCACGGCGCTCGCTCAAGGTGATCGGGCGACCCTCGCCGAGGCCTCGGCCGCGCTCGGCGACGCGGTCGGAGACGCCGCGCTCGGCGCTCGCCTGTGGGAGGAAGCTGCGACGATTTTGCTGGATGAGCTGGGCGACACGCTGCGCGGTGAATTCGCGCTGTCGCGCGCCACCGAGCGCGATATCGGCCGCTTCAGCGCTTTCGATCGGCTGTTCCGCCTGGTGCGCGCCCGCAAGGACCATCGCATGCTGCTCGACTTGATCGCGCGGCGCGAACAGGTCGCGAGCGATCCGCAGGAGATCGTGCGACTGGATTGGGAGCGCGCCCGCGCGCTACGTGAAGCGGGCGATCGCGAAGGGGCGCTCGCCGCGCTCAACAAAGTGCGACAGAACGAGCCGGACCACGTCGGCGCGCTGGCGCTCACTGGCGAAATTTGCATCACGCTGCAGCGCTTCGACGAAGCCGCGGACAACCTCTCGCGCCTCGCTCAGCATCCGGAGGCCCCCGGACAACAACGGTTGATAAGCGGCGTGGCTGCGGTCGATCTGTACGAGAATCGGCTGAAAGACCTGCCGCGGGCGCTGGAGGTGCTCTCGGGTTTGTACCGCGCCGGCCTGAGTACGCTGCCAGTGCGCGAGCGCCTGGCGCGCACTGCCGCAAAAGCCGCCGCTTGGGAGCAAGCCACCGAGGTGCTCGAGCAACTGATGGCCGAACGCGACACCGCCGCCGGCCGTATCGAGGCAGCTCGACTGGCGATGGCCATTTACCGCGACGAGCTCGGCATGCCCGATGCCGCTCAAGACGCGGTGAAGCGCCTGCTCGGCGAAGCGCCGGGCGACGGCGAAGCGCTCGATCTGGTGCTGTCCGGCGCGTTTGCCACCTCCGTGAGCCACAGCTTGCTGCAGCGCGGGCTCGACGTGCTGATCCGAAGCTTCGAGCAGAATCCGAGCGACCGCGTCGCCGTCGAGCGCGTGGCGCGCATCGCGGGCCAGCTCGGGCTCTTGCCCTTGCGCCAGGCCGCGCTCGGCGTGCTGGTCGCGCTGGGCGCGGACGCCAAGCAAATCGACCCCGAGCTGCGCGGGCTCGACGATCGCGTCGCGCGCCAGCCGCGCATCGCGATCGACGACTCTTCGCTGCCTGCGCTGATCGACCCGGAAGATGGCGGCCCAGTCGCGAGTTTGATGCAGGCGATCGCCACCGCGGTCGCCGAAGCGCTGGGGCCCGGCCTGGCCGCGCTCGGCGTGGGCAAGAAGGAGCGGGTCGATCCGCGCGCCGGGCTACCGCTGCGCAACGAAGTCATCGCCTGGGCGGGCGCGCTCGGGATTGGCGAGCTGGAGCTGTACATCGGCGGCAACGATCCGCAGGGCGTGTGCGTCGTTGCCACCGAGACCCCGGCGCTGGTGCTGGGCAAGGACGTGTCCGCTCCGCTCTCGCCGTTCCATCGACAAGCGGTCGCGCGCGAGCTGCTCGCGCTGCGTCGCGGCACCAGCGTGCTGCGTCATCGCGAGCCGGCAGAGATTCACGCGCTCGTGGTCGCCGCGTGCCGCATAGCCGAGGTGGACGTCCCCTCCCCCGCGTTCGCCCTGCTCGGTGAGTTTCAGCGCCAGCTCAAGATCCCGCGTCGAGTCCGCAAGGTCTTGCCCGATCTGGCCCGCGCTTTCGCCAATTCGGGCCAAGATCCGGTGGCTTGGTATCGGGCCGCGACGTCCACGCTGGATCGTATGGCGGTGGTGGCAGCAGGTGACGTATCCTGGGTTCTCGCCGGTGACGCGCGCACCCGCGGGCGCGCAAACCCGACTTTGGAGGGCGAACAGCGGGCTCGACGCTTGCTCGCCTTCGTCCTTTCCCCCACCTACCTCGAGCTGCGTGAGAAGCTTGGAATGGGAGTGCGATGAGCGAACCGAGCGGGCCGCAGGGCAAGTCCGGGCCGGGCAAGCCACCCGACGGGCGCAGAGGCGCCGACGCTGCACTCGAAGGAGCCGATCTCGATTTCGAGCCGGACGCTCTACTCGACACGCTGCTCGCCGATCCGTTTCCGAGCGCGCAGGGCACACCGACCGCGCGGCCTCCCAAGCCGATCCCTTTCGAGACCGATTCGCTGCACGATGACGTCACGGTCGTCGGGCAAGGCATCGACGAGCTGCTCGCGCAGAGCTTCTCGGATTCGGGGCCGCCTCCGCCGCCGAGCGTGCTCGCGCCGCCGCCCGCCATGGGCGCGCCGCCTACAATACCGCGGATTGCTCCGCCCACCGCGCCGCCGCGACCCGCGGCCCCGCCTCGCCCTGGAGTCCCCGGCCCACCACGGCCGCGCAGCATCAGCGAGGCTGGCCCGAGCCGAGTGGTGAAAGCGCCCGAAACGCCGGTCGTACCGCCTCCACAGCTCGAAGCCGAGCTCGCCGCACACGCCAGCGCCTCGCCGCAGTTCGAGGACGAAGAAACCCGAGTTTTGCGCCTGCCTTCGGAGCTCGGCACTCACGCGCAGAACCTGGCGGTCGCGATCCCGACGCCGAAAGCGCCCTCTCCACCGGGGCAGCCTTCCGAGCCGCCGGGCGCGGAGCTCGTGCTCGGCGAGGACGAGTTCACGACCATTCGCGATTCGGTCGCCCCCGAGGCTCCCGACGCCGATGGTGACGCCGAGTCGAGCGAAGCGCCCACTCGCCCGCCCCAATCGGGCGGCGGCGACGCACGCGTGCCGCTCGCGCCGCGCGTTCCCAATCTGCCGACTCCGTTCACGCAGCAGGCGCGGCCTGCGACGCTACCATCGAGTCCGGCCCCGGCCTCGCCCAGTGCGCGACCGAGCGTGCAGGTACAATCCACGACGCTGGAGCCGGGCGCGAGCACGTCGAGCCTGCCCCCCTCCGGTGTCGGAGTGGCCGCGCTCGATGGCCCGATCGACCCGATCGCGCGCGAGGCGTGGATCACGCGCGCCGAGTGGCTGGAGAGCGAAGCGCACACCGCCGCGGATCCCCAGGCCAAGGCGCGGGCGTTGCTCATCGCGAGCGAGCTGTGGGCCATCATCGGCGACATCGGACGCGCTCGAGAAGTGGCGCTGGAAGCGTCCGCCATCGCCCGCACCATGACCATGGTGGGCCGCCAGCTGCGCTGGCTCGCAGCCCTGGAAGAGGACTGGAAATCGGTGGCTTCCCTGCTGGAGCTCGAGACGCGGAGCGCAGCGACTCCCGAGGCGCGCTTGCACGCGGCCTATCTGTGCGCCGAAGTCTATCGCCTCCAGCTCGACGATCGCGACGCGGCCAAGAAAAAACTCGACCTGTGCGTGCGCGCGCAGCCCGAAGACGCGCGCGCCCACGTGATGCGCATCGCCGAGCAGCTCGCCGCGAGCAACGCTGCGCCCAAGCTGCGCCTGCCCGAAGCGCCCGAGCTCAGCGAGCTCAGCCGTGCGCTCGAGGCGCTCGGCACGTTGCGAGCACCGACGACCGGCGGCGGCACACCGCTCGCCGCGTTCGAGGAGGCGCGCCGGGCTCTCGCCGCGGGCAATCGCGCCCAGGCCGCCAGTGCGCTCCTTCGTCTGGCGGAGCTGCCCGGGCTCGCGCAAGCCGCGCGCTGGCTTTCCGCATCCTTGCTCGCGCAAGAGAGCGACCAACGCACCGAGGCGATCCCCGTGCTCGAGCCGCTGCTCAGCAGCGCGGCCGGCGAAAGCGCGCGGCGCGCGCTAGCGGCGCGTGCTCTGGAGACCGCCCTGCCCGAGGGACTGAGCCGCAGCCTGGCCGATGGTGGCAGCGCCTTCAGCGCGGCCGACCGCGTGGCGCTCTCCGCGCTTTCGGGCAGTGAGCTGGCCGATTTCGAGCTGGTGGTCGCCGAGCTCACGCAAAGCCCCGGCAAGCGGGCGCTCGCCGCTGCAGCCGTGCTCGCGGGCCCGCTCACCAGCACCGCCGAGCCGCGCGCCGGCTCCGAGCAAGCTCAGACCGCGCTCAAAATTGGCCGGCTCATCGCGCGACCACCGCGCGACGCGGGCGACGGGCTCGACTACCTCAAACCGAGCGTCGACGCTTTCCGCGAACAGCGCCCGGAACACGCGCTCGGTCGCGTTCTGGGTCTCGAGCTCGCACTGTCGCGCCGTGACGAGAACGAGGTGGCGACTCACCTCGCCGAGTGGCCTCACGCATCGAACGATGCAGAGGGCGCGCGCGACGCGGAGCTCGCCAGTGCATTGGTCCACGAGCTCGCCGGCAACGCCTCAGCCGCGAAGAGCGCATACGAGCGCGCTTTGGTGGCTGCGCCCACCTCGGAGTTCGCTTGCCGTGCGCTGCTCGGCAGCGCAGAAGGAACCGCAGCGGCCGACTTGGTCGAACGCCTTGCCGACGCAGAAGGCTCGGGCACGGTCGCCGCGCTGCATTTCATGGAGGCCGCGCTGCGCCGCGGCACGGACGACGCGGCCGCGTTCGATGCGTTGCTCGAAAAAGCCGTGCAAGCCGATAGCAAGCTCGCTGTTCCCTACCGACTCGGTGAGCAACTCGCGAGCCGCCAGGGTGAGAAGGAACGGCTGCTTTATTGGTTGCGCGCGCGCCGCGCGATCGCGAGCGATCCACTCGAGCTCACGCTCGACTTGGTGCGCGAGGCCCAGCTCGTCGCTCAATCCAGTGCCGAGACCGCCAGCGCCCTCCTCAAGGAAGCGCTCGAAGCCCGCCCCGCCGACGGCGCGTTGTGGGAGCTCTACGAGCGCCTGAGCGGCAACGCCGAGCTCGGGCAGGCCGGCTGGCGCGAGGCGGCCGCCGCGCGCAACAGCGACCTGGCCAAGCAACGTCTCTTGGCCGAAGCCGCCGAGGTACACGAGCGCGCCAACAATCACGAGGCTGCGGTCCAAGCGCTGCGAGGCGCGCTCGAGGCCAATCCGTCGGGCGCGCTGGTCAAGGTGATGCTGGAACGGCTCGCGCCCGGCACCAGCGAATCGACGCGGCTCGCCGACGAGTTCATCGCCCGCGCGAAAGCGAGCGACGATGAGCGCGAGCAGCGAGAGCTCTACGAGCGCTTGTTCGAGCTGGATCGCGCGCGCGGTGACGGCAGCGCCGCGCTCTTCTGGCAGAACGCGATTCTGGAGCGCTCACCCCGCTATTTGCCCGCGCTGCGCCGACTCGAGGCTACGCACATCGCCGCGGACCGCACAGAAGAGCTCGAGCCGGTCGAAACGGCCCTGGCCGAAGCGCTCAGCGGCAGCGACGCCACGAGCGCAGCGCGCCTTTCATCGCGCTTGCGCCTGGCGGCCGGCAATTGGGCGGGTGCGCGAAAAATTGCGGAAATCGCGCTACGCGAAGAGCCGAGCGCGCTGTGGGCGCTGCGCATGCTCTCGGCCCAAGCCCGCGTCGCCGATCAGCCCGAGATCGTGCTCGACACCGAACGGCGCCTGAACGAGCTGTGCTCGCGACCACTCGACAAGGCAACCCTGGCCCTGCGCGCTTCGGAGTCCGCAGCGCGGCTGCAGCGTTGGGAAGACGCGCAAACACTGCTCGAACAAGCCCTGGAGCAGGTTCCCGACCACCTGGTGGCGCTGACCACTCTGGCCGCGGTGTTGGAAGCTCGCGAAGATTTCGCCGCTGCGGCGCGCACGCTGGAGACGGTGGCCGAGACCAGCCAGGTCGACGCGCACCGGGTGGCGGCGCTGTATCAAGCCGGGGTGATCTGGCTCGATAAAGCGCACAACCCCGAGCAGGGCCGCGCCACGTTGGAGCGCGCGGTGGACCTCGACTTGTCGCACGAGGAAGCCGTGTCGCGCCTGCAAGCGCTGTACGTCGCTCGCGGGGATCGGCAAAAGTTGGCCGAGCTCTTGGCTCGGCGCCTCGAGCGCACCACCGATCCGGAAGAGCGCATCGCGATTGAGGTCACTCGTGGCCGCGCGCTGGCAGAGGTAGGCGAGCCCGCCGCTGCACGCGCCGCGCTCGCGGCCGCGCTGGACGCGAACCCCGATCACATCGAAGCGCTCGAGACCTTCGCCGAAGTCTGCCTCACCGAGGGGGATTGGCTGGGCGCAGAGCAAGCCTTCATTCGACTGGCCCGACACTCGGCGGATCCGGCGCAGCAAGCTCAAATTTACCGCCGGCTGGGCGAGCTCTACGACACGACCATTCCCAACGCCGAGCGTGCCGAGCTCGCCTATCAAGAAGTGCTGAAGCGCGACCCGGACGACGACTCCGCGGTCGACCGTCTAATCGCGGTGTACGCGCGGCTCGGAGCGAAGGAGCGGGCGGTGCAGGTGCAAACGCAGCTGCTCGAGCGCTCTACCTCGCCCGAGCAGCGGCGCGAGCGCGTCTTGAGATTGGCGATCGTGTTCGAGCAGGTCGCCGGTCAGCCGAAACAAGCCGAAGCGGTGTTGGAGCGCGCGCGCAAGGAATGGCCGCACGAAGCCCAAGTGCTGCGCGCGCTCGTCGAATTGCAGCAGAGAAACGGGGAAAGCCGCGCGGCGCAGGTGTTGCTCGATCGCGCCACCGCCGACTGCCGCCGAGCGCTCGGCACCGGGCGCTTCGAGCCTGCCCTGTTCGATATCCTGGCCACGGTCGCCAGCTTGAAGGGCGCCACCGACTCCGCGGCGGTCGCTCAAGCCACGCTCGCCGCGCTGACCGGTGAGGAGCATCCCCTGCTCGGCGCGGGACCTGCAGCCGGCAGCGCGCAACTCGACGACTTGTTGGCCCCCGATCTGCTCGCGCCCGGCCTGCGCACGTTGCTAAGGCGCACCGGAGACATTCTCGACGCCGCGTATCCGGTCGACATTCGCAACCTGAAGGCGAGCCCTCTTCCCGCTGAGTCAGCGGGCTATCAAGCGTACGTGCAGGACGTGGCGCGCGCGTTCGGCTTCCCGAGCGTGCACGTGCTGGCGTCGCCAGTGCTCGGCGCGACCTGTCTGCCCGCCAGCAGCTCGCCCCCGTCACTGGTCTTCGGTCAGGCGCTGCTCGAGAGTCAAGATCACGCCGCGCGCTATTGCCTGTTGGTGCGCGCACTGAAAGTGCTTCAGGGGCGCGCGGCCACGGTGGCGCGCACCGCACCGATCGATCTCTGGCCGCTCATGGCCGGGCTGCTCGGCTTGCTCGCGCCCGGCTGGACCGCGCAAGGCGTCGATGCGCGCAAGCTCGCCGAGGCGCGCACGCGGATACAGGCCGTGATGCCGAAGTCGGTGGAAGACGACTTGCCCACGCTGGCGCTCGAGGTGACCGGGCTGATCGGCAACCGCGCCAGCCAGCTCGCGACCGCTGTCTACGAGTGGGGCAATCGCACGGCGCTGCTCGCCGTGGGCGACCCGCTGGCGGCCCTGCGCTCGATCGCGCTGACCACGGGCGGCGCTGGTCCGGCGGCGAGCGGCCCCGAGCGCATCAAGTGGATCGTGCGCAACGCCGAGGCGCGCGACCTGGCGATTTTCAGCGTGAGCGAGCATTACGCCGAGGCGCGCCGCCGGCTCTCGGTGAGCGCAGGCTAAGCGCCGGCGCGACAGCCGCGTGAATCAGCGGGTGGGCGCACGCAGCTCGAACTCGAGATGCACGTGCGGCAACTTGGAGCCCTGAAACGCGCTGTTCCCAGGCGCGCTGCCGCCCGGCGTTTTCACGATCAGCTGCGCGGTCGCGCCGCATTTGCTCTGTAGCCCGTCCGCCGCGGCCGCAGCGCGCGCGGCGCGCAGCGCCCAAGCGTTCGGGTACTTCTGGGTGAGCGCGGCGTCGGCTGTCTCATCCGCGTCCGCGGCGCTCACGACGAGTTGACGCTTCTCCGCGGCCTTGCCGACCTCGCACAGCAGCTGCTTACCCGGCGCGCTCAGTTCCAGCTTGTGCGGCGTGAACAGGGCCGCGTCGGCCAGCGCAACCAGCACTGCGCCGTCACCCACCGAAACCTGCGCGAGGCCCTTCTTCGCGGCCTTGTCGAGCCGACCTGCGAGATCCGCCTTCAGCGAGTCGAGCTGAGACGAAGAGTCCGCCGCGCTGCTCTCGTGCTTCTTCTTTTCCGCTTCGAGCTCGTCCTTGCGAGCTGTAACGGTCTTGAGCTCGCTCTTGGTCTCGCTGAGCGACTGGGCCAGGGTCTGAATCTGGTCCACCGCGCGCCGGTGCTCCGCCGTTAACGTGCTGTGCGCACGGAACAGCGGCAGGTAGTAGGCCCCCGCGAAGGTGGCCACACCGACCAGCAGGATTCCGCCGAGTACCCGGCCCCAGCGGGTGGGTCCGGAGGAGCGGCCGCGGAGCATCTGAAGATCTGGGTCGTCGTCCCAGGGGTTTCGCCCCATGTATTTTCAGGTACCTGGCCGCGGCTCGTTTTTCCAGAACAACCGCCACCAGGGAGCGGTTCCAGGGTGTCATTTTACGATTACGTAGATTTTTTCTATCTACGACGCACGACAGCCCTCGCAACGATGGATGGGACGCGGTCGTGTGTCAGCCGGTCGGGTGGCAAGAGCGACGTTCGCTGCTATCAAAAGGAGCCATGGTGGCACATCAGGCAACAGTGGACGCAGACTTCTGGCACGTCGCACTCGGACCAGGTGAGACCAAGGTCCTCACCCTCGAGCAGCTCGATGACCTTTTCCGCCTCGATATCATCGATGCGGCGACGCGCGTGTGGCAGCCCGGCATGTCGGAGTGGCTGCCGCTCTCCGTCGTAGCCGGGCTCGAAGCGGAGCCAGTCACCACCAAAGCGCCGCCACCGCCCCCCTCGTCGCGCGCACCAGCCCGACCGCCATCGCCACCGCAACGGCCGGCGCCGGCCCCGGCCACCGCAAGCTTCAGTGCGGCCCCGGCGAGGCCCGCTCCTGCGCTCGCGCCCGCTCCATTCCAAGCCACTGCGCCCTTCCAAGCGGCCCCCTCGTTTCCGCAGCCCGCCCCCTATCAGGCGCCCGCTTCGTTCAAGCCCTCGACCGCGCCTGTCGGGGCGTCGTCTTGGCCAAGCCCGGCTGCTCCGGCTGGCTCGCTTCGACCAACTCCTGAGAGCTTCCGCCCGATGGTCGTTTCCGGGCGGCCTTCGCCCGCGCCTTCGGGAACTGGTACCGGCGGTCGCTTCGTACTGGCGCTCGCGTTCGTGGTCGGAATCGGCGTCACACTTTATCGCAACGACGTGGTCCGTCAGGCGGCGCTGTCCGCCGGACAGGGCGCCACCTACCTCAAGGTCGAGGCGGCGCTCGGCGGCCCCGGCTTCGGCACGCCGCGAGCGGTCGAAATGGCCGCGCCGCCCGCCTCGTTGAACGCAGCGGTGGCCGCGGCCGCGGCGCCGATGCCCGCACGAGCCCCGGTCGCTGCTTCACAGCCCGCCGCTGCCGCCGAACCGGCGCGCACTGCGGAGCGAGAACCGTCGGCTCCGAGCACCACCGCCAAATCGGAACCGGTGTCGTTGACCTCGGTGGTCGCTGCGCAAATCAGCGCACCCAAAGCCGGCAAATCGACTCGCTCGGCCCCTGCTGCACGCCCGGCCTCGCGCGCGGCAGCCGCTGCACCGGTCTCGCAGAACCTTGGCATCAAGGGTTCTTCGAACGGTTACGATCCGCTGAACGGCAAGCTGTGATCCCGGGCGCGCGGCTTCGTCGCGCGCTCGTCTCTGCGCTGCTGGCACTTTCGTTCGGCCCGGCCGCGCATGCGGAAACCGCGCGCCTCGACGGCGCCAAATGGACGCGCCTCGCCGCCGAGAGCTGGCTCGAACGCGCGCAAGCGCGCGCCCAGCGCGGCGACACGGTCGACGCCATCACCGCCTATACGGAGGCGCTGCGCATCGACCCGAACTCTGGCGTCGCATGTCTCGGCCTCGCCGAGCTGCGTCGCGCGCTCGGCGATCTGCGCGAGACGGAGCGGTTGCTCGGTCAAGCCACGCGCATTCGAGAAGTGCGTCCGGAAGCGCTGGCGCGCCGCGCCGATCTCTATCTCTCTCAACAAAAACCGGAGCTGGCGCTGCTCGACTTGCAAGCCGCCGCCGAAGCCGAGCCTACGCCGGCGCGGCTGCGCGCCTTGGCGTCGTTTTATCTCGCACGTCGAGCCTGGGTGGCCGCGCTCGCCGTGTATCGCGGACTGCAAGCGCGGCTGCCCGAGCAGACCAACGAATCCGAACGGCGCGAAGCCGAGGACACGGTCGCGGCGCTGTCCGCGCTTGCTGCCGAAGCGGACGGCGCGCAGCACGACATGGCCGAGCTCGATTGGGTACGCGCGGCGCTGCGCCACATGGCGCGCGTCCACGAGAGGCCCGTTGCCAGCGCGCCGCAAGCGGCGCGCGTCCGGCGCTCAGTCGCGCGCTGAGCCCACCGCAACGCGCGGTGTCTCGGCGGCGTTCTGGGCCGGTGCTGCGGCGAGGCCGCGAAAGCTCGCGCCCTGGTCGTCCGAAGCGAGCAACGGGTAGCTCTGCCCACTGCGAGTCGCGGCCCCATACAGGAACACACGCCCCCCAATGGCGAGCAACCGAGAGGGCACCGCGACGTCGGCCCGCAGCTCCGGGTATTCGCTGGAGTCGAAGGCGACCGCCGGTGGGGTCCAGCTCGCGCCATCATCGCGGGACGAAACCACGCGCACGATGCCGCGTGTTTCGACCGCCAGCAGCGTGACCCCGGAAACCCGCGCGACGTCGAAGCTCTCACCCAGCAACGGTGAGAATGGCGCAACGTTTGGCAGCGCCAACGGAGCGCATGCGCGTCCGGCGACGCACAGTGTGATCGTGCTCGCCGCGGCGCCGTCGGGGCGCGCAGCGACGACCAAGGCGTCTTCATCGCAGGCCACGGTCAACAGGCGATGCTCGCCGCGCACCGCGCTTTGCGTGTTGGGTTCCTGCCCTTCGCTGTAAGCAGTGACGAGCAACGTGCCGTCGTTGGCAGAGGCGAGCGAGAACCCGCGCCGCGGATCCTTGGCGACGCAGCGCCCGGCGCGTTCGTCCGCGCCTGGCGCCGAGCGCGCCGCGCGGAAGGTGAGCCCGTTGTCGGCGCTGAAATAGTAGCTCTGGCCCGCCGAATTGCCGATCGAGAGAAACACGCCGTCGGCGGTTCGCCAGGTATTTTTCGGCAAGCCGCGCGTCCCCGGCAGGCCCCGACCGAGCACCGGGTGGGCTGGCGCTACCGGATGCACGGCCTCGCGCGCGCCGAGCGATGGGCGGATCAATTTGGCAGAGCTTCCGCGCACGAAGGGCCAGGCCCGTCGGGTCTCCTCGAGCATCAAGCTGGTGTCGACGCCCAGCGATGCGAGCGTCAGGCGCGTCGAACCCGGCGCCGAAAGTCCATATTCCACGAAGCGCTGCGCGACCGCGCGGTGCGCGGCTTCGACGTCCGCCTTGCCTGAAATGTCTTGGGCGGCCTTGGCGCAGCGGGTAAACGGCGCTTCGTCCGGCCCGGCCGCAAGGAGCCGCCGGCGTGCCAGCTTACGAAAGCCCTGCTCATCGTCGCGGATCAGCTCCGGGCCGGTCGGGCCCACCATGCACAGCGCGTAGTCCGCCAGCGCCGAGCCCAGCGCGTGGATGTTCCAAGCCGCCCGCGCGCGCGGCACCACCCAGCTCACCGCGAAGATCAGCAGTCCGAGGCCGAGCACGTGCCGGAGCCGGAACGGCAGGGGCCACTCGGGCGCCGGGGCTGGAGGAGGCGGAGGCGGCGTTTGCCGCGTCTGACGAATCGCCGTACGTGGAAACGTGGGGCGCGCCGCGGTTGGGGGCAGTCGAGCTGGAACCGGCACGCTGTCACGCTAGCGGCTGTCGGCGTGGGCGGGCAAATCTCCGACAGTAGCGAACTGCCGCGGTTTCGGCGTAGCCTTCTCCCCATGCATCCGCCGTTCGAAAGCGCCATCGCGGGCGTCACCAGCGTCGATGAGGAGGAGGAGCACGGACCGCTGTCCCGCGCACCGGTGGCCAGCGTCACGCCCCCCGCCTACCCGCTTACCGCCGGCAGGCCGAGCTCGGTCCCGCCGCCCCCCGAGCGGCCCGTGTTGCTTGCGGTTACCGACGCGCTACTCGCCGCGGCTCAAGCGGACGGCGAGATTTGCCCGCGCGAGCTGCGCGCGGCGCGACGCGTGCTCTGCCGCTTGTCCAATAGTGATCGCCTGCCGGAGTGGCTCGAGGAGCACATCGCCGCGTTCAACCCGCAAGAGTTCGACTTGAGCAACGCAACCGCGCTGCTGCGCGAGCTGCCGCTCGAGCAGCGCCGCCACGTGGTCGAGTTGGTGCGCGAAATTTGCGACGTCAACAACGCCTTCGATCTGGAAGAGGAGCGCTACCTGCTCGGGCTGGTGCTGGCCATCTCGCTCGGACGCGAGGACGTGGCCGATCTGGTCGTTCACGCGTCGGAAGGCATCGACGGCCTGGCCAAGCGGCTGTTCGACATCGGCTTCTCCGCGGCCTTCCTGGCCAGCGCGTGGCCGGCGCTCGCGCTGATCGCGCTGGCGGTTCGCCTCACGTCGAAGGGGCCGGCGCTGTTCAAGCAGCGACGCTACGGCCGCGATGGCAGCGAAATCGAGGTCTGGAAGTTTCGCACCATGAGCGTCAGCGAAAATGGCAGCAGCGTGCAGCAGGCGACGCGCAATGATCCGCGTGTCACTCGCCTCGGCGCGTTCTTGCGCAAAACCTCGCTCGACGAGCTGCCCCAGTTCATCAACGTCTTGCTCGGAGACATGTCGGTCGTTGGCCCGCGTCCGCACGCGGTCGCGCACAACCGGCACTACCGAACGCAGATCCTCGAGTACATGCTGCGCCACAAAGCCAAGCCTGGCATCACCGGCTGGGCGCAGGTGAACGGCTGGCGCGGCGAGACCGACACGCTCGAAAAGATGATTCAACGGGTCGCGCACGACCTCGAGTACATCCGACGCCAGAGCTTCTGGTTCGATCTCGAGATCGTGCTGCGCACGGCCTTCGGCCGGGGCGCCCGCGCGAATGCTTACTAGCGCGGGCGGGGGAACTCAGAACATTCCGCCGCCGCCGCCGCCCATGCCGCCGCCGCCACCCATGCCGCCGCCGGCACCGGGCGGTCCGCCACGCTGCTGCTCGTCGGCCCGCAGGCGCTTGCGCCGGCGACGCGCCGCTTCACTCATCTTCTTCCGTCGCTTCACCGACGGCTTCATGTAGTGGCGGCGACGCTTCAGCTCACGCAGAATTCCTTCTGCGGCCATGCGGCGCTTGAGATGCTTGATCGCCCGCTCGATGCCCTTGTCTCCGACCTGGACCTCGAGTGGCTTACACGTTACGGCTTCGCTAGGATTCGCCAAGGGAGGCGGTGTTTGACACGAATCGCCGCTTGACGCAAGCCGTCAGCTGCCAGCGCCCTCAAAAGCTCACGTTCCCCGCCGATCGCCCGGATTTTACGCTGTGTTTCCTGATTTCGCCGTGGTCGTAGCCGAGCCTCCGGCCGAAGTCGGGCGCCAGTCCCCCCCCGCGCGCGACACGAGCGTGCCCTCCGAGGCGGGCCCTACTCGGTTCAACCTGGAGATCCCGCTGGCTCACACCGGCGCGCTCCTGTTCGGCATGCGCGCCACCGAAACCGCGCTCTGGCCCAAGCCGTTCGCCTACATCACGACGCGCAGCTGGTGGGAGCACTACCGTGAAGCGTTCACCCGGCCACCCTTGTTCGACTCCGACGCGCGCGCGTTCGAGTGGGATCACGATCGCTGGACGCTGAACGTCTTCGGGCATGGTCTGCTCGGCTCGGAGCTCTACTTTCGACCGCGGCGCTGCGGCGCTTCTCCGCTCGCGGCCCTGGCCTTCGCTGCCGGCGCTTCGGTCGCGTGGGAGTACGCGTTCGAGGGCAATGGCGTGCGACCTTCCGCGCTCGACCTCGTGTACACGCCGCTCGCCGGGCTGGTGCTCGGCGAAGGACGCTACTGGGGCGTTCGCCTCGCGCGTGGCATCGGCAACCGCCCGCTCCGCGCGACGCTGAGCACGCTGCTTGACCCGCTCGGTGAATTCGAACGCGGTCTTGGCGCCGAGTGCTGACGCGCGCGGCCGCTCACCACTCGATGCGACACCCCGGCGTGTCGTAGCAAGCGTCCAGTGAAAGCGTGTTGCACTCGGTCGGGGTTCCGCCGCACCAAGGGCCGGGCCAGCAATTGAGCTTTTGACAGATCGCTGCGTCCGTTTGTGCCGCGCAGAGCGAGCTGCCGGTGCACACGTTGGTGGCCCAAGTGCAGCCGGGAGCCTTGCCGCAGTCGGTTGCGTTGAGGAGCTGCTGGCAGGCGGCGTAGTCGACGCCATTGGATTGGCAGACGTGTGCCGAACAACCGCCGCCTTCGCATTGAGTGACATCGCGATCCTCGCAGCGAAACGCGAAGCCCCCGCAGCGCTGTTGCGGCGGCCCCCAGGTGCAACCCGGCTCGTCGCCGCAGCTCGCGAACTCGCAATGGTCGTTCGGCGCGCCGGAGCAACCGTCCGGGTCCCACACGCAGCCCTGCAAGACGCTGCAATCGCTCTCCGAACCAGCGGTCAAGCAGCGAGGCACGCTGCCGGTCGCCCCGTGACAGGAGCCAAGCGAGCAGCTGAACCCCTTCACGCACTCCTCGGGCGTACGCTTTGCACACGCGAGCGGCGTGCCCGTGCAGCTTTGCTTCTTGAACTTGTAGGAGACTTTCGGCGTGCCGCCGCTATCGCTGCCGCCAATCCAGAGTTCATCGCCCTTCACGCAATAAGGAACGTCCACGAAGCCCAGCCGCAGCGTCTTTCCGCTACGGCTCCAGCGGTCGAAGGAGAACTGACTGGCATAGGAGTCCAGCGCGCCCTCGCAATCGCAAAACCCGCACGCATTTTCTTGGCACGCGGTGGATGTGCTCGACGTAAACAACAACGACTCCGGCCAGTACGTCGCAAATTGACACTTTTTGACCGTATTGACGGCCAAACACGAAAGCCCAACCTGTGCGCTGATCTGCCAGTCTTCATGCGCGTACAGCTCCAGACTGCCGCCATCGAGGATGCGCATGCGGATTTCGCTGCCCAGGTCCTTGCCCTGAAACGCTTGTTTGCAGGACGAACCATCGCTCGGCGACAGCGTGCGCCCGAAGCACCCCTCTTCCAGCACCCACGCGCCAAATGGGTCCCCGCCGCACGCCTCGAAACAGGGTGCGTCCGCCTTACTCGAGCATTCCTCGGCCGGCGGACATTCACACGTCGGACCATCGGTCAGGGTACAGGAAGTGGTGCCGACTGCGTCTCCCTTGCACGTGCAGGGCGCGCCCTCCAAACAGCTCGGTCCACCGCCGGTGCCGGTGCCGCCCGTGGTGCCGCCTGTACTTGGAAAACCCGACGAGCCGCCGGCGCCGCCACTAAAGGTGCCGCCGAAACCGCCCTTGCCGAGACCCCCAGATGCGCCGGTGCCGCCGCTGCTGCTACCGCCCGAAGCTCGCCCGCCGCTGCCGCCGCGGCCGCCGCCGCCCACGCCGCCAGAACTGAAGCCTGCACCGCCCCCGCGACCACCGGAGTAAGTGCCGGAAGCGCCAGCCGTCGTGCCACCGGTGTTCGCGGTGCCGCCGGTTTCACCGGGGCTGCCGCTCTCGCCCACTCCGGCGCTGGCACCAACGCCTCCGGACTCGCCCGGAGTTCCGCCGTCGTCCGGCGAACCCGCGGCGCCTTTGCCGCCCGTGGCCTCATCATGAGTCGACGCGCTGCCGCAACCACTCGCACCTTGCGCGAGCAGCAAGCCAAAGGTCGCCGAGAGCAGCGTGACCCGCCCGAGTGCAATTCGTCCCATGAATTGGATTCCTGCTAGTGAAGCCACGCCGAACGTGACCCTCGTAGTTTGCCCATTTCTTCCCTAGCCTCGCGGCTCGCCAATATCAAGGCTCGAGCGAGAACAGGACGTGAGTTTCGGGCGCCACAAAATCCGCTCAAAAATCCGCTCAAAAAGTCGAACGATTTTTTTGCGAAGCGGAGCCGCGTCATTACCAATCGGCTCGCAAATTTACCGGCCGGGTCCATCACCAAAGGTTTGAGCGATGACCGCGTACAAGAAGCTCTGCACCGAATTCTACGACCTCGACAAGCCGCACGCGCCGGCGGACGCCCTGGATTTTTACCTGCAATACGCCGCGGACGCGGGCGGCCCGATCCTCGAACCCATGTGCGGCACCGGTCGTTTCTTGCTGCCACTGTTGGCGCGAGGCTTCGACGTCGAGGGGCTCGACTCGTCGCCGGAAATGCTGAGCGCGTGCCGCGCTCGTGCCAGAAGCCAGGGTCTGTCGCCGGTGCTCCACGAACAGAACCTCGTGGACTTCAGCCCCCAACGGCAGTTTGGCTTGGTCTTCATCCCTTCGGGCTCGTTCTGCCTGCTCACCGCCGAGGCCACCGTGCGCGCAGCGCTGGGCCGCATTTTCTCGGCCATGCTGCCCGGCGCGACGTTTCTAGTCGAGGTCGAGCGGCTGCTACCGCGAGAAGCGTCCACGAGCGGCACCTGGGGCGGGAGGTGGCTGGAGCGGCCGGACGGCGCGAAGCTCATCATCAGTTGGCTGAGTCAGTACAGCGGAGTCGAAGGCATCTCGCGCAGTATCCACCGCTATGAGCTGGTGAAGGACGGTCAGCTACTGGCCTCGGAATACGAGGATTTCGAGCTCAAGTTCTATGAGCCAGAGGCTTTTCGGAAACTGCTGGAAGAGGCTGGGTTCTGGAAAATCCAGCTGTTCAAAGCCTATGCGCGCGCTGAACCGAGCGACGCGGACGAAGGCCTAATCTTCGCGTGCCAAAAGCCAGCGCGCTAGACTCGTTTCATGTCCAACGTCGTCAACCTCAACAAGTTTCGCAAGCAAAAGGCCAAGGCGGAACGAGAGAAGCGCGCTGAGACGAATCGTCGCCTGCACGGGCGCACCAAGCTCGAGCGAGCACGCGATGAGCAGCAAAAGCAACAGCTGCAGGCCAAACTCGCCGGCAAACTCTTGCAGACCCAACCAGCCGACGGCGAAGGCGATCCGCAGAAATGAGGACTAGCCAACGGCGCGGAGCGCTGCCTCATTCAGGGTCGCACACAACCCCGGGGTTATAGACGCCCCAGCCGGGTGACACGACCTGATCATAAGTCTGCGCAGACACCACCACGTTGTACAGGCCGTCGGTCTCCCGAACGGTGATCGTGACCTCCCCGTCGAGGTAGTAAAATTCGTTCTGCCAGGGCGTGGGCACGCCCGCCGCGAAGTACGAGACCCCCTCCTCGGCGTTGCCGAGCCAAGTGCCGCTGGTCTCGGGCTTCGGATCGCCCAAGTTCTTGCCACCACCACCGCCGACGTGAAGAAAGAGCCCGCGGTCGACCACGAAGGACGGCGGCTCGATCAGCCCCGCGCGGAGCGTGTATTCGATCTGCCAGCGCAGGTTCAAATAGCCCTGGCCTTGCAGGGTCGCGTATTCGTCGCGTCGCTTGAGCGGCCAGGTACCATCGCTGGTTGCGTCGAACACGCCAGCGACCAGGCTCACCGGCGCGCCCTCCGGGCGGCGCTTGAGAGAGGGGCCCGCGACGCAGGTTTCGCCGGCGCTCCCATCGCGATGGGTCACGACTCCGACCGTGTCTTCGCCGCGCGCGCAGCCCGCGCTGGCGGCGCCGATCAACAACGAAAGCGCGGGGCCCGCCACTTTCACGGCGTTTGACTCTCGAGCGTCTGCAAGCGGCGCACCGCGCGGTCATGAAACAGCGCTTCCGGATGAGCGGCGGTCACCCGGCGCAGGGCGGCTATTTCCGCTTCGCGATCGCCGAGCGCGCGGTAACAATTGGCGACCCCGAGCTCGGCCTCGGCCGAGAGCGAAGGGGCTTTCTTGGCGCTTTGATACAAGCGCAGCGCCCCGCGCGGATCGGAGAGATGCTCGAGCCGCAGTGACGCCGCTGCGAGCGCGGCAACGGGCCCCTGAGCGCTCGCGCCGTAGTGTCTCGCGATGTTCGCATACGCGCGCTCTGCCTCAGCCCACTGCCCTTGCCGGCGCAGCTGATTGGCCGCTTTCAACAGGTCCGCAGCGCTGCCCGTTCCAACAGTGGCTGCTCGCTCACTGGCTGAGCTCACTGTCGCTCCCGAGCTGGGGCTCGGCCCTTCATCCACGCTCGACGGCCCCGCCGCTGAGCCGGGCACAGGCGGCACCGGCTCGCTAGGCTTGGAAGTCATCAGCAGAGCAGGGCGTGGTGAGACGGGCGCAGGAATAGCCGCACTCGGCGCGGTGGAACCACCGACGAACCAGCGCGGCACCAGCGCGAAGGCGGCCGCGATTCCGCTCAAAGCCAGGGCTGCAGCAAGCACGAGTAGCGCCGCGCTCGGGCGCGCGCGGCGTGGGCGCGCGGGCAGCGCACGCTCGAGCGCGGCCTCGATCGCAGCTGCCTGCTCCGTGTCCGAGAGCCGAAGCGCCGGACCGTCCCGACCATCGAGCGGGTCGAGAAGCGGGGCCTCTGCGGGTAAATTCGAGCTACTCATCAGCTCACCTTCTGAGTGGCGTTCGGAGCCAACGCTTCTCGCAATCGCAAGCGACCGAGACGCAAGCGACTGCGCACGGTCTCGAACGGTGCGCCAGTTTCCTCGGCGATCTCGGGCACACTCATCTCGAGCACGTGATGCAACACGAGTGCGTGGCGCTGCTCGAAGGGGAGGCCATCGAGCGCCAAAACCACGCGCCGGCGCGCCACGAACTCGTCCGGTGACTGGCCGCTCTCGGCCTCGCCACTCGCGGCCATGACGCCTTGCTCCTGCGCGCGGCGCCGCCCGAGCCAAGCGAACGTGGTACGTGCGACCACCCGATCGGCCCAGGATCGGAAGCTACCCTCTCCCCGGTAGCCGTTCAGGCCGCGGATCAGTGACACCAACGCTTCTTGCACGACATCGTCCACCTCGCGATCTCCACGAATCAGGTAGCGAACCAGGTTGCGCACGCGCGGAAGCAACGCCGAGAGCACCCGCCCTGCGGCGTTTCGATCGCCTGCTCGCGCCGCCTGGACGTCGGCGGCAGAGGGGTCACCCGCAGGGTCGAGCCCAGGCATTTCGCCACATTAGCATTCCTTTCCAACACGAGTCCGCACGCGCTTCGATAGAGGGCCCGGCTCCCTGAATCGGGTCAACCATCGCGATTCGAGCGGAACGCGAGCGCAACGCCGAGTGTGGGCTGCAGTCGCCAAATCGAAAACGACGGCTCGAACTGACCGTCCACTTGGTACCCGATCCGCGGCGCGCCGGGCAGCACCGAAAGGCCGCCCGTGACTACCAGCTCGAGTGGGCCGGCGCTCGGCGCCCAGCCGAAGTGGAGCTCAGGGCCCATCGCCGCCGAGACAGTGACGCGATCTCCGTTCGCGACCACGGATGGACTGAGTCGTTCAACGCTGCGCGCGTAGAGGGCGATGCCCGCGCGCAAGCCAACCCCGATGGCGACCGCTCGCGAAGCATTCCACTCATAACGACTCCGCAGGCCGAGCTCTTGGCGCCGTAGGCGAATGGTGCCGTACGAATCGCTTTCACTCACCGGCAGGCTGAAGGCAGAGGAAACCTCGACCGCCCACGAGCGATAACTCACGCCAAGGCCGAAAGCGGGCCCTTGCCGGCGAACCCAACCCAGTCCGTCGAGCACGACGTGCCAGCCGATCTCGCCGCGCCACGCGAGTCGCGGGCCGAGTGGTCTTGGGCTGAGCTTGGCAGCCCTGCGTAGGACAGGCGTCGGTGGCGACGGCGCCTTGGCTGCGGGGGGCTCGCGGTGTGCCAGGTCGCGGAGCGCCTCGCGCACGACCAACGCAGCTGCTTCCAGCGTCGCGGAACTGAGCGTGCCCTCGGCGATCGAGGCGCCATCGCCGATTGCGCGCACGTACGGCTCACGCGAGCTCCCATCCGCGATGTGCAACTCAATCCGATCTCGCTCCAGATCGGGGTGAGTGAACCAAATGAGCGCGAGCGCCGGCTCCACGCGCTCCGGCCGCGCTTCGACTACGCGCAGGTCGATTTCGAGGTCGCTCAGCTGTCCCTGCAAACGCTCGACCAGGGCTCCATCGCTGGCCGCGTCGACCCAAACCAACACCCGTTGCCGTGGCTCGGCGCAGGCCATCCGCAGCGGCGCGAGCCAGGTGAGCACGGCCGTCGCCCCAATTAGCAGCGAGCGCAGCGCGTTTCGGGATGAGAGAGTCGACACCGAATCGGCTAGAGTCTATCTGGATCTGCCGAGCGTCGCGCCATGGCCGAACTTCCCCTGCTGCAAAGCGATGAGCCGCCCCCCCTGGAAAGACTGGGGGCCGACGCTCGCTCGCCTTTCGTCTTGGTTTGCGATCACGCGGGTCGCCGGCTGCCGCGCTCGCTCGGCTCGCTCGGCTTATCCGAGGCCGATCTTGCGGCCCACATCGCCTGGGACATCGGGGCCGCCGGCCTCGCCCGTCGCTTGGCGGATGCGCTCGATGCTTCGCTCTTTCTTCAACGCTATTCGAGGCTGGTCATCGACTGCAACCGACCGCTCTCGGCCCCCGATTCGATCGCGCAGAAAAGCGGAGGCGTGCCCATCCCGGGCAATCAGGGCCTGTCCCTTGCGGCCGCCGAAGAGCGTGCCCGCTCGATATTTTGGCCGTATCACCAGGCCATTCGCGCAGAGCTCGACGCACGGCAAGCGCGCGGCGAGGGGTTCGTGCTGGTCTCGGTGCACAGCTTCACGCCCGTGCTGTACGGCACCGCGAGGCCCTTCCACACCGGCATCTTGTACGAAAAGGACACCCGTCTCGCCCACCCGCTGCTCGAATTGCTGCGCCGTGAGCCAGGCCTCGTGGTCGGCGACAACGAGCCCTATCGGGCCAGCGCGGCAACCGACTACGCCATCATCGAATACGGCGAGCGGCGCGCGCAGCCCTACGTGGAAATCGAAGTTCGCCAGGACCTGATCAGCGACGCCGCCGGCGAGAGTGAATGGGCCGAGCGCTTTGCTCGCCTACTCCGCCGAGTGACGGCCGCGTTTTCGAGCTGAACAGGCCCGCGGCGCGGCGCGGCCGTAGTATATTCGCGAGGTGCCGCCCCTCAGCGCCGACGACGTCATTCGCTTGCTCGAGCTCGCTCCGCATCCGGAAGGGGGCGCTTTCTCCGAAGTTTTTCGGTCCGCTCTCACCGTGCAGAGCGAAACGCACGCCGGCACGCGCAGCGCATCGACGGCCATCTATTTTCTGCTGAAAACCGGCGATTTTTCGGCCCTCCATCGCGTACGTTCGGACGAGGTCTGGCATCACTACGCCGGCGATCCTCTCGAGCTTCATTCGCTGGACTCCGCCGAGCATCGCGTCTTTCGGCTAGGTAGGGATCTGGCGCGGGGAGAACGCCCTTTCGCGGTGATTCCGGCGAACAAATGGCAGGCCGCGCGCGTGGCGCGAGAGCCAGCGGGTGTGCACGGCTTTGCGCTCTGCGGCTGTACGGTCGCGCCTGGCTTCGAGTTTGCGGACTTCGAGCTGCCGCCGCGGGCCGAAGTCTTGAAAGCACTTCCCGGGCACGAAAACTGGGTGCGTGAGCTCACCCGTCCTTGAGTCGAAATGACCGCAAAACCGATTTCAAGCTTCGAATTGACCTCGCCCGCCTGGCTCGAACCGGTGCTCGCAGCCCACGCGGCTCCGCTAGCGACGCTGGAAGATCGCATGCGCCTGGTCATTGCGTGCGCGCGACAGAACTTCGAGCGCGACAGCGGCGGGCCATTTGCCGCGGCGGTTTTCGAGCGAGAGAGTGGCCGCTTGGTTTCGCTCGGCGTAAACCGGGTGGTTCCGAGCCAGTGCTCTTCGGCGCATGCCGAAGTGATGGCGCTCTCCTTGGCGCAACGCAGTCTGGGCACCTTCGATCTCGGAGCAACGGGCCTGCCCGCACATCAGTTGGTGGTGAACTGGCGGCCGTGCGCCATGTGCTTCGGCGCGCTCCCCTGGTCCGGCGTGCGTAGCCTGGTCATCGCCGGTAGCGGGGTGGAGCTCGAGACCCTCACCGGGTTCGATGAAGGCCCCATCCACCCGGATTGGAAGGGCCAACCGTCGCGGAATCGAGGTGCTCGAGAACGTGTTGCGCGCCGAAACCTGGGCCATGTTCGAGCAATTCGCGGCCAGTGGGCGCCCGGTCTACAACGGGCGCGGCGGCTGAAACGCGAGCCAAGACACGGGTCGCCGGCTACACTGCCGCCCGCACATGGAACCGCGCTTCAAACCCACCGCCGTCAAGGCTCCGCACGGCGCCACGATCCTCGAAATCACCTGGGGAGACGGTCACCGTTCGCTCTTACCGCACGAGATCTTGCGCGGCTATTGCCCGTGCGCGACCTGTCAGGGCCACTCCGGCACGCTGAAGTTCCAGACCGGGGGCGACCAGCGCATCCGCGAGCTCTCCCAGGTTGGTAACTATGCGCTCTCGTTCTCGTGGGGGGATGGTCACGACTCGGGCATCTACTCTTTCCGCTATTTGCGCTCGCTCGCCGATCTAGTGGAAACACAGGGCGCCGAGGCCGTGAAGTCCCTCGGAGAGCTGCCTCGCCTCTGAGCCGTGCAAAAAACCGAACGCATTGCGATCGTCACGACCTCGTATCCGGCGAGCGCGCAGGACCCTTCCGGACACTTCGTGGCCACGCAAGCGCGCGCGCTCTGCCGAGCCGGTCACGCGGTCACGGTCTTCACCGGCGGAGCGAGCCCGAAAGCCAGCGACGACGCCGGCGGACCGCGCGTGGTTCGCATTGCAGACGGCGGCGCCAGCGGCTGGCCCGGCCTGGTGCCGCGGCTGAAAGAGCGCCCCGCGCGCGCTTTGGGACTGGCGAAATGGGGCTTCGGCGTCCGTCGCGAGCTTCGCCGGCACGGGCCGTTTCAGCGGGTCATCGCGCATTTCCTATTGCCGAGCGGGTTTCCCGTGCTGTTCGCGCTCGAGCTCGGCGGGGCAGCGCTGGAGTTCGTGGTGCACGGTTCGGATGCGCGTCTGCTCGAAAAGCTGCCGCTACCGGTCGCGCAGCGAATTTTGCTAGCGCTCGTGAAGAACGCGCGCATTCGCTGTGTTTCGCATGAGCTTGCTGACTTGCTGCTCCGGCTGGCAGGCGAGTCGCTCGCGGGCAAAGTCTACGTCGAGCCGCTCGCGGTCGAGACCGCACAAGCCCCCTCTCGCGCGCAGGCGCGAGCAGCGCTCGGTTTCACGGGCGAGGAGCGTTTGGTGGTGATCGTCGCGCGACTGATCCCGAACAAGCGCGTGCGAGACGCGCTCGCGGCCGCTGCGCTGGTCCCCGGCGTTCGCGTGATAGTGGTGGGCGACGGGCCAGAGCTCGCTGCGCTGACGCGAGATTACCCGGCGGTGCACTTCGTGGGGCGCGTGGACCGCGCCCGGGCGCTTACCTTCATCGCCGCTGCCGATGCGCTGCTGTCCGCATCTTGCTTGGAGGGCGCTCCCAGCGCGGTGCGCGAAGCGCGCGCTCTCGACGTGCCCGTAGCGGCATGCTCGGCAGGTGACCTCACCCGCTGGGCGGTCAGCGACAGCGGGCTCTGGGTAACGGCCTAACCGACGCCGCGCATCCGCGGTAAGAGCTGCGCGAAGTTGCAGGGTTTCGTGCGTTCGTCGAGCTGGGGAATCAAAATCTTCTCGAGCGCCAGGCGAACCGCCCCGGTCGAGCCGGGTAATGCGAACACCAAGCTGCGCCCGCACAGGGCCGCTTCAGCGCGCGATTGGATGGTGGAAGCGCCTATTTCGGCGTAGCTCAGGTGACGAAACAGCTCGCCGAAACCAGGGATCGCCTTGCTCACCAATGGCGCGATGGCCTCCGGGGTGACATCGCGCGCGGTTAGACCGGTGCCGCCGGTCAAGATCACGACATCCGTGTCACCGGCAGCGATGGTACGCGAGACCAAGGCACGAATGGCCTCGACGTCGTCACGAACGATCTCCGGACCCGCCACGCGATGACCCGCGGTGGTCAAATCCTGCGCGACGAGCCGGCCACTGGTGTCCGTCTCAGGGGTGCGGGTGTCGCTGACCGTAATTACCGCAATCGAGAGGCCAGGCATGCCCGAAAGCTAGCGCGCCCCTCGGTCTCGTGCGAGCGCACTTGACTCCCCTCGCTGGCCGGCATTGCTCGAAGAGCTCAAGATGCTTCGTCGTTCGGATCGCTCGCGTGCGCGTCTCACGCTGGGGCTTGCTCTGTGCCTTTCGTGCTCGCGCTTGCCGCAGAAGCCCGGTAGCGCGACCGGGGTCGCAAGCTCGGTCGCGCCGGCGCCAGCCCTCGCGAAACTGGCCGTACCAAGTCCCGCCGCGCCTGCTCCGCCGCCCAGCGCGGCGAAAGAGGCCGAGACCCCGCCCCGGGTGCTCGCTGGGGGGCCCCGCGCAGTTGCAAGTACGCACGGCCTGGTCGTCGCGGTCGAAGCGCGCGCCGCTCGCATCGGTGCCGACGTGCTGGAGCAAGGCGGAAACGCGGTCGACGCGGCGGTTGCGACGTTGCTCGCGCTGACCGTCACGCACCCGAGCGCCGCCAGCTTGGGCGGCCAGGGCTTCGCGCTGGTGCGACGCGCCGCAGGACCGAGCGAGGCGCTCGACTTCGTCGCGCGCGCGCCGCGAGCGCTCACGCGGCCGGCCTTCGATCGCATGATTTCGGGGGGTGCGCGCGGCGCCGCAGCCGTGGCGGTACCCGGCGTGGTTGCGGGTCTCGCCGCTCTCCACGCTCGCTTTGGCACCCGGCCCTTTTCCGAGCTGGTCGCCCCCGCGCTCGCGCTCGCGCGCAACGGCTACCCGCTCGGGGAGTGGCAAGCCACGCTCGTTCGCAACAACGCAGCCACGCTGAAGCGCGACCCCGCTGCGAAAACGCTGTTCTTCGAGCGCGGGCGCCCGCGCACAGCGGGGCAGCCATTCGTGCAACGCGACTTGGCGTGGACCCTCGAGCAGCTCGCCAAGTCCGGCGCGGACGACTTCTACCGCGGCGTGGTGGCAGAGCGCCTCGCCAAGTCGCTCGCCCCGGAGGGCCCGACTCTGGCCGACTTGAACGACTATCAGGCGATTTGGCGAACACCGCTCGCGCTGCGCTACCGCGACGTCACGCTGGAGACCATGCCGCCGCCCTCTGCAGGGGGCGTTGCGCTGGTCGGCGCGCTGCTGGCGCTGCAAGCAGAGCCCACTCCAGCCGCCGAAAGCCCCGCCGAAATTCACTTGCTGCTCGAAGCCGAAAAACGCGGCCAAGCCGAGCGCCGGCACGGCGTGCTCGACCCAGACGCGCTCTCTGAGAGTGAGCGTAACGCGCGGCTGTCGCGCTGGCTCGATCCCGCGTTTTGGTTGCGCGTGAAGATCGATCCGGAGCACGCTACGAAGGTGAGCGCGCTTGCGCCGTTGACCCCCGCAGAGCCAGTCGAGAGCGAGCACACCACCCACCTGTCGGTCAGCGACCGCGACGGCATGGTGGTCAGCTTGACCACCACGCTGTGCGCCTCGTTTGGCGCACGCATCGTCGCCGCCGGCACGGGCATCGTGCTCAACAACGCGGTCGCAACCTTCAGTGCAAGCGGCGAAAACCTTCCCACGCCCAGCCGCCGCACGGTCAGTTCGATGGCGCCGACCCTGCTGCTTTCCGCGGATCGTACCGTGGCGGTGCTCGGTAGTCCCGGGGGCGACACCATTCCGAGCACGCTCACTCAGCTCGTGCGTCGCCTCGTAGACCATGGCCAGCCACTCGACAGCGCCATCGACGCGCCCCGCTGGCACCACGGCTTCCTGCCGGACGAGGCACGCTACGAAGCGGCCGCCGGCAAGGACGAGCATCTATTGACCGCGCTCACTCGGCTCGGGCACTCGCTCAGACGCTCGACGCGGCGGATGGGCGACGCGAATTGCATCGTGTTCGATCGCGAACGCGCCTACGGCTACGCCGATCTACGCGAACCTGGCGCCGCGATCGCCCCCATGCGCTGAGTTCGCGGCCAAGGGGGATTGAAGCTCAGGGAGTCCAGGCGCGAGCCGCGTCGCCTGCCGCCGCCCAGAGGCGAACGGCATCGCGAACTCCGGGCCGTGTCGCCGAGTCGATCGGCTGAATGCCGTTCCATTGCGACTCACCACAGAATTCGCCGGGGTCCCCAGCGTCCGCGGCGGCGCACAACAAAGTCGGATGGTCCTTGTACCAAGCGTAGAGATCCGCAGCCGGCGGCAGACCATTGGTGGCCACCAGCTGATCGATGACCGCGTTGAAAGCCGGGATGCCGGCGTAGTCGCTGGCCGACGTGTTGGCGGACGACACAAACTGGATGCGCGGCAAAATCGGCGTCTTCCCGGCGGCCACCAGCGTGGTGATGGCCTTTTGCAGGCTGGTCGCGAAGGTGGCCGGGGGCTTGGCCACTCCCTTCACGTCCTCGAGCCCGTAGATCAAAACCCAGAACTTCATATCCGGGTTCAGCGCTATCCAGGAGTCGAGCACCGTCTTTTGTGCATCGAATGGCGACTTCTCGCTCAGGTAGCTGACCTTCCCGGACAAGTCCGCGATGCTGATGGTCGCCGGGTAGTACTTCGGATAGCAACCGTGCACGATGCTGCCGAGCGACGGCAGCGAGGGCAGCGCATACACGCCGCGCGAAGGACCGGAACCGGCGAACAACCACGTGTCTTCGGTGCCCTGCGAAGCGTCGAAGATCTGCATGCTGCTGATCTTGGCGTTGCCGCTGCCCGGGGCGATACCCGTCACTTTGTAGCGGACCCAGCGCATGCCCGTGAACGCGAAGCTATGCTCGCGCGTGCGCGGCGTACTGCCCGTGGTGCTCGCGGTGACGCGCACCGCGTTGGTCCAAGTCGTGCCATCCGCAGACACGTCGATGTCGTACGCGGTCGGGACGCCGAAGTTCTGGCTGGTGCTCGGCGCCGTGTACTCGGGATAGCCAGTGGCGAGCCAGATCAGCAACAAGCGGTCGTGGCCTGTGCCCACATCTACCTTGACCCAGTCGCCCGACGAGGCATTCCAGAAGTTACCGTCGGTCGGATCGTCGAACAGGAACGAAGTATCGTCACCATCCGAACTGGTCGCTGGCTTGCCGAGCGCCACGTTGGGGTTCGGCTTCACCGGCGCCGTGAGCGCGGTGCCATCCGCCAGGCTCACTCCGCCCATCTGCGCGGCCGCGCACGTCCCGCTCGGCGCGCCAGAGTTGCCGGTAGAGCCGCCTTTGCCTGCGGTGCCGCCGGTGGTCGCGGCCTTTCCTCCGGTGGAAGCCGCTCCGGAGCTGCCACCGGTCGCGGTTGCGCCGCCCTTCGCGCTTCCACCGCTGGCGCCGCCGGTTGCGACCGCACCGCCCTTGCCTCCAGTCGCAGCTTTGCCACCCGTGTTTTCGGTCCCACCCGCCGTAGAGCCGCCGGTTTCCTCGCTGCCCCCGCTGCTGCTGATGCCACCGCTCGTATCACTGGTGCCACCCGTGCCGCCGGTGCTGGCCTCGCTCCCACCGGTCGCGTCGCTTTCACCGGCGCTTCCCGATCCGCCCTTGCTCGGAACCTTGTCTCCAGCACAGGCAACGCAGGCCGAGAGAGAGAGTAGCACCAGGCTCGAACGCAGCTTTGACATCGTGCGCAGACTAACATCGAGCGTGCGAGTTCGTGGAGCCCGCGCGCAAATTCTCAGCGAAATCATGGTTCAAGCTCCCTCCTGGCTCGACGCAATCTGTGCGTCCGTGTGGGCGACAGCCCTACGCCGATTCGCGTGAACCGGGGGCGACCGGTGCGATCGAGTTTTGCTGCGCCTGCCCACCGAAGGTGCAGGCGAACATCACGGTCTTCCCGCACGCGATCGCGCGTGCGCGAGAAAGCGGGCTATTTACCTGGCGCTCGACCGGAAAGCGAAGCACCGGGTGCGCTCCGGACGGCTGCGACGACACGCGAACGCCCTCGGCGTCGGGCAGCGCCGACGACTCCTCGACCGGCGCGTCCGCGGCAGCTTGAGCCTCCCCGCGCACGACCAGCTCCGAGCGCAGCGAGGGCGGCGCTGGCGATGCTTCCGGAAGCTCCGACGGCGCTGGTTTGAGCGACGGCTCCGGGCGCAGCGACGGCGCGTCGAGCTCAGCGCGCAGCGTGGCTTCCGCCTCGGTCGGCATCACGCTGGTTTGAACTCGAGGCGCCGCGAGTAGCGTGGGTGCCGTGCCAATTGCAGGCGCGGTGTCGATGACTTTGCCTGAAAGCTCCGGTGAAATGGGTTCGGCAGTGACCTCGGCGCGCGGCTCGCTTTCGAGGTCAGCACTCGCTCCGGCGCCCGACAAAACCTCTGGCCTGGGCAGCTCACTCGAGCGCTTGCCGAGCGGCGCTTCCTCGAGCGGCGATTCGGCTGGCTTCGGTGCGCGGGTCGAGATGCGGGTCACGGACGCGGGCGCGGCCTCGGCCTGCTCGGCCGACGTCTCCTGACTCTCGCTCGGGACGGCCACCTTCGGCATCGCGCTGCGCGAGGTCGATGGAGTCAACGAGGCCGGAGCCGGAGCGGGGACGGAGCAGGATTCGTACGTTCGCGCGGTGTTCTGCTGGATGACCGGAGCCGCCAGCGAGGGAATCAACGACGGCGCGTCTTCCCAAACCGGTCGCATCGAAGCTGGAATGCTGCCGGCGGAACCCGGAGCGGGCAAACTGTTCGGGCTTGCGTCCTGCATCCGGGGCGAGATGGGCGCCACCGACGCAGGCATCTGGGAGCGAGGCGCGAGCGAGGCGGGCGCCATCGACAGCGGCGCCATGGACAGCGGCGCCATCGACAGCGGCGCGACGCTGAGCACCGGCTCGGACCCGGGCTCGGAGCGATCGTCGGAGTTGAACAAAAGCGGCGCGAGTGAAGCTTCGGGCGGGCCGATCGTAGGCAGCGCTTCCGGCGGAGTCACCGATTGAATCGGAATGTTTTGCGGGCGCGCGATGGGGAGCGCGTCGATGTTCGAGCGCTGGCGTCGGCTCTCGAGGAAGGCGAGCTTTCGCCACAGGCGGTGCGCGACGGGCAGCACGACCGCCCACAACGCCAGCACCATGAGCGGCGCAAGCACGACGCTTTCTGCGCTGACGCCCGGCGCACGGGCAGCGCTGACCACCGCTACCGAAAGCGTGACGCCGACCAACAGCCCGACGCCGATCCGCGACAGCGAAGAGAGCCGCGAGGATTTTTTGAAGCGCGCATATTCGCGCACGCAGGTCGTGCACCACTCGTCCGCACCGATTTGATGCTCCGGACAAACCTGGCCGCCGCATGCGCTGCACACATTGCCGTAGCTCGGCTTGGCGCACACAGAACAGGGAAAGTGCGTGGGTACTTCGTGCAGGGGCCGCGCGCCCTTGCTGATCGTCGAGCGCGGGCCGCTGGAGTTCACGGGCGCTCGCGAAGCCTGAGGAGAGAGCGAGCCGAGCTCCGCCTTCGGCACCATGACGTCGAGCTCGGGCTCACCGTGCGAACGCGCACGGCTGCGCTCACGCAAGCCCCGCAGGTCGTCCCACATCGCGGCCAGCTGGACGTCGGAGATTTCCAAGTACTGCGCGGCGTCGCCCGCAGCGACCAAATCGATCGCCAGGCGTGCGTCGGCCATGGGCAGCAAATACGCGAGCGTGTCGGCGAGGCGCAGGGTTTCGACCATGCCCGCGAGCACGGTGTCCTGCAGCGCGCGCGCCGGCGAGTGGTGCCAGGCGATCACCCGTGGCACGGGCTCGGGGATATTCCACGCTTTGAGCACGTGCGCGCCGAGCACGGCGTGATCGAAGCCGAACAGCTTGCGTTCGGCGATGTGTATCTGATCGGGCGCTTGCCCATACTCGGTGAGCAGCTCTGCATAGCGCTCGCGCTCCGAGTCGAGCAGCATGAGCTTGCCGATGTCGTGCAAGAAGCCGCAGGTGAACAGCTCGTCGTGGGGCAGGCCCAGGTGCACCGCCAAATAGCGGCACAGCGAACCGACCACGGTCGCATGTTCGAGCAGCTCCATGCCGAGGCTGCTGGAGCCATCGAATAGGTCCAGAATCGCGGCGGTCGTCGCGACCTGATTGAGCCGGCGCGTGCCGACCAAAACGGCCGCGTGGCGCACCGAAGAACAGCGAACTTTGAGGCCGTAACCCGCGGAGTTCACCAACCGGAGCAGTCGCACGGAGAGCGCCGGGTCGCTCTCCAACACGGCCACTACTTGTTCGATGCGGGTGGTGGGGTTGCGAGTCAGCTCGTCCAGGCGACGAGCCGCGATGGGAAACGGCTTCGCTCCGACGATACGGGCGCCCACGGCGGCCAAGCTGGCGGCCGCGCGACTTTCCGCTTGGATCTCGTCGTCGTCGCCGAACCAGAGCTCTTCGTCGAGCGCAAATGTCGGAGATTGAGTCTGGTTACCCACAGCTGCCTCGCTGGTGCGCCTCACTCCGCTGCGGCTTGAGCCTTCGGAGCCTCGGGCTCTTGCTCGCGGATGAAAAGCTCACGGGTGGAGAAGCGCGAGCCGTCCAAGATGATTTGAGCGCCGCGGCGTGTCGTCACGTTGACGAGAATCGGCGCCAATAGGTTGACGGTGGCGGGCTGGCCTTGCGGCGCCGACAGCACGACCATCAAAGCGACGTCGTCGCTCTCGTTGCCGAGCCCGAGCGCGCTGGTCGCGCCCTCGATCGACACGTCGGGATACTTGCTCCCGAACGCGTGCGCGGACACCACGGGCAGCGCGATCGCGGGGGAGCGAGTCGACTGCAACCAAGCCAAGAAACCCGTGGAATTGTGCGGGATCAGCACGAACTCGCGTTCGTTCGGAAACCCGATCAGACCCTCGGGGAATTGGAGCACTTGCTCTTCCCCGATTTCCAAAGCGCCGAAGCGCTGACTCGAAATGTTCATGACTGTTCTCCCGGACCTTTCACCCCGAATGGGGTGCTTGAGTGATTGACCGGCTGGTGGTGCAGACTCCATGCCAGGTCGAAAGGAGGTTTGGCGTCGATGTAGGCGAGCGCAGGAGTGTCCGTTGCCGGTGAACGACCGATATGGACCTCACTTGAGGAAAAAGTTCGCACGCCTATCGTCTCCGCCTGGCGCCGCCTTCGATGCGAGCGCGGAGCAAGTGCACGGCTTCAGAGTGCAGCTGGCAGACGCGCGACTCGGTCACGCCCAGCACTTCCCCGATTTCTCGCAGGCTGCACTCTTCTTGGTAGTGGAGGCTGAGCACCAGCTGCAGGCGCTCCGGGAGCTCTTCGATGGCGTTGGCGACCGTGGTCTGGAGCTCGGCGCGAGCGGTGGTGGCTTCCGGCGAGGGGTCGAGCGCCATCGGTTCGCCGCCGACGCCCAGCTCCAAACGCGCGAAACCAGCGTCGGAGATCTCGCCGAGCAGCTCTTGATACGCGGAAAGAGTCAGCCCGAGCTCCCCTGCCAGCTCTTCCTCGCTCGGCATGCGACCGAGCTTCTGCGTCAACTCGGAGGCCGCGGTCGTGATGCGGCGTGACGCACCGCGCAGCTTGCGCGAGAGCGGGTCGAGCACCCGCAAGTAGTCGAGGATCGCGCCGCGCACACGATACGAGGCGTAGGCCTCGAAGTGTTCGTCCTGCATGCCGTCGGAGCGGCGCTGCAGGGCTTCCGCCATTCCGACCCAGCCCGCCGACAGAATATCGTCGAACGTGATGCTCGAAGGCAGCGACCGAATCGTCCGCATCGCGATCCGCCGTACGAGCGGCATGAAGCGCTCGTACAGCTTCTGGTCCTCGACACGATCGCGGACCGGGCGGGTGGCGGGCGTTTCGGACAACGTGACGATCTCCAGGCTCATCAAGTGTCGGAGGGAAAGAGAGCCGAAAGCGCGGCGTCGAGCGAGGCGTCCTGAATGTCCTCGGGCACGCGCGGGCCGTTACACAGGTAAGACAGCGGCAAGTTGCGGGACATGGCCGCGTGCATCGCGCCGCCGACCTGTTCGGTTTCGTCGAGCTTGGTGATCACCACGTCGGTCGGCACCGGATCCGAGTAAGCGCCAGCCACGCGCTCCGCGTCGCTCGCGCGCATCCAGGCCGGCACCACCAGCATCACGTGCACCTGGTGGCTCACGATGCCGCGCAGCGAATCGGCGAGCACCGAGCCCACGCTGCTCGCGGAGCGCCCGGCCGTATCGACCAAGATTAGCTCGGCCCGAATTTCACGCAGCGCACGCTGAAAACCGGCCGCTTCGTGCGCGACGTGCAGCGGGATGCCCATCAGCGACGCATAGCGCTGCCACTGCTCGACCGCGCCGACGCGGAAGGTGTCGAGGCTGACCACGCCCACGCTGCGACCGAGGTCGAGCTTGGCGCGCGCGGCGAGCTTGGCCAGGGTGGTAGTCTTGCCGACGCCGGTAGGGCCCACGCACGCTACGATCCGTGGCCCCGGCTGCGCAATCAGCCCTTCGCGCACCGAAATCCGGTCGCGAACGCGCTCCCACAGCCAGGCGCGCAGCGCTTCACGGCCCTTCTTGGCCGGGCGCGCCGCGCCAGCGGTGATCTCGCGCGCCAAGGCGCCCTCGATTCCGACCGAGTGCAGCATGGCCATGGCGCGCTCACGCGGCGGTAGGTTCGCGTTCAGCTCTTCGACCATCGCGCGCAAGGTGTTGAGCTCGCGCTCCACCTCCGGGGCCGGCCTTCCGAGCAATGAGAACGCTCCGCCGTTGTGCTTACTGCCGTTTCGCCCCGAGCTGGCCCCGCGCGCTTCGGCGGGCCGTCCGCTCTTCGACGCGAAAGGCCAGTCCAGCCCTGCCGGCGCGGCGGCGGTGACCTCCACGTAGGAGCGACCGAGCCCGCCAGCATGACCATTGCTGATCTGCCGAGTGGTCTCGATCAGCGCATTCGGACCGAGCGTCGCCTTGACTTGCCCGAGCGCCTCCCTGAGATCAGCTCCACGAAACGACTGGTACTGCACGATCAAACCTCCAAGACCTGGACGAGAGAGAAATAAAACCGGTTCATGCCGCGGCCTTTCCGAATCCGATCGTTTCGAACGGTCGGATGCTCACTTCGGGCTCGAGCTCGCGGAAACTGAGTACCGCGAGTTCGGGACACCGTCGCTCGGCGAAGGCCCGGAGATAACGTCTAATATCGGGGCTCACCACCACACAGGGGGAGCGCCCACCTTGCATCATGCGCTTCACGGCGGCCTCGAGCGAGACGCCCAAGAGCCGCGCTTGCTCGGGATCGAGCGCGCCGCCCGTGCCAGCCGAGATCTCGCGCAGCGAGCGCCGGAACATCTCTTCCACCGGGCCGTCTAGGACCAGGGCCGCTACCGTGCCGTCGGAGCCGGTGAACGTCGATGTGATCTGGCGCGACAGACGCTGGCGCATCATCTCGGTGAGCTGCTCGGTGTCACGGGTCGTGGGCGCGAGCTCCATCAGCCCCTCCAGAATCGTGCGCAGGTCTCGAATCGAGACGCTTTCACGGAGCAGATTGCGGATGACGCGCAGCACTTCTCCGAGAGAGAGCAAATTCGGGACCAAGTCCTCGACCAGCTTGGGTGTGGTACGCGAGAACACCTCGAACAGGTGCGAAAGCTCGGCGCGGCCCACGATGTTGTGCGCGTTCGTCCGCACCATTTCCGACAAATGCGTGGCGATGACCGTCGTGTGGTCCACGACCGTATAGCCGAGCGCCTCGGCATACTCGCGATCGCGCGCCAACACCCAGCGCGCCGGTGTGCCGAACGCCGGATCTTTGGTGACCTCACCGTCAATGGGCGGTGCTTGCCCTGACGGATCCATGGCGAGCAGACGCCCGGCGCGGGTGCTGCCACGCGCGACCTCGGTGCCGAGCAGCATGAAGCGATAGGCGCCGGGCGGAAGTTGAAGATTGTCGCGGATATGCACGGGCGGAATCACGATTCCGAGCTCGAGCGCGGTTTGCTTGCGCAGCGCCGAGATACGGTCGACCAGGTTGCCGCCCATCTGCGGGTCGACCGCGTGCACCAGCTCGTAGCCCACCTCGAGCGCCATGATGTCGAGGGGCAGCGTGGCGTCGATATCTTCGGCAGAGCCGGGTTTTACCGCGGGTTTGTCGGCTGCCGAAGGCTCGGCCACAGGCTCCGCGACCATCTTCGGCTTGACCCGCGCGACCATCACCAAGAGCGCGGCCAGACCGACGAACGGCAGCGCCGGCATGCCCGGCAGCAGCGCGAATAGCGTCAACACCCCGGCAGTGCCCGCGACAGCCCGCCGACTGCCCAACATCTGCACGCGCAGGGCGCGCCCGAGCTGGTCACCGGTTGCCGAGCGGGTCACCACCACGCCAGCGGCGGTAGAAATCATCAGCGCCGGAACTTGCGAGACCAGCGCGTCGCCAACCGACAGAATCGAGAACGTCTCGGCGGCGCTCGCCAGCGTCATGCCGTTGGCGAGTCCGATCATGAGCCCGCCTATCAGGTTGATGGCGGTAATCAGCAGGCCGGCGATCGCATCGCCCTTCACGAACTTGCTAGCGCCGTCCATGGCGCCGAAAAAGTCCGCTTCTCGCTCCAGCGAACGCCGGCGATCCCGGGCAATATCGGGAGAAATGACGCCCGCGTTCAAGTCCTGGTCGATCGCCATCTGCTTGCCCGGCATGCCGTCCAAAGCAAACCGCGCGGCAACCTCGGCCACGCGCCCGGCACCCTTGGTGATCACTACGAAGTTGATCACCACCAGGATCAAGAACACCACCAGGCCCACGACCACGTTGCCGCCGACCACGAAGCGCCCAAAGGCTTCGACCACCCGGCCCGCCGCGCCGTGCCCTTCGTGGCCCTTGAGCAAAATCATGCGCGTCGTCGCGACGTTCAGGCTCAGGCGCAGCAACGTGGCGACCAAGATGACCGCGGGGAATGCGCTGAACTCGAGCGCGCTCTCCATGAACAGCCCGATCAAGAACACGCCAATCGACGCGGCCAGGCTGAGCGCCAGCATCACGTCGATCAGGTACCCCGGCAGCGGGAGCACCATCATCAGCACGATGCCGATCAGCGCGAGCGGGACCGCAAACTCGGTCGCAACCGTCGTGCCGTCCGATGGTTTCGCAGGGGTCACGCCGCAAGCGGCTGCGAGAAATGTGCCACCGATGGCCCATTAAAAGGCGCCATTTTTCGTATGTTTTCGGGGTAAAACCGAGAGCGCAGCGTCAGTCGATTGACGCGAAAGGACGGATCGGTGTCAAGACTATCGCCCGCTCTCGAATGTGGGTGTCGCACCCCTATCGACTCATGATTCGGCTCGCTCGACCCTCGGACCTGCCGGCGATCGTCGCCATCTACAACGCGTCGATCCCAGCGCGACTCGCCACCGCGGACACCGAACCCGTCAGCGTGGAATCACGAGTCGCCTGGCTCGCAGAGCGCGAGTCACGCCATCCGGTCTGGGTGTTCGAAGACGGCGGAGAAGCTTTGGCTTGGCTCAGCCTCGGCAAGTTCTATGGTCGACCAGCGTACTCGACGACCGCCGAGATCGGCTTTTACGTCGCACCTGCCGCGCAGCGCAAAGGGCTCGCCAGCGCGCTGCTTCGTCATGCGCTCGCCGAGGCGCTGCTGCTCGGACACAAGACGCTGCTGGCGTTCGTCTTCTCCCACAATCTCCCGAGCATCGCGCTGTGCGAACGCTTCGGCTTTTCGCACTGGGGCAAGCTACCGCGCGTCGCGTTGCTCGACGGAATCGAGCGCGATCTTTCGATTCTGGGCTTACGCCTCGGCGAACCCTGAGCGAGCTCTCGTCAGGTCGGATCGTCGAGTAAACGGCGCACCAACACCGCCGCCATTCCCGCGGCTTCTGCGGCTTGAATCCCGAGCAGGCTGTCCTCGAACACCACACAATCTCGAGGTTCGACGCCGATGCGCTCCGCGGCAAGCAAGAACATGTCCGGCGCTGGCTTGCCCCGAGCGACGTCGGCCGCGGTCACGATCACCGGAAACAAATCGAGCACGCCCAGCACGTCCAGGGTAGTGCGCACGGTGGGCAGATCACCGCCGGACGCGACCGCCACCGGAAACTTCGAGGCGACGCCGCGGAGTAGCTCGACCACCGGCACGATCGGCCCGACCTCCGGCAACAGCGCCGCGTAGCTCGCGCGCTGCGCGGCCGAAACCCGGTCCGGGTCGAGCGCGGTCGAGAACTGCTGATTCAGCTCGGCCACCGTCACCTCCAGCGTTTTTCCCGCGCGGCTCATGAACAGCTGCCAATCGAAGGAAAACGGCGCCGCGAACTGCGCGAACGCCGTGCGCCACGCCTTGAAGTGAAGCGGCATCGAGTCCGCGAGCGTCCCGTCGCAATCGAAGATGTAGCCCTTGAAC
>DASZQI010000030.1:0-4714 GCA_035549735.1 Polyangiaceae bacterium | reverse complement strand
GCTGTTCTGCGCGGGTCACACCGCGGGCGGCATGCTTTCGCAGCGCAGCCTCGGTCCGGCCTCGGACGCTGTCTTCGCCGCAATGAAGTCGACCCATTTCGTCTTCAATGGCGCGGACTGCACTTGGTACGGGTTTTGGTTTGGCTTCGGCCTCACCGTGTCGGTATTCTTACTGCTAGTTGCGGCCGCTGCTCTAACGCTGGATCGCGTGACCCCGGAGGCTTGGCCCCAAGTTCGGCCGCTTTCGTATGCCCTGATCGTTGCGATGCTGTGCAACGGAGTGGTTGCCTTTCGCTACTTCTTTGCGGGCCCCACCGTGATTTCAGCGCTAATCGTGGTGTTGTTGACCGTCGGTACGCTCCGCAAAGGGAGCCGCGAGGGCGCGCGCGTCCCCGCTCTGTGAACGCGCTCGCGTTCCAGAGTAGGCAAATGCCTTAGGGGCTCCAGCCAGGCAGCGTGGCGGCCTGCTTCAACCAGGTCGCTAGCTGCGCTTCATCGAGCTCGTCGCCCTCGTGGATATCGATCCAGCGCGCCTCCTTGCTCGTGCCTCCAGGCGGAGTGGGACGCAGCGATGTGCCTCGGAAGAAGGTCACTTTGACGTAGCGGGTGAAGACGTGAAAGCTGACGAACCAGCCTTTGCCTTCGATGCCGTAGAAGGGTGAGTTCCATTTCACCGCTTTGCGCACGTTCCGCACCTTGCGCGCGATGAGCGCATCAAGCTTTCGTCCGACGTCGCGCTTCCAGCCCGGCATCGCGTTGAGGTACGCCTGCACGGGCGCGTCGCCATCGGCTTTCGCGATCTGCGGATTGCCGCCGGTGAGCAGCTCGGCCTTGGACGGGCGTGCGCCTGGTTTGGCCATGGCCTTGCTCCTGGCCGTGGCCTTGCTCCTGGCCGTGGCCCGGCTCTTGGTCTTGGTCCTCGTTTTGGGGCTTGCCTTGGCTGCTGCGTTATTCGCCATGGGTCGATTGGATACCATTCGCCGTGTGAGGGTGGGTCCGGCCGGTTGGCCTCGGTCGCGGAATATTCGGGTTCCAATCGAGTCTGGGCGGTCACATTCTTCGATGGCGGTTCGTCAGGGGGATGACGCGGCACTCACCGCGAACACGACAACGGACGAGGACCCATGAAGATCAAGCTAACCAGCGTGTACGTCGACGATCAGGAAAGAGCGCTGCGCTTTTACACGGAAGTGCTGGGCTTTTTGAAGAAGGCCGATTTCACCCAGGGCCCGTTTCGCTGGCTCACCGTGAGCTCGCCGGAGGACCCGGACGGTACTGAGCTGCAGCTGGCGCTCAACGATGACCCGGCGGCGAAGGCCTATCAGCAGGCCAAGTTCAAGCAGGGCCAGCCGGCGATCATGCTCTTCACCGATGACATCCGGGCCGATCACGAGCGGATCCGAGCGCGGGGCGGCGAGTTCGTTCTGCCGCCAACCGAAGTAACCGGTTCGACCATCGCCAAGTTGGCGGACACCTGCGGCAACCTGGTGCAAATCACTCAGCTGGCACGTTGGTAAGCGCCTTCGTTTGCGATTGCTGCGGGCACGGCGAGAGACGCCCCTAGCTCCCGCCGTGCCGCCGCAACCAGACCGCCATCTCGCCCACGCCGCGGTTGCCCCACAGGTGGTAGGGGACCGCTCGCAATTCGATAGACTCGCTTCCGCGCGGAGCTCCGTCGGCGATCCGATAGGGTTGGTCGTCCCAATCCTGCTCTCGACGTCGTCGGCCCTTGACCAAGATCTGGACGCTGTCCGGAAGCAGCTCAGGTAGCGCGGACGTCTCGAAGCCTGCGTTGACGTCGAGTGAGAGCGAGGAGAGGTTGTCCCCGTTGTCCAGCGATTCGAAGCAGTACACGAGCGGGCCGCGCCGCAGGCAAACCTTGCCGGCGTTGGCGCGGATCTGCGGGTGAGCTTCGAGCGCCTGTACTTCGAGCTCGAGCTCGAGCGAAAGTTCATGGTCGCGCTGCCAAGGGCCACGCAGGCGCACGTAACCGTCGGGGTCCGGTAGCAATTCGATGCGCTGACCTTGGCTCAACAGCGTGAAGGCACGACACCAGCCGGGAATCCGCAGCGCCAAGCAAAATTCGGGCGACACTTCGCCTCGCAGCGAGAGCGCGATGCTGCCCTGGTTCGGATAGGCGGTGTCGATTCGAAGCTCGGCGGCGTCGCTCGGCCCAGGCAGCTTTACCGAGCCCGAAATGTATTGATGGAGGAAGAGCGTGGAGCCGTCGACCTGGCACACGTATTTACCGAGCGAGAGCAGTAAGCGGGCCAGGTTGGGAGGACAGCAAGCGCAGCCAAACCAGGCTTTTCGTTCGGCTTTTACGTGCTGTCGGTCGGGGTTGTGCGCCGAGGCGTGCGGCCAAACTTCGAGCGGATTGACGTAAAAGAAACGCTGCCCGTCGAGGGACATGCCTGCGAGCACGGTGTTGAAGAGCTCGAGCTCGATCACGTCCGCAAACTCCGCTCGCGCGGAGAGCTCGAGCATGCGTTGAGCAAAGAAGATCAAGCCGATCGAGGCGCAGGTCTCCGCGTACGCGGTCTCGTTGGGCAAATCGCGATCGAAGGTGAAGGCCTCGCCGAGGTGAGTAGAGCCGATGCCACCGGTCACGTACATTTGGCGACGGACCACGTTGTGAAAGAGCGCCTCGCAGGCCGCACGCAGCTCGGCGTCGTCGCTCCGACGCGCCAGGTCGGCCATGGCGGCGTACAGGTACACCGCGCGCACCGCGTGACCGACCGCTTCGGTTTGCTTTCGCGGTGGCAGGTGGCACTGAAAATACGCCATTTCTGGCTTGGAAACGCGGGCTCCGCTCCAGTGGCTGCGCTGCCCGAGCGCCTCCCACTGCGCATGAAAGAAGTACGGCTCACGGCCGCGCTCTTCCAGAAAAAACCGGGCCAGCGCCAAGTGGCGCGGATTCGCGGTCACGTCGAACGAGCGTAATAGCGCAATCTCGATCTCTTCGTGACCGTCATAGCCGCGGATTTGACCCGGCCCTGGGCCGAAGGTTTGGTCAATCAAATCGACATAGCGATTCATCACGTCCAGAAAGCGTCGCTTTCCGGTGGCCTGGTAGTACGCGAGCGCGCCTTCCAACAGGTGCCCGGCGCAATAGAGCTCATGGCATTCCCAAAGGTTCGACCAGCGTCGTCCGGGTTCTTTGATCGTGAAGTACGTGTTGAGGTAGCCGTCAGGCGCCTGGGCCTTCTCCAAGAGCTCCACCGTTTCGTCGACCAGCGTTTCGAGCGCGGGGTTCGGGTGGGTTTCGAGCGAATAAGCGACGGCCTCGATCCATTTGCCCACGTCGCTATCCTGGAAGACCATGCCCACGAATTCGCCGCTCTCCAAGCCCGCCGCGATGCGGAAGTTGCGGATGGCGTGGCTCGGCGCGGCGTCCGGTATGCGATCGTTCAGCGCGGCCCACTGATAGGGGATGACCGTGTCTCGCACCAAGCTCGTGTAGCGGGCCCAAAACCCCTGGGTGGCGAGCTGGAAGTGCGCAGCCGGCGACTTGGTTTGATGCATGGCGGGTCGCTACCGTACCCGGAAGTCGGCGATATTTCGCCGATGTACGCCGATTTGTACAAGCACGCGCCACCGCCCAGCGATACAGCCGCACCTCGAACGCCTTTTATGAGGGTGATATTCACTTGCTTTTCATCAGCATGCGCGGTTGCCCGAGCCTGTGCGCGCGAACCGCGATTTTCCCCCGGCGACCGACGATGAGCGGCGAGCCATCACGGCCATCTCACCGCCGGTCCGCGTTCGGTTCAAGAGAGAGTGATCACCACTCCGGCAGGTGATGGTGCGTTTCCCCTTCTTGTAGGCGATGTGAACGCGCTGCGACGAGGGCCGCAGCGCGCGTGGCTGAGCGCGCTCAAGGCGGCCGCAGATGCGGGCGGGTTCTTTCGCGCGAGCGGCAGAGCCCAACCTGAGCGCGGCGTCGGGCTTGCTCGGCGCATCCTCGGGTGAGGCGTGCCGCTTGACGGTGCTCCACCTCAGCGCCTAGCGTGCATTGTCCATGACTCTCGCGGCGAAACAGCGCTCCGCCAGACAAACCTCGAGCAGTAAGCGTTCCCCGAAGCCGAGCGCTGCCCCCGCGAGAAAGGTCAAAGCGCTCGAAAAGCCGCGTGTCACGACCAAAGCGTCCCCCAGGCGCTCCTCGGCGCGCGTCCTGGCCGGCGAGGCAACCGTCCGGGTCACGAAGCGGCTCGGCGCACGCGAACTGGCCGCTGAGGTAAAGAGCGCGCTGGCCGCGCTCGAGGCGCAGTCCGATGCGCGCATTTTGCGCGAGATGGGTCCGCGCTACGGCATTCACACGTCCAAGGCGTTCGGAGTGTCGGTGGCAAAAATTCGCGAACTCGCGAAGCGCATCGGTCGCAGCCACGACCTCGCGGCAGCGCTTTGGGCGACCGGTTGGTACGAAGCAAGGATGCTTGCTTGTTTCGTGGAAGATCCCGCGCAGGTGAGCCCGGCGCAGATGGAGCGTTGGTGCAAGGACTTCGACAACTGGGCGATCTGCGACACGGCCTGCTTTCATTTGTTCGACCACACTCCGCATGCCTTCGAGAAGGTCGAAGCGTGGGCCGAGCGCCGGGAAGAGTTCGTGAAGCGCGCAGCCTTCGCGCTGCTTGCCAGCCTGGCCCTGCACGACAAAGCGGCGCGTAGCGAGGCCTTCGTGCGCTGCTTGCCGCTAATAGAGAAAGCAGCCACC
>DASZQI010000029.1:0-154621 GCA_035549735.1 Polyangiaceae bacterium | reverse complement strand
GGCGCGTCTTCCTGCGGGGGCATGGGCGGACACGCGTCGGCCACGCCGCAGTCCCACTTGCCCGCCTTGCACGCGCAGCGCTGGTTCATCGGATACGCGCAATCGAGTGGGGGCATGGTCGCTTCACACGCACTGTCTGCTGCCGGCGGCTGCGCCGGGCACAGGGTCACGGCCTTGCAGTCCCACTGAGCCTTGTCGTTCGGCCCGGCGCACTTGCACGCGAGCCCGGGGTAGTTGCAATCGAGCGGCGCGCCGCAGCTCGACTTGGTCTCGGGTGCTTCGGTCGGGCAAACGGCGGACCCACCGACACCCGCAGTTCCGGCGTTTGCCCCGCCGTTTCCGGCTGCACCGTTCTTGCCCGCTGCACCGGTCTTGCCCGCTGCGCCGCCCAGGCCACCCGCACCGCCCTGCCCGCCTGCACTGTTCTTACCTGCTGCGCCTGCCTGACCCGCGCCCGTGTCCTTGCCGTCCTTACCTTCCTTGCCACCGTTCGTTTTTCCACCGCCTACGCCCCCCGCTCCGCCCACGCCTCCAGCATTGCCTTTCATTCCAGAAGCGCCCGCGGCACCCGCCGCAGCTCCCGTTCCGCCGGCACCGCCTGCCTTGGGGCCAGATCCAGCAACAGAGCCGCCCGCACCTCCGGACGAGATACCGCCGGTGCTCGGACTGGTGAAGCCACCAGTGCTCGGATTGCTGAAGCCACCCGTCGCGATGAATCCACCGCGGGCCGCGCTCGAATAGCCGCCTTGCCCGACACCAACGCCACCCGTAGCGTCGTCGAACCCAGTTTCGGCGTCTCCACCGCAAGCGCTGAACAAGGGCAGAGAGAGAAGCGCCCCCGTAGCAAAAATGGTGTGTGTTCGTCGCATCGTAAAAACTCTCCGGAGCGCGAGTGCATCTCGAGCTGGCAACGGCCAAGCCGCCGCTGCGCACGGGTAAGAGAAACGGTTCGCCAATCAATGGCGACTGCGACGGCGCTTTCTGAAATCAACGCTCGAGCGTCCTTGCCGGTCAGTGCGCTGCTCGACCCAAGGGTCGTCCTCCCGAGAGCCGGCGCCCGCCCCTGACAGCGATCGCATCGGGCTGGCACAAGACTGGCACAGCAACCGCGAATTCATCGGATTTCTTAGGCGTCTCGTGTGGCATGCCAATTGCGTCTCCCATGGCATGTTCGCGCGCTCGCTGTTTGCCCCATTTGCTCTGATTACCGTCGCGCTGGTGAGCGGCGCCGCTTGCGGCGGCTCGACCACCCAAGATCATCCGGGTAGCTCGGGTAGCCCGGCAAGCGGAGGCAACTCGGCGAGTGGTGGGGCCGCGGTCTCCGGCGGAAGAACTTCGAGCGGCGGACGAGCGGAGACCGGTGGACAGGGCTCTGGCGGAAGCGGCGGGGCAATTTCGAAGGTCTGCGACTTGCCGCAGGCGGCAGGCAACTGTGACGCCTACTTTCCCAAGTATTGGTACAACAAGAACACTGGGCAGTGCGAGTCGTTCATTTATGGCGGTTGTGGCGGAAACGAAAATCGCTTTGACACCCTAGAGGCGTGCAGAAGCGCCTGCGGCGTCGCGAAGCCCAGCATCGACTTCTGCAACAGCGAGCTCGATTGCACGCTGATCAGCGCGGGTTGCTGCAGCGCGTGCGAACCGATCGTCGCGTCCGATCTCATTTCAATCAACGTCGAGCACCTCGGTGATCGCAAATGCGACGTAGCCTGCGGCGCCTGCCCTCCTCTGGCCGACGGTCAGAGAGCCACCCAGCAGTACTTCAAGCCGGGTTGCGAAGCACACAAGTGCACCGTCGTCGACATTCGCGAGACCGACGTGGTCAGCTGCCAAACCGACGGCGATTGCATCCTGCGTCTCGGCTCGAACTGCTGCGAGGCGTGCGGGGGGGAGCCCATCGCGGTGAATCGCGACGCCAATCTCACCGCCTTCTTCTGCCCGGGCGGACCCACACCTTGCCCGGCGTGCGTCCCGAAAATTCCCGCGGGTTACGGCAGCGCCTGCATCGACAACCGCTGCAGCGTCACCGTGCCGGTTTGCACGTCTGCGCACCCCTGCCCGTGAGCGGGCGGGTCGCGGGCAAAAACAATAAGCCGTCGACCGGACTCGGTCTACACTCCAAGCATGGTGTTGGACTCGCGGTGGGTGGCTATTGTTGGATTCGCGCTGGTTCTCGTGCCCCCGGGCTGTGGTGATACGACGCACGACGACGTCGCGACCGGGGGTGCGAGTGGCACGGGCGGCAGTGGTGGCGCGGGGCCGACCAGCGGCGTACCGGGCGTGGACGAGTTTCACCGGTCGCTCTGGCAGGCCTTCTGCCAGCAGTTGTTCCGCTGTGCCTCGGCGAACGACGACGACATCGGCAGCAAGGCGTCACTCGGCACGGAACAGCGCTGCGCAGACATGGTTTCCGAGATCGAGAAGCGTGACCCTCGCTTTTTGGACTTGAACGAGAAGCTGGCAAGCGGAGTGGTTCGCTTCGTGGCCGACAAGGTCCCGGCCTGTCTTGCGGAAGCGCGCAGCTGCTCGATCGCGAGCCGCGCCAACATTTCGTTCAGCGGGCCTGCGTGCCGCGCGGTTTTCGAGGGCGCGGTCGAACCGGGCGGCGCCTGTCAGCGCGAGGAAGAATGCGCCGGTGACGCGCGCTGCGTCGTCGACCAGCAGTGCCCCGGGCAGTGCAAGGCCCGCGCGGCCGCAGGCGAAGCTTGTGATCAGAGGCAAGACTGCGACGACACGAAAGGCCACGTGGAGTGCCGTTTTGACTCCGCCACGGGTAGCTCGAACTGCGTGCCCGTGGCGATCGCCGCAGCGGCCGAGGAAGGGCAGCCGTGCACGCTGATCTTGAATGATTCGACCAGCTTCGTGCCCTGCGCCGACGGCCTTTGGTGCGACGGAGACACGTTGAACGGCGCCAGCATGGGCACCTGCCGCGCGCGACTCGCGGACGGCGCCGCTTGTGACGACGACGACGACCTATGCGTCGACGGCGATTCTTGTTTCGACCGGACCAGCTGCAAACCGCTCCAGGTGGGGCGTCAGCCGGGCGACACTTGCGACACGGCTACAGGCTCCTTCTGCGATCCGTTCGCGAGACTGTCCTGCGTTGCTGGCAAATGCCAAGTAATGGGCGACGGGAAGAGCGGGAGCGCCTGCGTGTCCATCGATATCAACGCGTTGCTCGACTGCGAACCGGATCTGCGCTGCGCGCGCTCGGACACTGGCGCCACGTGCGCGCCGTTCCTGACGGCTGGAGCAACTTGTGAGGGTGATTCCGAGTGTGCCAGTGGAACTTGCGCCGGCGGGACGTGCGCTGCGGCGTACTGCGACAACTGAGCGCGGTTTCTCAAGACTTCGGTCGGCGGCCTTCAGCTGCTGACGCGCGCCGAAAGACGCCTGCCGGAGGAACTGGAATGCTCATCGCGCGCGCGCCCGGCGGGGGCGGAGTTGGCGCAGTTCGCGGACGCGCGCCCGCGGGCGGCGCAGGTTGCCCCTTACCGCGGGCAGCTGCGGGCGGAGCAGGCAAGTGCTTTCCAGGAGCTGCCGGCGGCAGAACCACTACTTGCACCCCAGGAGGGGCGGCGGTCGCTGCCGGCGCGTCCTTGGCCGCTGTCGCGGGCTTGGCTGCCGCGGCAGGCGGTGCGCTGGCTCGAGGCGCGGGCGGCATGCCCGACTGCGAAACACCATTGCCGCGCGCGGGCGGCGGAGGCGGACCCGGCACCGGCAAACTCTGAGTGTTACCCGCGAGCCGAGATTGAATCGAGATCTGCAGCCCAGTCGGGGCTTGGATGAAATAGATGCGCTTACCCTGGGACTCCGCAGGCCCAGCAGGATTCAGACCTTGCTCGCGGGCGCGCGCAGCGAACGCGTCGGCGTCGTCCACCACGACCTGCAGCATCATGCCCGGCCGCATGTGTTCGCTCGGCGGCCACATCGCGAGCCAGCTTTCGCCGGCGGCAAAGACGGCGCCCGTAAACGAATCGCCGGAGTCACCCCCTTCGAGCGGATGGCGTTCGAAACCGAGCGCGTCCAAAAAGGACGCCAGATTGGAGGCTTCGGGCGAGACCGTGCAGAAACGGAAACCGAGAACCTTCATGTATCTTTTTCGCCACCGTCCGGGGCGGAAGTCAAGCACCCAGCTCAGGCGAAGAAACTGGAAAACTCCATGTTTGGCACATTCTGAAAGGTTCCCGACACACGATGCGCGATGACCGCCACGTCGGGAGCTCATTTCGCGGCAAGAACGCCACGACGCAGCGACTGACGATTCGCGCCGGCGCTCTGCTCGATAACCGAGCTGACTCGTCATTCGTCGCTAGTCGATTGTAAGTGACGTTGTCGAATCCGCGGAGGCAGGTCAGTCGCCGTCACCGCGAGAGAAAGTCAGGGTGCCGCGAGTGCGCTCTTCGGATCGACTCGCAGCGCGAGCTCGAGCGCTCTCAGACGAGCGAGCGCATCGCTCAGGCCCCCGCGGATCCACCCTCACGCGGCTCGAGACTCCACCGAGTAGAGAGAAGGCCATGAGGTTGCTTTTGAAACGTGGTCACCGAGCTCGGATCTTTCTTCGAGAGGCTTCGTAACAGGCGGCGGCCACCAAGGCACGAGGGCGACAAAATCTGCAGATCGAAAGAACGACGCGACGGGTTCGGCATCCCGTGAGCGCGCACGTGACGGAACGCTCGACTCGGGGCGAGGGGTCCCCGCGGCGAACGGCACTGACAAAAACGCCGCGGTGTGTAGGCCGGCCGGAAGAAGACTCGCTGGCGAAGGACGCCGGTTCTACCGAAAAGTGGAAATGGACGTGGTGCCGCTTCATTGGGTTACCTCCGCTTCGAGCACTCAATGGGGATGGTTGGGAAGGTGTCGGCTACGGTGTTGTTTGGGAGCGCTGGCGCCTCGGCATGGCGGTCATCTCCGAAAGGGTTGTCATGAGAATTGTTTGGCGTGCGGCACTTCTTGGGGTGCTTACTGGGTTGGCGTCGTGCTCGAGCGGCGGGGATGACGACCAGGGAACCGGGGGTGCGTCGGGAGCAGGACCGGGTGGCAACCGAGCGCGCGGTGGCGCAGCGAGCGGTGGCTCGGGCCCGCACGGGGGAAATTCATCGGGTGGTTCAAGTGGCCGCGGAGAGGATGGGGGCTCCTCAGGAGACTCTCCAGGGGGCGAAAGTTCTGGCGGCGAAAGTGGCACAGGTGGGAACGACACCGGGGGAACAACCGGAGGCGTTGGCACTGGCGGAACAACTGGAGGCGTCAGCACCGGTGGAACAACTGGAGGCGTCAGCACCGGTGGAACAACTGGAGGCGTCAGCACTGGCGGAACGACCGGAGGCGTCAGCACCGGTGGAACAACTGGAGGCGTCAGCACCGGTGGAACAACTGGAGGCGTTAGCACTGGCGGAACGACCGGAGGCGTCAGCACCGGTGGAACAACTGGAGGCGTCAGCACCGGTGGAACGACCGGAGGCGTCAGCACCGGTGGAACAACCGGAGGCGTTGGCACTGGCGGAACAACCGGAGGCGTCAGCACCGGTGGAGCAACTGGCGGAAACAGTGGAGGCGGGGGCGCGGGTGGGGCGCCGACGGAGCCCGAGTTTGCTCGCGCGCAACTCGTCGGGGAATGCCTCACCGGTTACGACTCACCCGACGATGGAGTCGATTCCGACAGTGTCACCGGCGACTACAAGCTGACCGACGCCAACGCGGTCTTCGTCGCGCCGCCGACCGATGGCGGGAGCGACTCTCAAGCGGGGACGAGAGCAAGTCCCAAAGCGACGCTCGGGTCAGCGGTCACGCTCGCCCGCTCTGCGCACAAGGCGATCGCGCTGGCACGTGGCACCTACGCTGCAGCAGACCTGAGCGGCGTGTTCGTGTATGGCGGATACGACCCGAGCGACTGGTCGCGTAACATCGTCACTCAAACCTCACGAATCGAAGTGGTCGCGCCCCTGATGATCGGCGGAGACGTGAATACCGAGACTTCGGGCGGCATCGACGGCATCACGGTGACCGGCCAGTCCGCAGGCGCGTTGGTGCGCGATATGACCAACACTTTTCCGCACCTAGAGCCGCAGGACAGCGCGTTCGGAAGCACCGTGGTCGCCAGCGTTCTGGATTGCTCGAACTGCCCTGGCGCCGTGGTCGATTTGAACTTGCCGGGGGTCAGAGTTCTCAACTCGACCATTCGAGGCGGCCACGCCGGCATCCACTCCGCCGCGGAGGGTGGGCTCGGCAAACATACTCAATTGCAGGTGTGTGGCAATGACGTGATTGGCAGCGGGACCTACGCCAAGGCGATCGATGTTGGTCTCGACGCAAACGGTCCCGTGACCGTGGATTGGAACGACGTGACGCTCGCCAACGATAGCTCGGTTGGCATCGAGGTCGGCGGCGCCGACATGAACCAGACGCTATTTGCCACCTACAACGCGACGATTGCCCACAACTTGATCATCGGGCGCGGCACGATTGGGATCGCGAACGGAGCGGGCGCTGAGATCGCGCTCAACGTGGTGAGCCTCGCCACCGCAAACAGCGTCGGAATCGCGGCCGACGCTGGCGGCGTGACGGCGCCGGTACCGCTCTCTTTCGTCGGCAACACGGTGTCCGCAGGCGGCGTCGCGATATCGATCGCGAACCTCGAGACCAATGAACCGAACGACGACTTAATCCCGCGCTTCATCGGCAACTCCTTGCGCGGCACCGAAGCGATTCACTTTGGGCTCGACGACATGAGCACGATCATCCTGATCAACAATATTTTCGATGCCAGTCACAGCGCGCTCACGTTCGACTGCGACCTGGCGTTGCCCGCCGTGCAGCTACGGAACAACGATATCATCGGCCACCCCAACCTGATTGTCGTGCGCCCCCCCTGGGGAGAGCCGGAGATCGACCTCACGTCAATCGCTGACGTGAACGCTTGCGCCTGGGACGGGTGCAGCATGGCGAGCGGCAACATCTCGACGCCCCCGCTCTATTCGCCGCAGGGCAGCCTGCATGTGCTGGCGTCGAGCCCGTGCGTGAACGCAGGCATCGACCCGACTTCGTTCGCCGGGGCACAACGGAATTTTCTTGGATCGGATATCGACGGAGACCCACGACCGAGCGGTTCGGCCTGGGATATTGGCTCAGACGAAATCCCCTAGCCTCGGAGAGCTGGCGGCGACGCAGAACGGTTCGAATCACTTATTTTTCGAACTACGAAACTTTGAGTGCAGATCTTGTGTGCGTGCGCACTTTGAATCCCGTCAGGGGTCAAATGTCGCTACCTTCTTCACTCGCTTGGAAAACTTCCGTTCGCACTCGCCAAGCGCGCTCCGAGTACGCGTTCGCTCGGCGCGTCGCCCAGGGCCCGCTCACATTGGCACTGGCTTTTGCAGGCGCGCTTCTTGTCGGAGCGTGCTCGTCGAGCGGCGGTGATGGCACCGGCGCCGCGACTGGCGGCACGGCAGGCCTTCCAGCCACGAGCGGCGGCTTGCCGGGCGCCGGCGGCACGACCGGTGGGGGCTCGGGAAACCCGCCTCCCACGACCGGTGGCGGTGCGGGCGTCGGGAATGCGAGCGGCGGACAGCCGAATGGTGGTGGCTCGAGTCTTGGCGGCTCGAGCAGTGGCCAGACGAACGGCGGCGCACTCACGACCGGCGGCTCGACCGCAGGCTCCCCGTCCGGGGGCACGACTGCAACGACCGGCGGAAGTGGCGGCGGCGGTGCAAGTAGCGGCAGCGCCGGAAAGGCAAGCTCCGGCGGCTCGACCGCAGGCACGACCGCGACGGGTGGAATGCCTGGGACCGACGAGACCTATCCGGTGCCGACCTCGCTCGCCAATGAGAATGGGTCCGCGCTTTGGCTCAGGTATCCAAAGCTGCCGATTCCACGTCGACTCGCGGAGTACCAGGCTGCTTTCACGCACGTGGTCAGTGTCGGCACCTCGGCGACGACCGAGGCGGCAAAGACCGAGCTGATTCAGGGCTTGAGCGGACTCAGCGGCAACACGGTCAAGGCCAGCGCGGCCGTCGAAGGCGCGGGCGCGGTGGTGCTGGGGACCGCAAGTTCGGAGCCGATCAAGAGTTTGCCGCTCGCAGCTCGGCTGACGGCGCTAGGGCCAGAAGGTTACTTGGTCGAGACCGCGGAAGTGCAGGGACAAACCGTGATCGCGGTCGCGGGCAACACCGAGATCGGTGTGCTGTACGGGAGCTTTGCGCTGCTCCGGCATCTGGCCAGCCATGGCTCGCTCGCGAAGCTTTCGTTGAGCGGGTCGCCCAGGATCAAGAACCGACTTTTGAATCATTGGGACAACCTCGATCGCACGGTCGAACGCGGCTACGCCGGCAAGTCGCTGTGGAACTGGGGCTCGCTGCCGGGCACGCTCTCGGCTCGCTACAAGGACTACGCGCGAGCCAATGCCTCGATCGGCATCAATGGCAGCGTGCTCACCAACGTGAACGCGGACGCTCAGGTGCTGAAGCCTGACTACCTCGCCAAAGTAAAAGCGCTCGCCGACGTCTTTCGTCCGTATGGAATCAAGGTCTACCTGACCGCGCGGTTCAGCGCGCCGATTGAAATCGGCGGCCTTACCACCGCCGACCCCACCAACGCGAGCGTCAAGCAGTGGTGGGTCAGCAAGGTCGATGAGATCTACAAGCTCATCCCTGACTTCGGCGGTTTTTTGGTCAAGGCAAACTCGGAAGGCCAACCAGGGCCTCAGGACTACAACCGCAGCCACGCCGACGGCGCGAACATGCTGGCAGACGCGCTGGCCTCGCACCAAGGCATCGTGATGTGGCGTGCCTTCGTGTACTCGGAAACCACGCCCACGGACCGCATCAAACAGGCGTATGAGGAGTTCAAGCCGCTCGACGGAAAGTTCAAGGCCAACGTCCTCGTTCAAACCAAGAACGGGCCGCTGGATTTTCAACCCCGCGAGCCCTTCCATCCCCTGTTCGGAGCCATGCCGAGCACACCGCTCGCGCTGGAGCTGCAGGTGACCAAGGAGTACCTGGGAGAAGACACGCACCTCGCCTATCTCGGGTCCCTGTTCGAAGAGGTTCTGAAATCGGACACCTACGCGGCCGGCGCGGGCTCTACCGTGGCGAAGGTCATCGACGGTAGCTTGCAACACTATTCGGTCACCGCGATCGCCGGGGTCTCCAACGTGGGGGACGACGCGAACTGGACCGGCTCGCACTTCAATCAAGCCAATTGGTACGCCTTCGGGCGTTTGGCGTGGAACCCCGACCTGTCCGCCGAAGCGGTAGCCGAGGAGTGGGTTCGCCAAACGTTCTCGAACGATCCGGCGTTCGTGTCACCCGCGGTCGGCATGATGATGGGTTCGCGGCAGACACTGGTGAACTACATGACTCCGCTCGGGCTCGCGCACATCATGGGCTCCGATCACCACTACGGCCCCGCGCCGTGGGTGAGCAACCTGAGTCGGGCGGAATGGAACCCGGTCTACTATCACAAGGCAGATGCCCAGGGCATCGGCTTCGATCGTACCGCGAAGGGTAGCAACGCGGTTTCGCAGTATGCTGCGAGCGTGGGGCAAAAGTTCGGCAGCCGGGACACGGTCGGCGACGACTTCTTGCTGTTCTTTCATCACGTCGGTTGGCAAGAAAAGCTCGCGTCCGGGCGAACGCTGTGGGCGGAGCTCGTTCACCGCTACAGTCAGGGCGTGGACGGCGTCGCGCAGATGCGCACTACCTGGGAAACGCTGAAGGGCCGCATCGACACGCAACGCTTCAACGAGGTCACCGACGCGCTGAAGATCCAGCACTACGAGGCCCGCTGGTGGCGTGATGCGTGCCTCGCGTATTTCGGCCAAATTTCCAAGCAAGCGATCCCCGACGGCTATGCCGCGCCCGCTTCCTCCCTGAGCTACTACCAGGGCCTCACTTGCCCAAGTGATGCCACGAAGCCGCGCTGCACGCAGGTGTATACGGGCACCCCGTCGCCCACGATCCTCAAGTAGCCGCGATCCAATCGCGGATCCGGCTCGTACATCGGCTTGTGGCCCGAGTCGGGCACGCTCGAGCCGGGCGTGCTTCGCAGACCGGTCCGCGGAGGTCGACGCGTGCGCTCATTCCGGAGCTGTTTGTCTTTGGGCATCCTGGTCGGGGTATTCATGACGCGCGGTGGGGCGGCTCAAGAGACTTCTCCCGCACCCGAAAACGTCGGTCCGCTGACCCCGCCCGTGCTCGCGGCTCAGGCGTCCGCTAGCTACCCGCAGCAAGCGCTGCGCGAGCGGCGCGAAGCCGATGTCGGGCTGGAGCTCAAGCTCGACGAGTCGGGCGCCGTGGTCGACGCCAAAGTGACTGAACCAGCGGGTCACGGGTTCGACGAGGCTGCGCTCGCCGCGGCGCGAAGCTTTCGATTCGAGCCGGCGCGAAACGCGGGGGTCGCGATCGGGGCCACGGTGCAGTTCGTGTATGAGTTCCGTTTGCCGGAGAGCGCGCCGCAAACTCACGCCCCGAAGCCGGATGCGCCGCCCAAGCCACTCGAGCAAGCGGGGCCACAGCAGTCGACGCTGGTGCTCGCGACCCGTCCAATCAGCGCGGCATCGTCGTTCTCGGTGCGCGATCGGGATTTTCAGCTGCGACCGATCGCGAGCGTTCAGGACATTCTGCGCGTCACGCCCGGCCTGGTGGTGGTGCAGCATTCCGGCGGCGGGAAGGCCAATCAGTATTTCCTGCGCGGCTTCGACGCGGACCATGGCACCGATCTCGCGCTGTCGCTGGACGGTGTGCCGATCAACCTGGTGTCGCACGCGCACGGTCAGGGTTTCAGCGATACCAACTTCGTCATCCCCGAGCTGGTCGAACGCATCGAAATTTCGAAGGGGCCGTACTTCGCCAGTCAGGGCGACTTTGCGACTGCCGGCGCGGTGAACCTGGTTTCGCGCGAAGGCTTCGAGCACAGCTCCCTCGGCCTCGGAGTGTCGGGCTCCCCCGGCCATGGCAAGCTCGGCTACCGCGGGCTGGTGATCGCCAGCCCGAAGCTCGCTTGGGCCCGCGCGACGTTCGCGGCCGAGCTCGGACGCTCGAACGGCCCGTTCGAGCACCCGGACCGCTGGGACCGCTACAAACTATTCAACAAGCTGAGCATCGCGCCCACGCCGAGCTCGACGCTCAGCGTCACCGAGCTCAGCTATTCGGGCAACTGGAACGGCTCGGGGCAAATTCCGGCGCGCGCCGTCGAGCAGGGGCTCGTCTCACGCTTCGGCTCGCTCGACCCGGGCGAAGGCGGCAACAGCGCTCGGCACCAGCTGTTCACTCAGTACAGTGTGCGACCGAACGAAAGCAGCGAGCTCAAGGCGCTCGCGTACGTGGGCCGTTACCGCTTCAATCTCTTTTCGAATTTCACGCTGTTTCTGCACGATCCGGAGCAGGGCGACGAGATCGAGCAGATCGATCGCCGAACGTTTTACGGAGGGCGGCTCAGCTATCGCGCGGTGCACGATCTCGGTCGCCTCCGCTTCGACACCACCGTCGGTGCAGACGCGCGCAACGACGACATCCATGCAGAGCTGTGGCACACCGTCGAGCGCCGGCAGCTCACCGCGCTCCGCAGCAACGGCATCCATCAGTCGATGGTCGGCGTGTTCGTGAACGAAGAGCTCACCCCAGCGCGCTGGGTTCGAATGAACCTCGGCGGGCGTGCTGACTTCCTTTCGTTCGCGGTCGACAGTCCACTGGCAAGCGCCGGTTCAGAAGCGCCGTTGAGCGGCGTCGACGCGGCGCAACAGTTCAGCCCCAAGGGTAGCCTGATTGTCTCACCGCTCGAAGGGCTCGACCTGTTCGCAAACTACGGGCACGGCTTTCACTCGAACGACGTGCGCGGGGCGTTCAGCACACCCAGGGTCAACCCGTTGACGCGCGCGGTGGGAGCTGAAGTCGGCGCGCGCGCCCGGCTCTTCGAGCGCTGGGATCTGGCCGCGACGATTTGGCAACTCGACCTCGACGACGAAACCGTGTGGGCCGGCGACGAAGGCACGACCGAGGTGAGCGACGCCACGCGCCGGCGCGGTCTCGAGTTCGAAACGCGCTACGAGCTGACCCCCTGGCTGGCCGCCGATCTCGATCTCACCTTCACGCGTTCTCGGCGGCGCGCAAGTGGCGGCAACGGCGCTGGGCTTGCCCTCGCGCCGAAACGCACCTGGTCCGGCGGTGTTTCGGCTCGCCACGAGCTCGGACCAGGCGTCGCACGCGCTGGCCTGCGCTTTTTCGGCGTCGCCGATCGCCCTGCTTCCGATGACGGCGCGCTCGTCGCGCAGGGCTTCACGCAATTCGACGCGCACCTCGGCTATCGACAGCGCTGGTTCGACGTGGCGCTCGACATCGAGAACCTCTTCGACTCCGTCTTCCGCTCGGCTCAATTCGCCACCGTCAGTCGTCTTCCGAACGAGCCCGCTCCCGGCGCGGAGATTCCAAGCGGCTTCGGTTGCGGCAGTCACGGTCGAGTGGTCTCGGCGGTCGGCGACGCGCCAGCTGGGCAGTTCAACGGCTGTGAGGATGTAAGCTATACGCCCGCCGCTCCACTGAGCCTGCGCCTGATGGGCACGCTTTATTTGGACTGAGGACCGGGGGTGCGCCACGAAGCGCGATCTGCGACCACTTCAGCTACCGCGTGCACTGCTACGGCCTGGCGACGCCTGCAGCGCATCTGGCGCGCCAGTGTGAATGCGCGCGACGAACCAAACCATACCCGCAGCGATGATCAGCGCCGAGAGCGCCGGCGCCGCCCGCAAAGCAAACCAGCTCCGGCGACGAAGACGCAAAACCAGCGGCAGAACCGCGAACAGCACCAGCACCTGCCCGAGCTCCACGCCCGAGTTGAAAGCGAGCAACGCCCGAGGCAGCTCGGCGCGCGGAATGGACACCGCTTGCAGCGCGCCCGCAAAACCAAAGCCGTGAACCAGGCCGAACGGGAAAGTGAGCAGCCAGCGTCGGTCGATTCCCTGCTCCCGGTCACGCAGGCGGAGCAAGTTTTCGAGGCCAACGTAAGCGATCGACAGGGCGATCGCAGGCTCGATCAACGCGGGCGGCGCCGAAAGCACGTTCAGCGTGACCAGCGCCAGTGACAGCGAATGCCCGAGAGTAAACGCGGTCACCACCCCTAGGAGTGAACGCACGCCGCGAGCGGTCAAGATCAGCCCCAGCAAGAACACGACGTGATCGTAGCCGCTCAGGATGTGTTCGAAACCCATGCGCAGGAATTCGAACCGCGACGAGACGCTCGCCGGGGCGCTCGCCTCCGCAGCCAAGCGTGAAATCGTGAGCAGGTCACGCCCACGAAAGCAGATTTCCTCGCGCGTCGAGCTGCCTTCCACGACCTGTGCTGCGTGTCGATGCCCATGGGAGAGCTGCGTCAGAAATCCGAGCGCGGCCGTCACCGGCGCGGACTTCTCGGCACATCGATAGCGGAGTTCGACGTCGATCCCGTCTTGTTCAGTGAGTGACGCGCTTTCCAATTTGCCATCGCACGCGAGGTTTCCGGACGTAACCCGTAGGCGCCGGGTGAACCACAGCTCGAGCTCGGCGTGCGCGAGCGCGAGCTCACTCGGGGCGACCAGCCCGTCACGATCGCCATCCAGCGCAGGCAGCTCGGCATCGAGCTCGGCGCGCGCAAGCACGATTTCCGCGCTCAGGCCTCGCTCGGTAGCGCGGTAGGTACCGCGCGACAGCCCGATGGCGTGCGCGCTCGCCGACCGCGCGAACGAAAGTGCGGCGCTGCACACACACAGCGCCAGAAACATGCCGCTTAGCCGCGGGCCACGCGCTCGAAATTCCATGCCGACTTCCGGGCCAACAAGCGGCGAGCCTCGGCCGCTTCGCGAATATCGAAATGCGGGTTCAGCGCCAATGCTTTCCGAATCAGCCGAGCGCCCGCTTCCTCACGACCAAGCGCAAGCCAGATCGCTCCCTGGTGAAACATCAGGCGCGCGTCCTGGGTGCCAAAGCGCAGCGCGCGCTCGCTGGCTGCGTTGGCCTCGGCGAAGCGCCCGTTCCGATACAGCGCCCAGGCAAGCGCGTCTTCGGTCTGAACGTCCCCGCGCGTCGCACGCTCTTTCTGAGCCAGCTCGAGCGCTTCTTGCGCGCGCTGATCGCGGCTCGAAAAGAGCAGCGACAGGGTGCGCCGATCGCTGCGCCGGCCTTCTCGCTCGGCGTCGGCGAAGGCAGCGCGCGCACCTGCTTCGTCACCCGCGAGTTCGCGCGCTTGCCCGAGCAACCAGGCGGTCTCTACCAGCGGACTGCGCCGAAATGCCCGCTCCAGCCAGTCACTGGCGCCCTTTTGGTCGCCGCGGGCAAGCGCGACTCGGCCGCGCCCAACCAGCGCTGGAGGATAGTCCGCGACGGCGGCGAGCGCCGAAACGAAACCTGCGTCTGCGCCGTCCAGGTCGCCACGGTGCCAAAAGATCATGGCCGTTTGCACGATTACCCACGCGCGTGGCTCGGGGCTCTTCGGGTCGTTGCCGGCGTCGATTGCCAGCCGTGAAAGCTCGATCGCCGCCGCGCTATCGCCGTGCAGCCACTTGAAATACGCGGCACGGCTGTAAGACGGCAAGTTCGGCTTCAGATCGAGCATTCTGTCGCTCGCGCGCTCGGCGCGTTCCAGCTCGCCGAGCTCGAGCAAGGCGTCGCTCAGGCTGCCCCAGGCCATGGGTGCCTCCGGGTCGCGCTCGACCAGGGTGGCAGCTAGCTCATAGGCGTCCTTGAAACGATGGTCGTTGAGCAGCACCAGCGCGCGCAGGTCGAGCGCGAGGCGATCTCCCGGAGCCAGCGCGAGCGCCAGCTCGACGCAGGCATCGGCGTTCAGGTAATAGCCTGGGTCGCTCGTTTCACGTGCTTTCCAGAGCCAGGCCCGGCCGAGCTCGATCAGGGTCGCGAGCCTTTGCGGATGTTGCCGAACGAGCGCGGTCAGTTGCGCGAGTCGCTGGTCCACGAGCGCATTCTCGCGCGTGGGCATGAGCGCGAGCTGCCGTGCTTTCTGTAACGGATCCCGGGACGCGCTCCCGGCGCTGGCGACCGGTGTCGTTTTCGTCCGAGCCGGCCCGGTGCTCGGCCGCTCGCGGCATGCACCGCCCGCGATGAGCAGAAATAGCAGCAAAGAAGCGCGCTTCTTCATCGAACGGACCCTCGAACGTTGATTCCACCAGAAACAAACACCTTACGGGCCAGAGCCGAAGCCGGATTTGTCCGCGTTACGCGATTTGGAAAAACCACTCGCTCGGCGGGGCCGTGCGCAAGTGCGAAGCGGCTTCGGAGCAGCGCACAAATCCAAAGTGCGGCGACCCAGCGTATGGGGCGCAGGAGGTCGCATGTCGATTACCAGTCCCGTACTTCGTGGGCATCCGCCCCATTTCCGATCGCGCCCGGCGTTCCTGCTGGGCGCAGCGCTGGCTCTGTCGATTGCTTGCAGCAACAACGACAAGAGCGGTGCGAACGAAACCGAACCCTCTGGACCCTTTCGCTCGCTCGAAGCGGTGGCCAACGCGCCGAGTTCGTTCACGCAACCGCGCGCGGGGGTTCCGCTTCCCAATGGCGACGTCGCATTCATCGCCACTCTTGAAGGCCTGACCGAGCAGGAAAATAGCGAGTCGGGCGAACGCATCGGCATTCTACTGCAGCCAGCGAAGGGCACGGTCAGCGTGCTGTACGCGGGCGACCAGCTGGTAAACCCGATCGACCTGGACGTCTCGCTCGACGGCAAAACGCTGTACATCGCCGACAGCGCCGCTGGCGCCGAGAGCGAAGGCGCGATCTTGACCCTGCCCGTAGCCGGCGGTGAACCGAGCGTCGCGTTGCTGGGGCAGAGGCCTCGCGCGGTCACGGTGGGCTCGGACGGCGACGTCTATTTCAGTGGCGTCGACGCCGAAAGCGCCGAGCCCGGCGTTTTCAAGCTAGCAGGCGACAGTGCCAGCGCGCTGTTCGTGGGCGCTCCCTTGGTCGACCCTTCCGGAATCGCCGTACGCGGTAATGGCGACGTCTTGGTTGCCGACACGCGCTTGCTCGATGGCGAAAGTGAAAACAAGCAGACGCCGACCAACAGCGACGCCGGCATCGTGTTGATTCACGACGGCGCTGCGTCGGTCTTCGCTACTGGCTTTGCCACTGGCTATCCCGCTGGCATCGCGCTCACGCTGGACGAAAAGACGCTGATCGTTTCGGGCGAGGGCCCGGACCACAGCGACAGCGTGTACCTCGTGGACACCGCGAACCCGCTCGCACCGCCGAGCGCGGTGACCGACAGCTTCTCGGCTTACCAAGACGCTTCGGCGGGGCTCAAACGCGCGCACGGCGAAAACACCTTCATTTGGGCGTCACTCGCCGCCAACGGCGGCACCATCTATCGAATTCAAGGGCACTGAGCAGGGCTAGACAGGGAGTTTTCCATGAATCTCAGAAATTACGTACTTCGTTCGCTGGGTATCACGCTGGGCCTTTTAGCGGCCGGGGCAGCGCAGGCCTCGAGTCACCGCGAAGCGCCGGCCATCTCCGCGGACCCCGCGGCCGACAATACCGACTTGTACGCTTGGGTTTGCGACGAAGGCGCCGAAAAAGCGCTGTGCATCGTGGCCAACTACATTCCGCTCGAGCTGCCCGAGGGCGGCCCGAACTATCACAAGTTCTCCGACGACGTGCTCTACCAACTGCACATCACGCACAATGACAAGAGCGGCAAACCTTCGCTCGCCGACTACATGACCGTCGACGTGCGCTTCAAGACCAATCCACGAAAGCGCGTCGCAGTCGACGACCAGAAGGCGCCGCCCGGTGGTGGCAAGGAGTTCTTCGCGCAGCTTTCCGGCGAGTTCGACCAGACTGCGGACGTCACCTTACGCCGCGCCGGCAGTGACAAAGGCGAAGTGCTGTTTCGCGGCGCCAAGGTCGCGCCGCCCAACATCGGTCAGCGCACGGCGACGTTCGCGTACGGCAACTCGAGCTACGAGGATTTCGCGCGTAGTTTCGCGATCAGCGGCAGTCGTGGGCATCGCTTCTTCGCTGGGCCACGCGACGACGCCTTCTACGTGAACCTGGCACAAATCTTCGATCTCGGCGCGTTCGTGGGCCTGAACACGTTGAACGGGCAGCCATTCCGCTCACGCGCGTACGACGTGGATCCCAAGCAGACCGGAACCTTCGCCAACACCGACCCGAGCAAAGCGCCCGACGGCGTATCCGGCTTCAACGTGCACAGCATCGCGCTGTCGATTCCGCTCAGCGAACTCGCGCCCAAAGGCAAGGAAGTCGCGTTCCAGCAGGCGCTCGACTCCGGCACGCCCTCCAACACCACACTGTTCGGCGTCTGGGCGTCAGCGAGCCGGCGCGCGTCACGCACGTTGTGCTCGCCCAGCCAGACCGGCACGCGCGCTTGCCCGAGCGGCTACGAGGAGTGTGGGCCGTGGCGTCAAGTCTCGCGCCTGGGCCTGCCGCTGATCAATGAAGCGGTGATCGGCATTCAAGACAAGGACAAGTTCAACCGCACCACGCCCGCCAACGACGTCGACAACTTCGGCGCCTATTTCTTGAACCCGATCTTGGTGCGGGACGTCGAGGCCATCGGCGGCTATGCCCAGCTCGGCGTGGACACGGTGCCTGACAGCTTGAAATACGGCCGCGTCGATATCTTGCAGGTCATCAATCTGAACGATATCCCGAGCGCGGGAGCGCACAGCGTGGAGATCGCCAATGGTCGGACCGGCGACGTGCTGCGCGTGGACGTGGCAGTGCCGTCCTCGTTCCCCAACGGCCGTTCACTGAGCGGAGACGCGGTCGCGATGGGCAAGGAGGAGGACGTCACGGACGTCGAGCTCTCGCTCATCCTCACCCAGCTCAAATCTCCCGTCACCGACTACGTGAGCGGACCCGGCGACGGCCGCAAGTTGCTCTCGGAGTTCCCTTACCTGGCGACGCCCTTTGCGGGCGACTCCGAAGGCAAGGGTCAACCGTCCGCTCTCTAATACCGAGGTAATATCGCAAAGCCCGCGACCGAGCTGCTCGGTTCGCGGGCTTTGTTCTTTCGAAAACCTGGGGATGCCGATTGTCAGCGGCTGCCAGCTGCGAAACGGAAAGCGGCGCTCACGCTGCGGGTGATGAAGGTGTTGCGGCCCTCGTCGCGCTCCAGCCGACTCACTTGTAGCTCCCCCAAAGGGCTATCGAGCAGCACTGCCGTGCGCTGAAAGCGAGAAGTCAGCTCGTTCCTGAGCTTGGCCATGGTCTCTTCGAACGCCTTGTCGTTGCGCAAAGGGGCTTCGCGCGTATCCACGACCAAGCCAAAGCTTCGGTGGTCGTCGCGCAGCGCCGCGATCAGCGCGTCGTTGTCGAAGGCGAGCGCAGGGAGCGAGACCGCGGGCAAGGGCGTGCGGCGCAGCACCGCGATTTGCTGTTCCGGAAACTCTTCGAGCAGCCAGAACTCGCTCTCGTGAAGCCGGCGAATGTTGGCGGCCGGCCATTGCGAGGAGGTGCGCCCCCGATGCGCCGCCGGCGCGCCGCAGATCTGCCGCCAGTGCGCGTCGAGGCGCTCGTAATATTCCTGCACCGCGGTCAGCGCCCGGCGACACGTAGAAATCAGAGCTTCGGCGCCCAGCTGTCGCGTCTTTTCGCCGAACTCTTCGAACACCTGGACCCCGTGTACGAGCAAGCGCTTGAGCTCCTCGATTAGCCGCGTGTCCTCCTCGCGGGCCGAAGCCAGCAAGCGCACGAGCTGGCCTTCGCGTCCGAGCCATTGGTGAAAGTTGTCGATCAGGTCGAGCGACATGGCTTTCACGTACTTCTTGCGCTGATCTCGCGCGATCTGACGCAGCCGCTCGTGCATCCAAGTGTCGGGTGCCTGAGGGGCGAACACGCCCCGCGTAATCGACCAGAGCGCCGGCAACGTATCGACGCGCAGTGGCTTCAGACAAGCTTGCATGAAGCGCAGATGGGTCTCGGCCGCGCGCGAAAGCTTGAACGAACCGATCACGTGCGTCGCCTCGACCGGACTCACCGGGGCATCCATGAGGCCCAGATCCGCCGTGTGCGCGTTCTGCATTTCGACGACCAAGTGCAGCGCGCGTACCCAGGACTGGTATACCGCGCGACAGCTCAGGCGCGAGGGTCCGTTCGGGCCGTTCACGACCGCCGCGAAGTCCTCGAAAGAGAGCGGTCGAACGCGGCCGATGCGATACATTTCGCGCATCGCGTCGACGTCGGGCTGTCGGTCGTGCGCGCGAGCGTAGGCGTGCCCGGCGTCCATGCCCGCGTAGGCCCGCACGATGGTGCGCCCACCTGGATGGAGCTCCGCGAACTCGGTTAGGTCGTACACGACTTGATCGAGGACAATCCAGTATCCGGCCTTTTCGTTGTTGCGCAGGGCCACCTCGGACAGCGAGATCCAACGCGATTCGTCCGCGATCGGCCGGGCGTCGGTGTGCAGCTCGAACACGAGCCGGCCAACTCCGGCGAGCTTTCGCAAGAACTCGCGGCCACGCCGAGCGTGACCCGGGCGCTCGAGGTCGAGCTGGCGTTGAAAAACGTCCTCCAGCACACGGATTACAGTGGACGCGAAGCCGCTGCGCCCACACACGTAAACCGCAGCGCCGCCCCCGCCCTCCTCGGGTGCTCGCACGAGCTTGAAGAGCTCGCGCTGGGTGGCCTCGTCCGCGAGTAGATCCTCAATCCTGCGCGTCGGCCCCGGGACCGCCACGAAACCGCGCTCGGGATCGAGCGCAAGATCGGCGCCCTCGCGCGTGAACGCGACGCTGAGCCGAACGAAGTTGGCCGCAGCGAGCTCCTCCCCCAGCTGAAACTCACTCGGCGTGCGCAGCGACAGCAACAGCCAACACAGGCCTTTCGAGCTCGCTCGCGCCCGGTCCTGAATGAACGCGCGATAGGGAGCGATCCCGGTCCCAGCCGCGAAGAGTACGAGCGGCTGGTCCGGATCGGGTGGCGGTTGAAAGCGAGCGGGACGCTCGATCCGAAAGCGTACCGGGCGCCCCTCTTCCTTGGCATGAACGAGGAAGGAGGAAGCCGTGCCCTGGCGCGCGAAGCGCTCGTCGCCGCCCAGCGACAAGCGCGCCCCGCCGACCTGCACGTTGCTCGGCGGACTCACGGTGAGCCGCGCAGGCTCGGACGAATAGCGGAGCTGACCCACCGTGAGCTCGATCGTACGCGGAGGCGCACCGGGCGCGGGCTGTTCCACCGCGGAAATGGAGTAGAGCCGAGAGCGCTCGGGCGGAATCAAACGCGCCAGGCGGTCGTCGACCTGCCCGGCCGCATCTTGCCACAGCGTTCGCGGAGAAAGCCCCGTGCTCGAAAGCAGTGCGACCAGCTCCCAAAGCTCCCAACGCGCCGTCGTGCCCATGCGCATTTGGGCAAGTACCCGTGCGTCCTGGGTTCGTGCATGAAGGGCCTCGGCCACGCGCGGTGACACCGGGCGTATTGCGCCAAAGCGCAGCAGTTCGCGGAGCGGCAACGAGGGCCCGGGTTCCTCACCGAGCCGCAAGCGCAGGGCTTTTCGCCACTCATCGGTCAAGGGCACGTGTTCGTCACCATTGGCCGACAGCGCGCGGAGCGTCTTCTCCACGACTTCAACGCGATTTTCGGGTAGCACCGCGCAGCGGCTGCCGGTGCGAAACCGCACGCCCGACTCGGCGACGTCGAGCAGCACGCGCTGGATACCGGCCGCGCCGCGTGCCGGGCCTGGCAGCACTTGTTCGACCAGCGCACGCTGATACGACTCGGGTCGTCGCGCGTGTCGTTCGTTGCGCGCGGCCTCGAGCTCGCCATCGACCTGATCCCAAGTGCGATCCGTGAACGCGCCCGAGAAACCGCCGATGGTCACCGAGCGGCCGACCTTGAAGGCCAGCTCGAGGTAGCCGTACACCTTCATGCGGTGTCGCCCGAGAAAGCCGTGCTCACCGGAGTAGAGCTCCATAGCTTCGCGCAGCGCGCCGCGGAGAGCGGGTTTGTCTCGGGCCTGGACGAAATCGACCACCGAGACCTGCGAAAGCCCGGACAGGAATTGGCGCCAAAAGGCGGGGTAATGCTGGCGTAGTTGCTCGATCTCGCGGCCCAAGAACGAGCTGTTCTTGGGCCGCCGAAAGAACAGGTCGAGCGCGCTGAAGATAGGCGACGAGGTACCGCTCGGCCCCTGATCCCCCTGGTGAAACGGCACCGCGAGCGGAGCCACGGTCTTCGCCCACACCACCGGGTCGACGAAGGTTTTGCTGTACGGGTTCGGGCTGATTTTCAGCAGAGAATCGGACACGATACGATCGAGGCAGTCGATGATTTCGACCAGCGCACGCTCCACCGCATCGACGTCGTCGCGAAGCACTCCCTCGTGCGCGCTCACGAACGCACGCACGATCGCGCTGGCGCGCGCCAAGATCTCGAGCTGCGTCAAGTAGAAAACGCTCTCCTCGCGATTGCCGATGGTCGGAATCAGGAGAGCCGTGTTTTCGACGCGCAGCGGATCGGGCAGCGCCGGATTCAGGACCCGCCAGTTGTAGACGATCAAGTCAGTGTAGGTCATCACCTCCTGGCTACGCTCGAGCCGGGCTCGCAGCTGTTGCCAAGGCAGCTGCAGCGCGGGCGGCAGCGTCTCGGGCGGTTTTGGCTCGGAGTACCAATACCCGTGCGCCACGATCGCCAGCAGCGCAGCTGCGCGCAAGAGCTCACGGTCCTCCAGGTTTTGCTCGGATGCATCGAGCAACGGCAGCGCTTCGGCGTGCTTTCGCAGCGACAGGTCGCGGTAGAGCGCCGGCAACTCGGCAGCCAGCTGGTCCCACGCTGCAAATCGAGCGTCGAGCCGCGGGAGCGGCGCGAGCTTTGGCACGAAACCGCGCGACCACGAGAGAAAGCCGCGGTTTTCGTGGCCGACCGTGGCGTTGAAGCGCTCGGCCTCGCGCAGCGCGAGCCCCGCAGGTGAAACCAGGTCATCGGGCGCAACAGTCGCTTGGAGCGCCGCGTCTCCGCTCAATCCGTTCCCGATCATGTGTTTGACGTTTCAGACGCCTTCAACTGCGCGGCGGCCATGCGGAACCACTGGCATCGTTCCGGATTGTCGGTGGGCGACGAACTGAATGAGCGCCTCGGTCGAGATCGGCTTGTCGAGGTATACGACGCCGGGCCTGCGCAAGATAGCTTGTGCGCGCGCGCTCGTCGGCCCGCCCGTTGCAAAGACCAGGCGCTCCAACAACTCCGGGTGATTGCTTTCCAATGTTTCGTACACGTCCACGCCGTCGGTTCCTGGCATCATCAGGTCACACAGAATGAGATCGAACCTCTGATCGGTCGCCAGAACGCCCAGTGCTTCCTGGCCGCCGTACGCTGCCACGACTTGGTGATGACGGCCGAGCAGTCGGCGGTAGGCGCGAATCAGCGTGACCTCGTCGTCGACGACCAGGATCCGCAGCGGCGGGCCGGACGGTAGCATCGAGGTGCGCGGCGCGAGCCGCGGGACCAAGCCGGTTTGCAGCGGGATCACCGCCTCGAAACACGCGCCGCCGAGCTGCCCCGTGCGCACGCGAATGGTGCCGCCGTGGCGGTGAATGATGTCCGCGCACACCGAGAGACCAAGCCCCGTCCCGCTGTCTGCGCCCTTGGTGGTGAAGAATGGGTCAAAAACGCGTGACGCGACTTCTTCGGACACGCCCGGCCCGTCGTCTTCGACGCTGAGCAGAATGCCGTCCTGCGTGTTGGAGGTGCCAACGCGAATCGTACCGCCGCCGGTCTGCTCGACGGCCTGCGCGGCGTTCAAGAGCAAGTTCAAAACGACCTGGATCAGCCGTCCACGGCTGGCAGGGAACAGCAGGCTTGCGCGCAGCTCGCACTCGACGTTGGCGACGTGCCGCACCTGGTGCCTCACCAGGTTACAAGCGGTTTGAACGACCTCGTTGATATCGACGTTCTCGACGTCGTCCTCGTCGATGCGCGCGAACCCGCGCAGGCCGCGCACGATGAAGGCAATGCGCTGTATGCCTTCGAGTGAATCGCGCACGCTTTCCCGAGCTTCCTTACAGAACGCTTCGAGCGCGGCGACCAGCGACGCAGTGGTGTGATCCGGGCTGCGGACGTCCGCTGCGAGCGTTCTGAGATCGTTCTGGAGAAGCTCCAAGTTGGTGAGGGTGCTGGCGGCCGGATTGTTGACTTCGTGCGCGATGCCGGCGGCAATCTCGCCGATCGCAGCCAGGCGCGAGGAACGAATCAAGTGCGCCTCGGTCTCCGACAGCGCGCGATAGGCGGCCTGCAGATCGGCCTCGCGTGAGAGCTGCACCGACACGTCACGCACCAGGGTGACGTACAACTTGCGGCCCTCGAAGTGGTACACGCCACTGCGGAGCTCACCGAAGAACAAATCGCCGTTGCGCTTGCGCAGCCGCACGGCCGCGCGATGAACCTGGCCGTTGGCGATCAAGTCACGGCTGATACCGTCGACGACCAGCGCGTCCTCTTTCGGGTGCAGCTGACGGCCGGTCATGCCGCATAGCTCTGCTCGCGGATACCCGAACAGTTCGCAGGCCTTTGCGTTCACATCGACGAACTTTGCGGAGTCGAAGTCCGTGATGAAGATGGCGTCCGGTGAACATTCCACCAGAGCCTTGAATCGGTGCTCGAAGTCCACCGAGGTCACGAATGATGCATCACTCTGATTCCGCCAGCGGGTGGTGGTATCGCTTGAAACTCAGGAGCGGCTCGCTCCCCTCTCTACTCAGCGAGTATAGAACTGCGCGCTGCCGAGACAACTTCTCGCCCCGGCGAGGCTACGGCGCAATTCGCCGCGTTTCCTCAAATCACCCCAACAAACGTTCCGATCCGTAAACAATTACTTACGCCCCAGTGTGGGCTGATGTCTTACCGAACGGACCCGCTCCCCGAGAACACTCCTCAGGACTAATCCCTTGGTCGCAACGGCAAACGCATGGCATGGCCAGGATTAGCCTTCAGCGCCGCCAGGGATATCGAGCATTTCGCGCCGCAGGTCCCGTCGCCAGAGGGGCCAGGGACACAGCCGCCGCTCGCGCATTCGAAGTCATTCGCGCAGCGCTCGCCAGCTCGGGCGAACGGACGACAGCGCCCCGCGGCGCAGCGTAAACCGGGCTCGCAGCTCGACCCAGCGCAGGGCGCGTCCAGCGCGCCGCGCGCGCGGGAACAAGTACCGCGCACGCAGCTTTGCTCGGGCCCGCAGTTGACACTGGCGACGCAGGACGAGCCCTCGACTGGTGAGGGTTCGCATTTGTGAGTGGCCAGCGAGCAAAAGTCCGCACAAAACGGGTGCGAGCGTTCGAGCTCGCGAACCAGCACGTAGCTGGCGAGCGCATCGACGTGGCTGCCACAGCCGGCGCCAATCGGGGCCGGCTCTGCGCAGTGGCCAGCCTGGGTTGGCGTGCTGCCTTCACAATGCAACCTGCCCTCGCACTCGAGCGAGGATCGGCACGCGGCGCCGATACCGAGCCGACCCCGAAACAAACTTTGACAGGTAGCAGGGGTCAGCGGTTGACTGGGCGTGACCCAATCACAACCACTCAGGGTCTGCTGCATGTCGGCGGCGCAGGCGGTCACCGCGTCCGAGTCGAGCTCGAGCGAGTGAGCGGCGAGTGAACGGCTGAGCGCCCCGACGCACTCCTCGAGCAGCGGTTGCTGCGGCTTCGCGCCACAGCACTGTGCCTTGCGCTCGGCAGGCAGCGTGTGGAGCGCCGCGCAGAGTCGCTGTGCCAGCGCCCGAGCGTCGGCCTGTGCGTCTGCGAGACGAGCTGGCTGGCTTTTCGACTTCGAGTGACAGCCCGCCGCACAGAGCGCTGCGAGAGCGACGGAGCTGAATAACCGGACCAACCGACGCGGGTGTTTCGACATCAGATCTCCAGGGTGCGCAAAGCTCGGTCACGAGGCCGGCCCATTCGGTGGATTGGCCGACGTTTTGGCGAGCTGGCAAATCCGAAGCGGGGTGCGCTTCGTAAGCAAGATCGACCCGCTCGCAGGCTTTGTACGAGGCCCCGAGCGGTTCGGATCTGAATGACCGCGTCTTTCGAACCTTCACTCGCGGGCTCGCGTTCGACCGCGGTCGGGGCGTTAGCAACGATGCTGTCGCTGGGGCTGCATGCGAGCGCGCTGCTTTCGCCGGCTCATCCCGTGTCGGCGCCGTTGCTCACCGAACCGGACGCAATCGAAGTCGCGATCGAGCCAGGCGAGCCGGAGCGCACGCTCGCGCCCGAAGCTCGGGTTCAGAAGGAAACGGAAAGCGCGCCGCTCGCCAAACCGGCGGCTCAGGCGGTGCACCGTCACTCCTATCCGGTGCCTCCAAGCCACGATCGAACCCCGCATGATCCAGCTGTGCTGCACGCTCCCTGGCCTGCGAATACGGCCGACCCGGACAGTGCGACAGTTCCGGTCGTCACACCCGCACCTTTGCCCGAGCCAGCGCGCTTCGCAATGCGCGTCCGCGCGGAGGCAGACTCGGCCGCCAACAGAGCCGGCAACGACGGCGGGGGCCGAACCGCGAGTGCCAACGCGAGCGTTTCCGAATCAGCCTTGATTTTCGCGGAAAGCGCGGTCGACGCGCCTGCGCGACTGCTCGCGAGCGTTCCGCTCTCGTATCCCGACGCGGCGCGCGCCAACGAGCGCGAGGCCGACGTCGCGCTGGAGCTGGTCGTGGGCAGCGATGGCCAGGTCGTCTCCGCGCGCGCTCTCTCGACTCCGGGCTCGGGGTTCGAGTCCGAAGCGTTGCGCGCGGTACGGCGCTATCGCTTTTCCGCGGCGCTGCGCGCCGGACGCCCGGTTTCGGTTCGAATGCGCTGGATCGTGAACTTCCGGCTCCGCTGATTTCGCTCGCGTTGATCCGCTCGAGTGCCCGGCTCGTACATCCGGTGCGGCCCAATCGCTCTGCAAACGAACAGGCCGCCGGTTTGCGACGCGGAGCGCAATGAAGGACTCGATTGAGCAACGACACGACAGCTCGGACATCGAGCTCGTGCAGCGCATGAGTCGGGGCGACTCGGCGGCGCTCGCCGCGCTGTACGAGCGTCATGCTCCCAAGCTCTCTGCGATCGCTCATCACCTGCTCGGGCAACCCAACGACGCCGAAGACGTGCTTCACGACGTATTCCTGGAAGTGTGGCGTCATGCCAACGACTATTCGGAAGCGCGTGGGAGCGTCTGGTCCTGGCTCGCGGTGAGAACACGCAGCCGCGCCATCGATCGCCGCCGGTCCGCACCGCGGCGCCTTTCGGTGGAGCTCTCCGACGATCACCTGGACGAGCAACGCTTTCGCGACGGTGCGATGAGCGATTCGCCTTCGCCCGACCGTGAGCGCCTGAAACGCGCACTGCGGCTGACCTCCGTGGAGGAGCGCGAAGTGCTCTGGCTCGGCTACTTCGAGGGGCTGAGCAGCAGCGAGATCGCGCTAAAAATCGGTATTCCGCTCGGTACCGTCAAATCGAGAGCGCGCAGCGCGCTCGCCAAGCTACGCGCCGAATTCGTGTCGAAAGGAGAGGCCCCATGACTCGACACGATCGCGAGCTACCGGAATTTCTGAGCGACACGCTCGAGTTCGACGGCGAGGTCGACCGCGCCGCGCTGGACGCTTTAGCTGCGCTGCCAGCTCTGCTGCGTCCTGCGCAGGTCACCGGGCACGAGCGCTTGCGAGCCGCAGTGGAGACACTGCCCTTGCGCTACGCCCCGTTCTTCGAACGGCTGTCGCGACTGTGGGACCTTTCGGAAACCGACGTGTTCGCCACGCTCGAGCGCGCGGCCGCGCCGGCTGCATGGCGGAAGCCCGGGCTGCCGGGCCTGCGTGTGGTCGACGTGGAAGGTGGTCCGCGTCTGCAGGGGGCCCGGGTCACGCTCGCCCGCTTTGCTGCCGGCATGCGCTTCCCAACGCATCGGCATCTGGGACCGGAAGCGCTCTTGGTGCTCGAAGGCTCCTATCGCGACCAGAGCGGTCGCGTGGTCGGCCCCGGCGACTTGCACGAGATGACCACCGCGACAGAGCACTTCTTCAAGGTCGGGCGCGAAGAACCGTGCGTCGCTGCCTCGGTACAGTTCGGGATGGAATTCACTGGCAGCTTGATGCGCGTGCTGACCCGCTTGTTCGGTTAGGCACTGGCCGAGGCTTTCGTGTCGAGTAGAGTACGCGCTTGATGCACCGCTCCTCGAATCCAACCATCGCCCAATTCGTAACGATCGTGGCGTTCGGTCACGCACTATTCGCCTGTAGTCCGACCACACCGCCGCCCGCGTCGCCGCCGAGCGCTGAGCCGACCGCCAGCGCGAGCGCGACCCCGCCTGCGCCGGATCCCGGACCCGCTCCTTCGACCTCTTCGACAGCGCCCCCGACTCCATCAAAAGCGGGTCCGGAAGGCGCGATGTGCGGTGGGCTGGCCGGGTTCGGCTGCGCTGCGGGTCTGTACTGCGCGTTCGCGGTCGAGGCGCATTGCGGCGCGGCGGACATGGCCGGTGTCTGTCGCACTCTGCCCGAGGTGTGTACCGAGGAGTTCGCGCCGGTTTGCGGCTGCGACGACAAAACCTATCCGAACACTTGTCACGCCGCTCGTGCCGGAGTCTCCGTAGGCAAGGCTGGCGCGTGCGCCGCCCCGCCGACCATCGCCGAAGGGCAGCTATGTGGCACCCGCGGCGTACCCGGAGAGTGCGCCGCAGGCCTTTATTGCGCCTTCAAGGCGAACTGCGGCAGTACCGACGAAGGTGGCGTCTGCACCAAGAAGCCACAGATGTGCACTAAGATCTATGCGCCGGTGTGTGGCTGCGACGGCAAAACCCACGGCAACGCCTGTACCGCGGCCAGCGCGGGCGTCAGCATCGCCGCCAAGGGCGAGTGCAAGTCGCCCTAGTGAGCTCGAGAACGCGATGAAACAGCTGCACCGCCCGGACCTGTACGGATTTTCGGTCTTCGATGAGGCCCGCAACATCGATTTTCATTCGGTGCTGTGGCTGCGCGCGAACGGTAACGCGCTGTTCGACCCGTTGCCGCTCAGTGACCACGATCTCAAGCACCTGCTCGCCCTGGGCGGCGCGGCTCACGTCTTCATCACCAACTCGGATCACGTGCGAGACTCCGCGCGCATTGCCGAGCGTTGTGGCGCGCGTCTCTACGGTCCAGCGGCCGAAAAAGTCTCCTTCGCCATCGCTTGTGACGAATGGCTCGGCGATGACGCTGAACCGTTGCCCGGCCTGCAAACGCTGGCCCTTTCAGGCTCCAAGACCCCTGGAGAGCTCGCCTTCTTACTCGAGCGCACGACTCTGATCACGGGCGATCTGGTGCGCGCTTTCCGCGCCGGCGCGCTCGACATTTTGCCCGACGCCAAGTTGTCGAATCGAGCTGAAGCGATCGCTTCGGTGCGGCGCATCGTCGCCCTGCCCGACGTCGACGCGGTACTCCCCGGTGACGGCTGGCCCGTGTTTCGCAATGCCCAGCAGGCGCTGCGCGAGCTCGACGCACGGCTCGGCTGAGCGCCGCTCACTCAGCCAAACGCAGCGCCTCGCCCAGCCTCTGGCGCAGAAGCGGCGGGGAATGCTCGCCCGCCATGTTGGCCGCAACGCGCAGAAAGCGTACGGCGCGTCGAGCGTCGTTGCGACTAAGCTCGAACTCGCCGATCGCCCAATAGCAGTCCCAACATGCCGCGTCCTGTGACGCAGCGCGAGCCGCGTACTGAATCGCTTTCGGTGCGTGCCCCTGAAGCTCCTCGAAGTGCGCCAAGACCAGGAGCTGCCGCGCGCCCGCGGCGCGCGGCAAAAGGCGCTTCACGACGGCCTCGACCTCGGCATAGTTCCTGTTCGCCGGTGCCTTCTTTGCCTCGTCGGTCATCAGCAGATTGGCTTTCGCGCCGAGCGCTCTCGGGTCATCCGGGTCGTGAGTGATGGCGAGGTCGATGTCTCGACGCTGTTCAGCGTCCCGTCCGTCGAGCGCGGATAGCGCCGCGCGCAGCAAATAGCCGTCAGCGCGATTTGGCGCCATCCGCACGACTTCTTCGATTTCCGAGCGCGCTTGCTGGCGGTCGGCAGCGTCTCCCCAATTGCGAAGTGAAGCCCGTAGCCACGGCAGTTCCCAGCTCTGCATCGCGCGCGATTGAACGGGTCTGGTTGGCGCCGGCGGTGCGGTCAGCTCTCCGCTGCGCGTGCTGAGCCGCGTCACCACGTCTCGGTATTCAGCTTCCAAAACGCGCTCGGAAGCGGCGTCGAACGCGGTCGCCCAGGCGTCTGTGCGACCCGCCGCCAGACCGTTGAGGTAGCGCACGAAACGAGACTGCAAGTCGTCAGGCCCCAAGAGCAGCGGGTGAACCTCGGCCCAAGCCGCGACGTAATTCAACTGCCGCGTGGTCGCGGCCTTTTCGCCATCGGCGATATCTTCCGCGTAAAAGTCGCGATGGCTGAGCGAGCGAATGTCTTGGCTCGGTGGCAGCCAGTTGAGCGAGAAAGTTCCCGAGGCCGTGCTGGCGATCCAGCCTTGTGATTCGGCACGCTTAGCTGGCTTACCGAGATTGAAATGACGGGCCGGTATCGTGCCCACGATGGCTTTGTCGCCCTCGATGCGCAGCGTTTGATAGTAGGTCGCCAGGCCCTCGTGAACCCAGGTCGGCGCAGTCGGAAAGTGAAACGCGACGAATCGATGCGTCAACTCGTGGCAAAAGGTCTCCAAAACCTCCGAATTTCCGCCGACATGGCTCATCACCAAGAGCGGATGCGGATCGTACGGCGCGCCGCCCCTCGCTCGAAAAAAACCGTCGGTGAGTCGCGGCGCGACTTTTCGGTAGTCTTCGTCGTTTTGAAAGACCACGACCTGTGTCAGCCCCTTTGGGCTTCGCTGCGCATGGAAGGCGACGTTCTCGAAGAACGAGAAAATGCGCTCGTACTCCGAGGTCAACTCGGCCGCGACATCGGGTCCGGCATCGGTTTGAACCACGAAGTGCTCGGAGCGCACTTCGTGCCACCCGCCCCCGGCCTGTGAAAGGGACGCACAACGAACGCACGACAAACACCCGAGCACGCCCCAAATCCTCACCCACGACAGCGCCATGTCCGCAAAGCTAGACCAGTTCGCGAGCCACGTTCCACGAAAATCGCGCTAGCTTCGAACAGGCAACATGACCGCTCTATTTCGCATTGCGCTCGCCAACCTCCGATTCCCGAAAACCCCACAAGAATCGCTCGAGCTGGCGCTTGAGGCGGTGAAGCAGTCCGCGCTTGCCGGCGCTGCGGTCGTCTGTTTTCCCGAGTGCTTTTTACCGGGTTATCGCAGCGCGGGCAGAGCAGGAGCGCCGCCCAATCGTGACTTTCTCGAGCACGCTTACGCTAGCATCGCAGAGACCGCGTCACTCTCGAGGGTTACCGTGGTCTTGGGCGCGGAGCGATTGCAAGAGGATCAGCTCATGGCCTCTGCGATCGTGATCGACGCGGACGGCTCGGTCGCGGGTTTTCAAGACAAGGTTCAGATCGATCCTTCAGAGGAAGGGACGTACACGCCGGGCGACGAGCGACGACTATTTCGAGCCGGTGCGCTGGTTTTTGGAGTGGTCATCTGCCACGAGGGCTGGCGCTATCCAGAGACGGTTCGCTGGGCCGCTCGGCGCGGGGCGCACCTGGTTTTTCACCAGCAGTTCCACGAAGCCGAGGTCGGGTCGTACCGACCCGAAGTGTTCGGCGACCCCGCCAATACCTTTCATGAGAAGGCGTTGCTCTGCCGCGCAGCGGAGAACACCTGTTACTTCGCGACGGCGAACTACGCGAGCACCGGCTCGCCAACCACGTCCGCGGTGATCAACCCAGATGGGACTTTGCTCGCGTACCAACCTTACGGAAAGGAGGGATTGCTGGTCGCCGATATCGACATTAGTCAAGCAACCGGCCTACTCGCCAAACGTTACAAGCCGCTCACCTGACAGTGCCGTGGCATTTTTGGATTTGGCGCGCGGCGCGCGGCAGCGCTACGACTCGAGCATGGACATTCACGAGGTATATCGAGGCCGCTTGATTGACCATCTGCAGCTCGTGGTGCCGGACATCGAGCGGAGCAAGCGCTTCTACAAGGCCGTGTTCGAGGTGCTCGGGATACCGCTCGGTGGCGAAGGCCCGGGGTTCTTTTGGGCAGACGAGCTGTTCGTGTCGGACACGCAAAGCAAAGCGTCTTCGGGCGTCGCAACTGGACGGTCGCACTTTGCGTTTCAAGCCAAAGACCAGGAAATGGTGGATCGCTTCCATCGGGTCGGTCTCGAAGCGGGCGGGCGAGACAACGGCGCCCCGGGTGTTCGCTTGTACCACCCCGGCTACTACGCCGCTTTCCTGCTGGATCCGGACGGCCACAACGTCGAAGCGGTGTTTCACGGCGCGGCGCAACGCTCCGCAGACGCGATCAAGCTCACGTTCTGAACGGCCGCCGGGCAACGAAGAGCGAGCCTAGCAATCCGCCTGGGAACATTCTCCGCCGGCCCGTGTCGGTACGGCACAGATGCGCTCTCGTCTCGCAGTGTTGCTGCTATTTCCTTGTGCGATTGGTTGCGCCACGACGCAGCCAGGAACCCCGGCGACGACCGCGGCCAACGTTTCGACGCTCCCCGTACGCAGCGTGCGGCTGTACGAGACCGGCATCGGCTATTTCGAGCGCGCCGGGCGACTCAGCCCCGGCTCTGACACCATCTCGCTGCCCGCGGCGAAGGTCGACGACGCGCTGAAGACGCTGGTCGTGCTTTCCGATGGCGCTCGAGTGAAGGTGACTGCGGTGGAGTTTCCGAGCGTGCTGAGCGACGCACTCGCTCGCGCGCAAGCCGGGCTTCCGACCAGCGGCGGGCGCCTTTCCTATTCTGCGCTGCTCGAAAGCCTGCGCGGTGCAGAAGTCGAGGTCAGCGCAAGCGGCGGTGCTCGCTACCTCGGACGCTTGATCGACGTGACCGAGGTGCCACGCGCCGAAGCCGGCGCCCCTGCCGCGAGCGCGGCCGCGGCGCCGGCGCCATCGACCGCTGTGCACGCTCGCGCGCCGTTGCCGCGCTTCGCGCTCGCCCTGCTCACTCGCGAGCATGGTCTGGTTCGGCTCGATTCGACCGAAATTGCGGGGGTTCGTCCGACCGACGGTGCCCTCGCGGCGCGCCTCGACTCCGCGCTCAGCACGACTTCCGATCGCGGCGCACAAGCCCCGCGCTTGCTGCGAGTATCGACCACCAACGACGAGCCCGTGCGCATCGGCTACATCGCGGAGACTCCGGCCTGGCGCGTCACTTACCGCTTGCTGCTCGGCAAGGACGGCGAGCCCGCGACGCTGCAAGGTTGGGCGCTGGTTCACAACGACAGTGACGAACCCTGGCAACAGATCGCGCTGGAAATCGTCAACGGCAGGCCGAACTCCTTTCTGTATCCGCTGACCGCCCCGCGTTACCTGAGGCGACCGCTGGCAACCCCTGAACAGGAAATGTCGACCTTGCCGCAGCTCGCGAGTCGCACCGTCGACCAGATCTGGGGCGACCACGCGGAGTCGAGTGAAGACGAGACGGGCGAAGCCTTTGGCGAAGGTGGACTCGGGCTGAGTGGGATCGGCGAAGGTGGCGGCGGCACCGGCCAGGGTTACGGCTCGGGCCACGGAATGCTCAGTGGGAGCCACCGCGTATCGAGCCCCACGAGCGAGATCAATGTCGGCAATTTGGCTGAAATCATGCAGTCGGAAGCGCTGCCGAGCGGCACCAACTTTCGCTATCGCCTGAGCGAGCCCATCACACTGGGCGCGCACAGCTCGGCGCTGGTACCGTTTACGCAGCTGGCGCTCGCTGCGGAAGCGATGACGCGCTTCTCTTGGGGCGGAAACGACGGCCACGCTACCGCACGGGTCAGCAACGGCTCGGGCCAGACGCTGCCAGGTGGACCCATCGCGATTTACACGGGCACCGGGCTGGCGGGCGAGAGCGCTCTGGCTCGACTGGCATCGGGTGATTCCACTTGGCTCAGCTATGGGGACGATCTCGACGTTGCGGTGACGACGTTGCCTGCGCGCGTCGATACGACGCGCACGGAGCTCGTGCGACTCGATCCGCAGGGGCGCTTGGTCGAGCACTACCTGCGTCACCGCGAACAGCCGCTTTCGCTCGAGAATCGCAGCGTGCTTCCGCGCACGCTGTGCATCGAACTGCCCGTGGTCGTAAACGCCAAAGTCGCGGGCGCCGATCGCTTACTCTACGACGGCGACCAAAGCGCTGCGCTCGCGCTGTTCGCCATGAAGCCGCGCAGCAAGCTCGAGAAGACGTTGATCTTCGACGAAGGGTTGCAGCGGGCGTCGGAGCTCGCGAGCTTGACCCCGCAGAAGCTGGCGGAACTCGCCGGCAGCAAAGAGCTCGATCCGGCGTCGCGCGCAGTGCTGTTGGAAGGCGCCGACCTGCTTCTCAAAGGCGCGGAGCCTGCGAAGCAGCAGCAACAGAAACAAACGAGCCTCACGCGCCTGGAAGCCGACCGCGGCCGGCTAAAGGAGACGATAGAGACGCTGAAGGGCACCAGCGGCAACGGGACCGAGCCACTCGTCAGGCGACTGGTCGAGCTGGAAAAGCGCCGGAATGAGCTGGAGGTTGAGCTCAAGACCGGCGCCGAAAGCGCGTCCCGAAGACTCGCCGCGCTCAGAAGCGTGCTGGAGCGACTGAACCCCGCTCCTCCGAAACCAAAGCTTTCGCACTGAGCGGGCTCGCTTCGCGCGCGGTGTAGGCGCTTCTGCGACAGCAGCGCAACGCGCTGTGAGCGAAACCCGACGTGGGAGACGCGCTGCCCACTGAAGTGGTTGCCCGAGTGTGCCGCACTAAGGGGTACCATGTTTCGTCCGTGGGGCCCCGTCGCGCTCGCCTTCTGGCTTGCCGCTTGCGCAGGCGAAGAGTTCAGCGCGCCCGAAGCCTCCAGCTCGAACAGCTTCACCGGCGCGGCAGGTGGTACGGCAACTGGCGGCGTGAACTCGGGCGGCGAGCGCAACGCGCCGCGCGGGGGCGCTACGAATTCGGCCACCGGTGGTGCGACCATGGCGAACGCCGGTGGCGCTCCGAACAAGACCAGCGGAGGCACCCCGAGCTCGAGCGGCGGCGACACGGGCGAGGCCGGCGGCCCAAGCGTCGATACGTGCCCGGTCGGTTTCACCGGAGCCGAGTGCGCCGATCACGTGCACGCCTGCCGCGACTTGCCTCCGAGCGCCCCGAGCGGAAACTACGTGATCGATCCCGACGGCACTGGTCCCCTGCCCGCGTTCGAAGCGAGCTGCGATATGGAGAACGGCGGCGGCTGGACGTTGATTCTCAACTACGTTCACAAGGGCGCGACCAATCCGAGCCTGGCCCCACGCAAGGATTCCTTACCGCTGTTGGGTTCGAGCGCGCTCGGCAGCGATGAGAGCATGCTGAGCATGAACTGGGGTCACGCTGCGCCTTCGCTGGTCGCCGCGCTCGCGCCGAAAGCGCTGCGTTTTTATGGCCGAATTGCGCTACGCGACGCGATTATCGACTTTTCCACGAACGACCCAGGGTGCATCAGCTACGCCTCGGGCGGTAACACCAACTGCAAAGGCGTGACCACCAACGCGACGCTGCTACCAGATCACAGCGCGAGCCTGCCCGGCATCGCCACCGCGTTCATGGCGGGTAAAGGCGATTTTGCGCTGACCGAGTTCCCGTTTTACCTCGGCGGGCAGGCGCACTGGGCGATTCGCGGCGAAGGACAGCGCTGGGAAGTCGACAACACGCCGGTCGCCGGCGTCGCCAAGAACCTGTACGATACGATTCATCGCGTCTGGCTGCGCTGAGCCTCGCCATGCCATCGCTTGCCGAGCAAAGAGAAACCGCGATCGCGCTCTTGAGGCAGCGCTTTCCCGAGGTGGCGAGCGTGGTGGAACGCGAGCGTCCGCTCGTGACGTCGCCGAGCGAGGGCACGCCGGAAGCGACCCTGATCTGCCGCGGACTACACCTCACGAGCTGCGTGAATCGCCGCGCGGAAGCCGAGCTGCAAGCGCGCGAAGTGCCGCTCGACGCGCCTTCCGCCACCGTGTACGGCCTCGCGCTCGGCGATCTCCCGCGCGTCTTGCTCGAGCGCCCGGCGCTGCGAGAGCTCACGATCGTGCTCTTGAATCCCAGCCTATTTTCCGCTGCGAACCAGTGCGCGCCGATGACCTTTCTGGCCGACGCGCGGGTCAAGGTCGTGCTGGGCCGTGAGCAGACGCGCGTCGCTCGGCCATTTGCGGTCGCGCCTGCGTGCCTGCGCCTGGCAGAGGATGCAGCGCTGCCGATTCGGGACCGGGTGCAGCAAGAGCTGGTCGAGCGCTTTCAACGGCAGGGCATGGCCGAGCTCGTGAAGAGCTTGGGCACTTCTGGTGAGGTCGCTGAACGGCTCGAGCGCGACCGCGACGTGGGCGAGTTCTACGGGTCGCATGTCGGCGGGCGCACGGTGGTGGTCGCTGCTGGGCCATCGCTCGAGCGCGCGCTGCCCTACTTGAAACAAGTGCGCGATCAGGTTCGCCTGGTCACCGTGACCACGGCTCTGCGCGTGCTCGCGCGGGCCGGGTTGACGCCGGACTTCGTGGGCGCGGTCGATCGCCGGCTCGAGCTCGGCGCGCACTTCGACGGCCTCGACTTGGAACCGTTTCGCAACACCCCTCTGGTTTACTTGGCTGGCGTGCACCCGGCCGTGTTGGATCGCTGGCCAGGGCCTCGATTTGCCGCATTTCGCGCCGGCAGCAGCGATCTTCGCGAGTTTGCGAAGTCGCCCAAAGCCGAGCTCTATTGTTCGGGCACCGTGACCCACGCTGCCATCGACCTGGCGGTGCGGCTCGGCTCCGCGGAGGTCGAGCTGATCGGCGTCGACTTCTGCTTTCCGCAAGGCAAGCCGCACGCCGGCGAAGCGCCGCTCGCTCAGGGCTTGGCCAGCGCAGGGCCAACCGCACTGAATGGCCACGGCGAGCGGGTGCCGTCGACGCTGGCGCTGCTCGGCTATTTACGCGACTTGGAGGGCTACGTGGCCGGCAACCGCCACGTGCGCTTCGTCAAACGCGGCCGAGAGGGTGCCGCGCTCACGGGGGTCACATGGCAAGATTGAGCATTCAAGTCGAACTGAAGAACGCGGCGGATCTGTTACGGCTCGGGCGCGAGGCGGAAGGCAATTTGGCGCTGACCCGCATCATCGAACGGCTGCAGGCCGAGCTCGGCAACAGCGGCGGAGCCGCGCTCGCGCCGCTGTTCCCGACTTTCGAAGCCATGATGCTCGCGCAAGAGCGCGGCGATCTGTTGTTCGTCGCCGATCTGCTCGAATTCGAGCTGGCGAAAATGCTCGTGGACGGCTAATTCCGAGAAAATTGCAGATCGTAGAGGCGCGCGTACAGACCACCGTGTGCGAGCAGCTCTTCGTGCGACCCCTGTTCGACGATGTGCCCCTTGTGCAGCACGATGATGCGATTGGCTGCGCGCACCGTGCTCAGGCGATGTGCGATCACGATCGCGGTTCTCCCGCGCAGTAGCTCCTCCAGCGCGTGCTGTAGTCGGGATTCGGTGTCGCTGTCGATGCTGGCCGTGGCCTCGTCCAAAATCAGGATCGGCGCGTCGCGATACAGAGCGCGGGCGAAGGCGATCAACTGGCGTTCGCCGGCCGAGAAGTTCGCGCCGTGCTCGTCCACGCGCGCTTCCACGCCGTTCGGGCGCCGCTCGAACAGGTCGAGCGCGCCGATGCGGCGCAGCACGGCCTCCACGCGCGGAAGGTCCGGAGTTTCGCCTGCCGCCACGTTGCTGGCCACGGTACCGGGAAACAGCACCACGTCCTGCGGCACCACCGCGAAGCGGCGGCGCAGCGACTCGCGATCGAGGCCCATCACGTCGTCCCCATCGACGCGCACCACGCCACTGCTGGGTTCGTACAGCCGCAGCGCGAGCCCGGTGACCGTAGTTTTGCCGGAGCCAGTGGGGCCGACCAATGCGATCTTCTCGCCGCGCCGCGCCGCAAAGCTCACGTGTTCGAGCACCGGCACACCCGGCTTGTACGAGAAGCTGACGTCTTCGAAAGACAGCGCGAGCTCGCGATCGGCCGGCGGCAGCCCCGTGCCCGGCGGACAGTCGGGAGCTTCGGTGTCGAGCAGCTTGAACACGCGCTCCGCGCCGGCCATGGCGCCCTGAAGCTGCGTGTAGCGCTGCGCCAAGGTGGTGATGGGCTCGAAGAACTGGGTGATGTACGCGGAAAAAGCCACGACCGTGCCGAACGTCACCGGCCGATAGCCGAGCGAAACCACGATCGAGGCCAGGCAAATGGCCGAGACCGTGTCGATCGCTGCGTCCTGCAAGGCGTCGAACAGAATCGAACGCAAGTTGGCTTCGCGATAGCCGACGTTACTCACGTCGAACTCGCGCGCCGCAGAGGCCTGGCGACCGTAGGCCTGGATCACGGTCATGCCCGTGACCTGCTCGTTCATGGTGGCGTTCATGCGCGCGGTTTTGGCGCGAATATCGCGGAACGCTTCGCGCATGCGCCGGCGCAGTAGCACCACCAAGAGCATGACCGGAGGCGTGGCCGCGAAAGCAATCAGCGACAGCTTCCAGTCGAGCACCACCATCAAGGTGACGATGCCGAGCAGCTTCACCAGATCGCCGATGGCGAGCAACGCGCCGGAACCGAACAAATCGAGGATGGCATCGACGTCGTTGGTGACCCGCGAGACCAGGCGCCCGACCAGCTGATTGTCGAAAAATCCCAGGCGCAGCCGGTGCAGGAACACGAACACGGTGCGGCGCAAATCGGCCATCGCACGCGCGCCCGCCACTTGCGTAGCGTAGAGCTGGATGAAGCCGAGTGCCTGTTCGACCAGGATGATGCCGGCGAGCAGCAAGCCGCCGTGCATCAGCGTGGTCGCGTTTCCGGCCATGATGCCGTTGTCGATCACGCTGCGCATGACCAGCGGGCGAGCCAGCGCCCCCACCGACGTCACCAGGATCACGCACGACGCGGCCAGCAGCAGCTTGCGCTGTGGCGCGAAGAACGGAGCCAGCCGCCGCAGCAAATCGAGGTCGTAGGCGCGCCCGAAGCGCTCTTCCTCGTGGAAGGCGTGCAAGATCTTCTCGGTGCGCTGGCGTGCGCTGTCCGAGCTCTTGCCGGCGCCGGGCGCGGTGGCCGTGGTCATTGCGCCACCGCCTCGCTCGACAGCTCCGACTCGCCGAGCTTCTCGAGTTCGCTCTCGATGCGTTGTTCCTCGGCGAACGCAGCGTACAGGCCGCCTCCGCGCGCGAGCTCTTCGTGCGTGCCCGATTCCACGATCTTACCGGCGTCCAGGACCAAGATGCGATCGCACAGCGCGGCGGCGGCCACGCGATGGGTAATCAGCACGACCGAACGCATCGAGCTCTGGCGTTCGATCGCGTCCAGAATGCCGCGCTCGGTCCGCGCGTCGACCGCGCTCAGCGGATCGTCGAGCACCAGGATCTTCGGCTGCGAGACGAAAGCCGCGGCCAAGGCGATGCGCTGCTTTTGCCCGCCGGAAAGCTGCACGCCGCGCTCACCCACCACGGTGTCGAAACCGTCCGGCAAGGACGAGATCTCTTCCAGAATGCGCGCGTCGTTCGCGGCCTGGACGATGCGCTCGAGCGACTCCGGACTGTCCGGATCGTCCAGGGGAAACCCCACATTTCTGCCGGCGGTCGTCGAGAACAAGAACGCATTCTGTTGCGCGTAGCCGATCACCGAACGAACGGTGGAGAGCGGCAGATCGCAAACGTCGACGCCGTCGAGAAAGACCGTACCCCGCGGGGTGGGCAGCAAGCGCGCCAGCAACACCGCGAGCGTCGACTTACCGCTGCCGGTCCGGCCCACGATGGCCAGTGACCCCCCGGCAGGAAGCTCGAAGCTCACGTCGTCGAGCACCCGCCGCTCCCCGTGCGAGAACGACAGATTCTTCACGACCAGACGGCCCTCGAGCTTCTCGGGATGCGCGAGCTCGCCATCGAACACGTCGGGCTGGGCGCGAAACACCTCGGCCAGGCGCGAGTACGACGCCCGCCCACGCTGTACCAGGCTGACCACGAACCCGAGCGAAATCAGCGGCCAGGTCAGGCGCAACAGCGCGCGATAGAAGGCCAGGAAACCACCCGGATCGAGCTCCTTTTGAATCACCAGGTGACCGCCGTACCAGAACACCACGATCACCCCGGCAGCGATGGTCGCCTGCAAAATCAGCCCGAACGAACCGCGCAGATAAGCCAGCTTCAAGCTACGATCGAGGTAGTCGCGGTTCCCGCGCTCGAATGCTTCGAGCTCTTTTTCTTCTAGCGCGAAGCTCCGGACCACACGCACCCCCGCGATGCTCGATTGCACGCGCGCGCTCATGCGCCCGAGGCTGTCCTGATTGTCCCGCATTCTCGTGAAGAACTGATGCGAGAAGCGGCGCGTTACGATCAACAGCACCGGCAAGGGGATGAGCGCCGTGAGCGTGAGCTTCGGCGAAATCGGAATCAGCACCGCCAGCGCGCTCGCCAGCGCGAACGCGGTGTTGATCACGTTGAGTACACCGAAGCCGAGCAGCGTGCGCACCTGACCGAGATCGTTGGTGACGCGGCTCATGATCTCGCCGGTGCTCATGCGGCGATAAAAGGATGGGCCGAGCAGCAACAGCCGCTCGGAGAGCGAACGGCGCAGCTCGTACTCGGCGATGCGCCCGGCGTTGAAGATGGCCATGCGCGAAAACACCCGCACGATCAACCCGAGACAAGCGACCAGCACCAGTTTTACGCCGAATACCGTCGCCTGCTCGCGCTCGTGAGACAGCGCGGCGTTGATGGCTTGGCGTAACCGCGTGTCGAACCAATATTGCGTGAATTGGTAAACCGCGAGCAGCCCCAGCCCAGCCACGTAGCGCGGGGCATTGCGCGTAAACTGTTGCCAAAGGCCGGTCGGGACCGGCCGAGGCTCGGGGGCGACCGAACGCATGGTGGGCCAGAATCTACGGTCGAAGGCTGCGACGTCGAGGGTCTTTAGGGGAAATTGCCGCTCCGCACGCGACATCGGCCGCCGGGCCGCGGCTGTCTTCGCGCGAGACGGGGCGCTCGGCCCGGAGCTCGTAGCCCTGGACTTTCAGCTCTGGCGCCGCTGAACTCGGCTGGATGGGCCCCGACGCGCTGCCGCCAGAACGGAGCGAAGCCTCTGAACTGCGACAGAAACCGAGCGACGGCGCGCCGCGCCAGTGGCTCGGGCGGCTCACGCTCGCATTCGGAGCCGCGAGACCGAGTCGGCAAGAAAGTGCGCTCGAATTGGACGGTTACGGGTCGGCTCGTTACTTGGTCGCGATCGAAGCGGGCGGTTTCGTCGCCGACGAGGTGGTACTCGCGGGCTTTTTGCTCGGCTCGGGACGATCGGATGACTCGCACTACGGCGGGCCGACCCTGCGAGAAGAGAGCTACGGTGCGGGTGTCGCGCTGCCAGTCGTCGCGCGCCTACCGTTCGGCAACCTGTTGCTGCTGAGTCCGCGCGTCGGCTTCGGCGTCGGTTCACAAAACTTTCACGGCGATCACCACTTTGCGCTGGGGGCCGGCTTCGGCGCTGATTTGTCGCTGCTAGTGACGCGCGCACACCTCGGCTTCGGGCTCGGCTTTTGGTCGCTTCGCGTCGGCGGCAAGGGCGCAGCCGAATCGAACGATTTCGGAGCTTCGTACCTGATGGTAAACGGACTGGTTGGAAAATGAGCAGGCGGAGCCGACTCCTGTGCGCCTCGCTCGTCGTTTCAGGCGCGTTCACGGCGTGCGACAGCCCGGACGTCTCCGAGTCACGCCTGATCGATCGACTTTGCGAGCGAGAGCAATGCGTCACCGAGGGCTCGGCGCGCCGCGTTCAGGGGCTGACTCCGGACTCCGTGGGATTCGAGCTTGGCCCGGCCCCCGGCAGCGTCGTGTTCCATTTTCCGACTGACGTGGAGCCGAGGTTTTCGAACGCCGCGGTGGAAGTATTGATCGAGGGGGAAGGAGTTTCATCGCTCGGTACGCTCAGCCCCAACTACGAGTGGCGAAGCGTGCAGACCGACACGCCGGGCGGCGCTCGACCAGAAATGGTGCGAATCGAAGTCGCGGGCGCACGCGCGAAGATCGCAGACCTTCGGCTGATTGACCTGTGGTTCGACGATGCAGCCTGCAGTGTGAGCGCGCCCGGTCGAGCACGCGATCGACGCCGTTAAACGACGAACGATTCCGTTCGCTTGTCTCGATCCCACAAGCAGCGTGCGTCGGGCTTGAGCTCCGCCGGGATTCCGGCCGCGGTCATCCCCGCCGGAACGTCGCTCACCACGACGGAGTTAGCGCCAATCACCGCGCCGTCGCCGATGCTCACGCCGCCGATGATCTTGGCGCCGGCACCGATGTGCACGTGGGATCCGACCCGCGGCACGCCAGCAATCGGGCCGGTACCGAGCGTCACTTGCTGAAATATCCGGCAATTTTCGCCAATTTCAACGTCCGGATGGATGACCACGCCGTTCGGGTGCGGGAGCTCCAAACCCTCACCAATCGCCCACGTATTGAGCGGAATGTCTGCACCGGTCACCACGGACCAGAAGCGATGGCGAAGCACGGCGAGCTTGGCGCTCAGCGTACCGAGCAGCCCGCCCCGACGCACCGCGCGCTGATAATCCCTCAGGGTTTCGATCAGGCGGACCGACGGCTCCCAATAGCGCCGTCGACGCGGAGAGTCGAGCGCGCTCGAGGCAGTGGGTTCACGCAAGCGCTGATGGGACCTTGGGCCTGGCAAGTCTTCGTTCCGAGGAAGAACGGGCGCTCCGCTCGATCCTACCACGCTCATATCGAAGCTTTAGCTCGCGCGCGGCGACAAGTCACACCGAGCCGCGCAATTTTCTGCGCGCTTAACGATCACGTTCGGAAACGAAGCGGCGAGACTCGTACGCGTAACGAGCGAGTGTTGCGTTCTGCTACGAATGACGCTTTTCGACGCCGTCCTCGAACGGGACGAGCGCATGCGCACGGGGCGAACTTGCCGCTGCCACCTCGTCCCCTTCCGGGGTTGCTGGATCGGCGCGACGCTCGGGGTGATAGCGCTTCCACCAGAGCCAGGCGCGCTCTTCGGCCCAAGCGGGGGAGAAACTGAGCGCACCGAGCAGCTCAGAGAGTTCGCGCGCGGTCTGCGGCCGTCGATTTGGATTCTTCTCGAGGCACGACATCACCACCGCTTCGAGCCCCGCATGGATCGAGACGTCCACGCGCTTGCTGGGCAAGATCGGCTTCTGATGCGCGTGCATGACCAACATATCGTGGCGCGTGGAAGCCTCGAACACGCGCTTTCCGGTGAGCAACCAATATCCGACGCAGCCGAGCGCGTAGATGTCCGCGCGCGCGTCGACCGGCGCGTGAAATCGCACCATTTCGGGCGGCATCACCGCCGGCGTACCGACCAAGCGCTGCTCGTCTTCCAGCTCCTCCGAAGTCGGGTGCCGATCGAGCACCAAGCCGAAATCGAGCACCTTCACGAAGTCACAATCGCCGCCGAGGAGGCAGGTGAAGATGTTGGCGGGCTTGATGTCGCGATGGACGAAGTTTCGCTCGTGCGCTTCGGCCAGCGAGTGGCAAGCCTGCCGCAACAGCCAAGCGACGCGCTCGGAAGGCTGCGGCCCGAAGCGCTCGACCAAGCTTTGCAGATCGATACCAGAGAGCAGCTCCATCACGTAGTAGAAGGCGCCCTCGCGCGTGATGCCGAAATCGTAGACTTGAATGGTGTGCGGGGAGCTGAGCGAAGCAGTGGTTCGCGCTTCCCGCGCAAAGAGTCGGAGCAGGCGCTCCGAGTCGATCGGGCCGTTGCGCGCCAAGACCTTGGGCCGAATCAGCTTCACCGCGGCGGGCCGCGCCAGCATGCGGTGTTGCGCGCGCCAGACCTCGGCCATGCCGCCAACTCCGAGCTGCTCGACCAAGCGGTAGCTGCCGACTTCACGCGCTTTGGCGATGCCCTGACTCAGACGGTGCACCACCCTCGAGATCTGGTAAGCGACCAGCGCGGCCAGCAGCGGGGAAATCATGGCCAGCGCGGTCTCGCTCGCCCCGTAAGCCAGGTGCCGGCGCAGCATGAACAGCGCCAGCGGATCCATGGCCGCCGCGCCGAGCGACACGGCGAGCGCCTTGCGCGGCGCCGCGGGGATGAGCGCGCCGAAGGCCAGAATTGGGATCACCACCGGCGAAACTTGACGCACCAAATCGCTGGCCGCGAATGGCTGAGCGTGACGCAGCAATCCGAGTAGCAGCGTCAAACAGAACAGGTACACGTACCCTAGATCGGTGATGAACCCCGGCCGCAAGCTCTTGACGCGCGTGAGCCCGAGCAAAACTCCGCTGAGTAGAACACCGGCAGTCAGCACCCGCGAAGAGAACGAGAGCACGTGGCGCGCGGCGTCACTGTCTCGGGCGAGAAAGAACTGAATCCCAATCAGGTAGGCAAGCAGTAAGACGCCGGTGAACGCGACCAACTTGGTCACGCGCTGCGCCGAGGCGCCCACGAGCTCGCTGCGCAGCTCGCGATTGGCGGCGGCTCGTACGGCCTCCGCCTGATCCCAGACGCTGACGTCGAGCAAGTTATCGGTGCCCGAGTGGGGTGGCTCGGAGCTGAGCGCGCCGTGCGGCTCTACTCGCTCCGGCTCGGCAAGCTCGCTCGGAGCGACGTCGGGCGAGCTCGCGAGGGAGGGCACGCTTCAAGCATACGGCACACCCTCTATCGGTGAAAGGCGCGTTCTGAAGCCCGCGACCCGAGCCCGAAGCCTTCTGGAAGCTTTACAGAAACGTGGCCGCTTTGCGCAGGACTTCTCGCGCCTCGGGCGAGCCGGAGGTCACTTTCTCGTGTGAAACGACGAGTCGAACCAGATCCGGCAGCTCGGCGAAGCGCTCGAGCTCCGCGCGCAGCGCGCGCTTGTCTTTGACCATCAACGCCTTGGCCAGGCGCGAGACTCGCGGCCCCGGCGCGGAGCCGAGCACATTGGTGATGACGAAGCCGAGCCAGTCGCGCTTGTGATCCATGTTGAACACCACGTCGTTCAGCACGATCGTGAGGCCGTCGGCGGAGCGCACGAACATCGCGCCCTCGACCTCGGCGACGCCAGGCAAACTCACGAGCTCGACCTGTGCATCGCTGGGAAAATCAGCGTAGCTACCGGTGACCTCCACCACCTGGGCGACTCTGCTGCGCGAGCCGCGCGGCGTCAGCACCGCGATTTCGGGATAGCGCTTCTTGTAGGCAGGCGCGTCCAGGCGGTGAAAGGCGTTCGGCACCAGCAGAAAGCTCGGTTTGCCCCAAGCCTCGATCTGCTGCATCGCGGCCTCTTGGAGCGCGATGGCGCTGTGCAACACCAGCCGCCCGTCCGCGCGACGTGCGACGGTCATGGTGCGCTTCAACGACATACCCGGCAGCGAGCCCTGCACACGCCACAGGTTGTCGGTGAGCTTCTCCAAGGGTCCGTGTTCGAACACCTTCCACTCGTCCGAGAATTTCGCCATGGCTGCAGGCTAGTTCTCCCCTCGCGCGGGAACAATCGACAGCCAGGACTGTAAGGCGCTTGGAACTGCCGCGTTGTCGCCTGTGAAGGAGCGAGGTGATGCGCATATCTACCTGGGTTTTTGCGGGTTGTTGGACCATTCTAGCGGCGGGTTGTGGGCGTTCGGAGGGAGTACCGGGAGCGGCCGCGACTGCAGTGCCCCAAGCCAATTCGCATGCTGAACGTCTCGCCAGCTCGTCCGCCGAATCGTTGGATCGAGCGGACGAGCCGCAAGCCCCGGCCGAGCAACGCAGATCGCTGCTCATTGAAGACAGCCATGAAGAGGTGGCCGCCGCGCCGCCACCTGCTCCACGCGCCGAGAAGAAAGCGGACCAGCGCGCCAGCGGCGGCACTGCTGCCGCAAAGCGCCCACAGCAGAGCGCCGCCAAGCCGGTACGCACCATTCCGCTTTCGGCGCCGGCAGCGACGGTGGCCGCACCGCTCGCACCGGTCGCGAGCGCGCCGCCGGCACCCACGACTGCGGACGCGAACACCGAAGCGTATTCACACGTGGTCGACAATCCGTTCGTGTCGCCGAAGAGCGCGCCGCTCTCCACCTTCTCCATCGATGTCGACACGGCGGCCTACGCGAACGTGCGCCGCTTCTTGCGTGAAGGGGCGATGCCTCCGGCCGACGCCGTGCGCATCGAGGAGCTCGTGAACTATTTCTCCTACGCTTACCCCGAGCCGAGCGGTGACGCGCCCTTCTCGGTGACGCGCGAGCTCTCGCAGGCACCCTGGAACCCCAAGCACCGCTTGCTGCTGGTCGGCCTGCAGGGCAAGCGCCTGGCGCCCGAGGCGCTTCCGCCGCGAAATCTGGTGTTTTTGGTGGACGTGTCCGGCTCGATGAACGAGCCCAACAAGCTGCCGTTGCTCAAGTACTCGCTCGCCGAACTGGTCAAGACGCTGAGCCCGAAGGATCGCGTTTCGCTGGTCGTCTATGCCGGCGCGAGCGGCGTGGTGCTGCAACCGACGAGCGGGCGTGAGCGGAGCGCGATTTCGCAGGCCATCGAGCGCTTGGAAGCGGGCGGCAGCACCAACGGCGCGGCCGGCATCGAAGCCGCCTACGCGCTCGCTGAACGCAATTTCGACCCCCAGGGCGTTAATCGCGTGATCTTGGCGACCGACGGCGACTTCAACGTAGGCGTCAGCAGCGAGGGCGAGCTGGTGCGCCTGATCGAGAAGAAGCGCGAGAAGGGCGTGTACCTGACCGTGCTCGGCTTCGGCATGGGCAACTACAAGGACAGCAACCTGGAGCAGCTCGCCGACCACGGCAACGGCAACTACGCCTACATCGACTCGCGCGCCGAGGCGCGCAAAGTGCTGGTCGACCAGGGCGGTTCGACGCTGGTGACCATCGCCAAGGACGTGAAGATACAGGTCGAGTTCAACCCCTCGGAGGTCGCGGCTTACCGTCTGATCGGCTACGAAAACCGTGCGCTTCGAGCGCAGGACTTCAACGACGACCGCAAAGACGCGGGCGAAATTGGCCCGGGGCACAGCGTGACCGCGCTGTACGAGCTGATCGCGCCCGGCGATCCGATTCCCGGCGGCAAGGTGGACCCGCTCAAGTATCAGCGCACCGCGCCCGCGAACGGCGGCAGCGACGAAGTGGCGACCGTCAAACTGCGCTTCAAGCGGCCGCGCTCCGAGAGCAGCGAGCTTTTGAGCGTGACCGTGCCGAACCGCGTCAACCCGATCGCGCAAGTGAGCCCGGACTTTCGCTTCGCCAGCGCGGTCGCGAGCTTCGGCATGCTCTTGCGTGGCTCCGAATACAAGGGCTCGTCCAGCTACCCGATGGTGCGCAGCTTGGCCGAGTCGAGCGGCCCGAGCCCGAACGCAACCCGCGCCGAGTTCATCGGCCTGATCGCGCGCGCCGAAGAACTCAGCAAGAGCTCCGTGCTCGCGCCGAAGCGTTGAGCTGGCTCAGCCGAAACCCAAGCGACGGCCCGGCGCGGCTGCAGAGTCGCGCTGCGTCGCGCTGGGTTGCCTGGCGCCGAACCGCGACTTCGAGCGCGCACGTTTCCGCGTGGGCGACCCGAACCCACTCACTCGAGCCGGCACGAGCGGTTCACTAGGCGGCCTGCCGCACACTGCGCCGGGTGACGCGCATCGGGAGCGCGCCTTTGGGGCGGAGAGTGACGGAGGGGGACAGCGTGAGTTCGGTGACTTCGCTGCGTTCCAGGCGCACGCGAGAGACGATGGTGGAGAGAACGAGCACCGCTTCCAAAAGGGCAAAGTGGTTGCCGATGCAGACGCGTGGACCGCCGCCGAAGGGAAAATAGGCGAAGCGAGGCAGCGTGTTGGTTTCCCCGTTGAGCCAGCGCTCGGGACGGAACGCGGCCGGGTCCCGGAAGAAACGTTCGTCGCGATGCACGATCCACGGCGCGGTGATGAGCTGCGTGCCGCGCGCGACCGGGAAGCCGGCGAGTGAAAAGTCCTGAGTCGCTTCGCGGCCCATGGCCCACGCCGGTGGATAGAGGCGCATGGCTTCACGCACGACCGCGGTGCAATACGGCAGGCGCTGCGCGTCCTCGTAGCTGGGGGCGGCGCCGGCGAGCACGCGGTCGAGCTCGGCACTGAGCTCGGCCTGCACGCCTTGGTTCTGGTCGAGCAGAAAGAGCGTGAAGGCCAGGGACAACGCAGTGGTCTCGTGGCCGGCCAGGAACACGGTCATCGCCTCGTCGAGCAGTTGTTCGTCACTCATGCCGCGGCCTTCGTCGTCGCGCGCGGCGATCAGCGTCGAGAGCAGATCGCTGCCAGGCGGGGCCTTGCGGCGCTCGACGATCAGCTCGTTGATGATCGCGCGCAGGGCCTTGCGCTTGGACTTGAAGCGCACGCGCGCGGGGAACGGAAACCAAGGCGGAAACGCGGCGCGCCAGGACATCATCAGCGACCGATAATCCGCCATGATGCTTTCGAGAGAGTGCTCGACTTCGTTGGCGCGCACGATTTCGCTGCCAAAGAGCGTGCGCACGACCACGTCGAGGGTGAGGTGCATCATCTCGGCGTGCACGTCGCGCTCTTGTCCCTCTTCGAACTGGGCGAGCATGGCCAACGTTCGCTCGACCATCACTTCTGCGAAGCCCGCGATCTGTCGGGGTTGAAAGCTCGGCGCGAGCAGTTTGCGCTGGCGTTTCCAGAGCTCGCCTTCGCTGGTGAGTAGCCCCTGCCCCACGATGTGCGACAGGTGGCGAGTGAACTCGTCTTTCACGAGCTTGCTGGCTTCACCCACGAGCAGGGTCTCGATCACGGGCGGGTCCAGGATCAAGAGCACTTTGCTGCCCGGCTGACGATAGTAGACGAGCGGGCCGTGCAGCCTGCGCGCCTCTTCCAAGGCGCCGAGCGGGCTCTCTGCGAAGTGCAGTAAGCCCGAGAATCCTGAAAGTTCTTTGGAGTGGGCGAACTCAGGTCCGGTCACGGGGCGGCAGTATAGCGCGGCCGGCGCGGGCGACCCTGGTGACCGCGCCGATGCTGCGCTACGCCCTCGGCAGGACCTCGGCCCACAGTGCTCAACGTCATGACACTCCGCGATTTTTCAGTGCGTTTCTGGCCCACCCCCCTGGCGGCTCTCGCCCTTTTGGGCGCTGCCTGCTCCGGCACCGAACATCCGCGAGGCCCTCAAAGCACGAATGGAACGGGCGGCTCGGTGTCCATCGCGGGTGCGGGTGCAACCGCGACCGGTAGTGGCGGCGGTGGCATCGTGGTGCCGCCGAGCGGTGGCGCGGGCAACGCGGGCGGCGCGAGTGCGGATCCGTGGCCGTCACCGAACTGCAAGGGCGGCGCGATCGTCGCCGATCAGGGCGAGTATTGTCAGGGCCCAGCTTTCGTTCCCGGGTCGACCAACAGCACGATCGAAAACGCGACCGGGTGTGGAACGACCCTATGGGGTGTGGCGCGCGACTTCGTCGGGTACATGCAGGTCGCGACCGCACCAGCGGGCACGCCGCACCCCGACTTCGGTTCGCACTACTGTTGTGGAAGTCCGCAGGGCTCGGTGCTGCCGGCGCTGAGCGCGGACAACAAGCCCGTGTACAATCCGGCCAACGTCGCCGGCGACTATGGCGCGCAAGGCGTCGGGCTCACCTCCGCGGACGCTTTCGCGCAGTGGTACAACGATACGGCGAACATCAACCTCTCGTATCTGGTCGCGTTTCACCTGGTGCCGGTCGCGGGCACGACCACCAGCGTGTTCTCGTCGAAGCGTTATTTCCCGGTCGACGACGCGGGCTTCGGCAACCTGGGAGACTGGGGTGAGGACGGCAAGAGTCACAATTTCGGTTTCACCACCGAACTTCACACCAAGTTCAAGTATCAGGGCGGCGAGGTGTTTTCGTTCGAGGGCGACGACGACCTGTGGGTGTTCATCGACAAGAAGCTCGCCATCGATCTGGGCGGTATCCACGTTGCGATGCCGGGTGAGGTGAAGCTCGATGAGTTCGCGGCGAAGCAGGGCTTGGTGATTGGCCAAGTCTACAGCCTCGATTTGTTCCAGGCCGAGCGCCATCCGTCTGGCTCTAACTTCAAGATCACGACCTCGATGACGTTCGTGGATTGCGGAATCAATCCCGAAATCCGGTAGCGATCCGCTCGTTACGCGGCCCAGCCTTGCCGCTTCCGGCGTTCGCACCCACGCTTCGTGTCACGGAGCTCGGACGCCGCATGCCGCAAATCTTGATCAACCTCGACGTCGATGACATGGAGCGGGCGGTCGCTTTTTACACGCAAGCCTTGGAGCTTCGTGTGGGCCGGCGTTTCGACGGGTTCGTCGAGCTGCTGGGCGCGGAAGTTCCGCTGTATTTGCTACTGAAAGCGCCGGGCACAGAGCCGTTCGAACGAGCCGAACAGACACGCAGCTACGAGCGACACTGGACGCCCCTCCACCTCGACTTCGTCGTCAGCAATCTCGACGCCGCGCTGGCACGGGCGCTCGCGGCCGGCGCCGCTCTGGAAAGCCCGCCGAGTCGTCACCGCTATGGCCGTCTCGCGCTGCTGCGCGACCCCTTCGGCCACGGTTTCTGCCTCCTACAATTCGAAGGCAAGGGATACGACGAAATCGCGTCAGCCTAACGACGCCCGAGGGAAATTGTTTGGGGGCACCGCTGGCACGGGCGCGCTGCGCGTGAAGCACGACCCCAGGCAACGCGACCGTCGCTCTCCGTCGCAGCAGCCGCGCCTGCCTCGCATTCTCACCGAAAAGAGCGACGCGCAGATCCCGGCCACCCAAAAAGCCCAATTGATCGACAGTCATCCGATTCGTCGCCTGGGTGTGCCCGAGGACGTGGCCGAGGCCGCGCTCTACCTGGCTTCCGAGAGCGCGGGCTGGGTGAGCGGCGTGGTGCTCGACGTGGCGGGCGGGTCGGTGCTCGCGCGTTAGCGGGCTGCCGAGGCTAGAGCCGACGCTCGAGCACCGCCTGCGCCGCGGCGTGTGCGCGCTCGAACGGGTCGCCAAGCTCTTCCCCCTTCACGCTACTCGTCACCGTGAGCGCGAAACCGGCCTGAACCAGCCAGAACGCCCAGGTCGCGAACGCGACGCCGACCAGGCTGCCGTCCTGGAAAAAACACGCCAGCGCGAGTCCAAGGCCGAGGAAGAATAGCTCGAACAGCAGTGCGCGCGCGAAGGGCCGCGGGAACACGCACACGCTGCGGCAAAGCGCCAGCACCACGAGCGCGAGCGTCAAGACCACGCTCGGATCCGTGACCAGCGCCGCCACTGGCAAGCTGAGCGCGGCGCCGAGGACGCTGCCTAAAATGCCGCGTCGCAGATTCGCGCTCACGAACAGCGGGTAAAGGAGCGCCGCTCCCAGGCCCCAGAGCGCCGCGGCCCCTGCGTAACCCCAACGCGGCGCGACCAGCAGGAGCGCCAGCACCGAGCCCGCGCCGGCCAAGAGCGCGAACACGATGCCGCGAAAAAACTGCGCCCTAGCCATGACTCTCGCCCCCTTCACCGGCCATCGCGGAGACATGGCTCGTACCGCGAACGGCCTGCGCGTCGCGCTTGCGTCGCAGAAGCTCGAGCTCGACCTGCTCTTCGGTCACGGGCGCGTGCGCCGTTTGCACTTGGCCGGACTCGCGGTCGCTCAAGAAGGTCTGCACTCTTCCGCGCAGCTCGTCCAGCGCGACCTGTTGGGTGCCCAGCACTTGCTCGAGCTCTTTCAGTTCCTCGCCCGCTCGAGCGCTGCGCGCGTCGATACGCTCGAGCAAGGTCTTTTGGGTGAGCAGCTGTTTCAGCGCGTAACGGGAGAGGTCGTCGCGACCTTGCTGGACGGCGAGATCGACGTCCTCTCCGGCGCGCGCCATCTCGAGCAAGGCGCGCTCGCGTTCGATACCGAGCCGTTTCTGTTCGGCTTCGAGCTCGCGAGCTCGCGCGCGCTTGCGCAACACTTCGGCTTCCGCATCACGCAAATGTTGCTTCAAGAGCAGCGCCTCGTCTTCGATGGCGTCGACCAAACCGTGTGCGTCGGCGCTGAGGCTCGTCTTGATTCGTCGAAAAAAACTCATGTTCGTACACCTTTCCCCGTGGGCTCTCAGTAAGAGGCCGAGTACTTGAAGCCTTCGTTGTAAGATCGCTGATTTCTCACCCCGAAGCCCTCCGCGGTCGCCTTCTTGGCCGCACTGGAGCGCACGGCCATGGGCGCCACTTGCGCGGCCTTCGCGGCGGGGCCCGCCGCGGCCATGGCCTGCATGCGCACGACCACGTTCTGATTCCCCAACTCCTGCGCGAGCTTCAGCTCACGATTGGCGTTTGCCACGGCGTCGTCTACCGCGCGCGGATCTCCGCTGCGGATGGCGTCTCCCAACGCTTCGCTGCCCTTGCCCAGCTCTTCATCGAGCATGGCGTGCTCCCACACCTTCTCCACGATGCGGCGTCGGAATTCCTTTTCCTCGCTGACGCAAGCGACCTTGGGCAGCGTGTTGGCCTCGACTTCGAACAGCTTGTCGTCGCGCCGATAGCGCAGTGAAATCGCGCCGAGCTCCGTATCCCTGAGCCGATCGGTCGGTACCTTCAAGGTAAGCCATAGCGTGCTTTTCCGCTCCCCGTACAAGCTGCCGACCGGGATTCGCACACGATCCCCGCTCTGTACCGAGGTCCCGCCCGTCGCGCTGAGCAGGCTCACCGAGGGCGGTAGTCGAAGGCTGAGCTCGGCGCCTCGGGCGTAGGTCTGACCGGCGGTCTTGAGCTCCGCGTCCAAGAGTGGAGTCAGCGTCTCGAGCTTGGCCAGGTAATAGAAGGCGCCCGCGCCACCCTTGGCGAGCGAAGTCATCACCCGTTCGTCGAAGTCCGAGCCAATGCCCACGGTCGTGAGCACCGAGTCACGGCGCACGATGCGCTGCGCTCGAGTCAAGAGCTCGGGCAGGCTAGTGGCCCCTTCGTTGGCCAGGCCATCGGAGAGCAGCAACACGCGCGATGCGCGGGATGGGTCAGCTACGCGAGCCAGCTCGTCGAGCCCGCTGTCGAGCCCCGCGCTGATGTTGGTGCCGCCGGCCGTATCGAGCTGGTTTACGATCTCGAGCCAGCTCGAGCGCATGTCCCTCGCGGTGCTCGCCAGCGGCACGCGCACCTGGACGCGGCTGTCGTAGGCCACGAGCGCGAAGCGATCGTTGTCGCCGAGCCGAGCGATCAACTGCCGCAGCGCTTGTTTGCCGTATTCGAGTTTGTCGCCGCCCATCGAGCCCGAGCGGTCGAACACCACGACGAAGTCGGTCGGCACTCGCTCCGAAACCCCGAGGCCGTGGGTGTCGATCGTCACTTGCACGTGCAGAATGCCGTCGCCGCCCTGCAGCACCGCGCTGCGGTCGACCTCCGCGTTCAGGCTCACGTTGCCGGGGCTCGCCGGCTCATTCGCCGACTTCACGAAACCCGGAACGTTTTCCCCCGGCATTGGGGCCGGCACAGTTTTCCTGGGCGCTGTTTCCCACGACTCTTGGTCCGAGGCATGACGCGCATAGGCCGCATGCGCGCCGAGCGTTCCCAGCAACAAGAGTCCGAGCACGCCCAATCCGAGTTTTCGATTCTTTTCCATGGCTCCTCCCGAGGTCGTCTGTCTGACTCCCGTGCTAACAAAACTCCGGGTATTCGCGCGGAAACCTTCGGTAAAAGCTGGGCTCCGAGCTTTTACGTTCCCTTTACATTGGGCAGGCTACGCCTTCGGATAGACTGGCTCGTGATGACCTCTCCCGCCGCGCGCGCGGCTCATGTCCTGGTGGTGGAGGACGAGCCCAGCATTCGCCAAGGCCTCTTGGACGTGCTGGTGTTTCGTGGCTACCGCGTGAGCGCGGCGATCGACGGACGCGAAGCGCTTTCGCTTTCGCGCGAGCACGCGCCGGACCTGGCGCTGCTCGACGTGATGCTGCCGGAGCTGGACGGCTTCGCGGTGTGCGCGGCGCTCCGTCAAGAAGGCAATCAGTTCCCGATTCTGATGCTCACCGCGAAAAACTCGGAGGAAGACGTGCTGCGCGGGTTCGAGGCGGGCGCGGACGACTATGTCACCAAGCCCTTCAGCCTGCGGCAACTGCTGGCGCGCGTGCAGGCGCTACTCAAGCGCTCACCCAAGCTGAACCAAGACAGCTTTCGTGTCGGCGCCTGCGAGGTCAGCCCCCAGCATTCGCTGTTGCGGGCGAGCGAGGGCGAAATCGAGCTCAGCGCCAAAGAAGTCGAAATATTGCGCCTGCTCGCGGACGACCCGGGTCGCATCGTGAGCCGGCGTGTGCTGCTGCGCGAAGTGTGGGGCATGAACAACGTGAACCAAGTCGAGACTCGCACGGTCGACGTGCACATCGCCAAGCTGCGCAAGAAGCTGGGGGCACGCGGCGTCGAACTGGTCGAAACCGTGCGCGGACAGGGCTACCGGATATGCACCTCAGCGCGCTGACTCGCTTGCGGCTCGCGTTCTTGGCGCTCGGCGTGCTGGTGCTGGCGCCGCTCACTTGGCTCTTGGCTTCGGTCGAAGCGCGGCTCGACGCGCAGCGCCGCTTGCGTCACGAGGTCGTGGCCGATCGCATCTTCGACGAACTCGAGCGCGAGCTCACGAGCGTGCTCGTGCAGAGCGCTCAGCAAGCACGCTTGGGCTCGGGTCAGCGCCCGGCAACCGAATCGTGGCCGCCGTTCGTGGTGGGCTACGTCAAGCGCACGGGCGACGGCAATCAACTCTTCACGCGCAGCGCCGGCGACCCCAAAGATGCCGATCGCCTCCGCCTCGCCGTCCTCGGCATGCTCGCCAAGGTGGGCCCGGTCTCGACGCCCGCGCTCGGGCCCGGTGGGCTCGGTCTGGCCGCGCCCAAGGCCAATTCCGCGCCGTCATCCCTTCCACGCACTTCGCCGCCCCTCAGCTATTTCGAACAACCCGCGCTTGCTCCCGCCAAGATGAGGCCGGGCCGGGCGAGTCAATCGGACGTTCTCAAGAACCTCAACCGCGCGCATGAACAACGCGAACAAGACATCGGCTACCGCTGAGCGTTACGCTCTGCGCGCGCCGTGGCGGTTGGCCCTTTCGGCGCTCGTTTTCCTCGTCGGCACGAGCCTTTCGCGCCCGAGCTTCGCCGAGCCGGGCAGGGACGAAGCGCAGCCCCCAGCTGCTCGAGACTTGCGCGTCATCGATGTCGGCTACGACACCCTGGCCTTCATCCACACGAACCCTGATGGAGGCGACGAGGCGCTGGTAGCGGACTCGCGCGTACTGGTCGACACGCTCAAGGCGCGCGTCCTCGAGGCACGCGGGCTCGACGAAGTGGCGGAGCTCGGCAGCGTTCCGGCCGGGAGACGTAGCGTGCCGAGCAGCGGCGCGAGCGAAACCCCGTACATTTTCGCGCACACCTTCGCGGCTCCATTCGACTCGGTGCGGGCCACTCTACGCCTTCGCCCGCTGGCCGATCCCGACGATGGCACGCTCGTCGCGAAGCTCGCTTTCCTCATCCCGCTCTGCGTTCTGGTCGGCCTCATCGCTCTTTATCGCCTGGCCGCCGCCCAGGTTCGCTTTGCCGAGCGCCGCTCGAATTTCGTCGCTGCCGTGTCGCACGAGCTCAAAACTCCGCTCACGGCCATCCGCATGCACGCGGAAATGCTGGAAGAAGATCTGGTCGATGGCGCACCCAAGCGACACGAGTATTACCGAACAATCACCCGCGAGAGTGAACGATTGAGCCGCTTGATCGACAATGTGCTCACCTTCGCGCAGCTCGAGCGCAAGAGTCACCGGCTCGAGACTCGAGTGGGCGACATCAGCGGCGTGGTGCGCGAGAGCATCGACGTCCTGCGCCCGCACGTGCAAGCCCACGCATTCAGCATCGAGCTCGAGCTACCAACCTTACCCACGCTGCTACCCGACGTGCGCTTCGAACCGGATGCTCTGAAGCAAGTGCTGTTCAACTTGGTCGACAACGCCCTCAAGTACGCGCGCGACGGCGCGGAGCGCCGCATCATCGTGCGCTGTGAGCCCGAAGCAGGCGGCGTGGCACTCAGCGTGTGCGACCGCGGCCCCGGCGTTCGTCGCGATCAGCTCAAAACCATCTTCCAACCCTTTTTCCGCGGCGAGAACGAGCTCACGCGCAAAAACCAGGGCACCGGCCTTGGCCTTTCACTCGTACAAGGCCTTGCCGGCGCCATGGGCGCCAGCGTGCGCTGCGAAAACACACACCCGGGGTTTGCCGTGCGCGTGCACCTGGTCCCCGACTAGCGCGCGCGCCGCAGCGTGCGGGCGGCTTTCGGCGCGTCCCCCCTCAAAAAAGCTCCGCGATTTCGCGGGGAACCGCGCTCGGGCGCGGGAGTTGGCAGTAACCCCCGGCGCTCGCCCCCTTTGTAGCTAGTGTGAGTCTCTGCATGAATCGCCTGGCCTCCGCCCTCTCACTCTCAATCGCCGCGTGCTCGTGGGCATGCTCGCAGGCTGACGGAAACCCGGTGGGCGGCACCGGTGGCAGCCCGAGCGGCGGCGCGACCGCAACCAGCGGCGGCAGTAGCGCGACCACTGGGGGCAGCTCGAGCGGTGGCACAACTGGCGGTTCGAGCGCTTCCGGTGGTCTGCCCAGCGGTGGAACGGTTAGTTCGGGCGGCGCTGCCGCAGGCGGCGCTGCCACGGGCGGCGCATCGGGCGGTTCAGCGAGCACCAGCGGTGGAATGATCGCGACCGGCGGAACTCCGGCAACGGGCGGAGGCAGTCCGCGCGGCGGCAGCAGCGCCACGAGCGGAGGGAGCGGACAGTCTGGCGCCTCCGGTAGCTCGGGTGCGAGTGGGTCGAGCACGGGCGGAGCGGGTGGCTCGACCAGCAGCGACCCCGGCAGCGAGGGCGACGGCGACCTCACGGTGGGGCCGACCTACACCAAGAGTCCGGACCTCACGGCCAAAGGCGCAACCGGTAAGAACTTCAACTTCACGATGAATTCGGCCGACAGCAAGATCTTCACGGGTCTCGACACTACCCTGAACGCACCGAAAGCGTTCACGCGTCGAATCGACGTGCACATTCCGGCCAAGTATCAGGACGGCACTCCCGCACCGTTCATGATCGTGCAAGACGGCGCAGGCAGTCAGTTCAACAGCATCAAGACCGCGGTCGACAACTTGAGTCAGTCGACCGATCCTGCTCGGCGCTTGCCGGCGATGATCGTTATCGCCGCGGCGAATGGCGGCGGCGACAGTTTGGGCAGCGAGCGCGGGCTCGAGTACGACACCATGGCCGACCGCTACGCGCGCTTGGTCGACGACGAGATCTTGCCGGCGATCTTGGCGAACGCTGCCATCAAGTCCGCCTATCCCAACCTGAAGTTTACCGAAGACCCGGAAGGGCGCGGCACCGCCGGCTGCAGCTCGGGCGGGGCAGCGGCGTTGATCATGGGTTGGTTCAAGCCGGACCGCTACCGACGCATCCTCGGATATTCGACCACGTTGGTGGCGCAGCAGGACACCGACGCGCCGGAGCGGACGATGTATCCGCATGGCGCCTGGGATTTTCACTCGGACCTCGCGCTGATCGCGAATACCGACAAGAAGCCGCTGCGCATTTTCATCAACGCCAACGAGAACGACAACGGAGCCGGCACTGGCGCAGGAAACCGGCACGATTGGCTGCTGGCCAACCAGCGCACCGCTGCTGCCCTCAAAGCCAAGGGCTACCACTATCGCTACGTGGAGGGAAAAGGCGCGGGGCACTGCGACAGCAAGGTGCAAGACGCCACTATTCCGGACACGCTGCTCTGGCTCTGGCGCGGTTACCCGACTGGCCCGTGAGCGCTCGCGCCACGCTTGGCGACGTTGAATTGAACTTGCACTGCGTAACGCCGTCCGAGCTGTAACTCGCTGTTAAAACCGTCAGGGAGGGCGAAATTGGCCTCCCTCCGTGCGCAGCGCGCCGAGCGTAGAGTCCTCGTGCGGAGCTAGTGAGCGCTGCACCGCAGGAGAATCAGCCATGAGCAGCAAGCGCATTGCGAACGGCCTCGGTTGGGTCGCGCTGGCACTTCCGGTGACGGCGGCGTGTAGCGCCGACCCACAATCGATCCCCTCTGCTACCGGGGGCGCGTGGTCGGGCGGAAGCACGGCCCAGGGCGGGAGCTCGACCTCGGGCGGCAACGCGACCGGCGGCACGAGCACGGGCGGCACCCCGAACGTTTCCAGCGGCGGAACCGGCGGCACTCCGAGTGTGACGAGCGGCGGCGCAATCGGCACGGGAGGTGTCACGGGCGGCACGACGACCGGCGGCACTGGGCCGGCGAACACCGGCGGCACCGGCACTGGCAAAGGCGGTTCCGGCAGCGGCAAAGGCGGTTCGGCAAACGGCAAAGGCGGCTCGAGTGGAACCGCGGGCAAGGCCGGGACCGGCGGACAGGCAACGGGCGGCGGCAGCGCAACCGGGGGCAACTCGGGCAGCGGCGGCGCGGAAGGCGCGAGCAAGAGCGCAGGCTGCGGGGTCAGCGACTACCCGATGAGCGGCACCGCGACGATCGATGTGTCCGGCACTTCTCGCGAGTACATTCTCAAGCTACCAGCGAACTACGATCCCAACACGCCCTATCGCCTGATCTTTGGATGGCACTGGCGTGGAGGTACCGCGAGCAACGTGGCGAGCGGCGCGATCGGCGGCGGGGCCTACTATGGGCTCGAGAAGCAAGCCAACGGCACCGCCATCTTCGTGGCGCCGAACGGCATCGACAACGGCTGGGCCAATACGGGCGGCCGCGACATTGCGTTCTTGCGTGCGATGCTCGCGTTCTTCAACTCGAAGTTGTGCATCGATCAGAAGCGCATCTTCTCCACTGGTTTCAGCTACGGGGGCATGATGTCGGACGCGATTGGCTGCGACATGGCCGACGTGTTCCGCGCGATCGCGCCAATGTCAGGGGCCCTCTACAGCGGCTGCACGCGCTCGAACACCCAGCCGATCGCGGTGTGGATGTCGCACGGCAACAACGACGACGTGGTGCCGCTGGCCGACGGAAAGGCCGCGCTCGACGTGTTCCTCAAGAAGAACGGCTGCGGGACCCAAACCACCGCCGTAACGCCGAGCCCGTGTGTTTCGTACGAAGGCTGCTCCGCGGGTCACCCCGTTCACTACTGCGAGTTTGACGGCGGCCACCAGTCACCGAGCTTCTCGAGCACGGCGATCTGGCAGTTTTTCAGCCAGTTTTAAGCGCTTCCCGCGGATTCTCCGCGCAGACCGGCCGGAACGCGTTTGCGCGAGCAATCGGGGCCCCGAGCCCCCTCGATGGGGGTCGGCCGGGCGTTCCATGTCTGGCGCGCTTTGTCTGACGGAAGCGCCTGCCCACCTGCACTGCGTGGGTAAGACGGCTCGAATGCAAGCGCAAACATGGCCCGTATCTGCGCCCCCTGGGCGCACGCTCCCCCGGGTCGGACTGGCTTATACCCCTTTCCGACGGCCCACGGTCCCCCTGGCACTCCGGGGTCAACTGGAGCCCCGGCCGGGCCTTGCCAACGCCGCGCAGAACGACCTGGCGGTCGGACCTGACGCAGAGAACTCGGAGCAACCGCGCCGTCCGGATCCGCTGCTCGATATCGCCGCAGCTGCGGCGGCTGGCGACGGGCGCGCGGCTCGCTCTCTCATTCTCAAGATGCGGGCCAGCACCGATCGAATCGTGCGCAACGTGCTGGGTAACGCGCACCCGGATCTGGAAGACGTCACGCAAGAAGCGTCGATCGCGTTGATCGTCAGTCTAAAGAGCTTTCGGGGCGAGTCGAGCGTGGCTCACTACGCGAACAGCGTGACTCTGCGCGTCGCGCTGGCCGCGCGTCGGCGCATTCAGGTGAGCCAGCGTTGGTTCGTCACGGTCGCTCAAGTCGACGAGCCGCCAGCGGTCGACCTCGACACGCCTCTGAGCGTCGCCATGGACAAGCGCAGCCGCGAGGTCGTCTTGCGCGTCCTGCGCGAGCTGCCCCCCACGGCCGCCGAAGTGCTCACCCTACACGCGATCTGTGGCTACACGACCGCCGAAGTCGCGCGCATGAATCAGGTGACCGAGGGCACCGTACGCAGTCAGCTGCGTATGGGAAAGAAAGAGTTTCGTCGCCTGCTGCGCCGAGAGCTGCGCACGGGCCGCCTCGCATAAGGTCGGTTAGGACCGCTCGGCACAGTCAACGCCCGAGCACCCACGCGAGCCCGGCCAGGATGTGCTTGTCTCCAATCGTGGCGTTGCTCAAGTCGGCGTCCACCTTCCCGAAGTTCGTGTAGAAGACGCGCCCGGCGCCTTCGTTGCGTAGCCACGAGACCGCCACCTCTTTCATGCTCGTGTTGCCCCAGGTGCATTTGACGAGCACGGTGGTATCCGCCGCGATGAAATCAGTCGCGTCGAGGTTTCCGGAATAACGAAACGTGGCGGGCAGTTGAGCGATCGTCGCGTGATCGCCCTGCTTCCGACAATCACTGTTTCCATCGAAGTTTTCGCTGCTCGCGCGTCCGCCGATGAGCTGATTGTAAAGTGCCGGAGGGTTCGCGGATTGAAAGGTGACGTCGGCGCAATGAGTGCCGAATAGACCGCCGCCTTGCTGCAGGAATTTCTGCAGCGCCTGCGACTCGGCAGCTCCAGATTTGTTCGCCCCGAAGGGGTAGAAGCAGGTGTTGATCATGCCAACCGCCGCGTACTTGGCGAGGTTCGCATCACTGAACACGGTAGGATCCTTCGACTGATCGACTTGGTATTGCCAGCCCTCGAGTTTCTGCTTGAACAGCGAAAGCTGCGCGGGCACCGAGGGAATGTCGAGCGTACTGAAGGAATAGAGCAGCACCCGGGCCGGGCGCGTCGTGCCGCCGCCCGCGCCCGCAGTGCCTGCCGCCGCCGAACCACCGTTGCCTCCGGCGCTGCCGCCCGTTCCGGCTTGCACACCGCCGGTTCCGAGCGGCGCTCCGCCGCCGCCACCCGCGCTGCTACCGCCGGTCGCGCTACCGGCACCGCCCGTGCTGTTCGCGCCGCCCGCACCACCCACACCGCCGCTCGCGCCTGCGGTCCCCGCTGCGCCCGTGCCGTTCAGACCGGCTGCGCCACCGCTGCCTGGTCCGCCGCTGGCACCGCCCGAGACGGTGCTCGAGCCGCCGGTCCCCGCGGTCGTCGTACCGCCGGAGCTCAGTCCGCCGCTGCCCGAGCCCGCGCTGGCCAAGCCACCGGTGCCGTTCGTCGTAACGCCCGCGCCTCCGCCCACGACGTTGCCTCCCGTCGCGGAGCTCGCGGTCCCACCGGTGACGGTGGCCCCGCTTGCGCCGCCGTACCCCGAGCCGGGGGGAACTTCGGAGCTGCACGCCGCGACGAAAATCGCGGTTCCAGTAAGACTGGGCCGCAGCAGGCTCGTTCGCGCAGCGCAGTTCGCACGCAGAAAACACGCAAAATCACGCCAATTAGAGCTCTTCATCCCTCGGCCGCGGCAAATTCGAGTCTACGGCGCAGTGCCGAAGCGGGAACCTTTCCGTCGGGCCAAAGGTGAAGCGACCACCCGCTAGCCTCGCCAACCCGAAACGGCCGGGGCATCGTCATGGAAGGCGGCCCGTCCGCAATTCCCGACGCATGAGCCGGCGGAACTCTTGTTTGGCGGCTCGCAGCTGACTACGCACGGTGCTCTCGCTCAGTTCGCAAATTTCGGCGATTTCGGCGGTGGTGTACCCTCCCATCACGCGCAACCGCAACACCTGCGCGGCCGCCAAAGGCAACTCGCGGAGCAAGCGCACGATGACGTCCTGGCTCCACTTGTCGACGGTGAGGCTGAGCGGCGTCTCGGTGGTCGTCATGAGCGGCAACTCGAACGGCGACGTCGTCACCAGCCAACGTTGACGAAATTGAAGGCGACGCCGCGCCGCCAACGCGACGCGAAGCGCGACGTTGTTGGCGTAGTGAAGAATGCTCGATTCACCGCGAAAGATTTGCAGACTGGCGAGCAGCGCAATCTCTGCTTCTTGAACGACGTCTTCGGCGTCAGGGTGCTCGTGGCCGAGCACCCTACCGACGATCTTTCTCCTGCTCGCGCGCGTACGGAGAATCAGAACGCGCATTGCGCGTGCGTCGCCGGTGCGTGCGGCGCTGACGATATCCGAGTAAAGGTCCGGTCGCTGCGGCGCGGTCAATGGACTTCGAGATCCCAGTTGATTCGATGCTCGACCGGGGCGCGACAGGGCAAAGCGCCAAGTCGTGAGACCGGTAGCGCGCGCTAACTTGGGTACTGCGGGCACGGTCGATATCGCCACGAAACCCAAGTCGGTGGCACCACCTCCACGCGGCTCAGGTTTATTTCGTGAGCTCGCGGAGCTGCTGTCCCACCATCGAACTGCTTTGCTCAGCAGTGACGCAAACTCGGATTTCCGTCTCCGCAAAATGCCCGCTGACCGAAGTCCTGATCTCGACGGAGCAGACTTGTTCGCTACCCGCAAGCTCTTATTGCGACTCGCTTCGCATTTGGGGTTAACCTCGCCCGGGACACGACCCCGGGGCGCTGACCCCCCGCGAATTCACAAAATTTTGTGCGGCGCACCCCAGGTGCAGACACAAACCATGGATCAACGGATTCGCAGCCGGGCTGAGCACCCGGAAGCCTTCCTGATATGCTTTGACCTCGGTCACTTATCTACAGAAATTTCTTCGGCGATCTGCGGGTTGCCGTGCACGGGTGGGTCTCGCGCCGGATCGCCTGCCGAACGGTCTCAGGGCGACGTGCTGAGGCGTTTCGGACGCCCCCAGCACCCGCTCCGGCGTGCGCCAGCGCGGCAGGCTTCGCAGCCGGCGTGATCCTCTACGCCCTCCCCGGGCATCCACCACCACCGACGAGAGACTTCCATGACACCGCACCCGTTCAAGCCCCAGTTCATGAAGATGAGCGTTCTGACCGCGGCTCTGCAGGAGCTCACGCCCCGCAAGATTCGCGACGCAGATCCGGACAAGGCAATCGAGGATTGGCTCTCGTTCGCACGGGAAATGGATTGTCCCAATATCCAAATCTCGGCAGCGCTCCACCCCAGCGAGGCGGACGTGCCGGTCGAGGCGATGCTCGATCCGGTCGCCAATACGCTCGATTTGCGCAAGCCCTTCGACCCGGCGCGCGCTCAGCGCGTGCACGCGGCAATGAAGGCAACTGGGGTGGGCGTCACCGACATCGCTTTCTTCGACAACTTGCTGCACGACGACAACGACGTGCGAAGCAAGAAGCACGCTTTCGTGCTGCGCATGATGGACGCCGCAGCGCTGCTCGGCGTGAAGGCTGTGTGTGGCTTCGTCGGGCGCAACCAGAAGCTCTCCATGGATCAGAACCTCTTGTTCTTCGAAGAGGTGTTCGTTCCGTTGCTGAAGGCCGCTAAAGCGCGTGGCCTCGAGTACCGCGTGGAGCAGTGTCCGATGCCCGGCTGGACCACCGGCGACAACTTCCACAACAACATCGGCTACGCGCCCGGCATGTGGATCGCGCTCCACCGAATCTGCGAGAAGCACGGCGTGGGCGATCAGTTCCGCGTCCACTACGATCCATCGCACGCAATTCTGATGGGCCAGGATACCCGCTCGATCTTTCAGTACCTGAAGGATTCCGGCTACGGCTTCTTGATCAGCGGCTTCCACGTCAAAGGTCAGGTGATCGATTCGAAGGGCGTTTCGGCCTGGGGCTACGGCGGTCAAACCGTAGAGCGCGGCGACTGGAAAAACGGGGAGCCCTCACCCAACCCGGCGGACCAGCTCAACGCCTGGAAGAAGCAGACCGTGCTGTGCGAGCACGAGCTACCTGGTACCGCCAAGCACGACCCCCTCGGCTACCTGCAGAATCGCACCGTGGATTGGTTGGATCATCAGCTCGCGGCGCGCGAGCTGCTCAAGTTGGACATCGCCAACACGCCGTTGGTCATCGAGCACGAGTACCCGCGTGCGCGCGTGCAAGACCAAGCGCGCTTGAAGCCGATCCTGATGGGCTCGATCGCCTTCGCGCGTAAGATCGACGAAGCTGCGGCCTGCATGTACGCGCTGCACCACGAGGTGTTGCCGTCACAGGACATCCCCGTGCAAGGCCGCGGCCGAATCGCTTACCTCACCTGACGGAGACGCTCATGGCAAAGCGTAAATTGAACGTCGCAATGATCGGGTACGACTTCATGGGGCGCACGCACTCGAATGCGTGGCGCCAAGTGAGTCATTTCTTTCAGGATGCCCCCTTCGAGCCAGTGCTGAAGGTCGTGGTCGGTCGCACCGAAGCGAAAGTGAAGGAAGCGCAAGCGCGCCTCGGCTTCGAAGAGGCAGCGACCAGCTGGGAAGAAGTGCTGCGGCGCAAGGACATCGACATCGTCGACATCTGCACGCCCGGCGACTCACACGCGCCCATCGCAGTTGCGGCCGCCGAAGCCGGCAAAGCCATCTTGTGCGAGAAGCCGCTGGCCAATGACGTGGCCGACGCCGAGCGCATGCACGCGGCCGTCAAGAAAGCCGGCGTGGTGAACATGGTTTGCCACAACTACCGGCGCTGTCCGGCGGTCACCCTCGCGAAGAAGCTGATTGACGAGGGCAAGCTCGGCGAGATCCACCACTACCGCGGCGTCTATCTGCAAGATTGGATCGTCGATCCGAGCTTTCCGCGCGTGTGGCGGCTGGAGAAGGCGCGCGCCGGCTCCGGGTCGCTCGGCGACATCCTGTCCCACACCATGGATCTGTCGCGCTACCTCGTGGGCGAGCCGGTCGAGGTCTCCGGCCTGCTGCGCACGTTCGTGAAAGAGCGGCCGCTGCCCGACGGCAGCGGGAAGCTCGGCAAGGTCGACGTCGACGACTCGGCGCAGGCTCTGGTCAAATTCGAAAATGGCGCGGTCGGTTATTACGAAGGGTCGCGCTTCGCCCCGGGCCGCAAGAACTACAATCGGTTCGAGATCAACGGCTCGAAGGGCAGCTTGGTCTGGGACGTCGAGCAGATGAACGAGCTCGAGGTCTATCTCGAGTCAGGTCCGCTCAGCGGGTTTTCGAAGATCTCGGTGACCGACAGCAAGCACCCGTACATCTCCGCCTGGTGGCCGCCGGGTCACATCATCGGCTACGAGCACTCGTTCACGCACACCGTTTACGACTTCTTGAAAGCCATCGCTGAAGGCAAGTCGCCTCGGCCCGATTTCGAAGATGGTCTCAAGAATCAGAGGGTGCTCCAGGCGATCGAAAAATCGTCGGGGAACGGGCAATGGACCAAGGTTTGACGCGGACGCAATTATCCAACCCAAACAGATTCTCTCCATGCACAGCACTTAGGTGTGTTTGGGGATCCGTCTAGTCGCACTGATCTTCTCGAGTCGCCACTTTTGTCCAGCCCACCGCTGGTCACTATCCGAAGGGCCGTTAGCCATGCCTAGAGTCTCTGTTTCCCTCTCCCGCCTCGCCCGACTTCGCCTTCACGCCGTGTGCGCTGGAGCACTCATGGTGGGAGGGATCCTGGCCGCCTGCAGCGACGGCAGCGGCACCGTCAACAACGGATCGACAGGCGGAACTAGCACCAACCCGAGCACCGGTGGGGAGAGCCCTGTGTCGACCGGCGGCACCACAACCACCACGGGTGGAACCAGCGCCTGGACCGGCGGCACGGGCACGACGACCACGGGCGGCACCTCGAGTGGCAACACCGGCGGCACCGACACGACGATGGGGGGCGGCACCCAGGGTGGTACGGGCGGCACCGGTCCAGGGCCAACCGGCGGTACCTCCTCGAACACGGGTGGAACCACGGTAGGCACCGGCGGAACACAGGGGCCAACCGGCGGAACCAGCATCGGTGGGACCACGAGCACCGGTGGAACCACGACCACTGGTGGGACCGCGAGCACCGGTGGGACCACGAGCACTGGTGGGACCACGAGCACCGGTGGGACCACGAGCACCGGTGGGGCCGCTTCGGGGCCATTCAAGATTCTCATCTTGAGCACCGTGCTCGACTTTCGTCATGACTCGATCCCCGAGTGCCAGAAGATGGTCGCCGACCTCGGGAAATTGGACCCCAACAATCAGTGGACCACTCAGATCGAGACCGATGATTTGGTCGACTTCACGGACGCTGGCTTGAAGCCATTCGGCATGTTGTTCTGGTGTAGCCCCACCGGGACGGTCTTCAGCAACAACCCGAAGGTCAAGGACAAGGCAGTCGCCATGAAAGCGCTGCAGACCTACGTCGAGGGCGGCGGCGCTTGGGGCGGGGTGCACTCCGCGACCGACTTCGAGAAGTCGAACGGCTTCCCCTGGTTTACCAATACGCTGACCGGCGCCTACTTCGTGGATCACGATCCCGATGGCACCGCAGGCACGGTTCAGGTGCAGTCCACGTTCACCTCGCATCCCGTGATGAAGGGGCTGTCATCGGCCTACTCCACGCAGGATGAATGGTACAAGATGAACCGCGACGTCTCGGCTCAGCCGGGCTTCCAAATCCTGGCGCGGCTCGCGAAGGACAATCGCCCGTTGGTTTGGGTCAAAGAGATCATGAACGGGCGCATGTTCTACACGGTGCGCGGTCACAACAAGACCGTGTTCGCGGAGAAGGAGTATCGCACGCTGGTGCAGAATGGCATCATGTGGGCGACGCGCCGCGTGAACTAGTTAGTGGTTTGAGCTCGAGCAAAAACGAGCTAGGTTCGCGCGCGAGCCTAGCTCGTTTTTTATCAGCGTCAGTCTTCTCGACGGAGAGCGACCTTTGAAGAATTCAGGGTGGTTTGGTTCAGTTGTATTCGGAGCTGTCTACGCGCTAGTCGCGACGTGCCTAGTGCCGGCAACGGCTCGTGCCGAGTTGCCTGCGCCGGAGCCGTTGCCGGTGGCCAAAGCAAAAGGCTGGGAGCTCAGCGTGGACGGCCGCGTCAGCGCGTTCCTGAGCTTTTCGCAAGGCGATCCGCAGCCTCCCACGACGGCGCTCTGGCAAGGCTACCTCGATAAGCCCGACTCCAGCGGTCACATCGTAGCGACCCGCATTCGCTCGGGGTTCGTATCGAACCTGCTCGGGTGGAACGTGCACAAGCAGGTCGGTGAGCACACGCTGAGTGGGCGCTTCGCGGTCTGGGGCAACATCTCCCAGCAGCGCGACAAGACCGTTACGCCGGACGTCGATCTACGGGAGGTCTTCCTGAAGATCGATGGTCCTTGGGGCGGCGTGCTGGCAGGTCGCAACCTCGGCCTGTTCGGGCGCGGAGGTATCGGCCTCAACTACGACATCGTGCACGGCTACGGGCTCGGCAGCCCTTGCATGATCGTGAGTCGCGAACCTGGGCACGGGCCGATCGCCGCCTGCGGACACGTCGGCTTCGGTATCTTGTTCCCCGCGTTCAACGCGCAAATCACCTACAACACGCCGCAGTTGGCGGGGTTTCAGTTGAGCGTTGGTTTGTTCGATCCAGCGGTGAACCAAGCGCGCAGCTACGAACGCGCGCCCCTCCCTCGCGTCGAGGGCGAGCTCGCTTTCAAAGCGGACAAGGTCTTTCACGCCGAGGTCTCCGGGTCCTGGCAGCGCTTGGGGCAAAACGACGAGCTCAACCTGAACGTCGACTCCTACGGCTTTGCGTACTCCGCAGGCGTCAACATCGGTCCGGTTCAGCTCGGCGGCGCCGGATTCATCGGGCAAGGTCTGGGTATTTGGGCCGCGCTCGAAGACTATCCCGTGTTCAGCGACAGCGCGTTCGTGCTCAGGAAACAAAAGGGGTTCCTTGGAATGGCTGCCGTAAACTTCGGCCAAACCAAGATCGCCGGAGGCGTGGGCGAGACGCTCATCTCGCGAACCTCGAACGATCCCACCACCCCTTTCGAGCAGCAAAACTTCCCGACGAGTCAGCTCGGTATTTCACTCGGCGTCTATCAGGGCATTCTCGAGAACGTGGTCTTGGGCCTCGACTACTTCCGCGCGAGCCACACCTGGAACGAGGCCTACGTCCCGGGTGACCCCAACATGGCCGTGTTCACGCCCAAGCAGACCGTCAACTTCGTGAACGTCGGCGCGACGCTGGTTTTCTGAGCAGAAAGGCGAGGCGGCTCGTGGGTGCGCGCACGCGCCTACGGGCCGGCGTCCGCGGTGAGAAAGGCGCGCCCGGCATCCAACAGAAACGCAGGCGCTGCATCGCTTCGAACCAAGAAGACTCGGTTGCGATTGCTCTCGACTTGATAGTGCGCGCCCTGCGCCAGGCTCGCAATCCGTTCGGCCGCAGCGTCATCCTCGACTTGGATTTCCCAGAGCCAATCGGTTTCGTCGTTCTCGCCTGCGAAAATCCAGAGCTCGTCGCCGCCCCAGGAGAACTGAAGAGCGAACGGATCGGCGAGATCGTCGCCAATTCGCGCTGCGAACAATTCGAGCACAAAGGCGCCTAGCTCCGACTGAGCGACGAGGCGACTCTGGTCCGTCGCAGTCGGCTCTCGAAATGGCGGCGCGGCGTCGCTGACCTCGCGCTCGAGGCTTTGGGCGAGCACCGCCAGGCTGGTCTGTGGCGGTTCGTCGAATTGGGTTGCGTGATAGAGCCGCCCCTCCTGCTGCCAGCGAAGGCTCGCGAGCGCCGCTCCGAACCCGCTTGGAAACCTGGCGCGGCTGGCGAAGTACGGCGAATCGTCGGCGAGCGCGCGTTCGACCGACGAACGTCGCAACTTGGCGAACGTGCCGTACCAGTCGATGAGGTTGACGTCGCTCCCGGAGATCGCGGCCCAGGCTCGGTATTGAACGTGAGTCGCCTGGCCGTCGGTTACTGCCCTCAGCGCGAGCTCGGTGTCGAGACCACTGCCGAACCTCTCACGCCAAACTGGCACGTCGTAGGCAGCGTCCTGCAAAGCGTGCGTCCATTCCCTCACGAGCAACGCATCTTGCTCGGCGCTGTCCGGTGCCACGCCCCGATCGACGAGCACGATGCCGCGTGGCGCATCGAGGTAGATGCCATCCATGCGCCGCGCCAGATTCATAGCGGCCCCGGTTTCGGTCAGATCGCCGGGTAAGAGCAGTTTTAGATCGACCAATGCCCGTTCGACGTGGGGCAGCGAGGCGTCGTCACCAGCGCCGAAACCGATGGCGTCCGAAGAGAGCTCGTCCGCAAGCTGTGCCTCGGTCAGCAAGCGCACCGGCACGCGCGGCCTCGGCGTCACGCCGTAGATGCAACTCGCGAGTTCCAGCAGTTGCGCCTGACAGGCGACCTTCCGCGTGTCGCACGTGGAATAGTCGAGGTCTGGACACTCATCGAGCGGCGTGACGTCGCTCGCGCCCTCGTACGTCGAGCACGCCGTGAAGAGGGTGCTGAACAGGAGGGCGAGGACGGATTGGCGGGAGCGCACGGGCCCACCTTAGCTCCATGGCCCGGGCCAGGGGCAGCCTTAGACCACTCCCCGCTCGCTGTTCCGAGCGCGCTCGCCCTACATCGCTTTGACCGACTCGACCGTCATACGCAAGAACGAGCCGTCAATGGGGTTCGACGCCGGCGAAATGCCCTCGAGCACGTAGCCCTTGCAGTCCGCGGTGTTCCCGCCCTGGCAGTAGTGATGCATGAGGCAGTCTTTGTCGTAGGCCTTCATCCGCACGGTAGCGCCGCCTTCGATCGGAATCGTAGCCCGGTAGTTGTAGACCTGAACGCTGCCGCCGTTCGCACCCGCGTTCGGATTATAGGTCGCTGCGGGTGCTGAAACCTCCATCGAAAGCCAGGTGTGGAGGCCGCCACTATTGTGGGTTGCATTCTTGAGAAACTCTTTGGGCATGGCGGTGCCACCCGTGTAGTCACCGGCCTCGTGCGTGCCTTCGAAGTGAATCGTCACTTGGTAGGTGGTACCGGGAGTGCCCCCAAAGTTCAGCGTTTGATCGAGCGACGTATAGCCAGCCGCCGGGCAAGTGCTCTGCCCCATTGGCAGCAGCCAGCACAAGTCAGGAGCCGCACCAGGATCGGTATCCGGCTTCGTGCACTTCATGGTCCAGCTCGCACCGTTGAGCGCGGCGCCTGGCTGGTCGGCACCACCTCCTGCACCACCCGAGCCACCGGTGCCGGAGCCACCGCCAGTAGTCGCAGTGCCGCCCGTATTGGCTTTGCCGCCAGTGGTTGCAGTGCCACCTGTGTTGCCATTGCCGCCCGTGGTCGCAGTGCCGCCGGTCGCAGCACCGCCGGTCGCAGTGCCGCCCGTGGTCGCGTTACCGCCTGTGGTTGCAACGCCGCCAGTTGCGATGCCGCCGCTCGCGATCCCGCCTGTGGTCGCAGTGCCGCCGGTCGCAATACCGCCCGTCGCAGCGCCGCCCGTCGCGGTGCCGCCCGTCGCACTGCCACCAGTCGCACTACCGCCCGTCGCGGTGCCTCCGGTGGTCGCGGTGCCGCCCGTGGCCAAGGAGCCGCCGGTCGCGGAATTGACAGTTTCACCGCCTGAACACGCCGTAGCGCTCGGCCAGAGCGGCAGAGCGATCAGCAGCCACTGACTCTTGATGAGGCTTCGGCCCAACGGCATCCGCTCAGCCCAGCCCCGTGAGCGGACCCTTGTTGTACTTCGCATCGCCAATCGAGGTGTCGGGGATCCCGTAGGCGTTGAGCAGTGAAACCAACAAGCTATGGTGCGGCTTCCCGCCGAACTTCACGAAGCGGCCCGTCTTGAACAATCCACCGCCGGACCCGGCGATGATGAATGGAATCCGCTGGTGATCGTGTGACGGCGGGTCACCAATCTCGCTGCACATCAGGATGGCCGTGCTGTCGAGCAGAGTCCCGTCACCTTCCTTCGTCTCCGACAGCCGCTTCAGAAGGTAGGCAAATTCACCGAAGAAGAAGTGAGTGATATCAGCGCAGGGTTGCATCTGAAACCCACCGTCGTGCTGATAGAAGTGATGGTTCTCGTTCAGTTGTAGCCAGGGGAAGGAAGCCCGCGAGGCAGCGTCGGTGTACTGGATGCTCGCGACGCGCGTCAGGTCACACGCGAACGACATGACCGCCATGTCGATCATCTGGCGGCTGATGGTCGGCATGCGATTGCTCGCCGCCGCCGCGATGGTCTGGTGACTGCCGTCTCCACCCGTGGAGTACGAGATGGTGTCCGCCGCTGTGATGTTGGTCGGCGGGAGGCAGGTCGGGCCTACACCGGTCGGCGCGGTGAGGCTCGCCTTGACCTCCGCAAACCGCGACAAGTGCTCTTGCAGACGCGCCTTGTCAGCCGCACCCAAGCCCGGCATCACCGCGTTGAATTCCGCGGCCGCCGAATCGAGTACGAGCTGCGCCTCTTTCTGGCGCAGCGCCGCGTCGGTCGACATGCCATTGCCGGAGCCGCTGACGCCGGCGAAGATGCGCTGGAAAGCCTTCCACGGATCGGCCATCGGCTGAGCGGGCTGACCGGCCCCCGAATAGCTGATGGTGTTTTGCGGCGAAGGACCGGTGCCATAGGTCGGCCACAACACGCCGAGCTCCAAGGTGGGGAAGCGAAGACCGGCACTGATCTTGTTGCCGATCATGTGGTCTATCGACGCGGCTTGCGCGAAGTCGGTAGAACCACCAAGGAAGAACGCGTAAGGGCCCGGCACTGTTGCTTTGCCGGTGAGAAGCCCACACATGCCCCTGGTGTGCGGGTGGCCGACGCCGTCGAGCATGTTGAGCTGATTCAGCCCGTCCATGATCAAGAGCTTGTCCCGATAGGGGGTGAGTGGCTCCAGGATGTAGGGCATCGTGAAGCCGGTCTCGGTGCCGGTCGGCCAGAACTTCTCCCGAATGACGCCACCCGGATAGAAGAACACCATGAAGCGCTTGATCGGGGACTGAGTCTGCGCGTTCGCCTGGTTCAGTCGCCCGCCGGTGAACACCTCGAGCCAGGGCAACAGGGCTAACGCGCTGCCACCGCTGAGCAGCAAACGACGGCGAAGCTTTGATTCGAAGTTCATGGTGCTACCTCCGCGCCCGGCGCGACTCGGTACAAGAACGCATCCGTCTGAGTCAGCGAGAGCACCAGCTCACGCAGGCTTCCACCGGCTTGTCTCATCGCGGCGTCGGCACGCGCGATAGAGCAGGAATCAGCAGCAATCTCGCCTCTCCCGTTGGCGTACCGGAACCAGTTGACCGCGACGCACTTTTGCACCTGCGCGCTCTGCGCGAGCTTTTGAGTCAGCTCGAGCGCGTTGGCAACCGGTCCATTGACATCGGTGTTGGACAGCGACCCGCTCGCGTCGACTGGCTTGCCGCTCTTTTCGTTGTCATGCCAGCGTCCGACGGCGTCGAAATTCTCGAAGGTGAGACCGATCGGGTCGATGAACTGGTGACAGGCCGCGCAGCTGGTGTTGGTGCGATGCGCGGCGAGACGGTCCCGCTGAGTCGCATTCGGATCCGTCACCGTGCCGGTGCCGTCTACAATGCCTGCCGGCGGATCCGGAGGCGGAGTGCACAGCAACTTTCGCATCACGAACACGCCCCGCAAAATCGGGTGCGTTCTGTCGACCGTCGCGTTGTAGGAAAGGAATGCCGGCTCCGTCAGCACACCCGAGTGCTTGGCCGGGTCCAGCTGCACCTTTTCGAAGGCAGTGCCCGTGGGGCCGCTCACGCCGAGGAACTTGGCGAGCGTCTGGTTCATGTAACTGTAAGGAGCAGTCAGCATTTCGCCGAGCGTCCCGCCGTTGTCGAAATAGAGGTGCTCTGCCAAGGTCTCGCTCTGTGTGCGCATCAGCGCGCCGATGGCGGGCGTGTAGTCGGGGAAGAGAGTGGCGTCTTTTCCTTGCTGGTCGACGTTGTTCAGATCCAACCAGAAGCGCGTAAACCGCCGCACCACGGTCCGACTTCGCGGAGTTCCGTACATTCGCTCGGCCTCTCGACGCACGTCTGCCGCGGTGGCGAGCCGCCCGTCCTGAGCCGCTTTCAACAGCGTATCGTCGGGCGTGGAGCCCCAGATGAAGTAAGAGAGGCGCGACGCCAAGCCCCAAGGGTTGACCTTCAGCACGCCCGGGCTGCCGTCGACCGGAGTGCCCGTTTCGATGCGGTACAGGAACTGCGGCGACATCAGCATGGTCTCGAATACGGTCCGAGCGGCGCCGCTGAAGTCGAGGAAACCTCGCGCTGTTCGGAACGCGGTCATGAGCCGAGTGCGCTCATCCGCTGCTACGGGGCGACGGTAAACTTTGGGGCCCCAGGTATCGATCAGCTGGCCCGCACATTTCTCCTGCGTCGCCGTATCGGCAGTGGCTGCGCTGGCTGCACACGACAGCGTGTCCGGTTTGGCCAACACGGTGGTCGAAAGCGTGCGAGCGGCGTCCAGGTATCCTTCGACCAGTAGACGCGAAACTCGCAAAACGTTCGCGTCGTTGTCGAAAGCGCTCGACTCCTCGAGCGGAAACGCGTCCGCCGGAGCCGAATCGTCCTTCAACAGATCGCTAATCGTATTGTTGTACTCGAAGCGATTGAGTCGCCGTACCGGCGACTGGCCTGGCGCCACCTTGGTGGCGTCGCAGGCCGAAGCCGCGCCAGCCGAACCGCCTGCCGCCGAACCCCCCGAACTCGAGCCACCCGAGGGGCCACCGGAACCCGAGCCGCCCGAGGTGGACGTCGAACCAGAAGACGGCGTCGAACCCGAGCTCGAGCCGCCTGACACGGACGTCGAGCCCGAGCTCGCTCCGCCCGAGGTCGAGCTCGAGCCGGAAATGGACGTCGACCCTGCCGACGCTCCGCCGGAGCCGATCGTGCCAGCGCCGGACGCGCCCGGGGAATTATCCGCCAGCTCGCCCGTGCAGGCTGCGCAACCCAACAAGGCCGCCCAGTACCGCCACAGTTCTCCACGAGGTTGGAACCGCATGAGAAGTATTGCGAGCAAGCGACCGAGTTTGTCACGCCTTTGTAGTGCACTAACGCCGCGCCCGCGGTCGAGCGGTTACGGGCAGCTGAGCTCCACTTCGGAGGATGCCCATTTGGGTGCGACGTTCCCGAATTTGGCTTCATATCCGGCAACGAGATCCTTCGATAACGTGCCGGTCCCTTCGTCGAACGTGAAGTAGACGACGAGATCGGCTTCCTTGCCGGACAATTTACGGTGCATGGTGCCCAGGATCTCGGCGTCCGTTCGCGCGACGTTCCAAACGCGAAATTCGTCGATTTTTCCGGTAAATCCGCCGTTACTGCTGAACGTCGGTGAGTAGCCGATGCTCAGCGCCGACTGCGTGGTGGTGAGTGCGACGCTGATGGTCTTTCGTCCTACGGTGACGCCGTTGATGACGCCCTTCAGAGTCTTGGTGGGGCCGTCCCAAACCATGGCAAAGTGAAACCATCCGACTTCCTTGACCGTAGCCGTCGGAACTTTGAAGTGATTGTCGCCTGTACCATTGGTGTAGGTCTCGACGTCAGGATAAGGGCCATCACCGAAATCGATACCGAACGCGCCCTCTCTCGGGTTCGTACCTCCGAATTGGTACAGGTGATGCTCGGCGCGCCAGGACTTGGCCACCGTGTACACCCACATTTCCACCGTACGGGACGTGTTGCCGAGGGGCAGCGCGCTGCCAACGGTCGCGTCCATTTTCGTTCGGGTATCCCCGTCGAATTCGATCGCCTTACCTGCGGAGCAAGGCTGCGCTCCGCCGGCGCTTCCCCCAGAACCACCGGTCTGAGCTCCACCGCTGCCGGCTTGATTAGTGCCGCCGCTGCCAGCTTGATTGGCGCCGCCGCTACCGGCTTGATTGGCTCCACCGCTGAGACCTGCCGCGCCAGCACTTCCCCCGCCGTTGCTGATCCCACCTGACATGGATCCAGCCGTTCCTGCGCCGCCGTTCAACCCGCCAGTTGACGCGCCACCCGTCACTCCGCCGGTCGTCACTCCGCCGGTCGACACTCCGCCGGTCGACACTCCGCCGCTAGCGGACGGCGCTCCACCCGACTGAGTGGGAGTACCTCCGGTCGTCGTCAGAGCTCCGCCCGACGACATCCGTTCGCCGCCCGTTCCTCCCGTGGAGGAGGGCGTGGGCTCGCCGCAGGCGACCAGCAAGACCAGGGGGACGGCGCTAACTAGGCGCGCACGCATTGCCATCCATTGTCGGCGCGCGCCTCAAATTGTCGCGAAAGCGAACGGATTTTCGCGAACGAGGTTCGACCGCTTCAGTTGCCGAATGTCGCTGGGTCGCGAAGAAGCTGCCAGAACCGGTCGGTCGCTGCGGCGCCATCCGACTCGCTGACCAGCCAGGCGCTCCCATCCGGGTTCGCTGAGAGCGTGGGCTGGTCCCGATCTGAGCCGGATTGAGCCACACGCACCACTGCCTTGACGAAATTCGGAATTCCCACCGCTATCGCGCTTACCTGATCGGCCGCGACTTGAATGCTTAGAATTTCGGTCCGCTTCGTGCCTATCCAGTCGCCGAGGGGGTTAGCCGGCAAGTCCATCACGCGCTCGGCAGGAACGTCGGTCAGCTGGTCGTACCGCGCACTGACCTGCACGTAGCGAAGCCGCTGAATCACGATTGTGTCGGACCAAGTGTCTTCTTCGCCGTTGGGCATGCCCATGCGAGCCAGTTGCGTTCCTTCGGAAAAGCCCGATCCGAGCGAAGAAACCACGACGATGCGCTCCGCAACGCTGGGATCGATCAGGTAAGCGTCCGCGAGGTCCGTCAACCGCCCCCCCGTGGCGACCACCACTGGCTGGCCCGCCTGCGCGAGACGCCGCGACGTTTCGACAATGAACCGCGCGCCTTCCGAGTTGTTTGCCAAGGTCGATTCGATCGTGCCGTCCGCAGGTCTGTGCAGAATTTGGCTCGCACTTCGCACGGGGTCCGGCACGCTCGCGAGCCCACTCTCACGAGCGCGCCCGACGAGGCTTTGCCACCCAGTGAGGTTGGCATCGAGGTCCTGCCACGAGCTTCCGGTGCTTACGACGATGCCGGCGAGCGGCAGGCGATTAGCCACGGCCAGTAGAAGGGCGTACTCACCGTGCCAGTTGTCGTACACATTGTCATTACACAGAATGACTGGATTCTTCGGGCCAACCGGTAGCGACTCCCCGGCAAAGTCCGAACCTGCGTCCAAAGTCCCACCGCAGCCGCCGAGGAACAGAGCGACAGCGCACGCGAGAAACGCCAGCGTCCCCGCGCTCACGCTCACGGTGCTTCCTGAATCGCTCCCTCGATGCGCGGCGACAGCACGCTGTCTGGAAAGCGCGAGCGAAACTTCTCGGCTGCGCGGTGCGCTTCGTCGGTCTTTCCGAGCCCAGCCAACGCTTTGACACGCAGTGCCTCTCGCTCTTCCTGCAAATGCCCGGCCGGAAAGCGACGCTGGTGCTCGGCGATGGCGCGGAGCGCGGCCGAAAATCGACCGCTCGCCACCGCGGCGCGAGCTCGCTGCAGCAGACCGAGCTCGAGCGAATAGGCCCCGACGCTCGGCGCCGGACGCGCGCTGGGAGCCAGTTCGGTTTTCTGAGGCAGCGCAGCCACTGACGGATCCGCCGCGCCCGATTCGTCGGTGACCTTGGCTGGAGCGGAGAGCGCGGCCACCGAACCTTTGCTCGGACTGTCGGCGGTTCGCCCGCTGGAAGCAGGCTCGTCGACGACGCGACGAGAGAGAGCATCCCACTTCGCGAATGCGACCGCCGTCAAAACCATCACGGCGGCCGCCGCGATCAGCAAGCGCGCGTGTCGCCACGGCCTGACATCCGAAACGGCGAGCTCAGGTACGCTTCGCAGCGAAGCGCGCGCGCGGGCCAGCGCGCGTTCCCGGAAGGCGGTGGCCTGCGGCGAGAACTCACGCTCGGCGGCCAATAGACGCTTTGCCTCGTCGGAGAGTGGGTCCAAATCAACGGATCTCATGGCTCGCGCTTCCCTTTCTGCAGAGCCTGCACGGCTGCTTCGAACTCACGTCGCGCTTTGCGCAGCCGCGAATAGCCAGTAAAAATCGGCAAGGACAAGGCCTCCGCGATTTCGCGCATCGGGACCTCGTCGATGTCGTGCATCACGAGCACGGCGCGGCGCGCAAGCGGAACGCGGCCCAGCGCCCGCAGCACCATCGCGCGAGCGTACGCAGCCTCCAGCGCCTCGTCGGGGCGGGGCGCGCGGTCGGCGACGTCCTCGAGATGACCGGGTTGCTCACGAGCTCGGAGCCGCTTCCGCGCCGCCACCACCCGAAAAGCAATGCCGAAGAGGTAGGGGCGCAGCGGCCTCGAAGAGTCGTATTCCTCCCACTTTCGGTTCAAGACTAGGAAGATCTCCTGGACCTCGTCCTCCAAATCGGCGGAGGGCACGCCCAATCGCCGCAAAGTGCGGCACAAATAGTCGAATTCACGCTGAAAGGCGGCGAAACAAGAGCGATCCTCGGTCACTATCGCGGAGGGCAAGCTCGAGGCAAGGTGCGCTGAGCCCATGTGCAACCGTAAATTGTAGCGGCAGGCCGGAAATTGTCACGGAAAGAGGGCCGCGACATCGAGCCCGGCGGCGATGGTCAGAGGGGGTGTCCGCCACGCCTCGGTCTGGTTCAACGTGACCCGCCAGGGCGCCGTGACCAACGCCTCGAGCCGAATCGCGCCGAGCCAGCTCTCTCCGATCAGGTCGCTGAGTGCGACGCGCGGCCCGACTTGCAAAAGCAAGCCCGACGAGGAGCGCGGCATGTCGACACCGTAGCCCGTCACCTCGAGCCGCCCGACCTTACCCACCAGGCAGCCGGCGAAAGGTCGCAAGAGAGCGCAGCCGGCGAGCGAGCCAAGCTCGACGCGGTGGTCGAAGCCGCGGGCGTTTTCGGTGCCGTAGGACCCAGGCAGGGTTGCTTCGACACCGAGCTCCGCAAGCCACATTCCATGATGCACTCCGGCGAAAAGCCGGGCGCCCACCGCCGTGCTCGGCGCAAGCCAAAAAGCGAGGAGTGGACCCGCACCGATCAGGAAGCGAGATCGTGATGACTCGCTGCTTGCGCGATCGCGGTCTGCGGGATCGTTCGCGCGAGGCGGGTCGGCGAGTGGCGCCGCTGGCGGCGCGACGCTCGCGCCGGGTTTTGATGGCTCGGTCGTCGCCGCAGGAGTCGACGGCTCGCCGCGCGCTGCCTCTTCGGTGAACAGCTGAATCTGTACGGCAATTGCGAAGCTCATGGCGCGAGCAAGCGCCGCACAGTCCTGGCGCTCGGCGCGCAATTCGCGGCGGCCACGGCTCGCGCCGGCGTTGTCCTGCCATTCGACGAAGCCCTCGAGCCCGCCGACGTCAGCGCGCGCACGCGCGACGACCCTATACTCCGAATCCGCGCGAAACGGCGCGTAACCCAGTTGCGCCGCTACCATGTCTTGAAATGTTTCGTCGCTCGGACAGCCGCTAAGCCCAGGCTCGACCTGATAGTCGAGATGCACGAACAGCTGCGGCTCGGCGCGCGCGACCCCTGAAGCCAGCGCGACCAAGAAAAGCGCCAGCGCGGAGTGAGTGATCAGCGGCAGGCGTGACAATTGGAGCGTCGTCCAGCAATAGCGCGGGCCGACAGACCAGGGCAATCGTCATCGTGACGGAGGAAACTTGAACACTCGACCACCGGTCGTGGCATATGGCATCGCCACGAATTTTGCGGGTTCGAAGGTAAATTGCCGCCTGGACAGGCGCTCAGACCAGGCTCAAAAAGACGTTGACGGGCGGGACCCCAAGCGAGCCGTCAGAGAGCGCTGTACATCGCCTGCATCTGCTCTCGCAGGCCCTCGCTGAAGAACTGTCGCGGAGCGCAGCCGAGTTCGGCTTGGAAGGAACGATGAGCCTGTGAGTACGACCCGAACCCCGCGACGCTTGCCGACGTCATCAAGTCGCGTTCACCCGAGTCCACCTGGCGAATGAACTGAAGTAGGCGCAGTCGGGTTCGATAGCGCACCAGGGTAATGCCCATGTCGCGGTGGAAATGACGGCTGACTTCACTCGGGTGCGCTCGTACGTAGCGCGCAACCTTGTCTAGCCCGAGCTCGGGCGCTTCCGACAGCAGCTGCACGGCGCGACGGGTCAGCACGTGAGTTGCTTGTTTGGTGCGCGGCGCGGCGCGCAAACCAACCCAGTGAATGTGCTCCCACAGCTCCGCAGCGAGCGAGTGAGTGCTGCTTCGATCCACGATCGCCGATGCGCGATCGTCGATTGAATGCAGCTCGGGCGAAGTGATGGTCACGTGCAGAGGCAGCCCACCCGTGTGCCCCAACACTTGTGCCGAGTACGCGGGATCGAGACCAATCGCGTAAAGGTAGAGGTCCGGCGACCCTTCAAGCAGCGCATGATCTTGCCCAGGGGGAAACGCGAGAAGCTCGCCTGGGGACACGCGGACTACCTTGCTGCCGATCGCGAACGTGGCCGAGCCCCGGATAACCAGATTGAGCTCCGGCTCGGCGTGAAAATGACGCGGCCGGCGGCCACCGATTGCCTGCGCATACTTCCACACGAACGAGCGCTCCGTCCCTTGGCCGGGAAGGAACGGCTGATAGTAGACACGCGGCGCAGATTGACGCATCCGGCTTGATTGAGCCTAGCTCGCAGCTGGATTGCGGGCCAGGAGGGGTAACACTGGTCGCGACGGGTTCACAGCCGCTCACCACCTTTCCTCAAAAAATGCGAAGCGCGCTCAACGCGGGTCGGACGCTGTTTCGCTACAGGCCTCGTGGGCAGGACGCCCGAACGGCGACTTCCACAAGAAACGCCAACACGTTCGGCTGAGCGGAAGGTAACCATGTAGTCCAAAGACCCCCGCTCAACATGACTCGCATATCTCTCGCTGCCCTGTGCTCTCTTACCACTCTGCTCTTGGCCAACTCGGCCTTCGCCGTAAAGAGCGCGGAGCTCTACACGGCGAGCTCGTACCAATACGGCCGCTTCGAAGCTCGCCTGCAGTTTGCCGCCGGTGACGGGGTCGTGAGTTCGTTCTTCCTGTGGAAGGACGGATCCGAACGCGCCGGCACATTCTGGAACGAGCTCGACTTCGAGAAGCTGGGTGCCGAGTGCCGCCTTGAAACCAATGCCTTCTACGGCAATCCAGCGGTGGTGCACAGTCAAAGGCATACGCAGACTGCGCTCTGCACGGAGTTCCACACCTACACCTACGAGTGGACTCCCGACTACATTGCCTGGTTTATCGACGGGGAAGAAATTCGGCGCGAGACGGGGGCAGCGGCCACTGCCTACGCCGAAAACGCGACGGCCGGTATGCAGATTCGCTTCAACATCTGGCCGGGTGACGCGTCGTTCGGCGGCAACTTCAGCCCCAGCATTCTGCCCATCTACGAGCACATCGACTGGGTCCAGTACTCGTCGTACGCGGATGGAGCGTTCACCGTCGAGTGGCGCGACGACTTCGACGATCCGGCTCTCGCCTCGAGGTGGCTCACGGGTAGCTGGGGCTCGCCGAAGAATCTTTCGACGCACGACCCGTTGAATGTGACCGTCGAGGATGGTGAAGCGGTGCTCGCGCTCACTGCCGACCCGTCCGGCAGCGGTGGCTCTTCGTCGCAAGGCGGCGGGAGCAGCACGGGTGGCGTGGTTGCACCCCCTCCGCCGACCGGCGGTGGCGACGGATGCAGCACTGCTCCGGGGCGCCCAAGTGGAACCAATGCGGCGCTCGCGGCGCTCGCCGCCGCCGCCATGGCCGCGTTCGGACGCCGCCGTTCGCGGCTCCTTCGGGCTCTGCCGTGATTTCGTGGCGCGCCCGCATCGCCGCGTTTTTGGCGGTCGCGGTGGCGCCCGCGACCGCAGGCGCGGTAGCGAGCGCTGAACTTTACCACTCCCAGTCTTACCGATACGGGCGCTTCGAAGCGCGGATTCGCTTTGCTGCGGGCGACGGTGTGATCAGCTCGTTCTTCCTCTGGAAGGTGGGCTCAGAGGTCTCCGGCGCGTATTGGAACGAGCTCGACTTCGAGAAGCTCGGCGCAGATTGCCGAATGCAGACCAACACGCTCTACGGCAACCCGATGAAGAGCGGGGAACAGGTCGGCACCATGCCGGCGGACATGTGCACCGCCTACCACGACTATGGCTTCGAATGGACGCCGACGTACATCGCGTGGTTCATCGACGCGCAGGAGATTCGCCGTGAAACCGGCGCCGTAGCGGCCGCTTTCGCGGATAACGCAAGCGAAGGCATGCGCATGCACTTCAACGTTTGGCCCGGTAACGCGAACTTCGGCGGTAACTTCAATCCCTCGATCTTGCCGGTGCGTCAGTTCATTAGTTGGGTTCAGTATTCCTCGTATCAGAACGGCACTTTCAAGCTCGAGTGGCGTCAGGACTTCGACGGCGCGGGCGTTCCGAGTGGATGGGCGACCGGAAGCTGGGCCTCTCCGCTCAATCTCTCGACGCACCAACCACAGAACGTAACCTTCTCGAACGGAATCGCGGTGCTGTCGCTCACGGCAGACAACGCAACCGGCTTCACTGGCACGCCGCCCGCGGACAGCGCCGGCGGCACCACGGGCCGCGGCGGAGCCTCCGCCGGTGGCTCGTCCGGTTCGGGTGGAAGCAGCGCAGGAACGAGCACGGGCGGCGTTGCGGGCGGCGCAGGCGGTCGCCCCGCAACGACCGGCGGCGCGACGACCGGCGGCAAAGCCACGGGTGGCGCAGCGACCGGCGGCGCGACGGCCGGTGGCACCAACACGGGTGGCGCGGCGAGCGGTGGCGCGATGGTTGGCGGAACGAACACGGGCGGCGCAGCGACCGGCGGCGTTACCATGGGTGGTGCGACGACCGGCGGCGCGACTATGGGCGGCGCAACTACCGGTGGCACGGCAACCGGCGGCGCAACTACCGGTGGCACGACCGGCGGCGTCGTATCCAATTCGTCCGGCGGTGTGACATCGGGCGGAGCTCCTGCGAGCGGCGGGGCCATCTCGACGGGGGGTCAAGCGCCACCGCAAGACAGCGGCGACTCCAGCGGCTGTGGTTGCCAATTGAAAGCATCGCCTAGCCCGTATGGCTTCGGCGCCTTTGGTCTTGCCATGCTGACTGCTCTCGCAAGCAGGCGACGCGGCCGCGCGGCACGAAAACCGCGAGAGCCTCGTCCTCTGGTTTAGCCGAGAACGGCTAGCTCAGCGCGCGCCGCTTTTGGGCGGCGCGCTGGAAACGCCGCGCAAGCAACCGAGAGCGTCGGACCGAAGTTTCTAACTGCCGTGGCTCACGCCAGAAGCTCGCTGAAAATCCCCTTCGGAAGCGAAGGCTCGCCAAAGTCGTCCGTAGGAGCGCCTCCGGCCTTGGTCACGCCGGCAGCGGTCAGCAGCGTGTTGAGCATCTTGTTCACGCCCGAAACTGAGCCATCGCCGGCCACGCCGTCTTGCTTTCCAGTCGGCATTTGCCCGGTGCCGAGCGTGACGAACTTCCCCTGCTTGAAGAAGCCGTTGGCGGACCCCGCGAGGATCCAGGGCACGTTGCTGAAAGAGTGCGCGCCGGTCGCGCACTGGTTGGTCCAAATCGCGACGCCCTGATCGAGCAGCGGCGAGGTCGGGGTGCTGTAGCTCGACAGCGTATCCAGCAGGTATTTGTACGAGTTGAGCATCAAGCGATCCACGGCGTGACAGAGCGCGACCGAGTTGTTCACCGAGCGGTGTGATGCGTCGTGAAACTTGAAGCTCTGACCGTTGATCGTATAGACGTGATCGTCGATGCGGTCGCCGATCTTCAGCACGGCCACGCGCGTGTAGTCCGCTGCGACCGCGAACGCCATGAGCTCCAGATGAAGCTTGATGAGCGCGTCGTGCGACGCCTGATCGTAAGGCTTCGGATCGATGGTCTTCATCTTGTCGACGTCCGCCGCTGGCACGGTGATCGTCGTGGTGGAGACCTTCACCTCGAGGTCCCGAATCGCGGTGAAATGCTGGTTCAGCCGATTGACGTCGCTCTTGCTCAGATCGGTGCGCGCGAGCAAAGCCTGAATTTGAGGACGCAAAATGTCGTTGATGCTCTTGCTGCGTGCGGCGCGTTGCGTCTGCGCCTGAGCATCCTCCGTGCTGGTGCTAGCGCTGGTGCCGACGACGCCGGTGATCTTCTGGTACGCTTTGTAAGCCGAGTCGATGTACGTACGCGGCTGATTCGGCGCCACGTACGACACGTAGCCCGGGATGTCGAACCCCGTGCCGCCAGGTGAGAACATGCCGGCGTGCAGCACCAGCGGGTCACGGCCCGCTGGATTCTTTGCCTTGGCGATCGCGGTGTCGACCGACAGCCCCGTGGCCAGACAGTTCGTACTTCCACCCGTGATCTTCGCGGCGGTCAGAATTTGCGCGTCCGCCGCAGAGTGTGAGCAGCCGGTCGAACCGTAGGGTAGGTTCACCCCCCGCACTATCAGAAGTTTGTCTGCGTAGTCCGAGAGCTCGCCCGTGGACCGCGTGGCTTTGTCCGCGAGCATGCTCTCCTTGGTGAGCGTCCCGGTCGCGGTGGGCCAAAACATTTCCGGCTCGCTGCTGCCACTCAAGGTCGTGCCCGCTTGGACGACGCCGTTGTCGCTGACGACAATCAGGACGAACGGCGAACGCATCGCGGCCTGCGCGCCGGCGTTGCGCGGCATGAACGATTCGAGAAGCGGCAGCCCCAGCATGGCGCCGCCGACGCCGCGCAGAACCATGCGTCGATTCATCTTGTGCCCGTGAGAAGCGTGATTTTTCATGGCTTTGCTTATTCAGGGGAGACGGGTCAAGAACGCGTCGCTCGTCACCAGCGCCAGCGCCAAGTCGTGAAGCGACACCATTCCTGCCCGCGACAGCCGGGCGAAGTAATCGATCGATGGCTGATCCGCCGGCGTTACCAAACGGCCGTGCAGATAGGTCATCATGTTCTGCGCGTAGCAGCCGTGGGTCTGTTTGGCCTCCGCGATGAGGTGCGACAGCTCGACTCCGTTCGAGAAGCTCTTGTAGGTCCCGTCGAGCAAGGCGCTGCTGGCCGCGTCCACCGGTTTCCCGTGATCGACGGTGCGGTACTTGCCGAGCGCATCGTAGTTCTCGAACGCGTAACCCAACGGGTTGATCAACGCAGCATGGCAACCTTCGCCACAGGTACCCTTTCCGGTGGTCTTTTCCACGCGCTCCCGGTTACTCATGTTCGGTTGGAATTCCGGGAGCGGGGTGGCAAGCGGGGACGGCGGCGGCAGCTCGACGCACAGCAGGCGCAGCGCGATGAACACGCCGCGATGAATGATGTCCGGGTCGCTGCCCGTAATGTAAGACGATAGGAACCCGGCCTGGGTGAGCAAGCCCGAGCGCTGCGCTGGGTCGAGATCCACCTTCGTGAACGTGTCCTTCGTGAAATTGCCGCTCAGACCATAGAGTGGAGCGAGCGTGGAGTTCACGAAACCTACTGGGGTCGTATAGAAGTCCTTGACCCCGCGCCCTTGCGTGAACATCCACTCGAGGAACCGAAGCACTTCGGTGCGCATGGCCGCCGGCGTGTCCGGCTTGAAATCAGGGAAGATCGCGGGATCGCGCGTGATACCGTCGTACGTTCCGAGGCGAAAGACCTGGAGTTGAAAGTTGCTGAGCCCGTCCTTGCCACGAGGACCGTCGAGCAGCCGCTTGGCTTGAGTGATTGCGTTTGCCCGATCCTTCAACTGCCCGGCCGCTGCTGCGGCGAACAGCGTGTCATCAGGCATCGTGTTGGTCAGAGCGTAAGCAAGCTTGGAGGCGACCTCATAGTCGCTGAGCGGCACGCTGGCCGCACCGGCGGCGGCCGTGCCAAGCTCGGTGCGATAGAGGAAATGCGGCGATTGCAGCATTGCCTGGATCACCAAACTGACGCCCGCGCTGAACGCGTCCACGCCGGGGTAAAGAGTCGGGCCCTGATTGAACAACCCAACGTGCGTGGTCACCTCCGCGTCGGTCAGCGGTCGCCGGAACGCGCGTTGTCCAAACGACGAAATGAACGCCCGCCCGCGCCCCGCGACGTCCGTAGGAGCGCCGGAGGGAACCAGACGTGCAAGCGCCGCGGCGTCGCCGGTCACCTTTCCGGCGAGCCTCTCAGCGGCAGTGGCGTATTCCTGGCGCAGTGCCTCACCGACGAACAGCGCGTCGCCTTGAGTATCGAAGCCGACCAGGGCATCGCCCGAAATATCGTTCTCGACGTCCGAAATGTCCGTGAGCTTCAGCAGATCGCGGATGGTGTTCGACCACTGCTGGCGGCTGAGCCGCGCCAACCGCGAAGTCGGCACGAGCGCAGAGGGAGGCGGAGACGCAGGCACGGCGTACGGATCGCCTCCGGCTCCCGCGCCGCTGGTCGAGCTGCCGCCGGCCGAAGTGCCGCCGACCGAACCGCCACCCGTCGCCGAAGTGCCGCCAGGCGTGCTAGCGCCACCAGTTGCGGGCTGACCGTTGTTGCCTCCAGTCTGCGCACTGCTGCCAGCCGAAGCGCCGCCGAGACCGTTCGAATTGCCCGACGTTCCCGCCCCGCCGGAACTCGACCCGCCGGTCACGCCGTCATCGATGGCCCCCGTGCAGGAAGATAGGGACAGAAGCCCGCAGACCAGCCACGAGGCACCCCGGGTCGAGCAACGAATGGACAAGATAAACCTCCTATGGATACGCACGGTGCCGGCCAGACGCCGCATCAAAACTGCGTGAAGAACTTCCACGACTCTGCCGGAATCCAGTTGGTGCTGGACCCGGGATCGTTGGCAATGTTCGTGTGGCCGCCGTTGAAGGTGCAGACCTTGGTCGGGTACTCCGCCTTGCAATCTGAAAAGTCGTAGCAAACGTGGGCGCCTGATTGCCAAGTCGGCAAGTTGGTCGGCACGGTGCAGCCGTTGTCAGTGGCGTGCTCTATGGCGATGAACTTTGCCCCTTGGGTCGTGCTGCTTCCGTTGACCCACGGGCAGGTGCCATCGCTCATGCCCGTCGTCTGCATCCAGGCAATGGGCTGGTGCGTCTTGGCGGGCACGTAGATGTTGTAGTTGGCCGGCGCGATACCAACGGCTGCGCGAATGTCCTTCTGATGATTCACCGACAGCGAGTAAGTGATCATACCGCCGAAGCTGAACCCGGTCGCGAACACACGGGTGGTATCGATACAAAGGTTTTGTTTTACGAACGCCAGGATGTCGTCGAACAGCGCGTGGTCCTTCTGTTGCCAGGTGGACCCGTCCGACTGCGGAGCAACGAAGATGGCCGGCTCTTTGGCAGCGGTCGCGAGCGGCTTCAGGAAATAGTAGTTCTGGTCCCGAACCGCCTCGGAGGTGCTGCCGATCCAATGCGACGTGTAAAACAGCCGATACGGCTTGCTCATGTCGTAGTCGGCAGGAATGTCGATGATGTAAGTTCGCTGTTGGCCGGTGCTCGTGATCGTCTTCTTGCCGGTGGTGACGGTCGTCGGTTTGCCGCAGCCAGCGCTTGGAACCGGCGGGTTCTTGAGGGGAATGGCGCCGCCCGCGCCCGCGGAGCCGCCCGTGGCGGTCGCGCCTGCCGAACCTCCCGACGTGCCGGCTCCCCCGGTCGTACTTTTCCCGCCCGTGCTCGGAGTGCCGCCCGTGCTCGGAGTGCCACCCGTGCTCCGAACGCCGCCAGTGCTTGCAACACCGCCCGTGCTCGGAGTGCCGCCCGTGCTCGGAGTGCCACCCGTGCCCGGAGTGCCACCCGTGCCCGGAACGCCGCCAGTGCTTGCAATACCGCCGGTGTTCGCAATACCGCCCGTGTTCGCAATACCGCCGGTGTTCGCAATACCGCCCGTGCTCGGAATGCCGCCCGTGCTCGCAATACCGCCGGTGCTCGGAGTGCCGCCCGTGCTGGTCGCGGGGGGACCGTCCTGGCCGGAACAAGCGAAGACCGTCACACCAAGTGCGCTCACAGCCAGAAAGGAGCGACCCAATTTCATGTTGGAGCCCAAACTTTGTTGATGGCCAGGAATGGCGAGTAAAACCACGCTTCCGCGGCTCTGCTTCTATTGTCGCTTTGGTGCCAGATTTGGCACGTGTTTCTTCAGAAAGTGACGCCGCCCCGCGAGCGCGCGCTCGCCAGGACTACACCGCAATCAGCCGTAGCCAGAAACGCGAATCACCGCGCGCGGATGGCGCCGCTCAAGTCAGCTGCTGTGCACCGACCCGCGCTGCGTGCTTGCGCAACGCGGGAACACTGCTCGGCAGAGAGCCGCAAGCATTTAGGCGCGCAGGAGCTGGTTTTTTCCTAGTGCTCGCAGTGGCCCGCCGCGAACGTTCCGTCATGCAATCGGCCCGGTGCCAAGTACAGAACGCCTCTCTGCTCATCGATCCGTACCAACGGAAATTCACAGGCAACACAGACATCTGCGTTCAGAGGTCAAATGCGCGGCGATGTCGCGGCGATGTGTTTTGCAGTGACGGAATCGGCCGCGCTTCGCCACTGCACGACGCGATAATCTGGATGGCCAGGCGCCCCGCGGTCGGTTCGAGCCGCACGGCCCTGCGCTGCCGTGCTCAGCGCGCGATCGTCTTGCAACCGAACGCGACCTCGACCTTCGCGCCGTTGTCCTTCTTGACGAGATCGCAGAGGTCCGGACAGAGCAAAATCTGCTTTTGATCGGCTGAAAACTGCCAGCCGTGATTGCAATCGGTCAACGACGCATCGCGCGGAACCAACATCGTCGAGCCCGCGCCGCTCGTATAGTTGACGTTGACCTTGTTCAGATCGATCTCCGCGGAGCCAGCGGGCGAAGGCGGAATCGGATAATTGCAGCCAATCACCTGGCCGGTGATCGCCCGAAACGCGGCGTTCAGCGCCGCCGAGAAATCGGGCGCGGAGGTCATGTCGAAGTGGCAATACATGGGGCCCGCATCCGAGCAACCGGCGAGCGCCGTTCCGCCTTGCGTCGCCATTTGCGAAAGTGCCCCACGCGCAGACTCACTGCCCGGCGAACCGATCACGAAGGTCTTGACGCCCCGAGCCAGCGCGCGTGCCGCTTCCTCCACTATCGGCGATCCGTCGACCTCGGCCATCCCGTCGCCCATGCAACCGAGCGAAAATGTGGGAGCGCCGTCGGTCACCAGCACGACGAACTTCGAACCCGGCAACGTCGACGCTTCCACGGTTTGAAGCGCGAAGACGTAAGCGTCGTGGGTCGGGGTTCGACCTGCGGGGCGTGTCATGCCTTGCAGCGAAGTCACGATTGCCTGGCGTTGCGTCGTATCGAGCGGCGCAATCGGCACCGCGACTTGACGGTCGATGCAGTTCTCGGTGCCTACCCCACCAGGGAACGTGCTCGCAACGTTCGGGTAGTAAAGCAGCCCGACTCCCGTACCGTCGGCCATGTCGGTGAAGGCGAGCTCCAGTGATTGTTCGGTGCTCACCCATTTGGTCGGGCCCTGGGCTGCGCCGCCGGGCCGCTCGTTCATCGAGCCGCTCATGTCGATCAAGAACGCCAACACCGGCGGCAGCGGAGTCGCGGTGGAATTGGTGCTCGTGCACTTGTCGTCGCCCGAGGCGCCGGCGTTGTTGACCGGCACGCTGATCACCGAACCGCCCGTCGCGGGCGGAACGCTCGAGCCGGCCGCGCCGCCGTTGCCCGCGCCAGGGCTCGACGCGCCGCCGGAAGCCACTCCGCCAGTCAAGTTGGCCCCACTCGAGCCGCCCGCGAACGTCGTTGTTTCCGGCACTTTGCCTGAACAACCGAGGAGCGCTATCGCACCGACGAGCGAGCAAGAAGCTAGCGAGAAACAACTCGAAATTCGCATGATTGTGACCCGCTAGGAGACGCGATCCGCGCGAACACGGACTCCGCTGGTGGTGGGAGCGAGTCCCGCCCGAAGAATCTCTCAACCGCCGGCCGGTTCACGACCGGCGGTTGAGGCGCTCAACTCGCCCTGCATACGAGGCGCAGTTTCGTTTCGCTGGTACGAGCAGAGCGCAAAGACGAGAATGGGCGCGCGACTACGCACGCCGCTGGGCTTGGGGCTCGGGACCGAGCACACGCCGAAAATCCGCACAATCAGCCCGCCACCTTTCGCGCTAAGGGGCGGTCATCTCCCAGCGCAGTGGTGCACTTCGCGCGTTTCCGTCACCCTAGACGGAGCCCGCTGCCGAATTTCGCTACCGGGAACTTTTACCGCCGGGCCCGACTCGACCCGCACGCCGCTGCATCCCCGCGCCCGAGCGCGCAGAGCGCCTGAGTCCGCGCCGCACGCCGTTCCTCCACCAACAAGCCATTGGGGAACTTGCGCGCGTGCTCGTCGATGGCCTTCAGCGCGTTGGCCGGCCGCCCCGCGTGCAGCTCACTAGTGGCCCGCGATAAAATCGCCACTTCTTGCGCCAGGCGATCCGTCGCGCGCTTTGCGGGAATGTTCTGCTCAGCACTCGTAGTCTCGACCGTGGTTGGCGAGACGTCCGTCACCGCAGCAGGAGGAGCCAACTCAGCCGCCGACGCCACAACCAGAGTTTCAGCGGGGCGCGCAGCCTGAGCTCGCGCCGGGCCGGGACTCGGCTCTTGGCGGAGCCCTAGGAACAGGGCGCCACCGGCAAGTCCGAGCGCCGTGGTCGCCAGCGAGATTTTGGCCCAGCTCGCTCGCGAAAAGAACGAGGTCGAGGCCACGATCTCGAGCGGGAGGGCGGCATCGCCGAGGCGTGCCCGTAGTGCATCCGATACTCGGAGGCGATCGGCAGCGGAGGGTCGAAGGGCCCGCCGTCCAGCGCGCACCAAGCTCGCGGCTTCCGGACTCAGGTCGGTCACGATTGGGTTCCCCTTCTCTCGCGCGCATCGTGGCGCGCCAACGCCTGTTCGAACGCCTGCCGCGCAGTCCGCAGCCGCGAATAGGCCGTGTTCAGCGGAATATCGAGCGCTTGCGCGATTTCGGGTGCCGACATTTCTTCCAGTTCGGCCAGCACGAATACCTCGCGCTTGGTTTCGTCGAGCTCTGCGAGCAACTTCGCGAGCAGCTGGAGCTGGTCGTTTTGCTCCGTCTGTTCGAAGGGGGTCGGCTGATGCGATTCGACCGCCTCCTCGACCCAGCTATCTTGGCCCGGGCCACCGCGAACCCGACGTGAGCGGTGATAGGTGCTCACGGTGCGGCGCACGACTCCGTAGATCCAGCTCCTCAACGAATCAGGTTGCTGGAGGGTATGGAGCCGGGAGTGAATGACCACGAAGATTTCCTGAACGACGTCGTCGATGGCCTCGTCTCGGACGCCCAAGCGCCTGACCGACGACCACACGAAATCGAAATATAGCTTGTAAATGGTCGCGAACGAAGGCAGAGCGTCGGCCGATGGGTGGAAATCTTGGTTTGCCGATGCCGGCGAACCAGGTGCTCTTGCCGCCGAATTGTCGCCGGCCATCGTCGATTACCCACGCAGTGGACGGATGTGGTCGTGTCCGTCAAAAAATCCGCCGCCTCGCAAGCCCCGAGGGAGGTTTGCCCCCGCGCTTTGCCACAAATGAGCGGCTGCGGCGGCAAAAACACAAAGCAACATCCTACGATTGTGGCTTCGTAAAATGCTCGTACAAGCCGAGTTTTCCGGTTTGTCAATTAAAGTCCGCAGGGCCGCCAGGTCTCAGCGGGGGACGCGAAAAATGCCGGAAATCAGTGCCGGGCCTCCAGCCCCTACGGGTACCGCCCCCAAACAAATTCCTGCTAGCCTGGAGCGCGCTACGTCCTCACGAGGTCTCCGAACCCTTTGACAGCAGACGTCAGTTGCCGCGCTCTTCGCTTTTCCAGTTCCTGGCCGCGCCGTTGCTCGGCGGGTCGTTAACGGCATGCGAGCCCAAGCTCGTCGTCGCTGACTGGGAGTGCCCCGGCACGGACGCTGGCGCGAGCGAACGCCCCAACATCCCCGTGGAACTGCCGTGGGCCACCGGGTTCGAGCGAGGCTTCTGCGACTATCAGCGCGTGAGCGGCTTTTGCTACACCGCCGGCTCGTTCGAGATCACGTCGTCAGAGACCCACACCGGAAGGGCCGCCGCTTCATTCAGCATCCAATCCGATGACGACGCCCTGCACCAGTCGCGCTGCGTACGTCAGGGGATCTTCCCGACCGAAGCGTATTACTCGGCTTGGTACTTCATTCCGAATCGGGCGATCAACGAGGCGAACTGGAATCTATTCTTTTATCAGAGCGGCGATCCGAACACGTCGGACATGCTCGATAAGAATTGGGACGTCTCGATTCATGACGCTGCCAACGGCGATTTGAGCCTGTTTCTCCGGGCCGCAGGCACCACCGTGGGGGTCGGAGAAACGCCCGTGATCCCGATCGCTGCTTGGTTTCGAATCGAGGTCTTCTTCCGCCGCGCCGCAGACGCAACCGGCGAGGTCACGTTGTTTCAAGATGGCCGACAAATCGCGAGCGTGTCGGGGGTGATCACGGATAAGTGGAACTGGGGCCAATGGTACGTGGGCAACTTGGCAGACGGGCTCACGCCGTCCGAATCCACCGTTTACGTGGATGACGTATCGATCCGTGAAACCCGCTAGACGTTCGCGCCAGCTCGCCACGCTCACGCTGGCCTTGGCGTTGACCACGCTCGCGCGCGCGCGCCCCGCGTCGGCGCAAGCAATGACAGGCCTCGATCTCGTCTGGGAGGCGCCCACCGGTTGTCCATCGGAAGAAACGGTTCGCAAGCGAGTGCGCGCGCTGGTTGGTCCCACGCTCGACAGCGCGACCCGAGTGCACGCCGAAGGCCGCATCGAGCCGAGCGGTACGCGCTATCGCCTAACACTTCGCATGGGTGAGCGAGGCACGGAAACCGAACGTGTGATCGAATCGAACTCCTGTTCGGATTTGGGCGGAGCGGCCGCGGTAGCGCTGGGACTCTTGGTTCGCGGACAGCTCGAGCCGAGCACGGGGGGCTACGACGACCCGTCCTCGAACCCGAACAATTCCTCCGAAAATCCCGCGAATCCTGCGCCTTCAGCGGACGCGAACGGCGAGCGAAAGCAACCACCGCCGCCCGACAAGCCGAAGAGCGACGCTCCCGTAACGCCCGTGCCTGCCGGAGAAGAAGATCAGGCTCTGCACTTCTTGCTGCGCGCGCCGCTAGCGGGCGTCGACATCGGACCACTGCCCGCGCCAAATCCGACGTTCGGTCTCGCCGTCGGTCTGCGCGGGGGACACCTCGAGCTCACACTCGGAGCGCGCCTCGGCCTCAGCCAAACCGTCCAGGCAGACGATTCACCCCCGCCCTACGGCGCAGACCTCAGCCGGGTCACCGCGGAGCTCAGGGGCTGTTATCTGTTCGGTGAGAGCTTCAGCGCTGGGCCCTGTGTTCTCGCTGCGCTGCACCGCCTCAGCGCAGCGGGCTTCGGAGAAGAGCTCACGACCACGCGTACCGAGCAGGCGTTCGGCACTGCGGCTGGCGCGGGGGCGGTCGCCAAATTGCAATTGGCCGGTTCGTTTTCGCTCGTCGTTTGCGTCGGAGCCGAACTGCAAGCGACACGCGAACGAATCGTGGTGGAGGGCCTGGGTGACATCACCACTCTTTCCCCCTTTGCGTTCACGATGAACGGCGGACTGGAGTTCTCGCCGTAATGAACAGTCAGGGTGCGAGCTTTCTATAAGCACCAGGGCTCATGTGCAAAAAGCGCTGAAAAACGCGGTTGAAGTGGTTCGCGTTGGCGAAGCCGCACGCGGCCGCGACCTGCTTCAGTGACGCGTCACCCTGGTGAAGCATTTGGGCCGCGCGCTGTACTCGGGCTTGGGTCATCACCCGCGCCGGGCTCTGCCCGGTGCGCGCGCGGAAAAAGTGACTGAAATGACTGCGGCTCATGCCGTACTCGGCGGCGAGCGCTGCGACGCCGAGATCTCCCCTCGGATTGTCGAGCACCCACTGTTCGGCCGCAGCTAGCAGGCGATCGCGATCGTCCGCTGGGTGCTGGGCTTGGTGAGCGAAGCGCTCGTACGCGATCACGAATTCGAACACCGCGAGCTCCACCTCGAAGCGGTCGCGAAAGTCTTTCTTGTAACTGCCGGTGATGAGGCGCAGCGCGCTAGCCATGAAGGCGCTGCTCGGGCTCACGCGTACGATGTTGCCGGTCGCAGCGATCTGACGAGCGATGCGCTCGACCAGATAGCTGGGATAAACGTTTATCCAGCCGAAGGTCCAACCGGGTGAGTCCGGTGGCAGGAAATAGCGGTGGCGCGAAGGAACGACAGCGAAGAAGCCCATCCCCGGCGTGATGCGCTGCGCAGGTTGGCCGTACTGCTCGAAGCACCCCCAACCAGCCAGACTGAACTGAAAGAAGAAGAACGGTTGCTCCGCCTTCTTCCGGCGCTTCATGCCGTCCCACAGATACTGGCTCGATTGATCTCGCGACTCGACCGCACCTAGAAACGGCAGGTCCGCGGTCCACCACGACGGTCCCGCATTCGGCTTCTTTGCAGCGAGCAACAGACGCCGCAGCGTTGGCTCCCACGCTGAAGGGACAGCCGCACGATTCACAAATAGACAGTAATCCGCACGCACCGGCAATTGCAACGACAGCGCGCGCGCGTCACGATGCGCGCTGATCGGCGCAGCGCGCGCAGGCTCATGCACAGCCCTCTGCGCACGAAAACTTCGTGTGACGGTCTCAGGTGGCCAAGGCCACTGCACAGCGAGTCGCGGGAGCGCGCGACTGAAAGCGATAATCGGAGTAACGCACCGTGGCAGCTAAATACTTTCAGCTGATTCCCCTGTTCCTCTCTGCGCCGCTTCTCGTGGTCAGCTGTAGCGAGGCCGAAACCCCCGGCCCGGGCCCGACTGGAACTGGTGGAGTCACGGGCGGCACCAGCGGGACGACCGGGGGCCAGGTGAACAGCGCGACCGGAGGTGCGGTCACCGGCGGCACCAATACGGGCGGGCTAGCCACGGGCGGCGTTACGACCGGCGGAAGCGTGAGCGGCGGAAGCGCGAGCGGCGGAAGCGTGAGCGGCGGAAGCGTGAGCGGCGGAACGGGTGGAGCTTCCTCGAGTGGGGGCAGCACAACCGGCGGCAATGCCGTGACCGGTGGCGTCGGGAATGGCGGCGCCGGTAAAGGCGGCGCCGGGGGCCAAGCAACGACGGGCGGCGCGGGCGGCAAAGCAGGCGGAACGGGTGGGCAGAGCAGCGGCGGCGCCGGTAAAGGCGGTGCCGGCGGCCAAGCAACGACAGGTGGTCAGGCGACGGGCGGAGGCGGCGCGGGCGGAGGTGGCAGTACCATGCTCGCGGCGACGCCCCCAATGGGTTGGAACTCCTGGAACACCTTCGGGTGCAACAACCTGACCGAGGCGCTCATCAAAGGCGTCGCCGACACGTTCGTGTCGAGCGGCATGAAGGACGTCGGCTACCAATACGTGAACCTCGACGACTGCTGGATGAACGGGCGCGACGGCAGCGGGAAGATCCAGGTCAACGCGACCAAGTTTCCATCCGGCATGGCCGCGCTCGCCAAGTACATCCACGACAAGGGCCTGAAGATGGGGCTTTACTCGACGCCAGGGACCCAGACCTGCGCGGCGATTTACGGCGGTTACTCAGGTGGCGTCGGCAGCCTCGGTCACGAGCAGAGCGACGCGCAAACCTACGCTTCCTGGGGCGTCGACTACCTCAAGTACGACAAGTGCACGGCCGCGCTCAGCGGTTTTGCTCCAATGCGCGACGCGCTGCGCGCATCCGGGCGCCAAATTTTTTACAGCATCAACCCCGGGGATGGCACTGGCTGCATCCCTGGCAAATGCGGGATCGATCTGCCCACCACCGCCAACATGTGGCGCATCGGCTTCGACATCAACGCCAGCTGGTCGTCGGTCGTGTCCCTGATCGATCAGAATGCGCCGCTTTCACAGTACGCGGGCCCAGGCCACTGGAACGACCCCGACATGCTCGAAGTCGGCAAGCTCGCGAACGAAACGGAGGACCGCGCGCACTTCAGCATGTGGGCGATCATGGCCGCGCCGCTGCTCGCCGGTAACGACATTCGCAGCATGAGCGCCACTACCAAAGCGATTCTCACCAACGCCGAGGTCATCGCGGTCGATCAAGATCCGCTGGGCGTCCAAGGTAAAGTGGTCGCCTCACCGGGCACGAACCTGCAGGTTTGGGCGAAAAAGCTGAGCGGAACCAACACGGTTGCCGTGGCACTCTTCAATCGTGGCACGTCGGCCGCGTCCATCACCGCGCAGTGGACCGCGATCGGGCTTCCAGCGGGCGCCGCCACGGTGCGTGACCTCTGGAGTCACATGGACCTCGGCAGTTCCATGAACTCGTACACCGCCAGCTCGGTTCCCGGCCACGGCGTCGTGATGCTCAAGATCACGAGCACGCCCTGAGCAACCCACGGGAGTGGCATCGAACGTTCAGCGCCAAACGCGCGGCGTGAGCCGCGATTCGACTGAGCGCCGACGGCTGCGTTCGCCCTGCTCGGTGCCGGCGCGGCTGCTCTACGGGCGAGATGACGATCGCCAAAAAAATGTGTGATCGAAATCGGTGCTCGAGCAACATCGTGGCCAGCGCGCCGGTGGGGCAAATAGCTTCGAATTTGGCGGGTATGGTCGAGCGCCAACACACCAGGCTGCGACGCCCCTGAGCCGCGGCCGACAGGAAGGTCGGGATCCGACCGGGCGTATATGGGAATTACTTGGCTTGCCCGAATGCGCCCAAATTCGTCGCTGGAGCGTGCAAGTTTTCCAGATTGCTGCGAAGCGGGCACTCGGTCCGTTCTGACTGCCATTTTCGCGCGCACGTGCGTATCAAAGTTCCCGCCGCGGGAAAAAACACGCCTTGGCGCGCGCGTCGTTAGCACTTTACCAATGTGGCCGAGCGCAACAGGCTCAATCCGGGCCACAGAAGTATTTTGCTCACCTTCTTCATTTCAAAAGCAAGGAGCCAGTCCTCGATGACGCGTCAGCGTTTTCTCAACTTGTTCGCCGTGGCCGGCGTGTTGCTGCTCACTTCTGGCATTTCGCGCGGAGTGCGCGCCGAAGGCAGTGAGCTGACGGTGACCGCCAAACTCGTGGAAATCCCGTCCAAGTTTCCCCCGGACGACCTGTACGACTACGCGTACGTGATGCGCTACGAGGTGAACGGCGGGCCGCTCGACAAGTCCTCGATATTGGTCGCGCACTACAAGCCACGTCAGGCCCGCTCGAAGATCAAGGACGCGATGAAGGGCTTCGTATCCGGCAAGGTTCGGAGCTTCGCCACGGGAGACGTGCACAAGCTCAAGCTGTCCACCGATCTCAAGAAGATTTGGAAAGGACCTTTAATCGACGACTTTGCCGCAACCGATCGCAAGAGCGTGCGCTACTGGTGCCTGGTCGCGGATCCGGTCTAGTCGACTGTCCGAACTCATTTCAGCCGCACGTTCATGAACAAACGTTCCGAGCGCATTTGTTGCTTCGCTCTGGCTGGCATCATGGCCGCCATTTCTCTCTATCCCACGGGTAAGAAGCTGCTCACTCAGCGAGGCGTCAGCCAACGCCTCGCTGCGGTCGAGGCGGGTCTGCGCGCGGGCAAGGCGCGAGAACTGCGCGTCGACCCTCAGTTGTCGCTCCGGGTTCGCTGGCTCGCACCGCTGCTCGCGAGTTGGCAAACCGTCGGTGGCTGTGGCGCAGGCAGCTCCGCGGGCGCCGGCGCGTCCGTCAAGTGGATCGGTCGCAGCACGACCGGCGGCTTGTTCCAGGCGCAGATACTCGGCAGCTACCTGCACCTCGGGAGCGGCACTGGCTTCACCAGCGGTTATAACCTCTCGTTGACTGCGCAGGTTACCCGCGACCTCGGCGAAAAGTGGAACGTCGGCGTGGTCGTCCCGTACCTCTACAAGTACTATCGGGACTACGCTCAGCTCCCGGTCGACGTATCCAATGCGGGCATTGGCGACGTCAATCTGCTTCTGACCCGGCGCTTGGGTCCAATCAACGCGACGTCGTTGACCGCATCCATCGGGCTGCCGACCGGCGCTTATGACGCTCAGTACAAGATGAGCTATCTGACGCAGGAAAAGCAGCTCGGCCTCGGGCGAGTGACCGCGTCGCTAATGCTCGATCACACGCTCGATCAGACCTGGGGGCTGATCGTGCTCGGTGGCTCGGCCTCCTACCGCGGGGGTGAGAACGAGCTCGCCAACTACCGCGCGCCAGCCGCCGGGCTTTGGGCGTATGGCGGCTATTTCCTGGGCCCATTCGTGCCCGCGCTCGGAATCTCGGCCAATCATTTCTTCGGTCACGATCGCGATCGCACGCTGGATCAGGACTCTTCGCTGACCACGATCAACGGCAACGTGTCCCTCGAGTGGTCGAGCGACTACGTCGCGATTCTGGCAGGCGCCTCGCTGCCCTATACCGTGCCTGGCTTCTCTTTGGACCCCTGGGTGGTCGCGCTGGGCTTCACCTTCTCTCCGTTCTGAGCGCAGCATGTTGGCGCGACTTCACTCCCGCAACCTTCGCGAGCCAGCGCTCCTCGCCGCGCTGTTCACGGGAGTGTTCTTGCTCGGCCTGGTCGCGCTGGCCGACGGCGATGTGTGGTGGCACCTGGCCGCCGGTCGCGAAATGTGGCGAACGCGCGAGTTGCTCAGCCAGGATCCCTTTTCGGTCAGCGCGGCAGGGCGGCCGTGGGTCGACGTGCACTGGCTATTTCAACTCGCAGCTTATGGTGTGCACCGCCTGGGCGGCGTGCAGGCCCTGGTGATCGCGAAGAGCCTGCTGCTCGCCTGCGGTGCGGCGCTGATTTTCGCGGCATTCCGGCGTGGCTCCGGCCGGCGCGCGCAGGGGCTGCTCGTATTTCTTCTGCCGCTCGCGCTATTTTTCGTGCGCGACCAATTGCAGCTCCGGCCGCTGGTGCTCACGCTGCTGTTCTGTTCGTTTTTCTGGTTCGAGCTCGAGCGGTTCAGAACACGACCGTCTGCGCGTGTGCTCTGGACTCTGCCTGTGATCCAGCTGCTGTGGGCGAACGTACAAGGTTTGTTCGTGCTCGGGCCGTTCCTGGTTTTTGCGCATGCGCTCGGTGCAGTGGCGTGGCTTCGCTTCGGCTCTCGGCGCTGGTTCCCGTTCTCGGCGGAAGTTCGTGATACCGCGCGCGCGGCGACCGCAGCCCGGCTGCTCGGGTTCTCGCTGCTCTTGTGCGTGCTCGCTTGTCTCGTCACGCCGTTCGGCGCGCGCGGCGCTGCCCTGCCCTCCCTGCTGCTGGCGCGTTTACTCCCCGAGAGCAGCAACGTGTTCTCGGCCAACGTCGCTGAGAATGTGCCGCCGTTCTCCAGCGCTCACCTCCTCCCCGGCCAATTCCTGCACCTACAGGTGTTCTTTCTGTTGGCCGGCGTGACGCTCTTGACGGCCGCGCGCCGGCTGCGCGTGAGTCAGGTCTCGATCTTCGCAGGGCTGGCGGTGCTCGCGCTGATGGCCAATCGCAACGTGGTGTTGCTCTATTGGTTGGGCACGCCCATTCTTTGCACCCTGCTGGTGCCGGCGCTGGCTCGCGCGCGGCGCTGGTTCGCGCTGCGTGGCCTGCCGCGCTTGGCTCCCGCCGCTTATGCCTTGGCGGCGTTGCCGCTTTCGCTCGCGGCCAGCGCTGCCGCGCGCGAGCCAGCTCTGGATGGGCCAGCGCCGTTTCGAGTTCCCGAGTTCAGCGCCGAGCGAATCGCCGCGACCCCTGGAAACGGCGCGGTGTTCGCCGCTGACGGCTACGGCGGATACCTGATTTGGCGCCTGTACCCGGAGCATCGGCCCTACATCGATACCCGGCTGGTGCTGCGCAGCGCGGATGAATATAGCGAGTACCTCGGGGTGGTGGACGAGCCGAGTCGCTTCGACGCTTTCCAGCAGCGGCACGGGTTCGACTTCGTCGTGCTGCCCACTGCCTATCCGGATCGGTACCTGGGACTCATCGCGCATTTGTATCGCAGCCGGGACTGGAAGCTCGTGTTCAGCGACGGCAGCGAGACCTTGTTCGTACGCCGCGACCTCTCGCCCGAGCCCGCGTTGGACCTTGGTTCACGCGCGGTCAGTGAGCGCATCGTGAGCGCGCTCGATCGACGTTATGCCGGCGCTCCCGACTTGCGCGCAGCAGCGCGCATTCAGTTCGCCACGCTCCAGCTCTCGCTCGCACATTTCGAGGAGGCGGACTGGATGCTGGCCGGCCTTTCCGAACCCGAAGCGGAGTCTTTGCGGGCTCGCTGCCAGCTCGCACGAGGGGACAGCCAGCAAGCGCGCGAGCTATCGCTGCGCACTCTGCAACGGAGCCAGGACGACGTTCCCAGCTTGAACCTGCTCGCTCTTTCTTCCTTGGCGCGTGGAGAGTCGAAGGAAGCGGTGGCGCTGCTGCGTCGCGCTCTGACCGTCGACCCGTTCGATGCCGAGGCCGCGCGAATTCTGTCCAGCATGGAGGACCTGCAACATGTCGAATCACCCTGAAGTTGGCGCTCGCACTGCCACGTCCGAAAAACCGAGGCGGCCGCGCTTCAGGGCGCGCCCTTATGCGCTGGTTTTTCCTGCGCTCTCGTTCGCGCTCGCTTGCGGTGTGGAAGAGCACTTGCACGATCAGCCCGGCGCGGAGATGACCGTTGGCGGTAAATTCGCGCCGCCCCCGCCCACCCCCGAAGGTGGCACGGCCACGAGCACGGGCGGCACTCCTCCCGGTCAGGGCGGCTCCAACTCCGGCGGTGCAACCACGGGCGGCACCGGGCCGACAGGCGGCGGGTTCGGCAATGGCGGCTCGAACAACAGCGGTGGCTTCTCGACGACCGGCGGCACTTCCGGCACCACCGGCGGGTTTACCAGCACGGGCGGCAGCTCGAACGGTGGCAGCAGCAACGGCGGCAGCAGCAACGGCGGCAGCGCGACCGGCGGCTCTGTCGGCACCTCGGGTGGCAAGGCCACCGGCGGCAGCGCGACTGGCGGCAGCGCGACCGGCGGCAGCGCGACCGGCGGTTCCTCGGGCGTGATGGTCGACATCAACGGCACGATGCTCCCGAAAGAGTCGGTGATCGGCTTCATTCACATCGGCCACTCCAACATGGCCGGCCGCTCCACCTCTCCCAGCGGGTCGCGCGCGTATCACTTCACCGACATGAACCTGCGCGCGTGGATTTACCGCGCTGGCAACTGGACCCCCGCACTAGAGCCCAATACCGCAGGCGACGCGGACGCCAAGCGCGCCAACAGCGGCGGGCCCGGCACCGCGCTGCTCAAGCAAGCCGTGGATCTTGCGCCCACGCGCTATTTCGTGTCGTTGGGCTACGGCATCGGCAGCGCCTACTGCACCCAGTTCCTACCGGGGGCGTTGTACTACGACCAATTCATGGCAGCGCCCAAGGCGCTGAAGGGCAAGATCACGTTCGGCGCGATCGTGATCATGCTTGGCATTACCGAGCGACACGGCACCGCGGCCGACATCAGCGGCTACCCCGAGTGCATCAACAAGCTGGTCACTGCCATCCGCACCGACCTGGCGGAGCCGAACTTGCCGCTCCTGATCACCGACTACGAAATGGGCGCGACCGGCGCCGAGCTCTCGCCGACGGGCACGTTCGCGCAGCAAATCATCCCGCAAATCCGCCGGATTCCGAGCGTGGTTTCGAACTCGGCGCTGGTGCCCACCGACTCGGTCGCGATGCAAGACGACCACCACTTCAATCTGGATGGGCAGAAGACCTGGTCGGGCCGCGTGCTGAGCGTGATGAAGACAAAGGGCTGGTTCCCGTGGTAGTCGCGGTGGCGAGGCTACTCGCGCTCGGTTCTCGATGAAGCGCGCGGACTACCACTGGTCGTGAGCGCATAGCCCGGACGGCGAATGGTTTTTTCGAGTCAGATCTTCCTATTCTATTTTCTGCCGCTGGTGCTCGCGCTCTACTACCTGGCGCCATTCCGAGCCCGCACCGCGCTGATCGCGCTGTTCAGTTACGTGTTCTACGGCTGGTCGAACCCGATCTGGGCCGTGATCATGTTCTTCGGCTCGAGCGTCGACTACATCGGCGGCCTTCTGCTGTTGCGGCTCTCGGGCTTGAAGAGCGAAGGCGGCTTGCCGCCGGTGATCGGCCCGGAAATCCCGCGAACCCGCGGGATGAAGGTGGTGCTCGCGGTCTCGCTCAGCATGAACCTCGCGCTGCTCGGCGTGTTCAAATACGCCGGCTTCGCGGCAGAGAACGTCAATGCGCTGGCCCGCGTGTTCGGCCTGAGCGGAGAGCTGGTGCCCGTTTTGCACCTAGTGCTGCCGGTCGGCATCTCCTTCTACACGTTCAAGGCCATGAGCTACACGATCGACGTCTATCGCGGCGAGGCCCGCCCGATGCGTCGCTTCACCGACTACATGTGCTTCGAGGCGTTTTTCCCGGACTTGGTCGCAGGGCCGATCATTCGCTACGCCGCGATCGAAGAGCAGATGCGCGTGCGCCAGCACACGTTGGACAAGTTCGCCCGCGGGGTCGCGTTCTTCGCGTTCGGCATGGGCAAGAAGATTTTGCTCGCGAACCCGATGGGCCACATCGCCGACGCGGCGTTCGCCGCTGGGCCGCTGCACGCGCACGACGCCTGGTTTGGCCTGGTGGGTTACGCGTTTCAAATCTACTTCGATTTCTCGGGCTATTCGGACATGGCCATCGGCCTCGCGCTGATGCTCGGCTTCGTGCTGATTCAGAATTTCGATTCGCCCTACAAGTCGCAAAGCATCACCGAGTTTTGGCGGCGCTGGCACATCAGCCTCTCCACCTGGCTGCGCGACTATCTGTACATCCCGCTCGGTGGCAACCGCAAAGGCGAGCGGCGCACGTATCTGAACCTGATGATCGTGATGCTGCTCGGCGGGCTCTGGCACGGCGCGAGCTTCAATTTCGTGATTTGGGGCGGCATCCACGGCGGCATGCTGGCGATCGAGCGTGCGCAAGGTAAGAACAGCCTCTATCGCCGGCTGGCACCCCCTTTGCGCGTGGCGGTGACCTTCGTCGTGGTTTGCCTTTCTTGGGTGTTCTTCCGGGCCAAGACCCTGCCGCAAGCGCTCGACTATTTCACGTCGCTGTTCGGCCTGTCCGCGGTGACCGACGCCTCGAACGCGGTCGCGGGCTCGCTGTACACGCCCTACCACGGGGCCATGTTCGTGCTGTGCGGCATCGTAGTCTGGGGCATGCCCAACACCTGGGCATTTACCGAGCGGCTGACGCTACCGCGCGTCGCGTCGAGCTTCGCGCTGCTGATGGCGGCGGTGCTCTTGATGTGGACCCAAACCGTAAACCCGTTCCTGTACTTCCAGTTCTGACGGACGCGCTCGTGACCGACCTCTCTCAAAGTCCACTGACCGTTGCAGCGCAACCCGCCGAGGCCGCAGCCGGCGCGCGCGGTGGGCCCACCGATCCGTCGCACGACGAACGGCTGCGCCGCGGCATTTTGGTGACCGATATCTCGCGCCCGCTGGCGTGGGCGCTCAGCGCGTTGTTCCTGCTTCTGATTTACGCCATCCCGATCTCGGAGGCGGTGCGCGAAAAGCTGAACGGCGATGACTCGGTGCTGCTCGGGCTATTCGAACACGCACCGACGGCCGAGCGACTCCGCCAGTTCGAGCAAGATCTCGAGCAAGCTTCGCACGCCAAGGAGCTAGTGCAGCCGCGCGTGCAGCTCTTGCTCACGCGCTTCGGCCGCGTCGGCAACAAGAAGGCGGTGGTCGGGAGGCAGGGTTTTCTGTTCTACGAGCCGGGCGTGCGACATCTGGCTGGGCCCGGCTTTCTCGACGCGGACTTCATCGCCAGCCGCGAAAAGGCCGCGCGTGACGAGGGTGAGGCCAATCTGCACGCCGATCCACGTCCGGCGATCCGCGCGTTTCAGCAAGCGCTCGCGCGCCGCAACATCCGCTTGGTGCTATTTCCGGTGCCCGATAAGGCCATGCTGCAGCCCGCCGAGCTTCACGGTCGTAGCCAAAACGGCGTCGGGGAGCCTCCGCGCAATCGCGACTGGGCGCGCTTCGTGCGCGAGCTGCGAGCGGAGGGTGTCTTGGTGTTCGATCCGCTCGCGGGGCGTGCCCAGGCGGCAAGCGAGCGCTTTTTGATCCAGGACACGCATTGGACGCCCGCTTGGATGCAGAGCGTGGCCAGCGACCTCGCCGTTTTCTTGCAGCGCGAAGCCAAGCTGACACCTTTACCGCGGCGCGCGTTCACGCGCTCGCCGCAAGCAGTCTCGCGCGTTGGCGACATCGTAGACATGCTGAAGCTGCCCGCCGAGCAGCAGTTCTTTCAGCCGCAGCGGGTGACCGTGCAGCAGGTCACGGACGAGGGCGGCAACGCCTGGGAGGCCGATCCCAAGGCGGACGTGTTGTTGCTGGGGGACAGCTTTACCAACATCTTTTCAATGGAGTTCATGGGCTGGGGCAGCGCTGCTGGTTTCGGTCCTCAGCTCTCCGTCGCGCTCGAGCGCGGGGTCGACGTGATCGCGCAAAACGACTCGGGGGCCTTCGCTACGCGCGAAGCGCTCGCGCGGGAACTCGCCAGCGGTGAAGATCGTTTGCTCGGCAAGTCGGTGGTGGTGTGGGAGTTTGCCGTGCGCGAGCTCTCGGTCGGCAATTGGAAGACGGTCGAATGGCAGACCGCCGCCCCAGCGGAGAAGCCCGAATGAGCGCAATGACGCCGAACGGCAGCTCGCCGCGCGGCCGAGTGCTGGTCACCGGCGCCGCAGGCGTCATGGGTCGACACCTGGTCAGTGGCTTGCTCGAGCGCGGCTTTGCCGTGCGCTGCCTGGTGCTGCCCGGAGACCCCGAGCGCAACCGACTCGAGCGACTTGGCGCAGAGATCCGTGAAGGCGACATCCGCGAAGCGAGCTCACTCGCCGGCATTTGCGCGGAGGTCGACACCGTTTACCACCTGGCCGCGGTGATCCTGTCGCGAGATACCAGCGTGTTCCGCCGCGTGAATCAGGATGGCACCGCCAACATGGTGGCCGAGGCGCGCGCCGCTTTCGTGCGTCATTTCATCTACGTCTCTTCGGCTTCGGTCACCTATCCGCGGAGAACGCCGTACGCGGAGTCCAAGTGGCAAGCCGAGCGGCTGGTCGCCTCCCAGACTGCTTTCGCTCACACCATCGTGCGACCCACCCTGGTGTACGACGAGCACGGGGGTCAGGAGTTCGTGCTGTTCGAACGCTACTTGCGCCGCTTTCCGATCGTGCCGTTCATCGGCGCCGGCAACGCGCGCAAGCGACCGGTCTGGGCGGCAGACGTCATGGACGGGCTCTTACGCCTGGCAGGCAACAGCGAGAGCCACGGCAAGCTCTACAACTTCAGCGGCCCGGAGAGCATTTCGATGCGCGACTTCGCGCATTTGATTCTGCAAAAGAGCGGCTCCGATCGGCCATTTTTGCACCTTCCGGTCTGGCTCTGCAGCGCGGTTGCGTTCGTGCTCGAGCGCTGCATGAAGAATCCTCCGCTCACCCGCAGCGCGATTGCTGGCATCGTCAACGACGCCGACCTCGACCCAACGCAAGCCATGCGGGAGCTCGGCTATCGGCCGCTCGCTCTGCGCGAGGGCTTCGCGCGCTGTTTTCCCGAACGCGCCGCCGAAAACGCGGCGCTTTCACCTTCGTTGTCACGAGGAAATGCATCATGAAAGCGTCCCTAGTATCCGCCCTGTCGGTCCTCCTCTTCGCGCTGAACCTGCCCGCTTGCTCCGCCGTGGGCGGCGCGCCACCCAAGGGCTCCGAAGACGCGCTCGACGACGGCGAAGCCGCCGCCATGCAGGCGATCGGCAAGAAGGTGCCGGGCACCATCGTGTGGTCGAGCTCGCGCATCGGCAACCACGACCTGTTCACCATGAAGACCGACGGCTCGGACGTTAAAGCCATCACGCACGGAGACGAGGTCGATTGGTTCCCCCGCTTCTCCCCGGATGGTTCGAAGATTCTGTTCTCGCGCAGCAAAAAAGGCTGGGTGAGCGAGCGCGACGCCAACGACAGCGAAAAATGGGACGTTTATCAGGTAAACCCTGACGGCTCCGATGTCGAAAAGCTGATCGACAGCGCGAGCTGGGCCAGCTGGATCGACGGCGGCGAAGTGATCTACGTGCGCGGCACCAAGATCTTCCGCAAAAAGCTGGACGGCGGCAAGGAAGTGGCCGTGATGGACAGCTCGGGCGTGAAGGAGCTCGACGGCGCGCTGCTGCAGCAGCCGGAGCTCTCGCCGGACGGCAAGTTCGTTGCCATCACCCTCAGGGGTGGCATGCGCGAAACCGGGATTTGGGACATCGAAAAGAAAACCTGGACCAAGACCGGCCTCGGCTGCCAGATCAACTGGACCCCGGACGGCAAGGACATCTACTGGGTGAACCCGACCGGCAACGGCGGCAGCGAAGTGTTCCGCATGCCGATCAAGGACGGGCGCCCCGAGAAAGAGCTATCGGACGACGAGCTCAAGTTCATGGATCTCCCTGGCCGTCGCTCGCACGAGTACTTCCCGAAGCTTTCCGCCGACGGAAAGTGGCTAGTCTGGGGCATCACTCAGCGCGGCCACGACCACGACACGGCCGACTACGAGATTTATCTGTGGGAGGTCGGGTCGCCCAAGGACAGCGCAGTGCGTTTGACCCACCACTCCGGCAACGACCGCTGGCCGGACTTGTTCCTCGGCGGGCAGGAGAAATGAGCCGCGCTGAGCGTTTGCTGGTGCTCGGCGCGGGCGGCTTTCTCGGCTCGCACCTGGTGCCGGCGCTGCTGCGCTCGGAGGGCGTGACCGTCGATGCGGTGGACCTGAATTTTCACAAGCTCGAGCATCAGCACCCCCGACTGCGCCGCCACGTCGCCGACATTTCGCAGTCGGGCGCGCTGAACGCGTTGCTCGAACAGTGCGACACCGTGCTCTCGCTGACCGCGCTGTGCACCCCGGCGCTGTACAGCACGAGCCCGCTCGCGGTGATCGACGCCAACTACACGCACCTGGTGCCCCTGGTCGCGCGCTGTGCCGAGCGACGGCGACGACTGATCCATTTCTCGACTTGTGAGGTGTACGGGCGTGTCGCGGTCGACGGCGTTGGCACGCCCACTCCACAAATGCAGGAGGACGAGACCGCGCTGCTGCTCGGGCCGATCCACCGTGAGCGCTGGAGCTACGCCTGCGCCAAGCAGCTGCTGGAACGGCTGATTTGGGCCTACGGTCAGCACCATGGCCTCGATTTCACGATCATTCGCCCGTTCAACGTGATCGGCCCGCGCATGGATTTCTTGCCCGGCATCGACGGCGAGGGCGTGCCACGCGTGCTGCCCTGCTTCATGAACGCGCTGCTGCGCGATGAGGAGCTCTTGCTCGTCGACGGCGGCGAGCAGCGCCGTTCGTTCATTTCGGTCGATGATTTCGTGTCGGCTATCGTGCGCGTGGTCGAGCTGCCCGAAGCCACGCGCGGTGAAATTTTCAACGTCGGCAACCCGAGCAACGACGTGACCATTCGTGAGCTCGCCGGTGCGCTCAGCGACGAATACCGGCGCCAGGTGCCGCACGCGGTGCGTCCGCGCTTCCGTCAGGTTTCGAGCCGGGAGTTCTACGGCGAAGGCTACGACGACTCGCTGCGCCGTATTCCGAACATCGAGAAGGCCGAGCGCCTGCTCGGCTTTCGACCCAGCATGACGCTGCGCGAGATGCTGCCGGCAATCGTCGCCGACTACGTGGCTCGCTACGCGGATGCTATCGCCCCTTCCCCTCCCGCACTGGCAGCTGCGGGAGCGCGCCGGGGCTGAGCATGAGCGGCGCAGTCGTCATCCCCGCCTACAACGCGGCCCGCCACGTTCGTGCGCTGATCGAGCGCGTGGCCAGCGCCGTTCCCAGCGAATTCTCGCGTTGGATCGTGGTCGACGACGGCAGCACCGACAGCACCGCGGCCGAAGTCGAAGCGCTCCGGCCGCGCTTTCCTGCGCTTTCGTTGGTGAGGCGGCAGCGCAACGGCGGCTACGGCGCAGCCATGAAAGACGGCCTCGCCTGCGCCACGGACGGCCACGCCGAGCTGGTGGCGTGCGTGCACGCCGATGGCCAATACAGTCCGGAGCGGCTGCCCGCGCTGGTCGACGCCTTACGCGCGCGGAACTTGGACTTGCTGCAAGGTTCGCGCATCGCCTCGGGCACCGCGCTCTCGGGCGGCATGCCGCTCTACAAATACGTCGCCAACGCGGGGCTGAACCTGCTCGAAAATCGCGTGCTCGGCCTCGGTTTGACCGACTATCACAGCGGCTACTTGGTTTACGGAGCGCGCGCGCTCGCCCTGCCCTTCGAAAAGCTCTCGAACAGCTTCGACTTCGATCTCGAGCTGATCGCGATGGCGCGCGCGCACGGCCTATCGGTCGGCGAAGCTCCGATTCCCACTCACTACGGCGATGAAGTCTCGCATTTGCAGCCGATCAACTACGGACTACGGGTGCTCAGGGTGCTCTGGAATTACACGAGAGGTCGTTATGGTGCCGCGTAAAGTTTGGGCTCTGGCGCTGCTCGGCTCGTTCGCGAGCTGCCACCCGCAGGGTAGCAAGGCGCCCTGGGATTCTGGGCCCGGGGAGCTCCGCGCGGGGCACGCGCAGGTGCACACGCTGAACACCGACTACGACCGTCAGAGCTCGTCCGTGTTGGTGCGCGAAATTCAGGGTTCACGGCGCGCCGCGCTCGACTACGCCGCGTATCACGCAAACTTCATGATCGCCGAGCCCGCGCCCGAAGGCCTGGTCGATGAGCCCGGCGCCAAGCCGGACACCACGAACCCCTTCGGCGGCCTGGTCGAGAAGGGCTCGCTCGCCGCGGACATCTCCAAGACGCCACTATCTGCGGAGGAGCGCGAAGCGCCGTACGCTTTCGCGCCGCTCGTCGAGTTCCTACTCGCGAAGAAGGTCGCAGGCGCGCCTGCCTTGGAGGACCTCGGTTCGCAGGTTCGCGAAGAGGCGTGGGGCGTTCGCAAGTACCCAGGCAGCGCGAGCCAGGCCGTTTCGGAGTTGTTCGTGCACAGCGGCGCGCAGGGTGCGCCCGAGCTGTGGGTGAAGATCGAGTTTCAACCCTGGTTCACGGCGCTCGGCTCGCTACCCGATCAAGATCGTGACGGCTTTCCCGAGGTGTACGGCAAGGTGAAGGCCGACACCGCGCAAGCTGCGCTGGTGACCGCGATCCAGAAAGACTACGGGGAAGTCGAGCTCGCGCCGGCCGAGGTCAAAACCTGGGCCAACCAGCTCGCTTCCTACTGGTATCCTTCATTCAACACCGATTTGGTGCCAGCGGGCGCCGTGTGGCCAGACGAGCGCACCGAGCCCGAAATAAAGAAGGAGCTTGGTAGCCGCAAGTTCGACGCACCCACCGTCGTGATGCGCGGCAAGCCGCGCGGGAAGCCGACTTACAACGTATTTTTGGTCAAGAGCGCGGGGGCGCCCAGCGCCGGAGCCAGCGCGTCGCCCAGCGCACGGGTCAATCTCGCGAAGACCAAACCCTCTCCGGAAGTGAAGCCGATTCGGGAAGTGATCGAGCGCGAGCTGGCCCAGCAGGGCAAGGGCTCCTGGGAACAGTGGGCCGCCAGCGTGGAGCCGCTGCACGACGCGCTGCGCGCGCGACTAAAGCGCGCCCCGAAAAACGTCAAGGCGTTCGCGGGCGCGGACGGCTTTCTATTTTTCCGGAACAGTATCGAGTACGTGGTGGGCGGTGATCTCGAGCGCCAACCCAAGGGCAAGAACCCGCTACCCATCATCGTCAGCTTCAAAGAAGAGCTAGCCAAGCTCGGCGTCGATTTTCTATTCGTGCCCGTCCCCACCAAGCTCGAGGTATTCCCGGACGAGCTCGAACCAAAGCACAAGGCGCTGGCGGGCCAGGTCATAAACCCGTTCTCGCGCAAATTCTTGCTCAGCTTGGCAAACTCGGGCGTCGAGGTGGTCGATCTGCTGCCCGCGCTGCTCGCCGCGCGCGCGGAAAACGGCAAAGACTTGGAGCCGCTCTACCAGCGTCAGGACACGCACTGGACCGACCGCGGCTTACGCCTGGCTGCCGACCTGCTCAGCGCGCGTATCCGACGCTACGGCTGGTATCGTGAGCTCTCACGTCACGCGCAGTCGTTCACCACGCGTGAAACCAGCTTCACTCGCTTCGGCGATCTCCACTCGCGCCTGCCCGCGGGGCAGCGGCGGGGCTACCAGCCGGAGACCCTGAAAGCTCAGCAGGTGCTGGGCCCCAACGGCGCCCCCTACGAAGACGACGCCGACAGCCCGATCGTGATCTTGGGCGATAGCTTCACCGGTGTGTACGAGCTCACCGACGCCGAGCACGCTGGCGTCTCCGCGCACGTGGCCAAGAACATCTCGTACCCAGTCGACCTGGTGATGAGCTATGGCGGAGGCCCCAACGTGCGCAACAAGCTGATGCGCCGGGGCGCGGCCGAGCTTGGCCGAAAGAAGCTGGTAATCTGGCTGATGACCGCGCGCGACCTGTACAACTATTGGGAAGATTGGCAGCCGCTCGAGAGCAAATGAACCGTCGCGACGCGCTCGCTGGCCTTTGCCTCTTGGCGAGCGCGTGCCAACGCACCGCCGACCCCCGCGAACTACCGCCCAGGCTGCGCGCACTACTCGCGGTCGGGCGGGGTTTCGGCGAACACGATGAAAACGCGGAGGGTCAGGCCGCGTTCGAACTGCGTCGAATCGCCACGCTAGTCGGCACGAAGCGCGCAACAGGCACGATCCCGGCGCTGAACGAGAGCGTGTTCAAAACCCTCGGCTTCGTTCGCGAAATCACGGACACCAGTTTGGCCTTCGTTTTGCTGCCGAGCGTGTTGCGACGCCGCCGCGGCAGCTGCGTCGGACTCGGCAGCTTGTACCTCGCGCTCGCGGAGCTGCTCGGGGTAGCCGCGAGCGGCGTGCTGTTGCCCGGGCACTTTTTCGTGCGCCTGACCGAGGCGGGGCGCACGCGCAACGTCGAGCTGCTGCGCCGCGGCGAAGAAATGCCGGAATCGTGGTACCGCGAGCGCTACCCGATTCCGGGCGGCGCGGCGCCGGCGTACGCGCGCGAGCTTTCCGGCAGTGAAGTTCAGGGGGTGGTCGAGTTCGATATCGGCAACCAGCGCAAACGCGAAGGGCGCTTGCAGGAGGCGCGTCGCGCCTACCAGCGCGCCACGCAACACTTCCCCGACTTTGCCGAAGCGCACGCCAGCTTGGGCGCGGTACAGCACGTGCTGGGCGAACTCGACGCAGCCGCACGGTCGTACCTCGCAGCCGAGGAAAAATACCCCAGTTTGCCCGGCCTGAACGCGAACATCGCGTTGCTCGAGCGAGAGCGCGCGGTTCGCGCCCGCTCTCTCCCGAGCCAATAACGGCCCGAACAGCTTCGCGTCGAAAGGCGATCGTGCACAATCGCCGCACGCATTGCCTCGCTCATAGAGCAGTGCGTTCAATCGCCTCGCTGTGGCACGCCGGTGAGCGCGGCATTCTGGTCGTGCGAAGCGCTAGCCACGGATCCACCGATGATTCGCGCGCTCCGGGCGCGCACGATCTTGCGCACGGGCATGGCACCACTCTTGCGATCACTCGGCGCGAACGGGTGCGTTCCAAAGCGCCCCGCTTTTAAACGCGGAGAGTGATTCTCATGCTTCGATCAACGGTATCTGGCGGATTTATTGCGCGTACGTGCTTGGTCCTCTTGGCTTCGTCCGCAACCCTAGTGGCTTGCGGAGACGACGACGACAGCGACACCTCTCACACTGGCGGAACCAACGGCGCTGGCGGCGCTAAAGGCGGAACCGGCGGAAAGACCAGTACGGGCGGCACGGGCGTCGGCGGTACTGGGGGAACCAGCAGCGGCGGTGCGCGTACGACCGGTGGCACTTCGAGCGGCGGCTCGTCCACTACGGGTGGTAACCAGAGCGCCGGAGAAGCCGGAGTGGGCGGAGAATCTGGCGCCGGAGCTGGCGCGGGTGGCACCGCGGGCAGCGCTGGCGAGGCGGGCGCTGGCGGCTCCGTGGCGGGCGCTGGCGGCTCCGTAGCGGGCGGTGGCGCGGGTGGTGAAGGCGGCGCCGGTACGGCGGACCTCTGTCGCGGCATCGAGCTTCCGGCGGGCAAGTACTTCGTGCACGACGGCTTGTGCGTGCGCGCGGTTGCGACCGACCAGGGCAAGCTGCGTCAGCTGAGCTTCGACCAGCAAGGCAGCCTGCTCGGCGTCACCGTGGACGGCGCGGTGCTGCGCTACCGCGACCTGGACGACGACGGCGTGTTCTCGAGCGCGGGCGAAATCGTGCAGATCGCCAGCACCGGCGGAAATGGCAACAATGCTCACCTCGACGTCGCGAGCGGCTACCTCTACGCGGGCACGCCGACGGGGGTGAAGCGCTGGCAATACCTGGTCAATTCGAACGCGCTCGGCGCGGGCGAAGACGTGGTGGTCGGTCAAGAATCGACCGGTAACCATACCTTTCACACGGCCCACGTGTACGACGGCTATCTGTACGTCTCGTCCGGCTCGGCCGCGAACGTTTCAGCACCGGCCACGCCTGAGTACGACACCAATCGCGCAGTTTTGAAGCGCTTTCCGTTGGCGAGCTTCACGCCCGGAACGCCGTTCGCGTGGAGCGCGGGCGAAGTGTTCGTGCGCGGCATTCGCAACATGGTCGGCTTCACCCGCAACCAGGCCGGGCGCATGTACGGTGTCGTGAACGGGATGGACGACCTGGTCTACGCGACGCAGGACGTACACCTCGACAACCCCGGCGAGGACCTGATCCTACTCGAGGCTGGCGCAGCGCACGGATACCCGTACTGCTTTACGGCTTCGCATGTGGTCGTCAACAGCTTGGTCGTCAATCCGGGAACGCAGCTCGCCGGGTCGGTAACCGGCTTCACCAACCCGCGCAGCAACGACTGGTGTGCCGACAATTCCTCTCCGCCGGTCACCTTCATGCCGCCGCATAGCGCGCCGCTCGACCTGACTTTCTTCGATTCGGCGCCGGCTGGAGGCTTGCCCGAGTCATTCCGCGGCGGAGCGTTCGTAGCGCTGCACGGGTCGTGGAACACCACGCCGTCGGTGGGCCATCAGATCATCTTCGTTCCCTTCAACTCCGACGGTACGGCGGCGAAGCCGACCGCGGACGCGACCAGCACCACTTTTCCGTTCACCGTCGTTTTCGGAGGCGGCACGGCGAGCGGGCCTGTCCCAGGCATTTGGGGCTGGCAGGGCGCTACGGCTGGCGAGAACCCCGTGCGACCGGTTGGCGTAGCGATAAGCCCGGTGGAGGGCGCGCTCTACGTGTCGAGTGACAATGCTTCAGTCGTGAATGGCGCGACCGGAGCGAACCAGGGTTACCTGTATCGAATCGCGCTTCAGCGCTGAGTTTCAGGGCGGCTTTTCGCGAAAGGAGACTTCAATATGAAACACCTTCTTGCACTGCCAATCTGCGCGACGCTCTGGCTCTCGTTCGTCGGCTGTGACGACGCGGCCGATACGGTCAAGAACACGATTACGTGCGCGGACGTGTGCGATCGTTACAAAGACTGTTTCGACCCGAACTACGACGTCGACGGCTGCACCGATCGCTGCGAAAACGAAGCCACCGCGGACGAAGCGAAAGAGGACAAACTCGAAGCCTGTGACGACTGCATCGAGAATCGCTCTTGCGCGGGCGCGGTGTTCAGCTGCACCACCGAGTGCGCTGGCGTCATCATCAACTGAGCCCGTTCGAAGCGGGCGCGCTGGCTCGGACCAAAGCAGCGCGCCCGCTCCGCTCACGCCGGTTGAGGGGAACGGGAGCCAACCGGCCGATAGTTCAAAAATTCGTCTGTTTTATACCGTTACATAGAAATATTTCTCTTTAGGTGGATTATTTGGTGGCGTGATGCGAATTTGGTGGTATTTTACAAAATACCGACCCACTCGAGGCCGAGGTCGCCAGCCCTAAAAAGCTAGCTTCCCCGACTGGCCGAGCGGGCCCGAGCGGTGAGCTCGACCCCTGAACCCACCGCACACGTCGGCCCGACGAATTCAGCGCGCAGACCTTCGTCGGGCGTTCGAGCAGCGAATGCGGAGTCGCGAAAGCGAGTCTCGCCATCCGCGCGGATCTCGAGCGCCGCGCTCGAGATCCATTCGTAGCCGAGCCCCGCTCAACGAGGGAACTGAGCGGAGCTCCATCACGGAGGCTCTCATGTTCAAGCAAATGGTCGTTGTCTCGTCGCTGGTCGCTGGCATCGGCGCCGCCGGCATGGCGATGTATCTGCAAGCAAACCCACTCGCGCTCAGTCACGGCAGCCGCGTCAATCTCGACACTTATCTGTACTCCGCGAAGACCGAGCCGCTGCCCAAGTCCGAAGCAGAAGCGACGTCGCCTGCCGTCGAAGCGGAGAAGGCGGACGTGGTCGTGCTGCCCGAAGTGGTGGTGACCCGTGCGCGTGCGAGTGAAACTCGCGCGCTGTCACACAACGAAGGGACAGCTTCCGGCGACCAAGGGATGGCGGCGGATCCTGCCAGAACCGAGGATCCCACGAGCTCACCGCAGTTTTTCGATCCGCAGCGCAACACCACTCCGGCAGCCGCGCCTCGTGAGTTGCGCCCATGCTCGAAGTTCCGCGAGCTCGGTCCGATGCACGTGGACGACGGCGTACCGACCGGAGCCCGCGGCGTTCGGGATTTGTGCTGAATCGGCCCGAATTCCCGCAATGCTTCGATGGCGCGCGGCCGCACGCGCTGTCACTGCGATCGAAACACTTCGATGAAGTTCGGTTCGCTCACCAGCACCAGCCGTCCGCCGGAGGCGAGCGTGACGCCCTCGTACTGGGGAGACCGAGCGAGCAGAAGCTCGTCGAAGACTGCGCCTGACTCGGGGGCCACGCGCAGCAGGCGGCTGCTCAAGTGCGAGAGGACGAGCAGCGTGTCACTGTCCGCGTCGTAGTGAAGGCCCGAAAGATCGCCCATGCGGGCTCCGAACTGAGCGGCTGCGGTCCACGGTTCATCGATGACCAGAGAGCCGTCTTGATAGCTCCTCGAGGCGGGACCCGTAGGGTCGTACGCAAATCCGAACAGCCGAATCGCTTCGCGCTCGGGTTCGCCCTCTTCGCAAGCGTAAAACCAGGCTGGTGAATCACCGAGCTCAGGACGGAGCGTGATGCCTTCCAGCCCGCGGTTGGCGACTAGCGAGGGTGCAATGGGTTCGAAGCGCGTTTTGAGCGCGCTCGCGAAATCCAGAGAGGTTGCCGCTGGGTCCAAGTCGAACACCCAGACTTCGTTGCGCGGCGCCTCGGTGGACAGGGCGAAGCGATCCGCGCCGTCGCTGGGGCCGAGATAGGCCAGCCCTTCCGCGTCCTCCGGGCGATTCTGGAGCTCGATGGTACGCACTGCGTGCGCGAAGTCGCTGTCGTATTCGTAGAATTGGTTCACGCGATCGGCGAGGACGAAGAAGGTGTCGCTGCTCGCTTTCCAGGCGATGTCGGAGGCGTTGACGACGCCGGGCAGGGAGATGGGTTCGCCGAGCGGCGTGTAGCTCGTGAATGGGGTGCCGCGCTTGGCGCCTGCGCCGTCGAAGCCGGCGGCACCGCCCTGCGCGCTGCTGCCGCCCTGCGCGCTGCTGCCGCCCTGCGCGCGGGAGCCGCCCAAGTTCGAGCTCGGCTTGGTGCGGTCATCGCCACCGCACGCGCTGACGACGAAGCAGAGCGCGAGGTTCGAGAGGGCACAAATGGCGCGCGTCGAGAGTAAGATTGGACGCGCGCGAGCCATGAGCGAAGCGTAGTACGTCGGTTGCAGCGTGCGCCGCCTTTTGTGCGACCGGAGGATTGGCGCTGCAGGGCGCGTAAACACCGGGGGCAGGCGCGGTGTTGGGACGGGCGTGGCGAATTGGGGGTGCGCTTGCGACGGGAGGTGACGAGGAGCGCGCACTTTTCAGGGAGCTGTCCCCCAAGAAAAACTCTTTCTTTTGATTTGCGCGCGACTCAGCCGGGAAGGATCAAGCAGTAACGGCCGAGGTCCGCACCCGGAAGGCTGCACTGTCCTAGCGAGCCCGCGCGGCAGTCGGAGTCGAGCAGGCACTGATCGCAGGGGCTTTGGCAGGCGAACCCGCCGTGAAAGAAGGTACCGGCGGAGCACGGGAAGTCCGGGGGGCAATCGGCGTCGGAGGTACAGGAGGCGCTGACGCAACGGCCGATTGGATCGCCGCACACACAAACACTTTGCTCGGGGCAGTCAGCGTCACTGAGACAACCGGGCGTGCAGCGTCCCCAGGAGCAATACGGATACGGCCCTGGGCAGTCGCTGTCGTGGCAGCACTCGTCCTCGGAGTGACAGACTCCATCGGGGTCGGGTCGCGGTACGGTGGTCTCGCACTCGCTGATCTCGGGGCGACGATAGGAGCCCTCGCCGCACTCGACGAAGCCGCCGCCGATGGGGCGCGGGTTGGAACATTGTCGGGTGGGGACCGTGGCGATGCCAGTGATTGACGGAGCGCAGGTCGCGGAGTCACCGCCGGCCCCGCCGGTCGTGGAAGAACCGTCGCCAGGCGGCACGAAGATCGACATGCCACCGCTGGAAACTGGCTGACCGCCGCTGCTTCCGGGCACGCCGCCACTGGCTTGCCTGCCGCCGCTCGAGGCAGGGCTCGAGTTGCCGCCACTATTCGATTCGACGGGGCCCGTGGCGGTATTGGCTTGGCCGCCGCAGGACGATGTCATCACCCAGACGAGTGATGGGAGTAAAAGGCTCCGCCACTGGCACGCACGTAACGATCGCCCCGAGACACCCATAGCGCACTCAGCGTAGCGCTGATTGGGGAGCAAGCAGCCCCAAAACCGCGAAGCCGCGACTAGAGCCGGATTTTGCCGCTGAGCATTTCGCTCGCGAGGCGACCGCTGGCGGGCTCAGCGGCGCGATCGAGGGGCCATACCGCGCGCGGGAGCGGAAACGCTGGTTTCGCGAACAGGTAGCCTTGTCCGTATTGCGCGCCGGTGTCGCGAATGGCGCGGAGCTCTTCGATGGTTTCGATGCCTTCGGCGACCACGTCGGCGTCGAGCTCGTGGCACAGAGCCACCACTTGGCGTACCAGAATCTGTTGGCGGCGGCTCTTGTCGATGCCGCGCACCAGCGCCAAGTCTAGCTTTACGATCTTGGGCTCGAGATCCAGGACGCGCTTGAGGTTCGAGTAGCCCGCGCCGAGGTCATCGACCACCAGGTGACCGCCGCCGCGAGCAGCGACTTCGCGCAGCACGTTCACGCACACGTCGAAGTAGTGGAATGCGGCCGATTCAGTGATTTCCAGGTACACCGCGCGGTCGTGAAAGAAGATGGGGTCGTCGGGCCGCACCAGCCAGCCTTCGTTCAACTCGTGGGGGTGAATGTTGACGAACATCGGCACGTCGTCGCAGCGCTGAAAGGCTACTTCGCGCACCAAGCGCCCCAAGCGACCCACATGCCCCTCTTCCTGCGCCTGATTGAACAGGGTGACGGGGTTCTTGAACTCGGGCCACTTGCAGCGGGTCAGCGCTTCGTAGGCGACGGTCCAGCCGGTGGCCAAGTCGACGATGGGCTGAAACACGATGTCGAGATCCGCCGTGCCCAGATTTCCCGTGCTATTTCCGACACGTGGTGGCGTCAGCGGCGCGTCATGCGGCGCTGCCGGGCTCGGAACTGTCACGCGATCGTGCATTGACCCAAAAACAGCAAACGGCAGAATCGCGGAGAACGTTAAGCGATATTCGTTACGAAATTCATCCACAGCAACGCAGTCGGTCGTCGCGGGGCAACACCCCCAGAGTGACGAGCCGCAGCGCGGCGGAGCGACGCGTCAGAACAAGCCAATGCTGAAGTGGAAGGCGCCGATATCTTCCCAGTAGCGCTGATGGGGGCGGGACGGAGCGATCGCGTCCAGTACGCGGTCGATGTTGAAGCCATAATCGAACACGAGCGGGCCAATCGGCGTGCCGACGCGCAGGCCGCTGCCAGTTGCGTAGCGTAGGCGCAAGAGGTCGCGCGCGGTGAGCGCGTGGGGGTCGGTCCACAGGTTGCCGGCGTCGAAGAACAGCGCGGTTTGAATGGTGTCCGTGAGTGGAATTCTGAGCTCGAGACGCGGATTCACGAATACGTCTCCGCCGCGAATCACGACTTGGTCGATGCCGAGCTGCGCGCTCGGGTCGAGCAGCTTTTGCGCGATGTCTTCGGGCACCAGCGCGTCTTGCAAGAACCCGCGCAGGCTGTCGATGCCGCCCAGCGAAAACAGGCGATCGGGGTACGTGCGCGAGTTGTCGTTGAGCTGTTGGTTGAGGCCCCAGCGGAAGCTGCCGGCGAGCGCCATGCCTTTCTGGGTGAGCCGGACGTAGCCGGCGACGCGGCTGCTGAAGCGGAGGAAGTGGCTGTCGACCGCGTCGAAGACGCTGCCGCTCGCAGCGCCGGGCTGCGCGACCGTACCGCGCGGGAAGGGTCGCTCGGTGACCGCTGCTTCTTCCCCCAGGGGGCGCGCGGTGACGTGCTCGAGGTCGGCTGAGATGAACGTGCCGCGCGTGGCGTCGAGCGGGTTGTCGCGGCGATCCCAGCTGGCGCCGACGCGTTGGGCGACGACGAAAGTGGCGCCCTCGGGGACCCGGAACACCCGGCGAAAATTCGGGTGTTCTTGGATGTATTTGTCGAGGTTGCCCTTTTCTTGCTCGCCGAAGATGGTGGCCACGTTGCGCTCGAGCGAGCCCGCGAGCTGAAACGAAAGCCGGCGCTCCGGCAAAAAGAACAGGGTGACGATGCCGGCGTCTTTGGTGAGGCCGTAGTCACGCGCGTTGTCGTTGACGTCCACGCCCTCGACGCTCAGGCGGAACAGGGGTCCGAGGCCGACGTCGGGGAACTCGAGGCTCACCGTGTTACGGCGCTCGAGTCGCTCGAGCACGCTGAGCTCGCCGTACTTACGGCGCACGTCGTCTTCGAAGATGAGCGGCAAGGGCAGGAGGCCCGCTTGTACGTGCAACGTGAAGCGCACGGCCTGGCCTGCCAGGTTCGCATGGCGATACTCGAAACCGACGCGGAAGCCCTCGCCAGTGCTGAAGCCGACCGGGCCTTCGAAGCTCTGCGAGATCTTCTCTTGTACGGTGATGACGACGACCTTTTCGCTCGCCGGCACGTAGGGATCTTCGAAGCCCACCGAAACCGTGGAGAACACGCCCAGCGTGGCCAGGCGCTCTTCGGTTTTGCGGACCAGGCTGCGCCGGTAGACGTCGCCCACTTCGAGCGCGATGCGGCGGCGAATCAAGCTTTCGCTGGTGATGCGCGCGCCGCGCACGACGATGCGCGACACTCTGACCTGCTTGCGCTCGCTGATCACGAACACGACGGTGGCCCGGCGATGATCCGGTGACAGATCCAGGCTGGCCTCGATGTCGGCGAACGCGAAGCCTTCTTCGGCGTAGCGGTCGAGCAGGCGACGGCGCGCGCGGTCGACCTCGATCTGCGAGAGCGGCGCGCCGGTGCTGAGCTCGGCGGCGCGCAGCAGCTCTTCGCTCGAAATGGCGAGGTTGCCGTCCATGCGCACGCCCTGGATGAACGAACGCGGGCCGAGCTTGATCGGGATGCTGAGCACGACGTCCGGCTCGCAGTGCACGCCCTTTGCGAGGTCTTCGACGCAGCCGATGGCGGGGTCGAGCGCCGGTTCTTCCGCGGGCAAGCCGATCGCGTCGTAGCTGCAGGCAAAGGGCGGGCGTTTGCGCGCGCCGACGGGGATGCAGCTGCCGGGCGGCGAGCGGACGTCACAGCGGCGGCGCTCGACCACGACCGGCCCAACGCTCGCGGCGAGGTAGCCCTCGGAGCGAAACAGGTCCTTCAAGTGCTCGACCGCGCGCTCGTAAACGTCAGCGCTGTACACCGACCACGGGTTCAAGGAGTAGGCGTGAGCGCGGTAGCCGGTGGTGCGGCGCGGGCCGAACAGCGAGTCGACGGCAGCGGGGTCGACCGCGTCGATCAAGGTGCCGCCGGGGAGCTCGGATAAGAAGCTGTCGATCTCGCTGCCGACGTCTTCGGCGCTGCGCTCGGCGCTGAGGCAGGGGTACTCGCGCGCCAGCACGCGCACCGGTTCACCTTCGTGAATGCGTAGCAGCAGCGTGCGCACGCTGGCGTCGTGCGCACCGTATTCGGCAGGCTCGACCGTAGCGTCGAGGAAGCCGCGCTCCACGTAGAAGTCGCGCACGCGCTCGGCGAGCGCCGCGGGCGAGCGGTCGCTCGCTTCTTCCAGCTTGAGCGAGGCTTCGATCTGGGCTGCTTCGAAGCGTCGATTGCCCTCCAGTCGAAGCTGCACGAGCGAGCCCGCATACACCCGCACGTCGAGGCGAATACCCGAAGCGCTGCGTTCGATGCGGTGTTCGACGCGCGCTTCGTGATACGAGGCGCGCTTGAGCTTTTCTTCGAGCGCGCGGCTGGCCGCCTCTACGGCGTCGAGGTCGACGCGATCGCCTTTGCCTACGGCATAGCTAGAGAGCAGCTCGGCCAGACCTTTGCTCTTGGGATCGGGCCAGACGAAGAAGCGACGTTCGCTGATGCGCGCCGGCGCGCCGGGCTGTGCTTCGAAAGAAAGCACGATGGCCATGGGGTCGTCTGCATCGAACGGGTCGGCGCGCACTTTGGCGTCGGGGTAGCCGCGGCGGCCGAGCTCGCCTTCCAGACGGCGTGTGAGATCGGGCAGGTCGCGCGCGGTGATCTCGGAGCCGACGCGAATTTGTGCGGCGCGCAGCAGCTCGTCGGCGTCGCTGACGCCGGAAAGGCGGAGCGAGGCGATGATGCGGCGTGCCACGACGCGGATGCGGAGCAAGACACCGTCGCCGAGGGGTTCGGCTTCGGCGCGTAGATCGCCGAAGCGGCCGGTGTCGCTGAGTTCGTCGAGGGCGCGGCGCGCAACCTCGGGGGTGAAGGTTTGGCCGACCTGGACGCCGACGAGCTTGACGGGAGTGGACCAGAGGGGAGGATCGAAGACGACGGCGATACGGGAGATGTTGCGGCCGGTGAGGCGGGCGAGCGCGGACGCGGCCGGCGCGGGTGCGGGTGCGGCCGGCGCGGGTGCGGCCGGCGCGGGAGGAGGAGAGGCCGGGGATTGGGCGGGGAGCGGGGGGGAGATGAGAAGCCCAATGCCGAGCGCGAGGAGCGCGACGCGGAGTGGGGAACCCATTCACCGCGTCATAGTCGAGAAGCGTAGGCGTTTCACCTTGAACGCCCGGCAGGGCGCGGGATTTTTGGTAAAACGGCGGGTCGTTCGCGGCCCCGGCCTCGGGGGCCGCCATACCGGAAGATGCTGGTGAGCTTGCACAACACCGCACGGGATGCGAGAAGTCGGGCGCAGAGGATGCTCGCGCCGTGATGCAGAGCCGCACCGCGGACCAACGTCGCCCCCAACGGCGCGCCTCGCGGCGACCGAAGCGCGGACTGTTGCGCGGCCTGCTGATCGCGCTCGCGGCCGCCGGTGGTTGCGTGGCGGCGATGTGGGTGGCGATTCACCGCTACGATTGGCTCGGGCCATTGGTCGCCAACACGCTGCGCTCGATCCTCGGCACGACCGCGGTCGCGAAGCTCGAGGACTTGGTGTACGGCGTCGAGGATCGCGTGAATCGCGTGACGCGCACGCACGATGCGCCCAAGGCGTACTGGGCCGTGCCGACTACGTCCGCGGTGGCGCCAAGGAAGGCCGTGGACACGGCCTCGAAGCTGCCCGCGTTTCATCCGAAGGATCCGGGGCCGGCGCTGAAAGCTTGGTCCGCGCCGGGGGACGGCGTGTGGGTGCCGATCGTCGACCCGCGACGTCCCGAGGAAGAGCCGTATCTGTACAAGACCCTGCTCCACCCGGACCCGACGCGTTCGTGGGGCGAGGTGTTCGTGGTAGCGGTCGACGTGCGGCGCGTGGACGTGTTCGTGGTGGCGGGCAGCCAAGAGCCAAAGAGCGACGACCCGAAGGCCGACGCTTATACGCGCGTAGCGCGCATTCCGGAGGCGCAACACGAAGAGCTGCTGGCCGCTTTCAACGGTGGCTTCATGACCGAGCACGGCGGCTACGGCATGAAGGTCGACGACGTGGTGCTCGTGCACCCGAAGCCGAACGCCTGCACGCTCGCGGTGTACAAGGACGGCTCACTGCGTATCGGCACCTGGCGCACGATGGCCGACAGCGAGCCCGAGATGCGCTGGTATCGCCAGGCGCCGGCTTGCATGTACGAGGGCGGCAAGATTCACCCCGGGCTCACCGCTGGCAGCGGCTTGAAGTGGGGCGCCACGCTCGACGGCGACACGGTGATCCGTCGCTCCGCCGTTGGGCTCAGCGCGGACCGCCAAATTTTGTACGTCTCGATCACGAACCACACGACCGCGCGGGCGCTGGCCGATGGCGTGCATCACGCGGGCGCCGTGGATATCGCGCAAATGGACGTCAATTGGTCGTATCCGAAGTTCGTGTTGTTCGAGCCGCGTGATGGTAGCCCCGTGCGCAAGGCGGTGGCGCTTGCCAGCGGCTTCGAATTTTCCGAAGACGAATACATTCGCAAGAAGGCTCGCCGAGATTTTTTCTATCTGGTGCGAAAGCCGCAGAGTTCCGCGAAGTAGCCTAGCGCACGATCCCGAGTGACTTGAGACAGAACGAGAAGGAGACCGGCCCGACGATGATGGCTGGCAGCTTGAACTGCAGCGCGTGCACCTTCGCCGGGTCGTATTTGTAGACGAGCCCGGAGCCGCCCCAGTCGTCCTTCCTCATGTTGCTGAACAAGAGCTGCCCGCTGGGGGCTGCGCTCGCGGTCCCATCGGGAGGGCCATTGATTTCGCAGGTCTCGGCGGCGCATTGGCCATTCCACGTCGAGGCCATGTTCAACACCCAGACCTGCAAACCCGGCGCGCTTCCGGTGATTTCCCAGGCTACTCCGAACGCCCCGACGTCGTTCGGGTTCCACAGCTCGGTGGTGTTCGGCGGTGTGTCGTCCGCGCCGGTGTGGTTGAAATCGAACACGAGCGCGACGCCCCAGTTTTCGCCGTTGTTGGCGTTGCACAACGTGCCGCTCGCGCAGCGGGTAACCGGGTTCCAATCGAGCTCGGCGCAGCCGTCGCGACGAGTGCTGACCACGCCGTTGATACCGAGCGCGCCGTTCGGCGAGAGCGTCGACGGCGCGTCGCTGTTCACGAACGACAACCAGTCGACCTTGGAGGCTTGTCCCGCGCTGCCACCACTCGGGCCACCACCGTTCAGGCTGCCGCCGGAGTGAACGCCGCCACTACTAGCGCCGCCGGTGACCGGCGCGCCGCCCGTCGGGGCGCGACCGCCAGTGGCCGCGTTGCCGCCCCCTTTCGAGTTGCCAGTGCCGCCGCTTGCAATGCCGCCCGTGCCGTCCGGATTCCCCCCGCTCGAACTACCACCTTCGCCTTCGCCCGCTTCATTGCCGGCGCCGCCGGCATTGGAGCTCTTGCCGCCGCTATTTCCTGCCCCGGAGGTGCCGCCGGAGCTCGCGTTTTCTGGGATTCTGTGGGTATCGAAGCAAGCGCCGAGTGCAGTCGCGGCGGCGAGCAACGCGAGCGCGGACCTGGTCAGCGAGGAAGCGTTCACCATTTGCCGCGCCAGCCCACGACCGATCCAGTCGCTTGGCCGCCCCCTGCGTCGGTGATCAACACGAACGCGCCGCTGCCGAGCGCGAGCCCGGCGCCGATCGTGAGCGTGATGGTCACCGCGCTCGCGCGCGGGATGGACTCCGCGAGCCGGTTGGCCTCTTCGCGCTTTTCCGGGCTCGGCTGCTCGAAGTAGCCAGCATACTCGCTCTGCCAGTCGTGATAGCGCTCGCGGTTCCACAAGTAGTGAGCGAGCGCGGCGCCTCCGAGCCCCACCCCGACCGCGCCGAGTACGATGCCGAGGGTGGTGTTGCGGTGACCGCGCGCAACCGCGGGCGATGCTGCGGGAGGCTCGGGCCGGGGCTGAGGTGTGCTCTGGGACGCGGGCAGCGGTGAAGCTGACGGAAAGGGCACGACGGGCGGCGGTATTGCAGGCGCGTTCGCCTGCGCCAGTAGGCGGAACTCGAGCGTTTGATTTTGCTCGGCGAGCAGAGTGAGTGACTGCTCTTGGTGTTCGCCGGAGTCGAGCGTCACCTGCACGCGATGCGTGCCCGCATCGAGGCGGACTGGGCCCGGAAGCGGCGCGCGTCCGCGCGGCGTGCCGTCGATGGTGACCTGCGCTCCCGCTGCGTCGACACGCAGCTCGAGCGCTGCCGTGCGCGCAAATTGTTGTATAATTTGGGCTTCGACCTGCGCGCGGCGTTCGAGCGCTACGTTGGCGCCGCCTTCGGCGAGGTAGCGCTTGAGCACCTCGACCGCATCGGCGGCGTGACCGAGCGCGATGTGCGCCTGCCCGATGTTGTAGAGCACGGTGAAATGCGGCAAGAGCTCGTAGGCGCGCGAGAATTCGCGCAGTGACTCTTCGTAAGCGCCGGTTCCACCGAGCTCGATTCCTCGCTGAAAATGCAGGCGTGCTTGCGACTTGGCGTCTTGTTGCTGGGCCAACACCGGGCGCGAAAGGCTCGAGCTAGCGAGTGCGCTCGCGAGCAGGAACAGCGCTGCGCGCGGGGTGACCGCGAAGCCCGAGCGGAAACGCCGAGCGCGGCCGGCAAGCCGCGGATTCTCAGTACGGGTTTTGCTCATCGAAGTTCACCCGCGGTTTGCTCGCTGACGGGGGCGGCACGGCGGGAGTGCTGGGGCGCGCGGGTTTAGCGGTGGGGGTGCGCGCGGCGGGAGGGGGAGCAGGCGCGGGCGCAGAGGAGGTCGGCGCAGAGGAGGTCGGCGCAGAGGAGGCCAGCGCAGAGGAAGCCTGAGCGGGCGCGGAGGCGGAGCTGGAAGTCGAAGGCGGGGTTGGAACGGCGCTCTTCGGTGCGGGCGCCGCTGGGGCGCGATTCTCGATCGCGGCGCGGCGACCGAGCAACCAGAGCCCGACGAAGGCGCCGACCAGCGCGAGCAGAAGCAGCGCCGCAACGGCTGGGCGGCGCGGTGCGGCCTCGTCGGACCTGGACTCCGGCGCGTGCACCGGCACGGGTTCGTCTGCGTGCCGCTCGCGCAGCAGCGCGCGCGACTCGAGCCGGACAGGCACGGTGTGAGCCCCCGGCGTGGGCAGTGTCGCGGCGCCACCGACTGCCGCGCGCAGCTCGAAATGCGATTGTTTGGCAGTCACTTCGCGGCCGCCGAACGGGGCCAGCTCACTCGCCAGCGCCGCCGCGGAAGCCTGCCGTTGCTCCGGCAAGGAAGACAGCGCGCGCTCGACGACCGCCGCAAAACCCGGAGGCAGACCGCTGCGCAGCTGCTCGAGCGGGACCACCGGCTTACTGAGAATGTGAGCCAAAATCGAGTTGTACGAGTCCCCCGGGTGCGGCTTTTGAGCGGAGAGCAGCTCGTACAAGATCACGCCGAGCGCGTAGACGTCGGCGCGCTCACCGATCGACTTCTCACCGCGCGCTTGCTCGGGAGACATGTAGAAAGGCGTGCCCAGGGTGGCGCCGCTGCGAGTGATATCGCTCGCCTCTGCTCGGTTCAGCTTCGCAATCCCGAAGTCCAGAATTTTTACGAAATCCGAGCCGTCGGAGCGCTTGCACAGAAACAGGTTATCGGGCTTCAAGTCGCGGTGGATGATGCCTGCGCCGTGCGCGGCTTGCAGACCGCGACACACTTGCAACAGCGCGCCGACCACGCGCGAGAGCGGCAGCGGACCCTCGCGCTGCAGCAGCTCGCCGAGGCTTTCGCCAACCAGGTACTCCATGACCAGAAACGGCGCGCCGTCTTGGCTGATGTCGAAATCGACGACCGCCGCGATGTGCTCGTTCTCGAGCGCACCAGCAGCTTCCGCTTCGCGTCGAAAGCGCAGCAGCGCGGAGTTGCTCTGCGCCAAGTGCGCGTGCAGGAATTTTACCGCAAAGCGCCGCCCGACCACGGCGTGCTGCGCTTCGTACACTTCACCCATGCCGCCCTGGCCTATCAGTCGCAGCAAGCGGTACTTTCCCCCGATGATTTGACCCGTGCGACGGCCTGTCGGCACTTCGTCGGTGTCGGCCGACCAGGGCGGCGAGCTCACGTGCCCTGCCCGCCTTCGCGCAGTGACTCCAGATCCACTTCGGGCCGGCCCTGCATCATGCGGTAGGCCCGTTGCCGGGAGATGCCGAGCGTCTGCGCCGCGCGTGCCACGTTACCGCCGGTGGCGCGCAACGCTTCCAGCAACTTGCCGAGCTCCGGCACTTCTTCGCTCGCGAGGGGCGCGGCCGCTTCCGGCTCCTTGCTGGCATCGAGCTTGGCTTCGCCGCGAACGCGCGGGGGTAAGTGCTGGAGCTTCAAGACCGGTTCTGCGCCGTGCAACACCAGGAGCCGCTTCACGAGCAGCGCGAGTTCCCGCACGTTGAACGGAAAATCGTAGAGGCACAAGCGCTCGACCACGCGCACGTCGACCGCGGGCGGGCGCGCGCCCGAGTCTTCCAACAACAAGCGTGAAAACAAATACGGAATTTCGGCGCGCCGCGCGCGCAGGGGCGGCAAACGCACGCTTACGCCGTCGAGGCGCGCGTACAGGTCCGCGCGAAAACGCCCCTCTTCCACCGCGCGCGCGAGCGGCTCTTGCGCAGCCGAGAGAATGCGCACGTCCAACTTGACCGGAGTCGACTCGCCGAGCGGCTGCACCTCGCGCTGCTCGATCACGCGCAGCAACTTGGCCTGCAAGCTGAGCGGCAATTCGCACACTTCATCGAGCAGCAAAGTACCGCGCTGCGCGGCCCGAAAATGCCCGACGCTGGCTTGCTCCGCGCCGGTGAACGCGCCGCGGCGATAACCGAACAACTCCCCCTCGGCCAAGCTCTCTGGCAGCGCGGCGCAATTGACCGCAACGAACGGCCCCGAGCGCCCGCTCCAGGCGTGAATCGCACGGGAGACCGCCTCTTTGCCCGTGCCGGTCTCGCCTTCCAACAAAATCGGCAGATCGCTGTGCGCGGCGCGCTGTGCGGGCGAAAGCGCTTCACGCAGCGTCGCGCCGCCATACAGGCCCGGGGCCACGCTGCCGAGGTTGCCCCCCAGAGCGGTCACCACGCCCACCCAGCCGCCGATTCGGACGACGTCGTTCTCTCCCAGCACGACCGAGTCGATGCGACGGCCGTTCACGAAGGTGCCGTTGCGACTGTCGAGATCGACGAGCAGGCTGAGCGCCCCCTCCGCTCGCACGACCGCGTGGCGCCGGGAGACATCGGTGCCCGGCAACACCACCGCGCAGTCTTCGTCTCGGCCGAGTACCGCGTCGCTCGTACGCCCCCGCGGCAGCTCGAGTGTGGGCCCGTCCGTGCGCGGAAATAGCCAAGCCAGCACCAGTGCACGCGGCCCCTCGGCCCCGAAACTCGAGGTCAAGGAAGGCGTCGTGGTTTGACCTGGCGCTCCGCGGGACATCCCCCGGCAGGATAGCGCCAAAGCGGGGTCCAAGAAAACGAGGGCGGTGTAAGGCGCGGAGCGCTGGCGCGTTCCCGGTAAAAGCCATGCGCGCCGAAAAGCTCGTTCTAGTGTGTTCGATCTTTGCCTGTCAGCTGCTGCCGCGCACGGCCAGCGCCGAATCAGGCTTCGCGACTCCACCGGGCGAAGCACTGGTGAGCGAGCGTCCGAGCTACGTGAGTCGCTCGAATGAGCCTCGGCCGGAGTCGAGCTCCACGCTGAGGGTGAGCGCGGGGCCCGGCCTGCGCGTGTCGGGGAAGGAGCCGGAGGGTGGGCTTTCGGTCGCGTTGGACGTCGGCGCCCGCGCAGCGGGTTTTCGCGCCTCCGGCACCTGGCTGCGCGCGTCGGCCGACCAAGGGCTCTCGCAATACGCGGCGGAGCTCTGGATCGACTTCGGTGCCGGGCAAGAACTGCACCCGATTATCGGTGCCGGCGCCGGCGTGGCACGCATCGATGGTGAAGACGAAAACGGCGAGAGCTCCACGGCCACGGTCGGTGTCGGCGTGCTGCGCGGTTCGCTCGACTACGTGCTGCCCAATTCAGGTGCTGACGCACGCGTCGGCATCGACTTGGTAGGCAACGTACCCGCCACCCCGGGCGGCAGCGCTGCTGACGCGAAGCCGTGGCTGCTCGCGGTCGCGCACGTCGGCGTCGGATTCTGAGCCGCGCGAAGTCTATCTTCTACCTGGCCGGCAGCGCCTGCAGAGTCTCGAGCAGCTCTCGACCATGACCCTTGGGGGTGACGGCCGGAAACACCTTGACCAAACGCCCGTCGCGCCCGAACACGAAGCTCGTTCGCACCGTACGCCCCTTTTCGTTCAAGGCCACGCCGAACGCGCGCGCGATGTGGTGATCGGGATCGGGCAGCAGCAAGAACGGCAAGGCGTGCTTCTCCGCGAACGCGCGGTGCGACGCATCGTCGTCACTCGAGACGCCCACCACCAGTGCCTGCGTCTTCTGAATGTCTTGCCACGCATCGCGAATCTCTTGTGCCTCGACGGTGCAACCGGGCGTGTCGTCCTTCGGATAGAAGTAGACCACCACCGGTTTGCCCTTGAGGTCGGAAAGCTTAACGAGCTCACCGGTTTGGGCCGTGCCGCTCACGTCGGGTAGTGGCATGCCGAGCGTCAGCAATTGGGGCGTGGTGAGCGCGGCGTTCGTCCTCGGTTCATGCACGGCTGCGCCCACCGAAGCCACCGGCGCGGGCCCCTTCTGCTCCGGCGCTGCGGATTGCGAGCGCGCGCAACCGATCGCGAAAAGTAGCAAGAGGAGCGGCCCGGTCGCACCGAGGAGCGACCCGCCAGCGCTGCGGGAACGGACGAGGTCGGGATCGCGCATACGGCACCATACCACGCTCGAGCACGCTCGCCCGAGGCCGGGCTAATACACGCGATACTGCCCGCTCAAGGTGAGCAGGGCGAGCAGCTGCATGAGCCCAGCAAAGTAGCGCGTGGGCCCTGGAGCGGGACCTTGGTCCCAGACTGCTTGCACGAAGGCGACGCGCTGACTGTGACTGGAAATCAGCGCTGAAACGCCGTTCGTGGACACCAGCGAGGGGTCACGCCCGCAAGCGGTACAGCTCGACCCATCGAGCGTGTAGCTCTGCGCGTAGCGATCGAGCCCCTGGCTCGCGAAAAACGCCAACAGCTTGTCGGCTTCCTGGTTTTCCCAAGGGTCCCGGCCGAACCAGATCTGGTCCAACGTCATGTTCACCTGCGCGCGGTAGGCTTCGGGACCAAAGAAGTTCCAACCGTTCAGCGCGGAACCGTCGAAGTGCGAGCGCACCGGAATCAGGCCAGTCTCGCCGTGCACCGCGACCTTCCAGTATTCGCGGGCCGCGGCCGCAGCTTGCACGTAGAAGTCGTCGCCGGTCGCTTGCGCCCAGAGCTCGTAGTAAGCGGGCATGACAATCGACGGACGGCTGGTCTGCCCAACGCTTTGGTTCGGCAAATCGAAGACCAGCTTGGTCTTCTCGTCGAACATGTTGGTCACGCCGTCGACGACGCCGCCGTTCTCCCGCTCTTTGTTGCGCATCACGTCGAGCAGCGCCTGTGCGTCGGCCTCGTAGTCGTGCGCGCCCGCGTTCCCCCAACGACTCCGGGCAAACAGCAGAGCGGTGATGAATTGCTGGTGACCGTAGGGATCGAAGCACGCAGTCTTGCCGTTCAGCGTGTCGCAAGTCGAATTGAAATAACCTTTGCCCGCCGTGCCGGCACCCTTGAGCAACGACGTCTTGGCAAAGCTCCACAAGCGATCGAACTCGTCGTGTTTGGCGCGCTCGACCGTGATGATCATGCCCAAGCCGATGCCCTCGGTGCGCACGTCATTGTGGAAGGTGTCGCGAATCGCCGCCTGCTCGCCGCCGCCGACTGGAAAGTAAATCGCTTCGGTGTCCGGATCGCCGTAGAAGAGTCGCTGAAAGAGCGATTCGATCTTATTTTCGATTTCGGCGTCGGTCTTGCCCAGCAGATCCTTGAATGCGTTCGGATACGACGCCGGGCCGGTGATTGGGCCGAGCCCGCCGCCCGACTCCCCCGCACCACCCCCACTCGCACTGCCGCCACTCGTGCCGCCGCTGCCGGCGCCCGCCGTGCCGGCGAACACGTCACTACCGAGCGTGTCGACCGTGGTACGACAGGCCGCGAGCGAGAGCATCGCCGAGAAAAGTCCGAGCGAGAGCCCCCGGCGCATGGCTCGCTTTCACTCGCCGAGGTAGCCGCGAACGCGCGCGTTAAGGACGCTGTTCGGATGACGCCGCACGAACTGCTCCGCGCGCTTCTTCGCCGCGTCACGCTGACCGCTGCGCGCGAGCGCGTCGATGCGCAGCACCTCCGCTTCGAGCGCCAGCCGGCCGCGCGGATACGTCCGCGAGTAAGCGTCGAGCTGCGAGAGCGCGCCGCTCGCGTCCCCTGCTGAAAGCGCAGAGCGCGCCTTTTCGATCGCCGCGAGCTCGGCCGTGAGGTCGGCGCTCGAAGCGGTCGCCTTGGGCGCACGCGCGCTGGGCGTGTTGACCAGCGGCGCCGGTGCCACGGGTTCGACCATCAAATGCGTGGACGGCAGCGCCGGTTCGGCATGACGAACGGCTCTCTGCGTGCCGGTAACGGGCGCCTTCGGCGCGCTCAGCGCGACCTGCGCCACCGCAGCCTGCTGCTCTGAACGCTGCCAGGCGTAGTAACCAACCGGAACCGCGGTGACCGCGCTGACGGCCGAGACCACGGTCAGCGCCTTGGCCCAGCTCACCTTGCTCAAGGTCGAAGTTGCGGTGCCGATCGCCGCGGCCGAGAGCGCTGCCGAGCCCGCCAAACCGAGCGCGGCCAAGGTACGCTCGCGCGTACCGTCGGAGCTGCGATACGACGCACCTGCTTCGAGCAGAGCGCGCTCCAGCGGGCTCTCGCATTCTTCACGTAGGCGACGCGGCTCGTTCATCCTCGCACCTCAGGCTTATCGGGGCCTTGCAGCGCTCGCACCCTCTCGCGAAAATCTTCCCGTGCCCGGCGCAAGCGAGACGCGACGGTGCCCCGCGGGATGGCGACGACTTCGGCGATCTCAGCCATGCTCAAATCCTCGAACTCGTAGAGCACGAAGACCGTGCGCAGGTCACTGTCCATTTGCTCGAGCACACCGTCGAGCATTTGGCGTGCACGCTTTTGTTCAGTGAGCCGCTCTGGACTGAAGGAGACATCGACGACCTCGGGGGCTTCTTCCTCTGGAACCTCTCGGCGGCGCGCTAAGGTGCGCCGGGCGTGCGCAGCAGTGTGCAAAGCGATGCGAAGTAAAAAGCTCTTCTCAGCGCCGGGGCGCATGTCATCGAGCCGGCGCGCGGCGGTGATGAAAGTTCGCTGCACGTCGTCATCCACCTCTGACTGGGGAGTGCCGGCATTCCGCAAAACGCGCGCAACGAAATCCACATAACGTTCGACAAGAGTCCGCAGCCGGGCCTCACGGCTCACCGCCGACACGGACGGACCCGCACCCTCTGGCTCCGGCGCTGCGTGAACGCCCGACGCCGGAACTGCGACGTTCTTGTTGGCGCTCGCTGCACTTTGGGGCATTGACTAGGTACTTTGGGTTAATTCCCGACCAGGCGCAGCTGGATCACGTCAGAGCCGCATCCGCCGTCAAAAACGGTAGGCAACGCCCAAGCTCAAGAAGCCCGAAATTGCTGGGCTTTCCCCCAGGACCCGTTCGGGAACCTCGAGGATGAAGCGCCGCTTCAAAAGCGGCACCGCTCCCCCGGCCTCCAGTTCGAAGCTTGCCCGGTCGCCGAACGGCACGCCTACCCGCAGCAGCAGCCCGGCGCTCCACCAAGAGCGCAACGCGGAATCCGGATTCCGTATACCGCGGCTGCTCACGGCCAGAAGTCCGCCGGCAACCAGCGCGCACGGCTCCAAGCTGAACGCACCGCTCGCGTCGAAGCGCGCCGGGCAGGCCGTGAGCGTGAGCGTCGTTAAGCGCTCAGAGACTTCGTCTTGCGAGGTGACGATGTCGTTGCCGAAATGACCGAGCGCGAAGCCCAGCGAACGACTCACATGCTCGCCCGGTCCGTGCGTGAGCCGCCCGAACAAGGTGCCGCCAACGCTTAAGTAAGGAGAGATTACTTCCGCAACGCCTGCTCCGGCGCCCATTTCGAAACCAAAGGTCGAACTGGGCGCTGGGGGCGGCGGGTGGGTGGGCGTGGCCACCAGCGTCACGACCTCAGTAGGCGGCGGCACCGTGGCCACCGGCGCTTCAGGGCTCGCCGTGGGATCGAGCGCCAGCGTCGCGGTCAGCGACAGAGCGTCGACCACCTCCGCGCACGACGCGCCATCGACTTCGCGCGTGGACGACGCGCCGTTCTCGTCGGTCATGCGCAGTTGGCCGTGCACCTTGCCCCCGCGACGCACCACGCGCACGCGCAGCGTGAGCGCTTGCGCAGATGCCTCCGCCAAGCGCACGCGATCGGTCCGCGCGCGCACGCGGTCATAGAAGCCGAGCACCTCGGAGCAATCGCTCGGCGCGTCGAGCTCCACGCGAATGTCGATAGGCATGGCGAGCGGCTTGGGCAGCCAAGCCAAGGCAAGGATGGACAAGGCGAAGCCGGCGCCCATGGACTCCGAGAGATTACACCAATGGGAGTAGCGGGAAGCGCGTGTCCGGTGTTCCTGCGAAAAAAGCGACGACTGCCGGACGAAATCGGACTACGGCTCGGCCGGGCAAGCGACCATGCCGAGCGCGATAGGGCATTCGGTCACGGCTGCTGCAGCCATCGCGGTGGGGTTCGCTTTTTTCTCGAGGACGCGCAGTGCGTGCAGTGTGAGGCAGGGCACCTGCTGGCCGCCCTTTCTCGCAGTAACGAGCGTGTCCTCGAGCCCTTCGTCCTCAGCCCCCTCTTCGGTCACGCCAGGCAACAGTTGGCACTCGGCCTCGCAGGCCTCGTCATCCAGGAAGCGCGCGCTGTACTGCGCGCCGCACGCTTGCTTTGCGATCATGCAATACGACTCGCAAATGGCTTCGTCCTCGTCGCCGCAGTAGCCATCGCCGGTCGCGCTGCCGTGATGGCAATGAACCTCCGGGTGAGCGAGCGCCCCATAGACGTGAAACTTGCGACAGCCGATGGTGTTGAGCGGCGTGTTCACTCTGATCATGCCGTTCGAGTCCGCGTTCGTGCCCGCCGGCAGCGCGTTGCACGCAGCGAGACATTGCTCGTTCGACTCGTACAGGGCGTTGTCACCGGTGCAAGCCACCATGGCGATCCGGCAATAATCTTCGCACTTGGGCGGCTCGGTCGCGGACTCCGTGCACAAGGCCTGCGGGTTCACTGGGGCAATCACCGCGTTCTTGCAAAGCGACGGGTCGAGCAGCGCATTGCTCGCGTAGACCGCGCGACACTGAAAGGTGTCTCCCTTGACGAACGTGCCGTTGGTCGTGAAGCGGTCGGTCCCGTGACGGAGCGCCGCGCACTCCCGCACGCAATCGTCGACGGGCTGTGTGAAGGTATCCGAACAAGCGGCGACCAGAATTTGACAGTACCCTTCGCAATCCGAGCCGCACTGATCGCCGCCCACCGGCCCCGACAGCGAGCAATCGACCGGCGCCTCGCCCGAACCGAAGATCAGGTTCCGCCGGCAGCGAACCGTGTTCGCCTTCGGGAGGTCATCCGGACTTCCGGGATCGAGCACGTCGCACACTGCGAGGCAAGCCGCACGCGAGGAGTAGACGTCGAGCCCTCCGCTGCAACTGCTCATGACGACGTCGCAATAATCCTCGCACCACGGCGCCGGCGCCACACGCCGCTCCTCCAGGTCAATCAACGACTGACACCCGAACACGCTCAGCGACAGCAGCAGCGCGGCACTCGCCGCGCCACGTAGCCCCGTCCCCACCCGCTTCATTGGAAACCGCCTCGCAGCGTCAGCCCCGCCCCGTTCTGGGCCAACGCCGGCGCGACCACTAGCGCGCTCTCAGTGCGTGCTGGTGACAGCGCGTAAATCAACACGCCCGCGACGAGCAAACCGCCGCCAGCCGCGAAAGCGATGTTCGAAATGCGCGCCTTGTCGAGCGCGCTGTCGGTGAGCGCGACGCCCGCCGCGCCATTCGGGTTTGGACAGGTGTTGCCGGAGCAGTCGTACTTGTCCTTGGCGTCTTTGTTCTTCTGATATGCGCGCACGCCGAAGTACGAGCCGACGCCGATCCCGACTAGGCCGACTCCGCCCACGACCAGACCGACCACGCGCCCCGCGCCCGAGCTGTTGCTCGGCGGAGGCTCCGGTGTCGCCGCCCATTTACCAGTCACTGGGCCATCCGCCTCGGTCTTGCCTGGAGCGGTCGTGGGCTGGCCGTCGACCGGTTTTTCGCTGCTGGGCAGCGCCTTCAGCGGCGGTACGTCGAGCATGCGCCGGTCGCGCGCGCCCAGCGTGACGGTGGTCGTAAAGGGCTCATATCCTGGGGCGGTAACCTCGATTTTGACCTCGCCTGGATCGGCCGGGATCGAGACCGAGTAAAGATCGGGTTTGATGGTTTCTTCGCCGCGACGCACGGTGAGCCCGGCGGGCCGTGCGTCGACGGGCACGGCGATCGCGAGGTATGCGAGATCTGGCTCCAGCTTGTCCGCGCGCTGAGCGGCGATGCGCGCGCGATCGGTTTGACCGGACGCCTGCGCGAGCGAGCTCGCTTCGCGGAAAGTGGCCCACGCGCTCGCGGTCCGTCCGAGTCGCTCGTAGCACTCACCCAGATAGAGCAGCGTGCCCACCGCCGGCTCGATGCGCTGGCTGGTCTCGAGCTTGCTGCACGCTTCCTTGTAGTCCTTCTGCTTCAGCAGAGTGACGCCGCGATCGAACAGCGCCTCGGCCGCGGCTTTGTCGGAAGAGGACGCTTCTGCACGCGCGTCGACCGGCGCGAGCAGCACGGCGCTAAACAAGCTGCCAGCCCACAACTGGCGCCGCCACCGTAAGCAAAGTTGCATTGAGGTCTCTTCATATCCCAGCTACGAAAAGGCCACCACTGCCGCAGAAATTTGCGAAAATCCGGGGCTTCTGCCGGCGAGATGAAACCCGGCCGCGTTAGCGACGGCCGCCGAAGTCCGGTAAATCGCCGCCGGTCGGCTTAGCCGGCACGCCGACGAGGGCCGACGTTCGTGGCGGTTTGGGCAGCGCTCGCGGCTTGCCAGCAGGCCGCGCCGAACTCGAAGGGGCCGCCACCGCGATTTCCGGCTCCGCTCCCGAAGGCTCCGTCACGGGGGGCAACGGGGCAATAGGCACCGCCTCGACCGGACCCTGCACGCGCGCAGCCGACACGGTCGACGCACTCGAAGGGCCCAAGGCACTCGCGCTCGGCGCTGCGTTCGAGCCAGGTAAGTGCTGCAGCCCGAAGCCGAGGCCGCCCAGCGTCAACAGCAAGAGCGAAGCGATCCCGGCGCGCCGCATGATCGGTCGCCGTTCGCGCGGATGGTGCTCGCCCCAGGCGGTGACCGTGGGCGGCGCGCTCACGCCCGAATGCGACGTTTCGGCAGCCACCGTCGAGATTAGCGCCGCGCTCTGCTGAGTGCCCGACGGACGCGGTTCGCTATTGCCGAGCACGCGCCGCGCGCGCTCCGCCAGCGCGCGCATTTCGGGTGCGAAGCGGGACAGCGCCTGCGCGAACAGCCCGACGTCGGCATAACGAAGCGGCGGATTACGCTGCAAACAGCGCAAAATTGTCTGTTCTAGCGCCTCGGACACTTCGGGCCGGAGCCCGCGCAGCGACGGTGGCGGCTCGAGCATCGAGCGCACCAGATCGGCAATCGAATCCTCGAGGTACGGCGGGCGCCCGGCCAAGAGCTCGAACGCGATCACGCCGAGCGCCCAAATATCGGAGCGGGCGTCCACGTCCTTCGCCGAGCGCATCTGCTCGGGCGACATGTACAAGGGCGATCCGATCATCGCGAAGTCTTGGGTCAACGCCAGGTTCTCGGGCGCGCTGTTGGTGGCCGCCTTCGATACCCCGAAGTCGAGCACCTTGACCACGCGCGAGCCGTCCGGCTGCGCCGCGAGGAACAGATTGGCCGGTTTCAAGTCGCGGTGCACGATGCCGCAGGCGTGCGCTTCGGCCAGCGCCTCGCAGGCCTGTAGCATGTAGCCGACCGCCTCCTCGACCGGCAGCGGCCCGCGTTGAGCGAGCTCCTGCGCCAGGTCGTGCCCGTCGAGAAACTCCATGACCATGAACGGGCTGCCGCCGTCCAGCGTGCCCACGTCCATCACGCGCACGACGTGCTCGCTGCGCAAGCGGGCCGCCGCGCGCGCCTCGCGCCGGAACCGCTCCTGCGCGTCCTGCATCGTGAGCGCTTCGGGCCGGACCAGCTTGACCGCCACGCGCTGACTCAACTCGAGGTGCCAGGCTGCGACCACGACGCCCATCGCGCCTGCACCGAGGACGCGCTCGACGCGGTACTTACCCGCGATCAGCTGCCCTTCGTCGAGCGGCAGTTCCGACATTTAACCCGGGCAGTATCGCACGCCCCTGGCCCGGCCCCAAGCCGGCCCCAGAGACTAATCCGAACACGCGAGCAGCGTCGGTTCGACGTTGCTGCAGTCCTCGTGACCCGCCGGCGGAGGGGAACCCCCTTTCCGAAGCCACGCGAGCAGGGTCGTCCGCTCCTCACAAGTCAGCGGGCTTACAGGGGGATCCAAAGAAAGCCGCGTGTACGGCATGAAGTTGGTTTCCACCGCGTCCAGCATGTCCGCCGCGCGCTTTCGGCCTGGATCGGTGGAGACCGGCGCTGGCTGCTGGGTGTCGTCGTAATTCATCAGGGGGAAAGGCGCGCCGTGCACCGGAGGGTCGGCATGACAGCGCTGACACTTGCTCTTCACGATGCCCGCTACGTCGCAATAAGTCAGCGCCTGCGCTTGCTGATCAGGGCCCGTTCCGCCGCCGTCGCCACAGCCGCACAGAAAGAATCCAGCCGTCGCGATCACGCCGAACACACCCGCGCACCGCGCTGCCAGCATTCGCAGGCAAGCTAGCACGCAGCCACGTGCGACGATCGTTACATCCATTTCCTGAAAGCGGCGAACGCGCTCCGTCTAGAGAGCCAGACCAAACAGGCGATAGCGCCGATCGAGACGGCCGCCAAAAGACTCGACAGTGCGATTTATCAGTAAATTGTCCTCGAGCGTCCAGCTGATCTCGCCCGAGGAGCAGCCGCGGCGACTCGCACGCAGGGCGGTCTCGATGCACAGCATGGCTTCCACGCCGTGCTTTCTGTGGCCCGGCGCCACACCCAGCACCATGAGCCGCGCGGTCTTGATGCGCTTCATACCGGTCACCAGGGACCACCAGCCGAACGGGAACAGTCGCCCGTTCTTGGGCATGATCTCGTTGACGTTCGGCAGCGTTACGGAGAACGCAACCGGCTGGTGCTCGCGATCTTCCACGATCAAGACCAGGTCGGGGTCCACGACCTGCTTCAGATCGCTCGCGATCTGGTGAAATTCGGACTCGCTGACCGGCACGAAGCCCCAGTTCTTCTGCCAGGTCTCGTTGTACAGGCGGAACAGCAGCGCCACTTCGCGTTCGAAATCCGCCATGCGCGCGCCGCGAATGCTGAGCCCGTAGCGCGTCTTCACCTTCTCGCTGATGTCGTGGAAGCGCTTTATCTTCGGGTCAGCCAGGCCCGCGCTGACGTCCATCCAAAACGCCAGCAAATCCTTGGCTCGACCGAAGCCGTACGAGGTCACGAGCTTCTCGTAGTAGCTCGCGTTGTAGGTCATCTCCACGGTCGCCGGCCGCGCGAAGTTTTCGACCAACAGCCCCACCTGGTGATTGGTCGTGAAGTTGCAAGGTCCGATGATCTCGGTGACGTTCTGCGCCTTCACCCAACGCACCGCACGGTCGAGCAGCGCGTGAGCCACCTTCTGATCGTCGATCGAGTCGAAGAAGCCGAACCAGCCGACGCGAACGCCGTGATAGTCGTTGTACGCGCGATCGATGTGCGCGGTGATGCGCCCCACCAGCCGCCCGCGCCGCGTGGCCACGAAGGCTTGAATGTCGAGCGCCGACAGCGCCGGATTCTTGCCGGTGTCGAGGAACTTCATGCGCTCGAAGCGCAGCGGCGAAATGTAATTCGGGTCACCGCCGAGCACGACGTCGGCCACGTCCAAGAAGCGCGCGCGCTCGGCGCGTTGCGAAAGATCCACGGCCTGCACCAAGACGTCACTGTCGGCGGCCAGCTCGGGCGGTTGCCAGTGCGGCAAATCACGCGGCGGACTGCCGAACGGGTGCTCTTCTTTGGCAGCCGGGGGCTGCTCCGAACTCGCAGCGACTTGAGTCATGGGCGGCGGAGGATCGTCCGAACTCGCCGCCCCGGCAAGCCCTTCATGCCCCGGCGCCAGGTCGCTCAGACTTCTCAGGTCTGGTAGGTCGGACAGTAGTGGGAGGAACGAGTCGCGATCACCAGCCGCCGAATCGGCGTGCCGCAGGTCAAACAGGGCTCGCCGGTGCGGGAATACACGCGCCGCTCGTCTTGGTAGCCGCCATCGGACCCGTCCGGGCGCACGTAGTCGCTAATGCTCGAGCCGCCGGTCTTGATCGAGCGCCGCATGACGCGCTGTGCGGCGCGCATCACCGCATCGCACTCCGCGCGCGTCAAACGATAGGCCGGCCGCGTCACCCGCACCCCGGCCAAGAACAGCGCCTCATCCGCGTAGATGTTGCCGATGCCCGCGACCACGCCTTGATCGAGCAGCACGGTCTTGATCGGCGCTCGCCGCGAGCGCGTGGCCTCGAACAGCGTCTCGCCCGTGGCCAGCAGCGCATCGACCCCGAGCTTCGAGAGCCGCTCGTGCGCCTGCCCCTTTCCTATCCAAGCCACCTTCCCGAACTTGCGCACGTCCCGGAAGTAAACGTTCGGCCCGGGCTCCCGAAACGAAAGCACGAGATGGGTGTGCGAGTCCGGTTCGAAGCGCGCCTGCCCTTCGGGCGGAAGCGCGCGCTTTGCCGTAGCCGACAGCAAACGCGGACTGGCGGCCCCGGCGGCAAAGAGCTGCCCGGTCATGCCCAAATGCAAAAGCAACTGCGAACCGTCGTCGAGCTCCGCGAGCAGGTACTTTCCGACCCGCGTCAGATCTGAAAAGCGACGACCGAGCAGACGAGCCTTGAGCTCGTTCGGCTTGGTCAAAAAAAAGTAACTCGCGCGCGTGGTCTCGACCGCAGACACCGTGCGCCCGACCAGCACACGGGAAATCTGGCGGCGCGTGACCTCGACTTCGGGCAGCTCGGGCATTGCAGAAGCAATTCCTTACGCCAAAGCGCGCGCACCGCCAGCCTAACTCGGCCGGTTCGGCTGAAAACACCCTTCTTTCGTTGCCGAAGCGCGCCCGCTGATTTAAGGGCATAGCCCGCAATGACCCAGGATCTCTACAAGCGGCAAGCCGCGCGTGCCGCGCTCGAGCTGCTGCCGAGCGAGGGCGTCATCGGCCTCGGCACCGGCTCGACCACACGCTACTTCATCGAAGGCGTCGCGGAACGCGTGCGCGCGGGCCACGCCTACGTCGGCGTGCCGACCAGCGAACGCAGCCGCGCGCTCGCCGAGCAGCTCGGCATCCCGTTGCTCGCCGACGACGGCCCGTGGGACATCCTGGTGTGCGTCGACGGCGCCGACGAGGTCAGCCACGATCTGGACTTGATCAAAGGTGGTGGCGGCGCGCACACGCGTGAAAAAGTCGTCAACTTCGCCGCGCGCCGGAACCTGATCGTGGTCGACGAAAGCAAGCTCAGCGCGCGCCTCGGTGAACGCTTCGCCGTCCCGGTCGAAGTGCTGCACTTTGCCCACCTACAGACCGCGCAGCTGCTTCGCGCTTACGGCGTGCCCACACTTCGACTCGCCGGCGGCGCGCCGTTCCGCACCGACTCGGGCAACTACATCTACGACATCCAAACCGGCGCCATCCCCTCACCCACGCAGCTCGACGTCGATCTGAGAGCCATCCCCGGCGTGGTCGGCACCGGGCTCTTCTGCGGCCGCGCCGACGTCGTGCTCGTGGCCCGCGCGAACGGCATCGAAGAGCTGCGACGCCCTAAGCCGTGAACCAGGTTTTTTTGGGGCAAACGCGGAAACGGGCGCGCTAGCCGGCAAACCGCGACGCCAGGTCCCAAACCCCGCCAAGCCCGAGCCCTGCAGCCGCGCAAGCCCGTCTTCGTAAAGAGCGACCTCAGGGTGGCGCCGAAGCGCACGCCGGCTCGGCGGGGCACGGGGCGCAGGCCCGGTTCCTGGCGCGCTCGACCGTCCCTGACCAGCCCGGGGCCTGAAGTGCCAAGAACTCGTCGATTCGACACTCGCAAAGTGACGGGTTGTCAACGACGCGAATCGTCCCGCCGCTTCGCACGCTGAGCACGTCGTGTCGAAATATCCCGGCCGTCGTCGTGTTGTCGATGGTGAGCGAACCCACGCTGAGCGCGCGCGCGCCCATCTCGAGCGACGAGAAACCGCCGATGCCCTCGGCAAACACCAGAGCTCCCGCCACGGTGTGCAACGCGGGTAATACACGCCGGTCGCAACGCCACCCATCGCAATTTCGAATCGTCAAATTACCCCCCACATCCGCGAGCAGTGGCAAGATGCCCGAGCTAGGTCCCTCGACGTTCACCTGGCAGCGGCGGGTCCCAACGATCGAAACGTCGCCATCCACTCGGCTGAGTGAGCGCAAGGCACCGTTTAGGTGGTTGCCGGTCGTGACCACCAAGCTGCCTCGAATCCGTGCCAGGCCACCAAGCAACTGGCCGACGTCGTAGAGCTCCCAGGCGGGCGAGGCGACCGTCACGTCACCGCTGACCTCGCTGAGCCCATTCAGGCCGAAAACTCGGTTCGGAGAGCTGTTGGCAGCGTTCGACGCGACCACGCTGTGGGCGCTCGTGACCGCGCCGAGCGCAAAGTCGTGAGTCCACTGGCTTGCCCCTAAGCTCCCGGCGTCCAGATTCACGCTCAGTAGGGAGAGCGTGCCGCTCGAGGCGGTGCCGACCGAAGTCAGCACAGGCAGCTCGATCCTACCGTTTACCGGCGTTCCAGCCGTCGGGCTGCTCAACCGGAACACGTTCTGGCGCAACGTTAAGTCACCTCGCACCGAAGCCAATGCGGGCAGCCCGATCCGCTGGGCGTGGTTGGTCCACACCTCGAGGTTTCCGGTCACGCTTGCCAGGTGCGGCAGCGAGATTTCGAGCCCTGGCTGAAACACGCCGGTGCCTGCCGGCCGCGAGCCGCCATCCAAGAACAGATTGCCGTCGAGCTGCGAAATGCAGCGGTACCAATCCGCATCGCCCTGACTCGCGATGTTCAGGCTCCCGCCCGGCGGCGCATAGCTCGGGAGATTTGCGACGCCGTACAGAACGACCTCGTTCGACAGACAAGTCAGCGAATCGAGCGGCGGCGCGCTGGGGCCGAGCGCATCGAGGCAGGTTTGGTTCAGCGTCGGCACCACCGTGCCTTCAGCGTTCGTAGCGCGAAACCGGGCCGCACGACACGGACCCTGCCAATAGCCAACGGGGATGCGGAGGCTCGCGGTGCGCCAGCGATTGTCGCTGCCAACGCTCGCAGGCGAGCCAAGCGGCAGCCAGGCAGAGCCGTCCCAACCCCACATCTGGACCGAGCCAGCTTCACGCCGATTGTACGGATAGACGCCCGAGAAGGCGAGATCGCGGTCGGCGTCCACGACCGTTTGGCTGGTCGGCGTCGTAACGCAACTGACGACCAAAACTGCGGCCGTCATGCGCAGTGAAAGGGACGCGGTACGCTTCATCCCGCGCGACTCGAGCGCGCGGGTGCCCTGGGCGCAATAGGTATTGCGTTTGCTACCTCACGCCGCCGCGACACAGGCGCACGCCCGACGCATCACCACAGGGGCTCGTCGCTTCGCGATCGGGCACGGGCAAACCCTGCGCATCGAGCCGGGCGACCAGCGTTTGCCAATGAACGATGCCGTGCTTGTTGGCGCTCAAGCGCAGCAGCCAGCCCGTGCGCGCCTCGCCTTCGAAGCCGTCGAACACGAAGTTGCCCAGGCTGTACACGATCGGTTTGCCCTTGTAGGACTCGGCGCCCTGAGTCACGTGCGGGTGCGCGCCGACCACGGCGTCCGCGCCTGCATCGAGCATGGCGCGGCTGAGCGCGCGCTGGCGCGGGCACGGCTCACCCTCGTACTCCCAGCCCCAATGCAAGAACGGGATCACCAGATCGGCGCCCTGCGCGCGCGCCGCACGAATATCGCTGATTACCTGCTCGTCCTCGCTCCACGCCACGCCCGGCGTGTCGACGCCCGCTTCGAACGCACGCGGCTGGAATTCGTCATAGCCGAGCAGCGCGATGCGCAAGCCGGCGCGCTCGAGCACCAGAGCGCGGTGGGCCGCGCTCAAGTTCGGGCCTGCGCCGAAAAATGGCAGGTGTTCCCGGTCGAGCCCGGCGAAAGTTTCGAGCAACGCGGCCTTGCCGTAGTCGCCGCTATGATTGTTGGCCAGCGAAACCGCGGCGAAGTGACGCGAGAGGATCGGCAGCACCCGCGGGTGCGCGCGGAACGTGTAGATCTTCTCGAAGGCAGTGCCCGAAGTGGCGACGGGGCATTCCAGGTTGCCGATGGCCGCGTCCACGCCGGAAAGCTCGCTCGAAAAAGCCTGGAACGGGTCGACGCCGTTGGCGATGGCATCGCCAGGCAAACTATCGAGCATGATGTCGCCGACGAAGGCGAGCGTCACGCCCTTAGCCTCGTCGGCGAAGCCGGTTCGGGTAACCGCGAGCGCGAAGGCCAGCGTAACGAGAGCTTGGTTCATCGCTCACTCCATTCGCAATAGTACGCGAGCTCGCCCCCACGCGGCTCGTACACGAGCTGCTGCCCCGTGAAGCCGTAAGGCCCGTGGCCGGGTCGCAGCAGCTCGTACTTGGCTTCGTGAATCAAGACCGGCGCGTCGGGCCCTGGATAGTAAGAGTAGATTCTCACTCCGGCCACATCGGCGGGCGCATCGACGTACACGACCTTGAGCTCGAAGCGTCGTTCGATTTTCACCGCCGTAGCTCGATAAGGATCGCGAGTCGGCGCGACCAGAAGGCGCTTTGCTTCGCCGCCGTAGGTGTAGGTGCACCAAAGCTGCGCTGGGGCCAGCGCGCTCGGAGCAGAGGGCCGCGCGGAAGCGGGCTGCGTGCGCGACGTCGCGCAGCCCAGCGGCCACGCCGCGCTACCGACGAGCAAGAGCAAGACCGGAACACGCAGCAACGTGTCTCCCGACGCGGGTGTCGAGTCGGCCGAAAGCATCGCGCGCCTGCATAACACGGGTTCAGGCCCCAACGCCTCGTGGGCGGGCTACTTGCCCGGCGCGCGGGGTGCTAGACTCCGCGCGTCATGTTGCGAATCTCGGTGGTCGCGCTGATTGTTACGTTCGCTCAATTCGCTGCGGCGGAGGAGCCGGCAACGACGCCAGCGCCCAGGCCGTCGGCGGCTGCAGTGGGACCAAAGGGGTCGGACCAAATTCGCCCGGCGCCCATCCAGCGCTCGAGCCCGCCGGCAGTCGGAACGCCGGGTGTGGCGCCGCTCGCGCCCGTCGCTGCAAAAGGGGCCGTCGGGGCGCCGTCAGTGCCTTCGTCCGCACCCGCGCAGGACAAGTCCGGCGTGGTGCTGGTCGAGCAAGCGGGGCGCGTGGCCGCGCTCGGCGTGGTTTTGAACGGCGATGGCCGCATCCTCACCGCGCTCTCGCGCGTGACACCGGGTCAGCTGTTCGTGCGCTACGCGAACGGCACCCTCGAAACCGCGCGCGTCGGTCATTCCGATCCGGCGCGTGATCTCGCGCTCTTGGTTCCGAAGACTGCGCGCTGGCAGAAGGGGCTGCCGGCGGCGCGCGACGGGCTCGCCAGTCCGACCAGCACGGTCATCGGATTTTCTCTCGGCGCGAACCGCGCGCTCAGCTCGAGCCCGCAAGCGCTGGCCGGCACCGCGGAGCTCGCCGGGCATACCGTGCTGAAGCTCTCCTCCGCGCCCAAGCCCAATGAGCTCGGCGGGCCGCTGCTCGATACCCACGGCGACACGGTGGGCATCGTGGTGAGCGGCTGCAGCGCTGGTACCACCAACTGCAGCGCGGCTCCGGTTGGCCTGCCAGTTAACGAAGTGCGCGCCTTCTTGCGCGCGCGGCCCGCCACGTCGGGCTACGCGCTACCCCGGCTGGGCATCGCTGGGCTGGCCGCGGACACCGGTGTGGTGCGCGGCCTGGCCATCACCTCGGTCGAGCCGAAAAGTCCGGCGGCGAGCCTCGGCCTGCGCGTCGGGGCCGACCCCACCAGCGCTGATCTGCTGGTCGCGGTCGCGGGCACGCCGGTGCCGAGCGAAGAGGCGCTGCGGAGCGAGCTCGCCCGTCACGCGGCAGGGGATCGTGTAGAGCTGGTGGTGTTTGGAAAAGACGGGTATCGGGTACTAGCTACTCGGCTCGCCGCTCCGGAGCCCCCGCAGAAGTAAACCGGCCAATAAGTCCAATCCGACTGGCCGACCCACCGTTCATAGTAGAATTGACATCGTTAGATTCGGCGGCGAGGATGTGACCTCGGCGCTGACGCCCTCCAATGAACCGGCCTCTCAGGATCGAAGTTGCCGGCCAGACTGACGTAGGCCGCAAGCGCAGCCACAACGAGGACAACTTCGCCATCATGGCGGAGTACGGACTCTACGTCGTGGCCGACGGAATGGGCGGACATGCCTCGGGCGAGATTGCGTCCAAGATGGCGGTCGACACGCTGCAGGAGTTCTTCGCGTCGACCGCGGACGACCCGGAGCGTACCTGGCCGTACAAGATGGACCGCTCGCGCGGCTACGAGGAAAACCGGCTCATCACCGGCATCAAGCTGTGCAACCTGCGCATCTACGAGCAGGCGCAGCGCAACGCCAAGCAGCGCGGCATGGGCACCACCTTGGTCGCCCTGTTCGCGGTCGAAGACGGCGTTTACATCGCGCACGTGGGCGACAGCCGCGTGTATCGCATCCGCGAGCGCCGCATCGAGCAGCTCACCGAAGATCACAGCCTGCTCAACGACTACAAGAAGATGAAGCGGCTGACCGAGGAAGAGATCGCGAACTTCCCGCACAAAAACGTGATCGTTCGCGCGCTCGGCATGAAGGACACCTGCAAAGTCGACACGCGCTTCGAGGCGCCGCGCGCCGGTGATCTGATGCTGCTCTGTAGTGACGGGCTGTGCGGCCCGGTCACCGACGAGCGAATGCTCGAGATCGTCCTGGGCGCACGGGACTTGCCGAACGCGACTCAGCGCCTGATCGAGACCGCCAACGAGAATGGCGGTCCCGACAACATCACCTGCGTGCTCGCGCGCTGGATCGAATAGCGCTAGGCGCGCAGCAGCAGCGGGTGCGCACCCTGCAGGCTGCGCGCACGCAGTCGCTCCGGTGCCGCGCACGGGCCGAGCCGCACGCTTCCGGGCGCCGCGAGCGTCACGAAGTTGCGAGCGAGGCCGAGCGGCTCGAGCTCGTCCCACACGAACAGATCCAGCACTGGCGCGTCGCTCGTGATCACGAGCTCGCCCGCCTCGATGCTGGCTTCCAGCCGCGGCTCGACCAGCTTCACGCTCTTCGGCTCGCACAAGAGGCGCGCGCTGACCGAACCGGCAAAGCTCAGCGAGAGCAGCGTGGTTTCAGGCTCGAACCGGCCCAACTCGAGCTCGAGCGCGGCGCGCCGTTCACCCGGCTCGAGCGTCACGCGCTCGGCCCAGCGCTGGAGCAGCGCGCCGTCTTTCAGCGAGCGCGCCTCGACCACCAGCTCGGCTTGCACGCGCTCGCGCGTGTTATCGAGCACGGTCCACACGCGGGTGCGCTCGCCCGTTCGCTCCAGGCTGACCAGCGCAGGCGCGTGTAGGCGGCAGAGCTCGTAGGCCGCCGCCTTGAGCTCGCCCAAGCTGTCGATGACCGCCCAGCTCTGCACCGGCCAGCAATCGTTCAGCTGCCAGATCAAGCTGCCGCGGCAGAACTCGGAGCGTCGATAGTGTTCGATACCGTGGCGCAGAGCGTCCCGCTGGTTGAGCTGCGAATAGTAAACCCACTCCTCCAGCGTTTCGGACTTCGGATAGTGGAGCTCGACCAGGCCGATGAAGGTCTCGTAGCCCTTCTTGGTTTTATCGTGCCAGCGCGCCGCCGGATCACGCAGGGGCAGTGACAGCGGGCTCTCGACGACCGGCAAGAAACTCTTCATGCACAGCGGGCTAGGCGCCGAAGCAAAGCCGAACTCCGAGGAAAAGCGCGCGGTCGAGTCCTCGTAGTACTTCCAGTCTCCGCGGCCGTGCCACACGTCCCAGTAGTGCTGATCGCCGCTGCCGCCGCCGTTGGCGCGCTCGCCACCGAACGGCGAGCTCGGAATGTACGGGTGCTCGGGGTCGAGCTCGGCCAAAAGCTCGGGCAGCACGCGATCGTAAATGTTCTCACCGTAGTAGCGAGGCGGGTTGTGCTCGGCGCCCTCCCACTTGTCCTGGAACATGGTGAGGTTCTCGTTGTTGCCGCAGTAGAGCGCCAGACACGCACGGTGCCGCAAGCGCTTCACCGCGACGCTCGCTTCGCGCCGCGCGACTTCCTGGGCCTCGGCGCCGTCCGGGTAGTAGCTGCAGGCGTACGGGAAATCCTGCCAGACCAGCACACCGAGCTCGTCGCACACGTCGTAAAAGTCTTCGCTCTCGTACAGACCACCGCCCCACACGCGCAGCATGTTCATGTTCAGAGCGCGCGCCTGTTCGACGCGCGCGCGCACCTGCGTTTTGGACACCGCGGCGGGAAACGACGAGTCTGGGATCCAATTGGCGCCGACCGCCCAGATTCTCCGGCCGTTCACCTCGAACTCGCACGACTCGCCGAAGCTGTCCTTTTCTTGCACCAGGCGCACACGCCGCAGGCCCAGCGAAATTTCGTGCCGATCCAGGGTGACGCGCGCTAGCGCGGCGACGTCCGCGCCCTTTTGGCCCGGTTCGATAAGCAGACTGGTCACCCGATACAGGCGCTGCGCGCCGAAGCCCGCGGGCCACCATAGCTCCGGGTTCTCGACCAGCAGCGTCTCGCCGTCGCGCACCGGCTTCTGACCTTCCACGAAGTGCAGCACCTCACCGGCGCCATCGAGCTCGCTCAAGAACTCGAGCTCGACCTTGCCGTCCGCTCGGTGGCGCTGACGCGCATGCACGGAGAGGATCCGCCCCGCGTGCTGAATCAGCTCGACCTTGTCCCAGATCCCGCAAGAAATCAGGCGCGGACCCCAATCCCAGCCGAACATGTACTGCGCCTTGCGCACGAATGCGCGCTCGTCGAAGCGCACCGTGGTGTCGGCCAGCTTTTCTTGGGCGAAATAGCGCGCGCGACGCTCTGCGCCGACCTTGCGCGCCGACGAAAAGTGAATCGAAAGCTCGTTCTTACCGGAGCGCAACTTCTGACTCACGTCGATCTCCAGCGGCACGAACATGTTGTCGTGTTCGGCCAGCTGTTCGCCGTTCAGCTCGACGCGACAAACCGTGTCGAGCCCGGAGAAGCGCAGCAGCGCGCTCGGCAGCGCCGCGTCCGGTGAGTATTCGAACTCGGTGCGATAAACCCACTCTTCCTCGTCGACCCAGCGCAAGCCGAGCTCGTGCAAGCTGGCGAACGGATCGGCGATCACGCCATTTCGCACGAGATCGAGGTGGACGTGGCCTGGCACTTCGGCAGGCAACCACTCCAACTTACTGAAGCCGTACATGCCGGGTGGTGTGAGCCAGCTTCGCGCAGAGAATTGCCAGCCAGTTTCGAGCAGAGTGGAACGCAGCACGGCGCGGAACCTAGCCGAGATCCCGCACCCGGGAAAGTCCGCGATCCGGCGGGAAAGCGTGGCTCCATCGCGCGCTCGGGTGCCAGCGCGAGCTTAGGGTTGCGGCATTTGGCCGCGCAGGAGCGCTGAACGCGCGCGCCCTGAATAGCGGTCGGCGTTGCGAGCCGGGCGCTAGCCCCGATAAAGTACGCGAAGAGTTGGCCGTAGCGGCTCATTCAGGGGATTCGGAGAGGAACTATGAGCTTTTTTAGTCGCATCACGGCTGGTCTTTGCCTGGGCTGGGTACTTACGACGGGTTGCTCGAGCGGCTCTACGTCCACGCAGCAGCCCTCGAATGCGGACGAGCCGGTCGCCTCGGTCAGCGAAGCGATCACCCTGAGCTGCACTCAGAATACGCTCGGCATGCCGTGCGATCCGGACGGCCCGGCGGGCGCGCTCCTGGAATGCCAGGGTGTTTGCGCCTTGAATGGCAGCGGAACCATCGCTTGCCTGAAGCTGAACGTGGTCGGCCTTCCCAACCTGAACGGGCGCGTGTGCGGAACTTCGGACGGGGTCGGCGATGCAGCTTGCAAGCGCGTCTGCCAGGGAGCGAGCTGCTTGCAGCTGAATGCGCCAGAGGGAGCTGGCTGTCGCCCCACTTCGGGCAGCACCGTCTGTGACGGCAAGTGCGACGGGTTCGGCGCGTGCGCGCCCTACGCAACCCAGTGTGATTTCGGCCGCCGCTCTCAGCTGTGCCAGTACGACATCTGTAACCCAGCCGACGTCACCAAATGCGTCGTCGGCAACATGATAAACGGCACCACTTGCTCCAACGACGACGCCTGCGCGCTCGGGACGTGCAGCGCGGGCGCCTGTATTTCCGGCTCGACCAAGGGCTGTGACGACGGCAACACGTGCACCGACGACCAGTGCGACCCGGACGGCGGCGCCTGTATCGGTACGCCCAACGACGCGAATTCATGCGATGACGCCAACGCCTGCACGCAAAACGATCATTGCAGCAGCGGGCGCTGCCTCACCACTCCGGTGAACTGCAACGACAGCAACGCTTGCACCGTCGACAGCTGCAACGCGCAGACCGGTTGCGTACATACCGCCAAGAATTGCAGCGACAACAACGCCTGCACCGACGATGGGTGCACGCCCGGGACCGGCACGTGCACGCACACGACCACCAACTGCGACGATTCGGACCCGTGCACGGTCGACAGCTGCGACGTGCAGACTGGCTGCAAGCACGTGCAGAAGAACTGCGACGACGGCAACCTGTGCACGAGCGACAGCTGCTCGGGCGGCGTCTGTCAACACGCGGGCGTCACCTGCAATGACAACGACGCCTGCACCGACGACAGTTGCGCACCGGCGTCCGGCTGCGCTTTCACGCTGATCCCCGACTGCGGCACTGGCGGCAGCAGCGGCACCGGCGGCACCTCGAACGGCGGCAGCGGCGGAACCACGGGCGGAACCAGCGGCGGTACCGAGCCCACGACCGGCGGAACCACCGGTGGAACTTCGCCCAACACAGGCGGAACCACTGGTGGCACCGAGCCCACGACCGGCGGGACCACCGGCGGCACCGAGCCCACGACTGGCGGAACCACCGGTGGAACTTCGCCCAACACAGGCGGAACCACCGGTGGCACTGAGCCCACGACCGGCGGAACCACTGGTGGAACTTCGCCCAACACCGGCGGAACCACCGGCGGCACCGAGCCCACGACCGGCGGCACCGCGCCAACGACGGGTGGCAACGGCGGCACCACCGGAGGAACCACGACCGGCGGCAACGGTGGAACCACTGGAGGAACCACGACCGGCGGCGCGGGCGGCGGAAGCCCGGCGACGGGCGGCGCCGAAACCGGCGGCAACGGCGGAACCACGGGCGGAACCACAGACACCGGTGGAGCCACGACCGGCGGAACCACCGACACCGGTGGCACGAGCGCGGGCGAAAGCTCGACGGGTGGCACGACCGGCGGCAGCGCAGGCGCCACGAACGGCGGCGACACCGGCGAAGCGGGCGCACCCGCTGGCGCTGGCGGCGGCGCCGGTGAAGCAGGCGCCAGCTCGGTGACCGGCGGTCGTCCCGGCTCCGGCCCCATCCTGACCGAAGACGACAGCGGCTGCGGTTGCCACGTCCCCGGGCGCCGACTCGACTCGAGCGCCAGCGCGCTGTTCGCACTGGCCGCACTGGGCCTTGGCATCGCGCGCCGCCGCCGGCGCGCCGCCTGACGCGCTACTGAGTCGGCACCACCGTCACGGGCTTCGGAGGTTTGGCGATCTCCGGAGCCCCGGACAGCGGCGCGAGCAGCGCGTAGATCACGCACGACACGAACAACATCATTAGGCTGGTGATCAGGTACGTGTTCAGCGGCGGGTGCTTCACGGTGCTCCAACCGTCCGCGTAGAACTTGCCGCCGCTGCGCACGCGCAACTTCTGCTGCACGCCAAGGGTCAGGTCAGGAAGCGCTTCCGGCTCGGGGATCGCGCCGCGCAGGAGCTCGCGCACCGCTTGCTCGCCCGACGCATCCAGCTCCGGGGCGCTCGGTCGACCATCTGGTTCGCCTGGGTCGCTCATTCCAGTTTCTCTCCCAACTTACGTTCAACGGCGGCCTTCAGCATGGCACGCGCTCGGTGCAGCCGACTTTTGACGGTTCCGTCGGCCAGACCCGTGATCTGCGACAGCTCCTCGTAGCTGAGATCTTCGATGTCGCGCAGCACCAGGATCTCGCGAAAATCCGGATCCATCTCGGCGATCGCCCGCTCGACCAAGTGCTCGAGCTGGTAGCCCTCGACCAGCTGATCCGGGCGCGACAAGTCGGATTGTGTCGCACCCCGGGACACCGCGAGCTCCGCCCGCTCCTCGGCCACCTCGTACTCGACCTGCACTTCGCTCTTGCGGCGGGTCAGGTACTTGAGCCGGTTTTTACACAGGTTTACCGCGATGCGATAAATCCAAGTGCTCAGCTTGGAGTCGCCACGGAACGTGCCGACCGCCTTGAATACTTGGACGAAGACTTCTTGCGCCATGTCTTCGGCTTCATCGGGGCGGCCCACCATGCGCAGCACCAATTTGTAGACGCGCACCTGGTACAGCTGAACGAGCTCCAAGAACGCTCGCTCGTCACGGCGCTGCAGCCGCTCGATGAAGCGGCTTTCGTTCGCGTCCTCAGAATCGATCACGAGGTACCGATGCTCGAGTTGGGGCTCGCACGCCTCGGGTCAATCTTGCGACAAGAGGCCCAAACGAAAGTTCCCCACTGGCTCCGGCACATGGATTCGAACCACGATTCAGGGATTCAAAGTCCCTTGTCCTACCCTTAGACGATGCCGGAAGGGCGCCGGAGCTTAGCTAGGGTTTCGGGACCTCGCGAGCGTCTTTTTGCGGTTTGACCGGCCCTTAAACCGGACGCCCGACCAGGGAGCTGCTCAGCGCGCGCTGCGCTCGTGAACGTAGTCGACCACGAACTTCGCGGCCTCCGGCGAGGTCTCCGGCAAAATGCCGTGCCCGAGGTTGAACACGTGGCCGTTTCGGCCCGCAACGCGGGCGAGGATATCGTCGACCCGCGCGGCGAGCAGCTCGCGCGGAGCATCGAGCAGCAGCGGATCGAGGTTGCCCTGAACCGCGACGCGATCACCGAGCCGCGCGATGGCTTGATCGATCGGCGTCCGAAAGTCGACGCCGATCACGGTGCCACCCGCGTCGCGTTGCAGCTCGAGCAGCGTCGCCGTGTCGGTACCGAAATGAATCACCGGCACGCCCGTGGTCTCGAGATCGGAGAGGATATGACGCACGTGCGGCTGGATGAACGCGACGTAGTCCGTGGGCGAGAGCGCGCCCACCCACGAATCGAACAGCTGCACCGCTTGCGCGCCAGCGTCGACTTGTGCGCGCAGGTAGCGCCGCACGGCTTCCGCCAGAAGCGCCATGAAGCGATGAAACAGCGCCGGTTCGCGGTACATCATGCGCTTCGTGCGCGCGTAATTCGAGCTCTTGCCGCCCTCGACCAGATAACTTGCGAGGGTGAACGGCGCGCCGGCGAAGCCGATCAGCGGCGTTTTGCCGTCCAGCTCGCGTCGAATCAGGCGCACCGCCTCGAGCACGTAGCCGAGCCCCTCCTCGGGATCGAACGGGCGCAGCGCGTCCACGTCGGCGGCCGTGCGCACCGGATGATGGATGACCGGACCCTCGCCAGCCGCGAACTCGAAGGGCGCGCCCAGCGGCTCGAGCAACAGCAAGATGTCCGCGAACAAAATGGCCGCGTCCACGCCCAGCGCGCGCACCGGTTGCAGCGTCACCTCGGTCGCCAGCTCCGGCTGCTTGCAGATCTCGATCAGCGTGTGCTTCGCGCGGATCGCGCGGTACTCGGCCATGTAGCGCCCCGCCTGGCGCATGAACCACACCGGGGTCCGGTCGACGGGCTCGCGTCGACAGGCGCGCAGAAATCGATCCCACATGCGCGCTTACTTCAGGTTCTCGAAGTTGGCGGCCTGAATCCCGTTGGCGTGCGGGATCTGCTCGCCCTTCTTGGCGCGATCGCGCATTTCGTATTTCGATGGACACTTGGCCATGATCTGCGTGGCCTCGAAGTCCCCCTTCGCGGTCAGCGTGCCCTCAGCGGTCACCGAAACGTCCATGTCCGGAACGTCGCGGAAGGTGTCTGGTACGATACAGGCTGCGTAGCGCACGGGCAGCACCACGCCCTTCTTCACCATGCTGAAGCGATACTCGCAGGGCTGGTCGCGCCGCGTCAGCGTGCCTTTGACCAACATGCCTTCGACGCGCACGTTGCGACCGCTGAGCCTGGCCTTCTCTTTCATCAGGTCGTCCACGCCGCGCGAATACACGGTGGCCTCCCCTCCGGACTTGAGCACCAGAAACAGAATGCCAGCGCCCATCACCAGCAGCGCGGCGAGCAAGCCAAGGCTGCGCTGGCTGGTCGCGCCGCCCTGCGCCGGCGTGTGCGTGACCGGAACCGGATCCTCCGCCCGGGCGGTGGCCTCGGAGTCGGCAAGGGCCTGAGCGAGCTCGTCGTCGACCTGACTCATGTCGGCTGTAGGGTAGCCTCCTTGCGCGGCGCGAGCCAGGGGCCGACCGCTTCCAGAGCCGGATCTACGGAACTTAACGGGTCCCCGTGCCGAGTGCGGAGGTCGCCCGCGCGGCCCAACCGATCTCCTGCGCGGTGTACGGCCCGACGCGCAGCTCGCTGAGCGAGGTCGGCGGCGCCTCTCGCTCGGCGTCGAGCGGGCGATTGCGGGCCATCAACTCTGCGTAGCGTTGCGGGAAGCGCGGCGCGCGCTCCGGCTCGGCCAAGCCTTCGGGGACGAGCGTGTGCCCACTCGCGTCGTACTTGTCGGTCGCGGACAGCGTGTGAAAGAGCTCGTGCGCAGCCACGAACAACGCAAAGTCGGCCATATCGTCGCCGAGGTCGCAGCTCGCGATGCCGATGCGACCGCCCTGCTCGCTCGCACCTTCCACGAACGATTGCTCGGCGCTGCTCGGCGCACGCATCACCAAGTACAGGTGCGCGTCGAAGCCGCGCGCCGGCAACGAAGCGCGCGAGTCCACGTCGCGCGTGAAGCGAAACACCTCGAGCGCATGCCGCGCCAGGCCCACAAAGCCGTCCGAAACCGGACCGGGCGCTCGCGTAGAAAGCGGAACGGGGCCGAACGTCACGAACGCGAAGGGCGCCGGCGCACCTGGGCGGTAGCGCTGGTATTCTTCCTTCAAACGCTGCTCGAGCACGGGCACGCGAGCGCGCAGCGCGGCGACCGCGTCGTCCGCGACCTTGCCGTCTTCGACCAGCACGAGCGCCACATCGAGTGTTCGCTCCCATGACGTACGCTCGCGGCGCGAGCGCATGTCGCGAAACGCATACAGCGTCACTACCGCGAGTAGCGAGAGCAGAATCGCGACGCGAATCCAGTACGCGATCCGAGGCTTTCTCGCCACGCGCCCAGTATCCCCGAGCGCGCTCCACGCACAAGGTTCCCATGTGGGAGAAGCGGCTCCGCCGACGGGCGCTCGCGTTTTGCTCGCGCGCCTGGCATTTTTCCCGTACCTTTGAAGGATGAATCCGAACGCTTGGCGTGAGGAGGTCGCGCGCCTCTTCGAGCACTGCGCCGCGTCGCTGCGCGCGCGCAACGAGCGTCAGGCCGTGGTCGCGTTCGGAACCGCGGTGGCCTACCTGCACAAAGCGCGCGGACAAGGCCAGCGCATTGCGGGCGAGCTGCTCGCGCAGATGCTGGAAGCCGTCAGCGACGGGCCCACCAAGCGCTTCATGTTCACGCCCGGCGAGCTGGAAGAGCTGAAGAGTCGGCCTACCGACGACGAGTAGCCAAGGCGCCGCGGCGACGCCGCTGCCAGGCGAAGAGCCCAGCGAGCGCGAGCAGCGAAACCGGCGCACTCGAACGAGGGGCGTGCGAGACCGAGCAACCCGGCTCCTCCTCCGCCGAGCCTGGCGGAGAACCGGTAACACCGCCGGTCGTGGCTGCAGCACCACCCGTCGTCGGAACGCTCACGATGCCGCCCGTGCCGGCAACGGGAGCACCGCCCGTCGCTGTCGACACTCCACCGGTCGTCGCGGTGAGGCCGCCCGTGGCAAAGCCGCCGGTCGAGCCGCCGGTGCTCACGCCGTTACTGCCGCCAGTGCCAACGCCGGTCGTACCGCCGCTGCCGTTCGCCGCACCGCCATTCGGCGAGCCGGAGCTGCCCGAGCCGCTGGCCCCGCCGCTGCTGAGACCACCGCTCGCACCACCGGCTTGGGTGCCGCCATTGTTCGAACCGCCGGTACCGCTCGAATTGCCTGCCATGCCACCGGTAGTTCCGGCTGCGCCACCGCTGCTCGCGCCGCCAGCGCCGCCGCCACCTGCCTTAATCGCGATATCTGCACACTGAAAATAGAGATCCCCTGTCTTGGCATAGGGCGGTGATTTGGTGGTCATCACCTGCACCAACTGCAAAGTGCACTTCTCGCACTCCATGTTGGGCAGCGTCACCTCGTAGGTATAGTCGTTCGTGGTCTTGTCCGCGATGTTGTTGGCCAACACCGTGACCCCCGAAGTTGCGGACGGCGCCTCGCCCGGAAACGGGAAATCCTGCCCGTCGCTATCGAACGAAATCTCGAAGTGACCGGGGTGCTGAATGGTCTCCTGGAACTTGACCATGACCTTCTCGCCGGGCTTGAAGGTAGTGATCAGCGAAGCGTCCTTGGTGCGGCTGTCGCCCGTAACACCACAAGGGCCGTTCTTCTGCTTGTTCTGATCGGTCTGCATCCCGGTGGTCTGAAAGTAGCGACCCTTCGGAAAATTGAGGGAGATGTGAGCGCGCGCAGGCAGGGTGACAGCAACCGTCGCCGCCACCACCACGAGCGACAAGGCCGCCGCTGAAGTCGTCCGCATCCTTCGATGCTCACCATAAACCCCTTTTGCACGCAAGCCCTGGCACCCGCGAATCCGATGCACTGCTGATGTTTTGCAATCGCCCAAGCAACCCAAAGCGAAATATCCACGCGCAGCGAACATCGAGAAGCGGTCAACAAACTTCGCCGCGGCGCGCAGCCCACGAAACGACCGACGCTGGTGCTTGCTTCCGCGGTGGGTGGGGAAGGCTCGCGGGTGCGCTGCGGCGGGGCAGGACTCGCGGGTGCGCTGCGGTGCTACAGGACTCGCGGGTGCGCTGCGCGGGCCGTGGCGGGGCTTTTGTGGGCGGGGGCGGTTGGGCGCGACGCCGGGTGGGGCGAGGGTTCGACGTTGAGGAGCGCTGTCGTCAAGCGACGGGAGTCGTGGCTTCGTGCGAGCTTTGCGACCGACCCAAGAGACGGGCTGGCGTGGCTGCTTTGCCGAGAAGGGACGCGCTTCGTTGCCCAGGGTGTGGCCGTGACGGGGAGCGCGCCCGTTTCTGTGAGGCCACCCCAATCGCCAGGTGACTCGCGCTGGAGCGGTGTGCGGCCCGCGCTGGGATCGCATCCATGAGTGCGCCGCGCGAGAAGCACTTGCGCTGGACCAAGGAGGGGACGGCGGAGCAGCTCTTGCGCAGAATGAGTGCGTGCATGAGACCCAATGGCTCCCAGAACGTACATGCGCTCGGGCGGGGCGCGCTCACGCGGGGTGCGCTCACGCGGGTGCCTTCGCGCGGGGCGGTGCGGGAAGCCAATGCGGCTGAGGCGAGCCTGGTGAAGCCTGCGCTGGGACAGTGCGCTGGGACGGTGCGCTAACGCTGAACACGAGGGTTCGCCGGGGACGCAAGTGCTCGGCGGTACGGAACTGCGCGTGGGCGACGCGACCCGCTCCCCCCGAAACGCGACTCCTGCTCCGGAACGCAATCACTACCCTGGCACATAACTACACGCGCGCAGCAACCGCTCGCCTCGAACGCCACCGCTCCCCGGAAGCAGCCATTACCGAAGCCGGAAACAACCGTTCACCCGAAGCCGGAAGCAACGGGTCGACCGAAACAACGGGTCGACCGAAACAACGGGTCGACCGAAACAACGGGTCGACCGAAACAACTGTTTCGCTCGGAGCGGCAACCGCTTCCTCGTAGCCAACTGCTCGTCCGGAAACGCAGCTGCTCCCTGCGAGAAGCGGCTCGCAGGCAACACAACCGTTGTTCTGGAGCGTCACTCAACCGTTCAGCTTAAAAAACGACTGCTTCGCCGAAAACGCAACTGCTCGCATCGGGGCGACAGCTTCACGTTGCCCGGGCATCGCTTTCGGTCCAGTGCGAGCGCTTCGCCCAGTGCGAGCGCTTCGCCCAGTGCGAGCACTTCGTCCAGTGCGAGCGCTTCGCCCAGTGCGAGCGCTTCGTCCAGTGCGTCCAATGCGAGCACTTGGTCCAATGCGAGCACTTGGTCCAATGCGAGCACTTGGTCCAATGCGAGCACTTGGTCCAGCGCAAGTACTTCGTCTAGTGCGAGCGCTTCGTCCAATGCGAGCGCTTCGTCCAATGCGAGCGCTTCGTCCAATGCGAGCGCTTCGTCCAATGCGAGCACTTCGTCCAACGCGAGCACTTGGTCCAGCGCAGGCACTTGGTCCAACGCGAGCACTTGGTCCAGCGCAGGCACTTGGTCCAACGCGGGCACTTGGTCTAGCGCAGGCACTTGGTTCGACCAAGTCAACTGGCTTCCTGTTGGGGTGGTGTTCACTCTCTTTTTTTTGAGCAGAGAGCGTTTTCTTGTTGACGCGATCGTTGAGGTGCGGCGCGCTGTGGGCGCTGGTCGGTGCGCGATGGCTCCGTGACGAGGCTGGGAGAGGCCGAGGTGCGGTCTTTGGGGGCCGGAGGTGTTTTTGCGTGGTCGGGTGAGCGAAAGCGCGGCTGTGCGCGAATGCGGAGCTTGCAAGATCGGGTGGTACAAGCAGGTATGG
>DASZQI010000028.1:0-126836 GCA_035549735.1 Polyangiaceae bacterium | reverse complement strand
GGCTGCTTGATTTGCGCGGCGGCGGGCCGAGCCATTAAGCAGACGAGCGCGGGAACGACGAATGGAATGAGTTTGGCCATCGGCGTGGATGGTTCAGGTGCCCCCTCTTTTCTGATCGCTCCCGGCACATTGAGACGTGCGCCAGAAAGAGCTAGTAAAGGAGCTTCACCAGAGCTCCCGTGCGCGGAGCCGATATCGGCTGTATGCTCCTCGCGCATGCGGTGGAGAGCTCGACAACTCCCGAGGATTGTGCTCCCGCTGCACGCGCTTGCCTTCTACTTCGGCTGCGGCTCCTCGGATGGGGCGGATATCACGGGCAACAGCGCCGGCAATGGCGCGATTGCCTCGACCGGTGGTAGCCCGAGCAGCGGTGGTAGTGCGGCGCGGGGTGGGAATGTCGCGAGCGGCGGAACCACTCCTCAGGGTGGTGATGGCGGCGCGGACAACACCGCGGGCAGCGACTCGATGGGCGGAAGCAGCGCGAGTGGCGGTAACAATGTTGGTGGCGCCGGGCGCTCGGCAAGCGGAGGCACCGGGGGCCCAGGCGGCAGCGCTGGCTCCCCATCTAATACCGGTGGCACCGTCGCTGGCGGAGCGAGCTCCGGCGGCGGTGCGAACCCGCGTGGCGGTGCCGGAATCGGTGGCGGGGGCCGAAGTGGCGGCGCTGGCGGCACTTTCGGCTCTGGCGGTGTCGGCGCGGCCGGTCGCGGCGGGACGCCAGCGACCGGCGGGACGCTCACGAGCGGCGGCGCGCTCTCAACGGGCGGCGTCCGAGCCACGGGCGGGACGCTCACGAGCGGCGGCGCGCTCTCAACGGGCGGCGTCCGAGCCACGGGCGGGACGCTCGCGACCGGCGGCATGCTCTCCACGGGCGGTCGAACCGGCGGCGCCGGCGGCATCATCGGTCAGCTCGCAGGTTGCCATGCGCTCGCTGTCGGCGATGCACTTTGCCAAGCCAGTATGGCCCGACACTTCTACCTGTGTGTCAGCCCTTACACTGCACCCACCGGTTGTGTGCTGCGCAACCTGGGTAACCTCACCGATCAGTATTGCTGTCCGTAATTGCGACCCGGCCGCGCGACGACACGGACCAGTATCGCTGTCGTTAAATGCGGCTCGGCGCGACGCCACCGGCCAGTACCACTGTCGCTAATCACGAAACTGGGAGCGACGACGCCGCAGCAGCAACAGGGCGCCGAGCGCGCCAGCGGCGAGCAAATCGAGCGCCGAAGTCCGGCCGCCACTCGCCGTGCGACAGGCGCAGCCAGCCTTGCCGCCCTCACGCCCGTTGCTGCTACCGGACGTCGCGGAGTTGCCGCCTCGCGGACCGCTGCCGGTGCCGCCCGAGCTGATCACCGCGATGCCGCCAGTGTTGGTAATGATGGGCACGCCGCCGACGTTGCCCGTGCCGGCGCTTTCGTCACCGCCACCGGTGATGATCGGCTCGCCGCACGCGCCGTTTGCGCACATGGCAGCGCCGGGGCACATCGCGCCGCTACACGAGTCCACGCATTTCCCGTCGCGACAGCCTTGCCCGGCGGGGCAACTCAACCCTTCGCAACCGGGCGCGACGCAGCGCCCATCGCGCGCGCACTTCTTGTCTTTCGGGCAACCGCTACAAGTGCAGTCACCCACGCACACGCCATGGTCGCAGAACGTGCCGCTCGCACAAGTGATGCCAGTGCACGGATCGAGACAGCGATCGCCCTGACAGACCTGCCCGATGGGGCAGACCACGCCTTCGCAGGCGCCCACGCACTTGCCAGCGCGGCAAGCGAGGCCGGGACCGCACACCACGTCTTTGCACGCGGCCTCGATGCAGAATGCGTCGCTGCCGCAAACCAGCGGCTGAGTGCAGTAAAATTCGCCCGTATTGCAGGCGGCGACGCACTTGCCGCGCACGCACACCTTGCCCATCGCGCACAAGTTGCCATCGTCGACCTGACCATTGCAGTCGTTGTCGATGTTGTCGCACTTCTCCGCGGTGGGAGTGTATTGCGGCTTGCACTCGGGCATGCCGGTGAACGAACACGCGGTGAGCCCTGCCGCGCATAAGCCCTGTTTGCCCGTGTCGCACGGCTCTCCGCCGCCGGGGCAGCTCACGCCGGTGACCAGAAACACCTTGTCGTTGAAATCCCCGTCGTTGCCGAACCATTCGCGATCGTTCGCGCCCTCCCAGTCTTCGAACGCGATGTAGTAAGAGCTCTGGTGCGCGGTCGAGCGGTACGCGAGCATCATCTTCCAGTAGCCAGGCGTGGCGCAGCCGGTGCAATTCACGTTGCGCTGGTACTCGGAGTAGTAGATGGGAGTTCCGGCCGTACCGAGGTTCTTGGTCAGCGCGAAGCCGATGAAGCCGCCTGCGTAGTCCGCGCTGGCGCGAATGTCGGTAGCGTTGATGGTCGCGCCCGTCGGATTGTTCGCCTCGGGCAAAATCTGAAACAGCTTGTCGGGCTTCGCGGTCGGGCTCGCAGGCACGTTGTACCAAGCCAGACCTGCAGCCGCGTTCGACTGACTCAGAACGAGTGTCGCGGTAAAGTTACAAAGCGGAGAAAAGACCCCGGGATCCGCGCTGGCTTCCATGCGCGCGTTGATCATCTCGTTCTGGCTGTCGAAGTAAGCCTGCAGGCTGGTCTCGTTGGCTTGCGACGAGGGTCCCGGTACCACCGTGCCGTTCGGCTCTGTCACCTGCGCATCGGCGCGGCGAACCAGTAAAAACGGGGCCAATAACGCAAAGAAATAGACCCGAGCCAAGCTCGTTCGTGCGCGCGACGACATAAGAACGTCGATGGTGAACCAGCGCATTGTTCCCGGCAAACCCGGAGTAAACAAAATTACGAAATAGATCGTCGCGTCTGGCAACCGAAAGAAAAGTGACCTGACTAGGCTCGATCTGGATCGAGCCCGGCCAGATCGGCGAGCGTCACCGGGTGATACGGCGGCCGCGGTGTAATGCCTTGGCCTGCATCTCCGCCGAGCTCGACCAAGCGCCGCGCGCAGTCGACCAAGCAGCCCTTACCTTGGCACCAACCGGTGCCAAAGCCCGTGTAGCGCTTGAGTGACTCGATATCACGATGACCGAGCGACACCGCGTGCTCGAGTTCCTCGTAAGTGACGTCTTCGCAGCGACACACGAGGCGCTTCATGATGACTACTCGGCGACCAGGTCGCCGCAAACGCCCAGCGAGTCGTTCTTTATTTGGCCCCCGGCGAAGCCCACGTCACAGGTCAAGATGCCGTGAAAGCTCTCGGCCAAATCTACTGACAGTGCGCTCGCCCAGTCGCGCTGGCCATCGAAGCGCGCGCGAATCACCCCGCGTGGGTCGATGAACCACGTTTCGGGATAGAGCTTGGTGCCGTATTTTTCGCCCACCACCTTGGAGTCGATGTCGAGCAAGACCGGAAACGGCGGATCGACGCCCAGCACCGAGCGCAGCGTGTCGCGAGCGTCTTCCAAACTGTCGTCCGTGCTGACGGTCAGCAGCACCACGTCGGGATGATCGCGCAGTGAGCGCGCCAGGTTGGCGATGGACGGCATCTCTTCCAGACACGGCCGGCAGGTCTTGGTCCAGAAGTTCAAGATCACGGTCTTGCCGCGGTAGTCGCTGAGTCGAACCTTGCCGCCGGAGAGGGCGGGGAGCTCGAAATCAGGCGCGGTGCGGTTGCGATCGGCGTAGTTCGGGCGCAAAGCGCACAACGCCGAGCACACCCGTCGCGTTTCGCCGTCCTGCGCGGCGCTCACGAAACCGTACACCCCCGCCGCCGCAAAGGCGATGAACCCAACCTGAGCAATTATCGGGAATTGGATGGGCGACGGCACGGGGAATTATTACCACCGAGCCGCCCACGAGCGCCACGACCCCGAAGATTTGACGCAACCCGGCGGAGCGGTGGTCGACCCTCTCACCTGTGCGGGCATTTACGCCGCGACCGGAGCAGGCGATAGTCGATCGGGATGGGCGTGAGGCCGGGCTGGCCGGACCGCGGAGCGTTGGAGAGGAGAACGGGGAGATGGAACAGTCACCGGACCTGTTGGAAGCAGCGCGCGTGCTGGAGGGGCTCGAGCGCGACCGGGAACGCCAGCGACAGCTGGACCTCGAAGCGCCGCGACAGCTCGGCTTTCGCTTTACCGGAAGCGCCTCGGAGTATTTCCGGATCTGGATCGTGAATACGCTCCTTACCGTGGTGACGCTCGGTGTCTATTCGGCGTGGGCCAAGATTCGCAACAAGCAATACTTCTATGGCAACACCTGGCTCGACGGCTCGAACTTCGAGTACCTGGCCAAGCCGCTGCCCATCCTGAAAGGGCGGCTGATTGCAGCGGCGGCCTTCGGTCTCTTGTTTGGCAGCCAGCACTACAATCGCACGCTCTATTTCGTGCTGATTGGGCTGTACGTTCTGGCCACGCCGTGGGTGCTGGTGAAGGCGCTCGCGTTCAATGCGCGCAACTCCGCCTACCGCAATCTGCGCTTCGCTTTCGTCGGCCGAACCGGGGAAGCGTTCGGCGTCTATTTGAGCATGATCGCCGTCTACCTGGCGACCTGCGGCTTGGCCTATCCCTACGCGCAGTGGCGGCTCAGCGGCTTCGCGGTGAAGCGCCACCTCTACGGCGATCAGCCGTTTCGCTGGGTTGCGCGGAGCAAGGACTACGTCCGGGCCTTCCTCCTGTTCGTGGCCATGATCCTGCCCATTTATATCCCCATGATCCTGTTCGCGGTGCTCGCGGCCAAGGCCGGTCCAGGTGCGCCTCGAGGTTCCGCTCCGCTTCTAACGGGCGTCACGCTTGCGATATTTTACTTGTACCTGCTGGTGCCGACCGCGTTTCTGCGCACGCGCTACGCGAACCTGCTCTACAGCGGCATCCGCATCGGACCGCACGCGCTGTCCTCGAACCAGCGCTGGGGCGAAGTGTTGAAGCTCTATGTTGGCAACGCGCTCGGTATCGTGGTGAGCCTGGGCCTGCTCATCCCTTGGGCGAAAATCCGAATGGCCAAGTATCGGGCCGAGCACCTGACCTTGAACGCGGTAGGCCCCCTGCACGCCGAAGCGCTGTTCAACGAGGGCGGTAGCGCGGTCGGTGAGGGCCTGAGTGACTTGGGCGACTTCGACTTGGGGATCGGTACGTGATCGAGTTTCCCGCGAAATATTACGATGGCGTCACGACTCGCTCGCGCGCGGTGGTCGTGCGGCTGGACGAGCAGAACGTCGTCCACCTCGCGGGGCTCGAAACGCCGGCCTCCTTCCCGCTCGCCGACGTCGAGGTCTCACCTCCGCTCGGCAGCACGCCGCGCTCGCTCACGCTTCCCGATGGTGCCAAGTGCGAGACCGATGACCAAGCCGCGCTCGCGGTGCTGGAGCAGAAGGCCGGCAAGGGTCGCGTCAATGCCCGGCTGCACGCGCTCGAATCCAATTGGCGCGGCGCACTGTTGGCCGCGGCCGTGTTGGTGGTACTGGTCAGCGCCGGCATTCGCTGGGGAATACCGCTGCTTGCCGAGCGGGTCGCGCAATCAGTTCCAAAAGCGATGGCTTATGACCTGGGGCAGGGCACGCTCGGGGTGCTCGACAATACGTTGCTCAAGCCCTCGGCGCTCTCCACCGAACGCAAGGCGCAGCTCCAGCTCGCCTTTTCGCACATGGCCCGGCTCTATCCGGCCCTGCCCCTGAAGTTGACTTTTCGTCGTGCGAACATGCCGAATGCGTTCGCTCTGCCCGACGGCACGGTGCTGGTTACCGACGAGCTGGTGGCGCTCGCCAAGAACGACAACGAGATCTTGAGCGTGCTAGCTCATGAAATTGGCCACGTGCACCGTCGTCATGCCCTGCGCATGGCGCTCGAAAGTTCGACCGCGGTGCTGCTCGCGTCGGCTTACCTGGGCGACGTCTCGCAGCTCACCACGCTTTCGGTCGCGCTGCCGACCGTGTACACACAGGCTCACTACTCGCGCGCGCACGAGACCGAGGCCGACACCTTCGCGCTCGAGACGCTGAAGGCCTGCGGCATTCCGCCCGAGCACTTCGCTCACATTTTGCAGGCACTGCAAAAAGCATCGGGCGCCGAATTCGAGCACGGGCTGCAATACCTCTCCTCGCACCCCCCGACGCCCGAGAGGATCCGGCGCTTCGAGCCCCGATAGTCTGCTCAGGGCGCCTTTTCGGACACGCACCCCCCGAAAAATGCGCGGCGCCCCTTGGCGACTGGGCACGGCGGCCCATGATCAGCCGCCGGTCTCGCGGTGGGCCTGCTGCGCGGGCGGTTTTGCCCGCCAAGTGACAGACACCCCGGGCTGGCCGTGGTAGCGAATTCGCCCTCGAACGCAGGGCCTCCCATGTCCGATACCTTGTCCAACGATCTCGCCGCGCTCCGCATCGACCGTACCCGTCGGCCGCGTGGTAGCGGCGGCCCCCTGAAGACGGCGCTCGGCGTGCTGGTGGCGCTCGGCCTGCTCGGGGCGGGTTACGTGTTCGGTAAGCCGTATCTCGAGTCCAAGCTGTTCAAGACCGAGGTCAGCGTGACCGAAGTCACCCTGGTGTCGCCCGCGCAAGCCTCGGTCGAGCTCACCGCCACGGGTTACGTCGTGGCCCAGTCGGTGTCCAAGGTCAGCGCCAAGGTCCCTGGCAAGGTGGCCAGCGTACACGTCAAGCAAAGCGACGTGGTCAAGGCCGGCACGGTGCTGTTCGAGATCGATCCGATGGATCAAAAAGCGAGCATCGCCAGCGCAGCGAGCCAAGCCGCTGCCGCGCGAGCGCGCGCGGTGGCCGCGCAGGCCAACGTGATCGAGCTCGAGCACCAGATCACGCGTGCCAAGAAGCTCGCCGCGGAAGGCGTTGGCCCGCAGTCCACGGCGGACGACCTGACCGCGCGCGCCAACGCGCTGAAGGAGCAAGTGAACGCTGCCAAGGCAGAAGCCAACGCCTCGGGCGCGCTGGTCAGCGCGCTGGGCGTGAATCTGAAAAACTTCACGGTGATCGCGCCGATCAGCGGCACCGTCGTCAACCGCCCGCCCGAGCTCGGTGAGTTCGTCGGACCGCAACCCTCGGGGGTTGCGGTCGACATGGGCGGCGTCGAAATTGCGGACTTCAGCACGTTGATGATCGAGACCGACGTGCCCGAACCGCGGCTCAGCTTGGTCAAGGTCGGCGGCCCCGCCGAAATCGTGCTGGACGCTTACCCGGACCGTCGATACCGCGGAAAAGTTCACGAAATTACGCCGAAGGTCGACCGCGCCAAGGCGACCGTGCTGGTCAAGGTCGCCTTCGTGGACGAGAAGACCGGCGTGCTACCGGACATGTCCGCGCGCGTCAGCTTTCTCTCGAGTGAGCTGGACGCCGCGGCGGCCAAGGTTCCGCCGAAGACCATCGTTCCGAGTGAGGCCTTGGTCAGTCAGGGCGGCGCCAAGCTCGTGTACGTGATCGATGACGGCAAGGTGCGCGCGACACCGGTCACACTCGGTCCAGCCTTCGGCTCGGGCTTCGAAGTTTCCCGCGGTCCCACGCCCGGAACGCGCATCGTGAAAAATCCGCCCGATGGCCTGGCAGATGGCCAACCGATCAAAGAGCGAACCCAGGAGTAGTGAATGAGCGAACGCAGCGAAAACGGTAACGGTGCTCCGATGATCCGCCTCGAGAAGGTGGGCAAGTCCTTCGCGCGCGGCAAGGATCAGCTCGAGGTCTTGAAGGGTATCGATCTGCAGATCCCGGAAGGCGCGTTCGAAGCACTGATGGGCCCGAGCGGCTCCGGCAAGTCGACGCTCTTGAACTTGATCGCAGGGCTCGATCAACCGACCACCGGGCGGCTCACCGTGGCCGGCGCCGAGGTCGGCGCGATGAGCGAGGGCGAACGCGCGAAGTGGCGCGCTGCCAACATCGGCTTCGTGTTTCAGACCTACAACCTCATGCCCGTGCTCACGGCCATCGAGAACGTCGAGCTGCCGCTGTTGCTGGCCAAATTGCCCAGCGATGAGCGTAGAAAACGCGCCGAAATCGCGCTGCGTGTGGTGGGCCTCGAGCAGCGCGGCAACCACCGGCCGCGTGAGCTCTCGGGCGGGCAGGAGCAGCGCGTGGCGATCGCGCGCGCGATCGTGGCTGACCCGAAGATCCTGGTCGCCGACGAACCGACGGGTGATCTCGACCGCGAGAGCGCGAACGAGATTTTGAACCTACTCGAGCGGCTGAACAAGGAGTTCAACAAGACGATCGTCATGGTCACCCACGATCCGGCCGCCGCCGAGCGGGCCAGCATCGTGCGGCGCCTCGACAAGGGCAACCTGGTCTGAGCCGAGGAGCGTGCCTTGAACCTCGCAACCGTCGCTGTCAAGAACATCACCCGCAACCGCTTCCGCGCGCTGCTCACCATCGCTGGCGTGGCCGTGGCCATTCTCACCTTCGTGCTGCTGCGCACGGTGATTTGGTCGTGGACCGCCGCGGTCGAGCAGAGCGCGACCGATCGCATCGGCATTCGGCACAAGGTCACCTTCATCATGCCGCTGCCGAAGAAGTACATCGAAGAGGTGCGGCAGATCCCCGGCGTCACCGCCGCTGCCTACGCCAACTGGTTCGGCGCGAAGGACCCCAACCACGAGACCGAGTTCTTCGGCACGATCGCGGTCGAGCCGGACGAGGTCCTCAAGGTCTATGACGAGGTGAAGGTCAAGCCGGACGAGCTCGAGGCCTGGAAGCAGAACCGGCGCGGTGCGCTGGTGGGCGACGCGCTGGCCAAGAAACTAGGCTGGAAAGTGGGGCAAAACGTGACCCTGCGCGGCACCATCTACCCGGGTGATTGGCAATTCCAAATCTCCGGCATCTACACCGCGACGCGCGCGTCGGTCGATCGCTCGACGTTCTACTTTCATTGGAAGTACCTGAACGAATCGCTGCCGCCGGCGCGTCAGGACAAGATCGGCTGGGTCGTCGCGCGCATCAACGAGCCGGGACGCTCGGCGGAGATTTGCCGCGCGGTGGACGCCAAGTTCGACGATCGCGACGTGCAGACCTTGTGCATGAGCGAGCGCGCCATGCAGGCCTCGTTCCTGGGCATGATGTCCGCCGTGCTCAAGGCGATCGACATCGTCTCGATCGTGATCTTGTTGATCATGACGCTGGTCATCGGCAACACCATCGCCATGGGCGTGCGCGAACGCACCACCGAATACGGCACGCTGCGCGCGATCGGCTTCGTGCCCAAGCACATCGTGCTGTTCGTGCTGGGTGAATCGTTGGTCACCGGCGCGATCGGCGGAGCGCTCGGGCTCTTGCTCGCCTATCCGATCGTCGAGAAGGGCCTCGGGCGCTTTCTCGAGGAGAACATGGGCGCGTTCTTCCCGTTCTTCCGGATTCAGCCGCAGACCGCGCTGGTCGCGTTCCTGGCCGCGCTCGCGTTGAGCGCGGTCGCCGCCGCGCTGCCCGCCTACGGCACCACTCGACTCAAGACGGTCGACGCGCTCCGGCGCGTCGGTTGACGGCTCGCTCGTTACCCCGGAGCCTGCACCATGATTCCGATTAGCTACAACGTTCGCAGCCTGTTCGTCCGCAAGACCACCACGTTTGCCACCGCGTTCGGTATCGGCCTGGTGGTGTTCGTGCTGGCCAGCGCGCTCATGCTCTCCGCCGGTATCGAGAAGACCCTGGTCGCCGGCGGCCGGGCGGATCAAGCCATCGTGCTGCGCAAGGGCTCGGACACCGAGCTGGCGAGCAGCATCGAAACGACGACGGTGAGTTTGATTCAGGCCGCCCCAGGCGTGAAGAAGGACCCCAGCGGCGCGCCGCTGGTGGCCGGCGAAGTCGTGATCGTGCTCGCGCTCGACAAGATCGACGGCGGCGGGCAAATCGCCAACGTGCAATTCCGAGGCATTCCGGAGGCCTCGCTCAAGGTGCGCACCGACGCGCACGTGATCGCAGGCCGGCCTCCGACGCCAGGCACCAACGAAGTCATCATCGGCAAGGGCCTGGTCGGGCATTTCAAGGGCATGGAGCTCAACGGGCAGCTGGAGTTGAAGAAGAACCGACCCGTGAAGGTGGTCGGCGTGTTCGAGGCCGGCGGTTCGAGCTTCGAGTCGGAGGTTTGGGTCGACGTCGACGTGATGCGCGGCGCGTTCGGGCGCGAAGGCCTGGTCTCGTCGGTGATCGTGCGCCTCGACTCGCCGCTCAAGTTCGACGGCTTCAAGGCCACCATGGAGAGCGACAAGCGGCTCGGCCTGGAAGCGTTCCGCGAAGCCAAGTACTTCGAGAACCAGTCGAGCGGCACGAGCATTTTCGTGTCGATGATTGGCGGGGTGATTACCTTCTTCTTCTCACTCGGCGCGATCATCGGCGCGATCATCACGATGTATGCTGCGGTCGCGCAGCGCAGGCGTGAAATCGGCACGCTTCGCGCGCTCGGCTTCTCACAAGCCTCGATTTTGTTCTCGTTCTTGTTCGAGGCCGTGGTGCTCGCGACCGTCGGCGGATTGCTCGGAATCGCGGGCGCGCTGCTGATGAGCTTCACCAAGATTTCGATGATGAACTTCGCCACCTGGCAAGAGATCACCTTCAGCTTCGATCCGAACCCGAAGGTGCTTTTGATAGCGCTGCTCGGCGGTTGCATCATGGGCGTGCTTGGCGGCTTCTTCCCGGCCGTACGCGCCGCGCGCGTGGCTCCGGTGGAAGCGATTCGCGGCTGACGAACGCGCACCCATGGGCGAAAGCGAGCTCGCCGAACTCGCGGCAGCGTTTCTCGCAGGAACGCTGCCGCGCGAGCGCTGGACTCACGCGGCGCACCTCGCGGTGGGCGCCTGGCACGTGCACCACCTCGGCGAATCAGTGGCGATCGATACGCTGCGGCTCGGCATCCGCAAGCTGAACACCGCGCACGGCACGCAGAACACCAGCACCGGCGGCTATCACGAGACGATCACCGTCGCTTACGTGCGCCTGATAGCGGCGTTTTTGGCCGCGCTCAGCGGCGATGTGCCGCTCGAGCAGCGGGTTTCGGCGCTGCTCGAGAGCCCGCTCGCGGAGCGCACGTTTCTGTTCCGCTTTTGGTCCAAGTCGCTGTTGATGTCCGCCGAAGCGCGCGCGAACTGGGTCGCTCCGGACCTTTTGCCGCTCGAGCCGTAATCAGCCGATCACCTTCTGCAAAATGCGCAGATCGTCGCGTGCCACGAATCCGGCATGCTCCCAGAAGGCGGCGCCGGCGGTGTTGCTGGCAAAAAGGAAGATGTTGCACTTGTGAATGCGCTCCGCAGCGAGGCGCTCGAGACACCAAGCCAGAAGCTTTCGGGCAATGCCCTGGTTGCGATGAGCGCGATCCACCGCGAGGTGGTGCAGGTAGCCGCGACGGCTGTCGTGGCCGCACAAGACCGCGCCGACCAGCGCTCCCGCCTGGTTCAGCGCGACCGCGCTCAAGCCCGGGTTTCGTTCGAGAAACGTGCGAATACCCTGTTCGCTGTCGGAGTCGTTCAGACCGATGCCCTCGGTCCTTTTCCAGAGCGCGAGGGCGGGAGCGTAGTCATCGAAGATCATCGGGCGCAGGGTCACCGTCATGTAAGGCTCGCGGAAACCGCGAGCTTTGCACGGCGCAGGCGGGCCGCCAGTTGCCGCTAGTGAGCGAGCGCTGGAGGCGGCGGAAGCTCGGGCACTGCAAAGGCGTAGGCGCGGTGAATCTCGAACGGAACCAGGACGACGCTCTCCGGCAACAGCCGGCGCGGCAGCGCCACGACCTGCGCGACGCGCGTCGGACGATCGACGCAGCCGTAGTTCGCGGGCATGCCGCGAATCCAGATCACGCCGCTCGGCTCGATTGCGGCTCCGTGAATTTTGCCCGAGCAGATCCCGCCCTCGTCGCTGACCCCGAACACGACATCGCGGACGAAATCCACCTCGGGCGCGGGCGCAGGCCGGCCGAGCTGCTTCCACAACGCCTCGAGTTGCGGGCGTGAGGCGGCGGCCCAGGCCGCGCTCGGCGCGTTCGGCTTGTGGACGGGGCTCGGCCCTTGCCAGAGCACGCGCAGCCCATCTGCGTCGCCTGCGTCGACGCGAATGACGCCCCCCACCGCTTCGTTCGGCGCAGCGGGTAGCGCGCACACCTTTCCCTCGGGCGCCGCGCTAGCGCAGCCCGAAAACAACGAGACGAATAGCAAACAGCAGCACGCCTTGCTCGCGAGGTGCATCGAGTTGCGACTCCGTATGCGAGTTTAGCGCGGAGCGAGCCGTGGAGTGGTGTTAATGAATCGCCGGGACTGAACACTCGTTGGGTGCAACGAAGTAGTACATTTCGAAAGGGACGAGCAGCCGCGCGCGTGGCCGCGCGCCGCGAAGCACTGGTGCACGCGAGCTGCGTGAGGCAGCCCAATAGAAAAAATCTTGGCACCTCGGGGTCAACCGGCTGACGCGTCGACGAGTGTGTCGGGCGCAGGGAAGCGCGCGTTGGGTAAGGGTTTCGGCGAGGATTTCGCGTGGCATGCAGCGTGCATTCACTGGCAACGCTCGTTCCCCAATTCCCGCCTCAGCGCCCGTACCGAGCTCGTAGGAGCACTCGTAAGAACATGGCCATCAACATTCAAACCAACATTTCCTCGCTCGAGACCCAGAAAGCGCTCGGTAAGACGCAGATGGCGCTGAACAAGAACTTTACGAAGCTGTCGAGCGGCTTTCGTATCAATACCGCGGCAGACGACGCCGCCGGCCTCGCCATCAGCGAGAGTATGAAAACGCAGATTCGCTCGTACGTGGTTGCCGAGCGCAACGCGAACGACGCGATGTCGATGACTCAGACCGCTGAGTCGGTGCTCGGAGAGATGCACAACATCCTCGGGCGCATGCGCGAGCTCGCGATGCAAGGCGCGAACGGCAGCATGACCAGCACCGATCGCGGCTACCTCAACACCGAATTTCAGGCGTTGCAGGAGGAAATGGGGCGCATTCAGGGTTCGGCCAAATTCAATGGCCGGCAGCTGATTGCGCCGACCGCGAGTGACATCACCTTCCAGATCGGCCTCAACAACACGGCCAGTGACCAGATCACGCTGACCTTTGGCGGGCTCGGGCTGACCACGTTGCTCGCCGCGACGACCAGCGTGTCGGGCATGACCACCGGCAACGCGCTCACGGCGCTCGGACGCATCGACCAGGCGCTCGGCATCATCTCGACCAATCGCGCCAAATACGGCGCGACCATGAATCGGCTCGAGGTTTCGATTTCCTCGATTCAGACCATGCGACTCAACCTCTCGGCCGCAAACTCGCGCATTCGCGACGTGGACGTCGCGCAAGAGACGGCGGAGCTTGGCCGCAATCAGATCTTGTCTCAAGCCGGAACCTCGGTGCTCGCGCAGGCGAATCAGCTGCCGCAGCTGGCGCTGGAGCTGCTCAAGGGCTGAGCGTCGGGCGCCGGGCGCGGCTCAGTCTTCTTCTTCGCTGACTAGCGCGACCGCGATGCGCCCGCCGGGATAACCGTCGATTTCGACGTCGAGCACCGCAAAGCGCCCGCCGCCTGCGCGGACTTGGCGAACGGTGCGCATCATCGTGTCGGCGTCGGTGGTGACCGATTCGAGTACGGCTCGGCGACTGAGCACGTTGGCGGCCGTGGTCGCCAGCACGTTGACCACTTCCTGAAAGTTCTCGGCTAGCTGCGAGTCATCGACGCCGCGGCTAATGGCCTCGTCGACGATGTTGCGCGGCAACATGATCAGCGCGCCGCCTAGGCTCCAGGCGAGCGGGCGCTGAATGGTCCAAGCGGAGACCAGGTCGCCCGAACCGTCGACGTAGCGAACGCATAAATCGGTGGGCTCGTTGGCCTTGACCGGTTTGACGCGCACATCCCGACCGAGCAGCTGCGTCAGCGCGTCGGTGATCTCGCTGATCATGCGTGGGCGATTGGAGTCGGCGGACATGGCGAAGGCGAACGCGGCCAAGTACCAATACGGCCTACTCAAGCGGAAATTCATCCGCGAGAGCGGCGCATGCCCTGACCTCTGCGCGAAGCCTACACCGCGTTCGTCGCGTTAGGGCATCACGTGAGAGCCAGCCCCTACGATAAGTTGTCTTGACAACTTGGGGAGCTGCGACCAAACTGCAATGAATTGGCTGGTTTGGCAGATTCCTCGCCCCTGTATGCTCAAATTGCGGCGCGCCTGAAGGCGCAGATTGCAGCGGGGCACTATGCGCCGGGTAGCCGGTTGCCTTCGGAGCACGAGCTGTGCGCGCGCTTCAAAGTGGGGCGTCCTACGGCACGCCAAGCGACTTCGGTGTTGGTGGAAGAGCGGCTGATCGAGCGGCGGCGTGGTTCGGGCACCTACGTGTGCGAGTCTCCGCCGGAGGTCGATTTGTTTTCTGCCGGCGGCACCTTGGCGTCGTTCGAGAAAAGCGGGGTGCCGCTCGAAACGGTTTTGCTCGGTCGGCCCCGACGCCGGCGCGTGCCTTCGGAGGCGAAGCAACCGTTCGCAGGGCGTTCGGCGTTCTTCGTGGCCCGGCGCGGGTCCATTGGCGGCGTACCGGTGCTGTTGGAAGAGATGTATTTCGACCCGGACGCCTTCCCGAATTTGGACCGCGTCGCGCTCGGTGGCCGTTCGCTCTCGGAGCTTTCGCGCGAGCGCTATTTGCTGCGCCCGCTGTCCACGGAGCAACGGTTCAGCTTGGTGGCTGCGGACGCCGAGCGCGCCCAGAGCTTGTCGCTCGAGCCCGGCAGCGCGGTGCTGAAGGTCGAGCGCACGCTGGACTTCGTTGGCGCGGAGAAGGCGCTGTTCGCCGAGCTATTCTGCCGCACCGATCAGGTGCTGTTCACTCAGCGTTTTGCGCTCGACAGGCCCGTTTCACGAACGAGTGGAGCATGAGCTCAGCATGACCGACAAACCTGGCTACTACTCGCAATTCGGGGGCGCGTTCGTGCCCGAAATTTTGGTGGCAACCTTCGAGGAGCTGACGCGCGCGTTCGAAGACGCTCGCGCCGATCCGAGCTTCTTCCGTGAGTACGAGCAATTGATGAGCACGTACTCGTGTCGCCCGACGCCGATCACGTTCGCGGACAATCTGACCCGACATTTCGGCGGGGCGAAGATTTACGTGAAGCGCGAGGATCTGAACCACACCGGCGCGCACAAGGCCAACAACGTGATGGGCCAGGGCCTGCTCGTGCGCCGCATGGGCAAGCGCCGGGTCATTGCCGAGACCGGCGCCGGGCAGCACGGCGTGGCGACGGCCACCATGGCCGCCAAGTTCGGCTTCGAGTGCACGATTTATATGGGCGAAGTCGACGTCGAGCGCCAGCGCCCGAACGTGTTCTGGATGGAGCGCCTGGGCGCCAAAGTGGTGCCCGTGACCGAAGGCTCGCGCACGCTGAAGGACGCGATTAACGAGGCCTTCCGCGACTGGGTCACCAATATGGATACTACGCACTACGTGCTCGGGACCGCGTGCGGGCCGCACCCGTTCCCGGAAATGGTGTCCTGGTTTCAATCGATCGTCGGCAAGGAAGCCAAAGAGCAGATGCTCGCGCGTGAGGGGCGCTTACCGAATCGGGTGTACGCCTGCGTCGGCGGCGGCTCCAACGCGATGGGTATTTTCAGCGGCTTTCTGGGCGACCCTGAGGTCGAGCTAGTGGGCGTCGAAGCGGGCGGGCACGGGCTCGAGAGCGGCTCGCACGCCGCACGCCTTTCCGGCAAGGACGCTTCGGTCGGCGTCGCGCAGGGCTACCGCACCTATTTCTTGCAAGACGACGATGGCCAAATGCGAGACACCCACAGCGTCGCGGCTGGGCTCGACTACGTGGGCGTGTCGCCGATTCTCGCGCACTACAAGGAGAGCGGTCGCGTACGTTTCGAAGCGGCGACCGACCGCGAGGTGGTCGACGCCCTTTCGCTCACCGTTCGCAAGGAAGGGCTCATCCCCGCGCTGGAGTCGTCGCACGCCTTCGCGCAGGCGTTCAAAGAAGTCGGCGGCCTGAGCCGCGACCAGATCGTGCTCATCAACCAATCCGGGCGCGGCGACAAAGACATTTTCACCATCGCCGACGCGTTCGACGACCCCGCTTGGAAAGAGTTCATCAAAGCCAAGGCCGCACGCTATGCAGCTACTTGAAAGTCTGAAAGAGCGCAAAAAACAGCGCAAAATCCTGCTCATGACCCACATCGTGGTGGGCTACCCGAATCTCGAGAAGAGCCTCGAGCTGGTCGACACCATGGTGCGCGCGGGCGTGGACTTGATGGAGTTACAGATTCCATTTTCGGAGCCGATCGCCGACGGTCCGGTGATTTTGCACGCCAACCAGGCGGCGCTCAAAGCCGGCATCACGGTCGAGCGTTGCTTCTCCTTCGCGCGCGAGGTCACCAAGCGCTACTCGATTCCGTTCTTGTTCATGAGTTACTACAACATCTTGTTCAAGCGCGGCGTGCGGCAGTTCGTGGCGGACTCGCGCGACGCCGGGTTGACGGGCGCAATCGTGCCGGACTGCCCGCCGGAGGAGGGCGAGGAATACGTCGCCTGCATGCGCGCGAGCGGGCTGTCACCGATTTTCATTTTCTCGCCGCGCACCAGTGACGCCCGCCTGGCGAGCTTGGGCCGCGCGGGCGATGGCTTCGTCTACGCTGTCGCGCGCAAGGGCGTTACCGGCAGCAATACCGAGTTCGGCGACGAACTCGAGCAGTATTTGGCGCGCTGCCGGCGCGCGACCGACCTGCCCCTCGCGGTGGGCTTCGGGCTGAAATCGCGCGCCGACGTGGATTTTCTGATCGGCAAAGCGGACATCGCGGTGGTCGGCTCGGAGAGCTTGCGGCTGCTCGACGAGGGCGGCGTGGGCGCGGTGGGGGAGTTTCTGGCAGGGCTTCGAGACTGAGGGCACGCGCGACGGCGATCCGTTTTGACCGCTCGCGCGTATCCAGCGGGTGACCCCGACCGCGCTCGCTGCTCCACGCCGCGTCTTTCTTACCGGCGGCACCGGGTACCTCGGGCGGCGGCTCGCGGCGACGCTGGTCGCGCGCGGGCACGCGGTGCGGGCGCTAGCGCGACCCGGGTCGGAGACGGGGTTGCCGGCCGGCGTCGAAACGGTGCTCGGCGATGCGCTGGACGCGCGAAGTTACCAAGGCGCGGTCACCGATTGCGACACGTTCGTGCATTTGGTCGGTGTAGCGCACCCCAGTCCACGCAAAGCGGCGCTCTTTCGTAGCGTCGATTTGGCGTCGGCCGAGCAAGCGCTGGTCGCGGCCGGCTCAGCCGCAATTCGGCATTTCGTATACGTCAGCGTGGCGCAGCCGGCGCCCGTGATGCGCGCCTACGTCGAGGCGCGAGCGGAAGCGGAAGCGCAGATTCGCGCGCGCGGTCTCGCCGCCACCGTGCTTCGGCCCTGGTACGTGCTGGGCCCGGGTCACCGTTGGCCGCTCGCGCTGCTGCCCATCTATTGGCTCGCCAGCTTGATCCCGGCTCTGCGCGCGGGCAGCCAGCGCTTGGGTTTGGTCACGCTCAGCGCAATGCAAGCTGCGCTGGTGCATGCGGTGGAAAATCCGAGCAGCGGCGTGCGCGTGCTCGGAGTGCCCGAGATTCGCCGTGCTCAGAACTGGAAGTAGATGAAGTCGCCGGGAACTTCGCTGTAGAAGAACGCCGTCCCGACGATCAGCGTCATGGCCAGCGCGCCTTGCGCGACCGCCCAGTAGGTGGTGTTGCGCGCGCGTTGATAGACGCCCGTGAGGTAAAACAGCGAGTCGACGATGAGCGGCGAACCGTAGAGCAGGATCAGGCCCAAGAACTGGCCCGCGGCCATCCACTCGGCCTGGCTGTCGCTGCCTGGTCGCAGCGTGAGATCGTGGAGCAGTTGGCGCACGTCGGTCTCGCGGAACATGAGCCAGCCGACGTTCACGAGCGCGAACAGAAAGGCGATGCGCAGCGGTCGCAGCCAGCGCGCGCTGAACAGCACCGGAAAGAAGTGATTGAGCACGCGCTGCAAGATCAGAAGAACGCCGTGATAAGCCCCCCACATCACGAAATTCCAGCTCGCGCCGTGCCAAAACCCGGAGAGCAGGAAGGTGAGAAAGAGATTGAATGAGGTCCGCAACGGGGTGCCGCGGTTGCCGCCGAGCGGGATGTACACGTAGTCGCGAAACCAGCTGGAGAGCGAGATGTGCCAGCGTCGCCAGAATTCACTCGGCGTCTCGGCCAGGTAGGGGTGGTCGAAATTGCGCATCAGGTCGAAGCCGATGAGCGGCGCAGTGCCGCGCGCGATGTCACTGTACGCCGAAAAATCGGCGTAGATTTGCACTGCGAACGCCAGCGTGCCGACCCACACCAAGGTGAAGCTCGGCGCGGAGAGCAAGAACACCTTGTCCGCGATCACCGCCACGTTGTCGGCAATCACGAGCTTCTTGAACAGCCCCCAACACATCAAGAGCAGGCCCGTGCGAGCCTGCTCTGGGTCGAAATGGCGCGGGCGCTCGACTTGCGGCAGCACGTGCGTGGCGCGCTCGATCGGGCCCGCGACCAGCTGTGGAAACAGCGCCAGGAAGGTGGCGAAATCCAGGAAATTGCGGCGCGCCTGCAGACGCCCGCGGTACACGTCGATGGTGTAGCTGAGGCTTTGAAACGTGTAGAACGAAATGCCGACGGGGAGCAGCACGCGCAGGGTCGGGCGGTGCAGCGTGACGCCCAGGTGCGCACCGAGCCAGAGCACGTTGTCCACGAAGAAGTTGAAGTACTTGAAGAAGCAGAGCAGCCCGAGGTTCGTGCACAGGCTGCACACGAGCAAGAGCCGCTTCTTCGCCGTGAAGCGCTGCATGCCGAGCGCGTACAGGTAATCGGCGACGCACGAGCCGAAGAGCAGGATCAGAAACCAGGGGTGGACGTAGCCGTAGAAAAAGTAGCTGCCGACTAGCAACAGCGCGTTCTGCGCGCGGTGCGGCAAGAGCCAATACGCACACAGAAAGACGCTGAGGAAAACGGCGAAGTCGAGGCTGTGAAAAATCATGGTCGGGGGCCGAATCGCCTCACTCGAACACCCTTGCCATGTGCTGCACGAACAGCCGGGTGTAGCGCTGCGTGTAGCGCCGGGAAATATGGTGGCCTTCGCCGTACAGGTCGATGCTCTCCCAAGTCTCGTTCGCCATGTCCACGTACTTCGCGCCATGCGCGTGGAGATAGCGTTCGAGCTCTTTCAGGTAGCGCTGCTCGCCGGCGTCGAGCGTGCCCCCTTCGGCCAGCTCGCGAGTGCGGATGCGGATGAAGGTGAGCGGCACCGAGGCGTTCTTGGCGACCTCGATGATGTCTGGCAAAAGCGAACTCTCGACGTCCCTCGAGAAGTCGCCGGTGGCCTCCAAGCTGAGCTGCTGGGGCGCGGCCGGCACGCTGCGCAGATTTCCGAGCGCGAATACCTCGTTCAGCTCGCGCTTGCGGCGGGCGCGATCCGGATCGGGCGCGAGCAGTTCCGAAACGCGCGTCGCGAACTCATCGAGCGGTTCGGCCACGTAGCGGTGCAGCCGCTCGACCGGCGCGAGCCGGCCGAGCTCCCAGCCCAAGAGCGCGATCGGCCCATCCAGCGGCGGCGCGAGCTTCTTTTCCACCACCGGCTCGTCGTCGAGTGAGACGCGGTCGACTTGAAAGTGCTCCGCACCGAGCGCGCGCTGGCGTGGACTGGTGAGCTCGTAGCCGTAGAAGAAGATGAGCACGCGGCGCGGGCGCGTGACCGGGAGCACCTGGTTTTTCAGCGTCAGGTACCACACCGCCGACTTGGAGCCGCTGACACCCAGCACGCTTACGCGCTTGGGCGCGAGCAGCTGGTTCAGCGTGCGCTCGTGAAAGCGCGTGTTGACCAGCGAGTTGCCGATCAGCACCCAGTCCGGTCGCGTCGCGCGCAAGCGCTTCACGGTCTTCTCGTCGAACGGGCGACGGGACGGCGGCGGCGCGCTGCGGCTCGCCAGTACCACCACCGCCAAACCGAACAGCGCCATGGCCACGAACAGCGCCAGACGTCGCCAGGCGCCGGGGTCGTTCGACGGAGAAGGTTCTTGCGCCACCTCTGCGCTTTGGGTCGTGCCGGCTTCCACGGAAGGCGTAGCCAAATCAGACCTTGGTCGCCGAGGCAAGCGCTGGCGCAGCGCTCGCTTCATGATCGGGAATTTTGGCTCGCGACCTGGGTCGCGCCGGAGCCGCGACGCGCTCCGCGTGAGAGCTCGGGCTTGTCAGAGTAGCCGGTTCGGGCAAAGACTGAGCGCGTTGAGGGACCTGCGACGATCGAGGAGAGTGAGCCTGCGCAGCATCCGCACCCGCCTGCGAAGGTTGGGCTGCGGCGCTGCTTTCGTCGGTGTTCTGCTCTCGACGGCGCTGTGTTTCGCGGCCTCGAACGTCAGCGTGCCCGCGGGCTGCGGCTCGCGCGAAGAGTTCGAGAGCGAGGTGATGCAGCGCCTGGGCGGTGGCCTTTCCATGCCCAACGTCGCGCTCGATATCGCGAAAGAGAGCTCCGGCTACGTCCTTCGCATGAGCGTGAACGATGAGGCGCGCGAGCTTCACGACGTTGACTGCCGTGAATTGCTTCGCGCGGCCGTCGTCGTCACCGTGGCGCTGACGCTTTCGCATGGTCCGCCGCGGCCGCCCGCACGGAGCGCGAAGCCGGTCACCACGCAGGTGCCAGTGCCCGCAGCGACCGATCGCAAAGGGCCGAGTGACGTCGAGCTTCGCGCGGCGGCCGGGGCAGGGCTCGAGTCGGGCCTCTTGCCAGGCGCAGCTCTCGGACTCGAGTTGTTCGGTGAGGCGCTGTGGAAACAGCGGTTCGGGGCTTCGCTCGCGGCGCGCTACCTCGCGCGCCGAAGCGAGCAAGACGCTGCCGGTCGCGGGTTAGTGGTCGACGCCTTCGGGGGCCAAGCGCTGGGCCGCTATCGCGCGAATTCACGTTGGGAAGCGGGCCTCGGCGCAGCGGCTTTCCGACTCGATGCGGACGGACTCGGACCGGGTCGGCGGCCAGGTCATGCTTGGGCTGCCGGGCCCGCGCTGGAAATTGGCTTCGAACCGCTGCGGACTCAGCATTGGTGGCTTGGAATCGCGGCAGAGGCGCGCTGGAACCTGCTGCGCCCGACCTTCGAATTCCTGAATCATGGGCCGATTTTTACAGCGTCACGGTTTGATTTTTCGCTGTTTCTTCGGTTGGGACCGCGCTTCCACTGACGGAACGAGCGCGCTCGCGGGATGAACTGTCATGTCCGCGGGAACACTGAAGCGTCGCGCTCTGCCGGAGCCCGATGCAAAGCGAGAGCCAGTCTCGCCAGTGTTCGACGTAAAGCAAGTCTACGAAGCGCACTACCGCTACGTCTGGCGTTGTCTGCGCAGCTTGGGTGTGCGCGAGGCGCAGCTCGACGACGCGCTACAGGACGTTTTCATCGTGGTGCAGCGACGCCTGGCCGAGTTCGACGGTCAGGTGGCGCTCTCTACTTGGCTCTACGCGATTGCGCTGCGCGTCGCACGCAAAGCGCGCGAGCGCTCGCGCCGTGACGCCGAGAAATCGGGCACGCCACTCGGCAGCGACGAACCGCTGGCACCCCAGGCCGACGCCGAAGCGACCTTGGCCTCCAACCAGCGGCTGCTGCTCGCGCGTCGCGCGCTCGAAGCGCTCGCTGACGAGAAGCGCGAGGTGTTCGTGCTCGCGCACATCGAGCAAATGTCGGCGCCTGAAATCGCGCAGGTGCTCGGCATTCCGCTCAACACCGTGTACTCCCGCTTGCGCGCTGCGCGCCAGGCTTTCGCCGGCGAAGTAGCGCGCTTGTCGGATCGCGAAAGGATCGCGCCATGAAATCCGATCCCGAATTCGACCTGCTGATTGACGCGCTTCGAGACGACTTGCCGAGCGAGCGCGACAGCGCGCGGCTACGCGCCCGACTTTCGGCTCTTGGGTTGGCCGCAAGTCAGGCGCTGGTGAGCTCGTCGGCTGCGGCGGCAGGTGCCGCGCCCGGCGTGGCGCAGGGAGCCGCGGCGTTGGGCGCGGCGGGTAAAATGGCGAGCCAGGCAGGCGCGGTGTCGCTGGCGTTGAAGGTGGGCGCGGTGGTGGTGGTGTCGGCGACGGTAATGGCCGGGCCGCTGTGGATCGCGCAGCAGCGCTCGGTTGCCGTCGGGCCGCCGGCGAGCGGCGCGGGTGACGCACGAGTCGCGTCGAACGCGCGCGCAACGCACGCGACACGCGCGGCGACGACCGCGGACCGCACGCTCGCCCCGCCCGGCGAGTCCGGGGCGGTTGAAGCCGTGCCCTCGCCGTCGGAGGGCGCTCTTGCGCGTGAAAGCGCGCAACCGAAGGCGCCCGCGCCCGTCGCGGCAACCGCAGGCGGAGCTTCGCGCGCTCCGTCCGCCGCACGAACGAACGCGGCCGAAGAAGCGCCCTCCCGCGCAGCCGCGCCCAGCGTTGCCCTGCCGGCGCAGACGCCGACCGCAGCGTCGACCGCGGGCTTTGCGAGCGACGACCAACGGGCGGCACCGGCGCTGCCTGCGGTCGCGAATGAGCCGACCACGCTGCGTGAGGAAACGGCGTTGGTCGACGGCGCGCTCGCCGCGCTGCGCGCAGGCGACTCGCAGCGCGCGCTCGCTCTGCTGAGCGAACACCGACGTCGCTTTCCGAATGGGCTGCTCGCGCGAGAGCGTGAACGCGCGTTACGAAAAGCAAACGAACTCGGCGCGCAGCGGGGCGCGCAATAGCAAACGAACTTGCTCGCAGCGTTAGACCACGCCGCGAGCGCACACTGGAGGCACGACGATGACCAAGGACAAGGGTGAGCTGTTGGAGTCGAGTGATTCGAAACACGGCAAGACGGGGCGCCGTGGCCACTCCCGCGGCCGGGCATGGGGCTTTCTGTTACCAGTGCTGCTACTCGCGCCCCTGGAACTGGGCGCCAAGGGCTGTGACGCAGCAGTGATTGGCGACGATTGCGCCAAGGGCAGCGAAAGCGAGCACTGTTCGAGCACTGGCGGCGCCGAGAGCACGGGGGGCAAGCAAGGCAACACCGGCGGTGTTGCGAACACGGGTGGGCGCAAAGGGACCGGCGGTAGCGCGGCAACCGGCGGCAGTGTTGGGAACACCGTGTGCGGCGGCCTCAATCCCACTCCGTGCGGAAGGGGTGAATTCTGTAGCTACCCGCCTGACGCTCAGTGCGGCGCTGCCGATCAAACCGGCGTCTGCCAGCCGATTCCGATGGCGTGTGACGCCATCCTCAAACCGGTTTGCGGTTGCGACGGCAAGACCTACGACAACAGCTGCGAGGCCGCGCTGCAGGGCGTATCGGTGTCGAAGGAGGGCGAGTGCACGAGGCCGGTCAGTTGTGGCAGCTTGAGCGGCGGGACGTGTGCGGCCGGAGAGTATTGCGCGCTGCCCGTGAGCGCCGCGTGCGGCGCGTTCGACGCACCGGGCGTGTGCACCAAGATCCCGGAGATTTGTACGACCGACGTCGACCCCGTTTGCGGCTGCGATGGCAAAACCTACAGCAATGATTGCGTCGCGGCTCGGAACTCGGTGTCCTTGAAGGCCACTGGTGCCTGCGAAGTTTCGACCGGGGGTTCCTGTGGCGGCGACCGGGGGCTAGCCTGCGAAAAGGGCGCGTATTGCCGATACGAATCCGAAGCCCATTGCGGTGCGGCCGACGCTCCGGGCAAATGCGTGAAGCTACCCGAAACGTGCGCTCTGGATTGGCAGCCAGCGTGCGGCTGCGACGGCGAGACCTACGCCAATGTCTGCGCCGCAACGGCGGCGGACGTCTCCGTGACGGCGCCAGTCGATTGCGGGATGAGAGTTTGTCGCGGAGCCACCGACAGCACCTGTAGTGCCGGTGAGTACTGCGCGTTCACGCTGGAAGATCGCTGCGGCAGTGCGCAGAGTACCGGTGTTTGCGCGAAGCCCCCGACCAGTTGCACCAAAGAACTCAATCCGGTCTGCGGCTGCAACGGTGTAAGCTATTCGAACCCTTGCGAAGCCGCCCGGGCCGGAGTGTCGGTGAGCTACGCCGGTGCTTGCGACACGGGCCAGCCCGGAACCGCGTGCGGTGGGCTCAAAGGCATCCAGTGCGGGAGCGGTCTTTATTGCGCGTATGCGGCTGAGTGCGGCCAGTTCGATCAACTGGGTGTCTGCGCGGTCAAGCCCGAGGGCTGCCTCGCGAACTATGACCCGGTGTGCGGCTGCGACGGCAAGACGTACGGCAACGCATGCGAGGCTGCGCGCGCAGGCACGTCGGTGAATGCGACCGGCGAATGCCCCTAGCCACCGCCGCCCTCTAGCCGAAAACGGCGCGGCTTCCACGTGGAAGTCGCGCCGTTCGCTTCAATGGCACTGGCCGGCACCCAGCCCGCTGAGCGGGATGCCATCGGCGTCGAAATCGACTCCCTCGATGCCGCCGTTGCGATCGAAGAACGCGGTCAGGTGAATGTCGATCACGCAGGCGTCACCCACGGCGCGCAGCTTCAGCGAACCGATCGCGCCGATAGCGCTCGGCGGGATCGCACTCATGCTGCAAAGCGCGTCGCTAGCCGATTCGAAGCCCCAGGCCAGCGTGGGCGCCGCGGGTACCGGGAGCTCGAGCGACGTATAGGTGCGGTTCGTACTGCTGCTGCTCGGCGTGACGATGCCGACTCGCGCACAGTGACCGTTGGTGCCCTGTTTCATGACCGCAATTCGATCGACTGCGGTGGGCGTATAGAGTGCGGTATACGTTCCCGTACTTCCGGGGTCGCCCGCACCGCGAACGCAACAAGCATGGCGGATGCCGGCACTGCAGCCGGCCTGCGCGCAATTCGGATTCTGCGCAGCAGCCTGGTCTTCCGCGATCAGTTGGTCCAAGTCGTCGCCGGCTTCGGGGTAATAACAACGTACCTGCGGCGCCGGACCACCGACGCAGCAGCCACACCCGCACGCGCGGTACTCGCCGCACGCGACGCCGGGACCGCCCGCTTCACCGCCCGCGCCTCCGGCCACCGTGCCTGCGCTGCCGCTCGCGCCACCAGTTTGACGCGTGCCACCGGCGCCGCCAGAAGTGCTTCCGCCGTCGACGATGCCGCCCGTGTTCTTGCCGCCGGTCGCGCCGCCGCTGGTTATCGCGCCGCCCGCGGTGACACCACCCGTCCGACTGCCGCCGGCAGTGACGCCACCGCTCGCGTTGCCGCCGGCAGTGACGCCGCCGGTCCAACCGCCGCCGAAAGCGAAGCCGCCGGTGGAAGTACCACCGCGAGACATCGCGCCGGCGAGCGGAGCGCCGCCGCTGCCTGGCGGAACGCCGCCGGTGTTCGGCGCACCTCCCGTTCCCTCGGAAGCGTTTCGCTCTGCAGCACCGCAGCCCACGCAAACCGCGGTCGCAAAGCCAACCCAAAAGCCGACCCGTCCCAGTGACATCCGAGGCAATTTAGCACTGCACGCTTTGGCGGGTCACACGATTGGGCTTCCGAACCCACGCGCGTGGAGCGAGACTCGCTCTGCATGGCAGTCAAATACACGAAACCAAAGCCGGATATCGCGCGCGCGGAGGCCGCTATCGCCAAGCTCGCAGCAAGCTATCCCGAAGTCACCGAGGACCACCCCTGGGGCCACAGCGCGTTCAAGGTGAAGGGCAAAACATTCCTCTTTTTGTACGCCGACGGCGATGGTCTTTCGGTCTCGGTCAAGCTGCCCGAGTCGCGCAAGCAGGCGTTGGCACATCCGTTTGCGGAACCCACGCACTATGGCCTTGGCAAGAGCGGCTGGGTCACGGCACGGGTGAGCGCGGCCAGCGAATTACCCATGGCCGAGGTCAAGGCTTGGCTTCGCGAGAGCTTCCTCGCGATCGCGCCCAAGTCGCTAGCCGCCGGGCTCTCGAGCGCGCCGAGCCGTCCACCGAAGGCCGCGCCGCCGAAGGCCAAGCGAGTGGCCAGTTCCGCCAAAAAGCGTCCCGCTCGCAAGGCGACCCGGAAGAAGGCGTAACCGGCTCGAAAGCAAGAAAACTCACACGCTGTCGGCGCTGGCCGAGGCCAGCCGTTTCTGTTCGACCAGGTGCTTGCACCTCTCGCGTAGCTCTTTGCACGCGATGCCACAGCGCCGAACCAGGAGGTCGCCCCGATCGACCTCGCGGCATTCCGCCTCGCACGTGGCACAAGCGTCGATACAATTTAGCAGGTACGGCACGAGTTGGCTCGAGGTCGCGCGGTTCAGCACGCTGGTCGAGCCGAGCAGCATGCAGGCGTCCAGGCAGCCGAGGCAGGCACGGATGACGCCGGCGACCGGCTCATTCGGCAGATTTTTCAGCCTCTCGTCGACGTACGCAATGCACGCGAGCTGGCAGGCGAGCGAGCAACGCAAACAATCTTCCATCGCTGCCGCGTCAGAGAAACTCGTATCCAGCTCCCGCGAGATCATGACAGGGAGCGTCCCCAGCAGACTTCGTGCCGACGGCAAAACCGCCGCTTCGGCTAGCCCGGACCGTAGCTAATTCTATAAATGGCGTTGGCTTCGTCGTCCGAGACGAGCAACGCGCCATCCGGCATGACCAATACATCGACCGGCCGTCCCCACGCCTTCTCGTCGCTCATGAAGCCGTCGGCGAACGGCTCGTAGGAAAGCGCGCGTTCACCGGCAAGGCGCACCCAGGTGACGCGATAGCCGCTCTTTTTACTGCGGTTCCAAGATCCGTGTTCCGCGATGAAAAGTTGCTTTCGATACTCGGCCGGAAACATGTTGCCGGTATAAAACCGCATCCCGAGGGCAGCCACGTGCGGACCGAGCAGCGCGACTGGCGCCACGGTTTCGGCGCAGCTCCGCTTCTCGCCGAACTCCGGATCGCGAATACCCTGTCCGTGGCAATATGGATAGCCGTAGTGCTGCCCGGCCTTTGCGGCGCGGTTGAGCTCGTCGGGCGGCACGTCATCGCCCATCCGATCCCGCCCATTCTCGGTGAACCAAAGTTCCCGTGTGTCGGGGTGGAAATCGAAGCCCACCGTGTTACGCACCCCGCGCGCAAATACCTCTGCTCCAGTGCCGTCGAGCGCCATCCGCGTGATCGACGCATAGCGCGGATCCTCGCTCTCACAGATGTTACACGGCGCGCCCACCGGCACGTACAGCCGCTGATCCGGACCAATCGCAATGAACTTCCAGCCATGCGAGTTGTCGTGTGGAAAGCTGTCGTTCAACACCACCGGCTTTGGCGGATGCTCGAGGTGTGCCTCGATGTCGTCGAAGCGCAGCACGCGATGCTGCTCCGCCACGTACAACGCGCCCGCGTGAAACGCGACACCGTTCGGCGTATCGAGCCCTTCCGCGATCACCAGCACTCGATCGCCGGTCGCGTCCTTGTCCGCGTTCGGAATGGCGAACACCTTGTCGTTCTCGCGCGTGCCCACGAACAGCGTCTGCGCCGGGGAGAGCGCGAGCGAACGAGCATTTTCGACCTCGGTCGCGTAGGCCGCGATACGAAACCCTTTGGGCAGGCGAACGCGCTCGAGCGGTATTCCAGCATCGGGCTTCACCGCGCTCGATCGCGCGCTCGGCGGCGCTGCCGCAACTGCAGCGCTTTCCAACTTTTTCCCGGGCAGCTGCGGCTCCGCACCGCGCGGCGACGGCTGCGACGAACGCGCACAACCCCAAGCCGCCAGCGCGGCCAGCAACGCGAAAAAAAACCGACTCATCGCTCGCTCACCTTCCGTCTCGGTCACCCTCATCGTCTTCGTCTACTGAAGCGGCAGAAGACCTCGCGGGCTGCCGAGCAACTCCGCGATTGACAGCACGAGCTCCGGATCGAGAGCGCCCGGCAGCAACGCACTCTGGTCGGGGTGGACCAAAGGATCCAGCTTGAAGCTGCCCATCACCGCGCCGTCGGCCTCGCGCACCACCGAGCAGTGCGCGTCCATCTTCGACTCCACCACGCGGTAGAGCATACCCTCGACTTCGATCTGCCCAGTCGACATCAGCTTCGGTCGTGCCCGCGGCATGCTCAAGCGTAGTGCGTTCATGAGCGCTCTGCATTCTGGATTCTCAGCGAATCGCGAGGCGTATCGCCTCGTGCGAACTAGGGCTCGACAAGGGCGCCCCAGTCGCGCTTGACGCCGACCGAGGCGCGTGGCCAAACCGAGCCGTGCTCTCCCCGATTCACGAATACCGGGTCTTGATCATCGAACGTCACCTCGACACGTTCGGCCACGTCAACAATGCTACCTATCTCGACCTGTTCGAGGCCGCGCGTTGGGACTGGATTACCGGAAACGGCTTCGGCCTCGATCGCATTCGCGAGCTCCAGCAAGGCCCGACCGTGCTCGAAGTCACGCTTCGCTTCAAACGCGAGATCAAGAATCGACAGCAGATCCTGATTCGCACTTGGGTCGAAAGCTACGAAGGCAAGGTCGGCACCGTGGCCCAAGAAATGCGCGACGAAGCCGGTGAACTGTGCTGCGAAGGCCGCTTTCTCTGCGCGCTATTCGACCTCAAAGCGCGCCGCCTGCTTGCGCCCACTCCGGAATGGCTCGTCGCAGTCGGCCTCGCTCCGAAGCAGAGCTAAAAGTCAGAGTCGGTTTTTGGGGGCCGCACCACAGAAACGGGCGCGCTCCGCGGCCCTGCGCGGCTCTAGGTCCCGAACACCCCGCGCTCCGCCAAAGCAGCCGCGCCTGCGCACCTCGGGAACGCGCCGCTATTTCCAATCCGAGAGCAGCTCTTCGACGCGCGTGAACACCGTGTGCAAGCTCTCTTCCTCGGCCAAGAACACCAGGCGGAAGTGGTCCCGATAGTCGACGTTGAAGGACGACCCCGGCACGAGCAGCACGTGCTTCTGCTCGAGCAGCGCCATCGCGAACTTGGCATCGTCGAAGGTCGGCAGCACGTCGCGGCGCGCGCGCACGAACGCATACAGCGCGCCCATCGGCTTTTCCACAGTCAGAAAGCGCGACTTCGCCACCCCGTCGATCACCGCCTGACGCTGCCGGCCAAGCCGCCCGGTCGGCGCGGTGAGGTCGTAAATGCTCTGTACGCCGCCGAGCGCGGTTTGCACCGCCCACTGCCCCGGCACGTTGGCGCAAAGCCGGAGCGAGGCGAGCAGCTCGAGCGAGCTCAAATAGTCGTTCGCGTGCGATTTGCGCCCGCTGAAAAATAGCCAGCCAGTGCGAAACCCGCACGCGCGATACACCTTGGAAAGGCCGCCGAACGTCCCGCACAGCGTGTCGTGGCACAGCGTCGCCACCGGCACGTGCTTCGCGCCATCGTAAAGAATGCGATTGTAGATCTCGTCGGAGAGCAGCACGAGCTTCTTCTCCTCCGCGATGCGCACCAGCGCCTCCACGATTTCGCGCGGATAAACCGCGCCGGTCGGGTTGTTCGGGTTAATCAGCACCAGGGCCTTGGTGCGCGGTGTCACCAGCTGCCGCACCTCTTCGGGATCCGGAATGAAGCCGGACTCCGCGCGGCACGAGTAGTAGACCGGCGTGCCCTTCGCGAGCACGACCGCCGCGGACCACAGCGGGTAGTCGGGTGACGGTAGGATGACCTCGTCTCCGGGCTCCAGGAGCGCTTCCATCGTCATCAGAATGAGCTCGGACACGCCGTTGCCCATGAACACGTCATCGGTGGTGACACCTGAAATGCCCTGGGTCTGGGTATCCATCACCACCGCTTCGCGCGCCGGGAAAATACCCTTTTGGTGGCAATAGCCTTCCGCTTCCGCCAAGTTCTCGATCATGGCGCGGCGCATGGTTTCGGGCGTACGAAAGCCGAACAGCGCGGGGTTTCCGATGTTCAGCTTGATGATTTCGTAGCCCTCCCGCTCGAGCTCTTGGGCGCGACGAGCTAGCGGACCGCGAATCTCGTACCTGACCTCGCGCAAGTGTCGCGCTACACGAACGTTCGCCGCCGAGTCGATGGGAGAAGCCATGAGGGCTGAGTTATGCGTTCAGCCGCGCGGCGGCGCAACAAAACCGGGCTCTCGACAGCACCGGCCGAGAGCGCAACCGAGGCGCTCGGCCTGCGCGACATTGCCCCTTTACGGCGGCCCGGACCAATGCCCTACTCACCCTCTATCATGCGCTCGTACGTCCTGTTCCGCGCCCTTTCGGCTTGTGCGCTGAGCCTCCTGGGTATGGGCACCGCGGTGCCAGTGGTCCGCGCCCAAAACTTACCCGGTCCCCCCACTGCCACGCCCAGCACCATGCCGACTCCACCGAGCGCACCGCTGGCCACGCCGCCAGTCGCTGGCGCGCCTCCGGCGGTGCCCGGTAGCACGGGCGAGCTCAGTGTGCGGGTCGGTGACGAGCAGGGCGCGATCTATATCGACGGCGTCGAAATGGGCCAGGGCAGCTACCGCGGCACGGTGTCCGCAGGGCGCCATCAGTTACGTGTCACCCGTCCGGGTTACGAACCCTACGAGGCCTCGGTCGAGGTGGAGGCCGGGCAGGTGCACGCTGAAACGGTGTCACTTCGCCAGAGCGTGGTCGACGTCACCGAGACCGCGGCCACGACCGTGGTCGGGCGCAGCCTGGACGGCCTTTATGGAGGCGTTCACTTGTTCGGTGCGTTCCAACCGGGGGGCGCCGGCACCACGTTCGAGGACGCTTGCGACACCACCGGCGCCACTAGCTGCTCGCCGCAGGCGCCGCTCGGTGCAGGGCTCAGCGGCTACATCGGTTGGCTGTTCGAGCCGCTTGGTCTCGAGCTCGCGCTGATGGGCTCCGCGCAAGTGGAGGAGCCGAGCGCCACCTTCGACGGCGTGCATGGCTCGGACATCAACCCCATCGTGGCCACACCCGCGCGCAACGAAAAGTTCACGATCGGGCGCTTCGGTGGCGGCGCGGCGATTCGCGGCCGGCTCTGGTACAATCTCCCGCTCGTGCGCTTCACGTTCGCGGCGGGCCCGGGCCTTGTGTATCGAAACCTCGCGTTCGAGCGCGAAACCAGCACGCCCGACGGCTTTTCCAGCCATAACGCCGAATCTGGCATCGACTACTTCTCTCCCATGCTCTCGCTCGAAGCCGGCGCGTCGATAATGCTCGGGCGCACCCTCGGCCTATCGATCGGCGTGCTCAGCTGGTTCGAAACTGCGAGCGACAGCGCGAGGAGCAAAGCGCGCAACGATACCGTGCTGTTCAAGGACGAAAAAACTCGCCCCTTGAATCAAGCCACGCCGTCCTATGACCTCGCGAATGGTACGCAGTGGTTTCTGGGACCTTACGTTGGCCTGAGCTTCGGCCCCTGAGCAATCAGAGCGTTCCCTTAACCACATTGAGCAACACGAGGTATTCCGCGTTGTTCGGAACGAACGGGTCGATCGTGCGCGGATAAAGCAAGACGACCGTATCGACTACGAAACCGAGACTCCTCATACTTCGAGGAAGCGCGCTACCAAGCACCACCTCGGCGGCGGTGCGCGCTTCGTCGCCGGTGAGCGGCGAGCCAGAGCGGAAGTCGAAGCCGCTGATCGTGCTCATCGCAAACGTGCAACCGTTGCCGATGTCACTAGTGCTCCACTTTGCGGGAAGCAGCAACGAACCTTCACCCGACGAGAGACTGGTTCCGGCAAACACGGTGAGACCGTTGCGGCGACTGACCGCTGAACCACCCGCGAAATCGGCCGAGGATTGATAGAAAACCCACTCGCCGCCGACAGCGTGAGCCGAGCCATGGCCTGCCCCCTCATTCAGGAACAGCGCATCTGCGTCGGCGGTGGCGCGGGCCGTGGCTTCGTCGGTTTGACGAGCGGGGCCGCAGACCAAGGTGTAGCCCAGCACGGCCAGAGAACCGTAATCGAGTCGTACGATCGCCGCGCACGAGCCTCCCTTCGCTCCCGGCCACGTCTCGACCTCTACCGCGAGCGCGGAGGCGACCCTATCGCAAGCAGCCGTGGGCGGCTCGCCCATCACGCACGTGCCGCCGGCACAATCGGGGCTGCAGGACCAGCCAGCGGGAGCGCACGTACATCGCGAAGGCTTGCAGCCCACACTCACGTCGCACCAGAAGCCAGCGGGACAAGCGTCTTCGACGCAGCCGGCAGGACTCTGCTCCGCACATTCGATTGCGCCCGAACCGCCTGTCGCAACCGTTTTGCCACCGCTAGCGACCGCGCTGCCGCCGGTAGCGACCGCGCTGCCACCGCTGCTCGAGCCAGGCCGGCCACCGCTGCCGTCGTTCGACGTGGTGCTTCCGCCGCAAGCAGCCAACCAGCTTGCGGCAGCGAACGCAGGCCCAAAAAGCAATCGACCGCCCACCGCGGGAGAATACGACGCGCCCAAGCGGCGGCTAGTCCATTCTCCTCCAGGGATGGGCCCTGGGCGGGGTGTGTCATCGGCCGAAAGGGACGAAATGAGCGCGCCTCGCGCAACCGGTCTTCAGGTGATCCGACTAAAACGGCATGAAAGAACTCAGCGCGTCTCGGAACCTGCCATTCTGTTTGTGCGCCGCGCTTCTCGCTGTCAGCGGCTGTGAATCTGAGTCTTTCTCCGGCTCGGAAGGGCGTTCAGGACTCGGCGCGAGACCCGGACAGGGAGCGATGAGCGGCGAGGCCGAGTGGAGCGCCCCGGGCGGCGGTACCCGTGGCTGCTACGCAACCAGGTCGCAATGCGCGGATAACCACGAGAGGTGCATGAACGGCTGCTGGGACTCCGTCTACTACGACCCGGGCTTCGACTGCATCGGCAATTGCCAGGAGTCGTGGCCGTGCTTGGGCGGCCTGCGTGGCGAAGAGTGCACGGTTTACGAATACCACTTCAGCGGCGGGCCACGACTAGCTCCTTTGGTGGCGGCCTGCCAGGCAGCCGTTGCACGCGACAGCTCGTGCGGAACGGGCACGGTCGATCCGGACTGCGAATTGGCGGGCCGCGTGGAGTCTGCCGGGATGGCCGAAGCGTACGATTGTGACGCCCAAACTCCTTGCGGCGAATCGCCCCAAGCTTGCTTTCCGGCAAGCGACCGCACGCTCGCCAACGAGATTTGCAGCGTCGTGGCGGAGGAGTGCGACACGTGGATCTGTACGTCCGAAGCCAGCAACGCGATCAGCCACGCCACCCCTTGGTGGCGAGCCGAAACGATCGAAGCCGCGCGTGCGTGCCTTCGCGAGCCCTATTGCCGCAACATCACCGACTGCCTCAGCGCCTGGAGGTACGCGGTTTTTTCCGACTCCAGCCACTTCATCTTGTTCGAGTGAACGCGGGAGCTTGAACAACGTGCGCCGGCCAAGCTTGCGCCCGGCGCCTACGGTTTCATTGCGCGCACGAACTTGTCGCACGATGCGGTCGCGACCAAGGGCACCGCTGGCGGCACGCGACCTTGCGCGGCGTGAAACACGCTCACGTCGCCGATCACTCCGCGCAAGCTCTCGCACGCCGCGCCGCACAGCCGGACCAGTCCGTTGTCTTCCTGCTTCCAGCCAGAAACGTTGGCGTCGGCGTCCGCGCTGCAAGCCGCGTTGAATGGAATGTTCACGCTCACGGTCGGCGCAGCGGGATCGATGTACGAGATATTGGCGTCGTGCGGTAGGGCTGCACCCTTATCGGCGTCCGCGCGGCGCACCTTGTAGAGGCACGTTCCGAGCTCGGTCAGAATGTCGTTCACCGCGCGGGCACCCTCGGCTTCATCGGTCACGCCGTTGAACACGGTGGTGCCGCCCGCGGCCGCGAGGTCGCTCGCGCTCTCGAGCGCACCGGGCTCGCCGCTGTCGAGCGCGACCGCATAAGTGAACACCCGATTGTTCACCGCGTCGTGGGCGCTCTTGGCTAGCGCCGTCGCGTCCGGTCCTGGGCACGCGCCGGCCGAAATATCGCGATTGCTGATCACGACGACCGCGCGGCGATTGAAGCCGAGCGTGGGATCGGCGGCCTCGATCGCGGACACGCCCTGGTACGCGCCCTGCAGCGCGGCGCCCAAGAAGAACTGCGGCGGATCCTCGGGCAGCACCGAGCTATCACCCGCGAGGATAGCGCCAATCGGCAAGCGAGTGTCTTCGACCGCGCCGAACGGAACGAGCGGCGTCGCGTACGCATCGGTGCCGCACTGGTCAGCCCCTGGCGGCAAGAAGTCGAAGGCCACCTTGGTGCGCTTGGCGACCGGGCTACTCAGCGGAATGCCGATCGCGAAGGCCAAGCCGCCATCGCCGAAGAACTTGTCCATGCTGAGCGAGTGGTCCATCAACACATAGACCACGCTCTCCACGGGCTCCAGCCCGGCCAGGGTGCAAATGCCAGGGCCGGGATCGCTGCCCGGTGTGCCCCCGCCCGGGCGCAGCTCGGCCTGGGGATCCGGCGGCGTGTAGCCCTTGCAGATAGGTTGCAGCGCTCGCTTGGCGGCGCACATCGCGCTGGCGTCGATAGCCAGCACGTTCGGCAAATCGGTGTTGTAGTTGGACTCACACAGGTTAGGGGCCAGGCGAAACGTGAGTGGATCGTCGGTACCCATGAACGAAAAGCCTTCGCGCTGATCGGGGTCCGAGCTGGTCGAGTCCAAGTCGAGAATTTCGCTGCCGAAGCTCTTGTAGAACAGGCGCACGTTCAGCCCGTCTTTGCTCGGGCGTGGCGCGCCCTCGGGCCACAGCGCACGGAAGGTGCAGGTGTCCTTGTCCTCGAGCTGAACCGGCACCGATAGGCCGTCCATGCAGCGGCTGGCGTCGAAGCAAGTGTTGGTGTCGCCGAACAGCAATGAGTCGCTGTAGTTGGCGAGCGTCGTGGCGTCGATGTCCGCACTCACGCACTTGCCGCCGATGCAGGTCTCGTCTTGATTGCAGGTCAGGTTGTCCGCGCACGACTCCTTCAGCGGCAACGGCAAGAACTTGATCTGCTCGTTCACGAAGCTCAGTCGCCGACGACGAATGACCATCGTATCGAGCCCGCCCTCTTCCGCGCTGGTGTTGACGCAGTCCTCCGAGAACTTGGAGTCGGTGTTGCGAAACCCGATGACCTGCACGGTAACGGTCCCGCCCTCCGCCAAGCTCGACGCACCCAGCAGACCTAGCGAACCAGGCAAGGTAGCCACGTTGTCGGTTACCGGGAAGTGTTCACAGTATTTGACCGTGCCGCCGAGCTGCACGCTGAGACCAACGGCACTCAAGCCATCGGGCACTCGAATTTGCGTGCTGACGCCGGCCACGATTTCGGTGGGGCGCGTCGAGGAGCAGCCGAGCGCTGTCGCAACACAGGCAGCAGCGAGCGCAACGCTGCGCAACCGCTTCACCGCGTGGAGCGCGTCCGTGACCAGGGTTCGCGATTTCATCTCTTTCATGCGCACATCTCTCAGCGTCGCGAGAAATCAGGCGAAGTCGTATCGAGCGTACCGCTCACCGCGGAGGTTTCGGTCGGGCGCGAGAGCAACACCGCGGCCAGCGTGCCGCCTCCGACCACTGTGGCGACGCCCACGGTCCACCACACCCAGGACGGCTTCTTGTGCAGCGTGACCTGAACCACGCGCTCCTGCCCTTGGCTCAAAGAGACCTCCTGCGTGAAGGTCTCGTACGCGGATTTCTCGACCAGAAGCTGGTGGCCGCCGGCCGACAGAATGCCCTCCCACCCGCCACGACCCCGCATGGTGCCGTCGATGCGAATGGTCGCGTCGGCGTGGTCGACCAGGATGCGCACCTTGCCTTCGTTCTGGGCCTTCGCAAGGGATAGCGAGAGGCGCAAGCTCTTGCCGTACGGCACCTCGCTGGTTTGGCGCGTCGAGTAGTAGCCGACCGCCCGCGCCTCGAAGGTGTGCGGGCCTTCAGCGACTTCACCGTTGTACGGCGCGGGGCCGAGCTCGCGCCCGTCCATGAACAATGTGGCATTCGGCGCGCCCGACACCGAGATCGAAACCGTGCCGGTTTTGAGTAGCGGCGTCAGGTTGAGCACCAAATTGACTTCGCTGCCCTGCACCACATCGATGCTCTTCTCGCTAATCGCAAAGCCGTCCTTCTGTAGCGCGACCTTGCGGCGCCCGACGTCGATCGAGATAGGTTCGATGAACGGCGTCCTACCGATCTCGTTGCCGTCGATGGTCAGCGTCGCGCCGATTTGGTCCGACTGCAGCTTCATCGTGGAAACGAACGGCCGCGCCGCGGACACCGCGAACTCGAGCTTCTGTACGTCTTCCTTGCTGAGTCGGTCACGAAAGCCGAGCGCGCGCTCCCAAACCCGAATGGCGAGCGCGTATTGTGTCAAATCCTTCCAGCACACGCCGACGTTGAACAGCACCCGCGGGTTCTTGCTGAGCTCGTAAGCCTTCTCGAAGTGCACCAGCGCGCTGCGGTAATCGCCCGCGTCGTACAGCTCGCGCGCCGCATCCCAATCCCTCTGTGCCTCGGCCGAGAGCTCGTCACGCACCGAAGCTGCGAGCGCGGGCGCCGCATACAAAGATAGGCTCGACAGAATCAGCAGAACTGCCGTGCTTCGCTTGGCGAGAATCATCATGGTTTCCTCGAGAAATCGAACTCCTCGGCTTAATCCTGGATCCCAATCTTTTTCAACTGCGGTTTCTCGCTCGTTTGCGGCTGAGCTTGCTTTTGCTCCGGCGGTAGCGCTGAGCTCAACGTTGCCGGTGCGTGCGTCGCGGTCGAATTTGCGCGCTTTCCGCTCGGCGCCGTGACCGCAGCCGACGCCGCCGCCGCAGCTGGGGCCGAAGCGGACGCGCTCGGCGCGCTCATTTCGCTGGCGAGCGGCTTCGGCGTTTCGGGCGGGGTCGCAGTCGGAGTCGGGGGCGTCACGCGCTCCGCCGCCGCGGCATGCGCGGCTGCTTCTGTGGCCGGTTCAGCACTCGCGTTCGCGCTCGAGCGTGCGCGCATGGCAAACAAGCCGCCCACCGCCGCGGCTACCAGCGCCACAGCGATCGCCGGGAGCGCCCACTTGGCCCGAGCGCGTGGCTCGTGCGACGGCTCGCTCACTCCCGCGAGCGCCACGCTGCGCCCCGCGACCGCGGGCGTTCTGGAAACCGACTGCAGCGTGCCCGAACCTTCGTTCGGAGTAACCGGAGTCCCCAAGTTGGGCGCGCCGAGCGCAGGCACCTCGACCGACGACGGCGGCCCCGACGGTGGCCGGGTCACCCGAGCAGAGCCGCGCTGCAAGAGCTGTCGCAGCACGAGCTCGCTGCGCTGATCGGCGTAGGGCGCGAGCGCCGCGGCCATTTCGCTGGTCGACTGGAAGCGGTCCTCGCGCTGTTTTTCCAGCCCTTTTTGCACTAAATCGGCCAGGCCTGGTGGCAGATCGCGGATCTGGTCGAGCGACTTCGGCGTCACCGTCGCGAGCTGAATGAACAGCTCCGGCATGGTCTTGGGCATGAACGGCGTGTGCCCCGCCAAGAGCTCGTACAGAATCACCGCGACGCTATACAAATCCGAGCGCGCGTCGACGTTGGCCGCATCGCGCGCTTGCTCGAGCGACACGTAAAGCGGGGTGCCCATGGTGGACCCCTCTTGGGTCAGAATCAGCTCGCCCTCGGCTTGCTGCACCTTGCTGATGCCAAAGTCCACGATCTTGATGAAATCCGGCTCCCCGTCGCGGTTCACCACGAAGCAATTCGCCGGCTTCAAATCGCGGTGCACGATGCCCGCCTGATGCGCCACCTGCAGACCGCGCAGCACCTGCAAAATGAAGTGTACCGCGCGCGCCACGTCTGGAAGCCCGCGCTTACCCTCGCGCTCGAGCAGCTGCGACAGGTCCTCCCCTTCCAGGTATTCCATCACCAGGTAGGGCACACCGGTCGGCAGCTTGCTCACGTCGAGCACCTTCACGACGTGCTCGCTATTGATGCGTGACGCGGCGACGCCCTCGTTCAGAAATCGCTCGACCACGCCCGGCAGCTCGAGCATGTGCGGCCCCATGAACTTGAGCGCCACCGGCGCGCGCCGTAAGAGGTGCGTGGCTTCGACGACCGCGCCCATGGCGCCCTTACCGAGCAGCCGGCGCACCTCGAACTTGTCTTCGATGAGCGTGCCCGGCTGCAGATAGTCGCCTTCCCAATCGGACAGCATCGTGGACTCGAAGCCCCGCGCTTGAAGCCAGCGCGGACAAGAGCACGAGGTTACCAGCTCGGCCCCAGCTTTGAAAGCACAGGCCGATTTCGCCGAGGGTTGAATCGACGAGGCCTGACCGTCAGGTGCGCCAAACCCGTACAGCGTGCGCCGCCCGTTGGCGCATTCTCAAAGCGCGAGGCATACTCCGCGCCCTTCACGGATTGGCCATGAATCGCCTGGAGAAACGTCTGCTCGATGATGTGGCGCGCGCCAGCGCGGATTTCGCGCTGCTCGAGCCGAACGATCGGGTGCTGGTGGCGGTCAGTGGCGGCAAGGATTCGCACGCGCTGCTCTACTTGCTGCGCGAGATCCAGCGCCGAGTGCCGTTCCAGTTTTCGATCATCGCGGTCAACGTCGATCAGGGACACCCCGGGTTTCCGAAGCAATTGCTGCCCAGCTACTTCGAGGCGCAAGGCTACGAGTATCGCATCGTCGAAGAAGACACGTACTCGATCGTGAAAGAGAAGGTCCCGGAAGGGAAGACCTTCTGTTCGCTGTGCTCGCGCTTGCGGCGCGGCATCTTGTACACGGTGGCGAGCGAGCTCTCCGCCACCAAGATCGCGCTCGGCCACCATCGCGACGACGCGATCGAGACGCTGCTTTTGAACTTGTTCTACTCAGGACAAATCAAGGCCATGCCGCCGCGCCTGCGCTCGGACGACGGACGGCACGTAGTGATTCGGCCGCTCATTTATGCGAGCGAGCGCGAGCTCAGCGAGTTTGCCGTCGAGAAAGCGTTTCCGATCATTCCGTGTGACCTTTGCGGCTCGCAGGAGCACCTGCAACGAAAACAGGTAAAGGCCTTGCTGGACCGCCTCGACGCGGAAAATCCGCACGTGCGCGCGAACGTGTTTGCCTCGCTCGCCAACGTGCGACCGAGCCATTTGCTCGACACCGAGGTGCGCCGCGCGCTCGGACTCGTGGAAGCGGCGGAAGAAGCGAGCTCGGCAAAGGCGGTCGCGAAGCCGTCCACGCCGTCCACGCCGTCCACGCCGTCCACGCCGCAGTTGGTGCCGCTCTCGGCCCTGTCGCGCCGCTGAAACGGTCGCGCCGCTGAACCTGTCCCGGCCGCGGCGCCGCGCCACGCCGCGCGGCCGTGAACGAACGTTCGCGCGTCGGGCTGGCGGGGCGCTATTGGGCGGCGTTGCGAAGGGGGGTGACAGCGCGGGCGTGCCGCGCCATGACTTGACGAACGTGACCGAACGACGCGATCTGCCGACCGGGCGCCTCGGGCGCTTTGCACGGCTGGCAGCGTTGGGCGCGCGCACGTCGGTGAGCTTGCTCACTTCCCGCGACGGTAGCGGCGCCGCGGCCCGGGCCGCCGAGGTGCTCGGCGAGCTGCGCGGTCTCGCGGCCAAGGTTGGGCAAATGGCGAGCTACATCGACGGGGTGGTGCCGCCCGCGCATCGCGCCGCCTACGGGGCCGCGCTCGAAGCGCTGCGCGCGGCTGCGCCCAGCTCCTCGCCGGAAGCCATTCAGAGCCTCGTCGAGCAAGAGCTGGGTGCGCCCATCGACCGCTTGTTCGCCGAGTGGGAGCGCGAGCCTTTTGCCAGCGCGTCGATTGGCCAGGTGCACCGCGCGCGAATGGCCGACGGGCGTCAGGTCGCGGTCAAGGTGCAGCACCCGGGTATCGACCGCGCGGTCGAGAGCGATTTGCAAAACGCCGGCATCATCGAGTCGCTGGTCGGGAGCCTCGGGCCCAAGGCGCTCGACGCCAAGACGGTGTTCGACGACATCCGCGCGCGCTTTCGCGAAGAGCTCGACTATCGTTTGGAAGCCGAGCACCAGCGCACCTTCGCGCGTTTTCACGCGGCGGACCCGTTGATTCACGTGCCGGAGGTGTTCGGTGAGCGCTCCAGTCGGCGCGTGCTCACCAGCGAGTTCGTGAGCGGGCTCTCACTCGCCGAAGCGGCTGCGTTAAGCGACGACGAGCGACGCGCTTATGCCCACACGCTGTGGCGCTTCGTGTTCAAGGGCACGTTGATCGCGGGCCTGTTCAACGCCGATCCGCACCCCGGCAACTACTACTTCCAAGACGGCGGCAAGGTGGTGTTTCTCGACTTCGGCTGTGTTCAGCCGATCGACGGCACCCGGCGCGTGGCGGCACGGCTCATGCACCGCAGCGCGGTCTTGCGCGACGAGGCCGGTTTTCGTAGCGGGGTCACGCAGATCATGAAGACCCGTGGGGGCAGCTACGAGCAGAAGGTGGTCACCTACGTCCGCCGCTGTTTCGAGCCGCTGTTTGCGTCACCGTTCGCTATTCAACCCGAGTACGTGGCCGACCTCGTGCGCGGCATCGGCGAGCTCAAAGCGGAGATGTTCGCGAAGGACAAGAGCTTCGTGATGCCCCCGCCAGGGCTCGCGTTCATGAATCGCTTGCAGTTCGGCTTCTACTCGGTGCTCGCTCAGTTGGCGATCGACGCGGACTACGCCGCGGTGGAACGTGCGTTCTTGCGCGAAGCGCAAATCGAGCTCTGACTGGACGCAGACGCAGCGGCAATCGCGAGCACGCGGAGCCGACGAATATTCCAGCGCTGTCGGTTGAGAAGAATCGGTGAGGCCGGGCGAGCGATAGACGCACGACCGGTCAGATCGGTTCCCGAGATTCTTGGAGCGGGCTGACCGTCTCTGTAAACGAAGCGCGATTCATTCGAAAATAGCGCTGTTTTCCGAGCCGATCGCGGAGCGTTAAAGCGTCGCGTGCAAAAGCTCGAATGCTTCTCGAGCCGGATTCGAAAACCACTTCACGTGCGATGCGCCGCGCGCGAGACACCGTTAATCGGGCCACGCAATTCGAGTGCAGCGCTCTAGTGTCTCGAATTGAGCAACACTCGACGCGCGTCGCGATGCGTCGAGTAAGAGTGGGCGTCACGCAAGAACGAAGCGTGCTTTTCCGCAAATTCCCGCGTGTTCACCGAGCCTTCGTCGCACTCGCCGTACACGGAATTTGTCCGAACGACGCCAGTGTTAAGCAGTCACTCACCCGAGCGGTTGTTGTTCGCTAACGCACACTCGAGAGTTAAGTTTTGTGTCGATCGTCGATACGTGGGAGTTGCGCGCTTTACCCGACCTGATCGTTCTGTTAGGTTCGGTTCGCGTCACGAATGGCGTTGTCTCTCGGTTCGTCCGAGCGGACGATGAAATTCCGGAATTGTTCGGTGAGCTGAAACTCGCCGCGCGCTTCTGGGCGTCTGTCGTGGCTTCTCGAGCGAGTACGAAACGCACGCTCAACGGCGTGCCATCCACAACACGCAAATCGCCATTGAAGCGCGCCCCAGCGGCCGTCGAGGCGGAGCCTTATCGACGCTATCGATCGGGCAAAGGAGAAGTCGAAATGCTGAATATACAGAGGAGCTCTCCCGTGAGTTTCGGGGGAGAACGTAGGGGTCTGCGCGGCCCGCTCGGTCTTGGGCTAGCGCTATCCACGTTCGCAATGGTGGGCTGCGCGATCGACGCCCAGCCCTTGGAAGAGGATGGGGTTGCGTCGCAGCAACAAGCGTTGGCCGGGGACCCGTTCGCCAACGCCACCGGCGCGGCGCGGATCGTGACCGTGAATGGTGCTGCGATCGACACCAACAATCCGTTTTTTCAAAGTCTGGGCACGAACGGCCGCGCTTGCGTCAACTGCCACCAACCGTCGGCGGCCATGGGGATCACACCGCCGCAGGTCAAACAGGTGTTCAACGCTACGCAAGGCCTCGATCCGTTGTTCCGCCTCAACGATGGTGCGAACGGCCCACTCGCGCCGGTGGCGACGCTCGCACAGCGCCAGGTGGCCTACAGCTTGCTGCTGAACAAAGGTTTGATCCGCATTCCATTCACACTTCCAGCCACGCGCGACTACGACGTCAAAGTCGTGCTCGATCCCTACGCGGGCACCGGCGCCAATCCACCGGTGAACCAAACCATTCCTGCGGGCGCTTCGCCAACCGTCTCTTTTTATCGTCGACCGCTGCTATCGGCAAATACGCGCTTCATTGCTGCCGTGATGTGGGACGGACGTGAAGCGACCGTCCCAGCGGTGCCCTCCAACCCGCGTGACGTCGACAACAGCGGTATTCAGGCTTCGCAGGCGGACGCGCCGGTGCGCATCAATATGCTCACCCAATCCAATAACGCGACGCTCGGCCACGCCCAGGGCGCGACCGCACTAACGGCTGCGCAACGCGCCGCCATCGTCGATTTCCAGATGAACCTGGTGGTCGCACAAGAGACCGACAACGTGGCCGGCGCTTTGAACGCAGCTGGCGCGAGCGGCGGGCCGCTCGCCCTGCGCACCCAGCAAACCTTCTTCGGAATCAACGACTCGCACGGCGGTAACCCGTTCGGCACCGCATTCAATCCCAACGCAATGGCTCTTTATGGTGCCTGGGCTGGTCTCAGCGGCAGCGCACAGAACAATCGGCGAGCCTCGATCGCGCGTGGCCAAGCGCTCTTCAACAGCAAACCCATCCGTATTCAGAACGTGCGCGGCGTGAACGACGCTCTCGGCGTCGCCACCCTGAACGGCAGCTGCACCACGTGTCACAGCCACCCCAACGTGGGTAACCACACCGATATCCTGCCGCTCGATGTCGGTATTTCGACCGCCGCCGAAGGCGACAACGTGCTGCCCGTTTTCCGCGTCACGAATCGCGCCACCGGCGCGGCCGAAGAAGTGACCGATCTCGGTCGAGCGGTGCTGACCGGCAAATTCGCCGATCTGTCCAAGCAGAAAGGGCCCACCCTGCGTGCGCTCGCGGCACGCGCGCCGTACTTTCACAACGGCGCGGCCGACACTCTGAACGAAGTCATCTCGTTTTACGACCGTCGCTTCGCGATCGGCTTCACCGCGCAGGAAATCAGCGATCTCAAGGCGTTCCTCGAATCGCTGTGAGCAATTGGGCCCAGCGCGAGTCGCATCGTGCTGGGCCCCCTTCACTCTCCGACTTAAGCGATGAAAGCCGCTCGACCATTGTTGATTTGGTCCGCCGTTGCCACGTCCGCCGTTGGCGTCACGGTCTCCGCGTGCGAGTCGCGGTCTGCCCTCAGTTCGCGCGAACCGAGTGGGCGTGAGCGCTCTTTCGGCCTGCCTGCCGCTAACACTAGCGAGAGCCATCGCGCGCCGAAGGTCGATGCCGTACTCGAGCAAGCGATCGCCGCCGATCGGCAGAACGAGTTTCGCGCACTGCAGCGCTTTCTCGCATTGCGAGGCAGGCGCGTCGCGAGCCCGGAAAAGCAGCCGGCATCGCGGACTGCACGGAGCCTCACCCCGGCCAGGGCGCGAGCCTCTGCACGAAGATCCACACCGAGCGAGCGTCCGGCGACACTTGGTTCGTCAGCTACGCTGAGGCTGAATCGGAAGCCTTTCGCTTGCAGGCAGTGCTCGGCAATATAAGCCTGACCTGCCGCGAACTCGGCGACGCGAACCTCATGCGCAGCTGGCGCTTCGGCAGCGCGGAGAAGCGACGCTGCGCGATCTCCGGGGGGCCATTGGCCGGCCTCGAGGCCCTGCTCGAAAACTACCCGGGCAACGCCAAGGTGTTCCTGTTCAACGCGGCCTACCTGGCGCACGACGAAGCGTTCCGCGCGCTGCTCGAGACGGAGACCGACGCGCTGTAGGCCGGCCGCGCTGTCCGCTCGCTCGAGCTCGGCGTTTGCGTGAGCGGTCGTCACAGGGCGCTTGCCGCGTATTGCATGAACGCACGTATTCGGTCGCCCGCGCTGGCCGTGCCTGGCCGTCACAACGTAGTCGACCCCGAAGCCGGAGAGACGGCGAGCCGCACCGAAAGGTTGTGCCTCGGGTGCAAAATCGAGCGCTTGGCACATCGCTCGACGCAGGAGCGTGCTTTTTGTGAACCGATCCGCGCACCTCGACGCGGCTGCTGATCGCCAACGCCACGACGCGAAGGACGGAGTCGATGAGGATCAAAGTTTGTTGGAAGTCAGCGTTCACTGTCCTCGCATGCAGCGCGCTGAGCGGCTGCAGCGACACGGCCAACCCGAACGCGGGAGGCGACGCGAACGCGAGCTCCGGAAGCGCGAGCGGTGGGATGCCGACCGCTGGCGCCACATCCTCCGGAGGTGCCGGAAGATCCGCGGTCGAGAGTTCTGGTGGAACGACCGCCGGCACAGCGAGTGGCTCGGGAGGCGATCCGGGGACAGCGCAGCCCACAACGGGCGGTCTCAACGGGCAAGGCGGCACGACGCCCGTCGCTACGGGCGGAATTGGCGCGAGCGATGGGGGCGTGCCATCGGGCGCAGGTTCAGGCGGCGCGAGCGGAGGCGCAGCGGGTGGCTCAGCCGGAAGCGGCCAAACGGCGACGGGCGGATTCGCAGGCCAGGGAGGCGCGCCGGCAACGGGTGGCTCGGCGGGTGCCCGCGCTTCCGGCGGAAAGGCAGGCAGTGGGGGAGGCGGCGCGTCGTCAGGAAGTGCCGGGCAAGCAGGTGCAACGTCTTCGGGCGGGCGTTCGATCTGGTTTGGCACGCTGCTCGACGCGGCGAGCGTGAAGAGCGCCGCGCAAGAACTCGCCAAGTCCGCGGCGAACACGAGCTCAGCGCAGTGGCGAGCGAAAGGAGACCAACATCGAACCTACCGCTTCACGGAGGCGGGCAAAGACGAACCCTATCGCCTTTACGTTCCAAGCAAATGGGACGGGCAAGCGACGCTGCCGCTCGTGATGTTCTTGCATGGCTCGGGCAGCAACGAAAACACTTACGTCGACCAGAACAATAAGCAACTGCTGAACCTCGCCGAGCAGCACGGCTATGTGCTGGTGTCACCGCTCGGCGATCAGGGCGCCTACGGCAACTTTCTGCGCCTGACCGCGCCGTTCGGTAACGAAGCGGCCGCGCGCACGCTGATGTCACAAGTGACGGCCGACTCTGAACGCACCAATGAGCTCAGCGAGAAGGACGTCATCAACGTGCTCGAGTTGGTGTTGAACGAGTATCCCATCGATCGCGGCGCGGTGTTTCTCGCGGGGCACTCCATGGGCAGCGGCGGCACCTGGTACATCGGAGGGAAATATGCGAGCTACTGGAGAGGGCTAGCGCCACTGTCCGGTCCGTTCGTCCAGGAGTCGGGCTATCCGTGGGACAGCGTGCGCAAGCTGTCGCTCATCGTCACCGAGGGCACGCAGGCGCCGTCGCTCGACGCCAGCCATCTGCTGCGCGATTGGTTGAGCAAAAATGGCTTTACGGCGAAGTACGAGGAAGTGAACGCCGACCACGGCGGCATGATCCCGCTCGTGCTACCGCACATTTTCGACTTCTTCGACGACTCGCGGTGAGCTCGTCAGCTCACTACTTCGCGCTCGGAGTCGCGGCGCCGACCAGCGTCAGGCGGCGCATCTTGGCCCGCTCGGGCGCGATCGGCGCGACCGCTTCGGCATAGCCCCGGCCGTCCGGTGAATGGCCGAGCTCCGCGAACGCGCGGCGATAGTCGGCAAAGCGACCGCCAGCACGAACCGCGGCCATGAGCGCTTCGCCCTCGGCGACACCGCCCTGCGCGAGCACGTACTCGACCCAGGCCCATTTCGCGCTCACCGAGCGCACATCGGCTCGCCCGCGCAGCCCGCGTCGCAAGCGCTCGAGTCGTCCCTGCACCACCGACACCCCGGCATAGGGCATGCGATCGAGCGGCGTGTTGCGCTTGGAACAGAATGGCGCGACGCCCAGCGCGACCGGAATCACCCGACTGAGCCCACCGACGAACTCGACGCACTCGTCGATGTCTTCGTCGGTCTCGCTGGGTAGACCGATCATCAGATAGAGCTTGAGCCGGTCCATGCCGTGCTTGCGCGCGAGCTCGGCCGCGGTTTGATAGTGCGGTTCACGCCCTCGCCGCTCGATGATGCCGCGCATGCGCTCGCTCGGGCCGTCGAGCGCGGTCGTCAACGTGCGATAGCCGACCCCGCGAAGCGCCCCGACGAATTCGTCCTTCAGGCGATCCGGGCGCAAGCTCGAGAGCCCGGCGCTGATGCCGCGCGCCGCCAAGCCGCGCAAGATCTCCACGATTTTCGGGTGATCGCTGACGGCCGCGCCGACCAGGCCGACCTTCTTCACGTCTTCCGGGATTTTCCCGAGAATCACCTCTTTGGGCACGATGCGCATGCCGCCGTTGGTGCTGCGTCGCATCACGCAATAGGTGCAGCCACGCGAACAGCCGCGCTCGGCCTCGATCAGGAACATGTTCGAGAGCTCGGTGTGCGGCGTCATCATCGCGCTGTGTGCGGGCAGCAGCGCATCGTCGCAAGCCGCGGGCGCAGGCATCGCTGCGCCGTGTAGTGAAGGCACGAACACGCCCTGTAGCTGCGCGCTGAGCTTGAGCGCTTCCTCACGGTCGCGAGTCTCGAGCAAGAGCTGGAGCACGGGTTCGACCAGCTCTTCCGCTTCACCCATGACGATGACGTCAGCGAAGGCAGCCAGCGGCAGCGGGTTCGAAAACGTGAGCGGCCCACCTGCGACGATCAGCGGATGGCGCGTGTCGCGGTCGCGCGCGAGCGGCGGAATCGACGCCGCGTCGAGCAGCTTCACCAGCCCAGCGAGCTCTAGCTCGTAGGCGACGCTGACGGCCAACACCGGAAACTCACCGAGCTCCCGGCGCCCTTCGTAGCTCACCGGTCGCTCGAGCACGCGCCCGGACGGTTCATCCGCGCCGTCGGGCAAGAACGTGCGTTCGCAGCACACACCGCGCATCCCCTGAATCGCACGATAAACCACCTGGTAGCCGAGCGAGCTCATCGCCACGTGATAGGGCGACGGATAGACCAGCCCCACTCGCAGCGGCGCTTCTTTGTCGATGCGGCCGCGCTCAGCGCTCAAGCGCTCTTCGATCAGGCGGCGAGTGGTCTCGGTCGGCATCAGCAGGCGAGTTATAGCTGGAGTGGGGCGCCGCGTCGGCTCATGGGGTCGACAAGACCACACGAACCCAGAAAACAGCGTGGAGAACGCGGGTTCCACGCCGACCGATATCAACCTGTACGGCTTAGCGCCGTTCGTATCGGCTGTGACGGATTCGGTTCATCCCAGCATTCAGAGCTCGTCCCCCTCGCATCACCCTGCCCCACGGTTTCGCGCCCCGTACCCGGCCACGAGCCTGTCAGCGCTGGTTCAAACCGAGCATCGCACCGAACCCGCTCCGTCGAAACCGGTCGAAGCGGTGCCGTCCGCCCCCAAAACGAGCTCCGTATGGCGCTACCTGGCGATGGGTGCCGCACTTTCGGGGCTGTTGGTAGGAGAGGTTTCGCTGCGCAAGGCGGCGCACGACTCTTCCGCCAGCAGCGTTCATCACGGCAGCGCCGGGGTGAAGCACACCCAGCAGGGTATCGATGTGCGTTGGCGCCTAGGTCGGACCAAGGTCTACCTCGACGCTTCGCTCGACTCCCTCGGCGACGACGCGCGGGACGCCGTGAAGAGCGCTTTCGCCACCTGGTCGAATGCCGACAGCGAATTGCCGGGCCTCGAGTTCGAGCGCACGCAAAAAGCCGTGCTCACCGCCAAGCCCGACGGCAAGAACACCGTGATGGTCGCGCCGATCACCGTCAAGGGTCACGAGCACGACCTCGCCATCACGCTCACGTATTCCGACGAGCAGAGCGGTGACATCGTCGAAGCCGACATCATCGTCAACTCCGAGTACCCCTTCCGCACTCTGGCCAGCAACGACGACGGCTACGGCAACACCGACCAGCAAGCGAGTGACGAGAACGCTTCCACCGGAAATGGCACTCAGCTGACCGTCAGCTCGGCGCGCGCCTCGTGCACCGCGGTCGCCCAACGTGCTTCGTGCCAAGGCAACTCCTACGACCTGCAGAACGTGCTCACCCACGAGGTCGGTCATTTCTTCGGCCTGGGCGAAGACATGGAAGATCCGGCCACCACGATGTACTACTGCACCAGCCGCTGCGAGACTCACAAGCGCGTGCTGACGAACAGCGATTCACAGGTGATGATGTCGCTCTACTCCGCGTCGCCCGAAAGCTCCGCCGAACCCCCTGGCGGCTGCGGAGGCGCTCGCTTGGCCCCGCGTGGTGGCCTTCGTGAAGCCGGCTTTGCCCTGCTCTTTGCGCTCGCCGCCCTCGCGCGCCGGCGCCGCACTGCCGCGAACGCGCGCTGATCGGCGCTCGGCGCGCCGGTTCAGGTCGTCACGCGGCTAAACAGCTCAGCCGCCTTCGTATTCGCAGCGGGCGTCGCAGGTTTCGTGCACGATCACGCGCTCGAGCTCGGGCAGCGAGGGCTTCAACCGTTGCCACAGCCAACGCGCGAGGTTTTCGCTCGTGGGGTTATCGAGCCCTTCGATCTCGTTCATGTAGTTGTGGTCGAGCTGGTCGTGCAGGGGCTGCCACAGCTCGTCCAGTTGGCCAAAGTCGATCAGCCAACCGGTGTCCGGGTTGACCGGGCCGTACACGGCGAGCTCGATCTTGAAGCTATGACCGTGCAGGCGCGCGCATTTGTGCCCCACCGGAACTTTGGGCAAGCGGTGGGCGGCCTCGAAGCGGAGCTCGCGAAACAGACGAACGTTCACGCGCGGAGCGTAGTGCACCGCGCGCGATGTGCCATCAATAAAACAGAGGTGGGCATGCGCGGCTGCTGCGACGCGGGGGAGACGCGCTGCGTTGCCCGCTGTCGAGGCGCGGCGCCGAGCGCGCCCGTTTCCGCGGGGCCCCCTAACCCCTTCATCTGTTCGGTCGCGGCGCTCACCCCTGCGTCATCGCGCCGCGCAGCTTGGCTTCGAGCTCGGCGATGCGCGCGTCTTTTTGGGCGAGGACACGCGCGACGTCGTCTTCGTAGAAGAGGCGCGGAATGTGCTGCGGGCAGTTCGCGTCCCAGGCCGACACTCGAATGACGATCGCACGTTCGGCGCGCGCTTTGTAGTCTGCGGGCGTGAGCTTTGCGAGGAGCGCCGGATCGTCCTCGACCACGCGCGCGTTGCCCCAGATTTTGATGCGCTGGCGCTCGGCATAGTCGATCAAGAACAGATGCACTTGCGAGTTCTCGGCGAGATTGCCGAGCGTGATGTATTGGCGATTGCCGCGAAAATCGGCGAACGCGAGCGTGTGCAGATCGAGCACGTGTAAAAACCCTGGCGGGCCGCCGCGGTGTTGAATGTAGGGCTGGCCTTTTGCATTGGCGCTCGCCAAAAAGAAGCTGCGCTGCTCGGCGATGAACGCGCTGAGCTCGGGGCTGAGCTCGCTTTCCCAGCCATCGCCCTGCTCCATGCGAGCGTACGCGGCGCGGGAGCCGTGGCGCGTCTGCTCCGCCTTCACGCTTTGGCTGAAGGCGACGTCACTCACGAACGATTGTGGCTCGGCCATGGCGGCAATTTGCGGCCGTTCGCGGGCATCAACAATATCCGTGGTTGACAGTTCACTATTGCGAATATTGCAATAGTGCCATGGACCGCTTGGATTCGATGGCCGCGTTCGTCGCCGTGGCCGAGCTGCGTGGTTTCGCGGCCGCGGCGCGCCGACTCAAGCTTTCACCCTCGGCGGTCACGCGCTCGGTCGCCGCGCTCGAAGAACGGCTCGGCACGCGGCTACTGCAGCGCACGACGCGCTCGGTGACGCTGACCGACGCGGGCTCGCGCTATTTGGAGCGAGCGCGTCGCATCGTGTCGGACGTGGCCGAAGCCGACGGCGCGGCGCAGGCCGAGCGCACGGTTCCGACGGGGCGTTTCGTCGTGGCCGCGCCGACCGTGTTCGGCCGCCTGCACGTGGCGCCGCTGCTGTGCCGGTTCTTGAAAGAGTACCCAGCGCTCAGCGGCGAACTGTTGCTCTCGGATCGCCTGGCAAACTTGGTGGAGGATGGCATCGACGCGGCGGTGCGCATCGGCGTGCTCGCCGATTCGAGCTTGGTCGCGCGTAACGTCGGGGTCAGTCGGCGCGTACTGATCGCAGCGCCGAAGTATTTGTCGCGACGTAAAGTGCCGCGCCGGCCAGAGGATTTGCGGGGCAACGAGCACGACGCCATTCACTGCAGCGCGCTCAGCGCGACAGCCGAGTGGCACTTCACGCGCGATGGCAAGGTGCAGCGCGTGCCGTTCACGCCGCGTTTCAGCACGAACAGCATCGACGCCGCCATTGCTCATGCGGAGCTTGGAGGAGGCGTGACTACAGTCCTTGCCTACCAGGTGGTAGAGGCCGTGCGCGCGGGCCGGTTGCGGGTGCTTCTGCCTGAGTTCGAGCTCGAGCCCGCTCCCATTCAGGTCGTGTACCCGACGACGCGGCTGCTCTCTGCCAAGGTGCGGGCGTTCGTCGAGCGGGCCGCGGGCGCGGGCTGGCGCTTCGTCGCGCTGTGAGAAACCTTCGGCTCGTGGCAGCCTTGCACCCCCCTCGCGTCCGGGTCGAGCCGGATGGTAGAGTGTGCGCAATGTGGCCCGCCAAGCGCTGAGCGAGCTAGCCGGTACCGCTCTATGAACGAAGCGAAAGGACTCTCGCCAGAGCTCGTGAGCTCCGATTCCTCTTCTCAGTCGTGGCGGACTCCGCGCGGGGCGATGTCACTCACCTGGACCGAGCAGGGGGCGATTTACGTTTCGGTCGACGTGCACGGGGACCGCTCGTTGTCACCGCTGATGGTGCGGCGCGCGGACACCTTGATCGCGCGCACGCGCATGAAGTTCTTCTTCGATTTTTGGCAGATGCCCACGTACGACTCGGAGATGCGCACCGAGTGGACCGGTTTTTTGGTCACCCATCGCGCACGGGTGGACGAGATTCACGTCGTGGCCCGCTCCAAGCTGGTGGCCATGGGTGTGGCCGTCGCGAACCTGGCGCTCGGCGGCATCATCAAGAGCTACCCCGCGCCGACTGGCCCTTTCGAGCGAGCGTTGAACCGGGCGGGGCTGAAGTTGCCGGTTCGTTAGCCGCCCGCCAGCTATTCGAACTCGATACGCCAGCGCACGTCTGCGCCGAGGTTGCCGAGCGAGGAGCTCGAGATGTCGTTCACGTTGTCGTAGGAGCCTTCCACGCTCACGCGCGGCGACAGGCGCCACTCCACGTTCGAGCGCACCTCGCGTGTTTCGGCGAGCCCGCTGGTGACATTGGCGCGCACGCGCTCGGTCAACCGCTTGCCCACCGTGACCGTGGGCTCGGTGCGCCCGGTGCGCGACGAATAGGCCGAACCAAAGCGGAACTCGTCGATGATCGGCACGGCGTTCTTCACTGCGCGGTCCGCCCCGGTGAGCGTGCCGAGCGCTTCGAGCGCGACGCTTTCTCCGACGCTCGCGCTCTGCGCTTGGTCGAGCTCGGCGCGAGTGAGGCCCACGGTGAGCAGGAGAAAAATGTCGTCTTGGGGCAGCGCGGGATCGCTGGTCAAATCGACGTGCAGGTTGTCGGCGTCGCCATGCGCGTGCATGCGAATCGCCCAGCGGCCGCCGGTGACGCCGCTGGAAGCGGCGCTGGTGCCGGCCGAGCTGCCCTGCGCGCCGCTGCCGATGGACTCCGAGTAACGTCGGTACTCGGTGACGGCCGAGACATCGACGCGCGGGGCGATGCGCGTCAAATCGTCGAAGCGCACCGTGCCCTCGCGAATTTCGAAGTCACTGCGACGAAGCAGGACGTGGCCGCCAGGTTTGAGTCGGAGCGTGCCGCGCAAGCCGAAACGCGCGTTGGTGCCCGCGAGCTCCAGGCCTTCGTCCGCCAGCACCAGATCCGCGTCCACGAGGTCGTTCTGAATCTTGAGCGAGCGTTGCGCGCGCAGGGTGACGTCGAACTCGACCGTGCCCTCACTGGGGTCGTAGGCCTCGAACTCGGTGCGCTTGCCGCGTTGAGCCAATGCGTTCAGATCTGCCGCCAAGGTGACCGGGCGCTTGTATTCGAACGAGCGCAAGAGCACGTTGCCGGAGACGCGCGGTAACGTGGGCTCTTCGTTTTCTCGCGCTGGCTTCCAGTTCACGAGCAGGTCGGCGTCGGCTGCGGCGCGGATGCCGTCTTTGAGCGGTAGCGCGACCTCGTGCAGCTGCGCGCGCACGCGCACTTCACCGAGCGAGAACCCACTGATCGGCGCGCCGCCGCTCAGCGCCAAGCTGCCGCCGCCCACGCGCGCGCTGCCGTGCGTGATGGTGAGCTCGCCCTCTCCGATCGCGACGGACAGCTGAATGTCGTTGATCGGACTCGGCAGGCCGCGCAGGTTGAGCTCGCCGTGATCGATGTCCAAGCCGCCGCTGGTGCGCGGCGCGCTGGCCGGCCCTTGCAGCCGAAAATGGCCGGAAAGCGTGCCCCCGGCGCGTTCGACGCGCGGCATGAGCCCGACCAGCCCACTCAGCGGGGTTGGGCGCAAATCGAGCGCTGCGTCGAGGGTCGCGCCCGGACCGAGTTTGTCGAGCGTGCCCGCGACGTCGAAGGTCGCCCGCACACCCCGCGGAGTGGTGACGCTGAGCGCGGCCTTCGGAATCTGAAGCTTGCGGTCGCCGAGCGCGAGCGGCGCTGCGCCCGGTAAGAGCTCGGCTTTGTAGCCGCCCCGTTCGAGTACCAAGTTCGTGAGCGCGAGGTTACCGCGCGCGCGGCCTTGATCGCCGAGGTTCAAATCCTCGATGTGCATGACGCCCGTTGCGCGCCCGTTCAGCCGAGCATTGTCGAGCGCCACTTCGGGCCTGAGCTCGAGCAGCGAACCCAGGTCGACCGCGTTGAGTCGCACGTCGCCGCGCACCGTTTTCACGCGCTGCCGCGTGATCTGCACGTCCTTGACGCTGATCTGCCCGCCGAGGAATTCGCCGGCCACGTGGAACACGCCGTCGGGCGCGTCTCGCTCGTATTCGGCGCGGTCGAAAGGGGCGGAAATCGGCTGTCCGCAACGCGTGGTACCGGCGCTCGGCAGGCTGCGCTTGCTGGGCTTGAGCTCGACGTGAAAGTTCGAACCCGGCAGGTTCGCGCGGCCGACGCTGAGTGGCGTCACCACGCCCGAAATGTCGGCCTCCATCGCGTCGATCGTGCCGGAGAGCGTGCCCGTGGCATGCACGCTGCCTTCGGCCGCGCGCAAGATGCGGGGCAGCGAGTCCAGGCGCTCGAGCGGCACACCGCTCGCGACCAGGTCGCCGTGCAGCTTGGCGCCGGTTTGCATGTTCACCTTGCCGGAGAGCACGCCTTTGCCTTTGCGCAGTGAGAATTCGGGGATCGACAGCACCACGCCGCGATAGGTCGCGTTGCGGTCGTGCCACAGGAAATCGAAGTTGGCGTCGCCGCCGTCGTAGCGCTCCTCGAATATGTCGAGGCCGTGCGCCTTGAGCTTGCCCGCGGTGCGAAGCACGCCGCCGCCGCAGTGATCTTCCGGGCCGCCGAGCACGTAGCGCAGACTCGCGTCGAGCGCGGTGCGCCCGCGCAGCGGATCGAAGCGCGGATCGTCGTCGAAGTGCCACATCGCGAAGAAGTCGCGCAGGTCCATGGACTCGCTGCTGACGCGCCCCTCGACCAGCACCGAAGCGCGCGTGCCGAAGTCGAGCCGCGCGGAGGGCACGACGAAGTCGCTGCTGCCCTTCTTGCCCACCGCGTCGGTGATTTCGAGCCACAGCGGGCGGAATTTCACCTTCGAGCTCTTGATGTCGCCGATTGGAAAGCCGGCAAAGTCCAGGTTCGCGATGCGCAGATTGCCGGTGAGCAGCGGGTTGCTGGCCAGCCCGCCCATGCTGACGTCGAGCTCGGCCTCACCCTGGAGCGGAAGGTCGACGAGCGGGCTGATGTCCGGCAAGTGCAGGCGCGAGCCGGGCGGTATCTCGAGCCCGAGTTGGTTGTCGAAGCCGACCGACACCATCTTCACGTTCATGCTGCTCTTGCCGAATTCGGCGCGCGTGTCGTAAAAAAGCAGCGCTTGCGGGCGTACGCCGATCTTGCCGCGCACGGTGGCAAGCCCCTTGACGCCGACCATGTGGCGGCGTGCCGGGTCGTGAAAGGCGCGATCGAACACCTCGAAATCGCGGGTGTCGGCGGCCAAATCGGCGTCGATTTTGACCGGGGAGAGCGTGCCCTTGAGATTCGTGACGTGAGTTTGGGTCAGCGCCCAGCGGATGATGGTGTTCGGCGTGACGTCCAGGTCACGCATCAAGCTCTCGAACAGCATGCCCTTACCGTCCACGCGTTCGAGCGTAATCGGCACGCCCGGCGCGAACGGTTCGATGCGTCCGCCTTGGGCCACCACGTGCCCGTCAGCGAACACCATTTCGTAGCGCGGGACGCGAATCACGTCCCGACTCACGTGCACGTCGACGCCGAGCTCGCTCGCCAGGCGGTATTTGCCGAGCGCAACGCCGGCGCCGCTCACGCGGCCGTGAATCTCGGGCAGCTTGGCTTTGCCGTCGACGCGCAAGTCGCCCGTGAAACCGACCCAACCCAACAGCGGCGATGTGCGCAAGAAACGATTGCCGAGCCCGAGCGGCAGCCGCGTCACAACGTGACCCGAGACCGTGGGCGGCCGGCCTTCGTGCAGCGCCAGGCGCAGCTGAGAGAGCCGCAGCGCGACGCGTGAAGGGGCATTGGCGCTCTGCTCGCAGCTCGGCGGCGCGCCTTCACTCGGATCGAGATCGGCCACCCCAAGCGCGGACAGGCGGCGCACCAAGAGCTCTTGCCCGTCGAAGCGCGCGCGCAGGTCGACGCGGCACAAAGCGTCTGCGTCGTGCGCGAGCGGTGCGTCCGTCGGCACGCGCGAGCCGATGGGGTGACGCGCGCGTGTGACGCTGGCGAGGCTCGAGCTCAGCATCACCTCGAACACCGGCCCGCTCTCGGTGAACACGTCCAGGTCCATCAGCCCGGTGTCCACGCGCGTGCCGTCGATATCCAAGAGGAAGCGTCCGTCGCTCACCGACAGCGAGCCGAACGGAGGCTGCTTGCTCTTTGCCGCGGGCTTCTGACTCTTCGGCAGGCGATAGCGAATGTTCTTCAGCGCGCCCTCCGCGATCACCAAGCGCGCGCGCGGAGCTTCCACTTCCACGTCCCCCGCATCGAGTCGTCCAGCGAGCAGACTGAACACGCGCGGGCTCACGCTGACCCGCTCCACCGTGAGCGCCGGCCCGCCACCGTCACTGGCGGGAACCACCAAGTGCTCGATTCTCAGCCGGAGCGGAATCAAGTGCACTCGAACGTCGTAGCGGGCCTCCACCCCGAGCTCCTGGCGCAGCAACTGGGCCGTGCGGTCGGCAGCCCAATTTTGCACGCGATCGAGGCCCAAGAGCAGCTCAGCGGCCAGCGGCAACAGCCCAACGAGGCCGAACACCGCGCACAGCACGCGCGCGAGCAAGCGCGTGGGGTCGAAGTGCCGGCCGCTGGGCGCGTCCATACGCCCGAAAGCGTATCGCTCAACGCCGCCTGGCGCCCGATTTTTGGCTGATTTTCACGCAGGCGCCCGCGAAGCCCGCGGCAAAATACGCTGTCGCCGGAGTCCCCTCCGCGGAGTGAGCAGGGGTCAATGCGGGGTCGCCCCCAGAACGGCGATGTCGCGGCGCGGGGGCTGCACGGTGGCTCGTCGCTGCGGCGAGCGCGTCAGAGCACCTCGGTCTCGCCCGTCTCCACGTTGATCACCGGCAGCCCGGCGATCACTCGCAGCCGCTCGGCCCCGGAGATGTACGTCAATTTGCCGCTCGGATCCCGGCTCTCTCGATAGCGCGACTCGGTGTACCCGCGCTCTGCCGAGAGCGCCTCGAGCTTGTCGCTCAGCAGGTCATTGCGCACGTAGAACGCGTTGCAGCCCGCGCTGTTGGTGCCGATCAGCGAGTAGCCGCGCTTCTCTGCGAGGTAGGTGAGCGCGCCGAGCGACGCGCCCCAATACAAGTTCGAAGAGTGCGCCTTGCTCCGTTGAAACGCGGGGTCATAGGGCACGCTGATCTTGCGCTCGCTGCCGAACGTCGCGTTGTACTCGTGAATCAAAATGCGCGGCTCGAACCCCTCGATGGCTTCGGTCACCCAGTAGTCGACGCCGTCGAGATCCACCGATAAAATCGCGAGATCTTTGCCAAACCCGCTGGACTTCAAGAGCTCGTTGATGTTGTCACGCGTGATGAACGCCTGCTGCGCTTGGAGCGCGTAGCGCCAGTAGAAATACGAGTTCTTGCAGGCCCAAATGTTGTCGGCCGAACCGTCCATGACGAAGCCCGCGAAGTTGTCGTTCATCATCAGGTAGCGACAATTGGACTCGAAGAAGTCCTCCACGCCGAACTCGATGAACGTGCGGTCGCCGAGCTCGACCACGTCTATCAGTCGTTGAATGATGCCGTCTTCGCCCCACTGCGAGAACACCTTGAACTCGTAGTCCGCGAGCCGCTTCGACGAGCGTGAACGGTTCAGCTGCGCCAGGATCTTGCCCTGGTTCATTTTCACTTGCTCGAACCGACCCTGCGCGAAGTTCAGCGCTTGGTTCAAACCCGGCAGGGCAGCCCGTGCTTTCTTGAGTAACGAGGAAGCGCTCATGGCGTGTTTCGTGCCCGCGAAAAATCCGCGTGGGCGCTTCTACCAGCATCCTTCACGGGCTGGAACCCGAGCCGCGAGGCGGGACGCGCCGACCGATCGCCGATTTTCTGCCGATTTTCACTGGCGTCAGCCAGAACGGGCAGCAAAATGAGCCATACCAGCGATCGTTCCGGCGAGGTTACCGCTTTTCTGCTTGCGCTTTGCGACGGCCAACGTAGAAGTCCCGCCCCTTTGCCATGAGCCTCAAGTCGACCGTTCCCAGCGGGGACAAGCAGCGCGCCATGATGGCGCTCGAGCGCGCCGTCGTGTGCGCCGAGCGTGGCGTCGCGGATCGCCCGCTCACCCTGATCTCGCCTGAGGATCTCGCTGCGCTGTCTCGCCCCGACGTGCGCGCCTTGCTCGACCGCGTGATGATGGGCGACCACCCCGACGAGGGCCTGGACGCGCTGCTCGTCAGCGGCGTGCTCGACTGTATTTTGCCCGAGATCAAAGCCCTGGTCGGCTTCGGTGACGGGGAATGGCGGCACAAGGACGTGTGGAAGCACACCAAGCAGGTGGTCGCGCAAAGCGTGCCGCGCATCGAAGTCCGCTACGCCTCGCTCTTTCACGACATCGGCAAGGTCAAGACTCGCAGCATCAGCCCCGAGGGTGAGGTGCACTTCTTCGGCCACGCCGAGGTCGGCGCCCGCATGTTCGACAAGCTCGAGCGGCGCGAGCGTCTGTTTTCGGCCGACGACAACCTGCGCACCGAAGTGCGCTTTCTGGTCTTGCATCACCTGCGCGCCAGCCAATACGACGGCAAGTGGACCGAGAGTGCCGTGCGCCGCTTCGCCCGCGAAATTGGCCCCTACCTCGAAGACTTGTTGTGCCTTTCTCGCGCGGACATCACCACCAAGCGCCCGGAGAAGAAGCGCCGCGGCATCGCGCTCATCGATGAGCTGTCCGCGCGCATTACCGAGCTTGCCGCGCTCGACGCCAAAGAGCCGCCGCTGCCCACCGGCATTGGCAACGCCCTGATGGTGCACTTCAAGCTTCCGCCCTCGCGCCTGATCGGCGACATCAAGCGCGCTCTCGAGGGCGCGATCGAGAGCGGCGAGATCGCGCCGCGCTTGGAGTCCGAGGCGTACGTGGGCTTCGTCGCGGAGAATAAGGCGCGGTTCGGGATCGAGTGAGCTCTCGCGAGCCGCCTCAGCGCGGCCGCCACTCGAGCACGGCTCCGGCGGGCTCGTAGCTTGCCCAAGTACGGCCCCCTGGGCCGGCCACGAGTCGCGGAACGGTGTTCACTTCGAGCGCGCGTTCACCGCTCTCGTAGTTCGGGTACTCGACCCAGGCTGACCCGTCGAAGTAGCGCAGCTTGTCTCGCTCGGCCGCCCACGCGCGGTTAGCCCGAATCGCACACGTGGTGCTCGAACCGCCCGGGCCCGGCGCGTGCGTCCAGGCTGCGCCGTTGAAGGTCGCGACTTCGTCACGCGTGACGAGCCGCAGCTGATTCGTACTCGGGGCCTCCGTGCACAACGCGGGCGTCAGGCTGCCGCCCGGCACGACCGACCAGCTGCCCGCAGCAAAGTGCTGCAAATCCGAGCCGCTTTGCCCCCACAGCTCGTCACCGAACCCGGCGACGAGCACGCTCAACACCGGCGCGCCGGACATCGCCGACCACCCGCTCGTACCGAATTCGCTGACGTGACCTTGAACATCGAGCACGTAGGCGTGCGCGGCCGAGACCAACAGTGTTCGCGCCGCTGCTGGCAAGGTCCAGCTAGTCCAAGCGCTGCCGTTCCAATGGGCGGACTGCGTGCCTTGCGCGAACCAGATGTCGTTTGCGCTCGACGCAGCGACCAGCGATGTCTCGGGATTCAAGGAATTGGGGCCGCAGGTCGTGTACCCGAGCGAGCCGCTCTGATCCGCGCAGACACCCGTCTGATAGGCCATCGTGCCGCCGACCTCTCCGCGGAACAGCCCCGCTGCGCCGAACAACAAAACGTCGTCGTCGCTCGCGAGTGGAGTCAGCGCGTGCGCGCCCAACTGAGGTGCCCCTCCCAGACCCGTTCCGTACGAAACGAACGAACCCGAGCTTCGGTCCAAATGCGTGAGCGTCACCAAGCGGTCCACCGAATTGCAGCTGGTGTCACCGGGGAAACAACTGCCGGTGCTGAGGACGAAGTCAGAGTCGAACGCCAAGGTGGCGCTCGGCTTGATATCCGCCCCTAACGCCACCACGGGCCCCTCACTCAGTGTCGGGCCGCCCCACGCGGTCTTGTCCGGCGGCACGGTGAAGAGCACGTTCGAATCGAGCCGTGAGCCCATTACCCTCACGAGCCCACTGGGAGTAATGAAGGGCCCGCCTCCGCTTGGAGCGATCCAAGTCGAGCCGTTGAAATGCGGCGTGGCGCCGCCCGTCGCCCACACGTCGGTCGCGGTGTGCACCCAAACGTCGGTGACGTTGCCTGCGTATTGAGCGTCGGACCAGGAGGTGCCGTTCCAGCGCCGAAGCGTTGCGCCCGCGCTGCGCGCGATGCCCCCGATCCAGACGTCGCTCGCGCTCGAACCATGCACACTCGTCAAGTCGGTGGTGGCTGCGAACCCGGCATTGACGCTGGACCAAGTCGCGCCGTTCCAATGCAAAACCGTGCCGACATCGCCGACCATCCAAGCATCGCTCGCCGAGCGCGCCCACACGTGTCGAATTGCCTGCGTAGTGGGTAGCTGAGTCTCGGCTGACCACACGCTCCCGTTCCAATGACGATAAGCGTGCGTTGCATTGTTGACCAGCCAAGCATCACTGGGACCACTCGTTCCGACTACGCTCGCGAGCTGCGCGCCGATCACACCGCGCCAGCGCGTTCCGTCCCAATGAATGATCGCCCGCGGGCCGACCGCCCACGTGTCACTGGCGCCGCTCGACGACAAATCGAACTCGTAGTCGGGAACGCTCGGGTGCACGAAGCACCAGCCCTCGGGTGAACAGATGCCATTTGGAAGTGAGCCATCCCAGACGCTCGCCACCGGCGGCTCGTCCGTGGAACCGCCCGCGCCGGCCTCGCCACCGCCGGACATGCCACCGGTGACCACGGCTCCTCCAACTCCACCCTGCGCACCGGCCGCGCCCACTCCGCCCGCGCCAGCGTCGTTCGTCCCGCCGTCGGCATTGCCCGCGCCTCCGTTTGCGCCGCCGCTCGTGCCTCCGGCTCCGCCCGGTTCGATGCCTCCACCCCCTCCACGAGGATTGAATGAGCCGCCCGTCCCGCCGGCCCCACCCGAATTCCTTTGCCCGCCGGTTGATCCGCCGGACCCACTCGAGCTGATACTTCCGCCAGAGCCTCCCGCGCCACCGCGGCCGCCGGTTCCGGACTCATCGTCTGCGCCGTCATCACCGCACGCGGACGCCAGGATCAGCCCTGCCACCAGGACGCGAAGGGAAGTCATACAGCTTGAGTGGCACAACTCACGAAATCGAGTGAGATTTTTTCTCCCTTGGCATTCCTCCCGGAGGGGCGAGCGAGGTCGGGGTCGGCTCTTGACCTTGCCCTCCCGGCGGACCTCCCCTTAGCGTCATCCTTCGGGCAAACCGTTGAACAGCTACTTTACCTACTACCTCGGCTGGATCTTCCTCTCCTACGCCCTTCGCCAGCCGCTGTTGCTCTTGGGCCTCTTGGTGCTGCTCGCGCTGCGCCGCTTCATGCCCGGCCCGGGCGCGCTCTTGCGCTTGTTCGGCCGCGCACGAAAGCTTCGCGCTCAGGTCGAGCTGAATCGAGCGAACATCACGGCGCGGCGCGACCTAGCCGTGATCTATCTAGAGGGAATGCGCGCGCGCGCGGCAGTGCCGTTACTCGAAGAAGGGCTTACGCTCGCACCCGACGACGCCGAGCTGCTCTATCTCCTGGGCCTCGCGCTACACCGTTCCGGCCACCATGAACGAGCGCTCGCACCGCTCGTGCGCGCAGTTCAAATCGACGCGCGCGTCCGCTATGGGCTCCCTTACGCAGTGGCGGGAGATGCACTCGCCGCGCTAGCCCGCTGGGATGGCGCGCTGGACGCCTACGAGCACTATCTCGCGGACAACAGCTCGGATGTTTCGGGCTACACGCGCCTCGCACGCGCGCACGCGCACACCGGCGATCAAGCCGCAGCTCGCGCCACGCTGTACGAAGGGCTTCGTACCTGGGGCGTGCTGCCCGGCAGCATGAAGCGCAGGCAATTCGGGCGCTACCTCGCGGCGCAGTGGGCACGCATTACGATTCTCAGCGAGCCCTTGGCGTTCGTTGCTCTGCTTGCGATTGTGGTGTTGTCGGTCGTGGTGGCGCGCTTCAGCTACGCGCCACTCTCCAGCCTGTTCAGCAAACCCTGGTCTTTGGATTGACCCTTCTCGGCGAACGCTAGCGCCTGTATTGATCCATTGCCGGCAGCGCCCGGCCGGTGAAATCGAACAACGCCTGATTCTCCCAGCTGTTGCCCGAGCTCGGATCGGTCGGGTCCCAACCGTTGCCCGCGACCGCCGTCCAGGTCGCGTCCCAGTAGAACGCACCGAGGCCGCGGCCGTTGGGTACTGCGCGCACGATCGAAAGCACGTCGCGAAAGTTTGCCGCTTGCCCTTCTGGCGTCGCCGAGTAGCCCGCGACCAGTTGTTCCGGCAAGCCGATGATGTTGGGCTGGGCGTCGTTGCCGCTCAGCGTAAATGGATACGCCGTTTCCGCGACCAGCACGTCCTTGCCATAGCGCGCCGAAATGTCGTTGAGGTTCCACTGCAGGTCCCCCAGGGAGCCGTGCCAGTAGCCGTAGTAAGAGGCCGCGATCACATCGAACTCGACCCCGCGCGACGTGATGTTGTCGAACCACCAGCGAAACGCGCCATTGTCACCGCCGTTCGCCAAGTGCAGCACCACCTTGGTCTTCGGCGAACAAGCCTTTACCGCCGCATACCCAGCCTTCAAGAAGCTCGCCAGGTTGTCCCAGTTCGGTGGATCCCAGGTGTGCCCGTCAGGCCAGAGCATGCCTGAATTCAGCTCATTGCCGAGCTGAATCATGGCCGGCCCTCGGCCGCGAACCTTGGCGCTGTTGCACACCGCGTAAGTGTGGTCGTACAAGGCCTGCGCGAGCTCACTTGGCGAATAGCTCGCCCACGCTGCGGGCTTGCTCTGGTGTCCCGGATCGGCCCACGTATCGGAGTGTTGTAAATCCACGAGCAGCTTCAGGTTGCGCGCGTCGCAGCGGCGCGCCATCTCAGCGACCTCGGCGAGATCGTGGTACCCGTCCGCGGGGTTTACCCACACTCGCATGCGGATCGAGTCGAGCCCGTGATTTTGCAAAATCTCCAAAGCCGAACGCGGCCTTCGACGACCACTAGCCTCGAAGTACTCGCCACCCAATTCCTCTGACTTGATCAAGCTCGACACATCCGCGCCGAGCACCGAAAGCTGCGCATTCCCCGGCACGAATTCGACATCATCGAAGTTCGTCCACTCGCCTCCGGCGCCGTCGGTATGCAGCACGATCGTACACACCCCACGCCTCGCGGGCGCCGACACCACCACCTGCAGCCACTGCGACGCCCGCGCCACCGGCACGTACACCCGCTCCGCCCGCCCGCCACAACGCAGCTCAACGTAGCTACTGTTTGGCCCGGTACTTCGCCGCACCCGCGCCCGCACCGTGTACCACCCATCCGCGACCCCGCTCACCGTCTGCTGCGTGTCGACCGAGTACGCGCTCGCGCTCCAATGCGAAAGTCGGAACGCGCCGGCATTGCCGCCCGCTTCGCTGAAGTCCGCGTCCACCGAACCCGAACTCTGCCAACCCAAAGGGCTCGCGACGCCCGTCCCGTCTTGTTCGAACCCCGGGTTGACCAGCGCTATCGGCTCCGCCGCACCCGCGACCGAAGCCCAAGAAGCGAACAAGAAAACTGCGGACGAAGCGAAGGGTCGAATTTGAAACCAGCGCATGATGAGCGCGCTTTACGGCGGCGAGCCTTGGGCGGCAAGCGGTGCGCGTAGCGCCAGCGACGGATGCCGCGCTCTTAAGCAAGCGTGTTCAGGCATCGACGGTCGTAAAGCTCAGTCGGGTGGCACGGGTGGTGCAATTCCCCGCGATGCCCTACCGCTTATCGGCTCAGGCACTTAGTCATGAAGCTTCCCAGTTTTTCAGTCTTCGCGGCACCCTCGACGCACTCCCATGTGACCCGATAGTCGCCGTTCGCGTCAATCGCGATAGTTCCAACCTTCTTCCAAGGCTCGGCCTGGTTGTTGCGCCAGAGTTCAGGTGCCCACCGATCGGTCCAAACGAGTTGTCTTCGCCCTTCGATGTCGAAGGAGACATCGGCCACTTTTTGGCCGGCATAGTTCGAGGCCCAACGCGCAAGTTCGCGCCCGGATTGGTGAATCGTCGTCCACGGCGATTGGGTCCGCTTCCACCAATGCTCCCAGACGCGATCTCTTACCGAGTGCAGGAAGGTACCATCTTCTCCGTAAGGTACGGTTCCGCCGTTCTCGGCGCGGAGCCGCAGCTGGTAGTTGTACTCTCGGAACAGGCTGTCGGCGAAGACGTTGTGGCTACTCAGCCCGGTGAGCGGATAGATCACGCGAGAGCAGAGCTTTTGCCACTGCGACATGCCGGGCGCATTGGGGACCGACGTGCTGAGGATAACCAGCGCGCTGGCGAAAATCCAAGCTACGGCCGCTACCGAGGCAACCTTGACGCGCTGCAAGTTGATTGGCGTTCCCTTACCGGCAAATCGAAAACGCGCCAACGGGAACAACGGAATGTACAAGCACAACATGTACGCAGAAAATGACGGAAGCGGATAGAGGAGCGCGATCACCGAGTGCATGAGCACGCCGGACGCGAGGGCGACCCACCTCCCGATGCGGCCAGAGTAGATCAGGACCGGGAACGACAGCTCGAACGCGATCACGCCATGGCTCAGCAACTTGAGCGGCAGGGATCCGAACTGTTCAAGGATCGAGAACCTATGCCAAACCAGGTTGGGTTGCACTGCGGGCAGCCAAGAGCCGAGGCCGTGCTGCCACATCTCAGATTGGAGCTTGCCGGCGCCTGCATCCAGATAAACGCACGAGAGCACGAGCGCGAATGCGTGGTCCCATGGCGCGACCGGCGCGTCTTGTGCGCGACCGGCCCGCTTGTCCCGCCACGAATCGACGCTCAGTGTTTGGTTGGATGGTATGAGAACAAGTAGCAGGCTCGATACCAGCAGAATCGAATCCTGCGCGAGCAAGGCGTGATCGCCCAACCGCCCCAGCAGAGTGGCCACCAAGATGTAATTCACAATCGTCGCGCCGCGCGTAAACGCGCCGACGATGAGCAATAACGACGTAAAGAGCCACGCCACGCAGAGCAGCACCGGATCAGTTGGGGGCGCGATGCGAAACGGCAGCTGCTGAAAGAATAGTGGCGCGTTTGCAAGGATGTGGAGGGCATCCAAAAACGCTACCGACGCAAATGCGATTCGAAAGATCGAGAACGATAGACCCGACCTGTCTTCCAAGAGACGGCCGCGCAAGAATTGAACCGCACTGATGTGGAACATGTGGTGTGACAACCTGGGGCTAGAGCGATCCGGACGACGGGACGGGACGGCTCCTCTTTAGACGTGGCCGGTCCCGAGATCCAGCGATCCATGAGGTTGTTGGCGCAGGGTGACGAAGGGCTATCGACTTTTTCCAAAGCGTCGGACGCTCTGCCTTCAACCGGATGCCGGTCTACACTGCCAGCCGATGTCAGACCCCGACGTTATCGTGATAGGAGCAGGACCCAACGGGCTGGTTGCTGCGGTTCGTCTGGCACGACAGGGGCTGAAGGTGCTGGTCCTCGAGAGCCACCCGACGCGCGCGGGCGGCGCCGTGGTCAGCGAACAGAGCACGCTGCCAGGTTTCGTTCACGACGTTGGTGCGGCGTTCTTCCCGCTCGCGCGCGTGAGCCCTGCGTTTCGCGATTTACCTCTTGAACAGCATGGCGTCACCTGGCTGAACGCGGCCGTCGAAAGCTGCCATCCTGCGCTCGACGGCAGCTGCGCCTCAATCTTGCGCTTGGACGCGCCGCACGACGCGAACTACTTCGGCAGCGAGGACGACACTGCCAATTTCGAACGCATCGCTCGGCTACACGCCGAGTTCGAGCAGTCGTTGTTCCGAGCCCTGCTGGGCCCGCTTCCGTCGTGGAAGCCGCTGCTCGAAATTGGCCTCACTCGGCTGCTCAAGCTCGGCGTTTGGTTCGCGTCGTCCACACGGCGCCTTTCCTCGTGTTGGTTCGGCAGCGCTGCCGCGCAGCGCGTACTGCCTGCGCTCTCGTTACATGGTGATTTGGGTCCCGATGACTTTGCCGGTGGCGCAATGGCGTACACGCTCGCGCTCTCGGCGAGCAGCGTGGGCTTTCCGATCGTCGAGGGTGGTTCACAACGACTGACGGACGCGCTCGTGAAACTGCTCGAGCTGTCCGGTGGGCAAGTTCGCCTCGGCACACGCGCTGAACGTGTCGTGGTCCGGCGCGGACGTGCACTGGCGGTGCGCGCGAATGGCGAAGAATTTCCGGCTCGCGTCGGCATTCTAGCGGACACTGCTCCCGGCGCGCTGTTCCTCGACCTCTTGTCGCGCAGCGTCGTTCCAAGCCGGGTGCTCGCGGGCGCTCGCGGCTACCGTCACGCTTGGGGCACGTTCAAAGTCGACTGGGCGCTCTCGAGCGCGGTCCCCTGGCGCGAGCCCCGCGCGCGGCAGAGCGCCACCGTTCACTTGGGAGAAAGCGTGGACGACCTCGCGCGTTTCACCACCGACGTTCGGGCCGGTAAGGTCCCTTCACAACCCTACCTCGTGATCGGCCAGCAAAGCCTGATCGACCCTTCGCGCGCGCCGCTCGGCGCGCACACGCTCTACGCTTACACTCACGTTCCAAGCCAGGTCGAAGGCGGCTGGGCCGCGGCGCGCGACCGTTTCGTCGAACAAGTCGAGCGCCGAATCGAAGCGCTCGCCCCGGGTTTCCGCGCCAGCATCCTGGGGCGAAAAGTCCATGCGCCGGACGACCTCCAGCAGATGAACGCAAACCTAGTCGGAGGAGATCTCGGTGGCGGGTCCAACCACTGGACCCAGCAATTATTTCTCCGCCCGTTCTTCTCAGCGTTTCGCTACCGAACTCCGATTCCCGGGCTGTACCTGTGCTCCAGCTCGACTCATCCGGGAGGAGGAACGCACGGCATGTGCGGGCACAACGCGGCGGGACGCCTGCTCCGGGACGCTGGGATCGTCTAACCAGCAGATTCGTTGCTCGATACGCACGTCAATCACGAAAAGGCCGTGCCGAAGAAATGACTAACTCAGCGCGCGGTCCACGTGACCCCTGAGGGTAGTCCATGACCCGCTTCACAACTTCGTGGGCTCATGACACTGTGCGGCGATCCTTGGGACAAGGACGCGCGGCGGTTTTCCACACAACTCGCCAGCGACGGGACCGATCGGGGAAGAACAATGATCCAACGCGACCTTCGGGGACGGGTGACCTACAACCTTCACGGCGGGAGCGGGGCGCCATTCAGGCGGCAACTAACTGCTCGAGAGCCACTTTTCGCGTTGGTTTCGCGCTCGCGCGCCTTGCGCGTCCTGGTGCTCGTAGTTGGCGCGCTGGTCGCCGCCTGCAGCGGCGGAAGCTCGGCATCCAACAGCACGGAGGCCGACGTGGCTCAGGTCAAGCTGGCCACGTGCACGGCAGTGACGTTGACCGCAAACGACGCGGACTCCATCGCAGTACCAGGTCAGCCGGTGACCTGGACCGCATCCCCGACCTGCGGAGGCACGCCGCAGTACCAGTTTTACGTGCGAGACGTGAACTTGGTTTGGACGTTGGCTCGGCCATGGGGGAGTAGCAACACCTTTGCCTGGGATACGACGGGTCTCGCCGTAGGCGACTACACGATTCAAGTTCGCGTTCGCGACACAAGCGGGGCAGATGGCTACTACCAGAAGAGCGTCAACACGACGTTCGCGCTGAACCCGACTGAGGCGTGTACCTCAATGACCACGACGGTCACTCCACCGTCAGCGTCCGATCCGACGCTAAGGTTCAGCAGCACGCCCCAGTCCTGTCCCACGCCTGAGTACGAGATTTGGCACCTGCCACCGGGTGGCGCCTACGAACGACTGCACTCGTACCCCTCAACCTCCCCGCCCCAAGATCCCGTTGGTGCTGCGTGGGCATGGCCGATCGCTGGGCAACCGAACGGCTTACATACCTTCAAGGTGTTCGTGCGCGGCCAGGGTTCGCGGAAGACCTTCGAAATTCAGACCAGCAACAACTACAATCTCCTGTCGAGTACGCCTTGCCTGGCAGTGAACGGCACGGTCGCGCCAACCGGCCACGCGCCAGTTGGTTCGATGGTCACCATCAACCTGACTTCCACCAACTGCAGCACTCCCGAGTACACACTCCGGCAGAAGCTAGCGACTGCTTCACAGTATCAGGCAGTCCAAGGCTTCACGCCAAATTCCGTCTTCAATTGGAACACTCGCCTGCAAACCCCGGGCGCTTACCTCTACCTCCTGTGGGCCCGAGCCGCCGGAACTGCAGGCGTCTATGATTCCTCTGAATCCGCCAAGACGCTTAGCTACGTCCTGGACGCTAACTCTCCGCCCTACGCGTATTCGCTCAGTGGTGGCCTGCAGCACTTCTGTCAGCACCTGGGCGCAGGTAAGGTTGGGTGTTGGGGCTACAACGGAGACGGCGAAGTCGGAAACGGTTCCACGGCCAACGCGACCTTGCCGACTCCCGCCATTGGCATGGGTCAAAGTGTCTGGCTGGCTACGGGAGAGCGTCACTCGTGCGCGGTCGTCCTCAATGGGGGAGTGCGGTGTTGGGGTAGCAACACGAACGGACAACTTGGCAATGGCACCAGCGGGAACTACTCCGCCACACCTGTTGTCGTGTCGAACATTGCCCCGGCCAATCTGAACATCTCGGTAGGTTACGACGTGGCCACGTCAGTCGGCCTCGGCAGCCTGCACAGCTGCGCGGTAGTGGGCGACGGCACCCTCCGCTGCTGGGGCTCGAACACCTACGGCAAACTCGGTGACCGCCCCAGCAACCCGGCCATCAACAACGATCGAAACACGCCCGTCGCCGTTCAGGGCATCACCGATGCCATGCAAGTTGCGGGCGGCTCCGAGCACACCTGCGCCCTTCGCCGCGGCGGCGGCGTGCTTTGTTGGGGCCGCAACGACCAGGGCCAACTCGGCAACGGCACCCGCACCGACTCACTCATTCCGGTCGAACCCACCGGCCTGGCCACTGGCGTAACCGCCATCAGCCTCAACGACACCCACTCGTGCGCGCTAAAGACCGACCAGACCATCCATTGCTGGGGTGCGAATACCAACGGCGTTCTGGGAGGCACCACTGCAAGCAAGCTCACACCAACGCCCGTCAGTGACATTGCCCTCGCCATCAACTTCGCCACTGGCCGCTACCACTCTTGCGCTACCTTGCAGGGTGGCGCCGTCAAATGCTGGGGCCGCGGAACTGAGGGCCAGCTCGGCAACGGCCAAAGCCTTTCTTCCACCAGCGCAGTCTCAGTCACCGGAGTCACGGACGCGACCACCGTCGGCGTCTCCACCTACGCCAGCTGCGCCACACGGACCAACAGCGCCTCCAAATGCTGGGGCTACGGGCTCTTCGGCACCCTAGGCAACGGCACAAACACAAACTCGAACACCCCCGTCGTCACCGGCACCTGGCTCCCCGACCCACCCACCGGAGGTACGGGAGGCACCGGTGGCACAAGCGGCACAGGAGGTGGGGGCGCGGGCGGCACCGGCGGTACAACCGGCAGCTCCTGCACCACCGACGCCAATTGCCCCTCCGGCCAAGTCTGCGGAATCGGCATGGGCCCTCGGCGAGGCCTGCCTCCGGGCACGAACATCTGCTGGCCAGCGACCTGCGCGACCAACCCCGCATCGGCGTGTGGCTCCCTCACTGCAACATGCGGGCTGTGCGGGGAGAAAGAGCCGGGGTGTCAAAGTGACGCGCAGTGCGTCCCCGAATTGAAGTGTTGGATCGGTGGTGGGCCGTCGTTTGGGTTTGCTCAAGGAACAAACGTTTGTGCGAATCCGATGTGCGTCAATGACCCGCATTCCGGGAATACTGTCTGCGGCACGGAGCAATCTCTATGCGGCACGTGTGACACCCGGCCACGAACTTGTCGAAACGAAGCGGATTGTTTCAGCGGAGAAGTTTGCGGAACTGCCAATGGCGCTCACTTTGGGCTGACTGCGGGCCAAAACGTCTGCTGGGCTGCGCAGTGTTCGGATCCGAGCTTCACTGCTTCTCACTGTGGTCAACAAAACGCTCTGTGTGGGAGTTGCACCTGTACTCCACAGTGCGATGGCAAGGTTTGTGGTTCAGACCCGTCCGATGGTTGCGGCAACGTCTGTCTAAACATTTGTGGCATTGGGCAACCGGGATGCATGAGCGACGCGGAATGTCCGAGTGGTGCGGTCTGCGGGTTCGGTATGGGCCCCCGATTCGGACTCGCAGCCGACGTGAACGTATGTTGGGATAGTGCCTGCAGATGGCAGGATCCTTCGAAGCCAGACTGCGGAGTGGCGGGCCACCAATGCGGGACATGCCCGACGTGCACGCGGGATTGCACCGGTAATCCGACGGGGCCCGACGGCTGCGGCGGATACTGCGCAGAATGTCAGAGTGGTCAGGAACGCGGGCCAAGTGGGGAGTGTGGCTTTGCCAAGAGCCTGCTCGAGGTACAGGGGGCATATCCGAGACCGCTGCGGAGCGTTCCAACGGATGCAGCGGGCGCGCTCCCCGGTTCATTTCAAGTTACCGAACGTGGAACAGCGTCCTACTCGGTACCAATAGAAGTCCCCCCGGGGCGGCTTGGCATGCAGCCGAATTTATCGTTGAACTATGCCAGCACTAAGGACAACGGTCCCTTGGGGACCGGCTGGAGTATTGGAGGACTCTCGTCCATCTCTCGCTGCTCGGCGATCGTGGCGAGGGAGGGCGTTGCTCGCGCCGTACGAATAGACGACGAAGATCACTTTTGCCTGGACGGGCGTCCATTGTTGGCTGTGAACGGATGGTACGGGCGGGATGGCACCGAGTATCGGACCGAGATCGAAAGCTTTTCCAAGGTCATCTCGCACGGGGTCAGCGACGCCGAGGGCCCGCAAAGTTTCACCGTCTTTGCGAAGGACGGACGTATTTTGAAGTACGGCAGTACTCGCGAGTCAAGCGTGTACGCATCGACGCCGGCCCCCGGAATTGACCACGGAGTCAAGAGAATCTGGGCGGTTGCGTCCGTTCGCGACCGATCCGGGAACGAGATGCTTTTCCACTACGCGCGGCAGGTAGCAGCCGGGGTCAAGTCGCCATTCTCGGCACCTGCATCCGTGCCCGGCGAGACTGCCGAAATAGTGCCTAGCTCGATCGGCTATGCCGGGCGATCAGTCGTTTTCCGATATAGCCGTCGCCCGGACCCTCGCTCTCACTACGTTGCTGGTCTCCTTGCTTGGTCGTCGAGTCGGCTGGACTCAATTCATACTTATGTCGGAACTGAACCCGTAAAGATTTACAAGGTAGGTTACGAGGAGCGCGCAGACCGTGAGACGAGAGTAGAAACTGTCCAGGTGTGTGCCACAGACGCTGACGATACCGAAAGATGTCTTCCTGCGACGACCTTCTCACGAACGACGCCACCTCCGAATCTAGCCGAGGTCTATGCGCCTCTTCCGTTTGATTTTCACGGGCAGAACCTTCCGGTATCGATCACTCTGGACGCAGACGGAGACGGCGCAGACGAGATTCTCATTCGAGAATCCTACAACACATGGGGATTATCCAACCTCAGCAGGCATACGTGGACTTCCAGTGCCTTGCACGTTGAGCGCGGGGAGAGAGATAGTCTTGCTGACATAGAACAATGCTTCGGATCTGGATCTGTCATCGATCTCAATCGAGACGGACGGGATGATCTGATCTCCTTCTGCCCACGTTCCGATGGAAAAGCGCAAGCCTATATTTCGACTGGAATCGCATTCGAAGGTCAAGCGCTAGACGTCACTGTGGGCGAAATCGTATCCGATCATCCTTCGTCTGATCTCTACGGAGCCAGGCTGTTGCTTGCCGACCTCAACGGAGATGGTCTGCGAGATGCGGTATCGAAGGGTCGAGACCGCATGACGGTCTATGTCAATACCGGGACCGCATTTGCTTCGCTGAGGGATGTTTATCTTGCTTGCGTAGGATGTCAGGGACAACCGTGCGACTGCAGTCTGAAGAACAGTTTCAAGACATATGGAGACGGCGATATCCCTTACCCGGGTGGCTTAAGACGAACGGTCATTGCGCTCGATGTCGACGGCGACGGGGCAGAAGAGTTGGTACAACGTGACACGGTGCCAGAGAGCCTTTCTGTCGGTCGTACTCAGGTGTGGGCGGGGCACGCTGATGGTTGGGCCGACTATGGCAGCTCCTGCGACGCTGGACAGTATGAGGACAGTTGCTTGTTGGTCGACGTCAATGGTGACGGCCTAAAGGACATGGTAGACTGGTGGGCTCTTAGGAAAGAGTCGGGCTCCGACGAGGCGAGGGTCGGGGTACAGATCCAACTCAACAGTGGTTCAAGCCTTTCAGGAGGCTTTGTCGACGCGCCATTTGATCCAGCGCATGTCGACGGCTACCTTAGCCCGCCGGTAGTGCTCGACTACGACGGAGATGGGAGAGAGGACCTGGTCTTCCCCAGCGGAGTGATGCGTTTCGCAGGGGAAGACGGACATCAAGTTAGATACACGCCGTTTTCGGAGCCATTTAGTGAATGGTTCCAAGCTGTTGGCGACCTGGATGGTAATGGCAGCAAAGATATTGTTCCCAAATATCTCCGTCGCTCCAACCCAAACGACCGTGAGTCGACTGAGCCGCCGGCGGTGCTTCTAGGAAATAGTGGCGGACAGGGAATAGTAAACACCATAGTGGATGGCCTGGGGAAGCGCACAGTTATCACTTACGGCCTTCCTTCGACGTACACATCGAGTGACAGGGCGACAATAGAACCAGAAGAGCCGGTCGCGCATCAATGCGTCAACGGCTCAGACACGACCTGCGTAAGAGCAGTCCACCTACTGGTCAGCGAACACGCAGAGTTGTTCGGTCCCACCTATAAGTACAACTACTCTGGTGCGCGCGCGGGGTTAGGCGGTCGCGGATGGCTCGGCTTTGCTGCGAGAACCATTGAGCTCTATCAACCGGATCAACAGGCTCCACTTTGGAAGCAGACACTCCACTACGGCGTTGCGAATTATCTTCAAGCGGGTCGGGTGGTTTACTCGCATCGAGTATATCCCGGCACAGTCGCTGAGAATGCGATTACTCAGCAGGTTCGTAAACCAGAGGTCACTAGTTGGTTTGATTGGAACACCCGGCTAAGCGATGCGTTGGTCCCGTTTCAATTTATCGAGACAGAAACCCATCAAAATGTGGAGTCCGAAGGCCTGGCGCCAGTGAGTCGGGTGGAGGTCGCTCGTAGTGTTGACCAATATGGTACGATGACCACAGAGACAGTCGATACGACGGTCTCTGACGAGGCGGCGCCGCTATCCGTGACGACAGTGCGCGTTCCTTACGACGATCCGTCGGACTGGCTTCTCGGCCAGATTAAAGACGTCGAAGTCTTGAGTACGCGAGGAGGTATTACGGGCACTCGCACTCAACACTACGAGTACTACGAAAATACCCATCTTCTCAGAAGCGCGGAGCGGCAGCCAAGTTTGTCAGGTAGTGGCATAGATCCATCTGACACCGTGTACCAGAAGACCGCGATTGCCCGCGATCCAACGACAGGCAATGTCTTGTCGATATGTATCGAAGATGCGCGGGGAGCTGCTTTTCAGCGATGCACAGAAGTCATTCAGTATGATGAAGACAGTGTTTACCCGAGCCGCATTTCCGATCCGGAAGGTTTGGAAACGGAACTCCAGTATTCTCCCAGATTTGGTCTGCTATTGTGGAGTAAAGATGCCAACCAAATCGTTTCAGAAACTGGATACGATGCGTTTGGGCGTTTGCAGCAGGTCCTGAGCCCTACGTCCGACGGCATCATTCATTACCAAAATGTATCCCTCGCCGGGCTTGGTTTTGCACCTTTGGTGGCACTGCGGCCAGCTTTCGCGATCACGGAAGAGTTTGTTGGTAAGGGTCCTTCAAAACGCGTTTTCGACGACGGCGGACGACTGGTTCTGGAATCATTCCCGGGCTTTGATCCCGGTTCACCAACCAGTGTGCTCACTGAGTTTGAGTACGACAACGAGGGGCGCCTAGTTCGGGAAGCGATGCCGCATAAGGACGGCGACAGCTCGCAGGGCGTTATCGAGTACAGCTACGACGCGTTTGGCCGGCTGTCGAGAAAGCGTTCTCCGGGAAATAGTAGTGAGAATATCTACTATCCGACAATGCGTACGGTAAAACCGGGTCTGGCAAGTTGGTTTGCGCCGTCTGCGGCCAGCAACGGAGCAATAGGCGATGTCCCGGTGAGCGCGACGGTCGTTGAGAAGGCACGGCACAATCTAAATGCGCGCCTGCTGGACGTTCGGGGAAACCCTGTTCGAACGGTTCAGGCGCCGGGCGCCGCGGTAGCAGGTTCCGCGGTAACCAACTACCACTACGGGCCGTTCGACGTCGCAAGTGAGATTGACTCGGTTCCCACTGGCGTTAGCACAGCGCGCACCCGGACAACGATTGTTCCAGATGTCATCGGCAGAACTCAGGAGTTGAACGATCCTGCGTTGGGACAGCAAGTCTACACATACAATGGTTTCGATGAAACCGTCAGTCACACGAATGGCGCATTCATTACGAAAGAGATGTCATACGATGTTAAAGGTAGACTTGTTCAGGTTCTGAATGTCAACTCAGGAGATCTGATTGCCAGGTGGGTGTATCGCGGGCCGAACGATGCTGGCGCTCAGCTCAACGAACTTGGCGCGTTGGTGGGCGCCTATAGGCAAGCGAAGCCGGGGGCCAATACGGGGAACTGGACTAGGTACCATTATCACGCCGGGGTCGATACAGATGGTGTGAATCGGGGGCTCGTAGAAGGCGTTGACTACAATCTTGGAGGGGTGTCGGATGATATCGATTCGGCGACGGAACGATACAGCATTGGCGCTCAATATCAGGCTGCCATCCCGTGGCGACTCGATGTGCTGAGCTATCCAGGTCAGAATTTTCACGTCCAGTATTCGTATGACGGGCATTCCGGGACTGTCAAGGCAGTGCATCCGCCAGCCGATCCGCAGCATCCTTATTGGCAGCTTGTGGAGGCGGACCAAGGCTTCCGTCCAAAAACCGAAGCGTTCGGGAACGGTCTCGTTACTAATCGTGATTACCACACGCTCAGCAGTGCTTTGGCGGACTGTCCGACAGGGTCGGACGCTGCCTGCATCCCTGGCTCACTTCGAAGCATCGTCACTGCTATGGGTGGCTCACAATCCGGTGAGCCAATTCAGGCCATCACTTACAGCTACGACGGGAACGGTAACCTCAGTAGTGCGAACATGCCGAACGACACGGCTCTAAGCCGGTCCTACGAGCATGACGGCTTTGATAGACTTGGCGCTGAGAAGGACGGTGGCGGTGCAATTGTAACGTCGCTGACGTACGATCTGGCGGGGAACATTCTGACGAAGAGCGGCGTCGGGACCTACGTCTATGGTAACTCATCGCGTCCGTTTCAAGTGAACTCGACGGGCGGAGGGTCAGCCGCGGGAGGTGTCAGTTATGAGTATGATGATGGTGGTGCGGGCAACGGCAATCTTACCGCCCGCTCTGGACCCGCAGTGCCAAGAGGACGTCAAGAGCTCGCCTACGATGCTATGGATATGCCCGTCCGGATCGTGACGGGTCAGAATCAGACAGCGACGGCGACCGAGTTTGAATATGACGGTACTGGTGCACGCATAGTGAAGCGCGTGCGGGCGGGCATTGGACCCGAGGCGCTCACTACTTCACTGACGCTGTTTATCGGAGAACTGTATGAGCAACGAACTGAGTTCACGCCGGGTACATCGAACGTGCAGACGCGGAGCCACAACTATAGAGTGTACGCTGGGGGCCGCCAGGTGGCTCAGGTTCGTCAAGTCGATCAAACGAACCAGACAAGCACATTCTACCTTCATGACGATCATCTTGGGTCCACGAATGTTGTAAGTGGAGCTGCTGGACAATCAGAGATTCGTCAGTTCACGCCATTTGGCGAGTCTCCGAACGTCGATTTCTCTCAGTCTGGCGTGTTGAGCGGGTTTACGGGCCACGAGCACGATTCCGAACTCGGCCTCATCAACATGCGGGGCCGGTTGATGGATCCGCGATTGGGTAGGTTTGTCACCGCAGACCCGTTCGTAATGAATCCGTTCGATACGGCGGGACTCAATCGGTACAGCTATGTGCGAAACAATCCCTTGAGCCTGACGGATCCGAGTGGATTCTCGGAAAACCCGATGGGAGGTGGCGGAGGGACTTGCGGCGGCTGCGGTCAGGGGACAGCAGCGAATTCGTCGCCAGCACAAAGCAGCGGCGGGTCAAGCGCAGCAGGAAGCTACTCTAGCGAGTCCGGAGGTCAGCACTCTGGTCCTGGACATTGGGTGTACAATTCTTACTTCACTGGGCCGAATGAGATCGTCATACACGGTACGTGGGTCTCGACCCTCTCGGGCGATGGGGGAGCTGGTGCCCAGAATGGTACTCCAGCCTCCGCAAATCCCGAAGCAGGCGGTGGCAGTGCGAACGGAGGAGCGAGCGGAAACCGCAGTTTTGGAGTCGATGGGACTACCGGGTACACCCAGGGCGCTCACGCGGGTCCGAGCACTATAGCCCAACCGACGCAAACGCCTGGCTCGCCCGGGGCGGGCGGGGCCTGGGCGGCAGGAAACAACGGAACTGCGTCGAACTCAATCCCTGGGGCGAATGGTCAGTCCGCGAACGGCCGAGTGCCTTCGGGACAGGGTGACTTCAACGGGGCGATGACTTGGGTGCCGGTTGTTGGAGGACCTGCAAACGCCGTGAAAGGGGTCGAGGCCGCAGTGGAAGGTGACGCGGCGGGGGTCGTCTTGGCAATCATTGCAGTGGTCGGCGGAAAGGCAGTTGGAAACGCAGTTGGGAAGGTTGCAAAGGGAGTTGGAAATGAGGTAACTACGCTCTTCCATGGCTCCGACGCGGCGAGTGTCGCAAGTCTAGTCGCTAATGGCCTGGATAAGGCGGCAGCACGCGCCCTCGGGGGCGGCGACGTGTTCTGGGCCACTACGGAAAAGAGTATCGCGGAGTTCTTTGCCCAAGCTAATCCCGCCGGCGGCAAGGCTGCCATTGCTGCTTTCAAGATATCAACGTCAGCACTTCAGTCGCTTGTCCAAGCCGGCGCAGTCGCCGTAGATCGAACGGGAGCGTATATGATCAAGAATTGGGGAGCTTTCAACAGGGCCGTCATCGAACGCGCCGTAGTGAGGTGAAGGTGACAGGGACAAGATTTCCAGCGAGGCGAGAAGATGGCTCATTTACAGTGTTCGCGCGATTCTCTAGTTCCGACGAGAAAGTGTTAGTTCTTGTGCGGGAGTATCTGAGTGCCTGGGCGCGCGCGAATCGGACATGGACGCGCATCTGGCGATCCGACTCTATTCGGGAGGAGTTGTTGGAATTCTCATCGGAGTTCTCGTCCGAACCGAGCGTCGAAGCTGGCACCAAAGACGACCAATTTTGCGTTGTCTTGCAAGGGCGGCCTTCGGCAACTCGATGGAAGGATTGGGCAGTGTATCTGGTCGACGACCTTGTCAAGGTCTTCCCGGAAATCAAATTCGAGCGGTTTGAATCGTGATTCGGTGCAGGAGGGAAACCTTGGCCTGTTGGGCAATGCGCCGGGGCCGTGCGCATCGGGCAACTGCTTGGCTGGGCCCGGTGCGACGGGGAATGATTACTCGCTCGGTGAACTTGTCGTCACGGGTCACCCGCCCGAGTCTGCGCGCATTTTGCCGCCGGTTCCGAGTCTGAAGTTGACGCCTCCGAAACCAAAGCGTTGGGCCTTCGGCTTTTCGGGGGATTTCACGTTCCATCTCTGGTGGGGCGGGAGCGTCGGATGGAATCTGGAGAAGACCGATCTCGGACTTGGACTATATTTTTATCACCCGTTACCTGTGCCTGGGTCGATGGAGGGATTCTCCTCCGGTGGGTCGTTTCAGTTCAATTTGGCGAGAGGGAGCGGTGATTGGACGGGACCGTTTTACAATGTGGGCGGGAATCTCGGTCCTGTGGGCGCTGCAGGTTTCTCAAGCGATCCATTCACGATGTCTCCCGGTACCGGTTGGTCGGGGATATCGGTCGGCGGCAGTGTTGGGGCCCCAGCAGGGGCCTACACAAACCAGACACTTTACCACAAGCTCTTCCTACTGCCGCTGCCGTTTTGAGAGAGCGATTGTCATGTTTCCACTATCAGTGACCGGAACCATTCACCTTAAGAGGGATTCTTTTGACGAGAGAAGGACTCTGCTGAAGGAGATCGGCGCTCGACTGGCTTCTTGCAAGCCCAGCGGGCTGACAGTCGGTGAAGACGCAGTTAGCTTTCAGGGCGGCCTACTGCGCCCTGTTCTCAGTACGAATCTGCTCGTGCCGATCACTCGCGGAAGCGTGGAGGTGTTGGAACGACCAACGGAAATTCTCGTATCGTACAAATTGTTCTTCAGTGAAGTCGCTATTGCAGCGACTTTCTTGGCGTTTTTCTTGGCGCAGGCGCCAGTGGAGTGGATACCCAAACCACTCATGTTCGTTGGATTTTGGGTCTTGCTGGGAGGCGGAAACTACCTGATCAGCGCCCTGCGATTTCGGGCGATGCTGCGGAGAGCGTGTCGAAATGTCGCAGTGCATGGAAGTTCTGCCGAGTCCGCCAGCAGCGATCTGGCGCGGCGCTGACGGCGCCCGCAGGCGGTCACCGCCAGCCAACCGCCCGCTGAGCGAGGCTGGATTTCGCACGCGCGGAGGCGTGGGACCTAGGGAACGAGAAACTACCGCCCGCGGCGTTGAACTTCGCGCGGTAGCAGCGTTCGCGGATGCGCCGGCCCGCACTCGTCGGAATGGGCTCGGTGCAGTGGTTACTCAGCTGCACGCTCTGGTGCAGGAGGGAGCCAATGCAACGCGACAGAGCGAGCTGGCTGCGGCGGAGGGCGCTCAACGGGGCGGAGCGGCTGCTGACCAGGCGGGGAGGTCGCTAACGGCTGCCTCCGCCTCGGAGCTAATGTCAATTCCCAGCGGGCTGGTTGCGCCGCCGGTCACCAATCAGCTTTTGAGCGATGCGGCGCGCGCGTTCCCAGACACGCATGAAACTTGGGACACGCTGGGCCAAGTAGTGTCCGAGGCCGCAATGGCCGTGACGCCGGTCGGGGCGTCCGAGGAATTGGTAGCTTTTGTTGGTAAGCGGTTAGCTGCAAGGGGAACGGGTAGGGCGCTGTACCAAGGGGCACAAGCGGAAGCCGAGGCTCTGGCGCAGGGGTACAAGACCATCGGAAAGACGCTCGAAGGGAAGGCCCTAGGTGTCGCAGGAAGAGTGGCGAACAAGCTTGGCCTCCCAGGTCTCCAGCGTGGGTGGCAGCAGCGGGAGCAGAATCACGCAGATTCGCTCAAGGGGCGCGGGGCGAAGTAGCGGTCTTTCGTGCCGCGGCGCACCGATTCAACACTGAGGGAATACTGTTCACTCATTAACTCGGGGCTGTGATTAAAAACAACGTTGCCGTGGTTGTTAAACTAGTTTGGTAGTGGACGTCAAATGAGCTGGTTTTCGCGAAAGCCTTACAAAGTGAGCATGGTCGGCATTATGGCCGGAATCCAGTATCAAGAGCGTGATCGAAAGATGGTCATCGACTGCACGCTGTCCGGGGTGGAACACGCCGTGCTTGTGTTCGTTGACGGAATGGTGTGGAAGCCACCCCACGATACCGAGCCTGTAACTGCCGAAGAGAAGCGAAAGGTGATGGAGAGAATCGAACGCGACTTTCACTATCCGACAAAGTGGGTGTCGCGCGAGGATTCTTTGTCCAGTTCTTATAGAGTGACCTTGGTCGGCTCCGACCATGAGATCGCGTACGAAGAAAACCGCAAGAGAATGCTGATCCCATACCAGACAGGCGAGAACGAGAAAGTATGGATCGCAACCATGGATGACATTGTCTGGCAGCGTCCGGATAGTGCCGAGCTATCAAACGAGGAAAAGCTTCGAATAGTGGAGAACATCGCTGCGGCACTGCCGGCCTTCAAGGTGTCATGGAAGCCGCACAGGTAGCTGCAACGTGAGACAGGCTTCATCAGCGGTTGCGGACCGAATGGCGTGAAGCGCTCGCCTTCAGCGGGGTGAAGCGGCCGCGCCTTATCTCAGCGCTTCGTCCCCCCAAGGGTCGACAATCTCTGATTGTCCAAAATGAGCGCTGAGCTGTTTCGCCTTACGAGTTGGCGCCGGCCCGCTCACGGTCGCTGGCTTCACGCTCTGCGCGCCGCGCGCTTTTCCCGCGACCCCTGACGTTACCCGCTCGCCCGTCGCCAATGTCGAGTCCACCGTCCGCGCGGTCTCCGGCGTCTGCGCATTCTCAATGGCCCGGGCGGTCTCCGCCCCATCCGCCGCCTGTAGGCTATCACCCCGGACTGGGCTTTCAGTGGTTGTGTGCGCCGCCTCTGCTGAAGCGGTTACATTCTCAACAGCGACATCGCGCTTCGCATCGCCCTGATTCGCGCTCGGATGAAAAACCTGCCGCGCTAAGCGTGAGGGTTCCGCCACCGCAATCCGCTGCGCGATCGGTCTCTTACCTGCCGCGAGTCCTGTGCCGAGTCCAACCGCCGAACCAATCCCCGATGCGATGAGTGCCACGGCGAGCTTTCCTCCCAGGATGGCCATGGGGGAAATCTAGGAGAACGCGTGATGACTGGTAAAGGGATCAGCTGAAGATTGGTCATACGTCGGCGGTCGAGGTCCTCGGGTGTGCGCGCGTGTGCGTGTGGGTTGAGCAAAGAGCGCGCTGGTGCAATTCAACGCGCGGGGCGAAATCGGCCGATTGTTCTGTGGACAATCGAGAGAGGTATCCACAGGAGGAAGAGTGCGGGGACGGCGCGCGCCGTGAGCACGAGCGCGCCGAAGCCTTCACTCACGGTGCCGTCGCGGTCGATTGCAGAAATGCCCCAGCGCTTGTTTTGAGCTCGTGCCGAACCTTCGCGTTCGAAGCGTAAGAGCCAGTCGAACCAGGCGAGGCCGCGGGCGAACGCCCGGCTGAAGCTGCGTGCCGGATCGTAAATCAATTTTCGTTCGCGCAATTCGGGAACGCAGAAGAGCAAGTACGACGCCCACATGAGGAAGCTGAATATTTCTACTGATGCGCCGAGCTCGATGCCCAGGTGCAAAAGCACACCGAGCCAGATTGCGAACGGGCGGGTGCGCGCGAACCACAATCCAAACGCGACGAAGAGTTCGGTTCCAATGGCTGCCTTCGAGGTGAGGTCGGCGAACACGGGCGAGCTAAGCGCGTTCACAGCGGGCTCGGGCAGCGGACGCCCCCGCTCGATCCACCACTTGATGATGTTCTGGTAGCGCAAGAGCAGTACTTGTCCGCCGCGCCAATCCGCGTCGACCAGTTTGCTGCCCGCGGATGCGATGTACACGAGCGAGATTTGGATTTGCATCAGGCGCTGGGCCCAAATCAGGGCACGCCGTCGTTCAAGGTCGAACTTGGGGCCAAACGCTCGAAAGCTGCGATCACACGGAGTGAACGCGAGCAGGAACACCATCAGGTGAAGGACGTAGCGGTTGTTGTGATAGTCGAGGCGATTGCAGCAGAGTAGGTAGAGGCCAATGCTGGCTGCGCCGAGCAGCAGTGGGCGTGCAAAGGCGCCGAATGCCGCGAGCAGCGCGGCGAATATCTGAACGCTGAGCAGCGCGATGTAGACCGAGCGCGACGGGACCCAGCTTTCAGGAACGATCGGGATGTGGAAGCTGTCGCCGAAGTAGCCGTTCGTTAGGGTGCTGCGCACGAGCTTGAACGCGCCGTGGGCGTAGAGCAGCGCGAAGGCGACGCGAGCGAGGCCGAGGAGGTAAGTTTCGCGGCGTTCATCGAGCCAGGCGAGGGCGCGGGTCACGGCCTGGCTGCTCGCAGGGTGACGCGGCCGGCAGGGCGCCCGTTTTTCTGGGTGTCGGCGACGGCGATCAACGCGCGCGTTTCGGTATCTTCCGGGATGTGCGCGGCGACGTCTTCGAGCGCTTTCTGGAGGCGGAAGAGCTGGGCGTCGAGGCCGTAGGGGGTGTGAGTGAGCACAGAAGGGCGCGTGAGCGAGAAGAAGCGCACGCGATCGGTCCAGTGAAACTCAGCCAGGCTTCCCGCGGGCGTGCGCGCTTGCCAGGTTCCGTCGCGCACGGGCACGCGGCGTGGTCCGCGCCGGCCGCGTACTTCGCGAAACAGTTCGAATGAGAGCTTGGAGGACTCGTTGAACATGCGAAAGCTGAAGATGCGATCGGGGCGCAGCTCGGCGGTCAGGATCAAGGCCACTTGGAGGCTGAGGAAGGCGATCACGAAGGCGAGTCGCGCGGTTCGGCCGAGCTCGGGCACGGGGCGAGTCTAGCCGCGCCAGCGCGCGGGGTGCTAGAAGGCGCGACGATGTTCAGTCCCGCCGCAGAGCTCGCGTTGCTCGTGGCTGCGGCGTTCGGGGCAGGGCTCTTGGACGCGATCGGTGGGGGCGGCGGGCTGATCACGGTGCCCGCGTTGCTGGCGCTGGGTTTGCCGCCGCACGCAGCGCTCGCAACCAACAAGGGGCAGTCGTGTTTTGGGGCGGTGTCCTCGCTTGCGACCTATCTGCAGCGCGGTGGAGTGGATCGCGAGCGGTTGCTGCCCGGGTTGGTGTCGGGGTTTCTCGGGTCGCTCGGCGGGGCGTCGCTGGTGTTGTTGGTGCCGCCCGGGCCGTTGAAGCCGATGGTCTTGGTGCTGCTCGGCCTCGCCGCGTTCGTACTGGTGTTTCGCGAGCGCCTGGCGCGGCCGCTCGCGACGCCGGCGCACTCGCGCGTGCTGCTGCTCGGCCTCGGCTTTGCGATCGGCGGCTATGACGGGTTCTTCGGTCCCGGCACCGGAACGTTGTTGATCGCGGCGTACGTGCACTTCTTCGGCGATACGCCGACGCGCGCCAGCGGCAATGCGAAGATCGTGAACTTTGCGTCGAACTTGGCGGCGCTGTTGGTGTTCGCTTCGCGCGGAGCGATTCTTTGGAAGATCGCCCTGCCCATGGGATTGGCCAACGTGCTCGGAGCCACGCTCGGCGCGCGGCTCGCGTTGCGACACGGGGACCGAGCGGTGCGCGCGGTGGTGCTCCTCGTGCTGGTGGCTCTCGCACTCAAAGTGCTGGTCGATTGGTTAACATATTGAAATTAATGGCAAATATTGTTTAGCCGATTCGCTAAAATTCGCGGGCCGATATTGAGCGAGTCCGCTAAGTATTCGTTCTGGCCCCGATTTAGAAAGGCGAAATCATGAGCGACAAGCACCGTCCTGAGAGAGTGCGCGCGAACCCCGAAGCGCCGGTCACGAACATCGTCACGTACGTCCCGAAGAAGGGCAAAGAGGCGGAGCTGCTCGCGCTCGTCAAGAAGCATGAGCCCGCGCTGCGCAAGGTAGGGCTGGTCACGAGCGAGCCCTTTCGCGTGTGGAAGGCGTACGATATTCGAAAGGGGCGCGAGCAGTTCATCGAATACTTCGCGTGGAAAGACGGCAAGGCGAGCGATATCGCGCATCAGACTCCGGAGGTCATGGCAGTGTGGGAGCCGATGGGCCCGGTGCTGGAGGAATTGACGATCTGCGAGGTCGAGCCGCTCTGACCGAAGGTCCGGAAGAGAAGCTTGCGGCGCTCGACGCCGTCGTCGCCGCGCTGGCACACCCGGCGCGGCGACAGATCCTTTTGACGATTCATTTTCGCGGTGCCGCCACCGCTGGCGAGATCGCCGGTCGGTTCGCGCACAAGTGGCCGACGACGACCCGGCACTTGCGCGTGCTGGAAGACGCGGGGCTCGTGCGACACGAGAGGCAGGGGCGCACCCGCGTCTATACGGTCGACAAAGCTCGGCTCGCGCTGGTCAGCGAGTGGCTGGGTTGGTTCGACTCGCAGCGTTAAGCGTTCGAAGCTCGACCTTCGCTGCGGCGTGCTCGAGACTTTTGCGAACACAGGTCGAATTCTGGTCCGCAAATATCCGGATTTGCGTCGTGCACCGCGTGGGTCTCGCAACCTGGTTGTTCCGGCGCAGGTCCACTGCTAACTCGTCGCTCCAACATGGTTGTCCTTTCATCCGCCACGAGAGTCAGGCCTGTGCTGTCGGCTGCATTCGCTGCCGTTTGCGCGTTTGCTACCGCCAGCGCTTGCGTCGGGCCGCCCGGTCAGGGCGCTGCCGCCCCGACGTCGTCGAGTTCGACAGCGAGCGGTTCGAGCGGTTCGGGCGACGTGGCTTCGGTTACCTACAACTGGCGGAACGTGATCATTCAGGGCGGCGGCTTCGTCACCGGGCTGTTGTTCAGCCCGGTGAAGGCCGGCATCTTCTACGCTCGTACGGACGTCGGCGGTGCCTATCGTTACGACACCGCGACGCGCAGTTGGATTCCGCTGACCGACTGGGTGAGCCGGAAAGACGGCAGCTACATGGGCATCGAGAGCATTGCGCCCGATCCGGTGAACGCCGATCGCGTGTACATGGCAATCGGCATGTACGCGCAGACTTGGGCCGGACCGGGCGCGTTCGCGCGCTCGGACGACCAGGGCAAAACCTGGAAGCTGACGCCCATGGCGTCGCTGAAAATGGGCGGCAATGATCTCGGCCGTAGCAATGGCGAGCGGCTCGCCGTCGATCCCAATCAGCCCAAGATTTTGCTGTTTGGTTCGCGCCTCAGCGGGATGTGGATCAGCAAGGACGAGTCCGATTCTTGGAACAAGCTCGAGAGCTTTCCGGTCAAGGACGACCCCAAAGGGCTCGGCATTCCGTTCGTGATCTTCGACCCGGCGAGCGGCAAGTCCGGCGAGCCGAGCAAGATCATCTACGCGGGCGTGAACCGCTTCGAGGACAACCTATATCGCAGCACCGATGGCGGTGGCACGTGGCAGCTGGTGCCCAAACAACCGAAGGGCTTCATGCCGAGTCGCGCCGCCCTCGATAAGGACGGGATGCTGTACGTCACGTACGGCAACGATCCGGGGCCGTTCGCGGTGCAAAACGGAGCTCTGTATCGCCTCGACACCAAGAAGGACGTGTGGACCGACATTTCACCGCTCAAGCCCTCGAAGGAAGATGGCTTCGGTTACGGTGGCGTTTCGGTCGACGCGCAGCACCCGGGCACGTTGATCACGTCGAGCATCGATCGCTGGAGCAAGGGCGGCGAGATCTGGCGCTCGACCGACAGCGGCAAGACCTGGAAGCCCGTGTTGTCGAAGGCCACGTTCGAGAGCCCCGGCGTGGTGCACACGTACCACCACCGCGAGAAGCTGGATGCTCCGCAATGGATGGGGGACGTGAAGATCGATCCATTTGCCTCCGGCCACGCGGCGACGGTCGACGGCGGTGGCATCTGGACCACCGATGATCTCACGAAGGCGGACAAGAACGAGCCAACGCGCTGGTTCTTCGATGTGAAGAACCTCGAGGAGACTTGTATCCGTGGTTTGATCAGCCCGCCCGAGGGGGCGCCGCTACTCTCGGTCATGGGTGACTTGTGCGGGTTTCGGCACGACTCATTGGACGAATCGCCCAAGCGCGGCAACTTCCAGAACCCCGTTTGCGCGAGCGCCGATTCGATCGACTTCGCTGGCAAGAAGCCGAGCGTGATGGCGCGCGTCGGGACGTGGTCCTGGGACGACAAGAACAAGACGCCGCGCGGTGGCGTATCGGCTGACGGAGGCGCCACTTGGACTCAGTTCGGGTCGGAGCCCGCGGGTAGCAATGGTCAGGGAAGCGTCGCGGTTTCGGCCGATGGCGCGGTCATTCTGTGGGGGGCGAGGGATGCGCGCACTTCGCGTTCGCTCGATCGCGGTGCGACCTGGGTCGCGGTCAAAGGGCTGCCGGACCCAGTGAAGGTGCCGGATTGGTCGCAAACGAGCCTGCGCCTGGCGGCGGACAAGGTAAACCCCAAGATCTTTTATGCCTTCGACGCCATGGAGGGGAAGAGTTACGCGAGCGAAGATGGTGGCGCCACGTTTACGCTCACCACGGGCGTGATCAATTCGCTACCGGAGTACAACTTGGTGGTGGCGTCGATTCAGCCCGTCCTCGGCATGGAAGGTCACGTCTGGGTGACCGCCGGAAAAGAGCTGTACCAATCGACGGACTTCGGAAAATCGTACGCAGCGGTCGGAAATGTCGAGGAGTCTTACGCCGTCGGATTTGGTGCTCCGGCGCCAGGGCAGAAGTACCCTGCGGCGTACCTGTCGGGCAAGGTCGGCGGAGTCACCGGCTTCTTCCGTTCGGATGACGGCGGCGCGAACTTCGTGCGCATCAACGACGATCAGCACCAGTTTGGCGGCTCGAACGTGATCACCGGTGATGCGCGCGTGTACGGTCGCGTGTACGTGGGTCCGGGCGGGCGTGGGATTCTCGTCGGTGAGCCCGCGGCGAAGTAGAATTCGCGATGCGTTAGCGAAGCGTCGGAGTGAGGATGGCGCGCCGCACCCAAGCGAGCGGCGCGCTGTCCGAGAGCGTGACGCCGCTCGCGCTACGTTCGACGCCGAGGGACCGAAGTAGCGCGTCCAGATCGAGTGGCGCTGGGGTTTCGGCGTAGCGCGCGGCTAGCGGCGCGAGGACCGGATTTTCGAACACGCCGTCAGCGGTGCGCAGCGTCTTTTCGAGCGGCCAGACTTCCCACGCTCGTCCGCCGGCACGCAGCACGCGGCGCACTCCGTCTTCGAGTCCCAATCGGCCTTGCGACGCGCTGCGTGCCGCGACGTCCGCGAGCAGACAATAGATCGCGCCGCCCCAGTAGAGGCCGGTGTAATTGCGCGTGTGCTCGAGCCCATCGCGCGTGAGCGCCGGCAGGGCGCGCGGCATTTCAGTCGCGAAATCGCGCCAAAATCCGAGCTCGTCGAACAGCCCGGCGCGTACGCGGATGATTGGTTCGAAATAGGTGGCGAGCCCCTCGTCGAACCATTTTCCTTCGCGAAAGAACGAAGGCACGCCGATGTGAAAGAGCTCGTGCACGAGCACCCAATCATCGTGCAATGCGGTTTTATCGGCGGCGCTTCCGACCAGCAGCGCCACGCCCGGCGCGCTCTCGGGCAGTAGCTTGCCGAACACCACGTCGCGTCGCTTCGGCACCGGCACCACGACGACCAGCGTGTGCGACGAGGGAAAGCCTCCGTAAAACGCGCCGACCGCTTGAGCGCGCTCCTTCACCCAAGCGGCCAGTGTCTCCAGATCGACGTCGAGCTCGCCGTCGAGTACTGCGAGCTCCACTTCGGCCGGATCGCCCTCCAGGGTAATGCGACGGCGTTGCAAGGTTCCGAACGCGGAGTACGTGGCGACCGGAATTTCGTGCGCCTGCAGGTGGAAGTGATCACCGACGCGGGTGATTCCGCTCACGAACTCCATGCCGGGCGGCGTTTCGACGCGCAGATCGATGTCGATTCCGACGTCGAGCGGCAGCGGATAGAGCAAGAAATTCCAGGCGGGCGCGAGCAACGAAGCTCCGCTGCGCAGCGCGCGATCGATGCTGGGTTTCGCTGCCGCCATGCGATCGAGATCGATTCGGTAGTTGAAGGTCGCGCTACCTTGCGGTTGCGAAAGCAAGAACGCCGGGCCGTTACGCGTCGTTACCTTTCCGTCGCTGGTCACGCTGCCGACCGCTTCCGCGATGCGCGTTTGGTCAGCTTCGAGGCCGCGCACGCCCCGGCCCCTACAGGTCGCGGTCACGTCGAGCACGAGCGGGGAGGCGGACAGCGCGCGCACGCGGTAGTCGCAATGGCTCACGCCGTCGAGGCGCGCGGGCGAAGGACTTACGCCCTGACCATGCGGGGCACACGCGGTCAGTGTGCCCAGGAGCAGCACGCCTATTAGAGCAAACCAGAGCGCGAGCGAGGTTGGGCTCGACGTGCCGCCGCCGAGCGTGCTCATGCAGGCGGCGCTTCGGGCATCGGCTTGGGGCGCGGGATGGCCATGCCGCGTGCGAACACTTTGGATGCGTGCGGCAGCACGAGCCCCGGCAGGCCCGATTTCGGCGCGAGCTGCGCCACCAGCCCGAACAACAACGCCAGCGTGCGCTCGACGTAGAAATAGCCCTCCGGGTACTCGACGCTGCGCATCACTTCACGCAGGCGCCCGCGGATTTGCTGATAGCCGGACAGCTTTTCCACGACGCTGCGATCGATCTTGGAAAAGTCGTCGATGCGAATCGCGCCGAGCGCGCGCAAGTACTCGCGTCCGACGCGCTTCAGGAGCTCGCGATCACCGTCCGCCGCGACGAAGCCCATGCGCTCGAGGCCCGCCAGGATTTGATCGTCGTTGCGCGTGAGCGCGCCCATCACCACCACCTTCATGCCGTCGGCGAGCGCGGGAGTGACCTCCTCGACCGCACCGAAATCGAGGATGACCAGCTCGGGGCCTGGTCGCACCAAGAAATTGCCGGGGTGTGGATCGGCGTGGAACAATCCATGATCGAAGAGCATGACGAAATACGCGTCGACCAATAGACGCGCCGCGCTTTCCGGATCGATCTGCTGCGCGCGCTGGGTTTCGAGATCGGTGATCTTGATGCCCTGTTCGAAGCTCATGCTGAGCACGCCGCCCGAGGTGAGCGCGTCGATCACTTCGGGCACGGTGATGTCGCTGCGCGCCTTGAAAATGTCGCGCATCAGCTCGATGTTGGCGCGCTCGTGGCGGTAATCGGTTTCGCGCTCGAGCATGGCTTGGAGCTGGTCCAGATTCCGCTCGACACGCGAGATCGGGAACAGCCGCCGCACCACCGGCAAGAGCGAGCGCAGTACGAGCAGGTCCCGCTGAATGAGCTGCTCGATGCCGGGGTACAGCACCTTGACCGCGAGCGCTTTGCCCTCGCGCGTGGTGGCGCGGTGAACTTGAGCCAGGGACGCGGCCGCGATCGGTTCGCGCTCGAACGAGCCGAAGCGGGCGAGCGCGTCGAGCCCGAACGCTTCACGCAGCCGCGCTTCGATTTCGCTGAACGGGCGTGGGGGTACGCGGTCTTGGAGCCCTTCGAGCTCCTCGCCGTACGCTGCGGGCAGAAAGGTGCCCATCACGCTGAGCACCTGACCCATCTTGATGAACACGCCTCGCAACTCGGAAAAACCCTGTGCCAGGCGGCGTGCGTTCTTGCGGTGCACGCGCTCGAGTCGGCTGTGCGCGCGCTGCTCGCTCAGAACGCGAGCGAGGAGCCAGTGCAGCCCGTAGGAGGCAAACACGGTCCAGAACAGAATCAGCGCGCGAGCGGAGCGCAGCACACACGGGAGCGTAGCCCAAGCCGAGCAGGCCCATCGCCGGCCCGAGGGAGCCGGGGCCGGGCGTTTCCCGTTTCAGCGTAAATGCACGTAAGCAATGGAACTTGCTGGTGTCCGACAGTCCGGGCCTCGGACCGGTCGAGCGGGTTTGCCTTAACTAGAGTGAGTTTGCATCCGTAGAATTGTGAGGAGTGTCATCTCGACCCCGCCGCGGGGTCGGGGGCAGCCCATGAAGATTCTGCTCGCCGACGACGAACCCATTGCGCGCACGATGCTCGAGCATTGGCTTGCGGGCTGGGGCTACACCGTCGTCGCGGTCAAGGATGGCGAAGCGGCGCTGGCGGCGCTGAAGGCCGATCCCGAAATTCGCTTGGCCGTGGTCGATTGGGTGATGCCGAAAGTCGACGGCCTGGGCGTGTGCCGCGCGATTCGCAACGGTCCGAACGAGCCGTACATCTACGTGTTGCTGCTCACCGCGCGCGACAACAAAGCGGACATCGTGGAAGGTCTCGACGCAGGCGCCGATGACTACCTGATCAAGCCGTGCAATCCGCTGGAGCTCAAGGTGCGGCTGCGCGCCGGCCGCCGCGTGGTCGAGCTCCAAGAGCAGCTCGTGAGCGCGCGGGAGTCGCTGCGCTACGAAGCGATGCACGATGGGCTCACCGGCTTGCTCAATCGCCGCGCAGTCCTCGAGCAGCTCGACAAGGAGCTCTTACGCTCAGCGCGACGCGGTGCTCCGGTGGCCGTGCTGATGGGCGATCTCGATCACTTCAAGAGCGTGAACGACACCTACGGTCACGCTTCGGGCGACGCGGTGTTGAAAGAAGCGGCGCGGCGCATCAAAGCTTGCGTGCGCGCGTACGATTCGATCGGACGCCTGGGCGGCGAGGAGTTCCTGGCGGTCTTGCCGGAGTGCTCGGCCGCGGTCGCCTACACCGTCGCGGAACGCCTCGGAAACATCTTGCGTCAAACTGCGATCGTGACCCCCACCGGTCAGGTCCCAGTCACCATCAGTCTCGGAATCGCCTGTACCGATATGCAGCCGGGCGCGAAAGCCGAAGACCTGGTGCGCGCGGCAGACGTCGCGATGTACCGCGCCAAGCATCAGGGGCGCGCGCGCTCGTCGATGGCCCAGCCGCAAGATTTTGCGACCCGGCGCAGCGGTGAACACGGCGCGGTCACGCTCTCGCCCCCGGCGCAGCCGTCCGTGACCACGAGCTGAAACGCGCCCGCCAAAGAAGGCGGTGGGCTCGCTGTAGCCGCGCGCTCAGGAACCTGATAACGGAAGGTCCGTGAGCACCCAGAGCAAACTTTTCGTCGAAGAGATCGAGACCCAAAACAAGCGCGTGATCGTGCGCGTCGACTTCAACGTGCCGCTCAAAGACGGCGTGGTGGAGAGCGACAAGCGCCTGAAGGAGTCGCTGCCGACCATCAAGTATTTGCGCGAAAAGGGCGCGAAGGTGATCTTGATGTCGCACCTCGGGCGGCCCGACGGCAAGCGCGTGCCCGAGATGAGCCTGGAGCCGGTGGCCAAGGCGCTCGGCGCGCTGCTCTCGGCGCCGGTGAAGTTCGCGAGCGACTGCGTGGGCGAGCCGGCTAAGAGCGCCGTGGCGAGCCTCGGCGCGGGCGACGTGCTGCTGCTCGAGAACCTGCGCTTCCACGCGGAAGAGGAGAACAACGATCCCGCCTTTGCCAAGCAACTGGCGGAGCTCGCGGACGTGTACGTCAACGACGCGTTCGGCAGCGCGCACCGCGCGCACGCCTCGACCGAAGGCATCACCAAGTTCGTGCCCAAGGCGGCTGCCGGCTATTTGATGAAGAAGGAGCTCGACTACTTGGGCACCGCGCTCAGCGATCCCAAGCGGCCCTTCGTCGCGGTCATCGGCGGCTCCAAGATTTCGTCGAAAATCGACGTGATCAAGCATCTTTTGCCGCGTGTCGACCACCTGCTGCTCGGCGGCGGCATGACCTTCACCTTCATGAAGGCGCAGGGCCTGGAAATCGGTCAGTCGATTTACGAGAAGGATCGCGTCGAGTTCGCCAAGGGTCTCTTGGCCGAGGCGGGTGGCAAGCTCGTGCTGCCCGAAGACTTCGTGGTCACCGAGAAGCTCGACTTCAAGGCGCGCACCGTGGGCGCGCTCAAGACCGTGTCGAAGACCGAGATCCCGCCCACCTGGGAGGCGTGCGACATCGGGCCCGAGTCGATCAAGAAGTTCGACAAGATCCTGACCGGCGCGAAGACCGTGATTTGGAACGGCCCGGTCGGCGTGTTCGAGATCGACGCGACCGCCAAGGGTACGATTGCGATCGCCGAGACGCTGGCGAAAGCCACCGCGGCCGGCGCGGTGACGATCATCGGCGGCGGCGACTCGGCCTCTGCGGTGAAGAAGGCGGGCGTGGCCAGCAAGGTCTCGCACGTGTCCACCGGTGGCGGCGCCTCGCTCGAGTATCTCGAGGGTAAGGTGCTGCCCGGCGTGGCAGCGCTCAGCGACAAGTGAGCGGAGTTTCGGCTGGGGCGCTCCAGCGCCCCACGATTCCTGCAATAGGCCTGTTCTCGGCGCGTCGCTCGGCGCGCCGAGCGCTTTTTGTGGCCTGGTGCGCTCGTCAGCCGAGGGGTGTAAAGTCCTCGCCCGGCGCCCCAAGATGAAAATTGGTATTCCCAAGGAAGTCAGGCCCGGCGAGCGACGCGTGGCAGCGACGCCGGATACCGTTGGGCGGCTACGCAAGCTCGGCTTCGACGTGAGCGTCGAGTCAGGCGCAGGCATCGGCGCTTCGTTCGACGACGTGGCGTTCGAGACCGCGGGCGCCTCGATCGTTCCGGACGCACGCTCGCTGTGGCAGAGCGCTGACCTGGTGTTGAAGGTGCAGCCGCCGGAGGTCGGTCCGGACGGCGTGCACGAAGCGGAGCTGCTGCGCGAAGGCGGCACGCTGGTGAGCTTCATCTGGCCTGCGAAAAACGAGGAGCTGGTCAAGCGCCTCGCGCAGCGCAAAGCGACGGTACTCGCCATGGATCAAGTGCCGCGCATCACGCGCGCACAGAAGATCGACGCGCTGAGCTCGATGGCCAACATCGCCGGCTACCGAGCGGTGATCGAAGCGGCCAGCTTCTATGGCCGCTTCTTTACTGGGCAAATGACGGCTGCCGGCAAGGTGCCGCCGGCCAAGGTGTTGGTGATTGGCGCTGGCGTGGCGGGTCTCGCCGCGGTCGGCGCGGCGCGCGGCCTGGGCGCGATCGTGCGCGCGTTCGACACGCGCGCCGAAGTGCGCGAACAGGTGCAGAGCATGGGCGCCGAGTTCCTCGAAGTCGAAATCGAGGAAGAGGGCGGCGGCGGCGGCGGCTACGCCAAGCAAATGAGCGCAGCGTTCATCGCCGCCGAAATGGCGCTGTTCCTGCGTCAGGCCAAAGAAGTCGACATCATCATCACCACCGCGCTCATTCCGGGTAAGCCCGCGCCCACGCTGATCACCGAAGAGATGGTGAACGCGATGCGCCCGGGTTCCGTGATCGTGGATCTGGCGGCCGAGAACGGCGGCAACTGTGCGCTCACCCGTCCGGGTGAAGTGGTGGTGCACCGTGGTGTCACCGTTATCGGTTACGTGGATTTGCCGAGCCGGCTCGCGCCGCTGGCGAGCCAGCTTTACGGATCGAACCTCGCTCACTTGTTGAGCGACATGGGCGGCGCCGAGAAATGGCGGGTGGATCTGGAGGATGCGGTGGTGCGCGGCGCGATCGTGCTGCGCGAGGGCGAGATGCTCTGGCCGCCCCCGAAACCTGCGGGTCCACCGGCGCCCGCCCCGTCGGCAGACAAGAAGGCCGCGCCCGCACCGGCGCACGCGGCGCCAAAGAAGGATGCGAGCGGCGGCTATGCCGTGCCGTCTCTGCTCGGTGCGCTGTTGTTCGCGGGGCTCGCTGCCGTGGCGCCCAGGGAGTTCCTGTCGCACTTCACGGTCTTCGTGCTGGCTTGCTTCGTCGGCTACCAGGTGGTCTGGAACGTGACCCCGGCCCTGCACACGCCGCTGATGAGCGTGACCAACGCGATCAGCGGCATCATCGTGGTCGGCGGCATGTTGCAGCTGAAAGGGGGCTTCGACTCGCCGGTAACGTGGATCGGTGCCGCCGCTGTTCTGCTCGCCTCGATCAACATCGCGGGCGGTTTCTTGGTGACCCTGCGCATGCTGCGCATGTTCCACCGCTGAGGAGATAGGCATGCTCGAGAACGTTGCCGTCGTCGCCTACCTCGCTGCCGGGGTGCTGTTCATTCTCAGCTTGGGCGGGCTCAGCGCGCAGGCCTCGGCCCGCCGCGGCAATGCCTTCGGCATCGTGGGCATGCTGCTCGCCGTGTCGGTGACCGCGCTCGCTCACGTGCAGAACTACGGCGTGCTCGCGCTGGCCGTGGGGATCGGCGGCATCATCGGTGCGGCGCTCGCGCTCAAGGTCGAAATGACCTCGATGCCCGAGCTCGTCGCGATCTTGCATAGCTTCGTCGGGCTCGCGGCGGTGCTGGTCGGCTTCGGCACCTACTTGATGCCCGGTCCGGCGAGCGGCGCCGAGCGGGTGATTCACGAGCTCGAAGTGTTCATCGGCGTCTTCGTGGGCGCGCTCACGTTCACCGGCTCGGTCATCGCTTTCGGTAAATTGCGCGGCACGCTGCGCAGCAAGCCGCTGTTGCTGCCCGGCCGACACCTGTTGAACGGGCTATTGCTGCTGGTTTGCGTGGGCCTGTGTGTACAGTTCGTGGGCGCGGAGACCGCGGTCGGCATCGTGCCGCTGAGCATCGAGGCGGCGGTTGCAGGGCTTATCGGCATTCACATCGTGCTGGCCATCGGCGGCGCTGACATGCCCGTCGTGGTGTCGATGCTCAACAGCTACTCCGGCTGGGCGGCTGCGGCCGCCGGCTTCATGCTCGCCAATGATCTGCTGATCATCACCGGCGCGCTGGTCGGCTCGAGCGGCGCCATTCTGAGCTACATCATGTGCCGCGCCATGAATCGCTCCTTCCTGAGCGTCATTTTGGGCGGTTTCGGGGCTGATGAAGGCGCGGCGCCAGCGCGCGCGGCAGGCGAGCCGCAGGGCGAAGTGAGCCCGGTGCTCGCCGATGAGACCGCGGCGTTGCTGCGCGAAGCGAAGAGCATCGTGGTCGTTCCGGGCTACGGCATGGCGGTAGCGCACGCGCAGTATCCGGTATTCGAAATCGCCGAGTGGCTGCGCAAGCGCAACAAGGTCGTGCGCTTCGCCATTCACCCGGTAGCGGGTCGCTTGCCGGGGCACATGAACGTGCTGCTCGCGGAGGCAAAGGTGCCGTACGACATCGTGCTCGAGATGGAAGAGATCAACGAAGACTTCCCGGAGACCGACGTGGTGCTGGTGATCGGTGCGAACGACATCGTGAACCCCGGCGCGCTCGATGACGCTTCCAGCCCCATCTACGGGATGCCGGTCTTGGAAGTGTGGAAGGCCAAGACCACGATCGTGATGAAGCGCAGCATGGCGAGCGGCTACGCTGGCGTGGAGAACCCGCTGTTCTTCAAAGAGAACACTCGAATGCTATTCGGCGACGCGAAGAAGAACGTGGACGCCATCCTCACCGCGCTGCGTTCCGAGGGCAGTCAGGTCGCGGCCGAGTGAACGCCGAGCGGCAGTTCGGCGACCATTCAGGCGTCCATTGACCGGTCCAGTAGCCGAACGGAGTGCCGGCTTCCTTTGCTGCGATGGTCGGTCATACGGCCGGTGTTGGCCCCGGTTTCCCCGCTTTTGGTGAGCTCGCCTGATGACCGGCGGCATCTGCCACCATATCCTACACGCCCCCCGAGCGAGCAGCCCTGGCTCACAGGCCGGTGTTGCCTTGCCAGCCCACCCGGCTGAGATATGTTGGACCTCCCCAAGGCGCGAACCATGGAAGGTACCTTGAGGCTCTAACCCCTGTACGTGCGGGCTCCTGATCGTAACTCGTGGCTGAAGCAGATCCAAACAAGGCCGGTAGTGGACAGCTCCTCGATGAGCTACTCGGCATCGATCCGCGCGCCTTCGAGGACGACGAGCGTACCCAGGTCTTCCGCTCCGATCCGCCCCCACCGGAAGACGCTCAGGCCGACGCGGGCGCTCAGTCGGAAGAGGACGCGCCCACCGGTGTGCCGGCCCCTGTCGCGCCGCGACCGCCGCGGCCGGCAGCCCCAGTTCCGCCCGCAGCGGAGCGCTTGGCCGCTTTGCCGCTCCCTCCTCCGCCAGCTTTTGCTCCTTCGCCCTCGCCGACTCCGCCCCCTTTTACGGCGCGCCGAGCGCGGGCCGCAGCCGCTGAGGACGGCGACGATCGCGTCACCGCCATTCCTCCGGAAGCGCTCTCGGAAGTCAGCGCGAGCGAGCTCCCGGACGAGAGCGCGCACGCGCAGTTGATGCCTCCGGTTGCCCCGGTCGCCGTTGTGCCGTCCGCTCCGATGATCGAGAGCGTGCCCGCCTCCCGCGACGGCAGCGATCCGCTGATCGGCGAGCTGATCGACGGCCGCTATCGCGTGATTCGGATTCTGGGCGTCGGCGGCATCGGTCTCGTCTATCTGTGCCAGCACGAAGTGCTGGAAAAGCCGGTCGCAATCAAGATTCTGCGGCGCGAGTACGTCGCTCATGACGATCTGAACGAGCGCTTTTTGAACGAGGCGCGCGCGTCCTCTGCGATCAAGAGTCCACGCATCGTCGACACGCTCGACGTGGGCACCCTGCCTGACGGCACGCCGTACTTCGTGATGGAGTACGTGGAAGGCGAGACGCTCGCGTCCATGCTCGATCGCGAGGGCGCGATCGCACCGCGTCTTGCGATCGATATCGCCAAGCAGATGGCGGAGGGGCTCGACGCGGCGCACGCGGCGGGCGTGATTCATCGGGATTTGAAGCCCGAGAACGTGTTCCTGGCGCCGCAGCCCGACGGCACGCTGTTCGTCAAGATCTTCGACTTCGGCATCGCCAAGGTGGCGCGCGCGCGCAAGCGCTTGACCTACGCGGGCGCGGTGTTCGGCACGCCGCACTATATGTCGCCCGAGCAAGCGCGCGGCGACGAGGTCGATCAGCGCTCCGATCTGTACGCGCTCGGCGTGATGCTGTTCGAGATGTTCACGGGCAACGTTCCCTTCGACGGCGAGGATCCACTCGCGGTGATGTCGCAGCACGTGGAGCGTGTTCCGCCGCTGATGTCGAGCTTGCCGGGCGTCACCATGCCCTCGGTGCTCGAGGCCATCGTCGCTCGTTGCTTGGCCAAGGACGCGCGCGATCGCTACCTCAGCGCGAACGAGCTGCTCGCGGATTTGCAGAGCGTTCCGGAAGCGGATTTGGCAACGGCCACGGCGACCCGCGTGGCGCCTTCGCCGGCTCCGGCCTCCGCGCCCGTTGCTTCTACGCCTGCACTCACCCCTGCTCCAGCGCGCCTACCAAGCTTGCAACAGCCGCGCACCGAGACGCTGCACGCGTTGGTTTCGTCGCCCGATCAACCGGGTAAGCGAAACCGCTTGCTATGGGGTGGGTTGATCGCGGCGGGCGTGGTGTCTGCGGCAGCGGTGGTCTGGGCCGCGCGTCACGACACCTCTCAGCCTGCTTCCAGTATTGCTGCCGGTCAGGGCCGCGGGGTCGCGCCGAGTCCCAGCGCCGGGCAGGCGAGCACCGCGGCCGCGCGGGCCGAAGCCTCGGGCACGAACAAGCGCGAAGTGCATTTCGTGCTCTCGCCGATCGACTCGCACTTGTTCAAGGGAGAAGACGATCTCGGTCCGATGCCGGTGTCGGTTCAAGTCGAGGAAGGTAGCTCCGAGACGCTCACCGTGCGTCGCAAGGGCTACACGACGCGCAGAATCGTCGTAGACGGCTCGGAAACCCGAGTCGTGGTTGGCCTCTTGCGCGCCGAGCAGCCACCCACGGTAAGCGGGAAGCTGCAGTCGCTGTTCAAGAAGAAGTCGAAGTAGCGTTCGCTACTGTACGAACGCCAGCACCGCCATCGTTACGAGACCGACAGCGAAGCCGATGCCGAGCGCGCGCAGGATGGGCTTGATTGGGCCCAATGACCACTCGTGCTTGTTGACCTGAATCGATTCCCCAGAGGACCCCAAGCCCTCACCCGTGTCCGAATGTACCGCCGCCATGCCCCGATTGTAGCAATGTGTGTGCCAGTGGGCGAACCGACTTTTTGTCGCGGAAAATAGGGTATGCGTCGCGCGCGGGTGTGCCAACGACTTCGCGTTTCGGGTACTTGGCGAGGGTCTGTTGGCACACTGTGAGCGCCAGCAGCGCCGGGCGTGAGGTAGAAAGCGGGCATGCCCGAGTTCATTTTCACGATGCAGGAGGTGACCAAGGTTCACCCCCCGGACAAGAAGGTTCTCGAGAACATCACGCTCGCGTTCTTTCCGGGCGCGAAGATCGGCGTGATCGGCGGCAACGGCTCGGGCAAGAGCTCGCTGCTTCGCATCATGGCCGGTGTCGACAAGGAGTTCTTGGGTGAAGCGCGCCCGCACCCGGGCACCAAGATCGGCTACTTCGCGCAGGAGCCCGAACTCCAAGATTTTCGCACCGTGCGCGAAGCAGTGGATGACGCGGTCTCGGACATTCGCGGCTTGGTCAGCGAATACGAAGCGCTCAGCATGAAGCTCGGCGAGCCGATGTCCGACGACGAAATGAGCAAGGTGCTCGAGCGACAATCGGCGCTGCAGGATCGCATCGAAGCGATGGACGCTTGGAGCCTGGATCAACGGCTGGACATCGCGATGGAAGCTCTGCGCTTGCCGGCGCCCGAAGCCGAAATTGCTCACCTCTCCGGCGGAGAGAAGCGTCGAGTCGCGCTGTGCCGCGTTTTGCTCTCGCGCCCCGACATGCTGCTGCTCGATGAGCCGACCAACCACCTCGACGCGGAGTCGGTGGCCTGGCTCGAGCAGTTTCTGAAGGAATTTCCCGGCACGGTGGTGGCGGTCACGCACGATCGTTACTTCCTCGATGACGTGGCCGAGTGGATCCTGGAGCTGGATCGCGGGCGCGGCTATCCGTTCAAGGGCAACTACTCCGGTTGGCTCGAGCAGAAGTCGGCGCGCCTGGCGATCGAGGAAAAGCAGGAGAGCGCGCGACAGCGCAAGTTGAAGCAAGAGCTCGAGTGGGTGCGCGCTTCACCGCGCGCGCGCCAGGCCAAGAGCAAAGCGCGCCTCGGCGCGTACGAAGCGCTCTTGAGCCAGTCCGACAAGGGGCCAGCGGACACTACCGAAATTAGCGTGCCGCCGGGCCCGCGTCTCGGTGACTTGGTGATCGAAGCGGAGCACTTGCGCAAGGCCTTCGGCGACCGGCTGTTGATCGAAGACCTGAGCTTTCGCCTGCCGCGCAACGGCATCGTCGGCATCATCGGACCGAACGGCGCGGGTAAGACCACGCTGTTTCGATTGTTGGTCGGTGAACAAAAGGTCGACGGCGGCGCCCTGAAGGTCGGGGAAACCGTCAAGATCGCCTACGTCGATCAATCTCGCAGCTCGCTGAAACCGGACAGCTCCGTTTGGCAGGAAATCTCGGGCGGCGAAGAGAAGATTCCGCTCGGAAAACGCGAGGTCGCCTCGCGCGCCTACTGCGGTTGGTTCGGCTTTCGTGGCAGCGATCAGCAGAAGCGCGTGGGCAGCCTGTCGGGCGGTGAGCGCAATCGCGTGCACCTCGCCAAGTTACTGAAAGAGGGCGGCAACCTGCTGCTGCTCGACGAGCCTACCAACGATCTCGACGTCGATACGCTGCGCGCGCTGGAAGAAGCGCTGCTTTCCTTCGCCGGCTGTGCCGTGGTCATCAGCCACGATCGCTGGTTTCTCGACCGAGTGGCCACGCACATGCTGGCGTTCGAAGGCGACAGCAAAGTGGTCTGGTTCGAGGGCAACTACCAGGCGTACGAGGAAGATCGCAAACGCCGCATGGGCGCTGACGCGGAGCGGCCGCACCGTATCAAATACAAGAAGCTGCGCCTCGACTAACCGGGCTCTGTCCGGCGCGCGAACTGCTTCGGCCATGGGCTCAGCCCTGAGAGCCAGGCCGAACCCAAATACATACCGAGCCAGAGCGGCGCGAGCAGCGCCGCGGTGCGCGTGTTGTCCTGGCCCAGACTCGGAATCCACGAGAGCAGCAGGGCCAAGAGAGCGCTGGCCGCGCTCCAGGTGAGCAAGCGATGGGCGCGCAGCCGCGAGCGCGGGCGGCCGAGCGCGAGGCCGACCCCGAACACCAACAAGGCGAGCGCCCAGGGCGGACAGACCAAAATGTTCTCGTTCCGGTAGGCGGCCCAGTGCTTGGTGAACGCCCAGAACACCACGAAAATGCTGCCGAGCAGACCGAGCACGAGCCCGAGCAGGGCCGTGATCGCGCCGAACACCACGCGTGCGAGCCGCTGTTTGTTCGCAGCGCGCCCGAGTAGCGCAAGCACGCCGCCAAGCGCGACACCAACCGCGCCAAACGCGGGTGAGCGAAATGGTGGCTCGCTGCGCATCGGACTGCGGTCGGCGGTCAGGAAGACTCGCTCGGCGCGCACCAAAGGCACCTCCCGGCCCTGTTCGCTGCGCGTGCTCTGGGCCAGGGCAGCGTGCAGCTCGCTCGGCACGAACAGGTCGTTCCAGCGCGTCGTTGGGCGGTCGGTGAGCGGGCCGAGCGCCAGATCGAGCCCAAAATAAAGGGCGCCAGCGTCTGCGGTCAGGCGCTCGGTGTGCTCGCGAAAGCTCAGTCGTCCGGGCTGTTCCTTGAGCTTTCGGCCGAGCTCCCCGTGCAGCAAACGGTCGAGCGCGTCGCGCACGCGCGTCGAACAGTTGTCGAGGTAGTAGTCGTAGTCGTAGTAGCGGTGTTCGGGCTCGGCGTTCTCTTCCAGGGCCGTGGCCAATTCGAGTCGTTCCGCGGGGGATAGCGCGAGCTCCTGCGCGACCAGGCTGCGCTGCTGACGCGCGTAGAAGCGTAGGGTGCGCGGCAACGTGGACACGCTGAGCCAATAACGGAAACGACCCGCCATGAAGTCGCGCACGCCGCTCAGGCCGTCGAACGCGAACGTGCCGAAGTTATACACGACCGCGCGCTCTTGGTTCGGCCACTCGAGCAGGATGGCGTTGTGTCCGAAACGCGCGAACGGATGGTCGCCGGGGCCCATGGTCAATACCGAGACGCGCTCGGGCGGAGTGGTCTCGGCTTCGGCGCTCGAAACCGAGAGAGTGAGGGTGAGCCCCAGGCTGGCAGCAGAAAAAATTTTCCTCACGCGGATTCTCCAGCCATATTCAGCTGTCGCGAGCGATCAGCTTGGCGCACGCCGCACGCGCTGTCCATCACGCTGGAACTGCTCGGCTCTGGCGGCCCGCAGGATTTGCCGTATGCTGGCCGCGTGACGCTAGCTTTTTGGCGCGCCCGGCGAGTCGGCGCGCGGCCACTCTCCTTACGGTCGGAAAGCGGAATCTGCTGCGCGTGCCTCGTGCTGTTGCTGGCGTCGTGTGGGTCGCGGACCGAGCTCTTACCGGGTCAAGAGCCATGCGGTACGGCCGATGCCACGCGCCCGTGCGCCGATGCGTGCGGACAGGGCCAGCAAGTCTGCCAGGACGGCGTCTGGCAGAAGTGCGTCGTGCCTCCGGCCCAGGAAGCGTGTGAGGACACCTGTGGAACCGGTTCCAAGGTCTGTCGAGACGGCGTGTGGGGCCAGTGTGAGGTGCCGCTGCGCACGATGGAATGCAGCGATGTTTGTGGAACAGGCACGAAAACCTGCTCTGCCAATCGCTGGAGCGAGTGCCAAGTGCCCGATCAGGTCGAGGCGTGCCAAAGCGTGTGCGGCTCCGGCGTCAAAATCTGCCGGGCCGGCAAGTTGATCCCTTGTAACGCGCCGTCACCCAAGCCGCCGACGCTCAAAGGGGTGGTGCGCGATTTCTCCGACATGAACACGGACACGGTCAAGAAGCATCCCGATTTCGAGCTGCCGCTGAGCGGCGATTACTTCGATACCGGCATCGTGGAGTCCACTCTCGGTGCGGATGACAAACCCGTTTACGGAAACCACGAAAAGACGGTCACCACCACGGGCAAAACCAGCTTCGATCAGTGGTTTCGCGACACGCCCGGCATCAACTTGAGCACATCGATCGAGCTCCAGCTGCAGCGCTCCCCGAGCGATCCGGATTTGTTCGTTTATTCGAACCCGACCTTTTTTCCGATCGACGGTCAGCTCTTGGGCAATTCGGGCCGGGTGCACAACTTCCATTTCACGCTCGAGACGTCGTTCAACTTTCACTACATCGGTGGTGAGGTGTTTCGCTTCAGGGGCGATGACGACTTATGGGTGTTCATCAATCGCCAGCTCGTGATCGACCTGGGTGGCATTCACTCGAGCAGAGCTGGTGAAGTCGCGTTGGACGCGGTGGCGGCGAAGATCGGGCTGATGAAGGGCGGGCAATACCCGTTGCATTTGTTCTTCGCGGAACGGCACACTAATCAGTCGAATTTCTTCGTCGAGACTTCGATCGCAGATCCCGGCACTTGCCCTTAGGGTGAGGCGCTTTGGACGAACGAGTGTGTGCCGGCGCACTCCGTTCGGAACACACGCGCTTACTCCACGTACTTATATAGGAGTGCGCAGTTAGCGTGGGTGTGGCGCGTCGTTCCCGGAGTGTTTCCGGGGCTACGAAGCGGCGGCGCGCGGTCCGTGCCGTCCACCCCCGCGGATGGTGAAGAGTGCGAGACCCTCGGTAAATAACTTACCATGGCGCAAGGAAGCCAAGCGCGTACGTTGGCGTATGAGAGGAGCACGGTGTAATCTGAAGGTTGGTTGTGGGTTCGGGAGTTCCTGATGGAGACCCAAACAGAGTTCCTCGCGCGAGCGGTGCGAGACACGCTCGACAGCATCGTGAGCCCTGCTGTGCGCGACACTCTGTTGGTGGAGGCGCTCACGCTCGCCGATGAGCGCGATGTTCCTGGCGAGCTACCACGCTTCCTCGAGTTTCTGGACGGGCCACTGCGGCGTACGCTCGAGCGCGCGCTCGGGCACGAGCTCGGTCGTTCGGTGGTCGCTGAGCTCGAGCGTCTGACCGAGGGCTTGATTCGCGAGTCGGCTCCGCATGCCTCGGGTGGGCGGCGCACACGGGCGTCCAAGACTCGAGCTCCCGCGGCTGCGCGGCCCACGCGACCCGTTCAGCCGCGTCCCACGCGCTCCGATTCTCCGCGCGTGCAGGGGTTGCCATCGACGATTCCACCCGCGCCGCGATTGGAGGAGTCCGACCCTCCCAAGGGCACAGCCCCCACTCAGCCCGCCCGCCCGCGGCCCTCGCAGCCGCGCCCGCCGACTTCGCGCGACTACCCATCGGGCACGGCGAGCGCATTCGGCATGCTCTCGTCCGCTCCGCCGGCAGCCGGTCGCGCAGGGGTCGCGCGCCGCTTGCCCGTGGTATTCGTGGCCACGCGCGATATCGAGCTCGTGCGCCGCTTCGGGGCTTGGCTCGATCCGCGTGCGGCAGTCGTCCGCGTGTCGCGCTTGATCGACCTCTTGCTCGACATCCAAGACGCGGGCGATCGCAAGACGGTGATCGTGGTCGATGGCCATTTGCCGCCGATTCGCCCGGAAGCGCTGGCCGCGCTCTCGGAGGAGCTGCCGGAAAACGTGCGCGTGGTGCTGTGGGGCGGCGCGCCCCAAGTCGCGACTCAACTCTCGGAGTTGTTTCCGCGCGTCGCCGAGTGGCTGGTGTGCGAGTCAGAAACGCCGCTCTCCGACGTGGTCGATCGCTGCGCAGAAATCGTCGGCTGAAAGCGTTGGCGTTCAAACGCTGACGGTGACTTCGGTCTCACGGCTTGGCGTCGGGCGTCTAAACGCCTGCACATCGAGCGGCGTGGTGGCACCCGCCAGCAGCGCAACGCGCACCGAGTGATGCGGGAAAGGTTCACCCATGATGGCCTCGACGACTTCACTCACCTTGGCCGACCCGTTCTGGGTGATCGATATCGTTACCTCCAAGGCGGTCAGCGCCCCGACCAAACCGGCGCGCTCCAAGGCCTTTTCGGCTTCCCCGTCACCGATTCGCGCGGCGACCGTGAAACGGCGGACGTCGACCAGCTTACCGATGCCGTCCATGTTCCGTCGCACGATCTGCGTGCTCTTTTCGAGGAACGCGGCGACCCGGCGCTCGAGCTCGGCGCGCCCACCGAGTGGTCGCAACGCGCTATCGGCGAAGGCGACCACGTAGCGTGCGCCGTCGACGACCGCGCTCACCGCGGGGTCGCCCTTTTCGAGCCGTGAGGCCGAGACGAAATGCAGCCCGCCGCTGCCGGCCCGCTGCAAGCGCTGCAAGAGCTCCTCGTTGTCGGGCGCTTCGACCAAGCTCACGTCCAGGTACTCGTCCAGGCTGGCCACGCCGAGCGAAAGCGCTGGGCCGAAGGTCATGTCGGGCTTCGGATGAAAGCCGCGCGTATAGGCGGTTCGCACGCCGGCGCGGCGAATCACGCGCGGGAGCTCGCGAATCAAATCGAGGTGTCCGAGCAGCGCCGATGCGCCCGTCTTTTCGAAGCGCAAGCGAACGCGTTCGACTTTACCCGAGCGTTCGGGCCGGAACGCTTCCGGGTTTCGCTGACGTTCATTTTCGCGAGCGCGGGCTTCCTGATTGCCGTTCACCACGGGCTCGGCGCCATTCGCTGCGAGCTCGTCGCCCGGCAAAGCTTTTTGATCGGTCGGCAACACCGGCAGTCGTGCACGTTGCCCGGGCTCGAGCGCGCCCAGGCCTTGCAAATAGCGAACGCGCTCGCTGCGCATCTTTCCGAGGTCGCAGGCGACGCCGCAATCGTAGCAAACCAGTCGGCGCGTCTCGGCCTGGGCCTCGCGCACGTTGGTCGGATGCACGAACTGCCCGACCACTTTTCCGCAAGGCGGGCTCGCGCGGCCCGCGAGAGCCTTGCGATACTCGCGCAGCAAGAAGCCTTCCTCGAGGCCCACGTCGATGTGGTCCCAGGGCAAGCGCGAGGTCACCGGGATCGTACCGAGGAAGCGCTCAATCGGGATTTCGTGACGCTCGAGTGCGCTGCGCCACAGATCGATGCGCAGCTGATCTTCCCAGGAGTCGAAGCGCGCACCGTTCAAATAGGCTTCCTCGATCACCACTGCGAGCCTGCGATCGCCGCGCGCGAGTACGCCTTCCAACACGCTGGTGGTGGAGTCGTGCATGCGCAGCGTGAGGCCTTTCATGCGACCGGCCGCGGCGCGCAAAATGTCCTGCTTGCGCCGCACCTCGTCCATCGGGTCCTGCGCGCACCATTGAAATGGCGTGTGCGGCTTGGGCACGTGTGTCGACACACTGACGGTAACGCGCGGGTTCTTGCCCACCCGCCGCCCGACCGCGAGCGCGTTCTTGCCGACGTCGACGATGCCCGCCACGTCAGCGTCCTCCTCGGTGGGGAGGCCGATGATGAAGTAGAGCTTCATCTTGTCGAAGCCGCGAGAGAAGACCCGCTCCGCGGTCTCGAGCAGCTGCGCTTCGGTAACGTTCTTGTTGATCACGTCACGCATGCGCTGCGTGCCGGCCTCGGGCGCGAAGGTAAGGCCGGACGCGCGCACTTTGCGCATGTCATCCAGCAAATCTTCTTTCAACCCGTAAGCGCGCAGCGAAGCGACGCCCAGGCTCACGCGCTCGGGCGCGGTCTTCTCGACCAGACGCTTGATCAGGGGAGAGATGGCGCTGACGTCGGCGGTCGACAGCGCGGTCAGGCTCACCTCGTCTTGCCCCGAGTTGGCCAGTGCGCGCTCGACGGTTTCGATCACTTTTTCCGGGTCGCGTTCGCGCACCGGGCGGTAAATCATGCCTGCCTGGCAGAAGCGGCAGCCCTCGGTGCAACCGCGAGCGATCTCGATACTCATGCGGTCGAAAATCGCTTCAGGGCCGCCCACCGGGCCGTCGTCGGGGAAGGGAAAGCGCGACAAATCGTCGAGCAAACGCCGCTCGACCGGCAGCGGCACCTGGGCGCGCTTGGTCCCGACCACCACCTCGAAGCCGGCTTCGGCGTCCAGTGCGGTGTCGTATAGCGAGGGCACGTACACGCCGCGGATTTGTGAGAGCTGAAAGAGCCGCTCGTCGCGCGAGAGGCCCGCGCGCTTGCCGCGCACCCAGGTGAGTGCCAGCTCGGTCGCGGCTTCCTCGCCATCGCCGATCAGGATTGCGTCGAAGAACGGCGCCATCGGCTCGGCGTGCGTGGCCACCGGCCCGCCTGCGACGATCAGCGGATCGTCGTCGCTGCGCTGCGCCGAGCGGAGCGGGATGCCGCCCAGGTCGAGCATGGTCAGGATGTTGGTGTAAGTGAGCTCGTACTGGAGCGAGAACCCGACCAGATCGAAATCGCACAGCGGTCGAGCGCTCTCGAGCGACACCAGGAGCTTGCCGTGCGCCAAGAGCTCACGCTGCATGTCTACCCACGGCGTGTAGGCGCGCTCCGCCAACGTGCGCGGATCGTCATTCAGGATCCGATACAGGATCCGAAAGCCTAGGTGGCTCATGCCGATGTCGTAGATGTCCGGGAATGCGAGGCAGATGCGGGCCTCCACCCCGGACCAATCCTTTTTGCGCGCGCCGTGCTCGGCGCCCGTGTAGCGCGTGGGTTTGGTCACGCGAGCCAGGAACTTGGCGTAAGGATGATCGGTGAGGAGCGTCATCGCGGGGCGGCTACTCTGACCCCGTCCCGGGGTGCGGTCGAGGCTCGTCCTTTAGAACCGCTCGTAGCGCGCCGGCCAGGCTGGAAAGCGAGAGCGGCTTGTTCAGCGAGGCCCGAATCCCGATTTCGCGTGCTTTCTCGGGCGTCCATTTGCCGCTGAAGCCGCTGACCATGACAATCGGCAGATCCGGGCGCACGGCAAGCAGCTCTCTCGCCAGGTCGATTCCCGTCATGCGCGGCATGGTGAGGTCGGTAATCACCAAATCGACCTGCTTGGGGCCGCCGCGAAAGTGCTCGAGCGCGTGTTCCGGATCCGAAGTGGTCGTCACGCGGTAGCCGAGCCGCTCCAGCATCGAGTGCGCACTGCGGCACAGCGCCGGCTCGTCATCGACGAACAGCACGCGCTCGCCGCGCCCGCGTAGCAGTTCGGCTACCGCGCCCGATTCTGGCGTCGCCCGTTCGCTCGATTCGGGAAAATAGATTTCGAAGGTGGTTCCGAGCCCGGGCTGGCTGCGCACCGAGATGGCTCCGTCGTGGTCGCGCACGATGCCATGGACGACCGCGAGGCCGAGCCCAGTGCCCTCGCCCGGCGCCTTGGTGGTGAAGAACGGCTCGAAGATGCGACTCACGGTGGCTTCGTCCATGCCACTGCCGGAGTCGCTGACCGACAGACGCACGTAGCGGCCGACTCGTAGGTCGCGCTGAATCTCGGTAAGCGCGGCATCGACGTTCACCGTAACGAGGTCGATGGACAGCCGCCCGGTACGCTCGGCCATGGCGTGCGCCGCGTTGGTGCACAAATTCATCACCACTTGGTGCACCTGAATCGGGTCGGCCAGTACGGCCTTTGCACCTTCCGCGATCGTGGACACGATTTCGATCGTGGCCGGTAGTGTCGAGCGCACCAGCTTCAGCGCGTCCGCTATCACCTGCTCGAGTTGAACAGGCACGCGTGCTTGCTTGTGTTGCCGGCTGAAGGCGAGGATCCGGCGCACCAGCTCGGTCGCACGCGTCGTCGCGTTCAGCACCTCAGCGAGGTGCGAGCGCACGGCTTCGGGCTGCTCCGCGTCGAGCTCCGCGAGCTCGGAGTACGCCGAGATGGCCGCCAAGATGTTGTTGAAGTCGTGCGCGATGCCGCCAGCCAGCGTACCGAGCGCGTCGAGCTTCTGCGCTTGCCGCAGCTGTTCTTCGAGCTCCTTCCTGGCCTCGTCCGCCGCGATGCGCGGCGATACGTCGCGCGAGACCAAAACGCCGCGCTCCTCCGAGTTGGCGAGCCGGAACGCCCTCCCGGAGACTTCGAGCCAATGATAAGAGCCGTCCTGGAACCGGTAGCGAAACAGGCCGCTACCCCCGCCTGCACGCAACTTCGCCGCCATTTCCGGCAAATCGTCGGGATGGACGAAATCGAGCGCGCTCGAGCCCACGAGCTGGCTCGGGTCGCGTCCGGTGATCTGCGCGTGGTTCGGGCTCGCGTACAGAATCGTGCCATCGAGCGTGTGCTCCACGATGAGTTCGTTGGAGTTCTCGACCAACAGGCGGAAGCGCTCCTCGCTCGCGCGCAGCGTTTGTTCGGCTAGCTTGCGCGCGGTGATGTCTTGCAGAGTCACTACCAGGCGCGCTTGGCCATCGAGATCGATCACGCTGAACGACGCCAGCACCGTCAGCGTGCCGTTCTTCGGCGAGGAAACCTCGCGTTCGAACGAGCCCGAGCGCTCCTGGCTGATGGCGTCGCCGGAGATCGTTCGCCGTTCGACCGAGTCAGGCCAGGCGCCGAACTCGCTCGCTGGCCGGCCGAGGACCTCTTCACGCGCACGACCGAACAGCTCGAGCGCCGCGGAATTGATGTCGTGGATCAGCCCACTCTCCAGGGTGACGACCACGATTGCCACCGGGCTGCTGCGAAAGATCGTGGTGAAGCGCCGTTCGCTCGCCACCAGGCGCGAGAGATCGTCGCGCCGAGCCCGGCGTAGGTTGGCTTCCCGCAGCTCGCGCGCCACGGCGGGGCCGAGGCGCGTCAGGTTGTCCTTCAGCAGGTAGTCGTGCGCGCCGGTGCGCATCGCGGCGACCGCGATCTCCTCGCCGACCGTGCCGGAGACCAGGAAAAACGGCACGTCGAGACCACTCTCCTTGTAGATCGTGAGCGCGTCGAGCCCGCTGAAGCTCGGCAGGTTGTAGTCGGCGACGAGCAGATCCCAAGATCCCTCTTCCAGCGCCCGCGTGAAGGCACCTCTGCTTTCGACGCGCGTGATTGTCGGAGCGTATCCGGCGCGGCGCAACTCCAGCGCCAGCACGTCGGCGTCGCTCTCGGAGTCTTCCAGCAATAGGACGCGTAGAGCTTGCTGGGTCATGGTTTCAGGTGGAACGCGCTCAGGGCGACGGTACGGGTTCGTTGATGATCAACCAGTAGCGCCCAATCTGGCCCACGACGCGGATGAACTCGTCGAAGTCGATGGGTTTGCGGATGAAACTACTCGCGCCCAGGCTGTAGCTCTCGAGCACGTCCTGCTCTTCGCGTGAGGTCGTCAACATGACGACGCGGTGCAACCGAGTGCGCGCGTCCGCGCGCAGCGTGCGCAGCACCTCCAAGCCGTCGATTTTAGGCAACTTCACGTCCAAGAGCACGATTGCGGGCTGGTCCTTGGCGTCGCGTTGCGCGTGCGCCCCTTCGCAGAACAGCCAATCGAGCGCTTCCTGGCCGTCCGTGGCCACGACCACTTCGTTCGAGATCGAGTTCTTGCGCAGCGCGCGCAACGTGAGCGCCACGTCGTCGGGGTTGTCCTCGACGAGCAGAATCTTCCCAAAACTCAGGTGCTTGCCCTCGTGCGCCGCGGAACTCATTCGCGAACTCCAGCCAATGTAAAGTACACGATCGTGCCCGCGCCGACTACAGACTCTGCCCAAACCCTGCCGCCATGGCGGGTCGCGATACGGCGAACCGTGGCTAGGCCGATTCCAGTGCCTTCGAACTCGGACGTTGGATGTAAACGCTGAAACGGCGAGAATAGCTTGGCGGCGTAGCGCATATCGAAGCCGGCGCCGTTGTCGCGGACGAAGAAAAGATCTTCCCTCGGGCTGTCGTCCGCGGCCACCGCGCCGAACTCCACAAGCGGCGCCGCAGTCTTGCGAGTGTACTTCCAGGCGTTACCGAGCAGGTTCTCGAGCACGATGCGGGTGAGCGCCGGATCGGCGAGAACGCTGAGCCCGGCCTGGCACCGAAACTCGACCGCTGGTACCGGCTGGCGCTCCCGCGTGAGCTCGGCGATCTCGTGCGCCAACGCGCTCAGCGCCACTTTTTCGCGGCGAAGCTCCATGCGCGCGGCGCGCGACAGCTGCAGCAGGTCGTCGATCAGCTGCCCCATGCGCTGGCTGGCAGCGCGCACGCGGCGCAGGTAGTCGCGCGCTTCGTCGCCGAGCTGCGCGGAGAAGTCCTCCTCCAAGGCTTTGCTGAAGCCGTCGATCGCGCGCAGTGGGCTGCGCAGATCGTGCGACACCGAGTAGCTGAACGACTCGAGTTCGGCGTTCGCCGCGGTGAGCTGTGCGGTTCGGTCCACCACGCGCCGCTCGAGCTCCACGTTCAAATGACGGAGCCGCTCTTCGCTCGCGCGCAAAGCTTTCTCGGCGTCGACGCGCTCGGTGATGTCTTGCCCAACGGTGACGAAGTGCGGTTTGCCGCCCAGCTCGATGCGGTCGCTGCTGAACAGCATGGTGAACCCCTGCCCGGCGCGGTTCTTTACGTGCACGGCCTGGTCGCGCACGCTGCCATTTTCGCGGAGCTTCGCCATCAATTGCGCGCGTTCGACCGGGTCTTGCCACATCCCGACTTCGAGCGCGGTGCGGCCGAGCACCTCGTCGCGCGTGAAGCCGAACAACTTCGTGTAGCCTTCGTTCACGTCGACGAAGCGCCCCGTCTCGATTTCGGTGATGGTGATGGCGTTCGGGCTCACGTGAAAAGCCTTGGAGAACTTCTCCTCCGATTCGCGCAGCGCCTGTTCGGCACGCACGCGATCGGTCACGTCGTGTAGCACCGTGATCAGGCAGCGACGCCCGCCCAGCTCGATGAGCTCGACGTTGCATCGGCCAATCACGGCCTTGCCGTCCGCGCGGGTCAGCAGTACCTCGATGTCGGACATCTTACCGGAGCGCGAGAGCTCGACGAGCCGTTCCTGGCGCTGCTCCGGGTTGTGATAAACGCCCAGCTCGATCGCGGTCTTGCCGAGCACTTGCTCGCGAGTGTATCCGGTGAGCCGTTCGTGCCCGTCGTTCACCTCCAGGTAGCGGCCGGTGTCGGCTTCGGAGATCACGACCGCGTCCGGGCTGGCTTGGAACGCCTTCGAAAACTTTTCTTCCGACTCGCGCAGCGCCATCTCGGCGCGAACGGCGGCGGTCACGTCGTGTAGCACCGCAAGCAAGCAAGCGCGTCCGCCGATTTGAACTTGCTCGATCGCAACCATGCAGTCGCTCAGGCCTCCGTCGCGCTTCCTCGCCTTCGTGCGAAAATCGCGCACCGTGCCGTTCTCCCGCAGTTGGGCAATCATCTGATCGCGCTGCAAAGGATCGGCCCACATGTCGAGCTCGGTGGCAGGGCGACCGACGATCTCTTCTCGCTTCCAGCCGAACCAGCGCTCGAAGCCCCGGCTCACGTCGATAAAGCGACTCGTGGCCAGCTCCGAGATGGTGAGCGCCTCGGGGCTGCCGCGAAAAGCCTTGGAGAACTTCTCTTCGGATTCTTTCAGCCGTTCTATGGCCTCGTTGGCATAGCCGAGTACGTACACCACCACCACGACCACCGCGCCGGTGCCGAGTAGCTGCGCCAGCGCGGGGCGCAGCCAGTAGCGCAACGTCGACGGATCGCGAAAGAACCCCTCGGACACGATCGGCAGCGAGCCAGTCAGAAATCCATATGCCACCGTGGTATACGCCGCGACCACCAGGAATACCGCCGCGAACCCGCCGCGAGCGCCGAGGAACAAGGTGCTCTTCAGCACCGCGAGCAACATCAACAGGGCCGGCCCAGGCGACGGTCCGTTGACTCGCATGCCGATGAAGGCGACCCCGAAATCGAAAGCCAGCAAGCACGCGAGTCGCGGGGTCTCAGCGCGCTTCTTCGCGAGCGCAGCCAGCCAGACTAGCGCCAGCAGCGCAAGGGCGACCTTGGCCTCGCCGGTAGCCAGCAAATCGCGCGTGGTCGCGAGCGCTACGAAAATCCAGATGGAGCCGAGCCCAGCGGATATCCACAAGCTCGTCTCGAGCACGGGCGTACGCCAGCCGCGCACATCAGCGCCCGGTACACTCTCTTGATTCGGTGAAGTCGGTGGCAACGGACCCGGATCGCGACCTCGAGCCGCGATTACCCTTCTCCACATCGTCGGGCGAGTGGAGGGCACACGTCAACCCCGACTGCGAGTCGCGCGGAAAGCCGGCTACTTGTGCGCAGAAACGAGGTATTCGAAGAGCTCGCGCTTCGAGCTCCTCTTGCGTATTACCCGGATCTTCGTGTCGCCCAAGCCTGCGGCGCGGAACAGCGAGGCGAAGATACGCTCGACAGGAACCAGCACGTCGTAAAACTTCGAGTTGCCGACGATGTAGTGCGCGCTGCCGCCTGGCTTCAGCAGTTTGCCGAGCGCCTGGCAGTGCTGCGTCATGTCGTGGAAGTACTTGTGAACGTAGCGCGAGAGCACCGGGCTGCGCTCGGCGATGGCCGCGATCAACTGCGGGAAGCCGCGGAACGGTACGCGCTCTCCAGCTGGTGGTTCCCAGCGCGCCACGCGGCTGGTCGCGGTGCCCCAGGTGCCGCCGATGGCGGTCCAATCGAGCTCACCTGCGGCTCGACCGTCGGACAAATAGCCGAGCCAGTACATGTATGGGCGGAGCTCGCGTACGTAGCTCATGCGATTCGGGTAAGGCGGAGAGGTGATGACACGCGTGAAGCGCTCGGGCTCGAAGTGCTGGTCGAGGTCGCGCGCGTCGCAGTGGCGAATACGCGGCAGTGAGGCCACGCGGGACTCGGCGCCGAGCGCAATGCGCTGCGCCGCCGCGCGCAGGGCCCCGGCCATTTGCGCGAGCCGTTCGCCCGGCTTCGCCGCGCTGCCCTTGGCGAACGACATCGATTGATGCCCGAAGCTCACGTTGGCGCTGGCAATCAAGGTTTGACAAAACAGCACCTTCAACAACGCGACTCCTCCGCGCGACTCGCCTCGTTCGAGCTCGCGAATTTGCTCCAGCATGCGCGAGAGCGCTTCGAGCGAGCGGGGGTCCCACCACTTCTCGATTTGGTGCAGCGCGGGCACGAAAGTTGGTGTTTGCTGGCGTGCGCGCTGCCCGAGCGAGCGTTCGAGCTCCGCCGCGCGCTCGAGAAACCAGGCAACCTCTCGTGACGAGTAACGGCGGGTCTTTGCGGTGGCGAGCCAAATCAAAAATGGATTGATGTCGGTCGTATCCGCCTGAATGCCGCGCTCCGCACAGACGAGGGCGGTGGTGCCCGTGCCGCAGAAGGGATCGAGCACGCGCTCGTCGCGGGGTCGAGTTCGGGGCAAGAGCTCGCTCACCAAGTGCACCGAATAGGCGGGCGTCAGCCGCAGCCAACCGTGCCGCGTGTCACGCAAGTTGCCTTTGAACGTGAGCTCGTCGCGTCGCGCCTTCATTCGATCAACAACCAATTATGGCGTTACGAGAATTCGAGCGATGCAGAACGTGGTCGAGCACTGACCGATTTGCGAGCGCAGGGGTTACGTAATTGGGGCGCATGCCGTGGACTGAAGGAGTGCCAGTGCGCGCTTTTCGCACGGGAAGCCAAGCTATGAAATACCGTTCGCTGGCAGTCGCCGGCCTGCTGCAAGGAGCCCTGCTTTGTGCCGTGGTCGGATGCGGAGTCGCCAATGAGGACGCTCTCTCGACTGGCGGTGCGCCCAACCTGGGCGGGGCACCCACCAGCGGGGGCGCGAAAACTTCGACAGGAGGCGTCGTGTCGAACGGCGGCAGGGGCGGCGCGTCGGCGACCGGCGGCAATGCGAGCGGCGGCGCAGGCAGCGCCTCTGGTCTTTCCAAATTCAGCTTCTTCGTGACCAGCGTGAACGCGATGAAGACGCTCTCCAAGAGCGACCAAGGCTTTGGCGGAGATCTTCGCTTTGGCGAAACGGGCGAGGGCGCGGGGCTGCGCGGAGCCGACAAGATTTGCACGACCATCGCCGAAACAGCGATGCCGGGCTCGTCCGTCAAAGTGTGGAAGGCGTTTCTGAGCGCCAAAGCGGGCGGCAGCGGCGGCGGCGCGGTGAACGCCAAGGACCGCGTCGGTCAGGGACCTTGGTACGATCGGACCGGGCGCTTACTGGCGCAGAACTTGACCGACTTGCTACAGACCCGGCCGAAGGGCGCTGACGCCGCGATCATCAACGATCTGCCGAACGAGAACGGCGTGCCGAATCACTCGGACAACGCGCCGGGCTGCACGGCCAATGCTTGCCCCGACAACCACGACATTCTGACCGGCTCCGACACCGCGGGTGCGCTCTACACTCGGGGCACCAACCCCACTTGTGACGACTGGACCAGCGCGGTGGGGAGCGCAGGGCGGCCGCGCTGCGGTCACTCCTGGCCGCGGGGTACTCAGAGCTGGATCTCCGTGCTCGATGAAGCCGGGTGCGCACCCGGTATTAGTCTGGTCGAGATGGGCCCGCCCAACACCAGCAACCCGACCGTCGGCTCGGGTGGCGGTTACGGCGCCATCTACTGCTTTGCGCTGTCCCCCTAGCGCCAGCGGCCTGGATTCGTCGGCATTCCAGCGTGTTCGGCGCTCCGCAGGCGGCGGCGCGCGCTCATGCTAAGAGGCGAGGCCGCTCATGGTACCCCCTGGTCCGCTCGTCATTCCGCCATTGCCTGCGCCTCCGCACCTCGTATGGCGTGTTCCAGGCTCGAAGAGCATCACTAATCGCGCCCTGGTGCTGGCCGCGCTCGCGGACGGCGAGAGCCGCCTCGAAGGCGTGCTCGAAAGTGACGACACGCGCTACATGCGCGAGGCGCTGGAAGCGCTCGGCATCGAAATTCGAAGCGACGGCAGCGCGCTCGTGGTGCGCGGGGGGCGCGCGCGATTGCACGCGGCGGACAAGCCTCTGTTCGTGGGCAACAGCGGCACGACCGTGCGTTTTCTGAGCGCGCTCTGCTGTCTGGTCGATGGTGAGACCACGCTTTACGGCGACGAGGCCATGGCGCGTCGCCCGATCCAAGTCTTGGTCGATGGGCTGCGCCAGCTCGGTGTCCAAGTCGAGTGCGCGAGCGGTTGCCCGCCTCTAACCATTCATGGCGGGAACTTGCGTGGTGGAACGCTGCGCATGCAGGGCGAGAAATCCAGTCAGTATTTTTCAGCGGTGTTGATGGCCGCCGGCCTGGCCGAGGCTGACGTGAACGTCGAGATTGAGGGTGAGCTCGTGAGCCGCCCATTCGTCGACATCACGCGCCGCATGGTCAGTGATTTCGGCGGCGAGGTGGAAGCGCGCGCCGATGGCTTTCTCGTGCGCGCTGGCTCGGGCTATCGGGCGCGCGTGTACGGGATCGAGCCGGACGCGACCGCGGCCAGTTACGCCTTCGCGCTTGCCGCTGCCAGCTCAGGCAGCGTGGAGGTGCCGGGTCTGGGGCGTGGCGCGCTGCAGGGCGACTACGCCTTCGTCGAGCTCTTGCGGCAAGCCGGGGCCGAGGTCGAACAGCGTAGCGACAGCACCATCGTGCGCGGCACCGGCGTGTTGCGCGGCATCGACGTCGACATGCGCGACATCTCCGACACGGTGATGACCCTGGCCGCGCTCGCACCGGTTTGCACAGGGCCGACGCGCATCCGCAACGTCGCGAATATTCGGATCAAGGAGACCGACCGCCTGGCTGCGACTGCTGCAGAGCTCGAGCGTCTGGGCCAGCGCGTGAGCACTGGTCCGGACTGGCTCGCGGTGGAACCTCAGCCGATCCGGCCGGCGTTGGTTCACACCTATCAGGATCACCGGATGGCGATGAGCTTCAGCGTCCTCGGCGCGGTTCGCGCAGGCATTCAGATCGAGGACCCGGCCTGCGTGGCCAAGACCTATCCAGGCTTCTTCACCGATCTGGCCGCGGCCTACCGCGCGGCCGGTGCGCCTGCTCCCTGGTGAGAATAATTTGAGTAAAAACAGTCACTTAGCTGGGCGTCGCCAGCATTGGATTCTGCCCTGGTCGGACTTCAGCCGCCGCGCCGCGTCGGTGACGTGTGCGGAGACCTGGGTTAATAGACGCTCTCTCTCCGTTTCCTTCAGTACGTAGGAGTTTTCCCGGCTCTCCTCACGGGTGCCGGAATTGCTTGTCCATGCCGGGCCTCAGCATCATCGGAACCGGGCGGTACCTACCCGGGCGTCCCTACACGAATCACGACCTCGCGCGCGTCATGGAGACGAATGACGAATGGATTCGTCAGCGCACGGGCATCGCCCAGCGACACTTCTGCCCGCCTGGAATGGGCGCCGTGGATTTGGCGCTGCCCGCCTGCCAGGCCGCGCTCGAAGCCGCGCGCCTCGGTCCTGCGGACATCGACTACGTGCTGTTCAACACGATGACGCCGGATTTCCTGTTCCCAGGGTCTGGCTCGATTCTGGCGGCGCGGCTCGGATGCGTGGGCGTTCCGGCGCTCGATTTGCGCACGCAGTGCGCGGCGATGTTGTTCACGTTTCAGGTGGCAGAGTCCCTGCTCGCTACCGGTTCCGCGCGGCGAATATTGATCGTCGGAGCCGAGGCACACGGCGCGGTGATGCCATGGCGTGATTGGGACATTCTGGAAGGCACACGTGCGGGTCGTCCGAGCGCGGAAGATTGGGATCGAGCGACGGCAAATCGCGGTTGGGCGATCATCTTCGGGGACGGCGCGGGCGCCATCGTGGTCGAACGAGCGGAGCGCCCTGAAGCCGGCATCGTGGGGGTCGACCTACACAGTGACGGACGTTACGCCGAGCTTCTTTGCATACCCGCGGGCTTTCGACGGTCGAGCGAGCCGAACGCGCCGAACGAGATTGGGACGCCGCTCATCCACATGGATGGTCGCGACGTGTTCAAGCACGCAGTGACCAAGTTGCCGCGCTCGATTCAGGCCGTGTGCGAGCGTGCGCGCGTGCCAGTCGAATCGGTCGACTGGTTCGTTGCCCATCAGGCCAACCAGCGTATCAACGAGGCCGTGTGCGAACGCCTCGGCGTGTCGATCGACAAGATGCCGTCGAACATCGATCGCTACGGCAATACCTCGGCCGCTACGATTCCGATCCTGCTCGACGAAATGCGGCGCGACGGACGTCTTCGCGAGGGCCAGCTGGTTTGCCTCGCCGCGCTCGGCGCAGGCTTTCACTGGGGCAGCATTCTCTTACGGCTGTGAGCTGAGCGAACGGCGCGCGCTCGGCAGCGCGGCGCTATCTCGACGAACTCAGCGAATGCTGATGCGTTCGGTCAGCGTGCCAGGGGGGCCGGTGAACGGCTTGATGCGAGCTCGCTTCATGGCTTCGCACATGCAATTGCCGACACTGGTGCCCGCGAACGGAGGCTCCGCAATGGTGGCGCTGGAGACGCCGCCGTTGGGCGCGAAGGTGACGGCGACGCGCGCGATGCCTTGCGGACCGCCGGGTTCACGACAGCGCGCAGCCTCGGTGAGCAGCGCGTCGAGCGCGGACTTCGCAGCGCCCGCGTCGAAGTGGCCGGTCGCGCCCGGAGCGCCCGCCTGTTTGGCGCCTTGAGCAAACATTTCGGCGAACCCACCGGGCGTGTTCGGGCTCGGCGTTGGGGCGCCGGGCAGTTCGCCCCCGCCGTGAGCGCTCCTGCTCGTTTCGCTGGGCGTGGGCTCGTGGTCCGCCGGCGGATTTGCGCCGGAAGCGCCGGTTGGCGACGCTTCAGTCGGGGGAGTCGGGTTCGGCGAAGCGGCGTGTGGCTCAGGCGTTGGCACCGGCGCTGGCGGCTTTTCTGAACCGCCGCTCAGCACGAGCGCGACCACACCGATCACGAGCACCACCGCGATCACCACGACGATGAGCACGGTCTTCTTTTTTTGACCGCGCAGCGCCTGCACCTCGTCGAAGCCCACGGCCGAAGTCGGTACGGGCGCGTTCGGCATCGCGAACGGATTGCCCCCGACCGGCGCGGCAAAGGGACCGCTCGCGACGGGCGGATTGTATGCGCCGCTTGGAATCGGCGCGCCGAGTGGAATGCTCGGGGGCACTGCGCGCGGCGCGCCCACCGGAAAGGGCGAACTGGGTGCCGGAGGGGGCGGGGCAGCGGGCGCGGCCGGCGGCTCCGAATCCGGCTCCGGAAACCAACTGCGTTTGGCCTCCGGAGTCGCGCGAAACGTCTCGATGCGCGGAGCCGGAGGCTCGGTTGGCGAGGGCGGGTGCGGTGGCGAAGGGGGCGGCGAGGGGAACTTTCGCTCAGGCGCAGCGCGCGATGCGCTTGGCTGATCACCTTGGCCGCGCGCGAGCAGATCGCGCACCGGCGTTGGAAGGGGCGCGCGAGGTGGCGGTGTGACGTCCAGCTCGCCGAATGGCGAAGCTCTCAGGATAGTCGGATCTTCATCCGAGATTTGCTCCGGCATCGGCACGACCGGCAGCTGCGCTCGCACTGTTCCAACGCGCGGAGTCTCCTTGCGTTCGGGGGCCGCCGCTGCAGGTGGCGCCGCTGCGGGCGGCCCGGCCGCGCCGCCCGGCTTCAACAGGGCTGCGGCGCGTTCGCGTGCCGCAAAGCCGGCGGGCCCATCCGGGCCGGAACGAAACGGCGCAGGCGTTGCACCGCGCGCTTGAGCGGCCTGCGGTGGTGCGGGAGCCGGGGCCGCAGGTGCAGGCGGCTCGACCAGAGGTGCCTGCGGTAGCGAGGCCTGAATGGAATCCGGCAGCATCCCCATCGGGAGCGTCGGCTGGCGGGCTCGAAAGCGACCGGGCGTGGTTGCCGGTGCTGGAGCTTTGGCTGGCGTCGGCGCGGCCTTCGGACTCGACGCCGATTCCAGCGGCTTCACGGCCGCCGGCTTCTTCATGTAGCGGGCAAGTTCTGGAACGCGTCGGATTTCCAGCCACTCCGACATGCCCTCGCGCCAAACCAGAGTATCGGGACCGATCGCACCGCTGCTGAGTTGTTCCGCGATTTGCTTTTCGGTGAGTTCCCGATCACCACCGGGCAGGTCGACGGCGAACAGACTGCTCTCCGAAGGCGTGGTCGACGCTTTCGGTTCAGACTTCGCCGCAGGTGGTGACTCCGCGGCCGTCGGTGCGGAGGCCGCGGTCGGTGAAGAGGCAGCGGTCGGTGAGGATGCGGATGTTGGCGCGGAGGCAGTCGGAACGGAGGCCGCGCTCAGTGCGGATGCAGCCGTCGGCGCGGACGCAGCCGTCGGCGCGGACGCGGCCGTTGGCGCAGAGCCTGTGAGCGGCGCGGACGCGGTGGGACCAGCCGTAGCGGCGCGCGGCGCTGCGGCTCGTGTCGTTGTCGCGCGCGCGAGCGGGCTGGTACCACCTTTGGGCGCCGCGGCTGCCGGCTTGGGAGTAGGCGCTGGGCGTGCAGGTTCTGCAGCAGCAGGCGCCGGAGTCGCCGCCGTGCTCGCGGGCGCGACTTTTGCGGGACCGGGAGTGGCCGCAGCCGCCGACTTGGGAGCGGCGGCGACTTTCGCTGGAGCGGGTGTCGCGGCAGCTGGAGAAGGTGTCACGGCAGTTGGAGCGGGGTCCGCGGGAGCCGGCGCTGCAGGCTCGAGTGCCGGGGCTGCGGGCGCAGGCTCGGGGGCGGCCGCTGCGGACTCGGGGGCGGCCGGGGCCGGAGCTGCGGCTTCGGTCTGCGCTGCCGGCGCCGGAGAGACCGCAGCCGCGGGCGATGCCGGTGCAGGCGATGCCGCTGCAGGCGATGCCGCTGCGGGCGATGCCGCTGCGGGCGATGCCGCCGGAACTGGGCCAATCTTTGCCGCAGCGAGCCCCTTCGTGCCATCGACGCGAATGGGCGCCTGGCACTGCTTGCACTTCACCGTTACGACGCGGCCCTTGATTTTTTGTTCAAAGACCTCGTCGGAAATGGAGAAGCTCTTTCCACACGCAGGGCACGTGACGGGAAGCGGCATTCACGGTCTAGCCTACACGCTCTCCCCGCAAATGACTCAGTTTTCCGCGCGCTTGGCCGCTAGGCTGGCGCGCTTCGCGGTGCTGAAAGCCTGTAGAGTGGGGCTGCGCGGCACCGCGCAGCCGCGTGCTAAACACCGAGCCCCGAGCCGAGTACGTTTGGCTCCAGCGTCGTCCATCCAACCACCATGACCGGGCTTATCGAAGCCAAACTCACATTTCGCCGTGACTGGGCCCCTGGTCTTGCGACGCTCGGTCTTGCCGGCGCCCTCGACGCCTTCCGGCCCGGCCAGTTCGTCAACTTGGGGCTCGAAGTGGGGGGCGAGCTGGTGCGACGGGCCTATTCCTTGGCCTCCGCGCCTGGCTCGGATCCCGAGGTCTTCCTGAACGAGGTGGAAGGCGGTGCGCTCACCCCGTTGCTCTTCCGGTTGCGGCCGGGAGATCGGGTCTTGATGGAGCAGAAGCCCCAGGGCTTCTTCACGCTCGACTGGGTTCCGCCGGCGGACGAGCTCTGGCTGTGTGCGACCGGCACCGGTCTCGCGCCGTTCGTGTCGATGCTGCGTTCGGGTGAGCCGCTCCAGAAGTTTCTGAGAGTGGTGCTGGTGCACGGGGTGCGCCAAGCCGACCAGCTCGCCTACGTCGACGAGATCCAGTCGATGTGCGACGCGAGTCGCGGGCGCCTCGCGCACATCGGCGTGGTCAGTCGCCAGGCGGACGCGACCGGTGTGCTGCACGGGCGGATCACGACCGCGCTCGAATCCGGAGCGCTCGAGCAAGCGGCTGGGCTCCAGCTTTCGCCAGCGCACTCGCACGTCATGCTGTGCGGAAACCCGACGATGATCGACGAGATGAGCGCGCAGCTCGCTACGCGCGGTTTGCGCCGTCATCGGCAGCGCAAGCCGGGTCACGTCACTAGCGAACGTTTCTGGGAATAGCGCGCCGGTTAGCGACGCGGACTACGCTCGCCCGTATACGGGCAAAGCAGCCCCGGACACATCGCGGGCCGCATCGGACAACAAAAACCCGATCACGTCGCAGAGCGACTCGCGCGTCACCCAGCGCGTCGGATCCACGCTCGGCATGCTCGCGCGATTGGCAGGGGTGTCGAGCGTGCTCGGCAGCACCACGTTCACGCGCACGCCATCCTCGAGCACCTCGGCGGCGATGGTTTGGGCGAGGCCCAGCACCGCCGCTTTGCTGGCAGCATAGGCGGCGGCACCCTTGCTCTCCCAGGGGCGCACCGCGGCGCGCGAACCAATCAGCACGACGCTGCCCTTACGCGCCGCGACCATCGGCGGCAGCAGCGCGAGTAGCGCGACGCGCGCGCTCTCCAAGTTTTGGTCCATCATTTTACGCCAGCGCGCGTCCGAGTCGCCTTCGAAGAAGCGCCCGCCGCCAACGTAGCCCCCGGCCACCAGTACGGCGCCGGCGGGGGCTCCGTAGTCGTTGGTGATGCGCTCGATCACCGGTGACCAAGTTTCCGAAGAGGTCGCATCGAGCTCGATCGGCACTGCGCCCGCGGCTTCACGCGACACCTCGGCCAGGCGCGCGCTGTTCTGGGGTCGATCGATGGCGATCACCGTCTTGCCCCGCGCGGCTAAGTAACGAACCAGCGCGGCGCCGAGAGCGCCCGCGGCGCCAGTGACCACGATGACCGGGCGATTCTCGAGATTTCCCACCGAATCAGCCTATCTCAGAACGTCGCGCCCAGCGAGAGGCGAACCATGACCTCGACCGGGTACGACCAGCTGTGAAGGTCTCCGACGTTGAAACTGGCGCCGTTGGCGCCGCCGCGGTTCAGAGCAATCAATTGCTGGTCGCGCGTACAGATGCTCTTGTCCGTGGTGGCGCTGATCGCAGCTGAACTGGTGAAGCAGCGGCGCTCCTTGTTCAGCTCCATACCGAGCCCGAAGCCGCCGGCGAGCGTGAAGCCGCTCCACACCGTTTGCGAGCCCAAGTAGCCATAAAAGTGCTGATCGACGTGCGATACCTCGTCGAACGTGCCGTTGGCATCACTCGCTTCGTAGGTGTAGCCGTAGCTCGCGTAGATCAGCCGAAACACGTTGCCCCGCAGCGGCTTGCCGCTGAACCAGAATCCGGCGCCCACGGACGCTCCAGAAAGCGCGCCCGGGCCATTCGCCTTTTGGGTCACGACGCCATCGAAAGCGCGGTTCAGTGACGGCGGCAGTTCGGTGGTCACGAACACCGGCACCAGCTCGAGGCTGATGAATTTGTAGACCTGCGATTCGAGCTCGAGCCCAAGACGGCCGTCGATCAGCCAGTTGAGTGGGTCGACCCGAAAAGACAGGGTTGGACGAGTGAAGCCTTCGTCCGGCTTTTGCGGCGGGGGCGGCGGTGGCTCGTAGATGGGCGGCTCAGCGGGCGCCGGCGCGACCGGCGCTACAGCGGGAGCGGGCGCCGGGGCGGCTGTCGCGGGTGCGGGACCCGCTGCGCTTGGTCCGGGACCCGCTGCAGTCGGTGCGGGGGCCGGTGCGGGCGGGACCGGTGCGGGCGTGGGTGTTGGGGGTGCTGGCGCGGCCGCCGGCGCCGGAAACGACCCTTCCCCCGGTGATTGACCGAGCGCCGGTAAACTCCACAGCGTGGCGAGCGTGAGCGCAAGCAAAGAGCAAGGTCCCGACCTCTTGGACATGTGCCAAGGATAACGGAGCTTCGGCGATCGCGCGAGGCCAGGCCAGCCCCGCTTCTGCGCCAAAGCCAGCAGAGCAAGCGTCAGCCCTTGCGCAACTTCCAGCGAGGAGTGCTACTTCTGTTGCAAAATGTCGCCTTCGGTAGCCCTGGGTTCCCATGATCCGTTAACCGAGAGCGCGGACGCACTGGTCGTTTGCGTGTTCTCTGGCGCTCTCGCCGAGCATCCCACGCTGCGCGCGCTCGATCGCACGCTAGGTGGCGCGCTGCTCGCTCACGCGAAGACAGTCGAGTTCGAAGGCAAGCCTGAACAGCTGCTCGACTTGCCGACGCTCGGTCGCCTGAAGGCGCCGCGCTTGCTGCTGGCCGGGCTCGGCGCGGCCGATGAAATCAGTCCGTCGCGCCTGCGCTCCGTGCTCGCCTCCGCGGTGCGCGCAGTCCAAAACGCGAAGACCGTTTCACTCGTGTTGCCGCGCGAAGACATCGACCTGCGCACCGTGGGTGAGGGCATCGGTCTCGGCGCGTATCGCTTCGACAAATATTTCACGGCCGAGCGAAGGCCCAAGACCACGCTCACCAAGGTGAGCGTGCACTTGCCGAGCAACAAGGCGCCCGCGGACGCTAAGAAGGCGCTGGCGTTGGGCGGTGAAATCTCGGCCGCGGTGGCGCTCGCGCGGGACTCCGTGAATGAGCCGCCCAACGTGGTGAACCCCGAGGCGCTCGCCAAGCTGGCGCGCGAAATCGCCAAGGATAACCAGCTGCGCATCAAGGTGCTGGACAAGAAGGGCATCCTCGCTGCTGGCATGAACCTGCACTACGCGGTCGGCCAGGGCAGCGAAAACGAGCCGCGCTTCATTCACCTGACTTACGCGCCCCGCAAGAAAAAGAAGAAGATCGTGTTCGTGGGCAAGGGGCTCACGTTCGACTCCGGTGGTCTGTGCATCAAGCCCGCTCCCGGCATGGGCGACATGAAGTCCGACATGGGCGGCGCCGCAGCCGTGCTCGGGTTGATGGCCGCAGTGAGCTCGCTGCGCCCGGAGCTCGAAGTGCACGGCATCGTGGGCGCCGCCGAGAACATGCCCGACGGCAGCGCCTATCGCCCCGCGGACGTGTTCAAGTCGCTCGAGGGCAAGACCGTCGAAATCATCAACACCGACGCCGAAGGCCGCCTCGTGCTTGCCGATGCGCTCTGCTACGCCGCGCGGCTCAAGCCCGATCTGATCGTCGACGCGGCCACGCTCACCGGCGCCGCGCTGATCGCGCTCGGCAAGACCTGCTCCGCCTTCTATACGGCAACCGACGAGCTCGCGCGCACCCTGGAGGGCGCCGCGCGCGACGCCGGCGAGCTGTTTTGGCGCATGCCCCTACTCGACGAGCTCGGCGAAGGCTTGAAGAGCGACGTGGCCGATCTCAAGCACACCGGGGACCGCTACGGCGGCTCGATCACCGCAGCCCTCTTTCTCCGCGAGTTCGTGGGTAAGACCCCCTGGATTCACTGCGACATCGCTGGCCCTGCGCTGAGCGATCGCGCGCGCGGCATCGTGCCCAAGGGCGGCACGGGGCACGCGGTGCTTACCTTCATCAACCTGCTCGAACGCCTCTCGGACTAATGGCCGAGCCGGCCGTCGAATCCCCGCCTCAGGCCTTCGCGGCGCGTACCAACGTGCTGCTGCCGGGCCTGTATGCGTGGCTTTCGACGGTGGCTCGCCCCGTCGCCTCCGCCCAGGCGACGTTCACGAGCCGCGCGGCCGCCGGTTGCGCCGTCATCGTACTGCTGTTCGGTCTGCTGCTCAGCGCACGCCATCCACGGGTTGGTCGAGCCTTGGGCGTGCACGGCTTCGTTGGCTTCTCCGTCCTCACCTGGGCGCTGCTACGCCATGCCGGCGTGCCCTTTGGTGGCCAAGCGCTGGAGGCTGCCTTCGGCGCGGTCGGCTGGACCCTCTACGCGTTCGGCTGGGGGGAGCTGAGCGCGCGTCGGCGCGTACCGGAAGCGGATCCGCACGTGCTTTCGGGCGCGCCGTTGGTGGCCAAGAATTCGTGGTCACGCAGCGCCGAGCTCATCCTCGGCCTGGGTGTGGCCGGCGCGGCGCTCGTCTTGATTCTGGCCTTCCGCGTGACGCGCCCGAGCCACGCCGTGATGGCGCACGCGCTCGCCCTGTTGCTCGGCTTGCTCACCATTTCAGGAGCCACACGCGTGGCACTCGAGCGCACCCCGCGCCGCTTCGGCTCGAGCGGAGAGCGGCTCAACGCTGCGGCCACCGCAATTTCGCTGCTGCTCATCGCGCTCGCCCTGGGTGCCCTGTATTGGATGCTCGAGCGCTGAGGTTTACGTCTCATGATGGTGCGTTTCGTCGACACAATCAGCGTCCTCTTGCTGCTCTGTGCGATGGCCGCATTCGCCGCGGGGCTGTACGTTTTGTCGGAGCAGCGCGACCTGCTCGCTCTTTACTGGCTCGCTATCGGTTTGGCTGCCCTGCGCGCATCGACCAACCTGCTCCGGCCCAAGGCGGGGTCGCGGTGAGCGCTCCGCGAGTCCTGGCTGGGTTGCTCGGGCTCGTGAGCCTCGCAGGTTGCGGTAGCCCGCGGTCGATGCCACACCGCGCCGCTGGCCCGCTGCCGAGTGGAGTGGTCGCGCGCGTTGGTAGCAGCCAAATTGCGGAGGCAACCGTGGCGCGGATCGCGGCGGCCCAAGACGTTTCGCCGAAAAAAGCGCTCGACAAAGCCCTGCCCGATGCGCTGTTCGCGCTCGAGGCCTCGATGCGTCTGCCGGCCGGCACGCGCACCACGCTCGAGCGCGCCGCGTTCGCTCGCGCGCTGCTCGAGTCGCTGGAACGTGCCGCGGTCGACCAAGGCGCGCCCACTGACGCCGAAATCCAGCGCATCACCGAGGAGCGCTGGGTCGAACTGGACCGACCGGTCAGCGTTCTGGTCAGTCACGCGGTAGCGCTCTTGCCGCGCAGCGGCGAGCGCGGCCAGGCGCTTGCCGTGGCCAAGGACATTCAACGCGCGGTGCACGGCATTCGCGTGGTCGAAGAATTCCTGAAAGCGGCGCGCGCGGTGCCTGCCGGTGACATCAAGGTGCAGGCGGAGCGCTTGCCGTACCTCACGGAGGACGGGCGCGGCATCTCCAGCGAGAGCGATCACCCGCGCAGTCCCGCCGGCACCTTCGACCCCGCGTTTGCCCGCGCCGCCAACGCGTTGCGTGAGCCCGGCGATCAAAGCGAACTAGTCGAGACACGCTTCGGTTTCCACGTCATCTTCCTGCAAGAGCGCTGGCCGGAGCGTCGCGTGTCACTGCGCGACCGCCGCGTGGCCCTGCTGCCCGAAGTGCAAACGCGTCGTGCCGACGCGCTCCGACGTGACTTGGTCGCAGAGCTCAAGGCGCGTACGCTCGTCGAGGTGCGCCGCGACGCGGACGAACAGACCGCTCGACTTGCCGAATGAAGCCGCCGAGCCCGGACCCGCTCGCGCGCGATCAGCTCGCCTCCCCATTCAGCGCCATCCTGCAGCGGCTCTGTGAAAGCTGCGGGGCGCAGGCCGCCGCGCTCGTCGACGCCGAGGGTGAGACGGTGGACTACGCCGGGCGCGTCGCGCCCTTCGACGCGCGCGTCGCGGCCGCGGAATGGCGCTTGGTGCTGGCCGAAATCGAAGCCAGCAAGGTCTTCGGCTGGACGGCAACGCGCGAGCTCCTGGTCCGTGCTGGCCGTCGCAGCTTCGCGGCTTGGGCGCTCGCCGACGGCTACGCCATCGTGCTGATCTTGCCGCGCCATGCGTTTCGCGTTTCGCGCCGCGCGCTGGCCGTCGCGGCCGCGGAGCTCGAGCTCGAAGCCGGGCTCGACTCGCGCCCAACCAAGGAGCGGGTGCGCTGGCTCGAGGTCAAAGTGCTCACCGACGAACGCGATCCCCGCAGGCCACGCGCAGTCTGGCAAAACGGCGCGTGGTGCGCCGTAACGGTCCTTGGGCGCTTCCAATCGAGCGATTTGGGCCGGAGCGAGGTTGGCTACCTCACACGCTTCGATTCGGGCGCAGAGGGCCTCCTGATTCGAGAGCCGCTCGGCAATTGGTTCTGCGGCGAGCCGACGTAGCCGCTTTCGAACAGCGACAACTCTTCCACCCCGGTGCGTCGCTTGAGGCCAACCTGTGGATATCTTCCACTGCATGCGCGGGGTCGAAAATCTCTTACCCCGAGGAGGAATTTCAGTTGCGCTTTGCGGCCTAAAACCCTGAACGCCTGAGTGGCAACGGCGAACAAAGCTGAACACCTGGGGAGTGACTTTCGGGCTCAATTTCGCGGCGCGCATCGGGGAGCGCGTTCGCCACGTGCGCTCGTCGAAAAAAGTTCCGCACGAACACCCACAAAAATCCCGATGAATTGCGCCCCGGACGAGACCGCCTCAAAAAGATCTTGCCGAAGGGTTTGAGAAGAGACATGTATCCGCCCCCTCGGCGACCCCGCCGGGAAACGCCCAGGGCAGTTCTTCGGAACTCCCGGGCGGGCCGCGAAAAAAAGTCCTCAAACCCTTTGACAACAAAGGGACCCGGGACTAGATACCGCGACCCCGAAACGGAAGAAACTTCTTCCCTCGGTCCTTGAAAACTGAGTCTGATTGCACGCGAGAAATCGCGTGAGTTTTTGCACCGCCGGGCTCCGTCCCCCGGAGTCGGCGAGTGCGCATTAGTGAGCAATATGGCGCTCCGCGGGTTAGCCCCGCGAAGTTGCCGAAGGATTCAAACTGGAGAGTTTGATCCTGGCTCAGAACGAACGTTAGCGGCGCGCTTAATACATGCAAGTCGTGCGAGAAAGGGCTTCGGCCCCGGTACAGCGGCGCACGGGTGAGTAACACGTAGGTAATCTCCCCTCGAATGGTGGATAACCCTCCGAAAGGAGAGCTAATACAGCATAAGACCACGACCTCGTTGAGGTTGCGGCCAAAGCAGGCCTCTACTTGTAAGCTTGCGTTTGAGGATGAGCCTGCGGCCCATCAGCTAGTTGGTAAGGTAACGGCTTACCAAGGCGAAGACGGGTAGCTGGTCTGAGAGGATGAACAGCCACACTGGAACTGAGACACGGTCCAGACTCCTACGGGAGGCAGCAGTAGGGAATCTTGCGCAATGGGCGAAAGCCTGACGCAGCGACGCCGCGTGAGCGATGAAGGCCTTCGGGTTGTAAAGCTCTGTGGGGAGGGAAGAATAAGAGCTGGCTAATACCTTGCTCGATGACGGTACCTCCTTAGCAAGCACCGGCTAACTCTGTGCCAGCAGCCGCGGTAAGACAGAGGGTGCAAACGTTGTTCGGATTTACTGGGCGTAAAGCGCGTGTAGGCGGCTTTGCAAGTCGGATGTGAAATCCCACGGCTCAACCGTGGAAGTGCATCCGAAACTGCTGTGCTTGAGTACTTAAGAGGATCGCGGAATTCCCGGTGTAGAGGTGAAATTCGTAGATATCGGGAGGAACACCAGTGGCGAAGGCGGCGATCTGGGAAGATACTGACGCTGAGGTGCGAAAGCGTGGGGAGCAAACTGGATTAGATACCCTGGTAGTCCACGCCGTAAACGATGAGTGCTAGATGCTGTGGGTATTGACCCCCGCGGTGCCGCAGCTAACGCATTAAGTGTTCCGCCTGGGAAGTACGGTCGCAAGACTAAAACTCAAAGGAATTGACGGGGGCCCGCACAAGCGGTGGAGCATGTGGTTTAATTCGACGCGACGCGCAGAACCTTACCTGGGCTAGAAAACACAGGAACCTGGGTGAAAACTCGGGGTGCCTTTCGGGGAATCTGTGGTTAGGTGTTGCATGGCTGTCGTCAGCTCGTGTCGTGAGATGTTGGGTTAAGTCCCGCAACGAGCGCAACCCTTGTCGTTAGTTGCCATCATTAAGTTGGGCACTCTAACGAGACTGCCGACCTTCAAGTCGGAGGAAGGTGGGGATGACGTCAAGTCCTCATGGCCCCTATGTCCAGGGCTACACACGTGCTACAATGGTCGGTACAAAGGGCTGCGAAACCGCGAGGTGGAGCCAATCCCAAAAAACCGATCTCAGTACGGATTGGAGTCTGCAACTCGACTCCATGAAGGCGGAATCGCTAGTAATCCCTGATCAGCATGGCAGGGGTGAATACGTTCCCGGGCCTTGTACACACCGCCCGTCACACCATGGGAGTCGATTGCTCCAGAAGTGGCTGAGCTAACCCGCAAGGGAGGCAGGTCCCCAAGGAGTGATTGGTAACTGGGGTGAAGTCGTAACAAGGTAGCCGTAGGGGAACCTGCGGCTGGATCACCTCCTTTCTAAGGAGCTCTATGAGTCGCGAGCGCGACGCCCTGCTTTCCGCAGAAGCTTCTGTGCCCCGGCTCTGAGTGACTACGGTCAAAGCCCGCGATATTCGAACGCATTCCAGGCAGCTTCTACTTTGCGCTGCCATCTCTTCGGAGAGCGGAACACTCGACGGTGAATAGGACTCGGTTTTCAGGGACCAAGTTTGGTCTCTGATAGCGATACCCAAAAGTTCGTTGCTCGTAGCCTGAAGGCTGCGGCCGTGCCAACCGGGCCAGTAGCTCAGGTGGTTAGAGCGCACGCCTGATAAGCGTGAGGTCGGCAGTTCAAGTCTGCCCTGGCCCACGGTTATCTGGCGCGAGAGCCCTTCGGTCGCTTCGCGCGGCTGCCACCTTCTCTCGGTGAACTCGCACCCGATTCCCTTCGAGGGAATCAGGGCTCGGAGTTCAGCGGCGCCGTGCGGTGCCAGAATGGGCCCGACGAGCAGC
>DASZQI010000027.1:0-24465 GCA_035549735.1 Polyangiaceae bacterium | reverse complement strand
TCTCCAAGAGCCAATTCCTCGACGCGCACGGTGAGCTCCACGTTGCTCCCGGAGACACCGTCGACGTGTTCGTGGAGAGCCGCGAAAACGACGACGGCCTGATCAGCCTCTCGAAAGAGAAGGCCGACAAGATGAAGGTTTGGGACGAGATCTCGGGCGCCTGCGAGCGAGACGAGATCATCGAGGGGACGATCAGCCAGCGGGTGAAGGGCGGCCTCTCCGTCACGATCCGTGGCGGCGTCAAGGCGTTCTTGCCCGGATCCCAGGTCGACCTGCGACCGGTGCGCAACCTCGACAAGTTGATCGGTCAGACCTACGAGTTCAAGGTCATCAAGTTCAACAAGAAGCGCGGCAACATCGTGCTCTCCCGCCGGGCGCTGCTCGAGCGCGAGCGCGACGAGATGAAGGCCAAGACGCTGCAGACCCTCGAAGAGGGCATGGTCGTCACCGGCACCATCAAGAACCTCACCGAGTACGGCGCGTTCGTCGATCTCGGCGGCATCGACGGCCTGTTGCACATCACGGACATGTCCTGGGGTCGGGTGAACCACCCCGGCGAGGTGTTCAAGGTCGGCGACGAAGTCACCGTCAAGGTGCTGAAGTACAATGCCGAGACCGAGCGCGTCAGCCTCGGCCTGAAGCAGACCCAGGAAGATCCCTGGAACCACGCCGAAGAGGCGTACCCGGTCGGCAAGCGCGTGCGCGGCAAGACCATGAGCCTCACCGACTACGGCGCGTTCATCGAGCTCGAGCCGGGCGTCGAGGGTCTCATCCACGTCAGCGAGATGAGCTGGACCAAGAAGGTCAAGCACCCCTCGAAGATGCTGGAGATGGGCCAAGAGGTGGAGTGCCAGGTGCTCGAGGTCGACGCCAAGGCCAAGCGCATCAGCCTTGGTCTGAAGCAGCTCGAGCCCGATCCGTGGACGCTGTTCACCGACAAGTACAAGCCGGGCGACAAGGTCTCCGGCAAGGTGCGCTCGATCACCGACTACGGTGTGTTCGTGGGCATCGAAGAGGGCGTCGACGGCATGGTCCACAAGACCGACCTCTCCTGGACGGTCAAGATCAACAACCCGGCCGATGTCTACAACAAGGGCGATGACGTCGAAGCCATCATCCTCAGCATCAATCACGACGAGAAGAAGGTCAGCCTCGGCGTGAAGCAGCTCTGGGACGATCCGTGGACCGAGCAGATGAACAAGTACAAGCCGGGTACGGTGGTGGACGACGCCACGGTGCTCAGCGTGACCGACTTCGGCGCCTTCGTCCGTATCGTCGAGGGTATCGAAGGCCTGATTCCGGTCAGCGAAATCCCGGCGGCAGCCAACGTCACCCGCGGTGAGAAGGTGAAAGCGGAGATCTCCAACGTCGACAGCGTCGACCGCCGGATCACGCTCACCATGCGCAACCCGGGCGAGAGCGTCGAGGCCGAGCAGCTCACGATCATGCGTCGTGAGTCGCAGGGCAAGGGCGCGACCCTCGGCGACGTGCTGAAGGAAAAGCTCGAGAGCATGAAGAAGACTCCGTCCGTCGCTCCGCCGCCTCCCGACGGCGAGAAGTGAGGCCGGTTAGTCCGGACAAGCGTCACCGATCCCGCGCGTGACCTCGACCCCGATCAGCGTTCGTGAGTCCACCCCCAGCCAATTTGGCGGGGGGTGGAGTCGCGGTCGGATCGTCTTTCTGTCGATCAGCGCGGGTGTCGTTCTGGGCGTCTTGGTCTGGGCGCGGGAGGTGCTGCTCCCGTTCATTTTGGCGCTGATCATCGCCTACGTACTCACGCCGCTCGTGGCTCGCCTCGAGCGGCTGCGAGTACCGCGCGCTGCCGCCATTTTGCTGGTTTACGCGTTCAGCATCGGCTCGATCTACGTGGGGGCGGCCGCGACGTTCCCGCGCATTTACGCCGAAGGGCTGAAGCTCATGCGCGATACGCCCGAGCTCGTGCAGCGTCTCTCCACCGAGTGGGGGCCGCGCGCCGAAGCCTGGCTGGGCGGCATTCTATTGCGCACGGGCCACAAAGAGGTGTCGCCGGCCGAACCGGCGCCTGCCATCGAAATTCACCACGAGCCCGATGGCTCGTTCAGCGTGCAAGTGAGCTCGGGCATCGACGTGGTGCAGCGCGGGCCGGGGCATTGGCGCGTGGGCCCAGCGGTGCCGCGCCGCAGCTCGAAGTTCAACGTGGGTGAGCTCACCACGCAGGGCGTGGAAGAGTTCGTGAGCTACGTGAAGCACAATGCGTTCGAGCTCATTCGCATTGGTCACGCCGTCGTACGCGGCATCACGCGCACCATTTTCCTGGTGTTCATGACGCTGATGGTCGCGGGTTATCTAATGATGACGCGCGAAACCATCGTCGGCTTCTTTCGCTCATTGGTGCCGGGCCGCGCCCGCATCTCATTCGATCGTTTGCTCTGGCGCGTCGACCGCGGGCTTTCGGGCGTGGTGCGCGGACAGCTGTTGATCTGCGGCGTGAACGGCATGCTGTCGCTGATCGGCTTTTGGATGTTCGACCTCAAGTACTGGCCGATCTTGACGATCGTCGCCGCCTTGCTCAGCATCATCCCGATCTTCGGCTCGATCTTGAGCTCGATTCCCGCGGTGATGATCGGGCTCACTCAAGGCTTCTGGACAGCGCTCTGGGTGCTGCTCTGGATCATCGGCATTCACCAGGTGGAAGCCAACCTACTGAATCCCAAGATCATTGGCGTGGCCGCCAAGATTCACCCGATCTTGGTGGTGTTCTCACTGCTCGTCGGCGAGCACTTCTTTGGCTTGTGGGGGGCGCTGCTGGCGGTCCCGACGCTGTCCATCGCGCAGAGCTTGTTCAATCATTTCCGCTTCCAATCGATGCCCGACGCGCCCCCGGACAGCTTGCTGCCGCCGACCGGGAGTGGGCGCTCGGCGACGGTCAGTTGAGACACTCGAACGGACGCGCTATAGCGAGCTCGTGGCGAAAGAGACGCGCAAGCTGCGACGAGCCCAGGAGCAGCGGGACGGCGGCAACAAGGGCCAACAACGTGACCTTCTGAAGCAGCCGCTGCTGGCCAAACCGGGCGATATGCCCGATCCGTTCGGTAAGGAGCAGGTGAAGAGTCTGCTCTTGCGTCTCGGTCTGCCGCTCTTGGCGGTTTGGATGCTGTGCGGGCTGGTCGCCGGCGTCGTCTATTCGCAAACGCTGAAGGTGGTGCTGATCGCGGTGCCTGCGCTGCTCACGCTCGCAGCCATCGGCGTCTTGGTTTGGGTGAGCCGTCAGGCAAAGAAGGCTCGTGGCGTCGCCAGCATTCTGAGAAAAGTCGAGACTCAGGAGGATCGCAAGGCGGCGCTGAGCGAGCTCGAGAGCTCATTCAAAGAGAACGACCCGGCCGCGGTCTTCGCCCGAGCGCAGCTCGAGCTCCAGGAAGATCCAAAGAAGGCCTTGGCCACACTCGAGAAAATCGATCTCAGCAAGGTGATGGCGCCGATCGCCGACGAGGCCCGTAGTCAGCGCGCCATGATTCACCTGATGCTCGGCGACGTCGCCCCCGCTCGCCAGTTGGTGGACGGCATCGATCTCAGCCGTCACCAAGACGCGCGTTCACGCGCGATGATGGCCGCGGTCTGCGCCGAGGCCTGGGCGCGCAGTGGAAACCCCAAAAAATCCCTGGAAACACTGGGGCTATTCGACCCGGAAGAGGCGACCTTCGAGCAGCTACGCCCGCAGCTCTACCGCGCCTACGCCTTTGCCTACGCCCAGACTGGGGACCTCAAGGGCATGCGCCGAGTGCTCAAGCGGTTGCTCACGCAGGACGTCCGATTGCTGGCTGGCTTCATGACCAAGCGCACCCATCCGCTGTTGCAGAAAGAAGCCAAGAAGATGATCGAGCAGAGCGGCCTGGTTCCGCGCCGCATGCAGGTTCAGCGGAACTAGCGCGCTGTTCTGTTAGGCGGAAAGTGTCGCGCGAGCGACGGGTCGAATCGCCACTTCCGGCAAGAGCTCCGCGTAGGAGACGACCTCGAGCTCGGGCGCGTCGACCTCCAAGAGTTTGCGCGCGAAACGACGGATATCGGGCTGAGTGAGCAGCACGCGCGGAGCGTCAGCGCCGGCTGCGGCCCAGGCCCGCCGAACCGCTTGCACGATGTCGCGCCCAGCTGCCGGAGCCAGCGCCAGAAAGCTTCCGGCTGTCGTGCGTTGAATCGCGCCACGCAGCGTCTCTTCAATCGGCGAGTCGAGCAGCATCACCGACAGATCTCGACCGCCGCGGGTGAGGCCATGGGTGATCGCGCGGCGCAGCTGAGAGCGCACGAATTCGGCCAAATTCAGCGCGTCCTTTTCGGTCGTTGCCACGGCGGCCAGCGCTTCCAGAATCGCTCGCAAGTCGCGCACGCTCACTCGCTCTTCCACCAACCGGCGCAACACGTCGGCCAACAGCGGCACGCTCACCGGCTTTGGAACCACCTGACGCACCGTCGCGGGTGCCAGCTGCTCGAGCTGATCGAGCAGCGCCTGTGTCTCGGCGATACCCAAGAAGTCCGCTGCTCGGCGGCGCAGCAACGGCAGCATCTCCGAGATCAAGAAGGTCGGGATCTGAGCGTCACTCAGCTCATCCGGAATGGTCACCAGCCGGCCGGGAATCTCATACAGGTAGAGCACTGCATGCCGTGCGGGCAGCTCACGATTTTCCGCCAGGCGGCCGCGCGGCAACGGCACGCCGAGCTCGCGGAACATCAGCTCGCGGATGGCGGTCATGGCGGAGCGCAAACCGGGCCGGCGCAGCTCATTGCCGCGCAGGTCATCCTCCTCGAGGGGAATCAAATCCGAGCTCACCTCGATGCCCCACGCCACCACGACCGGCAAAAAGCGTGGCTCGCCGCTCTCGTTACGGCGCTGAATGGGCTCGGCGGCGGCCTGCGAAGCTTCCGCCCGCAGAGCCCGGGTGCGCGCCCGTGAAGCCAAGAACAGCAGCACGCCAATCACCAAGAACGGCAGGGCCGGCAGCCCAGGCACGGCTGCCAGCAGGGCGACGAAGCCCGAAGCCAAGCGCAGCGCCCGGGGCTGTCCGAGGAGCTGACTCGCGAGCTCGGCTCCGAGCGGTGTGTCCGGATCTTCGCTCGCGACCCGCGTGACCAACACGCCCGCCGCGGTCGCCAGCACCAGCGACGGGATTTGCGTGACCAGGCCATCGCCGATCGTGAGCAGGCCGTAGCGCTTGAGCGCCGCGGTGGGCTCCAAATCCTTTTGCAGTACGCCAATCGCCAGGCCGCCGATCAGGTTGATGATCGTGATCAAGATGGACGCGATGACGTCGCCCTTGACGAACTTCATGGCGCCGTCCATGGCGCCGTAAAATTGGCTCTCGCGCAGCAGCCCTCGCCGGCGCGCTTTGGCTTCGTTCGAGTCGATCGAGCCCGAGCGCAGCTCGGCGTCGATCGCCATTTGCTTTCCGGGCAGCGCGTCGAGCGTGAAGCGGGCGCCGACTTCGGCCACGCGCTCGGCGCCCTTGGCGATGACCACGAACTGAATGATGGTCAGGATCAAGAACACCACGCCGCCCACGACGTAGTTGCCACGCACCACGAATTCGCCGAACGCGCGGATCACTTCGCCGGCGTCGGCCTGCAGCAAGATCAACCGCGTCGACGACACATTGAGGCTCAGCCGCGCCAGCGTGGTGAGCAGCAAAACCGTGGGAAACGCCGCAATCTTGAGGCCGTCGCTGACGTACAAAGACACCAACAGAATCGCGACCGAAAACGCCAGGTTCGAGGCCAGCAAGAGGTCCAAGAGCCAGGTCGGCAGCGGGACCACCATCAGCCCGACCACGGTCAGCACCAACGCGGCGAGAGCGGCGTCGGCAGTCTTGAAGCGAGGTCGGCGAGCGACCAGCTCGAGCGGTTGCGAAGTCTCCATGCGCTTCAACTCGGAACGGTGAACAACGTCAGAACGCCGGTGTAGAGCTGCAACGCAGGCGAGCCCCCGTGCGGCGCGATTTCGAACGAAGAGTGCAGCCCCACCAGCGGCAAATCCGGAAATCGTGCGCGGATCACGCGCGTGTCCACGTCCTGGGCGCCGTACAGCGAGGCCCCGCGCCCGGCGCAGCTCACGTACACGCCGAACCGCGGCGCGGCCCCCGCTGTTTCCCGCGAAAGGCGCGCGGCGATCGCTTCCAGGTCACTGCGCGCCGCGGCTGCATCGCGAACCGCGAAAGCCATGCGCAGGCCAGGTCGGACCTCCTCCGAGACCAGGATCCCTTGCCGCAAGGGGTCCACTCCTTGAATACCTCGCAGGAGCAGCGGCGGCGACTCAGCGTCCTCATCGTCGCCATCGTCCGCTTCTTCCGCCAACACCACGAACAGCAGCGGCTGATCCTTGAGCTCGCTGGCGGCGATCGACAGCACCTCGAGCGCGTGTTCCCCGCCGATCTCGAGCACCATGGGTCCGCGCGTCGCCGTAATCGGAGTGAGGGGCGTCAACAGCCGGCAGGCGGGGGAGGAACGAACCACCGGTGGAGTGATTCCGCGCAGCACCAATGCGCCGGCTTGCGCGATACGCGGACGCTCGCCAGGGCGGATCACGACGACGCCGTCGTCGACCGAGGTTCCCGCGCCGACCAGCGCTGCACAGCGCAGTGCTTTCAGCGGATCGAGCGTGTGCGGGAGCACCCCGCGAGGGCGCACGAACACGAACGCAGTGGCCGCCGGCCCAAGGCACGGCTCGAGTGCATCTGCCAGCGTCACGCCCAGATCCGGCCCGGTCGCGTCGTCGATCGGGATGGGGATCGTCTCGCCGCCCGTCCAAACCAACCCCGCGGCCGCAGTCTCACCCTCGACCTCGCCCCGCTCGGTGAGCACGCCGTGTCCGGCCGCTATGAGTACCGGAATGGGACCCGCCACCTCCTGAACGCGCTCGGCGAGGTCGCCGAGTTTCAACGAGAGATCCCCGCTGACGAACAGCATGGCGCCGCTCGGCCGCGCGATGCCGCGCAAGGTTTCGCCTAAGGTTCGCGCTACTCGTGCGGGATTCTCGCCCCGTGCAAGGAAGCTTGCGGCTCTCGCACTCATCCGCGGGAACGATAAGCCCGAACCGCGGGCTGGGGGAGGGGAAAGCGCGTGTGGGTCGCGCGGCCAGAAAATTATGTGAGGGGGGCGAAAGGCGTCGACGCACTCCAATGTGGGAGTGAAGTGCAGTTCCGCGAGGGGTCGACCCTTCCCGGTCCCAGGAAAGTCCCCTATCCTCATTAAACATGCCGTCCGAGGGCCAGTTCTTGATGCGCTCGTACGGCGGCACGGATATCGGCCGCCGACGCGCGATCAACGAGGACGCCTACCTGTGTGACGACGAGCTGGGGCTCTGGGTCGTCGCCGACGGGATGGGGGGCCACGCCGCCGGCGAGGTGGCCAGCCGCGAGTCCATCGACACCGTGTTCGGCATGGTGCGCCGAGGCAAGCAGTCGCTTCAGCTGGATGGTGAGCCGACCGAAGAGAAGGCGCGCGCGGCGTGCCGTGTGCTCGAGGGCGCGGTCCAAGCCGCCACATACCTGGTTTTTGCGATGGCCGAGCTCGACCGGGGCAAGGCCGGGATGGGCACCACCATCAGCGCCATGATGCGCTTCGGGGACTCGATCGTTTTGGGGCAAGTCGGTGACAGCCGCATCTATCGGGTTCGAGACGGGCGCGCGACCCAGCTCACGGAAGACCACACCCTAATTGCGTGGCAGCTGAAGCAGGGCCTCATCACCGAGGACGAGGCGCGGGTCAGCAAGCAGCGCAACGTCATCACCCGCGCGGTGGGCAGCCGGGACTACGTCCAGGTCGACACCAGTATTTGGGAGTCGCGAGACGGCGACATCTACCTGCTCTGCAGCGACGGCCTGCACGGCTACCTTCAGCTCGACGAAATCGGAGACGCCCTCGAAGAAGGCGGCGAAACCGCGGTTCGCATCCTGATCGAGAGCGCCAACGCGCGCGGTGGCAAAGACAACATCACCGCCATCGTCGTGGAAGTGATCGACGAGGTGCCGATCTCCGAAAGACCAACGGATCCCGGCGGTTACCCGCAATAGGCGAAGCTGCTTCTAGGGTTAGGAGCAGGCCTCACGCGGGTGGATTTCTTGGCCCGTGAGCGGAATTGCCGGTAGCGCTCGGTGAATGCACGAGGTCATCAACCGAGGACGCGTAGGTGTCGTGATGGGCGGAGCCTCCGCCGAGCGGGACGTTTCGTTGAGCTCCGGGCGAGCCGTGGCCGAGGCGCTGCTCGAGGCCGGACACGACGTGGTGCCCGTGTTGTTGGGTGAGGGCATCGACCCGCTGCAAGCCTTGGTCGACGCGCAGATCGACGTCGCGTTCCTGGCGCTGCACGGCCGACTCGGCGAGGACGGCTGCGTGCAAGGAATGCTCGAATGGCTGCGCATTCCGTACACCGGCTCGTCGGTACTGGCGAGCGCGCTCGGTATGGACAAGCTCAAGGCCAAAGAGCTGTTTCGATTACACAACGTGCCGACGCCCCCTTACTACGTGATCGATCGCGCGAACGCGGCCGCGGACTTGGAAGAAATCCACGGTTCTTTCGGCTTTCCGGTGGTGGTGAAGCCCCGCCGCGAAGGCTCGAGCCTGGGCGTTTCGATGGCGCACAACGCGAGTGAGCTCGCGCAAGCGGTCGAAGACGCGCTCTCGTATGACGACAGCGTGCTCGTCGAGCGTCACATCGCTGGCCGCGAGGTCCATGTCGGCATCTTGGCGGGTCGCGTGCTCGGGGCGATCGAGATCGCGCCGCACGGTGGAATGTACGACTTTGCGGCCAAGTACACGCCGGGGATGACCGAATACTTCATGCCCGCGCGCCTCGGCCCGGCGCGCTACCGCGGCGTTTTGAACTTGGCGGAACGCGCGGCCCAAGCCCTCGACACCGAGGGAGCTGTGCGCGTGGATCTCATGGTGACCGAGGGTCAGAACGAGTACGTCCTGGAAGTGAACACGCTGCCCGGCATGACCCCGACCAGCCTGCTCCCGAAGATCGCCGCCGCAGCTGGCTTCGACTTCACTGCGCTGTGCGAAGCCATCCTGTCGCGCGCTCGCCTTCACACCTCGATCGGTCACCCGCGCGCCGCCGAAGTGGTCGAGTTTCCGGGAGCTTCGCGAGCCGGCGACGACGACCTGGCAGTCGTGGTGCCGCGTCGGCGCGCCGGCAGCCGCGCTCAACGCGCGCGATAAACGGGCGAATTGACGCGCCGGGTCTGAAACACGCCCGGCCGGTTTACGGCCACATTTCGCTGACTTGGCCGCGCGTGTAACCGGCCAGAAAAGCGCGGGAATCGATCCCGGAACCGGGCCCCGAGCAGAGTGCCGCAAAGGCATGATGGTCGAAAGCCGCGCCACCCACGCTCGGGAAGTGGATGAATTCATTAGCTCGATGCCGGTCGCGTACGCGCGAGCGTTCACGATCCGGGAGGTCGAAGAGCACGCTCGCATCGTCCAGCGCCGAGCGGGGCAGCTGGCGCACGCGGAGGCCTTCCGCGCCGGTGAGCGCACCTTCGTGTGCGTGGTCGCCGACGATCAGCCTGGCCTGCTGTCACTCGTAAGCGACGCGCTGCTAGTGCACGGCTTGAGCGTGACGCACGCCGAGGTGTTCTGTCGACGCTGCGGGGACGGAAAACTCGAAGCGGTGGACTTCTTCTGCCTCGAGTCGGCCGAGCCCGGCTCCAAAGCGCAGCCGGTCGAACCCTCGGACTTGTTGAGCTTCGCGCAAACGCTGCGCGAGTTGATCGCCGAAGACCAATTAATTTCGCAGCAGCCGAGCGACAGAGACACGATTCCGGTCCCCGGGGTCAAGCCCTCTCGCGTGTACTTCGAGCTGGATGCGCTGCGCCGGGGTGAATACGTGCTGATCGTGGATGCCCCGGATTTCCCAGGCCTTTTGCTGGCGGTGACGAGCGCGCTACACGGCCAGAGCGTTCGCATCACGGCCTCGCAAATCCGCACCGAGCAGGGGATCGCAAAGGACAAGTTCCAGCTCGAGAGCGTCGGTGCGCGGCCCATGAACGCGGAGCGCTTGTGCGACGTGCAGCAGGCAGTGCTCTCCGCGGTACAAGCTGGGGCGCCCAGGGCCTGACTCGCTCAGGGCACGAGCAACGCCGAGATCGCGTCGGGTTGCTGATAGCTCTTCAGGTCAGCAACGAGCGCTTCTCGCGCGGCCCAAGGCAGCACGTTACCGCGTGGCGTCGCATATTCGAGGTAGAGGTTCTCGTCGGTCGAGATGAGGTCGGAGAGCGGGGTACCCGCTTCCGCGGCGCAGCTCGCTAGAAAGGCGTCGAGCCCGCTATCGAGCACCAGCACGTCATCGAGCAACTCCTCGAGCGGTCTGCCGTAAGGCAGCACTTCGTGCAGGTTGGGCAGCGCCTGCAGCCGTTTCAGGCGCTCCCGCGAGGCACGGAACGGCTCGAACGATGCCACCAAGATGCCCTGTCCCCCGCCGTAGAACAGCGCCACGTGCGGAAAGTTCTTGCGCAGCGTGTGCACGATCGTCGCGAAGTCGTCCTTGTAGACGTGGTGCAGCTGCACCCATTGCTGAAACACTCCGCCGGGGTTCAACCGCGAAGCGACCAGACGGTAGAACTCGTCGCTGTACAGGCTCGAGGCGCCGGCAAACCAGATGCTCGAGAGCTCCATGCCGATGAGGTCGTAGCGGCGGTTGCTCACCAGCAGGTGATTTCTGCCATCGGCGTGCGTGAGCGTCACGCGCGGATCGTCTATCGCTCCGCGATTGGGCACCTGGAAGTATTGGCGTGCCGCGCTCACGATCGAGGGTGAAATCTCGACCACGTGGAGCCGCTTCCACGGGTAGGTGGCGAGCGTGCCCAGGGTGGTGCCGGTGCCGAGGCCGATGATCAGCGCGTCGTCGAAATGCTCCACGAAAATCGACGGATAGTGCGCAAAAAATCGCTGCGCGTTCATTTCCCAGCCGGTGTTGCCCTGGAATTTGCCGTTCGTGTACAGCGTGTACACCCCCTCGGACAGCGCCACCGTGGTCACCCCGCCGTGCACGTCCTCGTGAATGCTCACCACTTTTTGGGTGCTCGGTTGCCCTTCGAAATACACATTGGCGCCGCTGGTCAGCTCCGAGAGATCCCAACGCGGCGAAAGAACGCCGAACAACGCTGCACTCCCGCTCAGCCCAACGGTCACCCAGCGCGCGCCCCCTTGCACCCACGGCAGCGCCAGCAGCGCGGATGCGCCAAAGCCCACGCCGATCGCCAACAGCGAAGATTGTGAACCGAGCAGCGGCAAGACCACGTAGCCTGTACCGAGCGCGCCCACGACCGCGCCGATCGTATTGATCGCGGTGAGTCGACCCACCCAACCGCCGACGCCGTCGTAGCCGGCCACGCGCTGCAAAAGCAGCGGGAAGGTGAGCCCCATCAGACTCGTAGGAATGAGCAATATCGCCAAGGCGGTGAGCCCGCGAACCGCTTCGCGCTGCTCGAAGGTCTTCGCCACGTCCCCGGTGTTCGCGAACAACCGCGGCAGCTCGTCCCAATAGGGCAGGGTGATGAGCAGGGCGCCCGCGGTCGCAGCCAGCCCAAGTGGCAGCGCCGCGTCCGAAAGCCAGCGCCGCGCCGTCCCCGCGAGCGACGCCCCGAGGAACAGCGAGGTCAAAAAGGCCGCCAAAATCAGGCCAAAAGCGTACGCACTGTTGCCGATGATCAGCGCGAGCAGGTGCGTAAACAGCACTTCGCACGCGAACACCAGCGAGCCGGACAGGAACGCCAGCAGAGCGAGCAGCAGCGTGTCGCGCGGCGAGGGCGCACTGCGACCCGATGCTGCGGACGCGGGCCCAGCTGCGGTCGCGGCATCTTCAGACCGCGACGCGACGACCGGCTGCCCCGTCCCATTTTCGACCACTACCCCGCGCCCTTTCCAGGCCGCGGCCAGGCCGACCAAGCCACTGCCGAGCGCCGAAACGTACAGCGTGTAGTTCAAGCCCAGCGCCGGCACGATCACATAGGCGGCGGCGAGCGCGCCGGTCGCGCCCCCCAGCGTGTTTGCCGCATAAAGAGCCGATAAACGTCGCTCTCGGCGCGAGCCGCCCGTGGGCTCACTCGCCTCGATACCGCGAGACAGTAGCGGCAGCGTCGCGCCCATCGCCATCGTCGGGACCACCACCAAGAGCAGCGCGACACACCAGCGCAGCACACTCAGCACCGCGAGCGACTCCGGTGCCATCCGCGCCAGCGCCGCATACAACGGCGTCAACACACGGAAACCGAGCGGCGTCAGCGCCACAGCTAGCGCCACCACCCCTTCCAGCACCCCGTAAGCCACCAGCGGCCGTCGAATCCGCGCCGACCATTTCCCGCCGAAATGCGCTCCCACCGCGAGACCGGTCATGAACGCCGCCAGCACCGCGCTCACCGCGTGCGCCGTGCTGCCCACCACGTAGCCGAGGTACTTCGAGAAACAGAGCTGATCGACCAGCCCCGTCGCCCCTGACACCACGAACAACCCGAGCGTCAGCCCGAACGGCAGCCGAGCCGACGCACTTTTCGGCGAGGCGGAATCACGATCGGACGACGAATCGAGAGAAGCGGCCTGGGACACGGGGCGGACCATACAGCGATCCGCGACCGCCCGACGAGCCAACCCCCAATATTCAGCCGGTTTTACGCCCAAACCCCCGCATCGTTCACTTGTTCACGAACCCCTCAAACCGGGGTTGTCGATCGCCGCGCTTCAGACTATGTTCCGCGCCCTCGAAGAAACCCCCGGTCCCCATCGTCTAGCCGGCCCAGGACACGGCCCTTTCAAGGCTGTAACACGGGTTCAAATCCCGTTGGGGACGCCCCTCAATCCAGCGATTTTTGCGACTAACGCGCTGAGCACGACAGAAATTCCGTGTCGCTCAGTGCTGACTCGGACCAGCATGGTCCCCAACGACTCGACTTGCTACGAGGCGTCGAGACGAGCGAGCAACCGCTTCAGCTCCTCGCGAAGCGGCGGTACCTTTGCGAAGGTCACGTCGCAGACGATGTCGAGATCGACGCCGAAGTAGTCGTGAATGACGACGTCCCTGAGTCCGGCGATCGGGCGCCACGGAATCGCGGGCGCTAGATCTCGGGTTGGGTCAGTGACTCGCTTCGCGGCCTCGCCGAGTACGGCGAGGTTGCGTAAGATCGCGTCGACGGTTTTGGTGTCGTCGCGCAAAGAGCGCTCGTTCAGATCGGCGACATACGAACAGATGCGCTCGCAAGCCTCCAGCATGTCCGCGAAGTATGCAGCCTCGTCACGCGACACGCCGGGCCTCGGCCTCGATGCGTGCTTTGAGTCGCGACTTCAGAGACGGCCGCGTGACCAGGTCGACCGGCACCGCTAGCGTGTCTTCGATGAACAACTTGAGCCCCATGAAGGCATCGAAGGTGGCGGGGCCCTCGAAATCGACGATCAGATCGAGATCACTGGCATCGGTCGCCTCATCGCGCGCAACAGAACCAAAAACAGCGAGTTCCCTCACGCCGAACCGAGCCCGGAGCTCCGGCAGCAGCGTGCTCAGGCGAGAGAGGGCAGTTTCTCGGTCCATCCGCGACAGGATACCGCAACCGCGGCCGGTCTCCACGCGCGGGAGCGCGCCGGCAGCCGCTCAGCAGGAAATTACCGGGCTCCTGGGCGCGTTCGGGGGTGCCCGGGGCCGACATGACGAGCGGCTGGTGGCCGGCGGGAGGAGAGGGGCGCCGGCTCCGCGCCGCGGATGGCTCGGGCTCGACGCCGGACGCGTCATGCGACCAGCGCGACCAGGAGCCACGCCATTTTCTCGACGTTTCTGGAGTTCAGTAACGTTTCAAATCCCCTTGGGACGCTCCTCAATCCAGTTCCATCTCCCGATCGCTAAACAGTGATCAACGGCGTTTGATCGGTAAAATGAGTCTTCTGCCCGAACGGCGTCGAAAATACACGCTGAAGTCTGCAACGTCGACGGAGACCACCGGCAGCTTGGGCTGCGCGTCGCTCAAGGTGACCAGGCAGGCATCCGCAAAGTCGACCCAGCGCTTACGGTACGCGAACATCTCCGTGCCGATGGCCTCGAGCTGATCAGGCAAGCAATGCCGGCTCAACAGGGCACCTTGCTCGAGCCAACGGAGCAATGCCTCGACTGAAGTTCGACCCGCTTGCTGGAGAAGGAAGACGGCTTCCGAGACGCATGCCTCGGCCGTTAGCCATGGGCCTTTCAGTGTTGGCACTAGTTCCGCCGCCCAGGCGTGATGAGCATCGCTACGGTTCAGCAAGGCTACGAGGAACCCGGTGTCAACGATTGCGCGTTCGGCCATAGCCCGACATTCGCTTCCGACTAGTCGACAAGTCACGCGGTCCGCTACCCGCGCCCACATCCGCTCCGATGATTGATTGCATGTTCAGGCCGTCGTCGTCTCGGGTGACTTGTTCGATGCCCTGGCGGATTAGGTCTGACTCTGTGAGCCCGCGCGCCTTGGCTTTGCGCGAGAGCGCCGCCGCCAGGTCAGGCGGCAGCTTGACCGTCTTTAGGACCATACCCATTCAAGCGTAATACCATCGCGTAATACGGCGGTCAAAGCCGGTTTAGGTGACGTCGATCCGGTGCGTGCCCCCCCCCCACACGCGGGGCGAGCATAGCTTCGGTGCGTATTCCCTGGCCGCTAGCGGGCACGTCACGCGACTAGCGTCAGCAGCATGCGCCCGCCTTTCGCGGCGTCTTCGCAGTATAAAATCCCGTTGGGGACGCTGCTTAAAATCACGGAAAACGTGGCCTTTTGTACGCGCAAGCGCGCGGGGCCATGAGTCGCTTCACTTGACTCGTAAGAGCCTACGGCCGTCAGCCCGTCGAGCGGATCCGAGGCCTCAGCAGGTCGGCAAAACCCACCCGGTGCAGCATTTCGTTTCTTACGCGATCGACCACGGCAAAGGCCACTGCAGCTCCGTCGTCACTCGGATCGACGTGCACTCGAAAAGGTCGCTTGCCTGCGGGTGCATCGACGACGGATACGATGGCCCCGGCCACCTTGCTCGGATCGGCCTCCTCCGGCACGATCTTTCCAAAGGCCTCCTGGATCTGCCGCCCGAAATCCGCGTACGGGCCGGCTTCGTACTCCGCGGCGCATACCGGATCGAGCGGGTGCCCGGCGTGCGCGAAGTGATTGGTGCCACGAGTGAACGCGCCGGGCACGATGATCGAGGTCTCGATGCCCCAGCGCGAAAGCTCACGCGCGTACTGCACAGCGAGCGCGTCCATGCCCGCCTTGGCCGCGAAGTAAGGCGCGAGGTAGGGCGGGGTGCCTCCGGCACAGCTGCTGCTCGAGACCCAGACTAAGAGCCCCTGTCCGCGCTTGCGCATGTGCGGCAACACCGCTCGGTTCACGCGCTGAGTCGAGAGGACGTTGATGTCATACTCCTCTGCCAGCTGTTCGACCGTGAACGCTTCCGCAGGTCCGAACACCATGTGCCCGGCGTTGTGCACCACCACGTCCAAATGACCGTGGGTCGTCATCAAGTCGCCGACGGCGGCCTCCACGGACGATTGAGAGCTCACGTCGAGCTCGAGTGAGCGGAGATCCACTGCTTGCTCGTGGGCGTGGGCTTGGAGCTCAGCCGCGATTCGCGCGTTGCGTCCGCGTACTTCGCGCATCGATGCGTACACAGTGTGTCCGGAATGGGCGAGCGCAGTGGCTGCTAGCCGGCCAAACCCGCTGGATGCGCCGGTCACTAGAACAATCATGCTGCTCATCGTTCGAGGTCCTTTCGTTCTCGACAAGCCAAGTCGAGCCGCCCCGATCAGATGCGGGTTTCCCAGGCGTTCGCTTGCGACCGCTTGAGCATGTCTTCCACGGTTTTCGGCACGACGTTTCGGAATTTGCCGCTGTCTGCAGGTACGATTTCCAGCATTTGATCGAGCATTTCCCGGGGATCCATGTGCCCGTCGGGAGCCGCGAGCAGGCTATCGAAGGTGTCCCGCAGGGCCTTGCGTTTCGTGAAGTTCTTGGAATCGTCGAGCCAGCGGAACGCGGTGTCGGCCATGGTCTCGTTGAACCCGGTGAAGTAGGCGCCAGGGTTGATGGTCTGAACCTTGATGCCGAACGGAGCCATCTCCTGCTGCATGGCTTCGGCGATCGACTCGAGGGCGTGTTTCGTCGAAACGTAAACACCCCAACCTGCAGGCGTGAATAGGCCGCCCATCGAGGATGTGAAGACGATCTTTGCGTTCTTCTTGGTCGCGATCCATTTTTTCACGAAGCCCTGGGTCAGCTCGAGCGGCTTGAAAACGTTGACCTCGTAGTTGCGGCGAACGAGGTCGATGGGTATCTCCGATACGGGCCCGCTCTCGCCGAGGCCGGCGTTGTTCCAAAGTACGTCGATTTCGAACGATTGTGCGAAAGCGACGTCGTACGGATCGAAGAGATCGAGCTTCTCCACCCGAAGGTTCGTCAATCCAAGCTCGCTCGCCTTGCGCCGGAGCGCCGCGACCTGGGGCGAGATTTGCGCGGTTGCGATCACGGTGTGCCCCCTCTGCGCGAGGCCAATGCCGGCAGCTTCACCGAAACCGGAGCCGGCGCCTGTAATGAGAATGGTCCTTGACATGGCGATTCCTTTCTATTGTTGACACGCATTGAAACGCACTAGGCGGGCACTACAACGAGGCTCACCGTGACTAAGTACGGCGCCCGGGCGGCGACAGCGCCGCAATCGCGGCTACTGCGATCTCGAGATCCTCGGACACGGCGCCGCCGGAGACGCCAATCGCGCCGAGCAGCTCGCCCTGGTCGCCGCGCAAAGGCAAGCCTCCAGCGAACGGAGCTAGTCCGCGGTTGGTGTGCTCGAGAGCGTGGGCGGGCGCGCCCGGCTTGCAGTACTCCCAAACGGCTTCGCTGGTGGTCTCGAAGAGGGCCGCTGTCGCCGCCTTCTTCAGCGCGACGTCGATCGAGCCCAAGACGGCACCATCCATCCGACTGAAGGCCTTGAGGTGAGCGCCGGCGTCGAGTACGGCGATGTTGACGCGGACACCGAGCGCGGAGGCTCGGGCTTCGCCCGCGGCGATGATGGCGCTTGCCTGATGAGAGGTGAGCAAGGTCGTCTCCTTGGATGAGTCGCCCGGTGTTCTCTAAATCACGCCGCCGTTTGCCCGCAGCACCTGGCCGTTCACCCACGCGCCGTCCGGCCCGGCGAGAAAACTGACGAGCCCGGCTATGTCCTCCGGTTTGCCCAGTCGCTCGAGAGGTGAAAGCTTGCTCAGCCGCTCGACAAGAGCGGGCGACTTGCCGTCGAGGAAGAGCTCGGTCCCAGTCGGGCCCGGCGCGACCGCGTTGACCGTGATGTTGCGGCCGCGGAGCTCGTTGGCCAAGACGTGGGTCATGGCTTCGACCGCGCCCTTGGTGGCCGCGTAGATTCCGTAGGTCGGCTGATAGAGGCCGACCACACTCGACGAGAGGTTGATGATCCGCCCACCCGTCCGTAGCCGCCTCGCGGCTTCGCGCAGGCCGTTGAAGACACCCCTGAGGTTGATGGCGAGCTGGCGCTCGAACGAGGCGTCGTCGGCCTCGGCGAGCGTCGTCAGGAACATGACGCCCGCGTTATTCACCAGCACGTCGACGCCCCCATGGGCCCTCTCGGTTTCCTCGAACAGCGCGTGCACCGCACGCGGATCGCTGACGTCGGCCTGCTGCGCCGTCGCTACGCCACCGGCCTGGCGGATGAGCGCGACCTGGGTTTCGGCCTCGGCCGCCGCGCCGGCGAAGTTGACGATGACCGCGAAGCCGTCGTCCGCCAGCCTCCGAGCTATGGCCGCTCCAATACCGCGAGAGGCGCCCGTGACGATGGCGGTTTTGCCGTTTTGCTTCGACATGCGAGACTCATAGCTCTCAGCCGAGGCAGGCTCCGTCGCGAGATTTCGGCGTCTGTCGCGCTCTTGCGATCGGTCGCGAGCTACAGCGTCCGTCGATAGGCGCTCGGGGTCAGGCCCGTGCTTTTGCGAAACACGGCGGCGAACGCGGACTGGGTCTCGTACCCGACGGCTAGTGCGACGTCGATGATTCGCAGCTCACGGGTGCGCAGCAGCGCTCGCGCCCTGTCCATACGCAGGCGGGTGAGCCACTGGTGCGGCCTGCACCCGGTCGCCAGACGGAAAGCGTGGCAGAAGTGGAAGCGGCTCAACCCGACCAGATTCGCGAGCTCACCAAGTGTCACGTCCGCCGCGAGATTTTCACTCATATAGCTGGTGATGCGCTTCACTTGCCAGACAGCTAGGCCGCGCCGAGCCAGCGGGTGGGCGGCGGCCGAGACCGAGGAATGAGCCCGCAATAACTGGATGCAGAGCAGATCGATGAGCTGCTCGAGGAACAGACGTGACCTCGGGGCACGGCTGTCCGCCTCGTCGCCGATCAGCGCCAGAATCGCGAAGAGCTTGGGGTCCTCGAAGCCCATCCGGTCGATGAGCTCGGGTCGCTGGCAATGCGCAACCTCATCGGCACAGGCTTGCAAACAGTCAGCGCCGAGATAGACGTTCGTGACCTCCATCATCGCGCCACTGTGACGCCAGGAGTCCTGCCCCTGAGGAACCAGACTGATTGTTCCCGGGGCCATGACGGCGCGACTGAACTTTCCATCCATCTTCACCCAGCCGGGTGAGGATCCGGCGACGTGACAGACGACGCAGTGGTCGTTGAGTGGCGGCACGTAACCCTCGAACGGAGGATTTCGCCAACGACCTGTTACACGCGTCCCACCGGAGAGGACGTCCGGTGTGAGGGGCGGAGAGGTCCCGCCCAGGATTCTGGTGACTTCGTCATAGGTGTTCGCCAGTTCGCGTGAAGGCATGTCACACCCGTGTCGGCCGCGACTTGCGCGCGGTCGGGCCACGATACCGTGAATACGGTCCGTGGGAAGATGCTACGCAGCGACTTGCCCGGGTTCGTTCGAAGATTTCGCCGATTGTCGCGATATTGCGGGCAGGCGCGGAGTGGCCGGTTTCAGTCGCCAGACGACCGAGACACGCCTTCTTCAGCCTGTCCGACGTGTCAATGACGTTTCGAATCTCGTTGGTGCGCCTCGCCCGTGCGCGCTCAAGCGAGCAACTGCATGGAAATCAGGGAAGTTTCGCCGGCATGTCTGCCACGGCGGCCCTTAGCGAGGCTTTCAGCGCTGGCTTTGGGCGCGACGTTGCCATCCCAGACGTTCTCGCAGCTTCGCCCACGCCGCGCGCGCCCGTCCACCTCGCGTTTGCGGATCGGAGCCTCCTCGCGAAACAGAGCAGGGTTGAGTTCGCAGAGCTCTTCGGAAAGGTCCAACGCGGTAGTGGGGTCGAGAAGCGCGTCAGCGCGTCGAGCCTGGTGTTCTCGAGCCTCGGCGCCACCCAGCCACACGACGGCGAATGGCTTCGGGGGACCTTGGGTTTGGCCCACGTGGGCAGCATAGCATCGCTGCCGCCCGGCTCAGGCGACCAGAATTGACGGTACACAGCGAATCTCTCGGGGTTTCTCGAGTTCCGTAAGGTTTCAATCCCGTTGGGGACGCCCCTCGAATCCCTTTTTGACCGCGGCACGGGAGTCAGCGGCATCGACGATGACCACCGGCAGCTTCGGGTGGGCGTCGCTCAGAGTGACTAAGGGCATCCGCGAAGTCGACTCTGCATGTTCAAGAGCTTTCACGCCGGTAGTGCATCGCAACGGCGCCGCAGTGGAGTGGCTTTGCAGAGACCAGTTCGAGGCGACGCGTGCTGGGCAGTCCGCTCTGGTACAGGGTTGGGCCGTGGCCGGCGATTCTGGGGTGGACGAGGAACTTGTACTCGTCGATCAGGTCTAGCCGGTCCAGCTCGGTCGCGAGCTTGCCGCTGCCGAGGAGCACGCCGGCCGGGGTGGCGTCCTTGAGTTTCTGCACGCCCGTGCGCAGGTCGCCGGCGACGTGGTGGCTGTTGGTCCACGGAAAGTCTTTTCGCGTCGACGACACCACATACTTCGGCTTGGCGTCCAGCTTGAGCGCCCACTCGCGCATCGCTGGCGGCGCCTCCTCGTCGCCGCGAGCGACCGCGGGCCAGTAGCTCTCCATCATCTCGTAGGTGACGCGGCCCCACAGCATCGCGCCGCCCTCATCCATGAGGCGGGTGAAAAAGGCGTGTGTCTCGTCGTCGACGATTCCCTCCTGGTGGTCGACGCAGCCGTCCAGGGTGACGTTGATGCTGAAGGTCAAGATTCCCATGGTGTCCTCCGTTCGAGATACGCGACGAGACGCGCCGCGGTCTGACTCCAACCGATCGCTGCGAGTTTCCGATGGCGCAGGATCGGTGCCGAATCGGCGAATTCCGGTTCGGCGACCCGCTGCGCTACGGTCATGCGAGTCCCGCGCGCCGTGGCGACCAGCTCGACCGTCATCACGATGTGCGCCCCGACGGGCCACTCGGGCATCATTGCGTTGACCGTAGGGCGATCGTTCGAATCGACGAACGTGAACGTGAAGGACAGGCGCGTGGGCGCCACGACCTCGTCGAACACGCCGCGGATCGAGACCAGCTGTCCCTCCGGCCAGCGATGCTGGAATCGGATCACGCCACCGGGGCGCGCATCGATCTCACAGAGCGGCACTTCGACGTTATCGGGCGCGAACCAGCGCGCGAAGTGCTCGGCTTTGGTCCACGCCTCGAAGACCAGCTCGGGCGGCGCCGCGTACTCGCGGTCGTCGATCAAATCAGCGCTTGCGTCGGCGCGCATGGCGCTCTCCGCTGGGTTGCTGCAGCTGTTTCAAATACGCGCCCAGCCGATCGAAGCTCGCGTCCCAGAACTCGCGGTACGCGTCGGTCCACGCGGCAATCTCTTTGAGTGGCGCGGGATCGAGCTCGCACGGGCGCGACTGTGCTTCTCGACGGCGCCGGACCAGGCCCGCACGCTCGAGGACGCGCAGGTGCTTGCACACCGCCGGGCCACTCATGTCGAACGGTCGCGAGAGCTCCTTCACGTTCGCGGGTCCTGCCCTCAGCCGTTTCAAGATCGCGCGGCGGGTCGGATCGGCGAGCGCGGCGAATGTCTGGCTCAAGGCGTCGGCTTGCATGTTACCAGATGGTTACATAACCGAATGGTTAGATGCAAGGCGAATAGCCAACTACCCGGTTTCGGCGCAGGAAGTGTGCGCTTCGTAACGCCGCTCAGCGCACGCAGCGCGCTCGGAGCGCTCGCGGGTCGTTGGGTTTTCGGATTTGCAGGTTCCAGAAGCTCAGGGTCCAGCCTCCGGCGTTCCAGTAGTCCACGGTGCTGACGCTCGAGCCGTCGTCGGGAAAGGCGGTCGCGTCCATCGGGGGGTATCGGGTGCTGGTGAAGTCGTACAATGTCGTCGTTTCATTGATGCTGGGGAGTCGCCAGTCGTCTTTGCCCGCCAGCATGAGCGCGTCGCAGTAATCTGCTGCAGCCTCTTTTTCGTAGGTCGTGAGACTCGCGTTACGCTCCCACAGAAGGCCCGTGTAGTTGTCGAGCACGGTGTCGTCCTCGATCACGTAGTGAGGCCCCGCGGGCGCCTCGTTACCGCCACGAACGCAGTGACTCGGGAAGCGATCGTTGACGGGGTGCGTACTCATGCCGCTGAGCGTGCCGAAGTCCATGACCCAGGAACCAGTGGTTGGGTTGAAGGGGTTCGGGCTCGTCGTCCAAAGTAGACTGAATGAGGTGCTTCCCGAGTTGAAGACCGCCGTGTTGATGGCTGGCCACGTGCGCGTAAAGTCCAGGATCGAGAACATCTCGATCATCGTAGGCAAGCGCCAATCGTCGTAGCCCGCGAATACCAACGCTTCGCACTTGGTGCGGGCGGGCGCGGCTTCCGTAAAGTTCGGATCGAGTGACCTTGGCCAGGTGAGGCCTGTGATCAAATCGCGGACGACTAGCGTGTTCGTGGTCGTGTCGTAGTTGGCTGGACGGGGAAGTCCCGCGCTTGCCGGGTTGGGCATGGGCCAGAGCGCCCACTCGCGATTCTTACCTTTGTCGTCGCCTCCGCTCCCTGCAGCGCCCGCGTCGCCTGTGTCTCCCGCGCTGCCTGCGCTTCCCCCGATCGCGCCAGCGGTCCCGGCGTCCGCGCCGGTAGTTCCGCCGCCGGTGCCCGCGGTTCCCCCGCTGTGCGAGCCCGCTGCGTCGTTGCCAGCGGAGCTCGTGGTCACGCTTCCCGCAGCGCCGCCAGTGCGGTCCTTGCCGCCGGCGTCACCGCCCGAAGCAGCGCCGCCCGTATTGCTCGCTGTTCCACCCGTTGCACGAGCCCCTCCCGTTGCGGCAGTTCCTCCGGACGCCACACCGTCACTGGCAGGACTTTCGTCCCCCGAGCAGCTCGATGAACCCCAAACGCCCAAGCAGCACCCCGCGAAGACCAAAACCCGTTGCACCCGCATGCCAGAGGTCAGCATACGCGAAAACGGTTGCGCTGATCACGCCCCGCTGACTTTGCTCCGCATTTCTGAGTTCAGTCGCGTCCGGTCCGCGCGCTGGAGCTTCTTTCTGCACACAACCTGAGGCGAGATTGCAAAGGCGCACCGAGTTTGTTCCAGCAAGTAAACGCGGTATACGGGCGCGGGGTTCGGATTGAGTCCCAAGCAACGCAACTTCGGGGGCCCTATCTGGGCAAGTGGTGGAGAACGAAATGAAAAGGCTAATTGGTGGAATGATCGCGTTCGTGGCGCTCGCGGTCGGGTGCGGGGCAGAAGATTCGGCGTCGATGCCGTCGAACCAGGAAGGCCCGCGCGCGGTCGAACCGGAGCTCAGCGCGGGGCCCGAAGGCCTCCCCGAGGGCTACGTGGAAACCCCGGTGGGGGGCTTTCATCAATCGTGCGTTCACGAGGTGCCCGACGGCGCAGTGGTGGACCGCGATGGAGCGATTCGCTTGGACGGCCAAGTGCTGCGCGCGCCTTCCGCCTGTGCATTCAAGAGGGTCCGCATCAATCGGGAGCAGGTCATCCGCGGCACGTCCGGGGTGGAGGGCGTCGCTCGCCAAAGCAGCGCTCTCGGCCTTGATGGCTGGGTATCTCGCGTGCAGGCGTCCGCCAATAACCTCGGTGTTTTTCCGCCGCGGTTCAATGGCATCGAAAGCACGATGACCGTGCCGCCGACCCCAACGGTGCAACTCTTCCAGCAAATTTACCTGTTCGTGTCGCTCACGCCCGCGGATGACCAGGCCATCCTCCAGCCCGTTCTGCAGTGGGGAGGGGAAGCGGGCAACAGGTGGATGGTCGCGGGTTGGTTCATCGATCGCGCGGACAATGTGTTTCACTCCACCCGAGTCAACGTCACCGCCGGCGAGACCATCAAAGGAACGATCCGCGACGTCCGTAACTCCTGCGTGGGCACCGACTGCCAATGGGAGATCAAGCTGTTGCGCGGCAACACCTCCATTAGCTCCCTACGCGTCAACAGTACCGAGGCGTACGCCCACGCTCAGAAGGCAGTTTTCGAGGCGTACAAGCTCACCTCTTGCCGCCAGCTTCCGTCCGGCGTCGCTTACTTTCTGAACACCAAGCTCTACGCCCCGTATGATCCCGCGAACGTCGATGCGCGCATCGAGGTTACCGGCTCGGTCACCTGGAAAAAGACCATCAACCCCTTCGACCTCTCTTGTGGCTTCGACGCGGTGTTCCCGAATCCGCAGACCGCCGTGCTCACTTGGACCTGGAACTGAACCCGCACGACTAAGTGCCGCTCGCCGGCGTCGTCGATCGCTTCACGGCTCGACGACGCTGGCGTCGCGAAACTTGGCGGGTCGATCAGTAAGCTTACGGCGTACACACGATCGGCGCGGCGTACTCGTACGCCCCGATGTCGACCGTGGCCACGTGATCGCCGTTGCCGTCCACGACTCTTGCGCCGCCCTGTTGGTCGTATTGGGGCAGCGCGCCGAAGGCGTGCGTGCCGGCGTCGATGGCCGGCGAGGCGGCAGTCAGCCGGTAGTCGCCGCCATCAGCGTTGGCGAGTTGTGGAGCAGCGCTCAGGTTGCCGTTCTGGCCGGTTGGATCGGCGGTGCCATCAACGAGAACGGTGCTGCCGAAAATAAGATTGTTGACCCAGGTAGGGGCGCTTCCGAACATGACCTTGAGCCCGACTTCTCCCCCAATAATGAGGTTATTTCGGTACACTTGGGTCGTGGAGGGCACGCGGCCGTCGACGTAGATCCCGGTGCGGTTATTGGACGAGCGCCCACCGCACGAGAACGTGATCCAGGGCAAGAGCCCCAATCCGGTCACGAACCACCAGCGCATCCAAGCGACTTCATCACAAGGCGCGCGCCGCTGCAATCGGAGGTCCAGCTTGATTCGGACGAGAGACGTCCCGCGACTCGCACGGAGGTCGGCTAAGGCCTCGAATAGACGCTGTGCTCGGTCAGTCCGGCACGATCTTGCTCGCGCGCAGGGCGGTCAGAGTGCGGGTCGGGTCGAGCGCGACTTTGACTTCCAGCCGGCGAAGGGCGTCCTGGATGTTGGCGTGAAAGTGATAGTCGAAGTTGAGTTTGGAAACGAGCACCATG
>DASZQI010000026.1:0-131353 GCA_035549735.1 Polyangiaceae bacterium | reverse complement strand
TTCATGGCGGGCGCCTCGCCGTAGTAGATGATGTCTTGGCTGGTACGCCACATCGTCGACAGGCTCGGTGCCCAGTTCCACGGGCTCTGTTCACCCCAGTTGCAAACCGAAAGCACCATTGGCCGCCCCGTCTGTGCAGTGGCCTTCTTGATGGCGTCGCTAATGGCCTGGTACGCGGTCTTGGCGTCGAGACCTTCCATTTTGCCGCCGCACCAATCGACCTTCACGAAATCGAAGCCCCACTTCGAGAACTGCAGAAAGTCTTGCTCGTAGTGACCTTCGCTGCCGGATCCCGGCGCCGCTGGACGCCCCGTCGGATAGTAGTAGCCGCATCCGTCCTTCCCGGCGTCCGTATAGATCCCCGCCTTGAGACCAAGCCCGTGGATGTAGTCCGCGATGGCCTGCATTCCGCCGGGCCACTCCGCAGTATCGATCGTGAAGTTGCCGGAGCCGTCGCGCTTGCCCTGCCACCAGCCCTCGTCGATGTTGACGTATTGATAGCCCGCGGCTTTGAGGCCGCTCGAGACCATCGCGTCCGCTTGCCCCTTGATGACGTTGTAGTCGATCTTGGCGGCGAAGCTGTTCCAAGACGCCCAGCCCATCGGCGGGCCCGACGAGGTGCCGGCACTCCCTCCACCGGTGCCGCCAGCACCACCGTTGCCACCCGCGCCACCGCGACCTGCGCCGGCTTGGCCGCCGGTCGCGCTGCTACCTCCGCCACCAGACGAGCCGCCGCTCACACCACCAGAGGCGGAGGAGCCGCCTTTGCTCGCGCCGGCGGAGCCGCCAGAACCCGCCGCCTTGCCGCCGCCGCCGCTCGCGCCACTGGTGCCGCCCATAGCGACGGACCCGCCGCTAGCGGTCGTACCGCCGGTAACCGTCGACCCGCCGCTGGCAGTGGTGCCGCCTGTAACCGTGGACCCGCCGCTCGCAGTGGTGCCACCCGTAACCGCTGACCCGCCGCTGGCGATGGTACCGCCAGTAACGGTGAACCCACCGCTCGCAGTGGTGCCACCCGTAACCGCTGACCCGCCGCCGCTCGTCGAAGCGTCACCGCCCCGGCCCCCGGTACCGGCTCCTGGAGACTCGTTAGAAGAGCATCCAAAGCCTATCGCGAGGAAGATCGTGAACGATCCGAGCCGGACTGTTTTCATGGAATCACCGCGTTGGGAGAGGCCAGCACCTGGCGCACGACGGTACTTGTCCGAACGCGCGGCGTTTTGTGTGCACCGCACGCAAGTACCGTTCGACATTCGTATCATTGGCAAGGGGTGAGCGCCACGAATGCTCGGGCAAAAACCCTGCTTTTGGCTCGGAATAGGTCTATTCATGAACCAGGTAAGATTCTTGTGTTCTTTCTATTCATCGACTTTTTGGCCGCATTTATCAGCATTTTGAAACAGCCCATTGCGGCACCAGGTCTATTCATGAATCAAAGCAAGGGGGATGACCCGAGAGTGCACGCTCGGCTTCGAACCTCTTGCGCCCGTCGGCACTGAGTTTGAGCTGCCGCATGACGCTGCGCGCCAACCGAGGGGCTTCGGTCTCACGGGCGGCTACCGGCAACCGTCGACCCGGTCGTTTCCCAATCGCCGTCGGCGCTCCACGAGACTGAGCGAAAAGCGCGTCGAACAAGTTGTGGATAAGTCATCGGATCGCGCGATGAGTCCTCTAGACCTTCTCATTAGTGACGAACTCGACTCGCGATCGTCAGCGTTGGCTCAAGACCGCCTCACTGGCGCTAGCGCTGGCGGCGCTCGCGTGGACATTTCGTGACGTACGAATGGAGCGAGTTTCGGCTCTGCTAGCGCGCCTGGGCGTGCTCGGCGTGCTCTTGTCGCTGCTTCCGCAGATTGCAGGGATCGGCCTCGACACGCTCGCCTGGCGCGGCACGTTCGCGGCGCTGGGCGCGCGAGTCCAGCGGAGGGGGCTGCTCTGGACTCGGCTTGCGACCGATGCGCTCGCGCTTTCGCTGCCGGGCGGCGCGGTGCTGGCCGAACCGCTTAAAGTGCCGCTACTTCAACGCCGAGCGAAACTCGAAACGAGCACCGCGATCGCGGGCGTGCTCGCCAGGAAATACTTGGTGCTCGCGGCCCAGTCAGGGTGGCTCGCGGTGAGCGCGCTACTCGCTCTGTTCGCTTTCAGCCGAGGCGCGGCGGTGGCCGGCACGACGGGGCTACAGTGTCTGTTCATGGTGGGGCTGGCAAGCTTTGCGCTCGCTGGAGCGGCGCTGTTCGTAAGGCTCGGGCTGTCCAGCGGTTCGCTCGCCATGCGAATGAAGAGCTGGCTCTGGCGCCTGCCGAGCCGATCACTTCACCAGAAACTGCGCTGCACGGAAACGGCTTTCCAGCACACCGACGGTAAGCTGGCTCTGTTCTTCGCGGGGCGAGTCGCACGCGAAGTGCGACTCACGTTCCTGTTCGGCTGCGTCTGGGCCACCGAAGCGGCGGAGACCTATCTCCTGCTGCGGCTGCTCGGCGTGGAGCTCGACTTCGGCTTGGTCGCGATGATGGAGGTAACGCTGACTCTACTTCGGAATCTGGCCTTCCTGGTTCCGGCTGGAATTGGCGTGCAAGACCTGGGGTATGCCTTCTTCTTGCGCGGGCTCGGGGTGAGTGATGCAACAGAGCTTTCGGCGGCCTTCGCGCTGCTGAAGCGCGGCAAAGAACTGCTCTTGGTGGCGGTAGGGTTCGGTCTGTTGGGCGCGGATGCAGCCAGTGTGCGGGCGACCGCGAATGCGAACGTGCCGCCCGTGCCAGCGCTGCCGTAGCGCGCGGGGCCGTCATTGGCCGCGCTAGCCTGACCGCGATCGCGAATAGATAGGACTGCGAAGTGCTCTCGAATCGCGCCGCAAAGTCGGAGTTTGTAGGGCCGAGTCCGACGTAGTCCGAGCGCGTACAAATCGCACGCTGCGCGAACGGGCACGCTGGTGTTGATCGAATAGGGCGGCCTAAGCTGATGAGTCAAACGGCCGAAGTCGCCAACGAATTCGAGCAAGAGGGAGCAGAATGAAGGACGCTAAGAAGGCTGCGTTGCGTGCTGGCTTGTCGCTCACGGTTTTCGGTGTGGTGCTCGGCGCCACCGCGCAGGCGCAAGCCGCGCCACGAACGCATGACGGTTTTTACCTGCAGTTGGACATTGGTTTGGGTTATCTGAGCACCTCGGCCGAATCGGGGGGCGCTACGGTCAAATACTCGGGCGTCACCATTCCGAGCGCGTTGTGGCTCGGCGGCACCGTCGGAAACCTGGTGATCGGCGGTGGGTTCTTCACCGATTACGCTCCGTCTCCGTCTGCGTCGCTGAACGGCGGGAATTCAATCGAGTTGACGGACGTCTCGATGTACTTGATCGGGCTCGGTATCTTTGCCGACTACTACCTCGACACGCACGGCGGTCTACATTTTCAGCCGTTCCTGGGCTGGGGCGGGCTCGAGACCTCGTACCAAGGAAACGCGGGCGGCAGTGATCCGACCGGCCTGGTGCTCGCCATCGGCGGCGGCTACGACTGGTGGCTCGGCGAGCAGTGGAGCGTCGGTGTGCTGGGCCGCTTCGCGTATGCGCCGCTCAAGTTGAACGAGGTCGGTTACTCGACCATAGCCCCGGCACTGTTGGCGACGTTCACGTACCACTGAGCAGCGCCATCATCGGCTTTTCGGGGCCTAGAAGCCGCCCACCGCGCTCACCCCAACCCCGCGCTCCACGGGTCCGACTGCGATCCCCACGCGCCGTCCGTCCCCGCTGCCCTGCGTATAGTGGAGCAAGGTCGGCACTGCGTATCCAATACCGAAGCCGACCAGCGCGCCCGCGAAAATGTCCGAGGCGTAGTGCCGGTCTCCGAGTAGACGGAGAGTGCCGGTGGTGGCGCTCAAACCGATCGCGCCGGCGCAAGCGAGCGTGTCGGGCGCACCGCCGCCGTACAGCTTGACGTAAGCGTGATGTGCACAGGAAAGGCCGGCGGCGGTAAACGCGAGGGCCGTGTGACCGCTCCAAAAAGAAGCGGTGTCGCGCGGGTTGCAGAGCGGGTCGAAGCGAGAATCTCGCTGACAATCGGCGTAGGACGGGCGCGCGCGCCCGGAGAGATAGAACATGCTGGAGGTGAGCACGCCGTTCAGCGCGAACGCTTCGGCATCGAGCAACAATAGCTGCAGCGCAACCTGCGAACTGCCACGCCAAAGCGGAACCAGGAGCGAATCGACGCCGAGCAGCCACACCAGTGAGCTGACGCCGGTGATGTCACTGAACAGTCGTATGCGATCGCGTGCGACCGGCGAACGGACACGCACGGCTTCCCGTACCGAGTCGTCGAACAAGATGCCGCCGGTCCAGCGCGGCGAGCGTTGCGGTCCTGCAAACACGAAGACCCCGATGGCAGCCGCGCCGAGCGCGCCGGTCGCGACGTATTCCGCAGGGCGGAAGGTCGGAAAGTCCCAGCGGAGCGGTCGCTGAGCGTGGGCCGCAGGTGCCGCTGAAGCGGGCTCGGCGTGCGCGGTCGAGCCCGACACCAAAACGAGCACCGCGAACAAGACAGCGGTCACTCGAGCCAAGCTGAAATGGAAGGCGCGGCGGCCGAGCTGGGACACCGCCGTTTGCTTTAGAACAGTTCGGGCAGCGCCTGGGGCAAATCGCATCAAAACCGGGCGCGGAGCGAGCTTGGACCCGAAAAACCCGCCGAGCCGAGGACTGGGCTATGCTCCGGCCAGGGCACGCCCCCCCGATGGACAAGAAGAACGCGCAACCCCTCACCGACGCGGCCACTCACATCGAAGAGCAACTTTCGCACTTCGAACGGCTGCTCGCCGAGCTCGCGCGGCCGATCAGCACCGAGAAGGCGCTGCACCGGGCGCGCGTTGCGCTCGAGGAATGCTCGACCTGCGAAGAGAAGCTGGCCGGTCATCTGACGGAGTTCGCGCAAGCCATTCAGAGTATTCAAGAGCGTCAACAGCGCTGCATGGAGCTTCTGAACGAGCGGGCGAACCAAGTGCAAGCGCGCCACGTGGATCGCAGCACGCTGATCGAGCGCATGGCACAGCTCGGGCAGCGTACGAGCGAGGTGAGTAAGCCGATCGCGTCGTTGGGGGACAGCGCCTGGGAAGCGGTCACGCCCGATCTGTTGGCCTCGGTCGGCGAGGTTTCGACGCGGCTCGAGAGTGCGATCGACGAAGCGGGCCAAATTCTCTCGACCGCGCGCGACGCGGACTGGACCGATCTGGCGCGCGACGCGGATTCGCTGAGACAACAACTGCAGTCGGTGAGAAACCAACTGCTGCTCGGGCAACGAAAGCTCGCGAGCCGCGCCCCCTCGTAGCCCGCAACGCTGGCGCGCTAACGCACGGCGGTCGCACAACCGAGCTGAATTTCGACCGAGCCCTTCGCGTTTTGAAAAGCGGTACAGGTCTGCGGGCAGACGATGATCTTGTTCGGAGCCACACCCTTCTGATCGTCGTAATACCAGCCGCCCACGGTCGGATCGCAGCGGTCGGGTGAACCCACGTAAAACAGCGAGGTGGTGTTGGCACCCTCTTTGTAGGCCACGTTCACCTGGAAATAGTCGAGCTTCGAGCCGGCTTCGGGCGCTGGCACCAGGAACTCGCAGGCGAGGCGCGAGGCGCGCACCGCGTTCAGCGCGTCCACGAACTGCTTGGTCACGTCACCCGCGGTGTCGACGATCTGCGCCTTGGTCGTGCCACCCGCTTTGGCCATGCGCTCCAAGTTCGCGGGCGCCTGCGTGTCCGCGCCCGCGAAGACCCCGATCACGAAGGTAGAAATGCTGGGCGAAGCCAATAAGCCATCGGCCGCCACGCCCTCGACCTCTTTCACCAACGTATCGAGCGCCGTGGTGCCATTGAACCCGACACTGTCCGGAAGGCACTCGGTCGGTAACCCGTCGGTCGCGAGCACGGCCACCACCGTGTGGCCCGGGTGACTGTTGGCCCAATCGCGCGCGTGCGCGATAGCACCGCGCATGGCTGGACCGGTCGGGGTGTCACCATCCGGCTCTTGGGCGTTCAGCGAGGCAACCAGCGCGGTCGCGGCCCCGGGAAGCGCCTGAATTTCGACGGCCGGCGTCGCGTACGCGCTTTGCGAACACTCGGTGCCGTGGAAACAAAAGCTCGAGGTGGCTTGAGTGCACGTCCCGCGATCGACGCCGTTCGCGTCCGGACCGCACGCTGTGTTCAGGCTCGAGCAGGCCACGCTGGCAGCGGCCGAGCAGTGCCCGATGGCGACGCATGGACCGAAATCGAAGGGCGTCGAAAGCTTGCAATCCGCGTCTTTGGCGCATTGCTTGGTCATGTCCTTACTGCACTTGGAGTCCGCGCACGGGCCGTAGTCGGCCAGCGTCGGAATTGCTTTGCAATCCGCGTCGGCCTTGCACGCGGCGATGCCGTTCGGCACCAGCGACCCGTACTTGCTGCACCACTTGAGCGTGCAGGGTCCACCGGTCGCGCCGCAGTCGTTGTCGGACGCGCAGGTCTTCGGCGTGTTCGCCTTGCGCAGCGGAAAATACTGCATGCCGACCGACAGACTGGCGGAGCTCGTATCTTGGAAGAACGCGGTGATGGCTTGCTTCACCGCGTTCCACTTGGAGCTTCCGTTCGCGGTCTTGTCCAGCATCGACAGCGAGATATCGAGCAAAATGTAGATATCGAGCGGCGCCGGCTGCGCGCTCGCGCCGCTCGACACGCACGCCTTCACGCCGCCCGCGGTCATCGACATACCGCCGCTCGACTTGGTGACGTCGATGCCGACGCCGCCCGTACTCGCGCCGCCCGTGCCGACCCCGACCCCGCCAGTGGTGCTCGTGAAACCGCCGGTGCTGCCATTGGCGCCGCTGGATCCACCCTTGTTCGCGCAGCGCGCGCCCGAACACTGCTCGTCGCTGGAGCTCGAACAAGCGCCGAGCGCGCACAGCGACGCCAACAAAAACCCCGACGCTACTCGAGCGAGCCCGCGCGACTTCATCAACGCTCGTAAAGCACGCAGCAGAAGCGAGTGCAAATGCGCTCGCGCACACTTCGCGCTTTCATGTCCGCTTTCACAATTCCGATTGAGCGGCTCCTCCACGCGCTCGGCGCAAACATCGGAAGGAAAGGCGAGTGACCATTCCGATCCACGCGCGACTTGGTCAGGATGGATAACTAATTATCGCGAGCCATCGATTGGCGATTGCAGCGTAAAATCAGGGCGATCGTCGTTGCGAGCGACACCGGCAAGGTCTACTCTTCGTCAGCGTTCGCTGCGCTTCGCAGCCGCGCGCATCCGTTCCTCGAAACGGCCTCGGTGTGTGGAGGTTTCCGTGAGAAGGCTCGCTATCGGTTTCGTCGGTCTCGGTGTCTTGGGGCTGCTCTCGTCCGCGTGCTCTCCCTCTAGCGCTTCGACCGAGACTACGACTGGCGGCAACTCTGCCAGCACCACCGGAGGTTCGTCGAACACCGCTGCAACCGGCGGCACGACCGCCACCACCGGCGGCCTCCCCGCCACTTCCGGCGGCAGCACGAGCACGACCGGCGGCAACGCGACCACGGGCGGCAGCTCCACTAGCGGAGGCGCTCCGGCGTCGACCGGTGGCAGCGCGCCGAAAGGTGGCGCACCCGGCGGCGGGGGCACCATGGGCAGCAGCGGACCGCCGCCCCCGATTGGCGGTTTCGCCGTCACTGTGCCGGCCAGCGCTATCGGCGCGAAAGATCCAACCTGCGGCGTTCAAGCCTTCAAGCGGGAGCGCAAGCCCACCGAGATGATCCTGGTGCTCGATCGCTCCGCGTCGATGAAAGACAAGCCCGCGAACGGCACCATGGCCAAGTGGGACATCGTGAAACCCGCGATCGTCGGGGTGATTCAGGCCACCAATACCAGCCTCTCTTGGGGCCTCAAGCTGTACCCAGAGGGCAAAGACACCGGCTCGTGCGAGCCCGAAACCATCGTCCCACTCATTCACGTCCCGGTCGCGGCCAACAACGCGACCACCGTGATCGCCGCGATCAACGCGACTACCCCTGAGGGTGATGGCACGCCCACCGGCGACGCGATCAAGTTCGCCACCGATCACCTGAAGAGCCGGATGAACGACAACCCGAAGTTCATTTTGCTCGCCACCGACGGCGATCCTTCGTGCCCGGATGGAGACAACGCGGTCACCTACGCGGTCACCAACATCGCCGCCGCGCTCAGCGCGGGCTTCCCCACCTTCGTCATCGGCGTGGACACCAGCAAAGACACCTCGGTGACCCGCCTCAATCAAATGGCGATGGCCGGCGGTCGCCCGCGTCCGGTCACTGCCACCAGCCCCGCCGCTTTTTACCTCGCCAGCACTCAAGCCGACCTCACCATGGCCCTGCAGCAAATCACCGGCCAGGTGGCGAGCTGCGTGTTCGAGCTCACTCCCCCACCCCCGGTACCCGACAACATCGCGGTGGACTTCAACGGCCAGCGCACACCGCATGACCCCACCCGCATGAACGGCTGGGAATACACCAGCGCCGACCACACCAGCCTCCAGGTCTACGGCAGCTACTGTGACAAGATCAAAACCGAAGCCATGAACGCGGTCGAGATCAAGTACGGCTGCCCGAACGTTCCAATTCCGGTCCCCATGTGAGGTCGTGATAGAAGCGGGCGTGGCTCACCCCTCCTTCGCTGAAAACTGCGCTGTCTGTCGCCGCCTCGCCGCGCCGGAAAGCGCGTCCCTGTTCGAAAACGAGCTCTGGCAGGTGCACCCGATCGAAGCGCCCGCCGGCGTGCCCGGTTGGATGGTGCTGTACGCCAAGCGGCATGTCCCCGGCGCGCCGCAACTCAGCGACGCCGAGGCGCAGAGCCTGGGTCCCACTCTCCGGCACCTGACCGCGCGTCTGCTCGACGTCACCGGCGCGCTTCGAATTTACCTGGCGGCGATGGGTGAAAGCTCGCCGCACTTCCACATGCACCTCGTACCGCGCTACGCGGAGATGCCCAAAGCCGCCAAAGGCTGGTCCGTGTTCGACCTCCAACGCGCCGCCGCGGCCGGCGAAATCAGCAGTGACCCAGCCGAGGTCGAGCGCCTGGCGCAAGAGTATCAGAAGCGCCTGCAAAGCGACCCGCCACGCTGAGCGCGCGCTCGTCGAGCGACGTCACGCTGGCGCCCGTGCGCTGCCGCGAGTTTGCCCGGGTCTGCCGAGCGCGGTGATCGGGCGGTCACGGGCGCCGCTCATCCTCAGCCACGGCTCTCGAATGAAAACACGCGCCGGCCGCGCCACTCGCCGCCGGGTTGCCATTCTTTGACCGCGCCGTGGCTGAACTCCGTGGTGATGGTCCGCCAGAATTTGACGGAGTCGGGCACGCCTTCGGAGACGCGCACGATCCAATTGCCGGGCAAGGCGCGCCAGAGCTGAAACGCCGCGGCGCGCCCCACGCCGAAACGGCGCTCGCTGCGCAGCACGAAGAACTCCTGCACGTCGAGCACTTCCGGATCGTCCACCACCGGCGAGCCGCGGCTGGCGAGCGCAAAGCCCGCCAAGCGACCGTCGCGTCGAATGAAGTAGGCAAAGCGCCGCTCGGGCTCTGCCCAGTATAGAGGCAGCCGCGAATAGCCGAAGCGACCGTCCGGTCCGAGTTGGATCTGAGGAAAGGCCGGGCTCAGGTCGTGAATGTAGAGCTCGAGCAGATTGGCGAGTAATGGCGAGTCGGACGGCAGGGCGCGCTCGAGGGCAACGCTCTGGGATTCGGGTGCTCTGTCGGCCGGCATCGGCTGCGCAGTATGGCACGCGCGGCACGCGCACGGGCGCGGCGTCGCGGGCGATTCATGCCGGTCTCGCGTGAAGCGCCGCCCGATTGTGCGATAGTCGCCAGCGTGGCTCGCCTTGGCCTGACCTTCGTGCTGCTCGTCGCTTCGTGTTTGCCGGGCTGCGCGAAGTGGCGGCGCGGCTCGCCCGTGCCGGCAGCGTCGGCCAGCTCGGCAAGCCTCGACGCGATGCCAGCGAGCGTCCAGAACGCCTCGGCGTTCGAGCTGATCGCGACCGCGACGGGGGCGACGCTGCTGTGGGCGCCCGCCGAACGCGAGCAAGGCGTGCTCGTGGCGCGTGACCTCTCAGCGAGCGGCGCCCTGCGCACGCCCGCGAGCGTGCTGCTGAAGAAGGAACAAGCTGCCGGAGACATCAGCGACTTGGTCGCGAGCGCGAGCGCGAGCGCGCTGACGGTGGCCTGGGTCGAGCGCGATCTGCGAAAGACTCGAGCGCGGGCCGTGTATCGACCGACGAACGGCGCTCCGAGCGTGCTCGAGCTCGGAACGGCGTGGCGCGCGGCCGAGCCCAGCCGCGGGCATTTGGCGATCGCCGCTCAGGGCGACTCCACGCTGGTGTTCGCGCGCGGCGAATCGGCGGCGTGCCTCGACCAGAACGTCAGCGATTGTTTTTCATTTTCCATGCACCGCGTGCGCGAAGGAAAGGTCGAGCGGCAAGGCTTCCCGCTCTTGGTGCCGAAGCCTTGTGCGGATGGCTCCATCGCCCTGGCCACGCAGGGACGCGATTTGCACTATGCGGTCTGTTCGACCGCCGAGGGAAAGCCGGTCACCACGCTGTTTCGGGTGGTGGCCGAGCCGGCGTATGCGCGCGCCGATCCGGTGTTTCCGGGCTGCCGCCCGATCTCGCTCATCGAGTGGAGCGGCGCGCCGCGCTTGGTCGCGGACTGTGACGGCCGTCGCCGCGCCGCGCGCCCGGGCCGAGAGAATGCCGAGGTCGCGGTGGAAGAGCTACCGTCGCCGGGCGTGCAATGTGACGGCACCCGCGCGCGCGTGCGCACCGGTGACTCCTGGCTGGAGCTCGACGCTCCGCGCGGCGGCTTGCAAGCGCTGTTGCCGAGCGTGATCGCGCCGCGCGGGAGTCGCGCGGTGTTCGCGGGCTCCGCGCTGATCGTGGCGCGCGCCGAGAAGGGCAAGCTCGAGCTCACGCGCTACGCGTGCCAGGCCGGGGTGCTGCGTCAATTGCCGGCGGATGCGCCGTGAATGCAGCGCGTAGACAGGGCGAGAATGAGACGCACTGCCGGGCCGCGTGGCGCTAGCGCGACCCCGCACTGGTGCATGTGAGCTGTTTGGGGCAGCCCCTAATTCCTGGAACCACGCGGCAACCTTCAGTGAAATTCGAGTGATCTTCGCGATGTAGGTTTTAGAGCGAACCCTGGAGTTCGGGAGAAGCGATGAGTCCGCGCGAGCTTTTGATTGAAGCCGGGGCGCGGTTGGTTCATTCTCTCGAGATGGGGAGTTTGCGAAGGTCGGAGTTTTTGCGCTGCGTCCCAGTGGCGCTGTGGGGCATGGCGTGTGGCGAGTCACCGTCGAAGTCGGGCGCGGAAGGCGCGAGCGGCGGAAGCGTGAGTGGCGGAAGCTCGGCAACGAGTTCGGGCGGGCTGGCGGCGAGTACTGGCGGCACGAGTGAGGCATCTGGCGGCAGTTTTCAGCCAGGGTCGACCTCAGGGGGCGCTGCACCGAGTACGGGTGGTGCCGCAACGGCGACCGGCGGTGCTGCACCGAGCACGGGTGGCGCTGCGACGACGATGGGCGGCAAGAACCAAGGCGGGACCAGCGGCGGTATGACCGGCGGCAGCCAGGCGGCGGGGGCTGGCGGCGCGCCGCCGGCGCTCAGCTGCGGTGCGGATGTGGGCGCCCGCGCCAGCGCCGAAGATTTTTCGAACGACGGCGAGACCACTCAATTCCATGCGCACCTGCTGGTGATGTCGAAGGGGGACATCATCCGTCGAGTCATGAACTACGTCAGCAGCGGCGAAGCGGATCATCAGCACGAATTCGTGTTCACCGATGCGCAGTTGGTCGCGCTGCTCGCTGGCGAAGGCGTGGTGGTGCAAACCGACGGACCGCCCTTGAACGCGGCAGACGGGCACACGCACACGGTTCGCGTGCACCCGTGCAAGGCCTGAGTCAGCGCGCGCGGCGGGCCTGTTCGCTGAGCCATTGAATCAAGCAGGCGTGTTCGGTCATGCCCAGGCTGCGCGGGCCGCCGCTGATCGGCATGGCCGCGCCGCAGGAGCCTTCGCCGCCGACCAGTTTGCGCACGACCAGGCTGTGCAGCGGCTGCTCGGCGTCCAGATAGCTCGTGAAGTTACTGCAATAGCCGTCGGCTGCAGGTTTGCTGCTGCGCAGCAGGTGCGCCGCGGCTTCGCTGTCGCGCACGGCGAACGCGGAAATCTGGGAGCCTGGGCCGTGGCACAGCGCGGTGCCACAATTCTCGGTGAGAAATGCGCCGGCGTCGAAGCCACGGCAGGCTCCCGGGGCGAGCGCGATCGGCGCGAGCAAGTCGGTGTAGCCGCTCGAGTTCGGCGAGGGGATCGGCTTATCGCGCACCACTTGCGCCCCTTGCTGGCGAAACTCGGGGCTGGTCAGGCTCTGCCAAAGCCAGGCGCGCAGCGTGGGCGTGCTGCCACTTTGCGTCAGGCGCTGCACCAGGCAGCGATCCTGAGCGCGTTTTTCCGGCAGCACGGCGCGGCCGAGCACGTAGCTCGAGAGCTTCTGCGCGACACACGGCTCGAAGCGACCCGTGCGCAGAATAAAGGCCGACAGGTCACTGGCATTCGCCAGGGTTTGCCCTGCAACCGGCGCCGAGTAAGCCGCATCCGACGCGCTCGGCTCGCCATAGCCGTCGAACGCGGCGAGCGCCGCGCCAAAGGTCTCGAGCTGACGATGACACTCGCGGCACGGCTTGTCGTGAGTGCGAATGGCGAGCAACGTAGGCTCGCCGGGTCGCGGATTTTCGGCGGTGAGGCGCGGGTTCAGGAGCGCGTGGTCTTCCCAGAGAAAGCTCGGATACACCGCGGCGAGCGGAAAAGAACGGCAGAGAAACGCACTTTGCACGAGCAAGCCGCGACCGAGCCAGCTCTCGTCGCCGCCGCCGCGAATTGGGGTCGAAATCGCGGAGAGCACGGCTTTGGACGTGAGCAGGCCCGCGCGATTCGCGCTCGGCGCGCTCGCGTTCAGCTGGTCGTCGTTCGCGGTCAGAAGCTCGCGCAGCGGGCGCTCGGCGCTCAGCTGTCGAGCGAGAAACTGCGCTAGCTCGGCGTGCGCTTGCTCGAGCCGCGCGCGATCCTCGACCAATTTTCGACTCTCGAGCGAGGTCCGAAACTCAGCGCGCCGATCCAGACGTAGCCATTGCCGGCCGAACTCCTCGGCGAAGCGCTGAAAGCGAGGATCGGCGAGCATGCGGCGCAGCTCGGCGGCGAATTGTTCGGGGTCGGCAAGCTCCCCACGCTCGGCGCGCTCGAGCAGCGCCGAGTCGGGTACCGAGCTCCATAGCACCAACGACACGCGACTGACCAAGCGCCGTAGCGCGAAGCGCTGTGCGCTTTCTGCTTCCGCGCCGCCCGCGGGGGCCTCGTTTTCGAGCAGGTAGAAACGCGGCGATTGGAGCAGCGCGCTCACGGCTCGTTGAAAGAGCGTTTTGGGATCGGCTGCCTGCGACGCGGCGAGCGACGCGGCGAGCGCGCCGAGCTCGTCGCTGCTCAACGTGGCGCGATAGAGCCGCGCGGCCGGCGACCGCAGCGCTTCCACCACGCAGCGACGCACGCCATCCGCGCCCTTGCCGAGCGCCTGCGCTTTCTCGGCGGCGCAGGTCGGCGCGAGCCGTGCGCTCGCGTCGGCCGCGAGCTTTTCCACGGCCTCGCGGTAGGGCGTGAGAAAGCGTGGCGAGGTGTCGAGCAAGCGACCGACCAGAATGTCGGGCACATTGCCGATGCTGGCCACTGGCGCTGGCAGCGCGCGAAGCGCGCTCGCGTCGACGCCGAATACGTCTTCCACCGCATGCGCGAGCTCGAAGCGGGTCAAGCGTCGATTGGGCGCGCCCAAGTCGTCCGCGCACGGGCCCGAAGCAGAATCGGTTGCGGCGGCCGGCGTCGAGGGCGAGGGCTGCGATCGGGCCGGCTCCGCGCGGGGCGCCGGCGCAGCGCAGCTCGCGATGGCGAAAAGCCACAAGCTTTTGAGCAAAGTGGTTTGGAATCCCATCGAGCCCCAGCGTTTTCCAGCAACAGATTAAGCCAGAAGCCGAGCGGCGTTTCACGGCATTCGTATTTCCCCGAGAAAACCGCACAATTCAGCGGCTGCTCGCCAATGCAGACCGGCGCGAATCGGGCCCGGGCGCTGAAGCAGCGCGAGAGACTTCCTCGCGCGAGAGATAAGGAATCCTTCCTTCCTATTTCTCTCTGAGACTCTGTCTGGCACAGCAGAGTGATCATGTTAGGTTGCGCGCGGGTCACCACGCCATGACTTCCGCTAGCAGCACGTCCATCAGCACGACCTCGCACATCGGCAAGTACCGCTGGTACATCTGCGGGTTGCTCTTCTTCTGCACCACCATCAACTACGTCGACCGCAATTCGCTGGCGGTGCTCAAGACCACGCTCGAAGCGCAGCTCGGCTGGAGCGACGTGGACTATGGTTGGGTGACGTTCGCGTTCACCGCGGCCTACGCGGCGTTTCCGTCGTTCGCCGGCAACCTGATCGATCGCTTCGGCGTCAAAGCGTCGCTCGCCGGTGCGTTGATCTTGTGGTCACTGATGGCGGGACTGCACGCGGTGGTGAGCGGCGTCGTCGGCTTCGCGGTCGTTCGCTTCTTCCTGGGCGCCGCCGAGGCCGCCAATTTCCCGGCGTCGATCAAGGCGGTCGCGCTGTGGTTCCCACAGAAGGAGCGGGCGCTGGCGACCGGCGTGTTCAACTCCGGCACCAACGTCGGCGTGATGGTCTCGGCGGGGACCGTATGGATTTCGGAGCACTTTGGCTGGCGTTGGGCCTTCGTTGCGGTGGGTGCGATCGGTCTTTTGTGGCTGATCTTCTGGCAGGCGGGCTTCGATATCCCGCGCGCGTCGAAGAAGCTCGGCGCAGCCGAGCTCGCGCACATCGAAGCAGACCAACCGGTGGGCAGCGAAACGCTGAAGGTGCATTGGACCGCACTCCTTCGCTATCGCCAAATCTGGCCCTTCCTGATTGCGAAGCTGATGACCGATCCGGTGTGGTGGTTCTACCTCTACTGGCTGCCTTCCTACTTCGCGAAGGAGCGGCACCAAGACGCGCTCAAGAGCGCCGGGCTCTTGGCGGTCATCTACACCGGCGCGAGCCTCGGCTCGATCATCGGCGGCTGGTTCTCGGGCTTCTTGATCGGCAAAGGCTTCGGCGCGGGTCGCGCGCGCCTCACGGCCATGGTTGCGCCGGCCTTCTTCATGCCGGGTGCGATCCTCGCCTACTACACCGAGCACTTTCCGCTGTGCGTCGCGTTCGTCACGCTCGCCACCGCGTGCCACCAGGCGTGGTCGGCGAATCTGTTCACGTCCGCGACCGACCTCTTCCCGGCTAAAGTCTCGGGCTCGGTCGTGGGCCTCGGCGCCACCACCGGCGGCATCGGCGGCATGTTCATGACGCTGCTCTCGGCCATGGTCATTCAATGGACCGGCAATCAGCAGGCCATCTTCATCTGGGCAGGGCTCATGCACCCGATCAGTTGGCTGTTGTTGCGCTTCTGGCTCGGCAAAGACTTCAAACGAGTGCAAATGGACAAGCTGCCCGATCTGACGCAGTCCTTCCGGCCACTGCTGTTGGCGGGGGCGGCGGTGATCGGCGTGGGAATCGTCGCTGCGCTCGCCATCGTGTCGAATTGGCACGCGTGTGTTGCGCAGGTGCGATTGCCCGGCGCAGCCCAAGCCATCACGGCCGCAACCGGCGTGGTGCTGCTCGGGATCGCGCTGCTGTACGCCGGCGCGCCACGCCGAAACACAGTCAGCAGCGCGTAAGTCTTTAAAACCAAGTACTTCGCCGCGATTCGACGGCGCCGGCTCGGCCGAGGGCCCGGTGAGCTCTGCTCTTTGTTGACGCGTGGAACCGCCACTCAGTCACTGAGAGCGGAACAGGTCACCTCCAGGCCGTGCTCCTTCGTGACGAGCGCGTGACTGAAAAGGTTTTTCATGCGATCTCACAACGGCGCGCTGCAGATCGGATCGATCTGCGTTCTTGGGCTGCTTTTTGCCTGTGAATCAGGCAGCGAAGCGGGTGGCAACACGGGTGGCGCTGTGGCGACCACCGGCGGCGCGAGCGCACAGGGCGGCGTGGGGACCACCGGCGGATCCCTCACGCAAACCGGCGGCAGCTCGCTCGGCGGCAACGGCGCAACCGGCGGCAGCGGCACGAGCACCGGCGGCTCGAGCCAGTCGGGCGCCCCCGGCCAGGGCGGTTCGGGCGCGCAAGGCGGCAGCAGCACGATGGGCGGCAGCACTCAGGCGGGCAACAGCGCAACCGGCGGCTCCACGCCAAGCGGCGGCGCCGGCGCCAGCACTGGCGGCAGCGCCGGCGCCTCGACCGGTGGTAGCGCAGGCAAAGGCGGCGCGGGTGGCGCCAGCGTCGGGAGCGGCGGAGCCCCAGGTGGCACCACTTCCGGCAGCGACGCGGTTTGGACCAACCGCTACGACAACGCGCGCACCGGCGCGACGCTCGTAGAAAAGACGCTCACCGTCGCGAGCGTCGGTGGCGGCAAATTCGGTCTCTTGTTTTCGCGCGTAGTCGACGGCCACGTCTATGCGCAGCCGCTCTATGTACCAAACCTCAAGATCGGCAACGCGACTCACAACGTGCTGTTCGTGGCCACCGAGCACAACACCGTCTACGCCTTCGACGCGGACGACGCCGCCGCGAGCTCGCCGCTGTGGAGCAAGTCGTTGGGCGCGCCGATGCGCACTTATCCTGGCATCGAGAATCAGCCGGTGAAAGCGCCGAACACGGTGTCCTGCCGTGACATGTACCCAGAGACTGGCGTGACCTCGACGCCGGTCATCGACCTTGCCACGGGGCGCCTGTACGTGGTTAGCAAGAACTACGAAGGCAACACCTATTCTCAGCATTTGCACGCGCTCGACATTCTCACCGGCAACGAGGTCTCCGGCAGCCCCGCCACGATCTCTGGCTCGGTGCCGGGCACCGCGAACGACGGCAACGGTTCACAAGTTTCGTTCGACCCGTACCATCACATGAACCGCGTCGGGCTGTTGCTGATGGGCGGCAACGTGTACATCGCGTTCGCCAGCCACTGCGACGACGAGCCGTACCACGGCTGGATCTTCGCTTACGCCGCGGACACCCTGGCGCAAAAGGGCATCTTCTGCACCACGCCGAACGGCGGCACGTCGATGAACGGCTCGGCCAACGCCGGCCTCGGCGGCATCTGGCAATCGGGCATGGGCCTCGTGGGTGACACCGACAGCTTCTACTTCGCCGCCGGCAACGGCGCGTTCGACACCGGCAACAAGGGGGCACAGCTCGGCATCAGCGCCGGCCGGATGCAACTCACCAGCACCGGCTTCAAGGTCATGGATTGGTTCACGCCCTCCAACGCCAAAGCGATGAACGACCAAGACCTCGACTACACCACCGCGCCCGTGCTGCTGCCGAGCCCCAAAGTAATCCTCATGGGTGGGAAAGACGGCTTCTTGGAGGTGCTCGATCCGGCAAACCTCGGCAAGTTCAACTCCGGCTCGAACAGCATCATCCAGCAATTCACGGTCGGCGGGCACAGCCACGGTGGCCCGGTGTACTGGAACGGCCCCTCCGGCCCGACCATCTACATTTGGCCAGAAAAGTCCTCGCTCCGTGCGTTCCGCTTCACGGGTAACAAGATCACCACCACCTCCGTGTCGTCGTTTACCGGCGAGACGCCGACGCACCCGGGTGGCACGCTCAGCCTGTCCGCGAACGGCTCGACCGCCGGCAGCGCGGTGCTCTGGGCCACCCTCACCTCCACGCGTATCGACACCAGCTCGGGCAAAATGGGCGACGCTTGGCACTACCTGGTGCCCGGCGCGCTCTACGCCTTCGACGCGAACAACCTGGGCACCCCAATCTGGATGAGCACCACCAACAAGGCTCGCGACGACTTGGGCGTGCTCGCCAAGTTCAACGCGCCCACGGTTGCCAATGGCAAGGTGTATGTCGCCGCCCAAGTCGCGCCGCCCTCCGACAGCGCTTCGACCGCTGGCGGCAAGATCCAGGTCTACGGCCTACTGCCATGACGCGGGCGCGACCTGCTTTTGACCGCGCGCGCCTCAACGCACCGCACGTCGACGGCGCAACGCGACGCTCGCAATGAGCGCGGCCACACTGAACAGCGACGCAAAGCGCACGCGCTGCCGCGCGCCGACCACGTAACACCCGCAACCGCCGCTATCCTTCTTCGAGCTGGTCTTGCCGCCCGCGCCGCCCTTGCCGCCGCTGGCACTGGCTTTGCCGCCGGACCCGCCTCGACTGGCTGTGCCTGCTGAGCCGGTATTTCCGCCATTTCCGGCATTGCCCAGGCATTGATCGAACACCGGCGGCGGTGGCATTGCCGCGCTGCAGTCGCCGAAGCCAACCAACTGCATCTCGACGAACGGCCAGAGCGGCGGGCAAATCTTGCTCACCGGGCTCGACGCCGGACAGTCCGCGTACGGCGTGATGCACTCGAAGTTCAAGAGCCGCTCGTAGCTTCTGCCCTGGTCCAGTGAGCGCCCCACCGTGTAGCCGTCGATCGTCTGATCACCGCAGGCGTACAGCACGTCGCCGTTCCACTTCAAGCAGCTCACCCCCGAGCAGGCGAGCTGCTCGAACACCAGCTCGCTCGAGTCCGCGCGAAACGTACCTCGCGCCGGGCTGCTGACGAAAACGCTCCGGCCATCAGGTGACAGCGCGAAACCTTGCAGCTCATAGTCGAGCTTCAGCGGTTCAGTGAACGTTTCACCGCCATCGGTCGTCACCTTCAAACGCCCAGGCACGTCCGACAGCCGCACGAACACTTTGCTCGGGTCCTCGGCATCGACCGCGCCGATGTACGGCCACTGCACGCCCACGCTGTCCGGAATTGGGTGCGACTCGAAGCTCTTGCCGTGATCGTTCGAGCGCAGGAGCACGCCCCCCGATCCCGAAGTCGGCATACCGCTCACGTAAATCACGTCCGGGTCGCCCGGCGCCACGTCGATCGTGGTGCCCACGAAATCCGGAAAAGACGGCCCAATCGCCGTAAAACTCGCGCCCGAATCGGTCGACTCGTACACCTGGGTCGCGTGCGTCGTGTAGTCGATGCCGAGCGCAACCATCACCGTCGGCGTCTTCTTCACCACCGCCAAGTCGACCACGTTGGTGTCGATCCCCGTCGACATTCGAAAGCCGCACTCGCTGGCCTTGCCGTGCGACACCCCTGTCGGTACGCCGACCACCAGCTCCCCGCCTTGCAGCACCGCGATGGGCGGCAACGTGTTCGTGTACCCGAGCGCGTCCTCGCAAATCCAACGCCAGCTCGCGCCGTTGTCCAGACTGAACACCACGCCGAACGTGGTGCGCAAATACAAATGAGTCGGCTCTCCCGGCTCCACCACCAACTGACTCACCGCAGGAAAAACGCCGTTCGCGTGGGCCACCCCCGCATCGAGCCCGCACAGCGGAAGCAGCACGCCAAGCGCACTCCAAACGCGAACCACGAAAGCCAACCGTCTCATCGATCGCACGCGGCGCCAGTCTGTCGTAGCTCGAGCGGCGGAGCTAGCACTCCGCGCGTCCGAACCTCGGCAAATCCAAAAGACGCCCCCAAATCCACCAACCCCCGAAAGTTTTCTGCAGATTATTTGGGGTGCCCACGCTGAATCGGGCGCGCTGTCCGGCATTCTTCGTCGCCAGGCAATTGAGTCCGACACGCCGCGCCGCAGCAGCCGCGCAAGGCCGTCTCAGCTCCGACCGCGAGGCGCGCCAGGCCGTTGATCGACGACGAGGCGGCCAGGAGACGCGCCGAGCTATCGCCAAGCCGAGCGTTCAAGACGAGGCGATCCAGCGAGGCATTTGCGCAGAGCTGAGGCGTGAATGCGGTCCTTCTCCGCTTCGTAGCCGTGCTCTCGCGCATAGGACGGCTGGCTCGGATTTTGCTCCGGCCGATTCACAGTGCGATCGAGCAGTTGCGGTCGCGTTCGAGATCTCTGCCATGAAACTCGGCGAAGTTTGGGCAACCGTCAAGGACACTGCGAGCGATTGGAGCGACGACAACGCTTCGCGACTTGCAGCGGCGCTCGCCTACTATTCTCTGCTCTCGCTCGCGCCTTTGATGGTGATCATCATCGCCATCAGCGGCTTTTTCCTGGGCCCTGATGCGGCTCGCGGCCGCGTTGCAGGGGAGCTCGGTGCAATCGTGGGCGGCCCCGCAGCGCGGGGCATCGAGTCCGTGGTGCAGAGCGCTCAATCACCTTCGGCGGGCGTTGTCAGCACCATCGTTGGCATCGTAACGCTATTCGTCGGCGCGTCCGGAGTGTTCGGTGAGCTTCAGTCTTCCTTGAACACGATCTGGGAAGTCAAACCCAAACCCGGCCGCGGCATCCTGGGTGAAATCAAAGCCCGCTTCATCTCGTTCACGATGGTGCTCGGCGTTGCGTTCCTGCTCTTGGTGTCGCTGGTGCTGAGCGCGGTGTTGAGCAGCGTCGGCAGCACCTTCTCGGACCTGCTGCCCGGCGGTGAAGCGCTCTGGCAAGGGGTGAACTTTGTCTTCTCGTTGGCCGTCGTTACCCTGCTATTCGCGCTTATTTTCAAATACATTCCTGACGTCGAGATCGAGTGGCGAGACGTCTGGCTGGGCGCGGTGGTCACCGCGGTGTTGTTTACCATCGGCAAGTTCTTGCTCGCGCTGTATTTGGGCAAAGCTGCGGTCGGCTCGGCCTACGGGGCTGCCGGCTCGCTGATCGCCCTCGTGGTTTGGGTCTACTACGCCGCCCAAATTCTATTCATGGGCGCCGAATTCACTCAGACGCAGGCTCGGCGGCGCGGTCACGAGATAAAGCCGAGCGAAAGCGCCGTCCGCGTCGAGAGCCCGACCCAAACAGGAAACAAGAGCGAAAGGCGCCCCGCCGTCCAAAGTTAAACATCGGGCGCGAGCAGCGTATAGTGCTTCGCTCGAGTGTCCCCAATCGGTCTTCAACGAATTCAGTCCGTCCTCGACGTTGCCATCGAGAAAGCGCGTCGCAACAGCGCGGGCGCACCAGCGAGCTATATCCCCGAGCTCGCGGAGGCCCCGCTCGAGACCACCAGCGCTGCGGTGCTGCTTCACACGGGCGCGCGCGTCCACGCGGGCGACGCTCACTCGCCCCCGTTCACCTTCCAGAGCTCGGCCAAGCTCGTAGTGCTCGCCGGATTATTGGAAGAGCGAGGCCCCGTCGAAGTCTTCAACATCGTCGGCTCGGAACCGTCGGGCGACAGCTTCGGCTCGGTTGCTCGCCTCGAAACCCACAGCCCGCTCCCCGCCAACCCGCTGATCAACTCCGGCGCCATTGCCCTATGCGGACAACTCCCGGGTAGCATCGAGCAGCGCGTCGCCTGGCTCGCGCGCTGGGCCGAGCGCCTGTACGGCGCGCCCGTCCCCATCGACGAAAAAGTGCGCGCCTCCGAACGCAGCTCTGCCGATCGCAACCGCGCCATTGCCTACTTCTTGAAACACAACGGCGTCATCCAGGGCAGCGTCGACGACACGCTCGACGCCTACTTCGCGCTCTGCTCTCTGTCTGGCCACGTCGAACGCGCGGCGAACCTACCCGCGTTGCTCGCCAACGGCGGCGTTCAACCCGGAACGGGCACACGCATCCTCTCCAAAGCCACCGTCGCCATCGTCGTCTCGCTCATGGCCACCTGCGGCATGTACAACGAATCCGGAAACTACCTCGCGGCCACCGGCATGCCGGCGAAGAGCGGCGTGAGCGGCATCATCGTCGCCGTCGTCCCGACCATCGCCGGCATCGCCGTCTTCAGCCCCCGCGTGAACGAAAAAGGCGGCAGCGTCCGCGGACACATCATCTTGCGCGAGATTTCACGGCAGCTCGGCTGGCACTTCGCGCTGGCACGAGAGACGGGCGAAGGCTGAGAAGAGCTCGCGCCTTGCTCCCGGACATGGCCTTGGCGCCGAGACCCGCACCGGCCAGGCATCAGCGCGAGCCGAACGGCGTTCGAGGGCGCTGGCGGCGCTGCCGTTAGCGAGGGCGTGATTGTGCATGGCATTGGACGCGAATGCACGACGTCGTCGCTGACCCGCAAGTGCCAGCTGCGAACTCGTCGTGAACGCGATGACCCATCGAAAGCAATGCGCCTACCGAGCCGTCCTGCGATTACTGCGATGCCGAAACAGCGCTTGAACGACGTGGTTCGGTGCCCGCTTCCAATAAGGGAGTCGTACTCCTATTTCCGTACGCGCCGGCCCGAACGCCCCTGCTGAGTCTCCAGAATTTACGCGACAACCGTAGCGGGGTACAAGTTCGGCTAGTGAATCCCGTGAGAAGGCCGGCCGTCTTCCTGAGCTACAGTCACCTCGACGAAGTGTGGCAACGACGACTCCAGCCCTACCTCGGCGCGCTGGAACGCGCTGAAGTCATCGAGGCTTGGGACGATCGAAAGATCGATGGCGGTGCCAACTGGTTTCAGGAGATCTCACAGGCGCTCGCGCGCGCCGACGTTGCTGTCCTACTGATATCGGCAAATTTTTTGAGCTCCGACTTCTGTCTGAAGGAGGAGGTGCCGTACCTGTTGGAACGCAGAAACCGCGAAGGCTTGTTGGTGGTCCCGGTCCTGCTCCAGCAGTGCCCGTGGCGACAATTCTCCTGGCTTCGCGAACTGCAGATGATGCCGCGTGATGGCCGATGTCTCGCCGACTTCAGCGAGCGTGGACGCGAGGATCTAGTTTTTCAGGAGCTGGCCGAGCTGCTCGTGTCAGCTGCGGCGCGAGTGCGCGCCAAGCGCGCCTGGTCCACTTTGCCGCCGGGGGAGTGGCGCGGGCCCAATCTGGTCGCTGACTTCACCCATCTACCTCCGACTGAGAGCGAGCTGTTCGGTCGCCACGCCGAACTCGAGCTGCTCGACGACGCGCAAGCCTCCGAAAAAGTGCGCATCGTGGCGCTCGTGGGCGGAGGTGGGGTCGGCAAGACCACGCTAGTGCGTTCCTGGTTGCAGCGGAACGGTCCGGAATTCGGAGGAGCCGCGCGGGTCCTGGCATGGTCGTTTCACGACGCTTGGCAGGCTGGAGCCTCTTCGTCCGATCTTTTCTTCAGTGAGGCCCTGTCATGGTTTGGCTGGACTGAGCCTTGCTCGTCGCCTTGGGAGCAAGGTCAGCGCTTGGCCGAGCTCACGGCCCGGGAGCGCACGTTGCTCATCCTCGACGGCGTCGAAACGCTCGTCTCGACCACGGGTCACAACGCCGTGCTCGACCCCGCACTCGAGACGTTCCTGATCCTCTTTAGCTCACAGTCTTCGGGGATGTGCGTGTTAACCTCACGAGTCCCGTTGCCGCGAACGCATTGGCGTGTCGGCGCCGTCAAGGAGCTCGATCTCGATCGAATCTCGCCGGAAGCAGGCCGCGCGCTGCTTCGGGTGGCCGGGGTGCAAGGCAGCGATCTCGAGTTGGAGGAGGCCTCCGACGCCTTCGGTAACCACGCTTTGGCGGTGTCCTTGCTTGGTGTCTACCTGACCAGTGTCGTCCGGGGCTCGGTTAGCGGCTATCGGCAAATTCCGGAGATCGACGGGCCGTTGGCTGACGGTGGCCACGCGCGAAGAGTGCTCGCGGTGTTGGCCGAGGCGTGCCTGCCGCAGCCACTACGACGCCTCGCCTGGCTCGTGAGCAGCTTCATGAGACCGATCCCTCTCGACACCGTCGCGCGGATTCATGCTGCACAGGCAGGGGCGAGCACATCGAATGACCCCTCGTCGACGCCCACGGACGCATTGCCCCAAGCCGTAGAACAGCTTCGTGCCTTGCGGTTGATATTGCCTCGAGCGAGCTCCGCTCCCGAAAAGTTGGAGATGCACCCTTTGGTGCGTCTGCATTTCCGCGCGGAGTTTCAGGCTTGGGATAGTAGCGCGTGGGTCGCTACCCAATCGCTGCTGTTCGAGGAATTTCGCGATAGCTCGGAGCAGTACCCCAAGGACCTTCGCGGATTGGACCCGCTCTACGTCGCGGTTGCGCACGCCTGTCAGGCGCAGCGTCGCCGGGAAGCTCTCGAGACGGTGCTTCTGCCCCGCATCATCCGAGGCAAGGAGTGGTTCAGCGGCAGGCGCCTGGGTGCGTACTCAGCGGACTTGGCCGCGCTGAGCGACTTCTTCGCAGTACCGTGGCGCGAGCTTCACGCTGACGTGCCCAAGGAGCTCGAGAGCTATCTAGCCGGCGAGGTCGGGTTCATACTCCGCATCTTGGGACGTCTGAGCGAGGCGAGAGGGCCATTGACCTTGGCGATTCGGATGAGAAAGAGCGAGGGCCGCGCCGATCGCGTCGCCTGGCTCTCGGCAATTATGACCGAGGTTCAAGTCCTACTCGGCGACCTCGGGAGTGCGCTCGACTTCGCCAATGAGAGCGTGCGTCATTCCGACCTCTCCAAGGATCCGCTGGAGCCGATGCGACGTCGAGCCTTGCTTGGTGACGTCCTGCATCACATGGGTCGCCGCGCGGAAGCGCTCACTGCGTTCGAGGCCGCTGAAGGCATCCAACGCGAACTGGAGCCCGAGTTTCCACAGCTCCATTCTCTCTGGGGCTATTGGTACTGCGACCTGCTGCTCACTCTCGGGGAATTCGAAACCGTGCGGGAGCGCGCCTCTGTCTGTCTATCTCGGGAGAGCCCGCGTTCTTCGTCCGACAACCTGCTCGACTCGGGCTTGTATCTCTTGCTCCTTGGGCGCCTTTCGACTCACGAGCTGGCTGAGGCGCCGCAACGGGGCGCAGTCGAGGCGGCTCGCCGTTATCTGCAACAAGCGCTCGAGCGCTTGCAACAGGCACGATTTCAGGACTATCTGGTGCGCGGCTTGGTGGCTACCGCCGAATTCGAGGCGGCTTATGGCGAAGTCGAAGGCGCCGAGGCTGCTCTGGCACACGCCTACGCGCTTTGCACCCGGTTCGGTCTACGTCTGCTCGAAACGGATTGTGATCTGGCGCAGGCACACCTGCTGATGCGTGTGAATGGGCGCGAGGACGCGAACAAGGTGCTCGCGCGAGCCCGCGACAAAATGACTATGCTAGGCTATCGCAAACGCATCGAGGAGACCTCCGGCGCTTTCGCGCCGTCGTTCCGTTAGGGCTTGGGCCACCGTGTGCCAGCGGCGTACAATAGTGGATCTTCGATGAGATCCGCTTTTCCCAGCCCCGAGGAATTCCTGCGTTTGAGGAACGAATACCGAGTTACATCAGCGGATCTGCACCTGCAGTCGTTGGTGTTCTACGGAGTGGCGTCTTCCGCTTTCCAGTCGCCCTACTGTGATGACCTCAAGCGCGGAGAGCATCGACGCTATCGGCGTTTGTTCTTCGCACACGACCGCTATCGCTTCCACACGCGGCTCGTTGAGCGGGACAGTACGCCGTATCTCCTCGACCGTGGTACGTTGTCATTTCACGGTGACGCGCTGCGCGACTTCAATTTCGTAGAACTCCCCGGCGAGGATTTCGGCAGCGAGAAGAATTGGTACTTCAAGCACGATGATCGGGCCGAGAACCCGTTCTGGGAGCTCCGGCTCAACCCGATCAACGGCTGTGCCCAACTCAAGCACCGCACCGGAGCGCAGGGTGAGTTTCGCGGCTGCGCATTCTGTCATCGAATGTACGACGCACCGCGAATCGGTGAGTCGCGACGGACCGTATCACTGCAGGAAGTCTTTCGACAGATTGAAGCGGCGCATGGTGTGAACGCATTTCGACGCGTCGAGAAGGTGTTGTTGGTTACGGGAAATGCGAAGGATGCAGCTCGTCTGCTGGAACTGGCGGAGGAGGCACATGGGAAATGGCTCTCGCCGCGTGGGTTCACCGGCACCTTTTCCGTCGTCACCTCGCAGATCGAGGAAGAGCCCGACATCGATCGTTTGGCGCGCATCGACAACCGCATTTTCGACTTTACTCTCGAGTGTTTCTCACGCCGCCGGCTCATCCTCGGGGCTGGCAAGGGCAAATCGATCGACCGCGTTCGAGACATCTTGCGCAAAGCCAGGAACCGCTTCACCAACATCCGCGTCAACTACCTAGTGGGGCTCGATTCGATGGACGTTCTACGCAGCGGTTTTGGCGAGCTCCGCGCGGCCGGTCTGGTCGACGACGTGATCGCGACGACAATGACTCCGTTCTCCCAGGAAATGACCCGACTGCGAACGTCCGAGTGCGATTCGGTGGAGTTCATTCTCAAGGCGCGGATGGCTTTTCGCGAGATGGGGTTATGGACGCGCCGGGCGGGCGTTGAAAAGACGATCTTCGAGTTCGATCGAATGGAATCTCACCAGCAGCGCGACCTGCTGCTACCTGCGCCTTCCCACTCGGGTTTCTGAGCGACTCAATCCCAGTCAGCGACGATTCTCCTGAAGTCGCGCGAGGAGCTCTCGTGCAATCGCCATCGAGCCGCCGCGCGCATCGTAGACTTCGTGAAGCCCGCGCTCGCGATAGTACTCCCGAACGGGCGGAACGCTAGCCTCGTGCTGGTCGATGCGCGCCCGCACGAGCGGCCCGACGTCGTCGAGACGCGCCTGGAGTTCGCCTCCGCACAGGCGACACACTCTTGCCTTGAGGTCGTCGCTCGACCCGCAGTGTGGGCATTGACCCCGGCTCGCCGTGCGCTCGACGATGGTTTCACGATTGAGCTCGAGTTCGGCGGCGAGGAAAATTCTGGGCAGAGCGACCTGCAACGACTCTGCGTCGAGCGCCCGCGCCTGGCCCAGGGTGCGAGGAAAGCCATCCAAAATGACCAGGTTCTTCTCGCCCGCCGCCGCCACCAGGCGCGGCAAGAGGATGCCGAGCACGGTCTCGTCGGGCACGAGCTGACCGCTGGCGAGGCAATGGTCGATGAGCTCTTTAGTGTCACTGTCAACCGAGGCGCGTGAGAGCTCGGTGCTCGCGGAGAAGACGCCGGTACCGGGATAGTGATCCATGAGGTAGCGCGCGATCGTTCCCTTTCCGGAAGCGGGCGGTCCGAGCAGAAGCAGTGCCGTGGCCGAGGTCATCCGAGGTCCCCGGAGGCTATCTCGTATTCCGTGGTCTCCGACAGAGACAAAGGATCTTTGGTTTCGGCGCCAGGCGTTGCTCGACCCCACCGAATACAACGGCCTCAAGTGCGGAAGCTTCAGCTCGCGGTCCGCGCCGTTCTGACGCTTTCAGGGCTTCGCAGCCGGTGCGGGGGCATCGGGTCGGGCTGCACTGGTGCACGCGCTGGCACCTGTGAGGCAGCCCCATCCCCTGCCTCGTGCGACGTGGGCGCGGCGTCCCGGTAACGGTGCCCAGGGGTGCTCCGTGCACCAGACGTGTTAGAAGGCTGGCATTCTGCCGGAACGCGCAAGCTTCGACGCTCCGTATGCCGCCCTCTCGCGACGGCTCGAAACAGTGCTGGGGCTGCTGGCGCCATGTCAGCTCTTGGCGGACGTCGGCACCGATCATGGTCTTTTGCCGATTCACGCGGTTCGACGTGGGTTGGCGCGGCACGCGCTGGCCATCGATTTGCGCGAAGAGCCGCTGCAGGGTGCACGGCGCAATTTGGAGCGCGCGGGCGAGCAGGCGCGGGTCACCGCGCTGTGTGCGGACGGCTTTACTGGGCTTTCGGGCCGTGCTGTCGACGCGGCGGTGCTCGCAGGGTTGAGCGGCCGCACGATTGAACGGCTGTGCGGTGAAGCGCTGCGCAGCTTGCCTGAGCTGCGACAGCTGGTGGTGCAGCCGAATCAGGGCGTGGATACGCTGCGCGCGTGGGCTCACGGCGCCGGGCTGCATTTGCGCGACGAGGCGATGATCGAGGAGCACGGGCGAGCTTTCGTGGTGTGCGCTTTCGCACCGGGCTCGGGGCCCGATCCTGCATACGAAAGGACATCCGCGTCGCTCGCGATTGCGTTCAGAGTCGGGCCCTGGTTACTGGCGCGAAAAGACGTAGTGGCGCGGCGCTACTGCGAAGCGCAGCGCCAGCGTCTCTCGACCTTGGTGCTGGGAGGCTCGTCGACTTTGGCCGCTGAGTTGGGCGAATTCGACAGCGCGTGTCAGCTGTTCGGCTGATTCGTTGCGCTGCCTCGGCGCTCTAAAGGCACAAGCCCAAGAGGCAACCGAGGGCGCAGCTCGTACCGCAGCGGCCACAGTTCAGTTTGTCGTTTGCGGTGTTCACGCAGGTGTTGTTGCAGTTGGTCAGGCCGGAGTTACAGAGCACGCCGCAACTGCCGGCGTTGCAAACCGGCGTACCCTGCGTCACCGGCGGGCAGACGTTGCCGCACTTTCCACAATTTTGCGGATCGCGGCTGGCGCTCACACACGCGCCGCCGCACTCGATGAAGCCGTTTTGGCAGGTAAATCCGCACTTGCCGGCCGTGCAGCTCGCGGAAGCGTTACTCGGCACGTTACAGACGGTACCGCAGGCGCCGCAATTCGACGTGTCGTTCTTGACGTCGACGCACGAGCCGTCGCAGTTCAAAGTGCCCGTGGCACAGGCTACGACGCACTGCCCGCCGGTGCACACTTGACCGCTCGCGCAACGGGTACCGCACTTGCCGCAGTTGTCGCGGTTCGAGTTGGTGTCGACGCAGGTGCTTCCACACTGCGTGTAGCCGGTGTTGCAGCGAACGCCGCAGGCACTGGACGCACACGTGGCGACACCGTTGACAGGCGCAGGGCAAGCCTTGTTGCAAGCGCCGCAGTGCTTCAGGTTGCTGCGCGTGTCCAGGCATTGGCCGGCGCACGCGGTGAAACCGGTGTTGCACTGCACGCCACAGCCCGCGACGCCACAGGCGGCACGACCGTTCTCCGGGGTGGGGCAGCTCGTCTTGCAGTCGCCGCAGTGCGCGGGATCGGCGCTGAAGTCGACGCAGCTGTTGTCGCACGGCGCCGTTCCCGCTGGGCAGGTGGTGACGCATTTTCCGCCGGAGCACGCCTGCTGTGATTGGCAATGGCGGCCGCAAGCGCCACAGTGAGCGGGGTTCGTGGCGGTGTCGACGCAGTCGCCCGCGCAGTTGGGCAGGCCCGAATCGCAGGCCACCGCGCACTCGCCTTCCACGCAGATGGCCTTGCCGTTGGCCGGAGCGACGCACACTTTGCCACAAACGCCGCAGTTTTCCGGGTCGTTCGCGGTGTCCACGCAGCCAGATGCGCACTCGGAAAAGGCGCAATCGACCGTGCACTCGCCCTCGTTGCAACTAGCCACTCCGTTGCCCGGCGCCGCGCAGACCGTGCCGCACGCGCCGCAGTTGGTGCTCGACGAGTCGAGGTCGACGCACGCGCCGCCGCACGGGACTCGGCCTGCCGGGCATTCGTCGCTGCACACGCCATCGACACAGACCTTGCCGAGCACACAGCGCGCGTCGCAAGCTCCGCAGTGTTCAGGGTCGTCGTTCAGGTTGGCGCAGACGTCCCCGCAACGTTCGAAGCCCGCATCGCAGGAGATTTCGCAGTTGGCGCGCTCGCAGCTCGGCGAGCCGTTCGCTGGGACTGCGCAGTGCACGCCGCATTCTCCGCAGTTTTTTGGGTCACTACCGAGCGCAACGCAGGTTCCGCCGCAAGCGACGAAGCCTTCGTCGCATACGAAGTTGCAGCGGCGATCGAGGCAAACCGGCGTACCGTGGAGGGGTGCGGTGCACGTCGCTCCGCAGCTTCCGCAGTTGGACTCGTCCTCGTCCAAGACGACGCAGCGCCGTTTGCAAACGGTCTCACCCTCGCGGCATAGAATCCCTCCGCTATCGCCACCTTGGCCGTTTTGACCGCCTTCACCGGCCTGACCGCCCTCGGTCGACGAAGAGCCGGCTTGGCCGCCGGCCGCATCGTTCATGGTGACGCAGCGATTCTGCGCGTTGCAGTGGTAGCCGAGTAAGCAGCGCCGCTGAGCGTCACACGGACGGCCCGCGAGCTCTTCGGATAGGTCCGTTGCGCACGCGCTGGCGACGGTGCCGCCGAGCAGCAGCAACGCCGCCCAGCGCGGCCGAAAGCCGATCGTGCGAAGGAGCGAACAGCGCGGCGCCATCAATATCTCAACGAGAAGCTGCCAAAGCAGGAGCTTGGAGCGCAGGCGAGAGCCGCGCTCTGTCGCTGGCTGCCACGGCGCGCGGGATCGAGGAAGACCAACACTCCGCCGGTCACGGAAAGCACACCGCCCACCGCAGCGAATGCGCGCGCGGTCGTGGCCCGGCTGTGCACCGCGTCGAGGCGGTCTCGATAGGCAATTTGGGGCAGCCCCGGGGTCTCTGCGTCACTCTCGGCGGAGCGGCGCGAGAGCTCGAAGCCACCCGCAACGAGCAGCGCAGCGCCGCCCGCGCCGAGCGCAACGAACGGCCAGGGGCCGAACCCCTTTGCACGCGCAGGCTCGGAAGCAGGTGGTACCGCGAGCGGGCGTGTCGGCGGCGAGGTCGTCGACGAAGGCTGCGGAGCAGCAGGTGCCCCAGAGCGCGGCCCTAGCGGAACGCGCAACTCGAGCGCGTGCGCGGCCGGCAGCTCGAATTGCCGCAGGGTCTCTTCATAGCCAGTGCTTGCGAGCGCTAGCTGGTGGGGGCCGGGGGTGAGCTCGCCCGTCCATGGCGTCGCTCCGAGCGCCTTGCCATCGATGGTCAGGCTGGCGCCCGCCGGTACCGAGAGCACGGTCAGCTGTTGAACCCCGCTCTCGATCAGAACGCGCTCGAGCGCGGCGATGCGCAGGGTCGCCGCTTCGGTATTCGCGTTCGCCGGCCCCGCTTCCCGACGCAGGTAGTCACGATAAAACCGCAAGGCCAGGGCCGTCATCTTCAGCTGCTCGTAGGCGCGCGCGACGTTGAACGACAACGCCGCACTCGGCAGGGTCCGGTCGGCCGCGAGAAACAGCTCGACCGCCTCCAAAAAACGCCCCGCGTTGTAGGCAACCACCCCCTGGTCGTAGCTTGCCTTGGCCTGCTGGCGCAGCTCCTCCGGCGCTTGGCTGGGCGCCGCTTGCGCGCGGGCGAGGCTGCTCTGCGACAAGGTCAACAAGACCAGCGTCGCGAGCCGTCGCAACCGAGGGCAATCAGCGAGCATCATCTGATCAGTACGGACTTATCAGATAAAGGTCACCGCTGGCTTTGGCTCGAGGGGCCAGCGGTTTGCGCGAGGTCGAATCCACCGCGGGCCGAGCCGAACGAGCCCCGTTGGCGCTGGCGCCCGGCACGACGGAAAGCGCCGCGTTGCCGCCCGCAGTCAAACTGGTGGCTTCGGGCGGGGCCGACGACCCGGGTAGCGGGGCAGAATGCATCGGTTCTGACACCAGCGGAGCGGCGGCCACGCGCTGAGCTTCTGCAGAGCGCTTGGGGACAGTTGGGTCCGCGCCTCGAGCCGCGGGTGTTTGCGAAGAACTCCAAAACAGGCCGAAGAGCAGCAGTGCGCTCAGCAAGGCGGCCGCGCCCAATAAGGGAAGGAGCCCGCGCTTCGTACTCGATTGGACGAGCGCAGCACTTGCCGCAGTCCCTTGAGAGCCCAGCCACTTACTCTGCAGGGGAGTCCGACAGACGTCGTCCACGACGCCGCGTTCGCTTGCCCAGAGCGCGAGCGCGCGCCCGAGGTCGACCGTCGAAGGCCAGCGCTCATCGCGAGACTTGGCGAGGCCGCGCTTCAGGATTTGCCAGAGCGAGGGCTCGTCTACCCCGTGATCCAGGATCGATTGCGGTTCATCCTCGACGATGCTGCGCAGCAGGGCGTTGTAGTTGTCGCCGTGGAACGGCACCGCGTCGGTCAGGCACTCGTAGAGCGTCACGCACAGGCCCCAGACGTCGACACGCTGATCGATGTCGCTCGAACCGCGGGCTTGCTCCGGAGAGAGGTAGGCCGGACTGCCGACGACCGAGCCCGTGAGAGTCGACAGCTGCTGCCAATCGCTTGCGGTCTGTTGAACCTTCACGATGCCGAAATCCAGCAATTTCGGCTGTAGCGCGTCACCATGGAGCGATAGAAACACGTTGTCCGGCTTGAGGTCGCGGTGCACGATGCCTTTCGCGTGCGCCGCGCCGAGCGCATCTGCGATCGGCAGCAGCACGCGGATCGCGTCCACCGCTGAGAGGCGCCCGCGCTCGACCAAGCGATCGGCGAGGCTCTCACCGGTCAAGAGCTCCATCACCAGAAACGGATCTCCGCTCGAGGCCTCGCCCAAGTCGAACACGCGAACGATGGCAGGGTGCCCAAGGCTGGCCGCCGCGCGGGCTTCCTGTAATAGCCGTTTGCTCTGCGGCGCTCCGCTCGGGCCGCCGCGCAGCACCTTGATCGCGACACTGGCGTCGAGCGCCAGGTTGCGCGCCTGCCACACCCAAGCCTGCCCGCCCTCACCGAGCAAACGCTCGAGGCGGTACTTGGCCGCGATCACGTCACCGACCGCGTACTTGTCGGGAGGGACAGGCGCGTGGGAGTCGACCATGCCGAGCGCGACGCCCAGCCTAGCACGCGAGCACGGTCGAGCTGCGCGTCGTGCGCGTGCCGGGGCGACACACACATTTTCCTTCAAGTGGCAGACGCTGCGCGCTGCTCCGGTCGCGCGGCGTTCAGCGCCGGCGTCGAATGCTCATCGGCTTGGCGAATGGGCTCGAGGCTCAGCTCTCCAGTGCTGCGAACCAGGCTTCGCCGATGCTCGTCAGGTCGTCCTCGCTAACTGCGTTGCCCTCGGGCACGCCGTTAGCCGCACCGAACGAATACACGATGCGTCCAACCGGAACGCCCGCGACCAAAACCGTGTACTGGTCGTCACCGAGCGCCTGAATTTGGTAGACGGTAGAACCAAAGGTCACGGTGTTGTTCGCGCTGTCTGCAACGGCTTGGGTCGTCATCGCGAGCCGTCTACAACAGTCACTCGCCGCTGAAAACGGGTTCCTCGCCTCAGGCGCGTGGCTGGGCGCGCGGCGTGTTCCGCCTAAGCCCGGCGTCAGCCGCCGATATCCGCCCTCTCCAACACGTTCTCCACAGGCAGCCGGAGAGGAAAGCGGTGCGGGGTCGCGCGGTATTCATCATCGCTACGCTCGAAGCGTGCCGCTTCGCCCCGCTCCCGGCCCCGGTCGCGCCACGGCGGGTGAATGCAGCACGCTACGCATTCAAGCGCTTTAGCGGACCCCCCCCTGGCTCGTCTGGTTTTTCGCCGCTTTTCCGCCGTTTCACCCGTCCCGGCACCCAACCTGGAGGGTGGCCAAGCGGTTTCTGAATGTTTCGAGCTGCGCGCCGAGTCAGAGGTGCCGCGTCGAGCAAGGGCCCAGGCCTTCTCAGTTCGATACAGCGCTGGTGGGCCGACCGAACGCAAGCCCGTCGGGTGACACTGCACGGCTCGCGCGAAACCGTCGAGCGAAGCGGCCGAGCGTGCTATGTGCCCACCCAGACGAAGCGGAAAGCCATGGAAGCCGAAATACCATGGGGGACAGAGCGTGAGATCAATGGCCGGTTGCGCGTCTACTATGACGGCTACTGGATCAAGGCCTACCGCGCGCCGGAAGACACGCTGCGCGCAAAGAAGGAGTTGATCGAGGCGCTGACTCGGCGCTTGTTCAACCACGTCGAGTACGGCCTGAACGTCCCGGGCAAGCGTCTCGAAGAGGCGCGCGCGGCTTTCATGGCCGAGAGCGATCCGCAACGCAAGCGCGTGCTGGGCGCGATGCTGGCGGGCGCGGTGTTCAATCGCGCAACCGACATCTTCACCAAGCTGGTGGAGATCCAGGCGCTCGGTGTGACCATCGAGTCGGACAACCCGCTGATGCGTCAATGCGGGCGGCATCTGCAGGAAGCGCTCGCGCTCGGCAAGATGGTGCTGCATCGAAGCGGTGAAGAGGGCATCGACGAGCTGTGGGGGGAGCCGTTCAAGGCCTTCGCGTTCCCGATCGAAGAGTTTTACAAGAGCCGCTACATCAAGATCGCGCACACGCTGCGTTCGATCGACGATCTGCGCGATGCTTTGCTGACGACGTTCAGCGGCGTCCGCACTTTTAGCGGCATCGAAGGGCTTTTGCGTGAGTTCGCCGATGCGGCCAAGCTGAAGGCGGAAACGCTGCGCACCGAATCGGACATTTTCGACGTGTGGACGTCGTTCGTGGTGGCCGGTGAAAAGCTGGCCGCGTTCCATCCTGTGCAAGGCGACGAGCTTTCGCGGAACGAACAGCTGGTGGCTCAGGGTGTGCAGCTGCTCCACGACGCCAAGGAATTGATTTCGTACATCGCTCGCGCGCGGGTGCAGATGCCGAAGAGCACCGCGAACTTCATCGAGCGCTGTGCGGCCTATCGCCTCGCGCTGCAGTCGCGCCCGCCGAGCTCGCGCGGGTCATCCGCCCCCGCCACGCCGGCGGAGCTCGACTCACACCGCTAGCGCGGCGGCGAGGGCGCCTTCGACGGGCGACTACGCGGTCAGCCCAGCGAGTGGCCCGGTGCACACGCCAGGGATGCCGAAGCTCGTGACGTCCGCGAAGCCCATGGCGTTGCACACCGACACCAACAGATTGTTGTGTGGCTGATCCTTGAACTGCAGGTAGCGGCCCATCTTGAAGTAGCCACCGGCCCCACCGGCCAATAGCCAGGGAATGTTCTTGTACGTGTGCGTATTCCCTGCGCCGAGCTCGTTGCCCCAGAGCAGCACGGTGTTGTCCAGGAACGTTCCGCCGTCGGCTTCCGGCATGGCCTTCAGGCGATCGAGCAGGTACGCCACTTCCTGCGCGTGCCAGACGTTGATCTTGATGAGCTTCTCGATCGCCGCTTGGTCGTCGTCCCCGGCATGCGAAAGCTCGTGGTGCTCTTCGTTCACGCCGACCCATGGGTAGTATTGCCAACTGTCGGCGTTGGCCCACATCAGCGTGGAAACGCGGGTGAGATCGCAGCTGTGCGCGAGCAGCATCAGGTCGGATTGCAGACGAGCGACGACTGGATAGTTTTCCATCGCGCGCACGTCCATCTTTGCGGGCATGGTGAGCGGCGTACACTGCGACGACACGCTCGTGAGTTGTTGCTCCATCGTGCGGATGCCGGTGAGGTGCGCGTCCAGACGCGCCTTGTCCGCCGGGCTCACGCGGGCGGAGAGCCTGGCTAAATCGGCCTTCAGAAAGTCGAGCACGCTGCGTCGCTCGGCCAGCGCCTGGGCCAGCTGGGTGCTCGTGAGATCTGCGTCCGCGAAGATGCGCTTGTACATCGCGAAGGGGTCGTCGACCGCGGTATTCGGCTGGTTCGCCCCGCGATACGAAATGACCCGCAGCGGTTCTTGCCCTTCGATGCGCACGCCGAACTCGAGCGACGGAAAGCGAGTAGCCGTCCCGAAGCGACCCGCGATGAACTGATCCACCGAAATGCGATCGGCGTACCCCGCCGGGCCCCCGGAGCCGGTGAAGCTGCCCGCCATGAGCGAGCCACCGGTGAGCATGGCGCCCGGGCCCTTCATGTGCGGACCTCCAGGCTTGTTCGCGCTCGGCGTGCCGAGTTGATCCTCGACGGTCGAGTTCATGTGGACGCCCTTCAGCACCATCAACTTCGAGACATGTGCCGCGAGCGGAGCCAGGATTTTGCCGAGAGTGAGGTTATTGTCCTTCGGAAAGAACTCGGACGCGATCGTGCCGTTCGCGGAAAATAGGCCGATGAAGCGCCGCGCCCCGGCGGTCTTGGCGTCTTGGCCAAAGGCCGTGGCGGTGCGCCAGATCGGGCTGGCGAGGGCCACGGTCAGCGCGCCCAACCCACCGAGCAAACGGCGGCGGTTGAAGGCGGTGCGAGAGTCTAACGGGCGTGATTCGGTCATGGTTTTTCCGTGACGGAGAAGGGACGGCGATAGAGGAAAGCGTCGCTCTCGACTAGCGCGCGCGGCAGAGAATTGAGGCTCGCGTCGCTCGCGAGGAACGCGCTGGAGATGGCGAGCATGGAGCACCCGTCCGCTTCCTGCTCGAAGCGCTGGAGCATGAAACGGAACCACTGGCGTGTGACACACTCTTTCACCAACGTGCTCTGCGCGAGCTTCTGACCGAGCTCGACGACCCCGTCGAACGCCCCATCGATCTCGGCGGTGCCCGTGACTTGGCCCCGCGCGTCCACGGGCGCACCGCCGTCACTCGTGCGATAGCGGCCAACCGCGTCGAAGTTCTCGAAGCCGAAACCGATCGGGTCGATCAAAGTATGACAGCCCTGGCAGACCGGATTCACCTCGTGTTCGCGCAGCCGCTCGCGCGTCGAAACCCCGGGGGTCACGTCCGGCGCCCGCGGCACGTCGGGCGGCGGCGCCGGTAGCTCCTGACAAAACAGCGATTCTCGCACGAATTTCCCGCGATAGATGGGCGAGCTCTCGTTCGGCTTGGCTCCCAACGCGAGCAGCGCCGGCAGCGTAAGCAGGCCCGATGTAGCGCTCGGGTTCCAATCGATCGCCACGAACGCGGAGCTGCCGTTGGCGCCGTAGTAGCCCGCGAGCTTTTGGTTCGTGAGTACCTTCGAAGAGGTGAGGAGCGCGTTGAGGCTCCCGTTTTGTTTGGCGAGAACGTCGTCGAAGAACGCGCTGGCCTGCGCCTTGAGCGCGCTCCGCAAGCTAGCGGAGGACCAGTCCGGATACGCTGCGCCGTCCTTGACCAGCGCGTCGACGTTCGCGAGATGAATGAAACGCTCCAGAAAACGCCGCAAGAGCGTCGCTCCGCGAGGGTCTGCCAGCATTCGCTCGAGCTGCGCGGCCGCGTCGACCTTGCTCGCGAGCGCCCCCGAGCTCGCCGCGCGCGTCAGCGCGTCATCGGGCAGCGTATCCCAGAGCGCGTACGAGAGCCGTGTCGCGAGCTCGTAGGGTGAGAGCTTGACCGCGCTTTCACCCGCCTTCTCGCTGCTGCCGAGCTCCACGCGGTATAGAAAACGCGGCGACTGCAGCATGCCGCGCAGCACCAACTCGAGCCCGTGCTCATGACTGGTTTTGGCGCCCGCATCGTAAAGCGAAAGGTGCGCGGCGACATCGCTCTCGTCGGTGACCGGAGCGCGGTAAGCGCGCGACCCAAAATTGCGCACGAAATTCGCGGCACAATCGCTCTTCACGGCCCCAGCGGCGCAGGGTGAAAGCGCGCTCAGCTTGGCAGCGTTGGCGACCACCGCGGCCGCGATCGTGTTCGCCGCCGTTTGATATTGTTCGAGCTCGACTTGCGCCACATCCGGCTGCTGCAGCCCAAACGACGACGGCTCGCTCGCATTCGCGAACGCCTCCGCAAGATTCGGCACATCGCCCACCAAATCGCGAACCGTGTTCAGGTACTGAAGCCGCGATAGTCGCAAGAGTGGAGCCGGCCCCGGATCCACTCTGCCATTCGCACACTTGAAACCCGAAGCCCGCCCTCCTGCCGCACCCCCCGAACCCGATCCTCCCAATCCCGTTCCCAATCCTCCCGAACCCGCTCCCGCTCCCGAACCTGCTCCCGCTCCCGAACCCGCTCCCGAACCCGCTCCCGAACCCACTCCCGCTCCCGCTCCCGAACCCGCTCCAACTCCCCCACCCGCACCCACCATTTCCGCGCCTCCGCTCGCCGTCTCCCCCGCTCCCTCGATAACCCCCGTACACCCGCTGATCCCCACCCAAAGAGCCAGGCTACCCACGAACTTCGCGACCAACACCGGCCCGCGCCCCTTCCCGATCCACTGGTCGCGCATCGCACTCGTCGTCATGGCTTGGCCCTGCGTGGAGGCACCCGCCGCGCGCGATCACTCTATTTTCGGGCGGCCTTCTTTCTCACTGCGAGACCATTTGCACGTCGCTACGACCGCGCGCGCAGGAATCATCGCGCTAGGGCGCAATTCGACAGCAGACGTCGCAATCGTACGCCGGTAAGAGCTCTCGATTCATGCATGCGATCGGGCCGCAAGTCGTGCCCCCCAGCGAGCCGCAGCTCGGTAGGCAAGCGCCATTCAGCTCGATCGAGTGCGGCGGATTGCAGCTCGTCTCGTTGCCCGGCGGAGTATCACCCTGTGCAGTGAAATACAGGCGATCGAGCGCGACCCCCGGCACGCAGTTGGCGATCGAGAGCTCGTGCGCGCCCGCGCTCAGCGCGAACTCGAGCGGCTGCCCGTAGTGCGTATCGTCGTGCAGCGCGTCCCAATACCAAATGTCGCCCACGCTGATACGCCATTTGAACCACGTGCCGCCGTCGACCTGAAACCAGAAACGATTCTCTGATGCGCCCGGTGAGCGAATGCGCCCCCAAATAACGTAGCTCGCCGCCGCCGGGATCGACATCGCGTAGCGAGCCAGCGCAGACCCCGGCTGCTCATCCGATGTCACAGCGACGGGCGGGCTCAAATAGCGACCACCCGAAGCCTGCGTGTCCGCTGCCGCGCTAAACCCGCCCGAAAGCTCGCCCGCTTCGGCTTCGAGGTAGAACGAATCGTCTGCTTCGACCCAAGTTCCGACCGAAGTCACTCGTGGGCTGCAGGCCGCGAGAAAGCCGAGGCAAAGCAGCGCATGCCAAGGGCGCTTTCGCTCTCTCCGTGCCGCGTGCTCGAGCCACGCGCCCTTCGAGCATGCCAAGATCACTCGCTCGCCAAGAACCGCGAGAGCGCCGCGTTGTGCGGGCTATTGGGGTGCGAAAGCACGAAGCTCTGCGCACGGCGCTTGGCGAGCGCAGCGTTACCCTGAGCCGAAAGCACCTCGATCGAGAGCACTTCACGCTCTTGCCCCAGTGCGCCCTTCGGAAACTCGGCGCGCAAGCGTGCGAGCGTCGCGCCGGCGGCTTTCGCGTCCCCGCGGCGCAGCTCGGCGCGCGCTGCCGCCAAGAGCGCGCTTTCTCGAGCGATGTCGTCGCGCGGGGCTCGTTGAGCCGCCGTGCGCCCAGGCTGCGTCGCGTCGAGGGCGCTCCCTCGCGCGGTCGAGTCCGCGTCGCTTGGCGCGATTCCGAGCGGCGCAACGTCAGCGGCTGCCTCGGATGCGGAAGCGGCCGGCGCGGCGAGCGCCGGCGCACGTTCGGAGGGCGAGGCCGCACGCGCGCTGGCGGTACCCGCGGTTACGGAGCGAACAGCGGCAGAACTCGACGGCTGTAGCTGTCGAGCCGCGACGAAAGCCCCACTTCCGGCCAAAATTGCGAAGGCGGCAAGCTTGGTCGCGAGCGATTGTGAGATTCCGGCAACGAGCCCTGTCTTTGCAGTGGCGCCGACGGCTTGGCTCGCCACCGCGGTTGTTCCGCCCACCGCGAGCGCGCCCGCGCCCAACTGAGCCGCGATTCGTGCCCACGCCTCGTCCTTGTCATGAGCGCCTGGAGACACGTCGTGGATGCTTTCGAGCAGGGCGCGCTCGAGAGGATCTGCGCCGCCACCAACACTGAGAATTCGCTCGGGGTCCCGGGTCATCCGACCGCTTCCTTTCGAACCGATGCGGCACCGTCAGGTACTCGCTTCAAGTGACGTCGCAAGGCCTCCCGTGCCAGCCGCAGCCGCGAGCGCACGGTGCCCACCGAAATTTCGAGCAGCTCCGCGATTTCGTCGCCCGACATCTCTTCCAGCTCGAACAGCACGAACACGACGCGCTGCGGCTCGGGCAATTTGTCGAGCAAAGCTTCGGCCAGGCGGGCGCGGGTGGCCTGGGACGTGAAGGCATCCGAACCGTGCAGCGCCACGGCAGAGTCGAGCTCGGCCGCGTCGGTCGCCACTTCCCGCCGCACCGGTGCCGAGCGGCGATAGTCACTGGCCAAATTGCGGCAAATGCCGAACAGCCAGGTCGAGACCCGGGAGCGTCCTTCGAACTCCGCGAGTTTGAAATGCGCGGTGAGAAAGACGCGCTGGGTGAGGTCCATCACGTCTGCGTCGCGCACGCCGAGCCGGCGCAAAGATCGCCACACGAAGTCGAAATGGGCTTCGTACAGGGCGCGAAATTCGTCGGGCGGGCTCATCGCTCGAGGGGTGGGCGTTCGCTTCGAAAACCTAGCACTTCGGTGCTGTGTGGGCGCAGGCAGGGCTCCGCGATCACAAAATCTCACGAATGCGTCCCGCGCCGGCATCCAGGTAGACTTTTGCGGTCGAAGTGCGACACTGCGGCCCTCGTCGATGCGCACTCTTGACAGGAGCCTTGGCGCGCTGCTCCTGACCGCGGGCCTCACCGGCCCCGCCCTTGCCGCGGAAAACAGCGAAGTGCTCAGCGTGGAGCGCTCTGCCGACGCGGCAGACTGTCCGAGCGCGAGCGAGCTCGAGGCGCGCCTGGCCGGCGTGCGGGGCAGCGCCAAAACCCCGTCGAACGTCGCGTATCGTATCGCGTTTGCGCGAACTGGCGGCACGCTCAGCGCGACCATCCGCGCCGCGGACGGCAGTACTCGCCTCATTGAATCACATGACGAGAGCTGCGCTTCCCTCGCGCAAGCCACGGCGATAACGCTCGCGCTCTTGCTCGACTCCGAGCCCCAGACAGAAGCGAATTCGCCGGCAGTGGCGCCCGCAAGCTCGGCCAGGCCCGAAACCACGCGAACCGCGTCGGTCGCGAGCCCCGGGCACCGTGCCGAGGCACGAGTACGTCTCGCGCTCGGTGCGGGCGCTTTGTTCGGCGTGGTGAGCCCGGCCGCGCCGGTGCTGGGAGTCGAAGGCGGCCTCGAGCTCGGTCGCTTCCGGGCCGGGCTCGGCGGGCTGTGGGCCTTTCCACGAACACTCTCGCTCGGGCCCGGCAACGTGCGCGAGCGGCTGTTTGCCGGCACCGCACGCGCTTGCTTCGCGCTCGCGCTCGCGCAACCCACGGACAGCAGTTGGGGCCGACGTCTGGATGCCTGCTCCGGACTCTACGCTGGCGCGCAGCGCGCCGAAGCGAGCGGCTACACGACCAACGAGCGACTCACCCGCAATTGGCTCGCCGCGCCGGCCGAGCTCGCGTTCAGCCAAGACTTCGGCGCGCTCGGCCTCGAACTCGCTGCAACCGCCTTATTTCCGCTGGTTCGTAACGAGTTCGTGGTCGACGGGCAGGGCATCGTCTACTCGGCCGCGAAAGTCTCGGCATTGGTCGCGATCCGCGCGGTGGGCGTGCTCCCCTGGTAGGTTACTCGCGCAACAGGAGTTCCAGTCGCAAGAGCTCGGCCAGCGACCACGCCTGAAACGGGCAGCCACGTGGCGCATGCGGCAGCTCTGCATCCGCTATCTCGGAAACATGGCCGATGCCCGCGTGACTCAGGTGCTCCCGCAACGGCAAAAGGAACCGGCGTCGTGCCTCGGATTTCGACTCCGGCGCGCCGCCGCGACTTCGCACCCACGCCTCGACGAAGGGCCCCATCAGCCAGGGCCAGACCGTGCCCTGGTGATAGGCGACGTCGCGTTCACGCACGCCGCCTCGATACTGCGGCGCGTAGTGCGCGTGTTGCGGGCTGAGCGAGCGCAGCCCGAGTGGCGTCCAGAGCTGCCGCTCGACCAGGTCGACGACGCGGCGCGCGCGCTCTTCGGAGAGCAGCGTGATCGGCAGCCCACCGGCTGCGAAAATCTGGTTTGGGCGAATCGTCGGATCGACGTCACCCTGGCGGTGATTGACGTCGATGACGTCATACAGCGCGCCGAGCTCGGCGTTCCAAAAGCGGACTTCGAAGCTCTGCCGAGCACGCGCGAGTAGGCGTGGAAACTCCGGTGAAAGTTCGGCCGCGCAGTGCAGCGCATTGACCCACAACGCCTGAATCTCGACCGGCTTTCCGGAGCGTGGAGTGACCACGTGGTCCCCCACCTTGGCGTCCATCCAGGTGAGCTGCGAGCCAGGCTCGCCCGCGCTCAGCAAGCCATCCGCGTCGCAGCGAATGCCGAAACGGGTCCCACGCACGTAGCCGCTGATGATTTCGGAAATGGCCGCGCGTAGCGCGCGCGCGTCGGCAAGCGAGACCACGCCCGTCGCTCGTGGATGACGCAATAGCTCCGAAGCGGCAATCACGTACCAGAGCGACGCATCAACCGAGTTGTACTCGGGCTCGCTGCCGTGCTCGAGAAAGCGATTCGGCAGCATGCCCTCCGAGACCAGCCCAGACCAATTCACGAGAATGCCGCGCGCGGCCTCGAGCCGACCCGTGGCCAGGCACAGACCGCGCAAAGCGATGAACGTGTCGCGCCCCCAATCCGAAAACCACGGGTAGCCCGCGATCACGCTGCGCCCGTCGCCTCGCGCAACGACGTAAGCATCGGCGGCGCGCTCGAGCGCGCTCGGATACGCGACGCGGCGCGCCCGTTCACGCTCGAGAAGGTCGCGACAATACGCTTCGGCGCCGTCGGCCGAGAGCTCGGGTGCACCGGGTGTGCTCGCGGAAAGAAGCCAAAGCGCGTCCGAGCGCCCGAGGTCGAAGCGCAGTACGCCAGGCGCAGCCAAGTCTTCGTCGCAGTCGAGGCCGCGCCGCTGCTCTTCCGCGTAGCGAAAGCGCCGGTACCAGTCCGGCGCATGCCGATACTCGCCGTTCGACCAACTGCGAATGGCAGGCACGCCCGGATACGGAGCCCATACGCACAGCCCGCGATCGGTCCCCGGCTCGAAGCGAAATGCAGCGTTTTCGTGGTGGGTCGAGTGAAAGTCGCGCCCTGAAAGCAACGGACGAACACACAGCGTCACCCCTTTGGTTGGAGTCTCCAAATGAAACCGGAGCACGACGAGTGGGCGGCCGCGCTCGACCAAGATCTCTTGGCTGAGAGTCAGCCCGCTTCGCGTGCGGTAGCGAACGGTCGGCCAGGGCTCGCTTTCGAAGCTCTCGACCGACGCCTGGGCCTCGGTGGTCACGCCGGGCGCGTAGTGGTGGCGCGTGAGCTGCAGCGCGCCTCCGGCCGTTTCGAGCCAAGCCGTAAAGCCGTTCACGAGCACGAAGCGCTCGGAGGGGGGCCGCGCCGACACCAACAGCAGCGCATGATAGCGGCGCGTGGCGATGCCACAGGTCGTGCCACTCGCAAAGCCGCCGAGGCCGTCGGCCTCCAGCCATTCGGTCTCGCTGTCGACGAGCGCTGCCATCGAGTGTTGCCGTTCAGCCTTTGGCTGCGCCGTGGCTGCGCGCTCGAGCAGTCGCTTCCAAACAGCGCGTCACCAGCGCGGTCCAGCCGGTTTGATGGCTCGCGCCGATGCCCTTGCCGTTGTCCCCGTGAAAGTATTCGTGAAACAGCACCAGGTCGCGAAAGTGCGGATCGTTGGCGTAGCGCTGGTCGTCGCCGTGGCAGGGGCGCGCGCCGTTCTGCGGTAGAAACAGGCTGGCCAGGCGCGCCGCCAAATCTTCCGAGACCTGCTTCAAGTTCAAGAATCGCCCCGAGCCTTTGGGGCATTCCACGGTCAGCGAGTCCCCGTAGTAGTGATGGTAGCGTTCGAGCGCTTCGACCATCAGGTAATTCAGGGGGAACCAAACCGGTCCGCGCCAGTTCGAGTTGCCGCCGAACAGCCCCGTGTTCGAATCCCCCGGCACGTAGTCCACGCGATATTCGCTGCCGCCCGCGCCAAACACGTACGGACGGTCCTTGTGAACGCGGCTCAGCGAACGGAGGCCATGGGGCGAAAGGAACTCGGCCTCGTCGAGCAGGTAACCGAGCACGCGCTCGAGGCGAGCGCGCGAAGGCACTGCCAACAAGCGCAAACCGTGCGCCGACCCCGCGAGCTCGTCGTAGGCGATGTGTCGCGACAGGTCGCTGCGATTCACCAGAAACCAGTCCATGCGCTTCTTGAAACCGGGCAGTCTTTCGATGATCTCTTCTTCCAGCACCTCGACCGCGATCAACGGCAGCGCGCCCACCATCGAGCGCGTGCGCAGCGGAATGGTGCCGCCCGCGTAGTTCAAGCGATCGTAGTAGAAGCCGTCGCCTTCGTCCCACAGGCCCGTTCCACCAACCGTGTTCATGGCGTCGACGATGGCCACGAAGTGTTCGAAAAACTTGGAGGCCAGATCCTCGTACGAAGGATCGTCTTGCGCTAGCTCGAGCGCCATCGACAGCATGGTCGCGCTGTAGAACGCCATCCAGGCGGTGCCGTCGGCCTGATCGAGGTGACCGCCCGTGGGCAGCGGCTGCGAGCGGTCGAAGACGCCGATGTTGTCGAGCCCCAGAAATCCGCCCGAAAACAGGTTATTTCCCGCCATATCCTTGCGATTGACCCACCAGGTGAAGTTCAAGAGCAGCTTCTGGAACGCGCGCGCCAAGAACAGCCGGTCGCGCTGACCGCGAGCCCCGGTGATCTTGTACACGCGCCACACCGCCCAGGCGTGCACGGGCGGGTTCACGTCGGAGAGCGCGAACTCGTACGCGGCCATCTGCCCGTTCGGATGCATGTACCACTCGCGCAGCATCAAGAGCAGCTGCGACTTCGCGAACTCCGGATCGATGCGCGCGAACGGCACCATGTGGAAGGCCAAATCCCAGGCCGCAAACCAGGGGTACTCCCACTTGTCGGGCATGGAGATGATGTCGCGACAGTAGACGTGCTTCCACTCCCAATTGCGCCCGCGCTTACGAGCCGCGGGAGGATTCGGCTGCGCCGGGTCGCCCTCGAGCCAGTGCTCGAGCACGTAGTGGTAAAACTGCTTCGACCACAAGAGCCCCGCGTAAGCCTGACGCGACACCGCGCGCTCGTCGACACTGGCGGTGTGCGGCGAGATCGACTCGTAGAACTCATCCGCCTCTCGAATGCGCCGCTCGAACACTTCGTCGAACGCCGCGCCGAACGCGGGGGTCAGCTCGCCTGCTCGCAAACGCGCGCGCACCACTCGCTTGCCGCGTGGCGGGACGCGCAGCGCGTAGTGCGCCGCGACCTTGGTGCCGCACTGATTCGGGTTCACGCTGCCCGCTTCTCCCTCGATCACGTAACGATGGAAGGCGTCCTTGCTGTAGGCGCTCGGGCCCGGTATCCCGAACAGGCGCTCGCTGTTCGTCTCGTTCTCGGTGAAGAGCAAATGTTGCTCCCCCGCCTCGGGATCGAGAGAAAACACGAGATTTGGCAGCGCAGAGTGCTCGACGCGCACGGCGTTTGGCCCCGCCGCGCGCAGCAAAGGCTTGTCCCCGTAGCCTTCGCTATTTCGTCCCCACGACCAAGTGTTGCGAAACCACAGCGTCGGCAACAGATGTACGACCGCCTCCTGCGCGCTGCGATTGGCGATGGTGATGCGAATCAGAATGTCGTCCTCGGAGGCCTTGGCGTACTCCGCAATGACGTCGAAGTAGTCGTCGTTTTCCAGCACGCCCGTATCGATGAGCTCGAACTCTGGCTCGTTCCGCCCACGCCGGCGGTTCTCCTCGACCAAACGGGCGTACGGGTATTCCGCTCGCGGATACTTGTAGAGCGCCTTCAAGTACGACGACGTCGGCGTCGCGTCCAAGTAGTAGTAACACTCCTTGACGTCTTCCCCGTGATTGCCCTCGGGACCGGTGAGCCCGAACAAACGCTCCTTCAAGATTGGGTCGCGCCCGTTCCAGAGCGCGAGCGCAAAACACAAGCGCGCTTGTCGATCGCAGAAGCCGAGCAAGCCGTCCTCGCCCCAGCGGTACGCGCGGCTGCGGGCTTGGTCGTGGGGGAAGTATTCCCAGCAGCCGCCGCCCTCGGAGTAGTCCTCGCGCACGGTGCCCCATTGACGCTCCGAGAGATACGGCCCCCAACGCTTCCAATTCGCTCTGCGGCTGGCGTCTTCCGAAAGTCGTTTCGATTCAGCCGTCTCGTGGGAGAAGCGCACGCTCGGCGGGGGATCGCTCATCATGGGGCTTTCGGAAGCGATGATCTCGCGGCACCTGATCCCCCACAAGCGCGATGGCGAAAGCCGCACGAAACACGGGCCGCATCGGCGCTTGGGGCCGTTTTCCCGCGCCAAGCGTCCACAAAGCACGGAAAGTGCGCGCTCGTTACCAACGCACAAACACCTGAAATTATTGACAAATAGTCCAATTTCGGCCCCCGAACCCGACAACACTCACAGAGCGGCAAGAACCAAGTTCGTGCGATACTGCCGGACCCGTATGCTCGAGATGCCCGTCCCCGCCGGTACGTTGATAGCCGGCCGCTACCGAGTCGATCGTCCGCTCGGCGCAGGAACCATGGGCGTGGTGGTCGCCGGCTGGAATCTCGAGCTCGACCAGCCGGTCGCCATCAAGTTCCTGAACCCCGGCGTGCTGGGCGCGCGCGACGCGCTCGAGCGCTTCCGGCGCGAAGTGCGAGCAGCCGCCAAGATCCGCAGCGAACACGTCACGCGTGTGCTCGACGTGGGCAACCTCGACAGCGGCTTGCCCTACATGGTGATGGAGCTGCTCGATGGGCAAAACCTGGAAGAGGAGCTCACGGCCCGCGGTCCGCTGCCAGTCAGCGAAGCGGTGGGCTACGTGCTCGAGGCGATCGAGGCGCTCGCCGAAGCGCACGCCGCGCAAGTCGTGCACCGCGACCTGAAGCCCGCGAACCTGTTCATCTCGCGGCGCGCGGATCGCTCGCGCATCGTCAAGGTGCTCGACTTCGGTGTTTCGAAGACGGTCGGCGATTCGACCAACGCGGTCAGCGAAGTCGGCCTGACACGCACGGGCATGATCATCGGCTCGCCGCTGTACATGTCACCCGAGCAGCTTCGCTCGACCAAGACGATCGACTGCCGCGCGGACATCTGGGCACTTGGCGCGATCTTGTTTCAGCTCCTGACCGGGCATACGCCGTACGATGCGCGCTCGGTGGCAGAGCTCTGCGCGATGTTGCTTCGAGATCCGCCCACGCCACCTTCGCGTTACCGCGGCGATTTGCCGCTGGAACTCGAGGCCGTCATCTTGCGCTGCCTGGAGCGGGACCCCGCCGACCGCTATCAGAACGTGAGCACGCTCGCGGATGCGCTGTCGCCGTTCGCGCCGCCGTCGGCGCGCATCCACGCGGAGCGCGCGCGAGGCGTGATACTCGGCGCGCCGGAGAGCATTCGCGGGCCGTCCTATTACGACATGGCCTCGGGGCAATCCGGCGCGGAGAGCGCGCCTCCGACCACGCCGGAGGCGGGGCATCCGCACTACGTCCCCATCGAAGCGGAGCGCGCGCCGCTGATCGCAACCAATGGTAAGACAGCGGCTTCCTGGGGGGCTGAAGTGCAACCAGAACAGCGACGACGACGCAAAGCGCTTTGGGTTTCCCTGGCGGCCGCTTCGGTAATCGGACTCTTCGTGGGCGGAGCTCTGCACTTACGCGCGGATCCGCGAGAAGCCGCAGCGCCAAGCAATTCCGCTGCCAGCGTCGCCGCCGCCGCGCCGGATCCCGGTGAACCACCGAAACAAGCTGCGCCCGCAGCGGTCGCACCAGCCCCAGCCGCGGTGACAGCCGAAACCCAGGCGACTTCCGCAGCGGCCGTGCCCGCTGCTCCGGGTTCGGGCACGCCCCCCGTCGTCGAACCCGTGGCCGCAGCGAAACCTGCTGCAGCAGCGCTGCTGCCTGGTGCGGCGCGGCCTGCGCCTGCTTTGCCGAAAGCGGCACCCGCACCGAACGTGCCCGCAGCAAACGCGCCGGCCCCTGCACCAAAACCGGTCGGCGGTCTCAGCGACTTCGGCGGTCGCAAGTAGCAAGTAACGGGTGACCGCAGGCCCGCGCCCGACTAGGGTTCCGTTTCATGATCCGGCGGAGCCTCCGGCTGCTCGTGCTCTCGAGCACGCTCGTTCCACTCTTCTCGGTCCACCCTGCGCAGGCTGACACGAACGCCTCACAAAAGGCTGCCGCCGAAGCTTTGTTCGACGACGGCCTGAAGCTGATGAAAGCCAACCGCTTCGCTGAAGCGTGCCCGAAGCTGGAGGATAGCCAGCGCGTCGATCCAGGTATCGGAACGCTGCTGTATCTGGCCGAGTGCTACGAGAAGCTCGGCAAAACCGCCAGCGCTTGGGCCACGTTTCGCGAGGCCGCGTCGAGCGCCGGCGCCGCTGGTCAAACCGACCGAGAAAAGAACGCCAAGCAGCGCGCTAGCCGACTCGAAGCGAAACTCTCCTACGTCACGCTGCGCGTCCCGCGCGAGGTCAGCGAGCTCAAGGGCCTCAAGGTGCGGCTTGGCTCGGCGGAGCTCGGCGCGGGCGTGTTCGGCATCGCAACGCCCGCTGACCCGGGCGAGTCCAAGCTCGAAGTGAGCGCTGACGGACACGACACGTACAGCATCGTGCTGCAGATCGAGGCCGGCAAACGCTACGACGTGTCGATCCCACAACTGCGAGAGCAACCCGCTCCGCCCGTTGGAGTCGAGCCCGCGGTGCCAGCCACCCCGACCGCACAAACTCTACCCGCCAGCACTGCGACGCCGACACCGACGACCAGCACGCCTCCCCCCGCTACCCAGCCACCGAGCGGCAGCTCGCTCAAGACCGTGGGGCTGGTGCTGGGCGGCGTCGGTGTGGTGGGGCTCGGAGTCGGCTCTTTCTTTGGACTCAAGGCGATATCGCAAATCAACGACGCCAAGGACGAAAGCTGCGCGCGCTCCATCTGTCAGGAGCAAGCGGATCTGGATAAAACCAAGGACGCCAACACGGCCGCGACGATCTCGAACATCGCGTTCGTCGCGGGTGGGGCAAGCTTGGTCGGAGGCGCGCTGCTGTTCTTCCTCGCCCCTTCGCCGCATGAAACAGGCATCCGGGCCGTGCCCTATGTCAGCAGTAACGAGGTCGGTCTGGCGCTCGGAGGGCAGCTGTGAAAGCGCGCTCGCTACCGGGTTTCTCGCGCATCCTGTGCGCGCTGCTGCTACCGGCCGCGGCGCTGCTGGCCGCCAGCTGCCAATCGCTCGCCGGCATCGATGACTACGAGCTCGGCCCTTGCGGCACGTTCTGCGACACCGTGATGGCGAACTGCACGGACGCGAACAAGGTGTACGCTTCCCGTGCCAACTGCATGAGCGTATGCCGGCACCTTCCGCCCGGCGATCCGAACGAGCGCGGCAACGACAACAGCGTCGCGTGCCGCTTCGATGCTGCGCAGAAGGCGGCCGACGGCGAAGCCGATATCGAGTGTCAGCGGGCGGGCCCCGGGGGCGGCAACTGGTGCGGCACCGAGTGCCAAGCCTATTGCTTTCTGTTCGGGCAGATTTGTAGCGCGGAGCCCGAACAGACGAACTGCGAACAGAAATGCCTCGGGCTTCGCGACGACGGCAATTTGCAGGCGACTGACGACCACGAGGGGGACACGCTGCAGTGTCGCCTGGTGCACGTGAGCGCCGCCGAGACCGATCCGAGCTATCACTGCGGCCACGCCCAGCTCGCCAACCCCACTCAGTGGTGTAACAACGACGCGCTGAAGCCGCCGCGCCCGCCCGACTGCGGCGATTTCTGCAAGCTCGTCTCGCACGTGTGCACCGGCGACTTCCAGGTTTACGAGAGCGAAGCGCAGTGCAACGCGCTCTGCCAGTACTTCGACCCTGGAGCGAACACCGACAGCAAAGGGCAAAATACGCTCGGCTGCCGCAAGTATCACACGTACAACGCGATGAACGATGCGGTCACGCATTGCCCGCACCTCGGCCCCGGCGGCGCCGGCGTGTGTGGCGACTCGAAGACCGGCAATTGCGACTCGTACTGCGACATCTCGGTGCAAGTGTGCAGCGCGCAGTTCGCGGAAAACTTCACCGACCGCGATGATTGCATGGCAAAATGCGCGGATCTCGAGGTGGGCGGCAAGTACTCGGTCGTTCAGGCCGAAAGCGAGCCGGCGACGCTCGGATGCCGGCTCTTGGCGCTGCAGCGCGCAGCCGAAGATGAGACGCAGTGCGACGCCGTGTTCGGCGGCGCACCGTGCGAGTAGCCCTACGGCGGCCATGGCATCGCCGTGATCAGCTGTGCCTGCAAGGCGGCCGTTCGGGCGCAGCGTTTCCGTTAGCGCTGCCGGCGCCTGCGAGCGACCGCGACGCCCCTCTCGGCGCTCGTCGGGTAAGAGCGCACCTCTCTCAGAAGTAGCTCAACGCTTCGCTATCCGGCGGCCCCCCGCCCATGATTGATTTATCCAGGCACCGCGTAACCCTCGGGGCTCTTGAGCATGGTCAACCAGCGACGCGCGCTCCCTGCGATGACGAGCGCGACGCCGACGAGCAGCGCACTGGTCACCACCAAATTAACGAAGCCAGTGACGCGCGTCGCAGCCACCTGCGTCATTGGATAATAGATGCCGTACAGGCTCTGCACGCCCGCGGTAATCGTGGTCGTGCTCACGAACAGCAGCGGGAACACGGTGACGAGTGCGTACTTCCGCCGCGACGATTCGCGTAAAATCACGGTCGTACCGACGCACAGCGCCGTGCAGGCCAATAGCTGATTGGCGATGCCGAACATCGGCCAAATCGTGGAAATGTTGCCAGTGAGGATGAAGTAGGTCCAGCCGCCGACGATGGCCAGTGTCGAGCCCACGCCGGAGGCCACGCTACTCGTGCGCCCGAACTCCGGTCGAACGCGCGCGAGCAGCTCTTGCAAAAGAAACCGCCCGATGCGCGTGCCGGTGTCGATCGTGGTCAGAATGAACAACGCCTCGAACATGATCGCAAAGTGGTACCAATACGCGATCAGGGTGTTCATGCCGGGCAAGCCGCTGAACACGCGCGCCATACCGATGGCCAGCGACACGCCACCGCCGGTGCGCGCGGCCACCACTTCCCCCGCGCTGCGCGAGAGCGCCGGCAGCTCGCTTACGGTGATGCCCAGTCGCGCGAAGTCCGCGTCGCCGAGCGTGGTGGCGTGACGCGCTTCGGGTTCGACGCCATAGCCGAGCGCGAACAGAGCGCCGTTCGAGAGCGAGAGCAGCTTGGACGCGCTGAGCTTCTGCTCGGACAAGCTCACGATCGATTCGCCCTTGGCGAGGCCCAAAATTTGGCGATCGTGCGCGGTAAGTCGCGCGTCTGCGCGCGCCAGCTCTTCGTTCGAACGGGCGAGCCCGGTGCCGTGACTCGCCGCCGAAGCCACCAGCGCCACTTTGGGATCGGTGTTGATGGCCACATAGTCTTCGGGCGGCATCACGCAGGCCGCTATCAAAGCCGTGATGCCGACCAGCCCCTCGAGCAGCATCGAGCCGTAGCCGATCACCCGGCAGTGCGACTCTTTATCGACCATTTTCGGCGTGGTGCCGCTCGACACCAGCGCGTGAAAGCCGCTGATCGCTCCGCAAGCGATGGTGATGAAGACGAAGGGAAAGAGCGGCCCCTTGATGATCGGCCCGCCGCCGTGCACGTACTCGGTGACGCCGGGCATGCGAATTTCCGGGTTCACCACGATGATGCCGACGATGAGCAGAAAGATCGTGCCGAGCTTGAGGTAGCTGGACAGGTAGTCGCGCGGGCAGAGCAAGAGCCACACCGGCAGCACGCTGGCCAAAAAACCGTATCCCGCAATGGCCAGAGTGAGCACCGTCTTCGAATGGCGGAACCAATCCGCGTGCGCCGAGTCGGCTACGGCCTTGCCGGCGATCAGCGCGACGAAGAGCAGCGCCACGCCGACGATGCTCGCTTCACGAATGCCGCGCAGCGAGCCTTTGCGCACGCCATAGATGTGCCCGCCCATGAGCAGCGCGATGGGCACCGAAGCGCCGACCGTGAACACGCCCCAGGCGCTTTCGGAGAGCGCGCCCACCACCACGTTGCCGAGCCCTGCCAGCGCAATCACCACGATGAACAAGATGGCGATCGCGGTCACCGTGCCCAGCACCGGCCCGAGCTCCTCGCGCGCGATCTCGGCGAGAGAGCGGCCGCCCCGGCGGGTGCTGGTGACCAAAATCACGAAATCGTGCACCGAGCCGGCCAGCACCACGCCGAACAGGATCCACATGAAGCCGGGATAGAACCCGAACTGAGCCGCCAGCACCGGGCCAATCAGCGGCCCGGCGCCGGTGATGGCCGCAAAATGGTGACCGAACAGCACCCAGCGGTTCGTCGGATGAAAGTTGTGCCCGTCGTTGTGCAGGTGCGCCGCGGTGGTGCGAGCGTCGTCGAGGCACAGCACGCGCGCCGCGATGAAAGCCGAGTAGTAGCGATAGCCAATCGAGAGCACGGCCAGCGCAGCCAGCATCCACCAAGCAGCGTTCATGGGCGGTTTCATACACCTCGACCTCGCTTTCGCGAAGCCGAAAGCAGCGTTTTACCACCCAAGCCGGGGCCGAGCGCCGGGTCTCACGAATGCGCCCGAACGACGGCGCGCCGCCCAACAGGAGACGCATGGCCGAGCTTCGGGAAGATTCGCTTTTGTTCTCGCTGGAAACGCTGATGGCGCGCGAGCGCGAGCGGGTGGCGCTCGAGCGCGCTGAAAGCGAACGCCAGCAAGCGCTGGCCACCGCCGCGCGAATTCGCGCGGAAAAACAGCGCTTGGAGGCCGAGCTCGCTCGGGAACGCGAGCTCGAACAGGGCCGACTCGCCGAACAGCAACGGCTCGCCGAGCACGCCGCGCGGCTCGACGCTCTGCGGCAATCCGAGCTCGAACGTGCGCGCCGTGAAGCGGAGGCCCGAGCGCAAAGCGAGCTGCTCGCGCAACGACACGCGCACGAACGACGGATGACCGAGCTCCAACTACAGTCGTCGAGAGCGCGCGACCGCGCGCTGGCCGCGGCCTCGACGGCGCTGCTGGCGCTACTCGTGCCCGGAGCGCTCTGGTTCTATTTCGGCTACGCGCGCCCCCACGCCGAGCAGCTTCAGAGCGAGCTCGGCAAGCTGGCGAGCGTCGAGCGAACCCGCGCCGATGAAGGCTTGCGCGCCCTGCGCGAGAGCGAACGCGAGCGCGCTCGCCTTGCCGGCGAACTCGGACGTCTTCAGTCGTCGACCGCAGCACCCGCTGCCGCGCCGCTCACTCCCACGCGTCCCACACCATCGCCGACTGCGCCGGCGTTGGGCAAGCTGAGAGATCCCGCGAAACCGAGCCCAGCGCGAAAGCAACATTGCAAGGACAGCGCGGATCCGCTGAATCCGTGCTTGCCGTAGTCATCGACGAGCAGCCGCAGCTCTTTACCCACTGCCGGCACGTTACTGGTGCACTCGAGCAGCAAAGAGCAGCAAAGAGGCAGCCCCCTATTTCTTGCGCCAAATGATGTGAAATCCGCGCTTGGTCTCGACCACGTAGCTCAGCTCGTCGACCGCTAGCGAGAACGCTGCGCCGGCAAACGCCGCGTCGAGGCTGCCTTGCGTGACGTCGTAGAGCACGCCTTGCGTGGCGCCTTTGGCGTCCGAATACTCTTTGAACACTTCGTCCCAATCGCCGCCGGCCAGCAACTTTTGGCGGGCCTCCATCGCGCGCAAGCACGCCTCCTCACGAGTGCGGTACACGTCGCCTGCGTCGCGCACGCCCGCGTGACGCACCAGAATTTGCGCGAGATCGATGCGCTCGGGCGCCTCGGTCGAGGGCGTGCGTGGGGTCTTCGCTTCTTCGATACACTTCGTGCCCGGCGAGTCGTCGCCATGCTCGGTGCGCTCGCGACCGCCCGCGCTCTTGGCCTCGCGATCTCCCTTGTGCTTTCCGCCACAAGCCACGACCGAAAGCGCGAGAATCAGAACCAGCTTTCGCATGCCTCCGGTTTATAGACGACCCGGCGCCCGAACGCGAGCAGGGCAGAGACCAGTGGAATAGCGAGCGGGCAGTGCTGCTCAGCCCGGAAAATTTACGAGATTTCCCGTCATCATCAGCAGTGAGAGCACGGTCCAGCACTGGTTGTAATACCGACTGCGAGCCAAGAGCTCGCCGCTGCTGACTCGCAGGTACGCCGCGTTCACGAAAGCGCGATAGCGCGCGTCGTGCATGGCGCCGACCGCGGCCGACCCCACGAACACCGCCGAGCCCGGGTTAGGCTTCTGAGCGCGCGGATCCGGCGCTGGTTCACCCGCGAGGGTATAGCCATCCACGATTTCCCCCGCGCCGATGTTGGCGAAGAACGCGCTGGTGCGAGCCAGGTAGGCGCGCGCACGCGGGTCCTCGTGATACGCGAAGTCCTGCCCCAACCGAAAGGGCAGACGCGCGGAGTCGTATTGGTAGTTGGTCATGGCGCCGGGGAACGCCTCGACCGGCTTACCCGAGTCGTCGCACCACGCGGGCACCAAGCCGTTGTGCTGATTTTGGTTCGCCTCGTTCAGGCTCGCTTCGACGATTGCGTAGCCGCGATCGATCACGTGCTGCCAGCCTGCGACGTTGCCGGAAATCTCGCCGAAAATTCGATACTGATGCGGCGCGAAATACGAGGGATTGAAGACGTTTCGGCCTCGCCACTCGTCCCCCGGCAGCAGCATGCCGTCGTAGCGGTCGTGATCCACCTCGAATTGCCAGATGCGATCGATCTGACGCTGCGCGTGGCTCAGGTAGCTCTCCGATAGCGCGCCGCGCCCGCCCCACTGGCGGTCCGCCATGACCAGCGCCCACGCGATGTCCTCGTCCGCGTCGGTCGCCGCGCCGCTGCCGAGCGCACGGGAGCCGTCGGGCGCGATGTACCAGCTCATGAGCCCACAATCGTTCGCCCAGCGCAGCGCGTACTGATAGAAGGCGTCGAACAGCGGCTGGTCATCGACCATGACGGCAATCGTCATGCCGTAGGCGATACCCTCCGACACTGTCGAGTTTGGTTCTCCGTCCGGGGTATCGGGGCGTCGTGTGCGCAGAAAGCCGCAGGCGCCATCGCCCGTAACGATCTCCGCGCGAAATCGCGAAAAGGCGCGCCGGACGTGGCTGACGTCAGCGGACTCTGGGTAAAAACAGCTGGAAAGCCGTTGGTTGTGCGGAAAAGGGAAGCGACCCATCCGAACGTCATAGCTCCACCGACGCCTATGTACGAGGCTCCCCAGGAACGCTACGCTGTAGAGAGGCTCGCCGGATCCGACCGCAGCAGTGGGAGCGGTCGTTTCAGGAGCGCGTCGACGTTTGGGACCATGCACGCTCTGCTGGTAGAGGACAACGAGATATTCGCGCAAGCGCTCGGGGACATGCTCGCCGACGCGGACGTCGAAGTGAGGCTCAGCCACGTCGCGCGCCTGTCGGACGCGGCGGCGTTTCGCGACCCTCCCCCCGACGTCATCTTGCTCGACCTGGCTTTGCCCGATGCGGAAGGGGTGGACAGCCTGCGCGGCGCGCAGACCGCCTTGCCCGGTGTCCCGATCGTCGTGCTTACCGCCGAGCGCGACAGCGAGCGCGCGCTGCAAATCTTGCGCGGTGGCGCGCAGGACTACCTGGTGAAGGGCGCGTTCGACGCCGATACGTTGCTGCGTTCGATGCGCTACGCGGTGGAGCGCGCGCAGAGCGAACAACTGCGCCGCCGCTTACTGCAAGCGGATCGACTCGCCGCGATCGGCAAACTCGCCGCAGGGGTCGCGCACGAAATCAGCAACCCGGCGAGCTTCGTGCGCGCCAATCAGGAATTGGTGCGAGCACACCTCGAGAGCGCGAGCCTCGCGCTGCGCTCGGCGTTTCGAACTGCGGGCGGCTCGTCGTCGGTTACGGCCGAGCTTTTGGCCGAGCTCGAGGCAGTGCGCAGCGAGATCGACGAAATGCGGCGGGTGAACGAACAGACCACCTTCGGCGTCGAGCGCATTTGTTCGGTCGTCGCCGACTTGCGTGGCTACACGCGGCTCGAACCCGCGCAGTTGGTGGAAGTTCGGCCGAACGACGTAGTCAACGAAGTTTGCCAGCTGGTGCTCGGTGTCGTGCGACACAAGGCGCAACTGCTGAAGGATCTGCACGAAGTGCCCCCGATCGCGCTCGCTCCGGGCCGGCTCGAGCAAGTGCTCACCAATTTGCTCATGAATGCTGCGCAGGCCATTCCCGACGGCGCGCCCCAACGCGAGCGCATCACCATCTCGACGCGGCTCCACGACGGGGAAGTATCGATTACCGTGGAAGACACCGGCTCGGGCATGACCGAAGAAGAGCAGAGGCACGTGTTCGAGCCCTTCTTCACGACCAAAACGCGCGAAGAGGGCCTCGGGCTCGGGCTCTCCATTTGCGCCGATATCGTGGCCGCGCACGGTGGCAGCATCCGATGCTCGAGCGTCAGTCAACAGGGTTCGCGCTTCGAGGTTCGCTTCAAGGTGGCCCCCACGCTACAACCGATTGCGACGCCCGCGTTGCCAAGTGAAGCGCCGGCCAGCGCGCGCGCCCGCGTTCTGCTCGTGGACGACGAACCCTACATTCGGCAAACGTACGCGCTGCTCCTGGACACCGATTTCGATGTGGTCACCGCGGCCAATGGCGGGCAAGCACTGGCCTGCCTCGAAGCCGACCCCGACATCGATCTGGTGATCTGCGACGTGATGATGCCCGACATGGACGCCGCCCAAATGCTCGGCAAAGTGCGCAGCACCCGGCCGGAACTGGTATCCCGCTTCGTGTTGCACACCGGCGGCGCCATGAGCGAACGCACGCGCCTGCTGGTCGACTCCGGCGAACACCCGGTGTTTTACAAGCCCATGACCGTCACCGAGATGGTGAGCGGCATTCGGCGCCTGCTCCCGCTCGGTGCGGGCGAAGCGGCGGCTGAAGCCCATCGTTAGTAACGGGCTTTACCAAAGGCGCACGGGTGTGCGCGACCTCTGAAAGCCCCTGGGCCGTGGCGTTCGTGCGGGGACACTTGCTTCCATTGGACCAGCGGTTTGGTGTGCCAATGATTCGCCAACAACGAAAAAATTCTCTACTGCTCGCTTTGCCGCTCTTCGCGGCGGCATTGTTCGCGCTCGGCTGCTCTGCCAACGCCACTGCCACCCCGTCCGGAGCCAGCAGTGGCGGACACGGCGGCTCGGGTACGGTGGTCGTCGGAACGGGTGGGTCTTCGACTACAGCGACCGGCGGCATCGGAGTCAGTGTAGGTGGCGCGGCGCCGGGCGGAGGAGATGGCGAACCCTTTGGTTGCGCGACCAGCGTGAGCGGGACGGTCTTCGACCCCGCAGGCAAGCTGCCACTCTACAACGTGGTCGTATACGTACCGAGCGAGGCGCTCGCGACCATCAGCGAAGGCGCCAGCTGCCAGACCTGCGACGGCAATTTCTCCGGGCGCCCGATCGCCGCTGCGCTCAGCGACGCCGCCGGCAAGTTCACCATCGATCTCAGCAAGATTCCGCGTAGCAGCAGCATCCGGCTAGTGACTCAGGTCGGAAAGTGGCGGCGCGAAATCAGCGCGCCGGACATCAAGCCTTGCACGGACAACGCGCTCGAAGGCGGCACCGTGCGTCTGCCGCGCGATCGCTCGGAGGGAAATTTGCCGAAGATCGCCGTGGTGCGCGGCGGTTCGGATGCGCTCGAATGTTTGTTCCGAAAGATCGGCATCGCCGATTCCGAGTTCACCACTGACGCGGGCGACGGTCGCGTTACGTTGTACGCAAGCGACGACGGCAGCGCCCAGGCTGGTACGACACAGCTGGCAAGCGGCGGAACCATTCCGCTCGCAGGTACGCTCTACAGCAACTACGACAAGCTCAAGAGCTACGACGTCGTCTTTCTCGCCTGCGAAGGGGGCGGCCGTGGCACGTTCGACAAATACGGTGTCACCGAGTTCACCAACATCCAGAAATATGCCGACGAAGGCGGGCGCATTTTCGGCTCGCACTATCACAACTACTGGATTCGCCCCGACAAGTTCGACGACTCCAAGGGCCTTCCAGCCTACCCTGCGGTCGCTAAATTCGCCTCGTCTCAGCACGGCTTCGATCAAGACGTCACCGGCGACATCAACGCCTCGTTCCCGAAGGGCGAGGCGTTCCGCGACTGGCTAGCCAACGTCGGCGCTTCGCCCACGCCCGGAAAGCTCCTGATTCACGACGGCGAGCACACCGTCGACTCGGTGATCCCCGGTGTCGCTCAGCCGTGGGTGACCGTGTCGGATCCGTCGGGCCACACTGGGGTCGTGCAATATTTCTCGTTCACCGCGCCCGTCGGAAAACCCGAATGCGGTCGCATGGTGTTCAGCGATTTGCACGTGGCTTCCGGCACGGGCGACTCGGGCAAGCTGGCTTTCCCGAGCGGCTGCGTGAGCAAAGACCTCTCGCCGCAGGAAAAAGCGCTGGCGTTCATGCTGTTCGATCTATCCTCCTGCGTGCAACCCGAAGATCAGCCGGTCAAACCCCCGACCATCATCCGCTGAGCGCACACCGCTCATAGTTTTTGGGGGGCCTCAATGATACGGGCGCGCTGCTCGTGATGAACGACTCAAGGCAACCCGGACCGGCGCGAATCGTCAAAGCAGCCGCGCCTGCCCGGCGCTATTTATGTGAGCCCGGCAGCGTGCGCGCGTGCACGCTTTTCGCGGTTCCTCTCTCCCGCCCGGGCGCGCGCACAGCACGGACAGGGGATTGAACCGCCAAGACGTCAAGCGAGAGCCACTGACGCGCTCTACAAATAAGCAAGAAGCCGCACCGAGTCTTTCCTGATTGGTCTACGTCGAACTCGGCGCTGGGCCCCCTCTGCGCCTCGGCGGTTCAATCCCCAGCCGCACTCCGCGCGCCCAAGGTCAAGACCGCGAGAGTCACCGCCGCGCTCTGCAAGTAAACAAGAAGGCGAGCCAAGCCGTTTCTGATTCGTTCCACTCGCGCTCGGCGCTTGGCGGCCTGGCGGTTTTTCTCCCCCTCTTCGATCGGCCAAAATCGGGTGGCGCTTGACTTCGTGGACGGGTGCTCGTACCGGCCCACGGACGAGATGTCGCGTACAGAAACTACCCGCAAGCCTTTGAACTTTCGTGGACGCTGGGTGCTGGTCACCGGTGCTTCCTCTGGGCTGGGCGAAGAGATGGCCCGGCAGCTCGCGCAGAAGCACGGCGCCAACGTGATCTTGGTCGCCCGCCGCAAGCAACGGTTGGACGAGCTCAAGCGTGAGCTGGAAACCCACGGCGTTCAGGCGTTGGCAATCGAGGCCGATTTGTCGAAGCTCCCCGATGTCGAACGGGTCGTGGCGGAAGCAACGGGGGAGCGCGAGCTCTACGCGGCCATCTTGAATGCGGGAATCACCCATTTCGGGCCGCACGAAAAGCTCGAGTGGAGCGAGTTTCAGCGCATGCTGGACACCAACGTGACCGGCGTCACGCGCATGACCGGTCTGCTCATTCCGAAGCTCGAAGCGAGCGGCGCCGGCGGCGGGCTGATGATCGTGGCCAGCATGGCGGGCATCACGCCGGTGCCGTACCAGACCGCTTACTCGGCAACCAAGGCGTTCTTGGTGCACCTCGGCTGCGGGCTTTGGCACGAGATGCAAGGGCGGCCGCTGTCGATCACGACCTTCGCACCCGGCGGCGTGGTGACCGAGATGACCGCGGGCGAGAGCTTCGGCCCCCTGCGCGGGTGGCTGATGCCGGTGAAAGCCGCTGCCGCCGAGGGGCTCGACGCCTTCCGCAAGCGGAAGTACCTGCACGTGTCGGGCGCTGCAAACCGCATTGGCTCGGCGTTCACCAAGCTGCTGCCGCAGCAGACGCTGACTGGGTTCGTGGCGTCATCGTACCGCCGCGCGCTCGAGCGCACGGGTAAGCTGTAAGCTCGTCGAATCAGCCGGCGGCTGCCGCGTCGCGAGCGCGCCGGTCCACGATACGGCCATTTTCCAGAGTGAATACTTGGTCGGCGTTGCGGATGGTCGTGAGTCGGTGCGCCACGATCAGCGTGGTGCGCCCCACCGCGACTCGTTCGAGCGAACGCTGAATCGCCGCTTCGGTCTCGTTGTCCACCGACGACGTGGCCTCGTCCAGGATCAAGATCGGCGCATCCTTCAGGATAGCGCGCGCGATCGAGACCCGCTGGCGCTGCCCGCCCGAGAGCTTTTGCCCGCGCTCGCCCACTTGGGTGTCGAAGCCGTGCGGCAGCGCGTCGATGAAAGCCTCTGCCTCCGCGAGCCGAGCCGCCTCGCGAATGCGCTCGCGATCGGTCACGCCGCTGCCATAGGCGATGTTCTCGGCCACGCTGCCGTCGATCAAGAACACGTCCTGACTGACGAAGGCGATCGCCCGGCGCAGGTCGGCGACGGCAATGCCGGCCAGCCGGCGACCGTCCAAGAGAATCTCGCCGCTCGACGGCTCGTAGAAGCGAAGCAGTAGTTTCACCACCGTGCTCTTGCCGGAGCCCGTAGTTCCCACGAACGCGGCCGTGCTGCCCGCGGGGATCGTGAAGCTCACGCCCTCGAGCACCGCGCTGCGCCCCTCGTAGGCGAAACCGACGTCTCGGAACGCGAGCTCCCCGCGCACCGCGGATTTCGCGAGCGATTCGCCGCCGCCGCGATCGTCGCGCCGCTCGGTTTCGAGCAGATCCAGGACGCGCCGGGTCGACGCCATCGCGCGCTGATAGAGGTCGACCGTCTGCGCCAAATTCGTGAGCGGCCAGAGCAAGCGCTGGGTCAAGAACACCAGCACGCTGAACGAGCCGACCGCGAGCGTGCCCTCGAGTGTCTTGAAGCCACCCAGGATCAGCGTTGCCACGAAGCCGGCCAGGATGGCCATGCGAATCAGAGGGATGAACGCGGACGAGACGCGAATGGCGCGGGCGTTGGCCACGGTGTAGGCGAGGCTGTCCGCGGTCAAGCTCTCGAGCTCGCGCTCTTCGGACACGTAGCTCTTGATGGTGGCGATGCCCGCGAGGTTGTTGGAGAGGCGCGCGCCGATCGCGCTCGCTTGCTCGCGCACGGCGCGGTAGAGCGGCTCGGCGCGGCGCTGATAGTAGAACGCGCCCAGCAAGATCACCGGGATTGGTAGCATCGCGAACAGCGCGATCAGCGGTGAAAGGTAGAAGAAAACGATGCCGACCAGCAAGGTCGAGGTCGCGACCTGAATCAGCGCGTTCGCGCCGCCGTCCAGGAAGCGCTCGAGCTGGTTGATGTCGTCGTTGAGGATGGTCACGAGTCCGCCGCTGCTGCGGTTCTCGAAGTAGGCGAGCTCGAGCTTCTGCACGTGACCATAGCTGTCCCGGCGCAGCTCGTGCTGCACCGTCTGCGCGAGGTTGCGCCACAAAACGCCGTAGCAAAACTCGAACAACGACTCGCACATCCAGATCAGCAACGTCAGCCCCGAAAGCACGAGCAGCTGCTGCTTGACGTCGGTCACGCCGAGGCTCGCCAGCGCCGAGTCTTGCTTTCTCACCACCGTGTCGACCGCCACGCCAATCAAGATTTCGGGCGCGATGTCAAACAGCTTGTTCAGCACCGAGCAGAGCGTGGCGAGCAACACCCGGCGGCGATGACCTGCTGCGTATTTCAGCAGCCGGCGGAGGGAGTCACTGGCGTCGCGGGAGCGCTCGTTCATGCGTGGTTCGTGCAAGAGGCGACAATTGGCCGCGCGTTCGAGAAGGTGCTCGAGGGTCCACGCCCGCACCCGCACTGTCAAGTCGCACACTCACGGGAGTTCAGCTAGACTGCCCGGGCTTCCGGCATGGCAAACTTCGACGGGACCGAGACCTCGCGCGTCGAGGCGCGATTCGGGGTACTGATTTTTCCGGGCTTCGAGTTGCTCGACGTGTTCGGCCCGCTGGAGATGTTCGCGCATTCGAACGCCACGAGCCCGGTCACGCTGATCGCCGAGCAGGCAGGCGCCGTCGCCAGCGCGCAAGGGCCCGAGGTGATCGCCCAGTATTCGTTGGCCAAGTGTCCGAGCATCCAAGGCCTGCTGGTTCCGGGCGGAATCGGCACGCGTCAGCAGGTGCACAACCCACGGCTGCTCGAGTTCATTGCGTCTCGCGCGCGCGACGTGAAAGTATTGGCCTCGGTCTGCACCGGCGCAGCGCTGCTCGCCAAGGCCGGCGCCCTCGACGGACGCCGCGCGACCACCAACAAATGGAGCTTCGGCTGGGTGGCCCAGCAGGGCCCGAACGTCGATTGGGTGAAGCACGCGCGCTGGGTCGAGGACGGCGCGGTGTTCACTTCGTCCGGCGTGTCCGCAGGCATCGACATGGCGCTCGCCATCATCGCGCGCCTGAACGGCCCCGAGGCAGCCGAGATCATCGCCTCGCACGCCGAGTACGACTGGCACCGCGACGCCGATTGGGACCCCTTCGCGAAACAGGCCGGGCTAGTCGACTGAGCCGCAGACGGTCACGGTGAGGTGACGACGAAGTCGTCGAACACCGCTGACGCATTGTTGGTGCCCAAGCCGGCCTTGCCGGAGGCGAACGAAGTGTCGGTCACGGTGTCGTAGAGCACGCCGTCGATGTACGCCTTTAGCGTGGTTCCGCTGACTTCGAGCTTAACCGTGTACCACTTGCCGGTCGTTATCAAATCACCGGGAGTGATTGCGCTGCCGATCGAAGAGTTGCTGCCCGCGACTTTTCGCCGAATCGAGATGCGGCCGTCGCTGCGCAGGGCAATGTAGTAGTGGTTGTTTTCGTCCACGTAACGCGCATAGACGCCCACGAAATAGGACGAAGACGTGGAGGTGCCACCGAACGACAGCACCTTGACTCTGGCTTGCACGGCCTGGTTTTGCCAAGCAGCACTGCCGACGCTCACCGCGCGTAGCGAATTCTCGACGGTGTTCTGGCGGTAGACCAGCGTGCCGTCGGTCACCACGCTCCAGTCGCCGCTCGTACTCGGCGTCCAAGCGCTGGCGTTACCGGTCTCGAAGTTGTCCGAGAACAGCACTCCAGTGGCGCCGCCGCTGCCGCCATTGCCTCCGCTCTGACCACCGGTAGAGAGCGTGCCGCCGCCGCTCGCGCCGCCGCTGCCTCCCTTGCCCGAGCCGCCCGAGGAAGTTCCACCGGTGAGCGCGCCGCCGCTCGTTGCGCCACCCTTCGCGGCACCGCCGGTCGCGGCGCCTCCACTATTCGCGCCGCCGCTGCCGCCAGTGAGCGAACCGCCGCTGCTGGCGCCGCCGCTGCCCTTGCCGCCAGTCGTGCTCCCGCCCGTCGCTGCGCCGCCGCTCGAGCTGCCAGCGCTCGACTTGCCGCCACCGGTGCCGGTGGCACCGCCGCTAGCGGTCCCGCCGGTCTCCGCGCTGCCGCCCTCGGGCTCGCCGCCCGCACCGCCGCCGTCGACGGTGCCGCCAGACGCGACGGAGCCGCCCCTTGTCGAGCCGCCAGTGGCCGTCCCCTCGCCCGCGTCACCACCCTCGGCGAACCCGCCGCTGCTACGTCCGCCCGCCGAGGTCGCGCCACCTTTCTGTGCGTTGCGACCAGTACCGAGCAACGACGGCTCGTACACCGAACAAGCGGTGAACGCGACACAAAGCCAGGCAACACGCTTGCTCACGACCGAAATTCCATCGACTGCGCAGCGCTCCGAGAGGTGGCCGAATCAAAGCTCCGCCGCCGCGACGAGGCTCTGCGCAAGCTCATCGAACATCAACGTATCACAGACAGGCGTGACTCGATCGACTGCGACTCGCATCGATTCGAGAGGGAAAAGGATCCTTACTCACTGTGGACCGAAAGGTGGCATGGACGCGGAGCGCATGCGTGAGTCAGCGCAGAATCATGACCCGAAACCGGGCGAGCCGGATCAGCACCTGCTCACGGGCGGCGCCAAGCCGCGGTCCGCGCTTCGGGCTTCATCACTTGCCGGACCTTCTCGAGCAGCACGGTCGGCGTGAACGGTTTCTCGATGTAGGCGACCCCCGGCTCCAGCGAGCCGCCCTTGACGATCGCGGTCCCCGGATACCCCGACATGAACACCACCCGGATCTGTGGAAACGTCGCGGTGACCTGCTCTGCCAACTTCGGGCCACTCAGCCCGGGCATGACCACGTCGGTCAGCAACAGATCGAAGCTGACACCGGGCCGCTTGCACAAGGCGAGGGCCTCCTCCACGCGGCCGGTGTCGGTCACGGTGTAGCCGCGTTCGCGCAGGATCCTGGCTGCCACCTCGCGCACCGAATCGTCGTCTTCCACCAGCAAGATCGTGCCTCTTTGCAGGGTATCGGGGGAACTCGACTTGGGCGAACCGATTGACTCGGCCTCGCCGTCGACGCGGGGCAAATACAGCTTGAAGGACGAGCCGTGTCCCACCTCGCTGTACACGCTGATCGAACCGCCGCTCTGCTGCACGATGCCGTACACCATCGACAAGCCGAGACCGGTGCCCTTGCCCACCTCTTTGGTGGTGAAGAACGGCTCGAAAACCCGCTCACAGGTGGCGGCGTCCATGCCCGTGCCGGTATCAGTGACGGCGAGCATCACGTACTCCCCTGGCTTTACCCCGACGCGGGACGCTGCATAGGCCGCATCGAGCGTCACGTTCGCGGTCTCGATGGTCAGCGTACCGCCGTTGGGCATCGCGTCGCGCGCGTTGACCGACAGGTTCACGATGATTTGCTCGAGCTGCCCCGGATCCGCGCGAACGGTGCCGAGGCCGGGCAGTAGCGCGGTAACCAAGGTGATGTCGTCGCCGATCAGGCGACGCAGCATCTTCTCGACCTCGGAAACCACGTCGTTCAGCTGCAGATTGCGCGCCTGCACGACCTGCCGTCGACTGAACGCCAGCAGCTGCCGGGTCAGCGTTGCCGCGCGCTGGCTCGCCGTCAGCAATTGACCCAAATCGTCACGCGACGGGTCGCCCTCCGGCAGCGCCCGCAGCACCAGCTGCCCGTAGCTCTGAATCACCGAGAGCAAGTTGTTGAAATCGTGCGCGACGCCGCCCGCGAGCTGGCCCACCGCCTCCATCTTTTGCGATTGCATCAGCTGGCTCTCGAGCTGGCGCTGGCGCGTCACGTCCTTCAACAACGCGACGCCACCCACGACCCCTTGCTGGTCGTCGCGCAGCGGCGTGGCGGTGATGGCCAGCGCGGCGTCGCGGTCGCTCTGGCTCTTGACTCGAACCTCGAGCTCGGTGGTCTCCTCGCTGGTGACCGCGCGGCGCAGCGGGTTCTGCTGCGCTTCGAGCGGGGCCTTGCCGTCGGCCTGGTACACGCCGCAGTCCGAGGCCCACTCGGGAGCCAGCATGCGCGCACCGGCCGGGCCCAACATCTTTTCGGCCTGCCGATTCACGAGCAGCGAGACCCCAGAGCGATCGGTCACGATCACGCCGTCGCCCATGCTCTCCAAAATCGAATTCAGAAGCTGACTCTGTTTTCTGAACCGTTCTTCACTAGCGCGGAGCGCTTCACCCATCGCGATGCGCTCGGTCACGTCGCGTGAAATTCCGACCAGACCGATCACGTCGCCCGCGCGGTTGCGAATCGGCGCTTTCGTCTCCGAAAACCAGCGCTTGGACGGGCCGTGGCCTTGCTCGCGCACCACGTCGAGCACCAACTCCCCGCGCGACAAGACGCGCGCTTCGTTCACGTCCACCGCGGCGGTGTCGGGCTCGCCCAAGCGCGTGCCGACCAGGCTGCTCGGGCTCTCTGCGCCGACCATGGTCGCAAACGAGCGGTTGGCGTGCCGGAATCTGAGGTCGCGATCCTTGAAATAGATGCCGTCGGGGATGTTGTCCATCAGGTCGTGTAGGAGCTGCCGCTCGTCCGCGAGCTCCTTCACCAACCAAAAGTGCTCGGCCGCCTTGTTGACCTTGAGCCGCAGATCCTCGGCGTTCCAAGGCTTGGTCACGTAGGCAAAGATTTTGCCGTCGTTGACGGCGCGTATTACGGCCGACAAATCCGCAAAACCGGTGACCAGAATACGAGAGGCGTCGGAGGACTTGCCGAGCGCGGCCAAGAGCTCGTCGCCGCTCATCCGCGGCATGCGCTGATCGGTGATGACGACCGCGATATCGCGCTCCCGCTGCACGATGTCGAGCGCGTCCTTGGCCGACTCGGTCTTGAACACCGTGAACTGATCCGAGAGCAGATCTTCCAATGCGACCAGCACCTGGGGCTCGTCGTCGACCAACAATACGCTCTGTCTAGCCGCGGTTTGCATGTGTCATCCTCCAGCCAACGGCGGAATGCGAATAATCACCGTGGTGCCGCCACCGGTGCGATCACGTAACTCCAGCGTGCCGCCATGCTTGCGAACGATGGAGTAGGTAATGGATAGCCCGAGGCCGGTACCCTGGCCTTGTGGCTTGGTCGTGAAAAAAGGCTCGAAGACCCGCTCGCGCAGCGCCTCCGGAATGCCGCTGCCGGTGTCCGAAATCGCGATCGAGTAGCCGTCGGCGTCGCCGCCGGTCTCGATGCTGACCGTGCCCTGGTCCTCGATGGCGTCGATGGCGTTGGCGATCAGGTTCATCAACGCTTGGTTCAACAAGCTCGGAAAGCAATCGAGCATGTCCGGCTCACCGAAATTTTTCTCGACCTGAATGCGCTCTTTCAAGCGGTGGCCGAGAATGGTCAAAATCGCCTCGATGTTTTCGCGCACGCTGACGCGCTGCCGCTCGCCTTCGTCCAACCTGGAAAAAGTACGCAGCTTGATGACCAAATCACGAATGCGCTCGAGCCCGAGGTCCATCTCGCGCAGCCGGCTGTCAGCGCGATCCCAGCGGCTGCGCCCGGTCTCCGAAAGCTGAGGCACGACCTCCGGCCCGACTTCCTCCAGGCTGCGACGAGCCGTCTGCAGGTGGCTTACCACGAACGCCAAGGGGTTGTTGATCTCGTGCGCGACGCCTGCCACGAGCTCGCCGAGCGACGCCATCTTGGCCGACTGCACGAGCTGCGACTGCGTCGCCTGCTGCTCGCGGTACGCGACCTCGAGCTCGCGGTGCGTGTGCTCGAGCTCCGCCTTGGCGTCGGCGATTTCGCGGCGCGCGTTGTAAAGCTCCAGGAAGATGGCCACCTTGCTGCGCAGCACGGGCACGTTGATGGGCTTGAATAGAAAGTCCACGGCGCCCGAACCGTAGCCGCGCAGGACGCTCTCCTCGTTGTCGTCGGCCGCGGTCAAAAAGATGATCGGCACGTCGCGCGTCGCCGGGTTCTGGCGCGCGTGCTGAGCCACCTCGTAGCCGTCCATTTCCGGCATTTGCACGTCCAACAGCATGACCGCAAAGTCACTTCGGAGCAGCCTGCGAAGCGCCTCCGTACCGGACTTTGCGAGTACCACTTCGCAGTCCATGTCGGAGAGTACCGTCTCCATCGCGATCAGGTTGGCCTCGATGTCATCGACGACCAACACGCTCGCGGGTCTGCCGCGCGCCCTGCCGGTGCCGCGAACCGCCACCTGCGGCGAAACGCCACGGGTCACGAAGTCACCCTCCGCCGAAAGATGCGCTGCGACGGCGAAACATCCGTAAACAGGTGCGCGCGAGAGGGGGTCATGCCCTCACTGCCACCAAGGCACAAGAACCCACCTCGGCAGAGGCTGCCCGCGAATAGATCGAGCACGCGCTCACGCAGCCCGGTGCCGAAGTAAAGGAGCACATTTCGGCACACGATCACGTGCATTTCTCCGAGCGCGTAGTCGGACACTAAATCGTGCTGGAAGAAGACGATTTGCTTCCTGAGCCACTCGCGCACCGCGATGCCGCCGTACGCCGCCGAGTAGTAGTCCTCGAACGAGCGGAGGCCGCCCGAAGCGACGTAGTTCTTGGCGAACGACTCGAGACGAGCCTCGGGATAGACACCGGCGCGCGCGCGCTCCACCGCGCGCGCGCTGATGTCCGTGGCGTAGATTTGCGTACGCTCGCTCAGGTTCTCCTCGGCCAGCAAGATGGCCGTCGTGTAGACCTCCTCGCCGGAAGCACAGCCCGCGTGCCAAATCTTGAGCTCGGGGTAAGTGCGCAGCACCGGCACCACTTGCTCGCGAAAACTGCGATAAAACTCGGGGTCGCGAAACATCTCACTGACCTGCACGGTCAGGTCGTCCAGCACCGACACGAAGAACTCCGGCTCGGTAACGATGCGATGCTGCAGCTCACCGAGATGCGGCACGCCGGTGCGGGCTTGCACCGCCGCGATGCGGCGACGCAGCGACGCCGCGCCATAGCCACGTAAATCGTAGCCGTATTTTTCGAAGATCGCCTGCAAGACCAGGCGAATCTCGAGCGCTTCAGTATCGTCCTGATGCATGTTTGGTCTCGGTCTCGAGCCAATCCTTCAGGGTTGCGAGCAAGCGTTCGCTATCGACTGGTTTGGTCAAATAGTCGCTGGCCCCGGCCTCCAGGCAGCGCTCGCGCTCCCCCTTCATGGCCTTGGCGGTCAAGGCGATCACCGGCAGTGCTTCGAAACGGGGGTCACGGCGCAGGCGCCGCATCGCTTCGTAGCCGTCCATTTCCGGCATCATGATGTCCATCAAAACCGCGCGAACGTCGGTGTTGCGTGACAGTAGCTCCAGCGCTTCACGTCCATTCTCGGCCACCAGGACGTCCGCGCCTTTTCCGGCTAGCAGCGCGGACAGCGCGTACACGGTGCGAATGTCGTCCTCCGCGATCAGCACTTTGACCTTGGCCAGCGACACGTCCGCGGCGCGCAGCACCTCGGACACGTCCGACTTGCGGGGGCGCGGCAATCGGCCCTCGAGGTGCCGCACGAACAGGCGCACCTCCTCGATCAGCCGCTCACTGGAGTGGCCATCTTTGAGCACGACCGAGTCTGCGTAAGTCTCGAGCAAACGGGTTTCCTGCTTGGTCAACGCGCGACCGGTGTGCACGATGATCGGCGGCGGGCGCGCGGGAGCGCGCTCCCGGAGCGCTTCCAAGAGCGCGGTGCCATCCATATCGGGCAGGCCTAGGTCGAGCACGATGCAGGCGAACTCCTCCTGCGAGATCAGCGAAAGCGCGTGAGCCGCATCGCGAGCGATCGTGGCGACCAGCTTTTCGCGAGCCAGCAGCAGGACGATCGCCTCGGCCGCGTCCTCACTGTCCTCGACTACCAAGATCCGGCGATGCTCCACGGCGAGCGGGGCAACCGCGCGCACCGCGGCGGTGAGCTCGGCGTGCGTAGCGGGCTTGGTGAGGTAGCCCACCGCGCCGAGCGCCAGACCCCGATCGGCGGCGTCGACACCAGACAGGAAGTGTACCGGAATGTCACGAGTGCGCGGGTCGTTTCGCAAGCGATCCATCACGGTCCAGCCATCGATGTCGGGCAGCTTTACGTCTAGCAGAATGCCCTTCGGCTGATACTCGCGCGCGAGCTTCAGGCCTTCTTCGCCCGAACTCGCGGCCAGCACCTGAAAGGCGCAGGCATGCGCGATGTCGACGAGTTGCTCGGACAGCACGCGGTCGTCTTCAATCACCAAGAGGTGCGCCGCGGTGGACTGCAGGCGAGCCCGATCATCGGGCACGACTGCGACACGCGGAGGACCGCTGTCGCTCGCCGCCTTCGCGGCGTTGCGCCCAGAATTTTCCGGCAAATAGCAGACGAAAATGCTGCCCTTGGGAGAGCTACTCTCCAGCATGAGCTCGCCGCCCAGGAGCTGCGCCGACTCCCGGGTGATGGCGAGGCCGAGCCCGGTGCCCGCGTAGCGGCGGTCACTGCGCGACTCGACCTGCTCGAAAGGAGCGAAGATTCGCTCGTGAGCCTCGGCGGGAATACCGATCCCGGTATCGCCGACCACGAATGCGATCGCGCTGGTCGGGTTCGCCAGGCTCCGAGGAACTTCGGCGCGTGAGCCCGGGCGCTCGATGCGCAGCGACACCTCGCCCCGGTCGGTGAACTTCAGCGCGTTGCCCAGGAGGTTGGTCAGGATCCGTTCCACCCGCTGCCGATCCGTAGTAATCGACTGGGGCATGTCAGGCGCGATTTCAGTGACCAGTTGTACGCCCTTGTCCTGAGCCACGGGCTCGAACAAACGCCGCACGTACGCGACGAAATCGTTGAGCGCGACGATTTCGAGTTCGACATCCTGGCGACCTGACTCGATCTTCGCGAGATCCAGCACCTGATTGATCAAGGCCAGCAAATCCTCTCCGGCCGAGTGAATGGTCTTGCAGTGCAGTACCTGCTTCGGGGTCAGGTTGCGGCCTTCGTTCTCGCTGAGCAGCTGCGAGAGCAGCAGCATGCTGTTCAGCGGAGTGCGCAGCTCGTGCGACATGTTGGCCAAGAACTGCGACTTGTAGGAGCTCACCTTGCTGAGCTCCTCGGCCTTCTGCTGCAACCTACGGCGCGCGTCTTCGAGCTCTTCGTTCTGCGCGCGTAGCGCGCCGCGCTGCGCCTCGAGCTCTTCGTTCGCCGTACGCAGCTCCTCCTGCTGGGCGCGCAGCTCGTGGTTGTTGACGCGCAGCTCCTCTTCCTGCGTCGCCAGCCGTTCGGCGAGCTGTTGGGCTTCCTCGAGCAGCTCGCGCAGCACGACGCGAGACTTCGCGGCTTCGAGCGCGACCACCAAGGGCTCGCGAATCGAAGCGAGCAGCTCCCGGGCTTGCTCCGACAGCGGGCCGAACAACGCGAACTCGAGCACGCCGAGCGTCTTTTGCAGGTGCCGGAGCGGTAGGAATACGAGGCAGCGCGGCTCCGCCTTTCCAAGCCCGGAGCGCACCGTGAGGTAGCCGTCCGGCACGTCGTCCACGACCAACAGGTCATCCGCGAGCGCGGCCTGTCCGAGCAGACCCGCACCCTTCGGAAACTTCCGAGCCGGTTCGCCCACGGCAAGCTCGCTGGATTCGCCGCTCAGCGCGTGGTGTGCGCTGAGGACCAGCGCGCCGTCATCCTCACTCAAATAGACCGCGCCCACGCGTGCGCCGATACGTCGCGAGAGAACGGTGAGAGCGCGTTCGGCCAGCAGCGCTGGTTCGAGCTCGCCGCGAATTTGCGAAAGCAGCTCGAACTCGCCGGCTTTCAGCCAATCTGCTCGGTCTCGCTGCTCCGCCAAGCGGCTCAAGCTGGCGGCCATTTGATTGGCCTCCTTCGCGATCCTTCCGAGCTCGTCGTTGCTGCTGACCGGAATCTTTCCGGTGAAGTCGCCGGTGGCGAAGCGCGCGAACCCGCTGGAGATGTCGCTCAGTATTCGGAGCATGCCGCGCGCAGCCCAGACCGAAAGACCGATCGACAAGCCGAGCCCGCACAGGCCCATGACTAGTCTAAATCGGTTCGCGCGTAGCGTCGCGTTGCGCACTGCCGCGAAGCCTGCGCTGAGCTCCTGCCGATCGAGGCGGGTCGTCTTGGTGATCAGCTCGCGCGCGCGACGCTGGCGCTCTTGCATGCGAGCGATGTCGTCGACCAAGAGCTCCCCGGTCTCCCCGGCTATCAGCCGACGCGAGACCGACTCCGCATCCTTGTAATAGTCCTGAATCGTCCAGCGCAGCTGGGCGGCAGCTGCGGCATCGAGCGCGGGGCCTGCTCGAGCGATCAGGTCGAACAGGTGCAAGCGTATCTGATCGGCCGCTTCGAGTGCTGCGCTGTCCTGCGCTGCGACCGCATCCTGCATGCCTTGTCGCAGGCGGTCGAACTCGGTCTCGATACGTGGGCCGAATTCGAGCCGAGGGATCATACGCCCCTCGACGTCGGCCAAATCGCGCGCCTGTTGCAGCCCGAGCAGCGCGCTGCCGGCGATCACGGAAACCAGCGACAACGCCGCCGTGATCAGGATCAGCAGCAACTTGGCGCGGAAGGTGAGCTGCAAGGGCGCCTCAGTTCGCTCGCAGAATCAAGACCTTGGCGCCGCCGAGCTTGGCGTTCGAGGCCACGTAGCCCACCGCCCCGGGGTACTTGAGCACATAGCGCACCACGGCTTCTTCGTTGGCGAGCTCCGGCGGCGGCACGTCGCGGCCCGTAAAGATGCGCTGTTGCCAGTAACTTCGGACAGCGGCGACCGAGCGCTTCAACACGCTGTTCGAGAAATAGCCACGAGTCGGCGAATCCGGCGGCAGGTCGACTGGGCGAATGCCCTCGCCGTTACGCCAGCGTGTCGTCTTCTTCAAGAACGCTTCGGCGACCAGCTCGCGCGTTGCCTCGTTGTTCGGATTCTGAGGGTTCACGATGACTACGAACTCGTCGCCGCCGCGTGGCCCGGCATGGGCGATCGAGTCGAGCGCAAAGAGCCCTAGCGTCGCCAGCCAGAGCAACAGCCCCGCCGCGCGGTAGCGTTCGCGGCGCGACGCTCTGGCTCTCGAGGTGGGAACGTGAGTCATGGAGCGCCGCATGGACTCAAAAGTACGCCGTGGTTTTCAATACCAAGAGGCCCCAATTCTTGGTCAGTTTGTCGAGCGGGACACCGCCGTTCAGGTCGCTCTTCAGCGCAGCGGTGCCGCGCATAACGTGGCCCTCCAGTTTGAACAGCCAATTCTCGGTCAGATCGTAGCGAAACGTGACCGCGAAATCGTGCTGGAAATGCGCGCGACCATCGCGCTGCTTGGCTTCCGGGTAGAGCAGCGAATAGTACGCCCCCGGGGTGAACCAAGGGGTCAGGTGGTACGACGCCATCGCGTACATGCGCTCGTTGATCGTGCGCTTTGAAGGAAACAGGCCCGGCGCGTTGGTTTTGATGTCCCCCACCCAGCGTCCATACTCGGCGGCGAGCAACAGATCACGGGCCAGGTACTCGACCGACGCGACCCACAACTTCACGGGCAGCTGTAAGTCGACCTTGCCGGCGAAGTCCGCAGGCAGCGCCGACGCGTACTTGTCCGACGCCTCCTTGTTGAACGAATAGACGGCGTCCAAGCGCACGGACTGGAAGCTGCCGCCCATTTGCAGGCCATCGAGCGGCGCCCACATCAGGCGGCCGCCGTACATGTAAGGCACATCTATGGAATCCACGGAAATGCCGGGGGTGCCGGTGGCTTGAATGGGAATGAAGATCGTGCCGGCGTAGGCGCGATATTCGAGGGCGCCCGCAGCGCCGAGCTTGACGCGGCCATACGCTTCCCCGCCGGTCTGCGCGAGTAGATAGTCACGCTGATCGATGGGATACATGGCCTGCGGTAGCAACGCGGGCACGCGTGCAGCGTCGACGTCTTGCACTTCGTTGTACAAGCCGAACGGCAGCTTGGTGCGCCCCGCGCGCAGCCCGAACCAGTCAGCGAAGCGGTAGTCGAGATAGTACCAATCGAACTGCGGTCGATAGTTGCCCACGGGCCCGAGATCGCGAGCGAACAACTGTGCGCCCACCCGCAGCCGTTCGCTGAGCGACTTGGTGAAGTTCAGTCCGACCTCACTGAACTCCGGGCTACCGCGCTTGGACCCAGCCAGATAGTTGTTGGCGGTGGTCTTCAGGTACCCTTGACTGACGAAGCCGTGGATATCGACGCCGAGCGGGGGCTCGCCTTCCTCCGCGCGCGCCGAGAGCGTCGCGAAAGCGACGCCGACGAAGACGCTCACAGCAAAGTGCGCTCGCCTTCCCCTTGCCGTGGCCACAGAGCGGAACGCGTGAACGCCCACGGAACAATCGTCAGTCGTCAGCACCCACCGGGTCAAGCAATTACAGGTCTACGCCCAGACCTTGATTACTGGCGCTTTTCGCCAGGGTGATGGGGCAATTTGCAGCAAAACCGGCCCCCCGCCGCTGCTCGTTGCGCACGCGTTGTGCGAGGCTCCGCGTTCACATTTCCCCGTGTTTTCCAGCGCATCCGCGCGCTCATCCAGTGCGGTGATAGGGTCGCGGCTTGACCGTTCTGAGGCCGGAAGAGCCGGCGCCCTGGCTGGGCACGGCACGCGCGACACTTCGCTATCTGCTGCGCACCCTGCAGCTCGTCGTCGCCTCGTCACGCGCGTTGGTCGCGGGCTTCGCCGCGCTGACGCTGGTTTCCGCGACCACACCCGTACTGATCGCGTACGCCGGCAAGCACATCGTCGATTCGGTGCTGCTGGCCCACCACACGCCGGTGCTCAACTGGGTGCTGATCGAGTTCGCGCTGGTCGTGTTGCTCTCGCTCGCTCAGCGCGGGCTTGGGCTCTTGCGCTCACTGCTCGGTGCGCGCCTGGGTACGGACATCAACGTCCGTATCCTCTCGGAGGCACTCGAGCTCGAGCTCGCATTCTTCGAGAACGCCGAGTTCTACGACAAACTCACGCGCGCCCGGCGCGAGGCCTCCTCGCGTCCGGTCGCGCTCATCAGCGACGCTTTTCAGTTGCTGCAGAGCCTAGTCACCCTAGCGGGTTATTCAGCGCTACTGACCGCGTTCAGCGGCTGGGTGGTGCCGGTGCTGATCCTGGCCACCCTGCCGGCCACGGTGGCCGAAATGCGCTATTCGAAGCTCGGGTTTCGGTTGCGCAACTGGCGGTCCCCGGACTCTCGTCGGCTGCTCTACTTGGAGTACGTGCTGGCGAACGACGAGCACGCGAAGGAGGTGCGACTGCTCGGCATCGGGCCGCATCTGCTTCAACGCTACCGCACGCTCTCGGAGACGTTTCTGGAGCAGGACCGCGCGCTCGCGCTGCGGCGCGCGGGAGCCACGCAGGCGCTCAGCCTGCTCGGCACGCTGGCGTTCTACGGCACTTACGCGCTGATGGCGATCGCAGCAGCGTCGGGCCGCATTTCGCTCGGCAACATGACCCTCTACGTGGTGTCGCTGCGACAGGGTCAAGCCGCGTTTCAGTCCGTGCTGTCGAGCATTGGCAACCTGTACGAGCACAACTTGTACATGGCAAACCTGTTCGACTACTTCGGGCTTGCGCAGAATCATCGCGAGAGCGCGCTAGAAGCCGGGAGCGAGCGCCCCGCGCTGCCCAATGCGCGAAGCGGCATCGTGTTCGAAAACGTCAGCTTTCGTTACCCGGGAAAGAGCGCGTTCGCGCTGTCCAATCTGACCCTCGAAATTCGACCCGGTGAGAGCGTCGCCCTGGTCGGCGACAACGGCGCGGGCAAGACCACCTTCGTCAAACTGCTCACGCGGCTGTACGAACCGACCGAGGGGCACATCTTCTTGGACGGGCAGCTTCTCTCCGAAATTCCACGCGACGCCCTCAGACGCCGGTTCGGCGTGGTGTTTCAAGACTTCAATCAGTACCAACTGCACCTGCGCGAAAACGTCGGCTTCGGCAGCATCGAACACCTGCCCGATGAGCCGCGCATCGGGCGCGCGATCGAGCGCGGTGGAGCCAACGAGCTACTCACGTTGCTACCCGGTGGCCTGGACGCTCCGCTCGGTCATTGGTTCGAGAAGGGCAGCGAGCTCTCGGGCGGGCAGTGGCAAAAAGTGGCACTGGCGCGCGCGTTCATGCGCGAAGAGGCCGATATCCTGATCTTGGACGAGCCGACCGCCGCGCTCGACGCGCACGCCGAACACGCGGTTTTCGAGCGCTTTCGCGAGCTCTCGCAGGGGCGCACCACGATCGTGATTTCGCACCGCTTCCCCGCGGTGCGCATGGCTCAACGCATTTTGGTGCTCGAAGCCGGCAAGATCATCGAACAAGGTTCGCACGACGAACTGGTTCGGGCGCGCGGCAAATACTTCCGCATGTTCAGCCTGCAGGCGGAAGGCTATCAATAGCAGCGACGCGGCGCGCTTGGCTCACACGCTACGCAGCAGGCTCTCCACCGCATCCGCCAGGCGCTGCTCGGCCTTCTTCCGTCGTTCGGGCGCGTCGGCCTTGTCGATTTGACGAAGCAGCGTGCGCAAATGAGTACGGTCGCCGCTCGGGCACAGCGCCAGCAGCGCTTCAATCGCTTGCGTGCCTTCACCTCGCAAGCGCACCATCCACTCTTGCGCCTGCGCAGCAAGGGAGGATTCGCCGCCCGCTGGCAGGGCCGGGACCGTACCGTGCCGCACCAGCATATCGAGACGAACGCGAATCAAAGACCAATCGCCGCCGCGCAGCACGGTGCGCACCAAGCGCAGCGCCCGGTTGCGCGCGGCGAAGCTCTTGATCGCGCGCGCGTCCTGCACCGCGTCCAGGACCGGCTCCGGCAGCTGCAAGCGCGCGAGCTTACCGTCACTGAGCTCGACCAAATCGCGCGCGAGGTGAGCCAGCGCCGTTTCGACCTCCTGTCGGGCGCGACGCTCATCACCACGTGAACGCAGATCTTCCTCGGGCTCGGCGCTCTCGGGATCGAGCGGGGCATCATCGACTCGCGGGGCCATGCGAGCGGCCACTCTGGCACGTGCGCTCGCCCCCGCAACCCGCCTCCGACTTCCCAGCGCGGCAACCCCCCTAGGGATTCTACCCATCTCGAAAGCCCCGGACTGAACGCGCGCCTCTGCGATAGGGAACGGGGTTTCGCGCGCGCTCGGTGAACCAAACACTCAACCCGGGCTAACGATGGATCCATGATTTGAGTGCCTTTGCGGCCACGACGCAATGATCCTCCGTTCGTAGCAGGCATCTCGGCCATGCTCGGCGGTGGCAGTGCGCGAACCGCTCCCACCCGGCTGCTCGCCGCGCGTTGCTCGGCTCGTGGCGCGCGCACCGATGCACGCCGGATGGCTGATTCGCCGCGTGGAGCCCCTTCCGCCGGTGCCAGATCGCGTGGAGCCTTTGGGCGGACTCGCGCCCTCGCAGCCCAACCCCGCCTGGACCGAGTTCATCGAATCGCTGTGTCCACAGGTCCGGGAGGTGCCTGCCTGGCAGCGTTCGATCGACCATGGAGGCCCCTCGATCGACAGAGTCGACCCGGGCGAGACGCTAGATCCAAAGGGAGGTGAAGCCGACGGGTCGATTGGGGGCAGCTGCACCGCGCCAGCGCGGTGCGAAAGCACAGTGAACGAGGCCCACAACAAGGGGGCGAGGGCGAAACGATCGCGGTAGTGCTAGATCCAAAGGGCGGTGAAGCCGACGGGGCGATTGGGGGCAGCTGCACCGCGCCAGCGCGGTGCGAAAGCACAGTGAACGAGGCCCACAACAAGGGGGTCGAGGGCGAAACGATCGCGGTAGTGCTGAGAGAACAAATTCACCCGCCGGGTCACAAGCGCGGCGACGGAACTGCGTCAGCGGGCGCCAAGACCGAAACCGAGACCGAGACCGAGACCGAGACCGAAACCGAAACCGAAACCGAGACCGAGACCGAGACCGAGACCGAGACCGAGACCGAGACCGAGACCGAGACCGAGACCGAGACCGAGACCGAGGGCCGCGAGGAGAAAACTTGGATGAACCCTGATGCTTGGGTCGAAACTACGCTCGGGGGGAAGAGGGATCCGTTCGGTCGAAACGGGGTCGACAGCGCCGCGCTGGCGCGGCGCGAAGCGGAGGCGCACGGCGAACAGGGCCCGATTCACGTGGACGACTGCGTCGTCGGTTCGATTGCAGAGCGAAGCGACCCGTCGAATCAACGAGGCTGCAAGGCAGCAGGGGCGGCACGATACGAGAGCGAGGGGACGACCGAGTGTGATGCCGCACGACTCTACTTGATACAATTCACGACTACTGGAGAGCACGCGGATCTGGTCGAGCGCGCGCGGGCGTTGCTCTCGCACGGTGCGCCCAAGGTGAGTCTTGGGGAACTGCATTTGCGGGCGACGCGGTTGTTGATTGAGTCGTTGGAAAAGAAGCGGCTCGGCGCTGAAAAGGCTAGGGAACCGCGACGGCGGGCGACGGCGACAGAAACCCCGCGAAATCGCCAGCGCGGTCGGTATGTTCCTGCGGAAGTTCGACGCGCGGTCTACGAGCGCGACGGCAAGCGTTGCGCCTATGTCGACGAGCGCGGCGTGCGCTGCGGCGAAGCACGTGATCTCGAGGTCCACCACCTGTGCGCTTTCGCTCTGGGCGGCGAGCACGAGTTGCACAATCTCAGCCTCCGCTGCCGCGCTCACAACGCGCTCGCGGCGGAGCAGGACTTTGGTCGCGTGCACGTGCAACGCCAGCGTGAACGCTCTCGTCACGAATCCGAGCGACAGGCGACAGGTAGCTCCGAAATCAGCCAGTCACGGGAGTCGTTCAACCTCCGCGTGTGATGAGGCGCCTCCCGCCGCAACGTCACCGGCGCCCTGCAGCAGCAACGGGCGCCTTTCGACTCTGCCTCGACGCCAAAGTGCCATGTGCGCGGCGGCGCTAGTTTCGGTGGTGCGCTTCGGTGACGGTGCACGCTCGGCGCAGGGTCTGATCTTGATGTTCGCGCTGGGGCCGTGCGCCGGGGGGTTGGGTCCTGGTCGGCTGCGAGTACCGCGCGCTGCCGCCATTTTTGTTGGTGGATGCCGTCTCGTCTATGATGCCGAAAACCTAAGTGACGGCCTGGCGTGGCTGCTGCGCCGTCCGATGCCGCGGTGGGTTGCCCAGCGTCGGCGAGCGGCGCGCAGCGCGCCCGCCAACATTGCGGGCCCCAATCAAGCCCTTTTCTGCGATTGCGGTCAGCGTTCGCCAATCGCGATCGGTTCTCCCGCGCGCTCAGCGGGGGCGGGTTTCGCTCAGCTGATTTCGCTTAGTGGAGATCAGCGGCGGCGGGTGTCGCCGGTCCAGAGCACGACGTTGTCCGGGAGCGTGGGCTCGGTGTCGTCTTGAATGCGGTGGGTTCCGCTCATGGCGCGGATGGGGCGAGGCGAGGCGCCAGGGCGGCGCGAGAGGTAGCGATCGACGACCGTGTCGAAGGCGAGGAGGAACTCGACGTCGTCGCTGGTCTTCTCGATCACGCCGAGTGCGTTGCGCACGTCGATCATGCGGCAGAGGGCGCGCGATGGGACGGCGGAGTGGAGGATGATGGCGGGTGTGCCGGTGGCGGGGTACTGCGCGAGCAGTGTCTTCAGTTCGACGCCGTTGAAGTTGGGCATCAACACGTCCACGAGCACGAGATCCGGCTGGGTGCGCACGATGGTCTCGCGCAGACCGCGGGCGTGGCGCCAGGTGGCAACCTCGTAGCCATGGGCGAGCAGGCGGCCACAGACGTTGCGGACGACCGCGTAGTCCTCGTCCACCACCAGCACGTGCAGCTCATTCTGAAACGCAGCGCTCACGAGATCTTCCTTGCTTTCCCCAACGGACGACGGGCTGCGCGTCTTTAGCGGGTGAATCGAGGTTCTGGTCGTGAGCGCAGCGATTCTCGCCTTGAGTCATCGCTGTTCCGTTGCGGGACTGTTTCAGGGCCAGCCCGTGCGGCGCGCGATCAGGCCTGAAGCCGCGGATCTTGCACTGGATACCAGCGGCTCGCGACGCGAATGGCGTTTGTCGCCGCGCCCAGTCGCAGGTTGTCGCCCACCACGGTCAGGCACAAACTGCGCTGAGACGAGTCGCGCAGGTCCCTGCGCAAGCGGCCAACTAGTGCGGAGTCGCGATCTTGGACGGATGAGACGGCGCTCAGGCCGTCGCCCGCCGCGCCCGGCAAAAAGCGCACGAACGGCGCCTTCGCCGGCTCGCTCAGCAGCGCAGCCACTGGCCCTAGATCGAGCGGTCGTTCGCAGGTCACCCAGACATTTTCGTAGTGCCCGACGGCAACCGCCACCCGGCAGCATTGCGCGCTAACCGCGAGCTCCGGCAGCTCCAAGATCTTCTTGGCTTCGAACATGAGCTTGCGTTCCTCGGACGAGAAGCCCGACTCGTCGGTGCCGCCGTTGTGCGGAACGGTGTTGCCCGCGTACCCCTTCTCGCTGAACGCACGTCCCAAGCGATCGGGCGTTTGATAGCCGCGTTGGCTATCGGCGAGGAAGCCATCGAGCGCGACGATGCCTGCGCCGCTCACCGCCTGGTACGTGCTCACAGTCACGCTTTGCAGACCGTACTCGTGCAGCAAGGGCTGGAGCGCGAGGGCGAGCGGGATGGTGGTGCAATTCGGATTGGCCACCAGGCGCACGGTCTCATCGACGCGCGCGCCGTTCACGCCGGCAACCACGAGCGGCACCTTGGGATCGGCGCGGTACGTGTTGCTCTTGTCGATCACCCGGTAGCCGAGCTCGAGCAGCCGCGGCACGTAGCGCTTGCTGTGCTCGTCATCGAGCGCCACGAAGGCGAGCTCGCCGCGCGCAGCCGTAGCCTGCTCGAGCTGGCTCGCGGCAGCAACGGCGAACTTCTTTCCGCCGTGCTCGAGCTCCTGATCGCGGCTTGCGTAGAGATCCAGCGTTGCGCCGGGCCAGGCCCGGGCGACCAAATCGATGACTTCCCTGCCGACGAGCCCGGTGGCTCCCAAGATACAGATGCGCATAGTGGTGCTTCTTCGAAGTGAGGCGGAACGAAAAGCGCCCGCTGTCGAGCGTCCCCTAGCCTGAAGCGAGGTGTGAAAAAAGCCAGTAAAGGGCCGGATCCGGCTGCTTCGTCGCGGGGCCGGCCGGGGGCGGCTGCCGCGGGCACCGACCGGCGTGAGCCATTTGGCGAGCTCGCGGGGACGGTAGGCTGGAGATTCTGCGCATGCGAACCTTGTTGATTGGAACTTGGGTTGGAGTGCTGAGCGCGAGCGTCACACTCGCGGCCTGTGGTAGCAGCGACGGCGGCGACGTCGGAATTGGGACGGGCGGCACGGTCGGGACCGGCGGAGCCCACGCCACCGGCGGTACGCTTTCGAGCACTGGCGGCATTCGGAACAACACCGGCGGTGTCGCGACGGGTGGCTCGCCCGCTGCAACCGGCGGAAGCGGCGCGACCAGTGGAGGCAGCGAGTCGGGTGGCATGGGGGCAACGAGCGGAGGAAGCGGCGGCGCGCTCGGCAACACGGGAGGCAGTGCGACGAGCGGAGCCGGCGGGGGTGGAGGCGCGGGGGTCGGTGGCAAAGGCGGCGGCGGAAGTGCCGGCAAGGGCGGTGGAGGCGGCAAAGGCGGTGGCTCTTCGACGCAGACGCGGACGGGCACCGGAACCGGCACGCGCACGCGCACCGGAACCCAGACCGGCACGGGCATCGATACGTCGACCTTTACCGGTATCGGCACCGACACCTCGACGTTTACCAGCATCGACACCTCGACGTTCACCAGCATCGACACTTCGACGTTCACCGGTATCGGCAGCGGCACCTCGACCTCCACGGGCGTCGGCACCTCGACGTTCACCGGTATCGGCACCGGGACGGGCACCCCCTCCGGCACCTCGACGAGCACCGCGACCTCGACGTTCACGCGCTGACGGCGTCGGTAAGGGGCAAGTGTCGGGCAAACGGGCTGCACCGAAACCCGGGCGTTGACGAAAGCGCGCCGCTGGATAGAGATCAGCGGTGCATGCGCGGGAGTACGTCGTGGGGCTGTTTTTGGGTGGTAATGCTCTTGAACCTGCTGCTTTCGCAGCCCTGCCGTGCGCAAGCAGCGGACTACACCGCGGGCATCGAGAGCACTCGTCAGCTGCGCCTTGCGAACGGCTTGCGGGCGGTGATCGCGGTCGATCGCCGAACGCCCCAAGTCGCGCTGCACGTCGAGTACGGCGTCGGTGACGCGCTCGACCCGCCGGAGCAACGCGGCTTGGCCCGCTTGATCGGCGCCGTGCTACCCGGTGCAGCGACCTCTCACCTCAGCGCGAGCGAGCGCGGCCGTCTTTATCAAGCAGCCGGATTCAAGTACGAGGAGCCGAGAGTGCAGGTCGGCTCGGACACGACCAGTCTCGACCTGGACGTCCCGAGCGAAGCACTCGAGCTCGCGCTGTGGATCGAGGCCGACCGCATGGGCTTTGCTGCCGACAGCTTGACCGAGCAGCGCATTCGGGATGCCGCGCCCGACGCCGCGCAATCGAGGCTGATGTCTGCGATCGATCCGTCCTCGTGGGCGTGGGCGCCCGCGCATCCGTACGCGGCTTTGCGGGGAACACCGAATCTCTCCGGCGCGACCGCGGCGGTCGTGGCCCAGCGCCTTCGCCGCTATTATAACCCTGCAACTGCGATCGTCGTGTTGGTGGGTGACATCGTGGAGGCCGATGCCGAACGAGCACTCCAACGGAGCTTCGGCTTGCTCCGCTCTGCCCCAATCGCTGCTTTGACTGCGGCCACACCGACGGCCGCGCCGCCTCGCGAGGTTCGAGCTGAAGCGCCCATCCCGGGTCACCTGGCCACGGTGGCCTGGATCACTCCGCCCTTTTTGTCTGCCGATGATCTTGGCCTCGACCTGGTCGCGGACCTGCTGTCTCGCCGCCTTTCGAGACAGGGGCTGTGCGACAAGGTCGAGGCCTCGCAACGCTCTCGGTTCGTCGGAAGCGTCTTCAGCGCGACCTGTACGGGCCCGAAGAGCGGTTCCGCAGCGGCGTGGCAACACGCCGTCGAAGCGCAGCTCGCCGAGCTGGCCGAAGGCAAGGTCTCCACGCCTGAGCTCGAGAGCGCGGCGCTCACCTGGCAACGAATAGCGAGTGAACGTCTCGATGACCTGCGCGGCCGCGCCGCTTCGTTCGCTGCCGCGCTCAGGCTCGATCGTGAGCCACGCTTCATGACCGAACGGCTGAAGGCCTATGCCGCGTTCGACGTAAACACGCTGGCCAGTGTCGTTCGACGCACCCTGCTGCAGCCTCCGGCGGCGCTGCTCGACGTGGTCCCAGCGCCCTCCGCGCCGAAAGAGGGGCGCGTGCTAGCGGGCGTGCCCGAGCCAACCTTCCGGCTTCCTAGCGAGTCCGCCGAGCCGCCCGTCGTAAAGCGGGTGGCTTGGTCGCGACCTCCGGCAGTCGGACGAGCTCGGCGCTATCAGCCGCCTCTGAACTTCACCGAGACGCTTCCGAGCGGGGATCGGCTGTTGTTCGTGCAGCGCGATGGCTTACCGCTGGCCGAGGTGCTGGTGCTCGTTCCATGGCGCACACCGTCGATCGACTCGGCCGCCGCAGAGGTGCTCAAGAAACTGCTCGTGCAGGACCGCAGCACCGGCGCGACGCTCGAGCAGACGCTCCGGGAGCTCGGGGCGCGCGTGGATACCGGAGTCGATTCTGGTTCGCTCGGTATCACCGTCACCGCGTCGCCAAGTCGCCTGCCCGAGGCGCTTCGAGCACTCGCAGCCGCGTTTTGGAAGGACCACTTCTTGGCGGCGAGCTTCGACGATACGGTGCGAAATGCGGCTGCCTGGACGCAATCCAAGCCGGATTTTCGCTGGATCGCGCTCGGGCTCAGCGCGCCCACCAGCCGTTACCGCACCTTGCAGCGCGGTGCTCGCGAGCGCGCGCTCTCCACGCTGAAGCTCGCTGAAGTCGAAAAACTGTGGAGTCGCAGCCGAGCCGAACCGTTCAGCATCAACGTCGTCGGTCCGTTCGATGTCGAGACTGCGCGCAACCTCGCCAAGCCGCTGACCCAAGCGCCCGCCGGCCATCGACGCCACACGAAAACCCCGGCGAAGGTGGTGTTCAGCCCTGGGGTATACTTGGTCGATAATGGCGCGGCCGATTCGGTCGAGGGTTGTGTGCTTTGGCCACTCCCTGCATGGCCAACTCGCGCACACGCCCCAGCACACTTGATGCCTTGGTTTTTCACCAAGGACTTGCAGAATGGACTGAACGCGCGCCTGGCCGAGAACGGCGCCCGCGAGCCCAAGTGGCGGAGCAACACACTACTCACGGGTGACGGCGATTTCCTGCACTACTGCTTTACCGCGCCACAAGACCAGGTGGCCCCGATTTTGAAGAGCTTGCAAGCTCACACCACGAACTTGGCCGAAGGCCGGTTCGATTGGGTCGATCTGCTGCGCGCCCGCCAAGCCGAACAGCAGTACCAAGTTCGGCAGTCGCTCTCCACTGACCAGTGGCTCACGTCTCTGTATCGCGCCAGTATTCACGAAAAAGACGCGGCCGATGTGAGCAAGCTGCCGAGCCTCGTTGGCCAGGTGGACAGCGACGCTCTCCGCACGTTCGCGAAAGATCTCAGCTTCGACCGCGCGACCATCGCGCTCCTTGGCTCGGCCAGCGCGCTGACGGCAGAGCTTGCGCGAATCGGCTTGAAGCCGAGCGCGGTGAGTCCGGTCGAAGCGCCCGCGAGTAACACGGCAAAGGACGCCCCGTGAGACGCACGCTGCTGCTCGGTGTGTGCATTTCGGTCATTGCTTGCGCGCGTCCGAACGCGAAGAGCGCGCCGGTTGCCAGCCCACGGCCCGCCGCAACTGACCCTGGCTCCGCAAGTGTCAGCGTCGAGCTACCACGCATTGGCGTCCAGGTTCGGGCGCCAATGGCGATGACTCAGTTCGAACGCAGCGAAAGCGCTTCGGATGGCCCGGTTCGCGTCGAGGGCGCCAGCTGCCGCGTCGGAACTCAACAATATAGCGTGTTACGCTACTTTCGCGACGGGCGCCCGCGAGCGAGCGAAGCCGCACTGCTCGCTGGCACTCGCAAGCTATTCAAGTCCGTCACGCGCGAGGCAGCGCTGAGCCTCGGCGAGTACAACGCTTCAGAAATCGAGGGCACGGCGGCCGACGGCTCTGCTGCCTGGGTGCGCGCCTACCCCGTCGGCGACGGCTTCTTGCTGGCGCAGGTGGCTCAGACGCAGGGCGCAATCGAGCGCAATTCGGCTCGCGAATTTCTGGAGTCGGTTCGATTCTCGCCGCCCTGGTCGGTGCATGCGTTTCCCGCAGGCCGCTTCAGCGCGTGGCTCCCTGATGGCAGCCAAGAGTTCGACCGCACGGCGCTGCACGCCGAGAACTTCGCGGTTGCACGCGCGTTTCTGCTGGGAGGCAAAGAAGAGCGGCTATTCTTGGTTTACAGCGCGCCGCTCACGGGCACCGGTGTCACGCCCGATGAACGCATGGATAGAGGCGCCGAGGCCATGATGAACAGCGGCACCCGCATCGTGTGGCAAGGCCCGCTCGACGTCGACGCGGCGCGAGGCCGTGAGTACCTCTTGCAAATGGGCAAGAGCTGGTCGCGCTTGCGACTCGTCGTCACGGACGCCGACCTCTACATGCTCCAGGCCAACGCCGCGTCGAAGAGCGCCCTACTCCAGAGCGACGTGCAAGAATTCCTGGATTCGCTGCGGTGGTACCCGGAGCGTTGAAAAGTGCCGATCGCGCGTTCATGAGCCACCGCGCCGTGGTCCGGGAACTTTGTGCCAATGCCGGCGTTCATCTCGAGCAGCGACTTCGGCCGCGCGCTCGGTTTTTCATTGATTCTTGCGGTCTGCGCGTGTTCGAGCAGCGACCGCAACCCCTCGCTCATAGCGACCGGAGGCAGCCCGGTCGGGGGGTCCGCGGGCTCGGGAGCCGTTAGCGGCAGCGCGAAGACCGGTTGGGGTGGTTCTGGCCTGGAAACCGGCGGCACGAGCGCAGCGGGGGCGAGCGCGAGCGGTGCGTCTTTCACCGCCGGGACGTCAGGCCTGGCAACCGGCGGCTCGAGCAGCAGCGGTGGCATGGGCATGGCTGGTACGGGTGGCGTCGGCGGCGGGGCGGTCAATTCGAGCGGCGGCGCCACGTTCAATGGTGGGGCTCACAACGGCGGTTCGGCAAGCGGGGGCCAACCGAACGGTGGCGGAGCGGCCACGGGTGGAACGGCCAGTGGCGGGGGATCAGGTGGCTCGACCACCGTCTCGGGCGGATCGGCAGGCCGCGCGTCTGGCGGCACGGCCGCAGCTGGCAGAGCGGGCGGTGCAGCAACGGTTGGCGGGTCGGGCGGAATGGCCACGGGCGGCGCAGGCACTGGAGGCCCGGCTGTTCGCATCGTCGGGCGAGTCGCGACGGGCACCCGGTCCGACTCGGTTCGATTCGCGTGGCCCGGCGTCAATATCCACGCGCGATTTACCGGAACTCAGGTCTCGATGGACCTGAACGACAGTCGAAACCGATTCACGGTCGTGGTCGACGGTGGCACGCCGAAAACGGTGACGAGCACCGCGGGGCAGTCCTCACTGACACTCGCCACCGGGCTAGCCAATGGAACGCACGACATCGTCGTTTGGCGGAACACAGAAGTCGCTTTCGGGGTGACGCAGTTCAACGGATTGTCGAATTTCGGCAGCGCTGGCGCGCTGTTAGCCGCCCCGGCCGCGCCGGACCGGCGCATCGAGATCATCGGAGACTCGCTCTCCGCGGGAGCCGGTGTCGAAGGAGATGCGGCTTGCCCCGGCGGAATCGACGCATTCACCAACAACTACCTGGCGTATGGCTCGATTGCGGCGCGCGCCGTGGGCGCTGACGTGAGCACGGTTGCGTGGTCGGGCATCGGCGTCTATCGCAACTACGACGGCAGCACGAGCGCAGTCATGCCGTCGCGCTATCCCTACGCAATTCCGAGTGACAACACGGCTTGGGATTTTTCGAAGTACGAACCCCACGTGGTCGTCATCAACCTTGGCACGAACGACTTTGGCGCGGGGGATCCCGGCGTGCCCTATGAAACCGCGTACACAGCGTTCGTGAAGACGATCCGCGCCAAGTATGCGTCCGCGTACTTCATTTTGATCGATATGTACGGCGGCAATCGCCTCACCAGAATCAACAACGTCGTCGCGGCGCTGAAGGCTGGCGGCGAATCGAAGGTCGAAATGCTGAGCGTGAGCAAGGCGCAAAACAACCTGGGCTGCGGTCAGCATCCGAACGTCGCCGGGCAGGCGGCCATGGGCGCGGTGCTCGCCGCGCGTCTGAAGACGTTGATGGGTTGGTAGCCGACCACGATTTCTGAGCCGCGCACACGGCGAGCGGGAACTGCTCAGCGAGCCCCGACCATGCTCAGGTACCCTTGCTCTCGAACTCTCTGGTTCGTGTGTTGTTTCGCCGTGGTCCCTGCGTGTAGCAGCGGCTCCGACTCCCCGAACACGAGTCAAGAGACTGCAGCGGGAAGCGGCAGCGCGGCTCCCTCGGGCGGCAGCGCGGCGAGCACGGGCGGCAGCATCGCAGGCAGCAGCGCGAACGGTTCTGGAGCTGGCGGCCCCGCTAGCGGCGGCAGTAGCACCTCGGGGGCGACCAACGGGAACTCGCCCAACGCGGGCGCATTCAGCGGCGGAGCTTCCGCTGGAGACCGGTCAACTGGAGGCTCATCGCTCGGAGGTTCATCGACTGGTGGTTCATCGACTGGTGGCTCGTCGACTGGTGGTTCATCGACTGGTGGCTCGTCGACCGGCGGCTCATTCACTGGTGGTGGCGGCGCATCGAACGGTGGCGCGGTGCTGGGCGGCGCGGGCGGCGCGGGCGGCGCGAACGGCGGATCGCGGAATACCAGCTCCGGCGGTGCGACGACGGGTGGTCGCTCGGTAAGCGGGGGAGCCGCCACTGGCGGCGCATCGGGCGGGGGCACGGGTGGCGCTAACGCGGCGGGCACAAGCGGAATGAACGGCGCCGCTGGTGGCCCCTGGACCTTTCCCGCCGGGGTCACCAAGCCGCGCCTGATGATCGTCGGCGACTCCATTTCCGCCGGACCGGGTTGTTACAAGAAGTATTTGCTCAAGAACCTGACCGACAATCACTATTCGAACTTCGAATTCGTGGGGCAATACAGCGACGACTGCGGCGGTGGCGTGCGGCACAGCGCGGTCAGCTGTTCCACCGCGGAGCAGTTCACGCAAGCGAGCTTCACGATGCCGAACTGCTCGCAAGGCACCAGCTTTCCGGGCATGTCGACGCTGATGAACACGCACAAGCCGGATCTGGTCATGATTCAACTCGGCGTAAACGACGTTTGGGGCGGCAGAGCAACGACGGCGATCTTGGCGAGCTACGCGACCCTGCTTCAGCAAGCGCGCGCACAGAACGGCAGCGTCGTGTTGGTAGTCGCGCAGATTAACAAGATTCGGCCTGACTGCAGTACCAGCGACGCCGTGACACTGCGGGCCGAGTCGCTGGTCAAAGCCATACCCGCCTGGGCCGCAGCGCAAAGCACCGCCAAGTCGCCGGTATTCGTGGCTGATTTGTGGACCAACTCCGATTGGAGCAAGGCCGAGACCAACGACTGCGTGCATCCTAACGATGTCGGCGCGCAGCGCATGGGCTTGAACTGGTACAACGCGCTCAAAGCGATTTTGAAGCCGAATTAGAGCACGCCCACGCGCCGCGAGCGGGGGTCAGCGAGCCCCTGCTCCTCATTTCTGGCGCGCGAGGGTTGTACATTTCCAACTCGACTAGCAACTTCACGCCAGAGGGAAGAGTGCTTGTCTTATCGACTAGCTTTTCATCGACTTCGGCGCGACGCTTCGCTCATGAGCGCTGTGAGGCTGCGGCTAGCCGCACCGAGCTGGTTTTTCTCGATCGCGTCGTTCGCATTTTACGCGGGCTGCAGCTCCGACCCGGCAGCGCCCGCTGGCAGCGGCGGGATGACGCCCTCTTCGGGCGGCGCCACCGCATCGGGCGGCGCGAGCACGGGGGGCAATTCGGTATCGACTGGGGGAAACTCCGTGTCGACTGGCGGTAGTTCCGTGTCGACTGGCGGTGCTCCGGTATCGACCGGTGGCAGTGCAACCGGCGGTGTCATGACGGGCGGAGCCAACACTGGCGGTAACCCCCCGGCGACTGGTGGTGCAGTAACGGGCGGCGCGAGCGGTGCGAGCGGAACCGGCGGCGCCGCCACCACCGGCGGCAAAGGAAATACGGGCGGTAAGAGCAGCACCGGTGGTGCAGGCGGAACGGCCGCCGCTGGCGCCTCAGGCAGCGGCGGCGGGAGCAGCGGTGGGGCGAGCAGCGGCACCTTCACGATCACCTCGCCCGGCTGGATGAACATGGCGGGCTGTGCCGCCAACATGTCCGCGTCGTGCGCGAACCTGCCAACCGAGATCACGCGTTCCGGGGCCGGAACGTCGCCAGAGCTTCACTGGACCGGCGCTCCCGCGGGCACCAAGAGTTTCGCCGTCGTTCTTCAGGATCTATCGGGCGGCTCGACGCACTGGGTGATCTGGAACATCCCAGCTTCGGTCACGATGCTGCCCGCGAACGTGGATCGCACCACTGCAATGCCCGCCACGCCGGCTGGCTCGCAGCAATGCGGAAAGGGCACCGATGCCGCGACGAAATTTGGCTATATCGGACCGGGCGCCCCCTGCAACGTCTACGAGTTCATGGTCTACGCGCTGAGCACCTCGCCTTTCACCCCCACGTCGATGACCGATCCAGCCATGGTGCGAACGCAGCTCAATGGGCTCAACTCGAGCACGCTGCTGGGAACGGCAGCCCTGCGTGGGCGAACCAACATGACCTGCAACTAGCTGAGCTTGGTCCGAAGCGACCTCTGCTTTCGAGCGAAGTCCGCCTGGCTCGGCAGTTTCCCCAGCGACCCCGAGTTTGAGGTAAGCAGGGCCGATTGACCCCGCTACAAGCCGAGCTGTACGCCCTCACCCACCGCGGGAACCCCGGAGATATCGAGTTTTACGCGCGCGCCTGCCACCAGGCGGCGAGCGTGCTCGAGCTCGGGGTGGGCTACGGTCGATTGCTGCCCGCACTCTCGCGCGCGGCACGCTCGGTGGTGGGGCTCGAGTGCGCACCGGAACTTTTGAAACGTGCGCGGCGTGCGCTCGAGAACCTGCCCGAGCGCCAGCGAGGTCGCGTGAAGCTCACGCGCGGAAGCATGGAAAGCTTCGAGCTCGGACGCACGTTCGAGCGCATCGTGCTGCCGTACAACGGGCTTTACTGCTTGTTGACGCAGCGCGATCTCAGCGCCTGTCTCCGCTGCGTGCGCAGACACCTGGTGCCGAGCGGTGAGTTTCTATTCGACGTGTGGGCGGCAGATCGCTTTCACGCCCAGCGCGATCCGGGCGCGTATCACGACGATGAAGCGCCGATTTTGCAGGTCCGCCGGGGCAGCGAGCGCTGGGACGTGTTCGAGCAAAGCGACTGGCAACCGCGCACGCAGCGTCTGAACGTGCTGTACACATACCTGGCGCGCGGGCGCGCGCCGGTCGAGATTCCGATCGCGCAGCGCTATGCGCGATCGCAGGAGCTATTTGCGCTGCTCGAGCGACATGGCTTGGAGCTGTGCGCGGCTCACGGCGGATTCTCGGGGCAGCGCTTCGGCGCGCGCGCGGAGCAGCTCGTGGTGCGCGCGCGGGCGTTCGAAAAGCGGTGACTCGCATTCCGGAATTTTCCGCGAGGGCAGGCGCGGCTGCGGGGCCGCGTTGCGTGCGGACGCGGGACCTAGCGCCGTATTTGTGCCGAAAAGCGCGCTCTTTTCAGGGTGGCCCCCAAACCTGAGTGAAACTCGAGCCGCGCGAAGCGGGTTGTGTGCGACGAGCGATGACGGCATAACGCGAGCCATGGAGCTGCCTGGCCCGAACGGAGCCACCATCCAATATCAGCGCGACGCGCTCGGCTATCCCTCGATCCGCGCCGCGAACGTGAGCGACGGCACCTACGCGCTCGGCTACCTGCACGCGACCGACCGCTTGACGCAGGTGACGTTCACGGCGCTCGCGGCGCGCGGCGAGCTGATGAGCGTGCTCGGTGACGTGCCGTTCGCGCGGCTCATCGATCGCAGCACGCGCGCGCTCGGGCTGACGGCAGATCTGGCGGAGCAGGCGGCGCGCTGCGACGCGGAGAGCCTAGCGCTGCTCGCGGATTACAGCGCGGGCTTCAACGCGGGCGCCAAAGCGCGCGGCACGCCGCTCGTGCTGCGCATGCTGGGCGTCGAACCCTTTACGTGTAGCGCGGAGAGCGTGCTCGCGATCTTTCGCTTCGTCACCTATTTCGGCCTGACCAGCATGCAGGTCTCGACCGAGCTGATCGTGGCCGAGCTGATCGCGCGCGGGGCGCCAGCGCGACTGTTCGAACGACTCTTGGGGCTGCGCGGCGCCGGCCTCGAATTGGACGCGTTACGCGGGCTCGAAATCCCGCAGGACTACTCGTTTTTCCTGGGGAATTTCGGGTCGACCCAGGCCGGTTCGAATGCCTTCGCGGTCGACAAGGAACATTCGGAGTCGGGCGCCGCGCTGCTGATGGGCGAGTTTCACATGGAGGTCGGGCGTAACCCTCCTTTGTTATACGCCGCGCACCTGGGCTTCGAAAACGGCGAGTACCTGACCGGGCTGACCATCCCCGGCATGGCCTGGTTTGCGGCCGGGCGCACGCGACACGTGGGCTGGTCGTACACGTTCGCGCACGCGGACAACGTGGATTTGCTGGTGGAAGAGGTCGCGGACGGCAAGTATCGCGTCGGCGGCGAACTGCGTGAGTTTCACGAGCGCGTGGAGCAGGTGCGCATCAAGAATCAACCCAGCGAAACCTGGACGTTTTACGCCAATGAATATGGAACGTTGCTTGGCGACGCGAAGAGCGGCAAACGCGTGTGCGCGCGCGTAAGCGGTATTTCCGAGACGCACCGCGCGTTCTCGGCGGCGCGGCGCGTGCTCGATTGCAAGACCGTGGCCGAGCTCGCCGAGGTGCAGCGCGAAGTGCGCAGCGCGTCACTGGAAGCCATCATGGTCGATCGCGACGGCGCGATCGGCAGCATCGTGACGGGTCAGGTCGATCAGCGGCCGATCGGGTGGAGCGGCGCGTACCCAATTCCGGGTTGGGAGCTCGACGACGCCGAGCGGCGCCCCGAACCGCTTTCCGAAGCACTGCGCCCCGTCGCGCTCGGCCCTGGAATCGGCACGTTGGCCTCGGCCAATCAGGGTGGACAAGGCCCGAACGTCGCGCGTTTCTGCAGCTTCCCTGAACCGCTCTACCGCTTCGAACGCATCAAGGAGCTGCTCGCCGCGCGCGAGCGACACAGCCTGAGCTCGCTGCTCGCCATTTCGTACGACACCTTCGACGGCAGCGCGCGGCGACTGCTTCCAGTGTGGAAACCGCTGCTCCCTGCGCATCCGGAAGCTCGCGCGCTGTGCGATTGGGCCCGGACGCAGAAGAAGGACGTGAAGCGGCTCGCGCTCTTCCACAAGCTGTACGAAGAGACGTGCTTCGCGCTGCTGGAACGCGACATTCCGCGCGCGGCGGCGCGACGCTTTCGCGAATGGTCCGCGCTCGCGTTCTTTCAACCGCAGCTCGACTCGCTGCTCGCGCTCGAACAGCTGCACCTGCTCGACGAATCCGAACTGCGCGCGCTGCTCGCCATCGCCTTCCCGGCTGCGCTGAACAGCTACGAAAGTTCGGAAGAGATCCCGGTGAAGCTGCGCTTCCGGCACACGGTCACGCAAGGCCGCACGCCGTCGTTCCTCGGCTTCGACTCGAAGACAGTGACGTTACCCGGCAGCCCGGTCACGCCGTTCCAATGCCGAATCTCGCCGATTTCCGGCGAAAAACTGGTCTATGCGCCGGCGTTTCACGTGCTCTTCGACATGAGCCAAGACCACGTCTTTTACAACCTACCGGGTGGCGCGTCCGAGTCGCGCTTTGGCCCGGGCTACGGTGAGGGGATTGACGATTGGTTGAAAGGCAGGGTGTCGCCGCTCGGCAATGTGCCGGAGGGGACGAGCGGGTTGGCGGTGGGCTGAGCGGTAAGGGGTGGACGCTGCGTGGGGATGGCGCGGCTTTCCTAAAGCCGAGGTCGCACGTTCGAATCGTATCGGGAGCGCCAAAGCAAAGGCCGCGCATAACAACGCAAACGCCAACGGTTTTCGTCTTCGGAGCTGCCCCCAATGTGGTTGCGAGCGGCTGATTGCACGTGGTGACAAGCTAGTGCTGGACGCGCGTGCGGTCGTATTCCCAACTCTGGTGGCCGTGCTCGACTGCGACGACTGTGGGCGCCTCTGTGCGGTTGACGACGTCGGAACCGCAGGGCTGAAGAGGGGCGAGAGTCTCCGCGGCACGTCGATCTCAATGACCGCGACGTCTTTGCGGGGTTCGGCTCCGATGAGCCGTGCCGGAGAGGTCTTCTGCGGGGCCGACACGCATGCGAGGGAGCGGGTTGACGCCTTGAAGGCTCGCAGATGTATTCAGGCCATGCTCTCTGACTTTGCGGTCGTCGCTATTCGTGGATTGGGGCTGGTTTCAGCCATTTCGGCGACCTGCTGCGCCGGCCCGCCTTCCGAGATTCCTCAAAGCGCCCCATCGACGCCCGCAGCGGCGACCCGCAACGCAGCCACTTGGCCGTTTTCGGCAGACAGCATCTGGAATACGCCGCTTGGCGCAGCCGCGCGCATGGTGCCGGCGAACCTACCCCGGCCGAAAGAGCGCGGCTTGACCGTTGATCACGACTTGATAGTACTGAGTCCCACCTCGCCGCTGACGGAGGTTTACTTCAATGGCGCAGGTTGGTCGAAAGCCGACCGCTGTCCCAAAGAAGGTGAGCTGCTGTTCCGCGCACCGATACCAGCTGGTTGGATCGTGCCCAACGGTTTGCCGGGCACGCCGAACAACGGGTTGGCGGTATTGCTCGCTGACGGGCGCACGCTGAAACAGACTCAGCCTTTCGCTCGCTGCGCAGCTGGCGACTTCGCCACCAGTCAATTCGTCTTCCCGGATCAAGATCTTCACGGTCTGGGGACCGGTGGATGTCACGGTGGTTCAGGGCTTTCCTGCATTGGTGGTACGCTGAGGCTCGGTGAGCTTCGCCCGGGGCAACCGGCACCCCGCCACGCGCTGAAGCTCAACCTATTCGGTCATCGAGCCCTCGCTGCTTGCACATCGAAAGCGGACTGTTTTCGATGGCCTGCGACGCAAGCGGACTCGTACGCGACGTCAGGTGACCTCGCGTACGGCATCGCAGGAACCCCCCCTGCGGCCCTGCGCATGGGCGCGCTGCTTGCACTGCCTACGGCTTCAGCGCAAACGTTGAAGCTCCGTACGGAACCCGGTCGCCGCCTAGCCGAAACACTCGAAAGCTTCGGAGCATACGTTGTCGACGACACAGCCTGGGACGTATGGGCCCTTGTCGTGGAGAATGGACCAAACGGAGACTTCTGCGACCAGTTCAAGGCGGACTGGGGCTTCGCGCTAGAACAAGCATCCTTGGACTCGGATTGGAGCCAAGATATTGCCACGCTGTTCACGGCGCTGGCAGTGGTCGACGACAACGCGCCTGATTCCGTCGGCGGGGCGGGGGAACGTCGCGCTGCCCTCGCTCCACCGTTCGACGACGAGGCGCCGTGAGATAGTCGAGACGCTCACAGAGCTGCATCGTTGACCATGTGCGGAACATGGCGTCGCGGTTGCGTCCTCACTGCGCTTTCCTGGATGCCGGGGGTCACGAGACCACGCCCTCCGGTCGTCAAGAACGCACGGGCACCTGACCCGGGCTCAGGGGCAGAGCTTCACCCTGTAGGGTGTCATCTGGTTGCCGTCTGGCCCCGGGTTATGGCTACCGACGCCGACGTTGCACTCGATGGCGCGCGTGCCGTTACCGACCTGACCCTCGACGTTACGGCCCCAGCAATAGACCGAAGAATCCGCGGCACGAATCACGCACACGTGTTCGTGGCCGAGCGCGAGCTCCCCGGTCGCGCCCATTTCGAAGCCCGTGGGTACGGCGGGCGCGTCCGCCGTGTAGTTGCGGCGGTCGCCTGCGGTACTGCCGTTGTCCTCCGGCGGGTTGTTATCACCGAAGCCACCGCAAATGGCGGAGTGCCAGAGCATGACGCGACCCGTGCGCGAAATTCCCCCGACCAAATGGTGCTGCGCGTTGTAGCGCGCGACTTGCTGACCTGCGAGGTTCATCTGGCGAAACGCGCTGTCGTCATGCGAGTACCAGCCGCGGCCATCGGCGCCCACCGCCATCACGTCCTCGGGCTCACCCAATCCGTTGTGGTCCCGGCGTAGACCGACGCTCACTGCGTCGGAGACTCCGGCGATCGTGCGCGGCGCGCCGTTGTCCGTCTTGCACATCACCGTGCCGCCGCGCTTCACGACGCACACCGTGCGAAACTCCAAATCGATGGCCACGACGTCCGTGCCGAAGCCGGCAATCGTGGTGGCCGCGGCGTTCTCGTAGCCCCAACAAGCCACGCTCGAGTCACTCTTTCGGATTACGCACGCGCTGGTGTCGACAATCATCTGGCTCCAGTCGCTGCCGAATACGTCGAATGCGCGCGGTTCGGTCACGTTCTTGAACGCTGCGCCGTCGTCGAAGGTGCCCCAGCACTGGACGCTGCCGCTGGTCTTTTTCACGCACGTCACGTGGTGCCCGACCAGTAGGTCTACATTGTCTTTACCGGCGGCTGTCACCACGCGCGGAGTGAGCTGCCGACTCGCGGCCCCTGCCCCGACTTGTCCCTCGGCATTGCTTCCCCAACAGTAGACTGCGCCGTCACCTGCCAGGGCGCAGCTGTGCATGTCGCCTGCGCCCACGTCGACCGCGCTGCAAGCGTCGCCGCTGAGCGGCGCACCGCCCGCACCACCCGCACCACCAACCTGCAAGCCGGCACCGCTCGAACCGCCCGAGCCGCTCGAGGTGCCGCCCGAGCCCGCGAGCCCGCCGCCTACTCCGCCGGAGCTTGTCACGCCGCCCGCGCTAGCGACTCCCGCGGCAGCGTTGGAGCCCGCCGCGCTAACGCCCCCCGAGCTCGCGCCAGCCGCAGCCTGCCCACCGCTACTGCCGCCGGTATTCGCGCCGCCGATTCCGCCTGCGTGCACCGCTGCTCCACCCTGGCTACTGCCGGCCTCCGCAGGCTTCCCACCCGAGCTCGGAACGCCGCCCATCCCCGGCTCAGCGCCACCACTAACAGGCGGAGATGTCCGGCTCGCGCTCGGCTCGCTCGCGCTGCACGCCGAGGCGACGAGCCAGAAAAGCGACACAAATAGAGCTGCCTGCGAACGCGAATCGTGCAGTGATGTTGAGCGAAATCGCATGTTGTTTGGCCGGAATCCCCGGTGATTGTCGCTAGTCCCCACCGTGCTGACTTCGACAAGGGGTCAGCCACTCGCGATCCTTGCCAGTCGGGCGTACTCGCGAGCAACGAACGTCAAAGCACGAGTGCCAACTCCCTTTTTGGAAAAGTCTCCTTCGCTCGTCCCCTTTCTCGTTTGAACGACAGCGCTCCGCGCCCCTCCGGGACGCGCGAATAGGTGCATTCCATGGAAAGTTCGCTCCAGACGGCCATCGCTTGCCTGGGCCTTGGCCTGCTCACCGCTTGCACGGGCTCGATCAGCGACCCCTCGGGGCCCGCCTCCAACAGCGGCAACACGGCAGTCAGCACCGGCGGAAACGTCAACAGCAGCACGGGCGCGCTCGGCGGAAGCGGTCCGGCTTCTACTGGCTCCACGAGCAACGCTACTGGCGGAAGTCCGACCGCTCCCGGCACTGGAGGAGGGTCAGCGCAGCCGCAGCCGGACGCACAGGGCAACTTGCCGTTTACGCCGCCGACCGCGCTCGCCCCGGCGTTGCCTGCTCGGGTCTGGCGCCTGAGTCACACCGAGTATCAGCGTAGCGTGAAAGCGCTCGTGGGCGTAGCGCCGGATATTTCCGAACTGCCTTCCGACATCGATAGCGGTGTCTACAGCAACATGTCGGGCACCAACTTCGTGCGCCTGGACGTGGCCAGTGTGTACCATGAGCTCGCGACCACGCTCACCGACGCGCTGACGACCGCGCAGCTGACCGCGCTCATTCCCTGCGGCAGCACCAACGCGACCTGCAAAAATGACTTCATCCAAGCCGCGGTGACCAAGGCGTTTCGCCGTCCCGCGCTCGCGGAAGACACGACGCGCTACGCGGCAGTGTTCGACGCAGCGGTGCCCTCGGGCGACGCCGCGCTGCCATTCCGTTCGGTGCTGCGCGCGCTGCTCACCTCGCCCTACTTCCTGTATCGCACCGAGATCGGCGAACCGGCGCAGCAAGCAAACCCCGCATTTCAACTCAGCAACTACGAGGTCGCTTCTTTCCTCTCGTATAGCTTGCTCGGCACGCCACCGAGCGCGGAGCTCTTGGCTTCCGCGCAGCGCGGTGAGCTCACTCAGCCGGCCACGCTCGCCCCGACGCTAACCGCGATGCTCGAGCAACCGGCGGCCGCCGCGCAGCTGGCCACGTTCCTCTTTCAGTGGATCAAGCTGCAGAACTTCGCGGATGTCACCAAATTCGACGCGGCCTTCCCCGGGTTCGAAGGGGTGCGAGCGGCAATGCTCGACGAGGCGCGCGCGTTCCTCGCTCAAACCGGGATGAACACCACGCTGCCCGGCTTGCTCACCGGCAACGTGCCGGCAACCGGCGCGCTCGATCAATTCTATCGCAGCGCGCCTAGCGCCCCCGCCGCCGCCATTCACACTGGGATTCTCGAGCTCGGCGCGACGCTCGCCCTGTACGGCAAGGCGGAACGCAGCTCGCCTACGCTCCGGGGCCTGTTCGTGCGCGAGCGACTGCTCTGCCAACACATCTCGCTGCCGCCGATCCAGGTGCCAGACATCAGCGATACCGTGGAGCGCGCGAACCCCACCACCACGCGCGAACTGTACGAGATGCACGCGAGCGATCCCACCTGCCGCAGCTGTCATCAGCTGCTCGATCCGGTCGGCTTCACCCTCGAGAACCTGGACGGGGCGGGGCGCTTCCGAACTCAAGAGAACGGCGTTGCCATCAACTCCAGCGGCGTGCTCCTGCAAACGGACGTTAACGGCACGTACACCTCCGGCGCACAACTCTCCGAAGCACTCAGCCGCAGCGACTGGGTACGTGAGTGCGTGGCCACTCAGGCGTTCCGCTTCTTCTTCGGCCAAGCCGAGAAGGCCCGCGGTTTGCCCCCGGTGACCGCGGGCTTCCGCGCCTTGGTCGCCTCAGGAAAGATGCGTGATCTGTTGATCGCGCTGCTCAGCTCACCCAGCACCATCGAGCGCGTCCGCGGTTAGCTGCGGCACCACACCCGAGGTTCAGCGCGACCATGGCCAAACGCAACCTGCTATCCCGCCGCCAACTCCTGCGCACCAGCGCGGGGGCGCTACTGCTTGCCCCGCTCCTGCGCGAGCGCCGCGTAGAGGCGCAGACCGCGGCCAGCCCCAAGCGGCTAGTGATGATGTTTACCCCCGACTCTCACCCTCCGGAGTGGTGGCCGACGGGTACCGGCAAGACCTTCACTCTGCAAGAGCCGCTGGCAGACTTTCGCGGCCTCGAGTCGCAGATGCTGTTCGTCAAGCAGCTGAATCACGCCTGGACGGTGGACAATCACCACGAGGCCGGCATGGCGCAGCTGTTCACTGGCGCGCGCTTCTTCGACGAGTCGACCCGCTACGCCAACGGCCCGTCGATCGACGAGATCTTGCTGAAGAACAGTACCATTCGCGGCACCACACCGGTGGCCAGCATGCACGTCTCCTCGGCCGGCGGCGCTGGCGGCGACAAGCGCCACGTGATCTCCTACTCCGGTCCTGGGCAGCCGAATCCGCACGAAGAGAACCCTGCCAATACCTTCAAGACGTTGTTCAACGGCGTGACCTTCGGCGGCGGCGCGACGCCGGCCACCCCCCCGCCCAGCCCGACTTCGCCGCTCGCGGTAGCCCGGGCGGCCGTGGACAAGAAGATCTTCGAGACCAACACCGCGGAGATCAAGCGCATTCAGCAGTTCCTGGGGACCGCCGAGGTGGCCAAGATGGATCTGCACTTGAGCGCTCTGCAAGAGCTCGCCGCGCGCATCAGCACCACCACGCCCACGACCCCCACGGGTCCCCCAGTGGCAGTCGGCGGAAAGTGCGAACAGGTGGTCACCACCGGCGCCACCAAGAGCAGCACCGACGCCGCGGCCGTCACCAAGTTCGCTCAAGTTCAGGCTGACCTCGTGGTCAACGCCTTCACCTGCGACCGCACGCGCATCGCCGACTACTCGTTTAGCTTTTCCGGCGGTCACCACCAGGGCCTACTCGGCTACAGCCCGAGCTGGCACGACACCGTTGCGCACGTGAGCAAGACGAGCGACTCGGTCAGCGTCGGCGGCTCCACGATGACGACCCGCGCGGCCTTCATTCAATTCGATCGCTTCTGGGCTAGCCAAATCGCGTATCTGGTGAAGCGGCTCGCGGCCATTTCCGAGGGAAGCGGCACCATGCTGGACAACACCCTCATGATCTGGGGCGTCGAGAGCGGCACGAACCACAACCATAGCCCGAAGGACATGCAGTACCTGATCCTGGGCGGCAAGAACCTCGGCGTACAGCTCGGTCAGGTGCTGCAGCTGTCGGGGGTGCAGAGTGCCAACAAGCTCTTGACCAGCGTGATGCAAGCGTTTGGCTACGCAGCGACCGGCCTGGGCATCGAACCCACCATCGGGCCGCTGCCGGGTGTGCTCGCCTGAGCGCGAGGCCCTGGCTTCACGGAGACGTCGCGCGGCGTCACCTGCTCCGCGGCGTGAACGCGCTGGCGGACGCCGCGGGTATCACGCTCGGGCCTAGCGGGCGCAGCGTCATCTTGCCTGGCGCCTCAGCGCCGCGCCTGAGCCGCGACGGCGTCGCCGTGGCGATCGAGATCGAGCTCCCGCATCGTCTCCAGAACCTGGGCGCGGAGCTTTTGCGCACCGTTGCCTCACAGACGGTGTCGCGCGTCGGCGATGGCACCACCAGCGCGATCGTGCTCGGTCGAGCCATGGCCGTAGAGGTGGTGCGGCTGCTCGCCGCGGGCTGCAATCCGCTCGAGCTCCGACGCGGCCTCGTGGAGGCACTGGCCGTGGCACACCGGGAGCTGGCGGCCCAAGCTCGCCCCATGAGCGAAGCCGAAGTCATGCGCGTCGCCGAGCTCAGCGCGGGCGGAGACGAGACCGCAGCCGCTCACTTGAGCCGCGCCTTCGCTGAAGTCGGGCAAGACGGCCTGATCGCGATCGAGGCAGGAAAAAGCGCCGAGACGACGCTCGAGCTCCAGCACGGCGCGCGCTTCGAACGCGGCCTGCTATCGCCCTACTTCATCACAGATCCAGAGCGCGCCGAGTGTGTCTTGATCGACGCGCGAGTGCTCCTCTCGCACGCGCCGCTCTCGGAGCTCGGGCCGTTGCTGCCAATTCTGGAAGCGATCCGAGAATCCAACCAGGCTCTGCTCGTCGTGGCCGAAGACGTCGTGGGCGACGCGCTCTCGGCCCTGGTCGTCAACCGCCTGCGCACGAACCTGTGCTGCGCGGCCGTCCGAGCGCCGGGCTTCGGCGTGGGACGCCGCGAGCACCTCCGAGATCTGGCCGCTCTCACCAGTGCAACCCTGCTGGGTGATGACTCGGGCCCGAGCCTGCAGCGAGTCACGCTCGAGCATCTGGGAAAAGTCGAGCGCGCCAACATCAGTGCCACCTCGACCACGCTGCTCGGCGGCGCCGGAGCTCCGGACGCGGTGCGCTCGCGCCTGCTCGCCGCTGAGCGAGACTTGACCAGCGCTCTCTCAGATTCGACCAAGAGCGACTCCGAGCGCAGCGCGCTGAAAGCGCGCGTTCGTCAGCTCGCAACCCGCGCCGCCATCGTACACGTGGGTGCGCGCAGCGAGCTCGAGCTCCAAGACCGCAAAGATCGCCTGGAAGACGCGCTCTCGGCGCTGCGCACGGCCTTCGCGGACGGCCTCGTGCCGGGAGGAGGAGTCGCGCTCCTGCGCTGCGAACGAGCCGTGAGCGAGCTCGCAGCGGGCAGCGCCGATCACGCCGCGGGCCACGGCATCGTGCGGCGCGCGCTGTCGGCGCCTCTGCGCCGCCTGCTACTCAACGCGGGCTACGACGCTGAAGCCGTGGTCGCGCGCGTGCGAGCCGCGAGCGGCGCGTTCGGCTTCGACGTGCTCGCCGGCGAGCACGTCGATCTCGCCCGAGCGGGCATCCTCGATCCACTCGGCGTCGTGAAGAGTGAGCTCGAATGCGCAGGCCGGGTCGCGACGCTGCTGCTCACCACCGGCGCGTCGCTCGTAGGCGCAGAGCCGTCTTTCGACGACTTTCGCGACGTGTAGCGCGCCAATTCGCGTTTGGAAAGTTCCATCAATGAACAAGCAGTCGCTTCATCCAGTCGAGTAGCACGCTGGGCAAGCGCTCGGGCTCTCGTAGTAGACCGTAGCTATGGGGACCAAACACGCGTGGCAGGTACTCTGCAGCGTGCCGATCGACGGTAAGGCAGAAGGTGGACAGCCCCTCCCGACGTGCCTCGAGCACGGCCTGGCGCATGTCCCCACGCCGTATCGACCCTCGTAGTCATCGCAATCGTTCGGCTTACCATCGGACAAGCGGAGCAGCAGGCGGTGGCGCGCCGCTTGCTGGCCGAGCGCTCGGGTGGCGTGGCGCAAGCCGCGCCCGCACGCGTGTAGCGCTCGGGTGAAAGCCCTTCGATGCACAAGGCCACGGCTTCGCTCGGAGGCTCCTCGAAGCGCTTGACGCTGCGCACCGCGACCTGCGTTGGGCCGTCGCCGACGATGCGCCATGGCGCTAGACGTGAGCGCAAAAATAAAGTGAAGCGGTACGCTATCGATGGCTCCCCCGCCGTGGAGCGGAGCCTGGAAGGCCCGGAAGGGAAAAGAAAATGAATGAAAGGAGCGGCTTTGCAGCGCCCATTACTCACTGTCGAAGTCCATGGCGCGGGTTACGAGTTCTTTGCTGCGGGTCGTCAAAGCGACTTCTTCAGCGGCGTTGCGCGTCGCTCCGAGCGACGACGAGCTGCTCGAAGGTCTGATCCGGCGAGATCGAGCCCTCGGAGGTGAACTGTGCCGACGGATGATGCCTGTTGTCGACGGTACGCTGTACCGGGTCCTGGGTCGCCGCGAACAGGACCACGACGACTTGGTCCAGGCGTCATTCGAACAGATCGTGCTCACCTTGACCCGCGGCAAGTTTGCCGGTGAATGCAGCCTCACAACCTGGGCCTCAGCCATCACCTGCAAGGTCGCGCTTCACGCCATTCGACGCCGATGCGTCGAACGGCGAATCTTCGATGAATCTCTCGACGCTGAGCGGTGGTCGCGACAGGCCGCCGGGTTGTCGGATCCAGAGTCGCAGACGGTTTCGCGCGAGGAGCTCGCTCGCTTGCGCTTTCACCTCTCGCGCATGTCGCAGAAGCTCGCAAACACTCTACTGATCCATGACATGCTGGGTTGTGGCTTGCTCGAAACCGCGGCCATCACCGGCGTCTCCCAGGCCGCGGCACAGTCGCGCTTGGTTCGAGGTCGCAAGGAGCTTTGTACGCGGTTGGGTCGCCCAGGTCCACCTGGGCCGCTCGAGTCGCCTCCAATGGAGGCGTTACAGGCCAAAGCCGGCAACAGCGCTACCCACAGCATCGGCGTCTAGTCCCTCCAGCCGCAGATTGGTGAAAAAAATCATGAGCGGCCGCGAAAGCCGGCTCGAAGAAAAACGCCGGGCCTCAGTATCTTTTCGAGGGCATGGCTCGTTCATCAGCCATGACGAACGCCCTGGCGCCTAAGCGCAAACTCTTCGTGTCCATGATGGTATCGCTGGACGGGTTCATCGAGGGTCCCGGTCGGTGCGTGTCTTCCGCAACGAACCGATTCTGGTGTTTTTTTACGAGCATGCAGACGGCGAGCGGGTCAGGGACGTCATCTCCGTCGAGACCGAGGGAGAAAAAATCGTGCGGCTGCGAAACTACTTTTTTACCCCCGACGTCATCGCCGAGGTGTGTCGAGGGCTCGGGCTTCCATTTCGCACGAATGGGTACCGCTATTGGTGACGCTAGACGTCTCGTCCTCGCCTGCGGAGTGAACCGCATCCTGGTCACTACCTTCGGCGACCCGGACTCGTGCACGGGACAGTATCCGGGCCTGGTCTGACCAAGCGGCTCCGCCAATCGTCGTCAGGAGCCGCCAGCGCCAAGCCGCAGCCACTAACGCGCCCTACAACGTACACCCCACCCGCTCCGTCCCAACCACGACGTCGTCGTACCAAAGCATTCCCGCGTCCCCGCCGTAATTCTGGGCACCGAACTTCAGGAACTTGAACGACGGAGCCCACATCGTGCGCGGGGTGGTGCCGCGGGCGTCGAAATCGGTGACGTGCAAGGCGGTGAGCTCGGCGCCGTCGATCCAGAGGTTGAACTCGCTGGGCGTGCCGCTGAACAGCGCTTCGATGCAGTACCACTTGTTGGCTTCGAGCGTTTTGCCGGGCATGTTCAGGGGGTTGCCGCCGGTGGTGTAGGTGTTGGAGAAGCGGGTCACTTCACCACCGCCGCCGTCCATCGGATTTTGTAGATTCAAGTCGAGCATCGAGCCCGAGAAGCCGGGCGGGGTGGAGCTGCCGAAGCGCAGCTCGGTGCCGCTGTTGTCGCGGCTGGCCGCGCCGACGATGTAGCCGACATGGCCGGTGATCGCGGTGGTGGCCTTCTCGAAGTTGACGAACGCGCGCACGTAAACCCGGTTGTTCGCGGTGGGCAAACCCATGCTGAAGACCAGGAACGAATTGCCGGTCGAGGAGGCGGTGATTTTGGCGGAGTTGGGCGCGCTGTGCGTGCGGCTGGTGTCGATCACCGGCTGGTTGTTGTCGCCGACGACGGGCGCCATCCACTTCGTGGAGTCGGGCGGGCCGCCCACGGTCGTGGCGTCGAAGTTGTCCTTGAGTAGGATGGTGCCGCCGCCCTTGGCCCCGCCCGCCGCGCCGCCCGTGGCACTCTGCCCAGCGTTGCCGCCCGTGCTCTGACCGCCAGCGCCGCCGGTGCTTTGCCCGCCGGTTGTCGGCGCGCCCGCCGCACCTGCGCTACTCACGCCGCCGGTCGTGGAACTGCCACCAGCGCTGCCACCGGTCGCGTTCGAGCCGGACGCACCGCCCGTTCCGCCGGTGCTCGGCGCAGTGCCGCCCGTGCTCGTGACCGTACCGCCGGTGGTGCCACCGGTCGTCGTCACGCTGCCACCGGTCGTGCTCACTCCGCCGGTCGTGGTGCCACCGGTGCTCGTGGTGCCCCCGGTATTCGTGCTGCCCCCCGTACTCGGGCTGCCACCCGTGTTGCTCGGGCTCGGGTCACCCGCCGAACACGCAGCGCACGTAAGAACCAAGACCGAAAGCGAAGCGAACCACACGCGCATCTATTGCTCCTGAAGCGAAGGCCAGAGAGCCTAGCATTCCGTGTCAGGACGCCCGCTTCTGCTCAGAAAACGCGCAATAAATGCGCGCTCGGAGAGCGGCGCATCAGGGACAGCCGGGGTTTACGATGGCGGCCGCGTCGAGGTCGAAGGTGCCCTCTCCGCCGTCGGCTTCCGGGCGATCGGTGATGCGCACGTAGCGCGCCCACTCGAGCCCGACATCGGCGAGATCGAAGGCGTCGCCACCCGCTACCTCGGGCGACAGCGGATCGATCTCGTTGTTCTTCGAGTTGGCGTACACAGGATGCCAGCCCGCGCAAGCGCCGAACGGATAGGCGTCGGCAGTGCACGGATAGTCGAACCAGGTCTCGCCGTCTTGGCTGACGCTGACCGTAGCGAGCTCCGCGAAGACGGTTTCGGGAGTGCTCTCGCTGCCCTGAAATGGGTTTTCGAACACCAAAAAATCCGGACCGGCTTCATCGATGATCACGTTGTGCTCGAACTCGAGCACAACAAAGCCGCCGTCACCGAGCGAGGTCACGTCGAGCGAGCCCGCGCAGCAGCCACCGCCGTTCGGCGGACCCAGCACGGCTTCGGGAAAGTGATCTTGACCGAAGCTTTGTCCGGTACCGAACTCGTAGTGCGTGACGCCGGTGGCAAAACGAGCCCCCGCCCCGTCGCATGCATAGCCGGCAGCAGGGTCGCTCGGGCCTTCTTCTGGCGCAGCTCCGCTACAAGCAAGCAGCGCCAGAGAAGCGAGCAGGGCTAAGGCGCGCGTGCGCATCATTCCGGGGTCAACGCAGTCCAGGGGAAGCTACCGCCGCAGCCTTTGCTGGCGGGGTCGGAGGCGTCCGAAGCAGGAACGGCGCGCGCGGCTTCTTCGCTGTCGGCAGCGTAGGCCGCCTGGCAGTAGTAAAGGACGCCGGCCTTCTCGGTCCAGTCGAAGCGGCTCCACAAGCACGGGTTGAAGTCGTTCGTTTGATCGTTGCGCGCGACGACCCAGTGCTCGACGTTGCTGTATGACGCGATGTGAAACACCGCGCCGCCAAAGTCCGACGTGGACGTCCACGTCGCACCCGTGATCACTTGGTGACCCATGAAGCTGTCGGTGTAGCTGCCTTCAATGGCGAGCTCGCTGGAGACGGCACCCCCGGCGCCGTTGCCGCCCGCGCCGTCGCCACCTGCGCCGGCACCGCTGCTCGCACCACTTGCGCCGCCTGCGCCGCCCGCATCGCCACTGCCGCTCGTCGGCGGTTCCGGTGGGTCACAGGTGATCGGAGCGCCACCCTGGCCACCGCCGCCCGAGTCCCCACCGCCTTGCCCTTCGCCCGCGGAGCCGCCCGTATTGCTGCTGCCGCCGGTGGTTTTCGAACCGCCGGTGCTCGCGGTCCCACCGGTGTCGCCAGCGCCCGACTCGCCTCCGGCGCCGCCCGTGCTGTCGGACAAAGGTTTGTCGTCGTCCGCGCACGCGAACGCGAGGAACAGAGCCGAAGCGACCGAGAAGGCACTCATCCAAGGTTTCATAATTTTCGTTTCCTAAGGGTTGGGCACGAGCAGAGGTGCGCCCTCGCAGACACGGGTGCTGCGAGACCGCTTCGAATCGGAATCCGCGCCCCGCGGGTCCGATTCCCGATCCCGGCATGCGCCGGGTTCGAGCTCGTACAGAAGGTCTCCTGGCTTCCGCGTCTTCCGGAGGCAGTCCCTTCCCAGGCTCTTCGCCCAGTGGCTTTGACTGCGTCCGTCGGCGGTTACAGTGGCGGGGGCCGCGCCGGATTCACACCGGCTTCCCTGGCTCTGCACGAGTTTCGGGCTCTCTGCCCGAATGTCGGCCCCGCATAACATGAGCCCTTCCGGCCCACCAGAAGAAAGGGCGTGGCCCAGCAAGGGCTCGTCACCCAAAGGGAATGTTTCGGCCAAATGACCTGTGGACGGCACAGCTGCGCTCGGATTGACCTGCTCGGGCCGGCGTGAAACCGTGATTTCCAGGCCGTGAGCAAAGCAGCACCTCCTCGAGCCAACGCTGCGCGCACGGTGGTCATCGGTGACCTGAACGGCGCAGACGATGCGCTCCGCGACATCCTGCGCGGCACCGGCTTGATCGACGCGCGCGATCGCTGGATCGGCGGCCGCGCCGAGCTCGTGCAAGTGGGGGACCTGTTCAACCGCGGCGGCGGAGCGCGCGCCGCGCTGAAACTCCTGCAGGCGCTGAAGCGCCCAGCGAAAGCCGCGGGCGGCCACGTCACCGTGCTGCTCGGCAACCACGAGGTGATGACCGCGCTCGGCAACGAGTCGTACTGCACGGAAGCCGAGTACCTGTCGTTCGCGAGCGCTGCCGAGCGGCGCGCTTGGCCGAAACGCGTCGAGAAAGCGGCGCGCAGATTGTATCGCTCGGTCTCCCCGAGCGGTCATCTGCTGCCTTTCGAACCACGGTTGGAAGCGTGGAAGGCGCTGCACGCGCCGGGTCGCGCCGAGCTCCGCAGATCGCTTGGCCCGCGCTCAGCGCTCGGCAAGGTGCTGCGCTCGCTCCCGGTCGCGTACGAGAGCCGGCAAGTGGTGTACGTGCACGGGGGAATTTCGCCGAACTGGGCCGCGCTCGGGGTCCGAGGCTTGAACGACGCGGCGCAGGCGGCCTGGGACGAGCGCCCGCGCCGCTACCTGCGCTTGCCGAAAAAGAGCCTGTTGCGCAGCAACGACGGGCCGCTTTGGGATCGCAGCTTGGTGCGCGCTGGCCGCGAGACCGCAGCGCGCCTAGCCAAGTCGCTGAGCCTGCTCGGCGCGCGCCGCATGGTGATCGGCCACACGCAGACCCAAGGCGTGCGCGGCGGCGAGCCTGGTCGCATTCTGACCTTGCATCAAAACCGCTTGGTGCTGGTCGACGTGGGCCTCGCGCACGGTGCACACGCTCCCCGCGCTGCGCTGCTGATTGAAGGCAAGCGCGGCTTCGAATGGCGCCCCGACGGCAAGCGCCTACTGTGGCGAGACGAAGACCAGAAGTAGGCTACCCCGACCACGAACAGACCGGGCGCCCGCTGTTCGGGAAGCAGCCGATCGAACCAGCCGCCGCGCGCGGAGCCGTTCAATGCACTGCCCTGAGTCATGAAGGCCTCGCAGCACGCGAACCGGGGCGCGCGCTGCGGCGCGAACGAGTGCGCGGCGCCGCGCGCTTACTGAGCAGCGTCGAGAGCGCCTTGGCGAGCTCCGGACCGCTTTCGAGCAGCTCGTCGCGGTGGGCGAGCGACAATTTTCGCAGAACCCGCGAGCCGCGCGCGGTAATGGCCACGCTCGCCACCCGCTTGTCCGAGCTCTTGCGCTTTCGGGCGACCAGGCCCTGCCGCTCCAAGCGATCGATCAGCTCGACCGTGCTGTGGTGGCGCAGCATCAAGCGCTCGGCCAACTCACCCACGGTCGGCTCCGTGGCACCGAAGCCCTTCACCGCCAGTAGCAGCTGATGCTGCTGCGGATTCAAGCCCGCGGCGCGCGCCTGCTCTTCGGAGAAAGCCAGGAAAACACGTAAGCGGTAGCGGAACTCGGCCAGGGAGGCGTATTGCGCGGCGGTCAAGTTGGCGGGCGGCATGGCCGCGCTATATATCGTGGAACGATACTTCCGTCGAGCCGGCTAGCGCGCGTTACGCTTTTGGTGCTCGTGACGCTGGAATCCGAGCGCGGTGTTCACCAAGGCGACGTGCGAAAACGCCTGCGGAAAATTGCCGAGCAAGCGCCGCGCCGCCGGATCGTACTCCTCGGACAGCAGGCCCACGTCGTTGCACAGGCCGAGCAGGCGCTCGAACAGCGCGCGCGCCTCCTTCTCGCGCCCGAGCAGCAAGTAGTTGTCAGCGAGCCAGAACGAACACGGCAAGAACACGCCTTCGCTCTCGGGCAGACCGTCCACCCCTTCGTGCGTGCGATAGCGAGCAACCAAGCCGTCTCGGAACAGGTCGCGCTCGATGGCAGCCACAGTGCCGGCGACGCGCGCATCGCTCGCGGGCAAGAACCCGACCAGCGGAATCATCAGCAAGCTCGCGTCTGGCTCTTTGGAGCCATAGTACTGCACGAACGAGCCGAGCTCTCGATCGAAGCCGTTTTCGCAGACCGAAGCGTGAAGTTCGTCGCGCAGCTTGCGCCAGCGCTCGACTGGGCCCGGTAGGCCGAAGCTCTCCACGCTCTTCACCGCGCGGTCGAAGGCAAACCACGCCATGACCTTCGAATGCGTGAAATGACGTCGCGGCCCGCGCACCTCCCAAATGCCGTGATCCGGTTGATTCCAGGACGCCTCCAGGAACCCGAGCAGCGCGCGCTCGAGCGGCCAGCAGGGCGCCTGCTCGGCCACCCCCGCGCTCTCCGCCAGAAACAGCGCACCCATCACGTCACCGTAGACATCCAGTTGCAGCTGCGCCGACGCCGCGTTGCCACTGCGAACCGGCCGCGACCCCTCGTAGCCAGCGAGCCAGCTCAGTTCCACCTCGGCGATTCGACGCTGGCCGGAGATGCCGTACAGAATCTGAAGTTGGGAGGGATCGCCCGCGATCGCGCGCAACAACCAGCCGCGCCAAGCCGATGCTTCGTCATAGTACCCCGCGCCCATCAGCGCCTCGAGCGTCAGCGTGGCGTCGCGCAGCCAACAAAAGCGGTAGTCCCAATTACGCACGCCCCCGATCTTTTCCGGTAACGACGTGGTCGGCGCCGCGACCAAACCGCCCGTCGGCGCATACGTCAAAGCCTTGAGCGTGAGCAGCGAGCGTTGCACGGCTTCGGCGTAAGGCCCTCGGTACTGACCGCGCGCGGACCACGCTCGCCAGTCGTCGCTGGTCTCGCGCACCGCCGCTTCCGGATCGACGAGTGAAGCGACCGGCGTGTGCGAAGGCGTCCAGGTCAGCACGAACGGCACGCGCTCACCCTCGCGCACCACGAACTCCGCCACGGTCTTCAAGTCTTCACCGTGGGTTTCGATCGGCGTGGTCAGCAGCAACCGGTCAGGACCGGCGATCGCCTGCAGCCCACCCTCCACCTGCTGCACCCACGGCACGATCGAGCCGTAATCGAAGCGAACCACCAGCTCCATTCGCATCTTCACGGATCCGCGCCGGCCGACCACCATGCGCACCAGATCGGGCACGTTGGTGCGAATCGGCATCAGATCGATCACGGTCACCGCGCCGTCGGCCGTTTCGTAGTCGGTCTCCAAAACCAACGTGCCCTCGCGATAGCGGCGGCGCACGCTGCGCACGGGCGCGCTCGGGCACAGCTGAAAACGGCCGTTCTCCGGCCCGCCCACCAGCGCGGCAAAACACGCCGCAGAATCGAACGCCGGCAGACAAAGCCAGTCGATCGAACCGTCCTTGGAAACCAGCGCGGCGCTCTGACAATCGCCAATCAGCGCATAGTCTTCGATGAGCGAGGCCATTCTCCCGAGTGTACGGAGCAAACGGCACTTTGTCTGGCGCACGAACGCCCCGTGGCAACAAGGCGCACGGACCGAATCTTCGCGCGATTCGGTACGGCCTTTGCAGACCACTTTTGCCGTCGTAGCCGAGCAAGGAGCGTCTCCAATGCCGAAACCGTTCAAGCAATGGACCGTGTTGCCGCACGGAAAACTTTCCCGCGTCGACGACAACATCCTCTCGGTGACCGGCGATTTGCACATGCCGCTCGGTGATTTTCCGCGTCGCATGACGGTGGTGCGCCTGCGTGACGGCCGCCTCGTCATCTACAGCGCGATCGCGCTCGACGAAGAGGAAATGAGCGCACTCGAAGCGTTCGGAGAGCCCTGGTACCTGATCGTGCCGAACGACATTCATCGCATGGACGCCAAGATCTGGAAGGACCGCTACCCCGACCTGGTCGTCGTGGCGCCCGCGGGCGTGCAGAGCAAGGTGAACGAGGTGGTCAACGTTCAGCAAACCAGCGCGGACTTCAACGATCCACGGGTGAGCTGTGTGACCGTACCGGGCACGGGCGACCGTGAAATGGCGATGATCGTTCGCAGCTCGCTCGGCACGACGCTGGTCGTGAACGATCTGATTTGGAACCTCGACGATCGGCCTGGCTTCGGTGGCTGGCTCTTTCACGCGCTCGGCTTCACCGGTAAGGAGCCGCGCATCCCCGGCATCGTGGAGATGCGTTCGGTGAAAGACAAAGACGCGCTTCGTCGCCAGCTCGCCACGTGGGCCAACATCGGTGACCTCAGCCGCATCATCGTGTCACACGGCAAGATCGTGACCCAAAACCCGGCGAGCGTACTTCGCCATCTAGCGCAGGATTTGGCTGCCTAGCGAGGAGTCGAACCATGACCCAGCACCCGAACTTCGGGTTCGCCGTCGAATACGTCGACGACATCGAAAGTGCCAAACGCTTCTACGTCGACGTGGTCGGTCTCGAGGTAGAGCGCACTCACCCGACTTTCGTGCAATTCCCGAACTTCGCCATCGCCAGTGACCAGTCCCTCAGCGGCAGCCGCGAGACCGAGCTCTATTGGCTCGTGGAGGACGCAGAGGCCGCCTTCGCCGAGCTCTCGAAAAGGGCCGAAGTCACTCTGCCCATCAAACAGATGCCGTTCGGCAAAGTGTTCGGCATCAAAGGCGCCGCCGGTGAACCCCGCTATTTGCTCGAGCTGGCCGCGAACCGACCAAGCCAGCGCGCGCACTGAGTCCGCGAGCAATCGAATGTTATTGGGTGGCCTCGCTGAAAAGTGCGCGCTACCCGGCGCGTTCGGCCGCTAGGCAACCCCGAGCGCCACGACCCGTCCAAGCAGCCGCGCCGGCCCCCACTGTAAACGCCGGCGCTGCAAACGTGGCAACGCCCCTGTGTCGCTTTGCGTCGCTGCGGCTTTCTTGAACGAGGCACTTCGGGCGGCGCGAACCGAGTGCACACTGAGTGCGGCTGGGCGAGGCTCGGCCGTGCAATGTTTTGCGCGGTACGAACGGCAGGGCCCGTGAGAGGCGGCGTCCCGGACCGGACCCAACCGCACGAAAGGGGGCGCGGCGGAAGGAAGGGCTGCGGACGGCTGCGCGCGGGGACTGAACCGAATGGACGCAGACGTCGCGGCTGCACCAGGGACTGAACGGAGTGGGGCGCGGACCGCACGACGTCAACACACGGACCGAACGGAACGGGCCGCGGACGACACGCGCCTCGGGGCGGACGTTTTAGCCATTTCCGCCAGACACTGGGACCTTCGCCGTGAATGGCGTGCCACACTCACAAGCCGTCTCGTATTGGCACGTTGAGTGCACCTAACCTGGTAGTCCCAGCGCTGGAAAACCCATTTTCCAGATGCGTCTGCCGAGGTCACGATGTCGCGCAATTCAGTCACGCTCACGCTTGCCACGCTCGCGGTCAGTTTGGCTGCTTGTAGCGCGTCGGATCGGCACGCTCAGGCACCTGAAGCGACCAGCACTGGCGGCACTGGACCCGGGGTCACCAGCGGCGCACCCGCTGAACCGGACAGCTTTTCGGATCCACCCGTAAAACCTCCGCCGTCGAGCACCAATCCCGCGCGCCGCCGCTCGCCGAAGAGTGAAGAGGATTTGCTCGCGCTGCGCTCGAATCACTTTTCGGAGCCTGTCTTCCGCCACGAATCGTTCCGCGCGGAGCCGGCTCGAACTTCCGGTGGCATCGGCGGCGGCAACGCGGGCAGCGGCGGCACCGCTCCAGTCTCGACCGGAGGCACGACCTCCAGCGGTGGCATCACCAGCCCCGGCGGGGCGCCGAGCCGAGGCGGCCGCGCCACGACCGGCGGCTCGCTGAGCGCGGAATGAAACCTTCGCTCAGCGCTGCGCGCTGAGAAAGCCCCAAATCGCGTTCAGCGCGGGCGCGCCGAGCGGAATGGTATGGCCCGCGCCCTCGACTTTCCAGAGCAGCGGCGACGATTCACGACACGACGAGTAGCGATAGCTCTGCGTCTCTGTCCCTGCTAGCTCGACCGTCAAATCGAGGCGCTCGAACGCGCGCAGCTCCCCTTCGCACGCGGCAGCGCGCGCCCAAGTCGCAAACCCCGAGCGCACGCTCGGTGCGATCGGAAACTCATCGCGCCCAAACAAATGGCCGCCTTCGAAGGGCACGATCGAGTCGTGGTCGCCGTGTATCTCGAGCACCGAGACCGCCTGGCTCGGCGCGCAGGGCTCGCTCGGTCCGGGCCCAGTCGCGGCCAGACTCACGATGGCTCTGACACGTTTGGCATGCTCGCACGCCAAGCGATGCGCCATGAAACCGCCGTTGGAGTAACCGACGACGAACACGCGCTTGGAATCAGCGCCGAGCGAAACCGCGTGGTCAACCAGCGCCATCAAGCGCGCCACGTCGTCCAGCTTTTCGCCCGAGAAGTTACAGCACACCTGATTTGCGTTCCAAAACCGGCGCCCACTCGTGTCCAGCGTGCCATCCGGCGCGGCGAACATGAACTGCTTGGCCCCGGCAAACTGAGCAAGTCCCAGTGCTTCGGCGAGCTCGGCTCCGCTGCCCCCGAGCCCATGCAAGACCAGCACGAAGGCGGGCTTTTCCACGCCTTTTGGTACGAAAAACCGCACGCTGGTGTCGCCAAAAGGAATCTCGCGAGGTGCCTCCGACGGCCGCGCGGCGGGCGAACGCGCGCTCGGCTCGTTCGGCATTGCTTTCGGCTCCGAGCGTCGCTGACAGGCGGCCGAGCTCAATGCGCACAGCAGCAACAAACAACTCGCGCGAATCACCGCTGAACTTTAGCGGAGCGAGCAATGAGGTCCAGCGCACTTTCTCGGCACTGTTTCCATTTCGTGGCCGCGCCAACGTCTCTTTCGTGGTCGCGCCACTGGCGCGCGACTTCAGGACCGCTGCGGTTCGCCCCGTGTCACACCTGTCGCGGCAACGCGCGCGGGCCTGCTCGTGCGGCGGCACGTCCTTTGCTCGCTTCTAATGGCGAACCATGTTGATGCGGCGTTCGTTGAGCGGAAAGCACATCCTGATTTGGTTCGGGGTGCTGGTCGTGGTTTGCCTGCTCTTGGCCGCGCTCGTGCTGATCCTGAAGGCCGTGCTTCACCGCCCCACGCTGCTAGCGGAGCTTCTCACCGACTGCATACAGCGAGCACTTGCTTGAGATCGGTGTGGCCTTCCAGGACCTTCTCGATACCGTCCTGAAGCAGCGTTTTCATGCCGCCGGCACGCGCTAGCTCGCGAATGTCGTCGACGCTGGCTTTCTTCTGAATCGCCCGCTTGAGCGCGTCGTCACCGACCAGAAGCTCGTGAATGCCGATGCGGCCCTTGTAGCCGCTGTTGCCACAAGCGTTGCAGCCCACCGCGCGCCAGAGCTTCAACGGCAGGCTGTAGTGCTTGCGCACCAAGTCGTCGAAGGCCTCTGCGCCGTACGCCTCGGCGAGCTCGGACGCCTCGCTCTCCTTCGCGGTGTACGGCTCTCGGCACTGCTTGCACAAAGTCCGCGCCAGGCGCTGGGCCAGGATACCCAAGAGCGCATCGGCGAAGCTGAACGGGTCCAGACCCATGTCGATCAGGCGCGTCACGGTCTCGGGCGCGCTGTTGGTGTGCAAGGTGGAAACCACCAAATGACCGGTGAGCGAGGCCTCGATTGCGGTCCCCGCGGTCTCCAGGTCGCGCATTTCGCCGACCATGATCACGTCCGGATCCGCGCGCAGGAACGCGCGCATCGCGGTGGCGAAAGTAAACCCAATCTTGGCGTTCACCTGCACCTGCCGCAGCCCCGGCTGGGTAATTTCCACCGGGTCCTCGGCGGTCCAGATCTTGGTGTCGACGTTGTTGATCGCGCCCAGGGCGGAGTGCAGCGTGGTCGTCTTTCCGGAGCCGGTTGGCCCGACGCACAGCACCAACCCGTACGGCTTCGAGATCACTGCGCGAAGCTCGGCCAGGTTGCGCGCGCTGAGGCCCATCTGCTCGAGCGGCAGCGGCTTGGACCCAGCCAAAATGCGCAGCACGATGTCCTCGTTGTTGTTCACCGTCGGGATCGTGGCGACGCGTAGCTCGATCTGTCGTTCGCCGACGCGAAAGCGGATCTTGCCGTCTTGGGGCTTTCGGCGCTCCGAAATGTCGAGCAGCGCCATGATCTTGAAGCGAGCCACCAGCGGCAGGCGAAATGCGGACGGAATGTCTTGGTACGAGACGCAGTCGCCGTCCACGCGAAAGCGCACGGTCATCGTGCGCTCTTTCCCGTTCGGCTCGATGTGAATGTCGGACGCGCCGCGACGGTAGGCGTCGATGATGATCTGGTTCGCAAGCTTGATGATCGAGTTGTCCGATTCCTTGACGACGTTGGTTTCGTTCGTGTCGACTTCGGCAACCGCTTGGGCTTCCCCGGAGGCGAGACCTTTCAAGATCTCGTCCATCTCGTTGGCACGCTTGTGCGTTTCGATTTGGTCCAGGTAGGTCGGGATGTATTGATCGAGCTGGCTCTTGGTGACGACCACCTCGCTCAGCTGCTTTTTGCTGTGAATTCTCACCAGATCGATGGTGTCCACCGCCAGCGGGTCACTCATCGCCACCGTCAGCGAGCGCGGGTCGCTGTCGACCGGCAGCACGCGGTGCTTCTCGACGAACTCACGCGGCAGCTCACTGACCGCGTCCAGATTGATGGTGCACGTCTCCAGATCCACGAACGGCAGCTGGAACTTGCGGGCCAACGCCACGGCTAGGTCGACCTCGGTGATCAGGTTCATCTCGACCAGGATTTGACCGATGCGCTTGCCACCCCGCTTGCGCTGCTCACCGAGCGCAAACTCGATGTCGTGCGTGTCGGCGAGCCCGGCTTCGATCAGCACCTCGCCGATGCGCGTGCCTTTGCGCTGTTGCAGCACCGCGGCTTGATCGAGCGCGGCTTGGTTCACGCGCTTGCTCTCCAGCAGAATCTGCCCGATCGGCGTGCGCTTTTCGTCCTTTTGCGCGCGCAACCCGGCTTCCAACGCGGCAGGCCCCACGCGCCCGTCCTTGACGAGGAGCGCGCCGAGCGGCTCGTTCACCTCACGCGCGTTGACGCCGTGGTTGTAGAAGAAGATCTCGCGATAAGGGCTGTTCGCCTCTGCGGGCCGCGCGTAAAATCCAATCGCGCCCGGCTGCTCCGGATCGGCCGGATCGACCAGGAAGGTCTTGCCGCCGCTCACGTGAACCTTCAGGGTGCCGCGGCGAGCGCTCGGCAACGCCGGCGGATCGTTCGCGGCGCGCTGAAACGCCACATAGGCGACCTGCTCCGCCGCGAAGCGTGACTTGGCTTTCTCGTCTCGCGTCAACGTCAGGGCAATGTCCGGCGTGGCCGGCTCGAAACGCGCGAGGTGCCCAGAGTGACTCTTCCCGTTCATGAGAAAAAGAGTCACCTCGGCCATGGAGGGAGCGAAGTTGCGGTCGGACAGCATCGGGCCCGTCAAAGCAACGGCGCAAACGCCCCCACGCTGAAGGCCCTGGCCACGCCAGCGCATGATTTCCGCCCGATCAGCAGCACAGTCGGGTCTCGGGCCTGCCGGTTAGCGGGCTTCGCAGCGGCGCCGGCTACACCCGGTGGCCGCTCTAGAACCGCGCGCCGAGCTGCGCGCCGAAGCCCGCGAACGGATCTTTATCGAGCTCCGTACTCGGAATCGCCAATTGAAAGGCAAACACCCGCACGGAGAAAACTCGGTGGTGCAGCTCGAGACCCGCTTCACCCGCGAGAGCCAGATCGTCTTCCTCGTAGTCTCGGTCGTAGGCGAAGCGCTGCCCGTTCAAGTGCGCGAGCCCGAGACCTAAACGAGCGTAGGGTGTCGCCCACGCGCTCGGCCACAAGCGACCTTCGGCGAAGGCGAACGCCGCGTTCCCCGTGCGAATGCAGTGCTCGCAGTAGTCGGGATCCGCGCCCTGGTCGACCGTGAACGCCAGGTATTGCGCACCGAGCGCCAAGTTCGGCAACACCGAGTACGCGAGGTCGAGCCCCGCGCCGAGGCCAGCGATGCCGAGCGGCGGCGCGATGAACGCGCGCGCGCCCGCGCTCCACGGGTACGCCTCGCGCTGCGCGCGTGACGTGACCGCAGGCGAGGCGACGTCGGCAGGGACCGCGGCCTCGGGCGAATTGGAAAGTGAAGCGGAAGAAAACTCGGCCGCCGCGGCTGCCGAGCTCCAAAAGGCAGCGCCGATCGCCGCCAGAAGAGCCAAGCTGGAAGGAAGAGGAGTCGTCACGAGGCAGCACGAGTGCAACCCTCATGCCCGAAGCCCGGACCGCAAAAACCCGCACGAATTGGCATGTCGAGCTGTATCTCCGCAACGCCGGTGTGGTTCGGCGGCATCACTCACCGGCACTCGCGGAAGGAATTTTCGCTGCTACTCAAAAGCCGGCTTCGATGCCGACGCTGGGCAAGACCACCGGACCGGCGGTGCGTTCACGACAGACTTCGCCGCAATCGAGCCGCACGGTCTCCTTGGTCGAGGTGGCGTTCAGCACCTCGGCGATGAGCCCCCAGTAGCCGGTCTCACCGATGCGAAAGCGCTTTTCTGCCCGCAGATCGAGGCGAAAGAACGGCGAACCCCGGCGACTGCCGGTGAAATGCGGCGTGCCTTGCAGGTTCAATTCCGGGACGCCGGAGTAGACGACCGCGCGAGCGCCGATACGCCAGGCGCGACCGAGATCGTAGCTGAGCGCGGTCTGCAAAATGTGAGTTCGATCGAAGCCCGACGGCGACTTCTGATCGCGGCTCGATTGCTCCGAGCGAGACAGGGTGTACGAAACGAAGCCACCGAGCCGCTTGGTCACCGGCCGAGAGACGTGAAGCTCCAGGCCCGCCGCCGAGACCGTCGCGCGCCGATCCAGAGACGTGCGATCGATCGTGAAATCACGCCCGCCACCGAGCGGATCGAGCGCGTGAAAATAGGCCGAGCGAAAGACTGTGGCCGTGGCGGTCAGATCCCAGGGCAGCACGAGGCGCAGCCCGGAGCTCCAGAGCAACGCCCATTGCAGGCCATTTTCCAGATCAGCGACCTGTGCGCCGGGAACCTGCGCGGCGAAGTTGGGGCGCTGATGCGCGATGCCGAGCGAATGCTGCAAGCGCAGCGAGCGGCTCACGTCGAACTCGGCCGACACGCGCGGATCGACGCCGACCACGGTCGTGCCCTGCGAGGAATACACGTCCGCACGCAGGCCGGGCGCAACCCGCACCCCGCGCTCCGGCTCGAGCGCGAAGCTCAAATAACCTCCGCCGACGCCTTCGACCCGCGCGGGGAAGAGCCGCGAGAAGTCCGGATAATTCAGGCTGCGCCGATCGGCGTCGAGCCCAAAGCGGTCGAGCCGCGTGTCGAAACCGGCGCGCAGCGATGCGCTCGGCCCGAAGCGCCGTTTGTACTCAGTGCGCAGGCGCAACGAGTGATCGGTGACGATACTGGAGGGCGCGTCGGCGCCCGAAGCCCGATCGTAACCGCCAGTCAGGGCCAGGCGCAGGTCCGAATTCGGAGTGACGCGCCGATCCCAGCGCAAGTCGAAGCGGTGGAAGCTGAGCTCGGCGCCGCTGTTGACCGAAGTCTGGGGCGGGCGAAATAGATCGTAGCCACCGAACGAAACCACGCTGAGCGTGTCTTTCGCGCCGAGCAGAGTGCTCGCCTGCACCTGATAATCCCAATAATCGAGCTGAGCGTCGCTCAAGAGCGAGAGCACCAAGCCCGCGTACGAGTAGCGCCCGGCAGCGCGCACGCCGCTGTTGCACGCCGGGGCGTCGGGCGTCGATTGGCCTGACCAGGGCCCGCTCTGCACCAGTGCGCCCGCGTCGATCAAGCGCAGACTCACCTCGCCCGCGGCGCGACACGACAGTGGGCGTGAGGTGACCGCGACGATTGGCCCTGCGAAGCGACCGTACTCGGCCGGCGCAGAGCCCGGATAGAACTCGATGGCATCGATGAACCCCGGATGCACCACCGACGGCCCGAAGAAGGCATGGTAGAGCAGCGGCAGCTCGACCCCGTCGAAGAAGAAGCCCACGTTCGCGGGTGGCGCGCCGCGAATGAAAAACGCGGGCAGCCCCGACACGATCGGGACGACGCCGGGCTGCGCTTCGATCGCCCGCAGCGGGTCGCCGAACGTGCCGGGCAGCGAGCGGGTTTCCTCACGCGTGAGCAGCACCGAACCGCTCGGAGCGCGCTCCCCCTCGACCACGACCTCGATCGGGGCGCTCTCGGTTTTTGGCCGCTTCGGCGCGGGGCGAGCACGCGGCGCTGCATCCGAGTCCGAACGTGGAGCGGCGCTGGGCGGAGGCTCGGGCGCGGGCTCCGGCGGCGTAAACTGGACCGAATAGCGCACCCGCGCGCGCACTGGCTTGCCACCGCGCTCCGCCGGCACGAATTGCCAGGCTTTCACGGCCTCCAGCGCTGCTTCGCGAAAGGGCGATTCACCCGAAAGCGCGCGCGCGTCGACGACCGCGCCGGTCGGATCTATAGTGAACTCCAACACGACCGTCGCCGAACCAGTCGCTGCCTCGGGGTAAGCGAGCGGGGTGGAGAGCGCACGCGGTGACACGACCTCCGGCGCCGCGCTGGGAGCGGGTGCCGAGTCCCGAGCACGCTCGACTTGCGCGTGTAGTTGCGCAGGCGCAAAAAGCGTGGTGAGTACTGCGAGCCGTGTGGCCCAAGAAAACCTGGCCCGAGTGAGCATTGACGCTGAGCGCACCCCGTCGCTTCGCCTACCCGACTTGTCTAGCATGAAGCTCGCCCTACGCGACCAGAAATCGCAGAAGGTCACCCGGCCCAACGCGGTCGCGCGCGCGGGCGCGCAGCTCGGCCTGCGTGTGCTCGCGCTGATGCTGCTTGCTTCGACGCTTTTCGGTTGCGACATCGTGCAAGGCTTTCAAGACGCGGGCGACTCGCTGTTCCCCGAGCAGAGCACCCACCTCGCCTCGCCTGGCCTGCGCTTGGTGTCCGGCGGCTATCGCGAGCTCGGCGTGGTCGCAGGAACGGAACTTTACTTGCTCGCGCGCCACCCGGACGACGCCACGAACAAGCTTTTTTCCATGCGCTATGCGGATCCACACCCCTGTGAGATCCCGGCGGTTGGCCGCTACTCGGCCACGCGCGAGCCCACGCGCCGCGCGCCGTTGCTCTACTATTTCAACGAGAACGTGCGTATCGGCACGCTGCGCTTCGCCGACGTCAACTGCAAGCTCTACGATCAAACGTTCGCAGAGGCGCAGCTTCCGATCGCCGAAACCGAGAGCGCGCTCGTGGTCTGGGCCGGCAAGGATTTGTGGCTCGCCACACCTGAGCTCGGCAAACAAGAACTCTTGACCAGCGGCGTCGAAGACGTGATCGCCGGCGTGTTCGGTAAGCGCTACGCGGTGCGCAGCGATGGTCGGCTGAACGTGTTCGGGCCCGATTGGAAATCGCAGGGCTCGTTCGGAAGCAAGGTCAACGCAGTCGTGCGCGGCGGCAAAAGCCTCTTTTACACCGACGAAAGCGGCGCGCACCGCATCGTAGCGAACAAGAGCAACGACCAACTGGTCGAGGACGAATCGATCCTAGGCGATGCTTGCTCACTCGGAACGCAAGACGGAACGTGGGTCACCTTCCGCTCGCCGTGCTCGGGTGGACCGGTCATCGTGTTCCATGAGCCGAGCGGCGAGCGATTCACGCTCGGCTTCGACGCCGATCCGCGCAACCTGCGGCTGAACCCGGCGCTCAACAGCCCCGGACGCAATCCGCTCAAAGACCCGTTCTGGTTTTTTTACCTGCGCAGCGGCAACACCGAAGAGTCGCGCAACACGCTGTTCGTACGCACGCCTGCGGGCGTGGAGCACGCGCTCGGCGCGCACTCCACGTTGCTGCAGCTCCGCTTCCTGGAATCAGCGACCAAGAGCTACGGCTACGCGCTGGTCGACGTGAACGGTGAAACTGGGCGCTACATTTGGTGGAACCAGGAGGGCGAAACCCGCACGCTGGCCCAGAACACCATGTGGCGGCCGCGCCGGCTGATCACCGATTTCGATGGAATGCTCGGTAACCTCGCGGTCACCTCGGGCGATCGCTTGCTCGTGCTCACCGAGCGGGTGCTGTGGCAGGCTTACGAATACCAGGACGGCACCAAGCAATGGACCGTGCTGTTCGACGACTCGGACGGGCAAACCGGGCGCCTGTCCGCGTTCGCCGGCGGAATCGATGGGCTGCAGGCGACTCCTCCGGAAAGCCCGTTCGAGGTGCCCGCGCTCGAGAGCGTCGCCAGTGACGTCACCGCGTATCGCACCGGCTCGCTCAACGAGGTGCTTTCGGGCGTGATCTACTTCACCGACTTCGACTCCGAGACCGGCACCGGAAAGCTCGCCTACCGCAATCAGGAGCTGCGCTTTACCGCGCGCGTCAACGACGACGTGTCCGACTACGTCGTGGCGCACGATGAAGTGCTGTACACCATCCCCTACGGCGAGAACGCCGGGATCTGGTTGGTCGCCGGCAAGTAGCGACCAGCCTGCACGAATCAGAACAGGGACAGCTGCCCCGGGTGCGTCGCCCGCTTGCGGCCCTTGCGCTTGGGCGCGGCGCTTTCGCGCGCAGACTTCTCGGGTGCACTCGAGGTCGCGAGCGCTCGTCGCTTCGAGGGCGGCGCCGAGCGCGCTTTCTTCTTCCGCGCGGGCGACTTTTCCCGCTCGGCGCGAGCGAGGGCGGCTTTGCGCGGCCCATGCGCCAAGGCCTTTTTCACCGCGTGTTCCACCTGTCGTCGAATGATGCTTTGAAAATCATCCACGAACTGGCTGATGACGAGATCGAGCTCCAGAGGCGAGACTTCGTTCGCGACGCGCATGGCCCTTTTGTGTCGCCGAGGGCGCGAAAAGAATCAAGCGCGAACCCAAAATATCGAACGAATATCGACGCTTATATATCTATCTTTGAGACCCGATCGCGAACCGCCGCGAGCGGCGCATTCAGGGCAGCTGCGTGACGCGAACGTCGTCGAAGCGCGCGGACGCGTTGGCCGTGCCAATCGCGATGCGCCCTGGAGTGATCTCGTTTTGCAGCGTCGTCTGCACCACCATACCGTTGACCAGCGTGCGCGTCATGTCGGCGTTCAGCTCGAGCGCGAGCGTGTACCACTCACCGGTAGTGAGAATGAGGTTCTGGTTGTAGCTGTCCGACCCTCCGCCGTTCTTGCGGTGCCGCATCGCCACCGTGCCGTCGCCTTGCCAAGCGATGGCCTGATAGTTGTTGGTGTCGACGAAATGCCCGTAGACGATGATGTAGCTGGTGGTCTGCGCGTTCGCGAAGCTGAGCGCTTTGACGCGCGCTTCGATGCGCACGTTGGTCCAGGTCGAAGCGCCAGCGCTCGCGTACACGAGCGAGCTCGTCACCGAATCGCGCTGGAAGGTGTTGGAACCGTCGACGGTCAGCACAAACGACCCGCTTACCGACTGCGTCCAGGCCTTGATCCCGCACTCGAAGGTATCTAGAAATAGCGTGCTCGCGCCCGCTGCGCCGCCGCAGGGAGAGGCGCCCGCCGAACCGCCCGTGCCACTTTGACCCGCGCTGCCGCCAGTGCCTCCCTGAGCAGCGCCGGCAGCTCCGTTTCCGCCCGTTGCAACCAACCCGCCCGAGCCGCCTTTTCCGCCTTGCGAGCTCGCGCCGCCCGAACCGCCTTTTCCGCCCTGCGAGCTCGCGCCAGCTGAACCGCCGCTGCCACCCGCGCTGGCGCCTCCAGTCGTCGTCGTGCCACCGTTCGTACCTGCACCGCCGCCTTGAGCCTTGCCGCCGCTGCTCGTGCCGCCGGTTTCGGAGCCGCCACCTCCATCGGGCGGCGATCCGCCATCAGGCACGCCCGCGTCGCTGCCGCCACGTGTGGAGCTCGCGCCGCCGGACGCTCTGCCGCCGCTGCTCGCTCCGCCAGTGGCGGAGCTGGCGGAGCCGCCCTCAGTAGGCGGCGAGCCAGCGCTGGTTTGTGCTCCGGCGCCGGCCTCGGTGTTGCCGGTGCCGCCGCGACCCACGGACGCGCCACCCGTTCCGTCTCGCGACACGCACAACGAAGAGAGGCACTCGAGCCCGTCATTGCAGGTGCCGTTCGGGTAGCACACGCACGCTTCGGTCCCGCGCACGCAGCTATCGTTCGGCGAGTCGTCGCCCCCGCACGCTGCAGCACATAGAAAGGCGCCGCAGAGCGCTAAGGCCCAGGAACGGAGAAAAGCCCTTTTCACCGATCTTCACCCATACCGTCGCCGATCGGCGAGAGCAAGTGGGCCGGCGCTGCGAGCAGCTCGGGCCCATTTTAGTTGCCGAGTCGTGGCCTCGGCGCTGCGCGGAGAGCTGAGCCAGGCTCGGGCCATACTGATCGTGGGACGGGCGCGTGCAGAGCCACGGCATTCCAATGCAACCGTCGTTGTGGCTCGCACTGCGGCCCTACGCCCGTCTGCAAAGTCGGGCTGGCGCGGCCGCTTCGTCGACTCGCGTCGCGGGCGCGTTGCCTACCGCCGCCCAGCTCGGTCAGCGCGCCCGAACCCGCGTGGCCACCCAACCAAACTCACAATCCTCGGGGGTGAGTCGTCCACCCTGAGCGGAGTACGCAATACGCGACGCGATTCTGATTCGCTCCCTCACGAGCATCGGTTCGTCACCGCGGGCTGGCACATCACTTGCGTGCGAAATCCGCCATGCCTTGGTTGAGACGCTGCTGGAGGGTCGGCCCCTTGTCGATTTTCCGGGATGAATCCGGACGCTTCTATCTACGTTGGGCTCGCGGGGCGCTGCGCGCGCTCAATCGCAACGCCTGAGCGTGGCACAACTTGCCTCCAATCAACGGCAGAAAAACTGCCCCACTGTGGCCGGAATGTCGCGGCGCCGTCGGCGGCCGCGTAACCTCGTCGGCGCCGGGCCCCTCACCCATTAGGGTGCGCCCGAGGGATCGCTCGCAGGAAAAGACTCCCAGGATGCTTCGTCCACACGGTCCCGCGTGCCGTTGCCGAAGCGGTGCTGGGGCCGGTTCAGCTCTTGCCAGGCCTTTTTCAGGTGGCGGCTGAGCGAGCGCTCGGTGAGCCCTTCGACCAGCAATTCGACGCCGTACGCCGCCACGAGCAGGCTGAACCACGAGCGACGAGCGAGGCCCAGGCCGATCAACACTCCGCCGACGATCAGCGAGCCGGCCTGCTTTTTGCGGGTACGCGTCACGGCCTTACGGTTGATTTGAAGGATATCGAAGGTGTTCGAATTGGACTGCGACGGGGTCATTGGCGTTACCTCGCGTGATGCAACAAGCGAACTCAGTGAGGGTCAGGCGGACTTGCGCAGCGCTCGCTCGGAGCGCGGCGCTCGGGAGCTCCGGCGCTTTTTGGGAGTTTTGCGCGCGTGGGCAGCCGGCTTCTTGCCGCTCTTCAGGCTTTCTTGGAGGAGCTGCACGAGGTCGACCACGTTCGACGTCTTAGGCTTTGCCCGCTTGCGGGGCGCGGCGTCGGGAATGGTGTTGACCTCGCCGCGCTTCACGCGCTCCCGCACTAGCGAAAGCACGTCGTCGCGGTATTCGTCGTGATAGGCCTCCGGCTGCCACTCGCCTTCGAGGCTGTGCACCAGCGTGGCCGCCATCTCGCGCTCCTTGGCGCCCACCTTCATTTCCTTGGAGCTGCCGGGCAGGTCGAGATCCGAGGCATTGCGAAGCTCGTGCTGGAACCGGAGCAAAACGAGGACCAGCGCTTCCCCGCGCGCGAGCAAGGCGGCGACATGCTGCCGCGTTCGAATGACCAGCGTGGCGATGCCGGCCCGACCCGAGCGAGCGATGGTGTCCCGCAGCAGCGCATAGGCTTTTCGCCCCTGCTTGTCGGGGGTCAAGTAGTACGGTCGCTCGAAGTACATGGGATCGATTTGGTCGAGCTCGACGAAGCGCTCGATGTCGATGGTATGCGTCGCCTCTGGGTTGGCTTGCTCCAAATCCGAATCCGCGAGCACTACGAACTTACCGGGCTTGTGTTCGTAACCCTTCACCACATTCTTCCAGTCGACGCGTTTGCCGCTGCGCTTGTTGACCCGCTCGTAGCCGACCGGCGCCAGGTCATGGCGATCGAGCAGAGCGAGCGAAAGCTCGTCCGTTTGCTCTGCGGCGTGCAAGGCCACCGGGATTTGAACGAGCCCGAACGCGATGCTGCCTTTCCAAATTGCGCGCGCCATGCTGCTTCTCCCTTTTTAGCTCCCTAATTGGTCAAGCGAGGCGTGAGACTACGCCTCGCAGTGAGCGCGTGAGACTGCGACTGACCTGCTGTCGCACGCCGGGCAGCGTGCGCCAGCGATCGCCTTCCGGGTCCTGCACGCGCCGCAGCACTTCGTCCATGGTGAAGCGCTCTGGTTCCAGCCCGTCGAGCTCGGTCCAGAGCAGCGGCGTGGCCACGGTGGCCTCCGGCCGCGCGCGCGTGGAGTACGGCGCGACGAAGGTCGCGCCGCGACCATTACGCAGATAGTCGACGAAGATTTTTCCCTTGCGCCGTGCCTTGCTGGCCACCGCGACAAACTCGTCCGGCGCGTGTTTGACCAAGGCTTCGGCGAGCGCATGAGTGAACTCTTTGGCTTCGTCCCAGCTCAGCTTGGGTTCGAGCGGCACACAGACGTGCAGTCCCTTGCCGCCGGTCGTCTTCACGAAGCTTTCGAGCGACAACTTGTCGAACAGCTGGCGGAGCAGCTCGGCCGCCGAAATGACGCGCGTAAACTCGACCTCAGGCGCCGGATCGAGGTCGAGCACCAGTAGGTCCGGGTGCTCGACGTCCTCGCGATGCGAACCCCAGGTGTGAATTTCGAGCGCGCTCATTTGCACCAAGCCGAGCAGGCCGTCGACGCCGTCGATGTAGACGTAGTCGCCTTTCCCCGACTCTTCTTCGATCGCAATGCGATGAATGCCGGCTGGGCTGCCTGGCTGGGCGTGCTTCTGGAAGAAGCGGCTGCCACCCTCTCCTTCCGGGCAGCGCACCAGGGTGAGAGGTCGCCCGCTCACGTGCGGCAGCATGAACTCTGCCACCCCTTGATAGTACGCGAGCACCTCGCGCTTCTGGATACCGAGCTTTGGATACATCACGCGCTCGGGATGCGTGAGTTGAATCGTGCTCGAGGCCGTGGTTGGTGGACGCTTGGCTCGCTCCCGGCTCACCTCACGCGCAGGCTTGTCTTCGCGCAAGCCCTGGAACACCGGATGCCGGAGCTTGCCGTCGCGCGTGAACTCGGTAAACGAGAGCTCGGCCACCTGGGTTGGTTTCACCCAATGCACGCCGCGCGCCTCAGCGCCGCGCGGCGGATTGGCGAACGGCGATTGTTTGACGGTCAGTGGCAGCAGCCGCGCCTTCAGCTCGCGCAGCGATTGCTCGCTGAAACCGGTGCCCACCTTGCCGGCATAGCGGAGCTGCTCGTCCGCCCAAACTCCGACCAAAAGCGCGCCGAACGCGCGGCGTGAGCCCGAGGGCTCGGTGTAGCCGCCAATCACGAACTCCTGACGTTCGAGGCACTTGGTCTTGACCCAGTCGCTGCCTTTGCCCGAGCGATAGGGGGCAGCGGCGCGCTTCGAAACCACGCCTTCGAGCCCGAGCTCGCACGCACGCTCGAAAACGGTCGTGCCGTCGCCGTGAACGTGACCGTTGTAGCGAACCGTGTCGTGATTTTCGAGGCGCGCGAGCAACCGTTCCAGAAGTTGCTTGCGCTCGAGCAGCGAGAGAACGCGCAGGTCGTGCCCGTTCAGATAGAGCAAGTCGAACACCGAGTAGACCAACCCGGTTTGATCTTTTTGCTGCAGGGCATTCTGCAGCTGCTGAAACTCGCTGACGCCGTCCTCGCGTAGCACCACCAATTCACCGTCGAGCAGCGCGCTTTCGACGCCCAGCTTGGCCAGGGTCTCGGCCACTTTGGGCGCGCGGGCCGTCCAATCGCCGCCATTTCTCGAGAGCAGCGAGACGTTCCCTTGTTCGAGCCGCGCCACGATTCGGTAGCCGTCGAGCTTGATTTCGTGGATCCAATCCGCCCCTGTGGGTACCTCTTTGACCAGGGTTGGTCGCTGGACCTCCACCTGCGTGGGTAGCGGACTCAGTGTGCCAGGCAGCTCGCCCGGCGTGGCTGGCGTGCCATGCGCCGCGTGCGCCTCGTCGTGCCCTTTGAACAAGAGCCAATGGCTCTTTTCCCCCGCCTCCGGACCACGACGGATCAGGTGCCAGCGACCATGCAGGCGCTCACCCTCGAGCGTGAAAGTGAGGTGACCCTTGCGGTACTGCTCGTGCGGCTCAGACTCGGGGGTCCAGCTGCCGTGATCCCAAATCTCCACGGTGCCTGCGCCGTATTCGCCTTTGGGGATCTCGCCCTCGAACTTGGCATATTCTAGCGGGTGCGCTTCGGTCTGCACCGCGAGCCGTTTCACCTTTGGGTCGAGGCTCGGCCCTTTGGGAACGGCCCAGCTCAAGAGCACTCCGTCGAGCTGCAAGCGAAAGTCGTAGTGCAGGCGCCGGGCGGCGTGCTTTTGAATCACGAACGCGAAGCCTGCCTTCGAGCGCTGGGCGCCTTTCGGCTCGCGGGTGTGCTCGAAGTTCCGCTTCTTTCGATACGTGCCGAGGTGCTGCATGGCGACTACGACTCCTGCGAGTTCAGCGCACTGCGTTGCGAGTTTCGTACCAACGCGGTGCCTGCCGGTACCTGTGCGCTTTGGGCTCAGCCACGCAGCAGGCGAGGCAAGTCGCCCCGCGCTGGCGGGAACAGCCGAGCAAAATTCGAGAGTTTGCCGCGACGGCACACGCTTTGCTTTTTGCTTTCTGCGTGCGCTATCACCTGCTCGCTTGCGACTACGACGGCACCATCGCCTCCGATGGGCGCGTTTACCCCGAGACAGTGGCAGGTCTCCGCAAGGCGGCAGAAAGTGGCCGCAAGCTCGTGCTGGTGACCGGTAGGGAGCTCGGCGAGCTACTGCAGGTATTCCCTGAAATCGACCTGTTCGACTGGGTGGTGGCCGAGAACGGCGGGCTCCTCTATCGCCCCGCGTCTCGCGAAGAGTTTGCGCTTGCCCCCGAACCGCCGGAGGCGCTGGTCGCGCTGCTGCGTGAACGCGGCGTGGTTCCGCTGTCAATCGGCCGCACCATCGTCGCCACCTGGGAGCCGCACGAAACCACGGTGCTCGGCGCCATTCGTGAGCTCGGCCTGGAGCTGCAAGTGATCTTCAACAAAGGCGCGGTGATGGTGCTGCCTTCGTCGGTCAACAAACGCAGCGGGCTCGAGGCGGTGCTCGAACGCCTGGGACTCTCCGCGCACAATTGCGTGGGCGTGGGCGACGCAGAGAACGACCATGCGTTCTTGTCTCTGTGCGAGTTTTCAGTCGCGGTCAGCAATGCGCTGCCCGCGGTCAAAGAGTCCGCCGATTTCGTCACCACCGTCGACCACGGCGCCGGCGTGCTCGAGCTGATTGACCGGCTTCTTGCCGACGACCTGGCTTCGCTCGACACGCGGCCGGAGCGCCGCCATGTAACGCTTGGCGCATTCGACGACGGCGCGGAAATGTCGATCGCGGCGATCGGCCCCGTGGTTTTGGTCGCGGGCAGCTCGGGCAGCGGTAAATCTACCGCCGCAATTGCGTTGCTCGAGCGGCTCGCCGCGCGCGACTACCAGGTGTGCATCATCGATCCGGAGGGCGACCACGAAGAGCTGGCGTCCGCGGTGGTGCTGGGCAGCGCCGAGCATCCACCCGATGTCGAACAACTGCTGAAAACGCTGGCGCAACCGCGTACGCACGCGGTCGTCAACTTGCTCGCGATCAACATCGCCGACCGTCCACAGTTTTTCCTCAACCTGTGGACGCGTCTGCAGCAGATGCGCGCGGCGACCGGGCGACCGCATTGGATCGCGATCGACGAAGCGCACCATGTCCTCGATAGTGCCTTCGAGCCGATGCAATTGGCGCTGCCCGCGGAGCTGTCGTCGACCGTGCTCATCACCGTGCACCCGGAGCGGCTGCATACCGCATTGCTTTCACATGTCGACTTCGCGATCGGCGTCGGCCCCGAGGCGGGAGCGACGCTCGGCGCGTTCGCCGGCGCGCTCGGCGAGGCAGCGCCGACGGTGGAGTCTTTGCCCGAACAGCCCGGCCAGGTGCTGCTCTGGCAGCGCGACACCGGCGAGGCACGAAAGGTGACGCTGGCCGCGGGGCGCGCGACCCAGCGCCGCCACCGCCGTAAGTATGCGCAGGGCGAGCTCGGGCCGGACAAGAGCTTCTATTTTCGCGGCGCCGACAGCAAACTCAATTTGCGCGCGCAGAACCTGGTCGTGTTCAACGATATCGGTGCTGGCGTGGACGACGAAACCTGGCTCTATCACCTGGCGAACGGGGACTATTCGGCCTGGATTCGGGACGCGATCAAGGACGATGGGCTCGCCCAAAGCGTGGGCGAAGTGGAGCGCGAGATCGAGCTCTCACCGCAAGACAGCCGGCAGAAGATTCGGCGATTGATCGAGGATGTGTACACGGCGCCCGCGTGAGCGCGCTTCCGGCATACCCGGTCCGTCACTGAACCGCGACCACCTCGACGGTACCGAGCTTCCGCGTCACGGTCACCGCCACGTCGTCCTCGTGGCGGAGTAAGCGCAGATCGACACGCGCCTCGGCCACGCGCAAGTCGCGGATGCGCACCTCGTCCAAGAACTCCGGCAAGAATGCGTGACGCAGTACGACTCGACGCTCGAGCGCGTCCACCTCCAGGCCAATCACGGCTTGCAGCAGCATGAACACCGCGCCCGAGGCCCAGGCTTGCGGTGAGCACGCCACCGGGTAGAGCGTGGGGCCTTGCCCGGACTCGCGTGGAAAGCCACAAAACAGCTCGGGCAAACGATTCAGTCGCATCCGCGAGCTGACGTCGAACAGCGCCTGGAGCACGCGCGCCGCGGCTGTCTTGTTGCCGGTCGCCGCGAGGCCACTGGCGACGATCGCGCTGTCGTGCGGCCAAATCGAACCATTGTGGTACGACATCGGATTGTAACGTTGCTCGTTGCTGGCGAGGGTTCGAATGCCCCAACCCGAGAACATCTCCGGCGTCATCAGTTGCTCGGAAAGGGCGGCCACGCGCTCTGCGAGCGCGATGCCGGTATACAAGCAGTGACCTGCGTTACTGGTGCGCACTCGACACGGCAACTTGCGATCGTCCAAGGCGAGCGCGTACGTGGAGAGCTCGTTGCACCAAAAGCTCTGATCGAACCGCGTTCGCAAGCTTCGCGCTGCGCTTTGCCACTTCTCTTGTCGCGCACTGTCGCCCAGGGCACGCGCCAGCCCCGCCATACCGGTCAGCGCTGCATAGACGTAGCCCTGCACCTCGGCGAGCGCGATCGGCCCGCTCGCAAGAGTCCCATCGCGATGAAAGACCGAGTCGTTGGAGTCCTTCCAGCCTTGTTGAACTAGCCCGTCCTTGGACTGACGCCCGTATTCGACGAAGCCGTCGCCGTCCGAGTCGCCATACTTCTCGACCCACTCGACCGCGGCCAAGAGGTTCGGCCAAATCGCTCGAATCAACGCGAGGTCGGCGGTGGCCTCGTAGTAGCGCGCGGCGAGCAGCAGATAGAGCGGCGTCGAATCGATGCTGCCGTAGTAGCGACCGAACGGGATTTCACGCAGCGCAGCCATCTCCCCCGCGCGCATTTCGTGCAAGATCTTGCCGGGCTGCGCGTCGAGCGCCGGATCGGTCTCAGTCGCTTGGTAGACTGACAGAAAGCGCAAGACGCCAGCGGCGAGCTCAGGCTTCAGCCAGAGCACCTCCAGCGCGGTCCACAGCCCATCGCGACCGAAGGGTGTGCTGAACCAAGGGACGCCCGCGTAGGGATAGGGCCCTTGCGCAGTTTCGGTGATCAGCATGCCGAGGTCCGAGCGCGAGCGGCTCAGCCATTCGTTGAACTGTGGGTTCGAGGTCTCGATCTCGCAGCTGTTCGCTTCCGTCGCGCGCGAGGCTTGCACGGCATGGCTCAGCGCGCTGTCGAAAGAGACGAATTGCGGTCGCCCGAGCGCCGCGCTTGCCGGGTTCACCTGGCACTCGATCCAGACCTGAATCTCGCGCGTCTGTTTGCTCTCGAGCCGTACGTCGAACGCGGCGCGGCCCGCTTCGAGGCGATCCGGTTTCGGGGCAAACTCGAAGCAGGTCCTGCGCACTACGCGGTCCAGACCTTGGTAGCCGAGCACGACCTGACTGGCGGCAAGCTCCGGATTTTGCTGGCGGCCGCGCTCGGGGCGCTTGGTGCCACGCACCTCGAAGATGTCCACGAAATCCGCGGCGAACTCGAGCGTGAGCTCGACCTCGACCGCTTGCTCGCCGTAGTTGGAGAGCAGCAACCGCTCGAAGCAGCGATTGTCGCGCAGGAACTTCGAGCGCGCCAGGTGCACCGTGCCGTAAGGCACGACGGGGCGCGGGGGCCGAGCTGCGAGGTCGGGGTTCGTGGTATCGACCTGCAGCAACAAGTTGTCTTCGGCCACGCTCGAGCTCAAGAGCAGGGGGCGCTGGCGGTCGAGCTTCAGGCGCAGCCGCGACACGAAGCGCGTCCCGCTGTAGTAGAGGCCCTGCTCGAGGCTCGCCGGGTGAATGTCCCCGAAGCGATCGACGATCACGAACAAGTCTCCGTGCTTCAGCGTGTGCGTTCCGCCCGGCGTGAGCGACGCCGAAGCGACCACGTGATAGCGATCGTCATCATCCGAGGGCGGAATCGAGTCGATCATGCGGCAATCACCCGCGGCTTCGCGATGCGGCGATAGAGCTCCAGGTAATCTTCCGCCATGCGGCGCGCGGTGAAGCGCTGCTCGAACACCTCGCGAATTCTTGCGCGATTCAGCGTGTCGACGCGCGCGGCTGCGTCGATCGCCTGCTCCATGTCGCTCACGATGAAACCGGTCACGCCGTCGTCGATCACCTCGGGGACCGAGCCGTTGCGGAAGGCCACCACCGGAGTACCGCAGGCCATGGCCTCGATCATGACCAAACCGAACGGTTCGGGCCAATCGATCGGGAAGAGTAACGCTCGCGCATTGCCGAAGAAGGAAGCCTTGTCGCGCTGGCCGATTTCGCCGATGAACTCGACCAGCGGATTGTCGAGCAGAGGCGCGATTTCGCGTTCGTGATAGGCCTGATCGGCTCGATCGACTTTGGCGGCGATCTTCAGCTTCACCCCCAAGCGAGTCGCGATCGCGATCGCGCGATCGACCCGCTTTTCCGGTGAAATCCGACCTACGAACGCGAAGTAGTCCTCAGGATTCGCGGTAAAGCCGAGGTCGTCGCGCGGCAGCCCGTGCAGCACGGTGCCGATCCAACCCGCGTCCGGCAGCGGCAAGCGCTGCGCGTCCGAAATCGAGACCACCGGCAGATCCTCGAATTCGCGGTAAACCGCAGGTAGATCGGGTAGATCCAAGCGACCGTGCAGCGTGGTCAGCTGCGGCAACGCGAGCGCGCGCGACAGCGTGAAGTGCAAATAGTCGATGTGAAAATGAAACACGTCGAAGTGCTCGCGCAGCTTCGCGAGCTGGCCCAGCATCACCATGTGATGCGCGAGCGGATCCTGACAGCTGGGGTCCAGCCGAAGCGCACGCGCACATCCTGGAACGAGCTTGGCCGCAGTTTGCGAGTCACCGGAAGCAAACAAAGTGACGTCATGCCCCATGGCCACCAGCTCTTCGGTGAGATAATGAACGACGCGTTCGGTGCCACCGTAAGCGAGGGGCGGGACGCTTTCGTAGAGTGGGGCAATCTGCGCGATTCTCATGAGGGTGCCGGTGCCGCAGCAAGGTCGGTGCCAAATCTGGAATGGCGTTGTTTCCCGCGTTATCCGGCTCGAAACACTGTCGAAGAGGCATAATTGCCCCGGCGTGGCAAGAGCGCGCGCGATTCGGCACGGACTTCGCGCACGGTCCTTGCTTTGGAAGAGCCCATGCCTCGCCAAAGCAGGGTCGCACTCGGCACGCAGGCGCTCCGCTGTTCATGCGCGCTCGCGCTGCTCGCGAGCGGCGTCGCGCACGCTGCGCCTTCCCCCACGAACCTCAGCACCGAGCCGGTATCATCGGACGCTCGCTTCGATGCCCGCGCCGAGCAGAGCGTTGCCCCTGCGCGTTGGTCGCCTGCGCGCGACGAGGTGGTCGAGAAGCGCCAGCGCGAGAAGGTGCGCGCCTGGCTGCTGTCGGTCGAAGCCGTGACCCACGCTCCGCTCGATCTCGGTTTTCAAGCGGGCATCGAAACACCCTTCGGGTTAAGGCTGTTCGGCGGCTACGGCTGGGTTCCTCAAGCTTACAGCGGATTTTTGACCAACCTCGCCGGCTCGGCGAGCGGCGATCCACAAGCCGAGGTGATGCTGAATCGCGCCGACTATCGCGGCCATACCTTTCGTGTTCAGGTCGGCGTTCGGCCTTTCCGAAAACTGGGCTTCTATGGGGACGTGGGCTACTCGCGCCTGAGCGTGAACGGCGCGCTCGACCTCTCGAACAGCGGCGTTGCGGCGCTCGAGCGCTTCGGGGGCGGCTACGAGGCGGACACCGTGCTCGACTTGTGGCTGTTCGAGCTCGGCTATCAGGGTGAAATCA
>DASZQI010000025.1:0-353985 GCA_035549735.1 Polyangiaceae bacterium | reverse complement strand
GCTGTTGCCGTCGTCGCACTCTTCGCCCGCGAGATTGATCTTTCCGTCGCCGCAGCCGGGGTTCGAGACCGGACATCCAGGTGGCGGATCCATTCCGGTGCAGTCGGCTTTGGGTGGAGCGCCCGCGATGCTGATGCCGCCGCCAGTTGCCCCGTTGCGGCCGCCAGCGCCAGAGCTAGGGGAACCGGTTCCACCGGTGCCGCTCGCATTCGTGCTTCCGCCCTGTGTGCGGCCAGGATCGCGAACGGGGTTGTTGTCGGAGCCGCACGCGATGAGGACGCCTGCACCGACGCTGATAATCGACCAAACGAGTAAGCGTGCTTCTCGCATGAACACACCCGACCTAGCCTGAAACTGTCCGCGGTCCGGAAAGAGGCGGCGGACCGATTGCCGCCGCTTTCGACAGTATAGCGGCGATAGGCGGGTTGAGAGGGACTGAGCGCGCCTTCCATTGAACTCGGCCGACAATGCAAAGATGCGCTAGGATTGGTTTTGGCCGCCGCTTGCAGCCCCGATCGAGGGCGCCCGCGGCGGCGCGGGTGGACTCCTTTTGCGCCGCAAAGCCGGCGCGCGCAGCGCTGCAAGCCGCGCGCGGTGCAGAAAAACCAGCGGAAATCGAGCGCCGGAGGGCGCGGTCAGCGGTCAGGCGGGGACGGTACGGTCCAGTACAGGCCGAGCTGGCGCGAGGCGGTCACGAAGGCATCGTAGTCGACCGGCTTACGGACGTAGCTATTGGCAAAGTGGTTTTAGGCCTCGGCGCGAACGTCACCCGCGTCGACACGCCGGAAGAGCTCGCCCCCGCGCTCGACCGCGCGCTCGAGCGAGACGCTTGGGACGTAGTTGGCGGAGGTCGTGCAGTCGCTCGCGCAGGCGCGTGAGGGCTCGGATCGCATCGGGCACATCACCCGCGACCTCAAGGTGTTTTGCCGCAGCGGCGCGGAGGAGGTCAAAGGCGCGGTCAACGTGCGCCGAGTCATGGAGTCTTCCATCAGCATCGCCTGTAACCAGATCCGTCACCGCGCGCGGCTGACGCGCAGCTTCGATCGTGTGCCTGCCATCAGCGGAAACGACAATCGGTTGGGCCAGGTCTTTTTGAATTTGCTCGTCAACGCCGCGCAGGCGCTGCCCGACGATCGAGCGGACGAGAACGAAATTGCCATCGCGATCCGCAGCGAAGCGGGCAACGTGGTGGTCGAAATGCGAGATGCGGGCAGCGGGATGTCGGAAGAGCAGCAAGCGCGCGCTTTCGAGCCCTTCTTCACCACCAAGCCGCGTGGGCTCGGCAGCGGAATCGGTCTTTCGATTTGCCGCAGCATCGTCAACGATATGGGAGGGGAGATCAGCTGCAAGAGCCGGCTCGGCCAAGGCACGACGTTTCGGGTGAGCTTACCCGCGAGCACCGCCGCGGCCTTCACCTCGCGCCCGCCCCGTCAGGAAGTTCCGCCGCTGCTGAAGCGTGCCTGCGCGAGGTCAGGTGCGGCTCGTCACGATGAAGACTGCTCTTCCAGCTTCGCCCGGAGAGCCTGACAGCGCGCGATCAGGGCAGTGGCATTGACCTGCTCGAAGGCGGCTTCGGCGGCGCCGAGCTCGAGCTCCGCCGAGACCGCGTCGAAAGCGCCGAGCAGGAGCTCGGACAGGCGGAGACGCACCTCCGCGGCGTGCAGCGGAGCGCTGACCGCGAGCCAGTGCGCGATGCTGGCTCGCAGCGCGAGCTCGGCTTTGCCGAGGTCGCCGCTGGCCCAAGCGAGCTCGCCCTCCGCTCGAGCGAGCTCGGCCGCGCTGGCGTCAGAGGCAGAGAGCTCGGGTGCAGCCCTGAGCTCACGCAGAGCGGAGCTCGCGCGCTCCAGGTCGCCATTCATCGCTGCCACTCGCGCGAGCACGGCCAACATGGCGCCGCGTCGCTGACCGTCGGTCCAGGTGGGCTGCGCCAGCGCACGTTCGAGTTGCTTGATGGCGGCGGTGCCCTCGCCACGCGCGGCCAATACGAGGCTGAGGCCGGGCTGCGGGTTCCAACCGAGCCGATGCGCTTCGCGGAAAGCCGCCTCCGCGCCGTCCAGATCCCCTCGCGCGAGCTGGATCTCACCGAGCACGCGACAGGCGTCACCTTCGACGAAGGGGCCTGCGGACGCGAGCTGCTCGCGCGCCTTGCGAACCTCGGCCTCCGCATGCGCGAGCTCCCCGCGAATGGCGAGGATTTCGCCGCGGTGCAGGCGGCACAAGCCCGGATAGCAATAGGACGCGTTGCGCTCGCACCAGCGCGTGAACTGGTCGGTCCATTGCCCGGCGCGATGGTGATCCCCGAGGTGCAGGTACGCCCAGATCACCGAGCAAAACACGATTCCACCCACCCACGGGGTGACCTGGCCGGCGAGAGCGGCCGCCCCGGCCTCGTCGTGCAGCGTGAGACCGCGCCGCACTTCGCTTTGCGCGATGAAGATGTGGCCCTGGTAAATCAGGCCCAGGCAGTGCAAATCGGGGTCGCCAACGCGGTCGGCGATTTCCATGGCGACGCGCGCGCGCGCCCGGCACTCGTCGAGCCGGCTCTCGAACAACGCCATACGGCTGGCGAGCCATTCCGCGAGCGCGTGCTCCTTGCATTCAGGTTGTCCGCGCAGGTAGCTGAGCGCTCGCTGGTGAAACCCCTTGGCGACCGCGAGCTCGCGAGCTTCGAGCTTGACGTTCGTGAGCAGGAGCGCGACGTGCGCCGCGCGTTGCGGTTTTTCCGCGCGCTCGAACGCGGCCAGCGCGCGCTCGAGCGGGCTGATCGATTGCTCGGGCTTGCCCGCGCAAAGCGCGGCATTTCCCCACGCCAGCCAGGCGTCGGCCGGTAGCGTCGACGGATCGGGTAGCGCATCGAAGGCTTCGAGTGCGCGCTCCCATTGACCCGAGCTGGCAAGCTCGGTGGCATCGGACGCGGCGTCGAGCGGTGGTGAGGCCGTGCTTGCGGCCGCAGGCTCGGTTTGCAGTGTTTCGCAGAAGCGATAGCCGCGTCGCGCGAAAGTTTGGACGGCCTGCTCCATTCCGCCGTCGCGCAGCACGCCGCGTAAGAGGCTGACCGCACGCTGCAGAGAGCCGTCGGTTACGGTCGCGCCGTCCCACAGCTTGGTGAGCAGCTCGTCCTTTGGAACGACGCGCTCCCGGTGATGCACCAGATAGACGAGCAGGTCGAAGACCAGCGGCTGCAGCGGTCGTTCGACTCCGTCGAGGCGCAGGGCGCGCGCGCGTTCGTCGAGCTCGAAGCGACCGAAGGAAAAGCGCATGCAGTGCCCTGGCGTTACCCAAGGCTGCCCGCCGTCGCAACCGATAAGGAATTGGTCAGGGTCCCGAAAGGACTTTCGGGCCCGAATACCGCAATTTCTGGGGGCATTCGGCGCGGAGCTCGCTTCCGCCGAGGCAGAACCAACGAAGGAGAATAAGCTCATGTACACCTACGTCATCACGCGCGCGAACGGTTGGGCCAATCTGGACGAGTTGAAGGCAGCGGGGGCCGTGTCGGCCCGCATCGGGAACGAGCAGATGCCCGACAAGGTCCGCTGGATCCGAAGCTACGTGACTCGTCACGAAGGCGGTCGGATTGGCACGGTCTGCATTTACCAGGCGACCGACCCGGAGGCGATTCGCGAGCACGCGCGCCACGTCGGGATGCCGGCTGACGCGATCACGCCGGTGGTGGACACGGTCATCGTGCGTCCGGACCCGACCAACGCCTAGTGGAACGAGCGCGGTCACGCTTCGGCGACGCTGGCGAGGCACAGCGCGCCGGGGCGTCATCGGGCGTCAATTCTCGTGAAAGGAATGCAAAATGGCTGCTACAGCTCCGTCCGGTTTCGATGCTGAACGATTGCGCGAGGCGATTCGCGAAACGTACGAGCAGGTCGCTCGCGATCCTGGAGGCGTTTTCCATTTTCACCGCGGGCGCGAGTACGCGGTAAGCCGGCTCGGTTACGACGCGGCCGAGCTCGACTTGCTCCCACGCGCGGCGACCGATCGCTTCGCCGGGGTCGGCAATCCCCTGCAGATTGGAGCAATCAATCTTGGGGAAGCCGTGCTCGACCACGCCTGCGGCGCCGGCACGGATCTGCTCTTGGCCGCCCGGCGAGCGGGTCCCGCGGGTCGAGCGCTAGGGGTCGACATTACAGCGGGCATGCGCGCGGTCGCCGAACGCGCAGTCGCGGAGGCGGGCCTGTCGGAAAGCGTCGAAATTCGCGCAGGCAGCTACGAAGACTTGCCGGTAGCGAGCGCTAGCGTTGACGTCGTGATCTCGAACGGCGTGGTCAATCTGGCGCCCGATAAACCGCGGGTCTTTGCGGAAATTTGGCGTGTCTTGCGACCGGGTGGACGCCTGTACATGGCCGACGTGGTCGTCGCTCGCGAGCTCAAGCTAGAAACTCGAGAGCAACCTGAATTGTGGGCCGCCTGCATCGCCGGCGCCCTGCCCGAGTCGGAGCTCAGCCTGCTCGCGCTCGAAGCCGGCCTGGTCGACGCCCAGCTGCTGACTTATTTCGAGTGTTTTGCGGGCACCAGCGCCGAACAGAAGGTGAGTCGCGATCTGAAGGTGCGCAGTGTGAACTTCTTCGCGCGGAAAGCAGCCAGCTAAAGATGTGTCAGGTTGCGCCTTCGGGTCTGCGGGGGTGAGCTAGGGTGTGCCGAACTGTGCCGCTCGTGTCTCGAGCGGCATTGTGCGGCTGTTTTCTGCGCGGGCACATCCCTTGCTTTGTTCCGGGACCATGTTGAAGGCGGTGCAGAAAGTAGGGAGGGCCGCGTTCGTGCTCGCCGCGATTGCGGTTGCGTGTACCGACGACGATGGGACGAATGACGACGCGGTGAGCGGCAGCGGCGGGACCGCGATGACGACTGGAGGCGCGAGCGGCGGGCGGATTACGCCGACCGGTGGCCGCAGCGGTGGAAGCCCTGGCCACACGGGCGGACTCGCTGGCTCCGGGGGAGCTTCGGGAGGCATTGGAGGGGGCGGCGCAGGGGGCGATGGCGGCGGCGGTACCGGTGGCCTCGGCGGCGGGGGCAGCTCCGGGGTGTGCGAGTGTTCGTTCTCGAAGGATTTTCCGTACGAGCCGGTGTGTTCGGTTTCGAGCGAGGCGTTCTGTCCGCCCGAATTGCGTGCCGCGGGGTGCCCGCTAGATCTCGATGCGCTGCGCCGCGCGCGAGCACAATGCCGGGCGCCGTCGGATGAAGAGGGCGGCTACTACTCCGAGTGTAGTGATGGCACGGCGCGGATCGCTGCGACCTGGGGCTACGGGGAGAACGACGTGGTTGCGGCCTTTGCTCTATCAACCGGAAGGGTGACGGCGGCAAGGGTGCTCGGCTATCAGGGTGAAGCCTGCGGCCTCACCGATCCTGACATCATCATCGATCTGTCGACCGAAGCGGAGGTGACGCCGGCCCAATGTCGCGTTTGCCGTACGACTTGTTACGTCGGCGAAAGCTCGAACGGCGGCGCGGGCGGCTCTGGCGGCGCGGGCGGCTCTGGCGGCGCGAACTCGCAGGTTCCTCCGTGCGTAGTCGACACCGAAGGCCGCATCGCCTTGCCGCCCGAATGAGCGCAGCACTATTGGCAGCCGATGCGCGCGCTGCTGATGGCGAAGTCGTCGAACCAGATACTGAGCTCCGGTCCCGCATACTTCTCGAAGCCGAGACGGACCGCATCGTAAGCGTCAGCGGGCCAGTCCTTGTGATGAAAGTCGGCGATTTCGCGGTTGTCTAGCCAGAAGTCGATCTCGGGTGTCTTGCTGTTGAAGTAGCCTTCGAGACAGCCCCAGGTTTCGCTCACGAAGTGTGCGCCGAGCGCCTGGTCGTTCGAAAAGTTTTGGTTCGACAGCGAGCCGTGCGCGTCGCCGCCGACGGTGAGCGAGAGCATGTTGGCCTGCTCGCCGAGCCGCACTGCTGCGCCGGACCCTGCGGACGCCGCCCGGTCGAGCACGAGATAGGCATTGTGGTGATCGGCCATGGCGCGACCCAATCGCACCCAAACACGCAGGTAGAACTCGCCCGAAGCGCGCGGCAGCACGGCCGCATCGTGGTAAATCAAGAACGATTGAAAGTTCGAGAGCGGCGCGTTCACCGACGCGGATTGCTTGCCGCTGTGTGCGGGTGTGGCCCCGTCAATCACGATGCGCGGCACGTCCGGGCCGATGTACGACGTGGTCCACATCGCTCCGCTAGGTGCGGCGTTCGCGCTCCCTTTCTCGAAGTCTTCGCAGAAGAGCAGATCGCTGCGCGTCTCGCAGCCGCTCGCAGCGCCGCCACCGCTGGTCGAGCCGGATGTACCGCCGGTCGTCGAATTGCCACCGCTGGTCGAGCCGGGTGTGCCGCCGCTCGTTCCAGCGGCGCCCCCGGTTTGCGCTCCGCCGCTCCCCCCGCCGCTCGTTGCGCTACCGCCTGTCGGGTTACCGCCCGTCGAGCCGCCACCACTCCCCTGAGTGATTCCACCGCTCGCAGTGCCGGGAGCGGCGCCGCCATGCGAACCGCCGCTGCTTGCATTGGCTCCGCCCGTCGAGCCGCCGCTGCTCGGCTTGCCGCCGCTTGCGGCGCTGCCTGATCCTTCTGCGCTACAGGCGGTCGCTATTAACAGGCCGAGCAGCGTGACCCCGAACAGCGCGCTTGCGGTCCGAATTTTCGCTGGGCTCGGGCGTGGCACTGGCCAAACTGTGAACCAAGCGCGCTACCAGGCAACTCGACGCTCGACAGATCTGCTATCGCGACCGTGTGGTGAATCCCCGATCCAGCTGGTTTTGCCGGGCAGGCAGGCTTGCCCCACGCGGTTTGCGGGCGCTCGCGCTGCTTCTCGCGGCGGGCGTGAGCGTGGGCGCCTGCAGCTCATGGAACGTGCAGTCCGCTACTCGGAAGGGTGACACCGCGGCGCGGAGCGACGGGAATGTCCCGAGCCGCGACGAGGCACGGCTCGAGGCCTTGCAGCGTGCATACGTGGAGCTGCGCTTTGGGATGTTCATTCACTTCGGCATCCTTACCTACACGGGCAAGTGGTCCGAAGCGAACCTTCCCATCGAACAGTTCAATCCAACCCGCTTCGAGCCGGCGCAATGGGCGGACGCCGCGGCGGCGGCCGGCATGAAGTACGGCGTACTCACGACTCGCCATCACGACGGGTTCGCGCTCTGGCCAAGCGCAGCTGGCAGGTTCAACGTGAAGAGCGTCCCGTGGCAGGGCGGTCAGGGCGACGTCGTGCGCGCGTACGTCGATGCGTTCCGAAAGCGAGGCTTGCTGCCTGGCCTCTACTACTCGGTTTGGGACAACACCGAAGGCATTGGCAACGGCCCGGTGACGCCTGAGCAGCTCACCTACGTGAAGACCCAGCTCACCGAACTGCTCAGTAACTACGGGCCGATTCCGCTGTTGGTCTTCGACGGTTGGTCCTGGAAAATGGGCCACAAACAGGTCCCGTATCAGGCCATCCGCGAGCTCGTGAAGTCATTGCAACCAGATTGCCTGCTGCTCGATCACTCGCACCTGATGAGCCCGTGGGACGCCGACATCGTCGCCTTCGAAGAGCCGAAGGATCCGGTGCTGGCCTTCTCGCCGCCCGGCAACACCTTTCCCGCCAGCCAGGGGCAGAAGATCAATGGAGGCGGCGGCAATGACTGGTTTTGGGCACCCAATATTGGTGGGCTCATGAGCGTCTCGGCCGTCGTCGATCAGCACCTGGCGCTCCTCGAGCCGCGCTTTACGAACTTCCTCCTCAACTGCCCGCCCAATCGAGAGGGGTTGCTCGACGAGGCAATCGTGACTCGCCTGAAGGAGATCGGCGCAGCTTGGCGTCCGAACTCCAATCGACCCCCACTCCCAACGCAAGGTCGTCAGAACGTTCATCCGTACACGCCGGTCGCCGCCACTGCGAGCAGCGGGAACGCGGAAAGCGCGATCGACGGCATCAACGACTGGGGTTACTACTCGGTTTGGGCTTCGACGGGAACGTTGCCGCAGTCGCTCACTCTCGATCTCGGGGAGGCCAAAGCGGACGTCGGGTTCCTCGGCTACGTCCCGCGCTACGAGCCCAACCGTGGTCCCAGCAGCAACGGCGCCATCACTTCGTACCGGGTGCTGGTGAGCGTGGACGGCGCCACGTTTACCGAGTCGGCCGCAGGAACGTGGGCTGCGGATGGCAAGATGAAGTCGATCGCATTCCCCCCGATCACGGCGCGCTACGTACGTCTGGAAGCCCTGGCAGCCGCGGGAAGTTCGGCGGTTGCAACCGAGGTTACGGTCGGCGCGCGGCGCTGACGGCGCACGCACCAGCGCCGAGCTCAGGGCGGATATTCGTAGCGCGCGCCTTGATATGGGAAGATCGCTTCAGCTCGAACCTTTTGAGTGGGTAGGCGCAGGTTCAACTTTTGAAGCGGGTCGAGATAGTCGCTGAACTTGTGACAGGCGATTGGACCGGCGAGCGCTAGCCGGCAAGCCGCGTCGACTTCGACCCGCACGCGCACCTTGGTCACCGTTTTTTCGCCCATGGGGTCGAAGCGAAGATCGCCGGTTTGCTTGGGGCCATCCGGTTGATCGGCCTTCGGCACGATCACGTCGGCGCTCTGAACGACGCCGTTCAAAATCAGCGGAGCCAGCGTGAGCACCACGGCGTTGCGCACCGCTTCCTCGCGCCTGCCGTTGCGGTTCACGCGGTTGAGCTCCTTCTCGAACCCCCCGTATGTCTTCGGGTCGTCGCCGGCCACCACGGCGAGCGCGCGAGCGCCGTTGACCGCCGCATGCTCCACCACGAGCCGAACCACGAACAGCAGACCGAGCTGTATGACGCACAGAAAGAACACGTAGACCGGCAGGAACGCGATCAGGAATTCGACGAAGACCGCGCCGCGGGAGTCGCTTCGAAGTCGTCCAATGCGACCCGAACGACCCGAGGATTCCGGTTTGGACGGAGCGCTCACCGTTCGAATGCCCTTTCCATGACTAGCCTAGCGCAAAGCAAGAGTCGTGCTCACTACTGAATGGGGATGGAGTAGAGCGAGTAAGGGGTATCGCCGGCGGCGTTGTCCGGCTCGGCCTTCACGTAATAGATGGTGTTCGAGTCGTTCGTCATCAGAATCGATCCCTCGAGCGGCTCCGGTAGGCAGACGAGCTCGGTTTCGCTGCCGGTTTCCAGATCGAATTTGGAGATTCTATCGCCGCAATCGGCGTACAGCTGACCATCTCGGAGGAAAGCGCCAAAGCTCGGGCAAGAGCTGAATTCCAGAGGAGTTCCACCGGTTTTGGCGATTCGGTACTCACCGGTGTTGACGATGCTGTCGAGGTTGATGCTGGCGAAGAACAATTCGCTCGTGCCGACGAGCAGGTCGCCAATCGCTGGCGAAATCCCATCCTTTTTGGTTTGCGTGAAGAGAGCGCGCGCGTTGCCGCCTGTTTTCGGCACCGAGCCCAGGCCGGCGTTCAGCAGCGGCTCGAGCTCGTCGGTATAAGTGCCTTCGTTGATCCAGTACAGGTTCGTTTCGTCGAACGCGATCGACCCAGGACCTGCCTGGCCGCTTGCAAGGACCGTCGGCATTCCGCCGGTTTTCGGTAGCTTGTTGACCGTTCCCAGCGCCTCGCCCGCGGGCCCGTAGACTTTGTCGCCGAAGTAGATGAAGTCCTCATCGAAAGCGATCGTTGGGTCGATTCCGATAGCCTTCTTGGACGCGGAGGTGGCGAGCGACTTCGGGGTACCACCGCTGGTATCGACTGAGAATAGGTCGGAATTGTCGCTGTAGTAGAGCTTCGCGCCGTCCACGTACAGGCGCACCGTCACGTCGAGAACCGTGCCCGGAGCGGTCGCGATCGTGGTCGCCGCTCCGCCGGCTTTTGGCATCTTCTTGATCTGGTCCAGACCTTCGAGGAAGTAGAGCGAGCTAGCGTCTGCGGCGACGCCGCGCACCAACTTGCCCTCGGAGCTGTAGAGCCGGGTTGGCGTGAGCGAACCGCAGGTACTCGTCGTTCCGCCGGTGTTTCCGGCTCCACCGGTGCCTGCGCCCGAGCCGGAATCCGATGAGCAGCCCACCAGCCCGAGCAACAGGGTCCCGCAAACCAAGCACTTCATAGAGGCTCCTTGTCTAAGCTCCCCTGCCTGGGACGCGGCTTTTCGCGCCGCGGCCGAGGTCATAGGCACGATCCACGCCGAACGGCAACGACCGGAACCACGGCGAAAATGGCCGTGCAGTGAGGACCTGACGCCCGGTCCGAAGTGTCCGCTGGGTTGTCAGCTGCAAACCAATGGTTGGCACTGTTCGGTTGCGCTGTTCGACCACCTACGGTAAGCGATCGTCCAACGGGTCGGGCGAGGTGCTCGAGGAAGTGCGGATCTTTGTGCGATAGATCGCTCGTTCAACGGCCTTACCGGGGCTCGGCGAGACGTGCATGCTTCTTGCTGAAGCCGAGCCGCGTGGCTCCAGGTGGGCCATCAGAGGCAGCCGTTCAGGGCACCTGAACTGCGCGCTGCTTATCGAAACGACCTCAGGATGACTGCCGCTTCGGAACCCAGCTCGAACGCTTCAGCCGCGCAGCGGCCTGCGAACGGGATTGTCGCCGATGAGCGTGGCGCGATCCTGGTGATGGGCATCTTCATGTGCGCCTGCATGGTGGGGATTCTTTGGTACCTGGCCGGTATCGGGGACGCCATCATGTACCGCGAGCGGATGCAGGAGGCGTCGGACGCGACGGCCTACAGCGCCGCCGTTTTGCACGCGCGCGGGATGAACCTGCTCGTCATGATCAACTTCATCATGGCGTGCGTCCTGGCCGTGCGGGTCGCGCTGAAGGTGGCGGTCATCGTGCTGACCGTGCTGGGGATTGCGTTCTCCTGGATTGGGATCGGTGAGGCATTGCTGGCGGCGGCCGAGGCCGTGGAGGAAGTCGCCGAAATCGCCAAGCCGTTCATAGACGGTGCCCTCGAAGGGTTGACGGTGGTCGAACAGATCATCCCCAGGGTCGTTCCGGCCGCGGCGCTGCTCGGCTCGGTTCAAGTCGGGGACAAGTATGCGCCGATCAAGGCAGCAGCTGGAAACCCGGTGACGGTGATCAATGGCTTGCCCGTCGAAGACGGCAGCAACTCAGTGCTCTGCTACCAGGCTGGCAAGGCCGTGGTCGACATCATCGGCGAGGTGCTTCCCATCCCCAAGAAGGCGATCAGTTTCGCGGGGGGTGCTTTCGGCGACCTGGTAGCCGCTGGTGGCGACTACTTTTGCGAGTTGGGTGGCAGCAGTGGAGCCCCCGACTTGAGCGGCTTGATCAACGGCAACGTCGATAAGGGGTGCGACGACCGGCTCGACCAACTCAAGAAAGACCGAGACGACGCCCAGCGGGCCTACCAGGACGAGTGCAACTCGCTGCGCGCGGCTTGCGCCGATAATCTAGCCGAAAACGAAACGCCGAAGACGCCGACTCCGGCGCAGCAGGCGTCGCTCAATGAAAAGCAAGGCAAGGCCGCGACCGCGCAGGCCGAGGTGGACAAATTCGACGGCGACAAGTGCAGGAAAGAGCAAAAGGACAAGATCAATCAAAAGCTGCAAGGTCAAAACAGCTCGAGCAGCAGCGGCGGGGGTGGCAACATCGCGCCCCGTCGGGTGATCGATAACTGGCAGAACGGGGTTCCAAACGCGCAAATGGTGGCGGTCGCGCTGGGTGACGACAAGATGCTGAAGGTCGCTCCGAAGGGAGTCAGCGCGGGACAGTGGAAGAGCGGCGCCACCATTTCGATCCCGAAGACCGCGGATTTCGGCTTGGCTCAAGCCGAGTTTTTCTACGACTGCTCGGGCAAATGGAAGACCAACTCATGCAACGGCACTGGTCGCGGCGTTGACAAGAAAGAGCTAGCGATGTGGAACTTCCGCTGGCGAGCGCGGCTCCGTCGCTACAACGAGCCTTTCAAGGGCACCGTTCCGGGGCTCGAGACGCTAGGCAACGCGCTCTTGGCGGGCGAGCTGGTTGCGAAGGCGGCCAAGATCAATCCTCTGAACTCGCTCACGGTCGACAACGCCCGCCTGCTCTCGGAGCTCGGCGACATTCTGCTCAGCGATCCGAACACTTTGATCATCCACTGACGCCATGCGAACCGTCACCGATTCCAAGAGAACAGCGCGCCGCTTGCGGCGTGCCGAGTGCCGGCGCGCTCGCGGCGCGGCCATGGTCGAAGCCGCGATCGTCATTTCGATGCTGACCCTTGGCCTGATGGGACTGATGTTCTTCAAAGGCCTGTACCTGAAGGAGCTGTCGGCGATGCGGCTCGCGCGCGCTTCGGCGCTCGCTTACTCGATGACCGGTTGCCAAGAGAACGTCCAGGTGCCGAAGGACTGGCTCGGCAAGAAGGACTTGGCCACGCTGACGTCGCGAAATCCGGACCAGAACAAACAGCCCGCCACGGGTAAGGATCAAAACGAGGCCGCTAAGTCGAACGGCAACGACAACGGGTTCGCGAGCTCTGCCCTGGGCAAGACCGGAGTTCTGAGCGACGACGGTAAAGGCGTGCTGAACCCGATCGTCACCACGGACCTCTCGGGCAAAGTCTCGCTGGACAAGAAGGAACTCGTCCAAAAGAAGACCGTGTTCAAGAGCGATGTCCGCTCTCGGTCGTGGGTGTCGTGCGGTGAGAAGCAGCGCGAGGGCAACGTGGGCGAAACGCTGAGCCTCATCAAAGACGACCTCGGTAAACTGCTTTAGTTGCGCCTGGTTTCCAGAATGACGAACCCCATCAGAACTTCGAAGGCCACCCCCGACCGCACCGGGCTCACGCTCGCGCGGACGGCGTTCTATCGGGTTCTCGGTTGGATGATTCCGTCGATGCGCTCGTTACGCCTCTCGGCGTATCTCACCTGTGTCTTCCTCGGGTTCATGTTCGTCGCGGGCGGCGTGGTTTACGGTCAGGCGAAGGATGCCGCGCTGGCGCTGGGTGAGCAGCTGGCAGGGCTCCAAGACTTGAGCGAGGGCGCTCAGGTGGTACTCGTCAACGGCGAGCGCTTCCATCGCTCGACCGTGTTCAGCAAGGAATCGGTTTCGGTCGTGCTCGACCGTATTCAGGGCTCGTGCAGCGCGAGCCCCGGGCTGTTCGGGCAAACCGCGGAACAACTGCTGCGCGAGCACCCGCGCGCGGGTAAGAAGGAGCGTCTCAACCTTTTGACTTTGCGCGGCATCGTTCGCCAAGAGGAAGAGCGCCGTGGCATGGTGGCCTGCTTCACCGACGACAAGGTGTCCGGTGCGCGCGGGTTCATGGAGGCGGCCGGGCGCTTCGCGAAGAGCTCGGATCTAGGGGAATTCGGCCGATTTCGCTACGCCTTCGCGCATCGGTCCGAAGGCGAGGAGACCTTGGTCACCTTGCTCTGGGCGGATACCGGCTTGAACCTGTCCACCATGTTCCCGGCGGTCGGGGACGCGGCGGGCGCTGACTCCCGCGTGCTGCCGCGACCGAACAACGCGCGGCGCACGCTGGCGGCCGCAGTGGACGGGGAGCCGTACGCGATCCGGCTCTACGACAGCGCCGAGACGCCGGCCGCGGTGGAGAAGTTCTACGGCGATTGGATGAAGAAGAATGGCTGGACCTTCGCCGGCAAGCTGCCCGGCAAAGGCGTGAGCTATCTGCGCTCGGATGGACTTCTCGCCATCATCGGCTTCGTCGCGCGCGACGGTCGTACCACCGTTTCGCTCACCGAAGCGGGCCGCACCGACGGAGAGCTCTTGCAGGTGAAGGTGGAGCTCGCGCCGTGAAGCAGCGTTCGTTCGCGAAACCGTCAATCCGAAGAGGGAACCCGTGAAAACCGAGCAAAGCCCGAACCAGACTCGCTCGATCGGCGAAAAGCTCGGTTGGCTGCACGCCTTCGGACAGGCGTTTTTACGGCCATTTCGGGGTAGCGCGTCCGGCGCTTCGCTGGTGGAATTCCTCGTCGTCGCCGGCTTCGTCTCGCTGTTCGCGATTGGCGCGATGCACAGATATGGCCGCGTCGTGCACGCGGGCCTGCGCGCCGAAGCGTCGCGCATCGAGGGCAAAGGTCTACCGAGCACCGCGGATCTGCTGAGTGACCTCGGTGGCAACACCACACCACCGGCTTGCGACATCGAGTCCGGGCGCAAGGGCTTGTGCGTCGAGGACTCTGGGTTCTGCTTTGGCGCCGGAACGCCCGTAGCGACCGAGTACGGCGATCGGCCGATCGAGTACATTCGCGCTGGCGAACGGGTTTGGGCGCAAGACGTGGAGACCGGCGCGACCGAGCTGCGCCCGGTCGTGCGTACCTTCGTGACGCGAGACATGCAGGTCATGGATCTGCAGCTCCAGTCCTTCGGTCGCGCCGAACACATCACGGTGACGCCCGGGCACTATTTCTGGAGCCCGGACCACGGCTGGACACAGGCCCAGGATCTCGGCGGCGCGTCGCTGCTGTCGCTGCCGGTCGAGAGCGCGCGGGACGGACCGACGCTACTGGCGCTGCCACTCGCCAGCAAAGAGCGGTCGATCACGGTCTACAACCTCGAAGTAGAGGGGTTTCACACCTACTTCGTCGGCCATAGCCACGCGCTGGTTCACAACGCCGGGGGGAAGAAGACTTGTCCGCTTCAGCCGGACAAAATCGCCTCAATCAGGAAGGCTGGGGTTCCTCAGGGAGGGTCCTACTATCAGGTCAGAAATGCGGCGAGCCACTACGTTGGCGCCGATGGAAAAGAGATAAGTCTCGGCGGCGAAGTGAACCATATGCCCGCCTGGGACTCCTGGGTTCAATCTGGAAAGAATCCGTTCACACACGGGACCGCACCCGCGATTTGGATGGAGACCGCCGACCATCGAGCGATGACCTCCACGGGTAGCAGCGCGGCGGCCAAGGCTTATCGAGCCAAGCAAGCCAAGCTGATCAAACAGGGCAAGATCATGGAGGCGATCCAGATGGACATCGACGAGATCCACAAGAAGTACGGCAGCAAGTACGACCAGGGCATCCAGGAAATGCTGGACTATCTCGCGACCAAGGGCATTACTTGAGCGGTTCGAACCGCTCACCCATCGGGAACTTCAATGCCAACCAAGAAATTTCTGATCGATTTCAACAAGTCCGTCGGGCCCATCGTTTTTGGCTCGAGTCGCAGCGAAGTCGAAGCAGCGATCGGCAAGACACCTGAGCGCGAGAAGCGCGACATGGACCTCGCGCCGATCGATCATTTCAAGGACGAAGCGTTCATCGTTCACTACGATCCGAACGACACGGTGATGGCAGTCGAGTTCTTCGAGCTGGGGGTGCTGTTCGCTCCTCCGGACGTGTCGCTCGACATGCCGTACGCGGCGCTGTTGAAATGGGTGCGTGGCAAGGACGCGGACGTCATGGTCGAGTCCGCGGGCGATTTTCAGTCCGACGCCCTCGGGTTGGCGGGCAGGCCGAAGCCGAGCAACTCGAAAGCGGTCGAGAGCATCGTGGTCTATCGACCGAACTACTACGAAGAGGCAGCCGAATGGATGGAAAAGCTCGGCCTCATCTAGTGACTGCGGCTTTGATTTTCGGCAAATCTACGGAAAACTGATCGAGCGAGCCGCTCGGGCAATCGACAGCGCCCTTCAAGCACTTCACGTCGAAGTCGAGCCGCGCCCCGCGGTCGTGAATGACCACGTAGTTGAACGGGCGAGGCCCTGGCGGAAGGCGGTTGGTAGCGGGAACCCAGGGTGCTTGCTCGCCCTGGGCGTATTCCACGCGCGGACCGCCTGCGCCGCCCGTAACCACGAAGTGGCGCTTTCGAGCATAGAACCGTTCGTAGCCGTGCACGTGCGCGCTCAGCAGCACGAGCGTCTTTTTGGCGGCGAAAAAGTGCGGCAAGAGCTCCGAAATCACGTACTCACTTCCGTGCCGGTGCTTGCCGTTGGTGTAAACGGGGTGGTGCATGAACACGAGCACGCCGCGCGTGCCCGGCCCGTCGAACGTGCGCAGTACCCCTTCGAACCACGCGGCTTGCCGCCGACCCGCGAGCCCTTCCAGGTTCGAGTCCAGCCAGATCAGTCCGAGGCCGTGATGTCGCATCGCGTAGGCGCCGTGCGCTAGCTCGGGAAAGCGCTTTCGAGCATTGCGCAGCGCGACGCGGCGATTACCCCACAAGTCGTGATTGCCGAAGACCGGGAAGATGGCCACCCCGCGCTCGCTCAGCGGCTGCATCAGCTGGTCGAAGTGCTCCCACTCGCCGCTCGAATCGCCGACCGCGACCATGTCGCCCAGGTGCACGACGAATGCAGGCCGCTCCTCGCGCGCCAGCTGCCCGATCAGCGCGGCGCTTTGGACGTCGTTCCGTTCGCGACCGCAGAAGAACGATTCTGCGAAGAGCGTGCGCTGCGTGTCGCCCAGCACGACGATCGGACCGTCGTCCGAGATCGCCGAGGCTGCTGGCGATTTCGGCGGAGGTGCGCAGCCGCCGATGGCGCACAGAATCAGACCGAGCCCGAATCGAATCGACCGATGCACCCCACAGCCATAGCCTCCTAGCCCGCGTGCCGTAAAGACGAGCGCACTCCTATCCGCGCAGCGCTGCGAGCTTCGCGCTCAGCGCCGCGCGCGAGAAAGGCTTTTGCAGGAATCCCGCCGAGGACACCACATTCTCCTCGCCTTCTGGATACCCGGACACGAACAGCACACGAATACCGGGGCTCACGCTGCGAATGTCCTTGGCGACCTCGGGGCCACTGCGTTCGGGCATGGCCACGTCACACAGCAGAATGTCGATTGGCCCCGGATACGTTTTGGCGATTTCCAGCGCCCGCTGGCCGCTTTCGGCCAACAGCACTTCATAACCGAGGCTCTTCAGCAGGCGCGCGGTGGTTCGTCGCACCGAATCCTCGTCGTCGACCAGCAATACACAGCCCGCGCCGCCGCTCTCGTTGCTCGGTTGGGCCGCGGGGCGCACGGGCTCTCTCACGCGTGGCAAGACGACCCGGAAGCGAGCGCCCTTACCGGGATCGCTATCGACCTGGATGTTGCCTCCGTGCTGCAGGACGATGCCGTAGCTGCTGGCAAGGCCGAGTCCGGTTCCGCCGTCTTTGGTGCTGAAGAATGGATCGAACACGTGGCTAATGGTTTCTGCGTCCATGCCCGTGCCGTGATCTTCGACCTCGAGCACCACGTTTTCTTGCGCTGCGCCGTGCGTGCGCGGCTCGCCGCGCGCGCGCACCGAAAGTGCGCCGCCTTGGGGCATTGCGTCGCGCGCGTTGACCACCAGATTGACCAGAACCTGCTCGAGTTGTGCCGCGTCTGCGCGCACGGAAAGCCCGCTCTCGCAGCTGACGGTGAGCTCGACGGTGGGGCCGACGAGGCGGCGCAGCAGCCGCTCCACATTGGTCACGAGAGCGCTCAGGTCGATGACCTCGAGCACGATCGGCTGCTTGCGCGCAAACGCCAGGAGCTGCGCGGTGAGGTCGCGAGCGCGTTCAGCGCCGTGGCGAACCGTGCCGAGATCCTCGCGTAGGTTGGGCGGGCAACCTTCTTCCATGAGCTCGAGCGAGCCGAGCATGGCGGTGAGCAGGTTGTTGAAGTCGTGCGCGAGCCCACCCGCGAGTCGCCCGATGCTTTCGAGGCGGTGCGCGCGTCGTAACTCGGCCTCGAGCCGATGGTGCTCGGTGACGTCCATCACCGTGCCGGCCATGCGCACCACGCCCTCGTGCTTCTCGAGCCGGCCGCGCGCACGAGCCCAGCGCGCGACGCCATCGTTACCTATCAAACGAAATTCATGCTCGAACGTCTCTCCCTCGGCTCCGGTCGTCAGCTGGGCTGCGAGCTCCTGCACCCGCGGCATATCTTCCGGGTGAACGCGACTCAAGAAGGAGGCAAAGCCCGGGTCGCTGCCGGTCATGTCGAAATGTCGGTAGAGCGAGGGTGACCAGTCACCGCGATCGGTCGCCGGCTCCCAGTGCCAGGAGCCCATACGCGCGGCGTCGAGCGCAAAGTCGAGGCGCTGGGCACTTTCGCGTTCGGCGCGCTCGGCGTTGATGCGCGAGGTCTCGTCGATATAGAGAGTGACCGAGCCTGCGACCTTGCCTGCGCGCGTTCGCAGCGGCTCGACGGAGACACGGATGAACCGCTTCGAACCATCCGGGAGTCGTAACGTGCAGAGCTTACCGGATACGCGCTCCCCGGTCTGAAGGACGAGCAGGCTTGGCAAACCCGCGTTTGGGATCACGACCCCGTGTTCGTCCTCCACCACGTAGCCCGGCGCCAAGATCTCGGTTTGGCCCAGTAAATCGGCCTGGGTGGTGTGGCCATGGAGCTTGGCGGCAACCTCGTTGCAGGCGAGCACGCGTCCGTCGGGACCGCGCACCAGCACGGCGTCTGGCAGAGACGCAACCAAACTGCGATATCGTTCCTCGCCCTCGGCCCCGATCGCTTCCAGGTTGGCAGCACGATCCAGGTCGTGCGCGTAGATCACCAAGTGCTCGGGCTCCAGGAACACGAACACCAAACGCTGCTGCTGGTTCGCCTCGAGCCGATCGTGCCGACGCACCACCGCGTCGCGCACGACGGTTCTTCGTTCCCTCAGGCAGCGCCAGGCGTCTTCGATCATCGCCGGTTGGTCGCGATAGAGGAGCGAGACCGGACGACCGCGCATCGAATCCAAGAGTGGGCTCAGCGCGCGCGCTGCAGCGTTCACGAACTCGAGAACGAAGTCACCTTCGACGGCACGCAGCAGGTACGCGGGAACCGGCGCGTCCTCGAGCGCCTGACGTAGCGAGTGTGGGCCGAGCGTTTGAGCGCGAGTCTCCTCGCTCTCTCGTCGGTTCCCTGCCCCCTCGTCTTTGCTGACGTCGCCCATCCTTAGCTCTCGATCCCGCGAGGGGGCGCGTTCGCGGCCCCTTTCAAGCTACCGAGATTAGCACGTCAGTTTGGGCCGTCGGAGCCGCGCGCGCGGCGCGCGGGCTTCCGGCGAATCCACTGTTTATTAGAGATTGCCGGTTTTGGCGCGCAATTCCTTCTCTTTTTCGGCGACATCGGGCGGAACCACGGCGGCAAAGTCCTCGGCCTCGAACACCGGGCGTATTTCGATTTCTCCCTCCTGAAACGGGCTGCGGCGGACCCATTCGACCGCCTCGTCGATGGACTTCACTTGCCACATCCAAAAGCCCGCCACGAGCTCCTTGGTCTCGGAGAAAGGGCCGTCGATGACCGTTCGCTGCTTGCCCACGCAGCGTACGCGCTTGGCCTTGGAGCTCGGATGTAGTCCTTCGCCCGCGAGCATCACGCCCGCTTTCACGAGCTGCTCGTTGAAGTCGGTCATGGCGCGGAGCACCTCGGCGCTCGGCATGACACCTGCTTCGGAATCGCTGTTGGCCTTGACGAAAATCACGACTTTCATTGGTGGTTCTCCTGGCTTGCCCGGACGTTGGTGTCCGGGCCTCTGCTCTGGCGACGAACGACCGTCGGGTGGATCGACAAGCGCTGCCACTTTTTCTCGAATCGGATCGTGGGCCGGTAGAAAGGCCAATGATTTTCGAGCAGTCGGGCCACGCGAAAGTCCGCCGTTCGCGGGCGCCCGGCTATCGTCTGAGCAGAGCCCAAGCGACCAGCAGCGCTGCGAGCAGCGGCAGCAGCAGGCGGACGAACCCGGGTGACAGAGCGCGCCCACGGGGGAGCGGGTCCGTCGGCAGAGATAGTGGAGGCCGGACGGGGGAGGCCGACGCTAGCGCCTTGCTCGAGGTGGGGCGGCTCGGCGGGGCGGACGCGGCGCTGCGTTTGGCGAGACGCTCGGCGCGGCGTTCGGCGCGGCGCTTTTTTCGCTCCCGCTTCTCGTCCATCGCTCGCTTCGCAGCGAGCGCGCGCTGGTTGCGAGTGAGCTCGCGCCGCCCCTTTTTGCCGCGAGAGTGAGGCGCCCGTTCACTCGCGGGCGGCGGAGTCGCGGACGTCGGGGTTGCGAATGCGGGCTCCGTGCGAGCTTCATGGTTCGCGCGCGTGGGCTCCGCTTGCTTTGCCGTCGTCGGCGCCGGTGGCGCAGAGCTTTCGGACGCCTGCGGAAACCAGCTGGCCGAGCGCTCGAGCACCAGCGCGAGCGCATCGAGCCTTTCCAACTCCGTGGAGTTGTCGGCCGCGTTCGCGTGCGCAGACTTTTCTTCCGTCATTGGTGCCCCGCGCGGGCCTTCGCTCGAGGGGTTATAGCCTCGAAGCCGCGACCGCTCAAACCGCCAAGCGACTGCAAATTTTTTAGTTAGGCCGCTTTGCTTTCGCAGGCGTGCGTGGTCGTTTGGTAGCGGTTGGTTTGCACGACTCGCGTGGCGCGCCGGCCGCTACCCAATCCAGCAACGTCTTCTTCTCGGCGTCGGTGAGTGGTTCGACCGGGGGATTGGCGGGAATGCGATACGGCATGTAGCCCGTTTGCACCACTCGCGCGACGACTTCATAGATCGGCTGGGACGAGCGCATCGCTTGCAGATCCGTCCACGTGAAAAGCGGGAATGGTGCGCCGTGGCGCGGTGGAATGGCGTGGCAGCGACGACACTTCCTCGCCAGCACGTCGTCCACGTCGCACGGCAGCTCGGCATTTTCGGCACGCAGTGGACCAAGCGGCGGTTCTTCCGGGATCGGCTCGGGTTCGCTCGGCACCGACGGCGGCGGCGCGCTCGCCGCGGATGCCGGCTTTTCGGCGACTGGCGCTGCCTTGCGTTCGCGAGTGAACACGATCACCAGGGCGATCACCACCAGCGCAATCAGGAGGGGAGCCTGCTCCGAAATGGCCGCACGCAGTGACTTCGGGCTGCGGCTCACGCTCATGGAGAAGCGAAACATAGCAACGTTGGCGCGGACGCCAGTTCGGGGGCCCGCGCCCAGCCGCCTTCTGCCTTTGCTGCCTGCCCTGGCCGCCGGCGTGATCGGATCGGGAGCCTTGCGCATTACCCGGGCGAGCCATTTCGCCTGCGGCAAAGCCTCGTCCGCCCCCTGAGCAATTTTCCATGAAGAACGCTCCTTACAGGTATGACTCGACGCAACGTCGGGGCTCGAAGCCGCGCTTCCTGCGCGGCGCGCAGATTCAGCGAAGCGCGAGGAATTCCGTGTTTGCGCTGGCCGCGTGGGGCGCGCTCGTTGCGGCCTGCAGCGACGCAGGTGGAGGCTCCGATACGCCGAGTACCGGCGGCGCGATGGCGACGGGTGGAGCGATGGCCACGGGGGGTGCGCTCAGCACGGGCGGTACCCTTGCGACTGGGGGCATGCCAGCGACCGGAGGCGTCACGCCGATCAGCGGTGGTGCCTCGTCGACGGGGGGTACCAGCGCGAACGGCGGTGTGAACGCGAGTGGCGCCAGTGCGACCGGCGGGGCGACCCTGACCGGAGGCGCCGGTTCGGGCGGCGCTTCGAGCGGCGGTGCTTCGAGCGGCGGTGTTGGCGGCAAGGCCAGTGGCGGAACCAGTAGCGGTGGCGCAGCCGGCACCGGTGGCGGCGGTGGGAAGAGCGCGGGTGGATCCGCGACAGGTGGAAGCACGGGTGGTGGTGGCGGTAGCAAGAGCACGGGCGGCTCGACGAACACCGGTGGCTCGACGAGCACTGGCGGCACCACGAGCACTGGCGGTAGCACGGGGACCTGTGCGAACCGCGCGGGTACCTCGACGCGCCCGCAGCTGACGAGCACCGAGGCGGCAAACTACACGATCGCGAAGTACCTCGCGCAAGCCGGGCCGTTCAGCTCGCTCACCACCGACAATTGGGATCCGACAGCGGGGCTCGGCAACGCGAGCTCGTTCACGCCGGACTACACGGTTGCGGCCGATGGCAGCGGTACGCACACCACGGTGCAGGCTGCGCTGAACGCGGTGTCGGGTTCGGCCCGTCGTTACATACTGGTCAAACCGGGAACGTATCGCGAACAGCCGTCGTACAGCGGCGCGACGCCCGTGACGCTGTACGGCGCGAGCAGCGACGCGACGCAGGTCGTGATTGTTCACAACATGTCGGCGGCGCAGGGCGCGAGTCAGACTTTCACGGCCAAGTCGAATGGCATGCAGCTCATGAACCTGACGCTATCGAACGATTTTGCGACGCCGGCGAGCGGTACCAACATTCAAGCGCTCGCGCTGCTCACCAACGGCGACAAGATCGTGCTGCAGAACGTGCGCATGCACGGCTTTCAGGACACCGTGCAATTCCAGGCGGCGAACGCCACGACTCGAACCCGAGTGTACGTGAAAGACGGTTTCATCGAAGGGGACACTGACTACATCTATGGCAACGCGACCGTGGTGCTCGACGGCACGACGATTCACTACCTTTCCTCGCGTAAGGGCAGTAGCGCCGGCGTCATCTTTGCGCCGAGCACTTCGGTCGGCAACGAGCTTGGCTTCTTGGCGATTCGCTGCAACTTCACGGGTGACTCTGGCGCGCCGACCACGAATCATCTCGGACGATCGTGGGACGCGAGCAGCACCACGCCGACGCCGAACGGCCAAGCCGTCATTCGCGAATCGACCATGGCTGGCCATATCAACAAGACAGCGCCCTGGGCTGCGGCCGCGACGAGCGGGCGCGCGTACAGCGCTACCGGCAACCGCTTCAACGAATACTGCAACAGCGGTCCCGGCGCGGGCCCCTGAAGACTGAGCGCTCGAAAGGTCCGTGTCTCCATGAGTGTCGTGTCGAAACGCGTGTGCAGGGCTTTGCTTTGGTCTTGTTTCAGCTTGTGTGCTGCGTGCTCGAGTCCCAGCGAAGACGGGCCGAGCACCAGCAACACCGGCGGTCTTGCTTCGAGCACAGGCGGCACCAATCCGAGCAGCGGCGGAGTTTCGAACACCGGCGGAACCACCGGTGGCTTCGCCACGACGGGCGGGGCTTCCGCAGGCGCGGGTACCGGATCGGGTGGCAGTTCGGTCGCGAGCGGAGGCGCGTCCGGGGGCGTTTCCACGGGCGGAAGCTCGAGTGGTGGCAGCCTCGCGCGCGGAGGTAGCTCGCAGCAAGGGGGCGACTCGAGTTCGGGCGGTGTCTCCGTGATGGGCGGCGCCGCCTCGGGCGGCGCGAATGGCGGAGGTGTCAACAGCGGCGGAGTGCAAGGCGGCACCACCAGCGGAGGTAAAGGAAGCGGTGGCGCGCAAGGCGGTGTCGGCGGCGGAGGCAAGGCCAGCGGCGGCAGTACCGCGAGCGGCGGCGCCAGCAACGGTGGTGGCGGCGCGACGGGCGGCTTTCCTCCACTCACTGCCAACGTGACGCTCCATGTCGCAGGCGACTCGACTGCGGCCATTTTTCCGGCGTCGGACCCCACGGGTCGCGTGGGGTGGGCGGCGGTCCTGCAGCAGTTCTTTACGACCGGCGTGACCGTCAATGACGGCGCTCAGTCGGGCCGTAGCTCGAAGAGCTTCATCGATGAAGGCTTTTGGGCCACGATGAAGGCCAAAATTCACAGCGGCGACTACGTCTTCATTCAGTTCGCGCACAACGACGAGAAGAGCGAAGATCCCGCTCGGTATACAGACCCTGCCACCACCTTTCGTACCTACTTGAAGACGTACATTAGTGATACGCGGGCTGCGGGCGGTTTTGCCGTGCTGCTCACGCCGATCAGCCGCCGACAATTCTCGGGCACGCAGATCAAACCTTCGCATGGCGCCTACCCGGCGGCAGTGATCGCGGTGGGGCAGGAGACGGGCACTCCGGTGATCGACATGACCGAAAAGACGCGAATCTTCTTGGAAGCGGTGGGTCCGACCAATTCGATTCCCCTCTTTGCCACCGACGACAACACGCACCTTTCCGCAAAGGGCGCGCCGGAAATCGCCAAGCTGGCCGTGCAGGGCATTCGCGAGCTCGGGCTGCCGATCGCACAGCGTTTGGCGCCGTAGCTCTCGGTCCATCGACTCTCCCTCTCTGGGCCGGGTGCGACAGCGCAGACCACCCCACGGCACAAGGTGGCGCATTTCGGCAAACCTCGGTGGCACACTCAGCGCTGCCGATTTTTTGCGTGAATCGCGCGGTTTGATGCTGCGCTCACGCTGGCACGCTCCGTGCTCGTGTGCGCCTTGGGATGTTGTTTTGGCTGTGGTTGTGGCCGCGGGCGCTGCCCCGCGCGGGCCTACTTTGCGCTCTGGCGCTGGTCGGACTCGCGGGTTGTCGGCGCGGTTTCGAACCGAACCTACTGCGCGATCGCTCGCCAAGCTCGATCACGCACGCGGAGCACGCCGAGCGCCTGACCGACGGCGTTCGCGCCGTGGCCGGCGACACTTGGAACTCCAGCCTGGCATCGGTCCTCGGGCTCGGAGCCAGCATCGAGTGGGACCTGGGCGCGGTCCAGCCGATCGCGGCGGCCTCGCTCTCCGCGGACAACAATGACGAGTACGCACTGCTCGCGTCGGACGACCGCGTCGTCTGGCGCACGATCTGGGAAGCGCCGAGCGTGCGCGAGGCCGGGCAGCAGCTGCGAGTAGGGCGCGATCTGGCTGCGCGGGGCCGCTTCGTTCGGCTCGAGCCGCGTGGCGGCGACGGCGCGTACTCAGTCAGCGAAGTTGCGCTGTACCGGTCGGCGAGCGCGCCGACCGAGCCGGACGTGTCCGAACGAAGTGGCGGGAACGAAGCATCGGTGGCGCGGCGGGAGGCCGTGCTTCCGCTGGTTTTCGCTACGATTTTGACGCTCTTTGCGCTCGGATTCTACTCGAATTCAAATCCGCTCGGTTCGAAGCGTGAGCGTGAGCGACTTTTCCTGCTCGCTGGCGCTGCACTCTTGGTCATCGTCAGCGCGGTGATGTATCGGGCTCGCTACCGCCACAACACCATCGACGATGCGTACATCTCCTTTCAGTACGCGAAAAATTGGGCGTCTGGGCAGGGGCTCGTGTTCAACCCGGGCGAACGGGTCGAGGGGTACAGCAACTTCTTGTGGGTTGCACTGCTCGCGCCGCTTTGGCCGCTCAGCGGTCACGATCCGGATACGTTCGCCACCGGAGCGTTCGTGCTCGCGCTCGGGTGCGCGTTGGTTTCGCTGGCCGTGGTCGTGCGCGTTGCCGTGCAGGAGTTTGCGACGCGCGTCGGGTTTCTGCTCGCGCTGCTTCTGGTCGCTTTCGACGATGCCTGGCTTTGCTACGCAGTGTTCTCGCTCGAGACGCACCTCGTGGTCCTGTGTACCGTCGCGGCGCTCGGCGCGAGCGTGCTCAGGTTTTCACACTGGCAGAGCGTGCTCGGGCTGTGTTTCGCGCTGCTCGCCATGACTCGGCTGGATGGCTTGCTGTTCGCGCTCTGCTTCTTCGCGGTCGAAGGTGTGCGCTGGCTGCGCCTCGACGCGCGGCGAAGAGAGGAGGAGTGGCGGGGCCTGGTGCGGATCGCAGTGTGCTTCGCGCTGCCATTCTCGTTCTACTTTTGGGCGCGCTATCAATATTACGGAGCACTGCTTCCCAATACGTTCTACCTCAAAGTGGGGGACACGCTGGCGGCACTTCCGCGCGGGCTCGAATATGCGCGGACGTTCTTGGCCGAGCGCTATGGTGTGCCGTTGCTCGCTTTGGTCGGGGTGTTCGCGTGGAATCGACGACGCTGGGTGCCCTGGCTTTTTCTCCACGTGCTCTTGCATTTCGCCTACGTCATCTACGTAGGGGGCGACTTTTATTCCGGGCATCGCTTTCTGCTCGCGCTCACGCCTTCGCTGGCGCTGCTCACCGCGGCGGGGTTCGAGGCTTGCCTCGAACGCTGGCCAGGGCGTGCTCTGCGCATGGCGGCCCCGCCGGTCGCGCTGGCCGCCTGCCTTCTCTTGCGTTGGGGAACGATCGCGGACGGTCCTTTCGTCGCGGAGATTCGCGTTTGGAACGACGTCGTCGACAACAACGTGCGCTACGCGCGCTGGCTGAAGGGCGTTGCACGCCCGAACGCGAGCTTGGTGCTCGGCGATATCGGAGGGGCTGGATTTTTTGCCGATCTGCGAGTGCACGACGTGTACGGCGTGGTCGACCCCAGAGTGGCACACCGCAAGGTCGACGGCTTTGGCACCGGCAAGGCTGGCCACGAGAAGGTAGCGCTGCTGAGCGACTTCTTGGAGCGAAAGCCCACGTACATCAAGCTCGGCTTTCTACCAGTGCCGAACGTGCTGCCCGGGTACTACGTGTTCAACGACTTTCCGCCAGGTCTCGACATCGACGGGCTCCTGGTGCAGGACGACCTGTCCGAAGGACACACGTTGCCCGAGCTTTCATTGCACATGAATGCGGATGAGCTCGGCACTTGGACGCGTGAGGGCGAAGCGTTCGCGCAAGCGCCGAGCGCTGGTCCGATCGGAGGCCAGGCCGCGGTGGCTTTCGCCGACGGCAGCTTGATCAATAGCTTCACCGCCGCCGATGGTGATCGCGCGACCGGCCGCCTGCGCTCTCCGGCCTTCACGTTGGCTGGCGACCGCATGCGGCTCTTGGTGGGTGGCGGTCGCGATCCGGAGCGCCTTCGGGTTTCGCTGTTGGTCGACGATTGTGCCGTGTTTTCCGAAACCGGGACCAACCACGAGGTTCTCGGGCGCAGGGAGTGGGACATCACTCCCTACCGCGGAAAACCAGCCGTGATCGAGGTCGTCGACCAAGCGACCGGCGCCTGGGGTCACCTGCTGGTCGATGAAGTGACGCAATGGGTGGGGCGCCCGAACGAGTCGGGCAAGCTCTGAGCTCGGTTGCTTCAGCCCGCTTGCTTGGGCTCCGCAGCGCGCGCCACGAGCGCGCGGTAGCTCGCCTCCAGTCCGGGAGACGGCGCGCCGAGTCCCGCGGCGCTGAGTGCGCGCACGCACCGCCTGTACACGGCAGACGCCTCGTGCACCAGATTGCGGCGAGCGAACAGCGTCATCAGACGCCAGTACAACCGCTCGTCCAGCGGCTCGGCGTCGAGCAGGCGCTGATAGAGCGCCTCGGCGGCCTCGAAATGGCCTTGGCGCTCCAGCCCGTCGCACAGCTCGACCAGGCGAGCCACGCACTTCGCGCGCAAGCGTTCGCGCGGCAGAGTCGCCCAAGGTTCCGTTTCGTCCGCCAGAAATGGACGCTGATAGTAACGGAGCGCGCGCACCAACTGTTCGCTGCGCGCGTCTCCGCGCAGATCTTGCGCGCGCGCCAGCGCGCGCTCGAACGCCCAGGCATCGACCCAGACTCGAGTTGGGTTCAATGTCAACGCGCGACCGCGCCGCTCGAGAGCGTTGGGCACGCAGAGCAAGCGGCGCAAGCGGTGCACCGTGACGCTGAGAGAGCGTTCGCTGGCGTCGGCATCGGTCTCGGGCCAGAGCGCGTCCATCAGCCGCTCCTCCGGGACGTCGCGCCCGCCGAAGGCGAGCAGTGCTTTGAGCAGCTCGATCGGGCGACGCTGGGCCTTGCTGTTGAAGCGAACGGGTTCACCTTCGACCAACAGCGTGAAGCGACTCAGCGTGAAGATCCGCACTGGAAACGGCCATTCGCCGTCGGCGCAGGCTGGCGGCAGCGCGACCAACTCGTGTGCGCGAATCAAGCCGCGCACGAATTCGGGCTCGACCCCCGCGCTGAGCGCCAAGCCGAACAGTCGTGCCAGCGCGGCCGGTTCCATGGCCAATACGGGCAGCCAATGATAGCCAGCGCGGCGCATCACGTCGAACGCGCGCGCCAGGTGCGACAGCGCGCCGTCACGCGTTTGCGGCTCGGCGCACGCGACCCGCGCTTCGCTGAGCTCGAGCCAGGCCGAGACGAGCGTGCTGCCGATTTGGTCGCACAGCTCCCGAACGCGCGAAAGCTGGCCGCGCGCGGCGCGAAGCTCGCCCACGCTCACGAGCGATTCCAATAGGAATAGGCGAGCGACGGCCTCCGCTATGGGAACCTGCTGCTCCTGCGCGAGCTCGATAGCTGCGTGCAGGTGAACCTGCGCCAGGCTCACGTCTTGCGAGAACAACGCGAGCCAGCCGTTCAAGATTCGAACGAACGCCTGGGTGCGCGCGTCAGCGTCCTGCAAGCACGCGCGAAACTCTGCCAGCGCCGCGCGCGCAAGTACGAGCTCGCGCTTGGACAGCGCGGCGACGATGCCGATTCCGCGCAGCAGCGCGGTGTGCCGCTGACAGCCCGCCTTGGCCGCTGCGTCCAGCCCCGATTCGACCTGAGCGCGGCAGGCGCGCGCCTCCCCGAGCTGCAGTTGGACGAGCGCGGTGAGCGCGTGGAGCAGCAAGCTCCCATCGGTGTCAGACCCGGTCCGTTCGCTGAAGCGCAGCTCTTCGTACAGCGCCTGCGCGCGCGCGCCGCCCGAGATCAGCGCCGCGTGCAGCAGCAAGGCCTCGCACAGGCCATTGCCGAGCGAGCTGTCGCCGTCTGCGCGGACGCTCTTCCACCCTTGGGCAAGCCAGCGACTCAGCCGTTCGTCGTGAGGCGCGTGCAGCGTGGCCTGGAGGATATCGTTCGCCAAAGACTCCGCGTTGGTCTCGCGCGCGCTGCGCGGCACGACCCGCTCGAACGAGCCGCTGCGCGGAGGGCGCACGCTGTGGATCACCGCGAGCACGTGGGCCAGCTGAAGGTCAGCGAGCGAGCACGCCGGGGGCTCGCGGCTGATCACGATCACGCGACCCGTACTTCCCGCGGTGCCCACCGCTGCGCGCAGCACCTCTTCGAGCAGCCCACCCGGCAAGGCCAAGTGGCTATCGTCGAACACGAGCACTTGCGGTTTGCCGAGGCGACACCAAGCGTCACCGCAAACAGCGCTCGTAAAGCTCGCTATGTCGGTGCGGTGGTGCGACTCGAACGGCGTCGCGTTACTACCGGCAGCGTGTGTCAGTTTGCGAAAGAGTGAGTGCGCATCCCGATCTCGTCGGTCGAGCGTGCACCAGTGTGCGGTCAGGTTTCGCTGCGCCAAGAAGTGCAGCACGAGCCCACTTTTTCCCGTGCTTTTTGGCCCCCAAAGCCAAATCAGCGCGTGTGTTTCCGCCATTTCCCCGAGTTCAAAGGACAACTCCTCGACTGGCGTGGTTCCCAGCACTTCGGACGGGTTCCCCCGAACCCTCTCTGTCTTGCCCATGCCGTGAGTGTAGTCCGAATTGGTGTCCGTTGGCGAATCCTAGAATCCGTATCTGATCCGTATGGGCCTCGGGTTCAGTGTAAGGGCGCGCGCTCATGTCGTTCGCTGAGCGTCGCTTGGCGCGAGTGAAAGGACATCGCAATGCATCCTCGACACCCTGAAGTCCCCGCCGATTCGCGGCTGACTGGCCTTGGTTCGCAGAAACAGGCGTTTCGACGCGTCCTCGCGACGCTGACGAACGCATTGCGGCGACGCGGTCTCGTGCTCGCTGCGCTGACACTTTTACTATTGTCGTGCGGCCAGATGCAGCCGAGCGACGAGCCAACCGCCAGCTCTAGTAAAAATCTAGTGGTGTCCCCGCCGAGCGCGAATGCGATCGCGCAAAAAGCCTCCGCCCGCCAAGTGGTGTGGGTAATGATGAAGCAACAGGCGACCCTCACGCAAGCGCGAGCTGCAAAAGGTTGGAGCGCACGCGGCGCCGCCGTGCAGACCGAGCTCAAGAAGACCGCCAGCAGCGGCCAAGCGGCGGTCTCGACGTTCCTCGCCGCGCGGGGCGCCAAGGTTCGGTCGTTCTGGATCGTCAACGCCCTACGCGTCGAGGCCGATCAGGCGACCATCGACGCCTTGCGCGCCCGTTCAGACGTCGACCAGGTATTGCCCGACAGGCAGTATTCGATTCCGCCGATCGCGAAGAGCACGGCTCAGGCGGTCCAAACGGTGGAATGGGGGCTATCCAGCATCCATGCGCCGGAGGCCTGGGCCACCTTTGGTGCGCGTGGCGATGGTATCGTGGTGGCAAACATCGATACCGGCGTTCAGTTCGACCATCCGGCCCTGCAGCGTCAATACCGCGGCACCAGCGCGCCAGGAGTGTTCGATCACAACTACAACTGGTACGACCCGGCCAACATCTGCGGCGGCGCACCGTGCGACAACGTGTTTCACGGCACGCACACGATGGGGACGATGGTCGGCGACGACGGCGATCCCGGCGAAAATCAGGTCGGCGTCGCGCCGCACGCACGTTGGATCGCGGCCAAAGGTTGCGAGTTCAACTCGTGCTCGCTCGAGTCACTGCTCGCCGCGGCGGAGTGGGTGCTCGCGCCGACCGATCTCTCTGGGCAGAACCCGCGTCCGGACCTGCGGCCACACATCGTGAACAACTCATGGGGCGGCGGATCGGGAGATCCGTTCTTTCAGGCGGCCGTTCAGTCGTGGATCGCCGCCGGCATGTTTCCGACCTTTTCTGCGGGCAACTCCGGTCCCAGTTGCGGCTCGGCCAATTCGCCGGGCGATTATCCAGAGTCTTACGCCGTCGGTGCGTACGACAGCAGCAACTCCATTGCTTTCTTCTCCAGCCGCGGCCCGTCGGCTTTCGGGCTGGGCAAGCCGAACATTGCGGCGCCAGGCGTATTCGTGCGCAGCAGCGTGCCCGGCAACGGCTACGACTTCTTCGACGGCACCTCGATGGCCGCTCCGCACGTATCGGGCTCGGTTGCGCTGATCTGGTCGGTCGCACCGACGCTGGTGGGCGACATCAGTTCTACGCGGGCGCTGCTCGACCAAACAGCCGTCAACGTCAACGACACGTCGTGTGGCGGAACCCCCGAGAACAACAATGTGTGGGGCGAAGGGCAACTGAACGTATTCGAGGCTGTCAACGCGGCTCCGCGCGGTCCGACCGGAACGCTCTCGGGACTCGTCGTCGCATCGGCGGGGGGCGCTCCCATCGCAGGCGCGCGCGTCACCGCACGCATGGCCGGCATTCCAGACCGCAGCACCGTCTCGGGCGTCGACGGGCGCTACTCGCTGACCGTTCCGGTGGGCACCTACGCCGTCACGGTCAACCTGTTCGGCTACCTCGACAGCACCAGCACGGCCACGGTGACCGAAGGCGCGACGACCGATCAAGGCTTCTCGCTGACCGCTGCACCGAGCTTCACGGTCACGGGCCACGTGAGCGATAGCTTGGGCGGCGCGCTGGCCGGCGCGCAGGTGAAAATTCTCGGCACGCCGCTTTCACCGGCAGTAACCGACGCTACGGGAGCGTACAGCTTCGCGGCCGTCCCAGTGGGTAGCTATCAGATCAGCGCGGATGCGGGGCACTGCAACGCGTCGCAGACATTGCCGCTGTCGGTAACGGCGAACGTCGTGGTCGACTTCGCGCTGCCCAAGTTGAAAGACTCGTTTGGCTACAGCTGCAGCCCAGTCAGCTACGAATTCATCGAAGCGACTCACCCTCTTACGAGCTTCGGCGACGATGATCAGTTCACCGTCCCCTTGCCCTTTCAATTCACTTACTACGGGCAGACCTACACCAGCGCGAACATCAGCATCAACGGCGCGGTCGGGTTTCTCAGCAATCAATTCATCGGCTTTGGCAATACGCCGCTCCCCGATCCTACCCTTCCGAATGGCGCCATTTACGCGTTCTGGGACGACCTCTACTTCGATGGAGTGGGGAGCCTCAGCACGGAGGTGATCGGAACCGCGCCGAACCGCAAGTTCGTAATCGAGTGGAAGGACGTCGTGCTGCTGCGTGACACGAGCCAACGTCTCACCTTCGAGATGGTGTTGTCCGAAACCGGGCAGATTCTTGTGCAGTATGCGAGCGGCGGCAGCCCCGGTATCGCCGGGGATTCGGCGACAATCGGCATCGAGGACGAGACCGGCGCCGTGGGCCTGCAGTATTCCTACAACGAGCCGAGCTTGGTCGCTCAAAGCGCGGTGCTGTACACGTTGCCCCCGTCGGGTTTCGTGACCGGCGTGGTGACCGACGCCAATGACGGGATGCCCGTGGGCGGCGCGTCGGTGCGCGCCATGAGCGGCGCCACGCAGGTTCGCTCGACGCTCACTGACGAGCACGGCGCCTACCGCCTGCAGGTGCCGGTCGGTACCTACAGCGTGGAGGCCTCGCTCGCTCGTTATACGAGCCAAAAGGTGAACGTATCGATCGCGGAGAACGAGACCATCACCCGCAACTTCGCGCTCACCACTGGACGCGCCAGCCTGACTCCGCCGACGATTCAGCTGCTGTTGCCGGCCGGGCAGACGCGCACACGCACGCTCGCGCTCAAGAACACTGGGAGCGCGGTGCTCAATTGGTCGGTGGCCGAGAGTGGCGGTCGGCGCCAGTCGACCGTTTCCACGCTTTCGCTGGCACGCAATCCGCTAGCAGACCGCAACGCTCGGGACACACGATCGCTTTTCTCGGCGCCCACACCGCCCAAGGGTTGGGCACCGAACGCGGCAGGCGACCTACTCGCGTCCTTTACGCCGACTGGTACGACCTTCGCCTGGGGCGTCGGTTACACCGGAAAGGTTTGGGTCTCGGACATCGTCGCGCCGGGCAGCCATCGCAACGTGGAGTTTACCACCGAGGGAACTCCGACCGGAGCTGCTTGGCCCGCGCCTTGGGCTTCGTCTTTCCCGGCCGACATGGCGCACGATCTGAATCGCAACCTGATGTGCCAGCTCGACGTGGGCGGCGACAACGGCATCCATTGTTGGGATCCGGGGACCGGCTTGGTGACGAACACCATCGTTGGGAGCTTTCCCTGGACGGGCACTTCACAGCGCGGTCTCGCGTACCGGCCCGACGACGACACCTTCTACGTCGGCGGTTGGAACGAAGGCGTCATTTACCACGTGAAGGGGCTGTCCTATCCGGACAAGGGCGCAGTGCTCGGCACCTGCAGGCCCGCCGACGGATCCATCTCCGGCTTGGCCTGGAATGGCGCCATGGGCGTGCTGTGGGCGGCGACCAATAGTCCGACCGACACCATCTACGAACTGAACCCCAGCGACTGCACCGCGCTTTCGACGCTCGCGCACCCTTCGCCCGGTTTCAATGGCGGAGGTCTCGAGATGGACGAGGGCGGCAACCTGTGGATGATTGGCCAGAATCCGAATCGCGTTTACCTGATCGACAGTGGGGTTCCGGCGTACAACGACGTGCCGTGGTTGTCGGTGACGCCCACGAGCGGCGCGCTCCTGGCAAACCGTACGCAAAATATCACCGTGACGGTCAACACGGCCGGGCTCACGCCGGGCATCTACCTGGCCACGCTCTTCGTGAACAGCGATGCCGGGCGCGAATCGCAGATTCGCGTTCCGGTGAGCCTGGTGGTGTCGTCGTACATGCAGGGCGTCAACGCGGGCGGAAATGCCTACCGCGACGGCTTGGGTGACAACTGGCTCGCCGATCGCGCGTACACCTCGGGCAGCTGGGGCTACGTGCAAAAGTCGAAGACCGCGACCACGACCAAGGCGATCACGGGTACGACCGATCCGACGCTCTACAAGTCGCAACGCGTCGACCCCTATGCCTATCGCTTCGACAACGTGCCGAACGGCGTGTATCAGGTCGAGTTCCGCTTCGCAGAAATTCAAAACGCGAAGCTCGGCAAGCGTCTGTTCGACGTCATCGTCGAGAACACCGAGGTGCTTCCGGCCCACGACATTCGCTACGAGGTAGGCACCTTTGCGGCGGACAATCAGACGTTCTTCATCCCGGTCACCGACGGCCGCATGGACGTCCGCTTCATCCCTCGCACGGGCTTCGACAACCCGGTGATCAACGCCTTGCGCATCACCCATCGCCCCGACCGCTGACGCACGAACGAGGGGGCGCGGATTGACGAACCGCGCCCCCGCCACTGCATCCCGCGCCTGCGCCCGTCAGTGTCGAGTCTCGCCGGAAACCAACTTGGCGAGGCAGGCGCGGCTGCAGCAAATGTCCTTCGCCGCCCGCGTTGCCTAGCGCCGCGCCCCGCGAATTCTCGCGCACGTACGCATCGAGGCCCCCAACCAAACATCAACTACGCGGGTCTACGGTGCCCCATCGAGCGTGAAAGTGAGCGTGCCATAGCCGAGTTGGTCGTAGCCCCCGCTGTTCGGACCGTAGTCGCCGCCGCCCCCTTCGGGTCGCACTTGCGCGGCGATGGCTGCGACGTCGGGCGCCGCTAGGCCGCGGCGTTTGACGTAGTGATTGTACACCAGCTCCCAAATGGGTCGCACGTTGCCGCGCCCGTTCTCGCTGATCACCGTCTGGTTCACGTTGTCGCAGTTGTTGTACGGCTGGTACGGCACGTCGTTGCCCAAGTTGTAGCGGGCAACGTACGCTGCGCCGCCCAAGAAGCGATTCTCGGCGTAGGCGTACAAATCGTCGCCTTGCTTGAAGGCCATTTCGCAGAAGGGCCCCATCAGGCCGATGCCGAGCGTGTTGTGGCCTTGATCGCGCCCGCTCTCTTGCCACTGCCCGAGGTTGCCGGGATGCACGAAATACACCGCGTGCTCGATCGAACCGTTGCCGGCGCCGGTCTTGAAGTAGCTCAGCGCCTCGTCGTAGAGCGCGCGGTCGTCGGTGAGCACGCCGATCGCGAGTACCGCGTTCATGTTGCAGAGGTCCCAGTTCGCCCAGTAGTGGCTGATGCAAGCGTCATTGTGGCGCACCAAGAAATCGTGGTTCATCGGGTAAAAGACCGTGCGCATCATGGTCTTGAAGCGCGTGAAGTCCGCGGCGGCCCAACCGGCGTAGGTGCGCATGATTTCGGCGACGTTGGCGATTTGAAAGCCGTAGATCCCCGCAGCCAGGAATTTGTCGGAGGTGCCGCCGATGGCCGTGAGCTCACTCGACCAGGCGTTGAGGATCTGGATCGATTTGTCCGCGAAGGCGGTGTCGCCCGAGATCTTCCAGCGCAGCGCGCTGGCGTAGGCTGCGGCGATGTCGTTGTAGAGTTGCCCATAGTTCTCGGGGTGCGTGCCGTCGGCCCCGCGATAAACTGCTGCGGCGGGGCGCGGGGTGTAGCTGAGGGCGGAGTGCGAGTTGGCGAGCAGTTTGTCGTAGCCGGCTTTCCACGGCTCGGCGCCCGCCTCGACCTTGGCCTTCATGCGTGCAAAGTCTTCGTTCGAGTGGAGCAGGCCCGGATGCACGAAGCCGCCTTTGCCACTGCCGCCCGCCGAACCGGCGGCGCCGCCCGTGCCGCCCCCTGATTTGGCGCCGCCGGCCGTGGTGCCGCCGACCGACTTCGCACCGCCGACCGACTTCGCTCCTCCGACGGTCGCGGTGCCGGCGTTCCCTCCAGCGGTCGCGCCTCCGCCTCCGAGTCCACCGCTGCTAACACCGCCGCTCGCTCCGCCACGATTGGCTCCGCCGCTCACTCCGCCTACCGGCTCACCACCGCTTCCGCCGCTCGAGTTTGGCGGGGCGCCGCTCGCCGCGCCGCCGCCTCCGTTGCTCGCCGCGCCGCCTCCGTTGCTCGCCGCGCCGCCGCTGCCGGTAGCACCTCCTGTAAAATGCGTGCCACCCGTGGTCGGCGAGCCGCCGGCGGGGCCGCCGCCCGGTTCGTTCGAGCCGCCTCGTGCGGGCGCACCGCCGTTGCCGCCTCCCCCGGTTTCCGCGTCCGTCGAGCCCGAGCTTGCACCGCTGCAAGCGGGGGCAGCCAGGGCTGCAACGAAAGCGACCAACCAGGGGCGGGCAAAACCAGCGATGATGCGAGTACTCACGGCGCTCTCGGGATTGAGAGGCCGCGCCACCGATTCGGGTCACGCGGGGTCGAGAGTTCGTTCGGTGACGATTCGAAAGGCGCGCTCGGCCCGGTTCTCGCTCCAGGTGTAGAGGGCGACCCGCTCGAGGCGGGCGCGCTGGCCGCTCAGGTCGAGCCCGCTCGCCCAGGTAAGCCCGGAGGCCCGCTGCGCATCAGTGGCTCGCGCGCCGGGGCGAGCCAGGGTCACGTGGGCTTTGGCTTCGCGTTTCTCGATTCGACCGGTCGCGGCGGCGGTGAGCGCGTCACGCAGTTGAGTGATGCGCGACTCGGTGACCTCGCGTCCTTCGTTGAGCAGCGCGGACAGCGCGGAATAGCGCCCGCGCGGGCCCATCGGCACGACCAGTCCGAGCGTCACGTCGATGGTCTTTCGCAGCGGCCCCACCAGGCGCTCGTCGAGCGCTTGCAGCGCGCGCTCGGCGCCCGCCTCGCCGCAGCCACCCAGGAAGGCGAGCGTCAGATGGATGTCATCGGGGTGCAGGCGCCGAAAGTTCGGAGGCAGTGGGGGTAGCTCGAGCACGAACTCGCCAGCAATGGGGAAGCCGAAAAACCAGTTCGGGCGCGGCATCGGTTCATTCGAAGCGAGCCTAGCGCGCTAGCGCGTTCTTGAGTTGCACCGTGCGCTCGACGGGCGGATAGCCGGCTTCGCCGGCCACGGCGATAATCGCCTTGTTGGCATCGAAGTACACTTGCCAGTAGTGGTCGGTGTGCGTGTAGGGGCGAACGGCGAGGACGGGGCCAAACTCGGTGAATTGTAGCACCTCGACGTCCGGCGGCGGGGCACTGATCACGTTGGGGATGGCGGCGAGCTTTGCTTTGAGGCGCTGGATCGCGTCCTCAACGCTCACCGAGTAGTGAACTTGCGCCAGCAGATCGACGCGCCGATACGAGTTGGCCGAGAAATTCTGAATCGTGCCAGAGAGGATCTTACCGTTGCCGACGTGGGTCTGTACGTTGTCGGGTGTATCGAAAGTCGTTACGAACAGACCAATCGCGCGCACCGTGCCGACCACGTCGCCGGCGTTCACGAAATCCCCCACTTTGTATGGGCGCAAGATGACCAGGAACGCGCCCGCGGCAAAGTTCGTGAGCAGGCCGCCCCAAGCGGTGCCGATGGCGATGCCCGCGCCCGCGAGCAAGGCCGCGAAGCTCGTAGTTTCGACGCCGAAGTAGCCAAGAATCGCTACGACCAAGGCGATGTTGGCGAGAGCGGAGATGACCGTGCCGACGTAGCGGAGCAGGGTCGGGTCGACTTTCTGACGTTCGAGCGAGCGTTGAACGAAGTGGACCACCCAGTTGATGAGGCCGCGGCCCACCAGATACAGAATCAGCGCACCGATCGCCTTCAAGCCCACGTTGGTGAGCGTGGCAACGGCGCCTTCGAGAGTTCTAGTCAACAAAGTCGAGTCCACTCGGCACCTCCGATTCGAGTCGAACCCTCAGATAGTCCCGCAGAGGGTTTCTTCGCAATACGTTTTTTCGGAAACAGGACACGAACACGCCGGCTACACTGGCTAGCTCTTCGGTCGACAGGTGATGAGTGCGGGTTTGAACTCACCCGAAATGGACTTGTCGTCGCAAACCATGTCTTTGGGGCAGTCGCTGTCGGCGTGGCACGCGATGTTGCCAAATCGATTCAGGCAGCCGCGCGCGAAGCTGCACTCACTGGCTGCTTTGACGCCATAGTCGCGACCCCACTCCGGGCTGACGCAGCAAACCTTGGGGCTCGTGCACGCTTCCGGTCCGCTGCAACTCGCAGCGAAGGGCGCGCAGCCGGAGCTGCCCCGCACACAGGCCGGCTTCACGAACGCCTGGTCGCCGCAAAAGCGCTTGTTTTCCTCACGCCGCACGGGATAGGGCGTGTAGTGCGGGTCGATGCCCAGGTCGTAGATGATTTCGCCCGCTCGCTTGACCTGAAACTTCAGGTGTTTGGGAGCAGCGCCGAAGGTGAGGCCGACAATCGAGGTGTGCTCGCCTTGTACGCGCGTTTTGAGCTCGGTCGCCATGCCGCAATGTTTCGTGTCGAGGGCACTTTTCGCCGGTAGCGGCAGAGGTACGGAGAACTCGCAGGGCGGCGCACCCGTGTCGAGCGTAATGCGAAACTGATATGGGCCGGGTTCGCCGAGCGGTGGGTGTAGCTCGACGAACACGCCGCCGGTGCAGGGTGGCGGGCGAAACCTTTGCCAGAATAGAAAGCCCATGCACAGCATCGCGGCGAGCGCGCCGAGTCTTTGGGCCAATTTCTGGGTCACTTTGCGAGGATGTTATCGCTGGGGCGTTGCCGGTCGCAACTACAGGAAAGTTGCGACCATCACGGTCGCGAAGGCATGCCAGCGCGCGCTTTTCAGGTCGGGGACGCCGAGGCCCGCGCTGAGCACGAGTGACTGCCAGTCGAGTGTCACCACGGCCGCCTCGCCGTGGTGGTTGCCTTCGGACATTGCGGCCGCTGCGCCGCGCAGACCGAACGACAAGACGCGTGTCGCTTCGAGATCGAGCCGAATCAGGCCGGTCACTGCGCGAGTCACGCGATATTCGGCGAACGGGTGTCCGAACAGCGCCTGCGCGCCCTGCGCATCGAACGAGCCACCGAGCAGCCAGCGCGAGACCAAGTTCTGCTCGGTCACGTACACGCCGCGCGCGCCACCCAAAAGGAACAGCGGACCGAGGCGTGTTCCGTAGTTGAACCAAGCTTCTGCCAGCGCGAACGGGGTGCGTCCGAGCAGCGCCTGCGCGCGGGCCGATGCTTGGAGTCCCCGCGCGCGGGAGCGATAGATGTCGTTACTCAGGAGGTTCTCGTAGCTGACCTCGAAATCCGCGCCGGTGTAGGGGGAGCGCCACATCGACGCGGTCGACTCGGGCAGGCCGTCGAGCCAGTGTTTGAGCACGACGTAGCGCAGCTCGGAACGAAAGTGCGTCGCGCGCCAGGCGACGCCCCAATTGCCGCTCAACGCGGTGTCGCGAAAGTCGCGCGAGTCGTCTTCACGCCCGTTTTCGTAAAACAGATTGGACGACTGTGCGCGGAGCGGCGTGAGTTCGACGGCCCCTAACAACGACCAATGCGCGGTTTGGAAGCGTTCGCCCTCGAAGCGTGCGGTCCAGCCGACCTGGGAGAATCGTAGCCGACCGTCGTCGCTCGGAGACACCACGTAAAGGGCCGGTGCGAACAGCTGTGGAGACTCGTAGAAGCCCTGGGCGGCAACCGCGATCGGCTCAGCGCGAGCGAGGCGCTCGCCAACCAGGCAAATGGTGAATACGGCGACAGCCGCGGCGCGTTGCCTAAAGCCCATAGCGACCGAGCTCGCCCGCGATCCGTAAACCCTGATAGCGCGCGAGCGACATGATCGAGACCATGGGGTTTGCCCCGCACGAGCCCGGAAACGACGAAGAGTCGACCACCATCAGCCGCTCGACGAAGTGCGATTCGCAGCGGCTATCGAGCAGCGCTTGCGTTTTGTCACCCATCCGCGTGGTGGCCTGGCAATGAGCGGACGTGATGACGGTCTGATGCGGCAAAAAGCGCAGCCCAGACAGGTGAGCGGCCTGAGCCGGGTGCGAAAATCGCGGGCTCGCCAGCGGCCCGAGCGGCTCCTCCGACGGGAGCAGGACCTCGCGCGCACCGGCCGCGAACATGACCTCGACCGCGGTCTTGGCAGCGATGCGCAGGCGGGCCGCGTCCGCCGGTCGCAGCCGATAGCGAATTGCGTAGCTTCGTCGGCGCGCGTCCCAGACCACGCGGTTTTCGGGGTGTGGTGTGTCCACCAGCATCACGCCGAAGCCGGCCAGCTTGCGGAAGGCGAGCATTAGCTCGAAATGCTCGGGCCCGAAGCCGGGAAGCAGCGCTGACCCGTACAATGGGTGGCCGAACAGGCACTCCAAATAGAAGCCGTGCGATGCGGCGAATTGGTCGCTGTACATCGAGCCTTCGATGCCGCGATGACCGGCAATTTCCTGGGGCATCACGCCGATCACTGGCAAGCTCGGGTGAAGCACCAGGCCGCGCCCAATTTGGCCGTGCGGGTCGGGGTGCTCCGAGCGCTGGAGCAAGAGCGGCGTTTCAATCGCTCCAGCGCTGACGATCACCAGTTTGGCGTCGACGCGCAGCGGTCCCGCGCTCATCGGGCTCGGGCGCTCGCTCGGGCCCGCGTCGATTTCGACGTCCGCGCCGACAGCGCGCAAGCCTCCAGCGCGCGGCTCGAAGCGCACGCGCTGAACGTTGGCGCGGTGGAGGATCTGCACGCCGCGCCGCGCTGCGTCCGCCAAATAGGTGACGAGCGTGCCGCGCTTGGCGTCGTAGGCGCAGCCCTGGCCGCAGAAGCCACAGCCGATGCAGCCCTGCATGTTGAGCTCGAACTTCTTGGCCGCGATCCCGTGCGCTGCGCAGCCGCGCGCGAACGCGGCGTTGTTGCGGTTGACCTCGCGATCCTCGGGGGTGTGCACGTTGATGCGGGCGCGCACGTCTTGGTTGGCCCGAGCGAGCGAGAGCCCGGGTACGCCGTGATCCGATGCGCTGGCGTCGAAGCTGAAGCCCTCGACGCCGTGGCTCTGCCGCCAGCCCTGCCAAACGCGCGCGATGGGGTCGAAGCACAGCGCGACGTTCACGGTCGTGCCACCGCCCACGCATTCGCCGCCGCGCACGGGGATCGCGCCGTCCTCGGTGGTGCGCGCGCCGCGTTCGGCATAGAGCACCTGCATGTCCCACTCGCGTTGATTGAACGCCGAGCGTTCGAAGTACCCGCCCTTCTCGAGCACCACGATCGAGAGCGAGGTGTGCTCCGCGAGCGTGCCCGCGAGCGTGCCGCCGGCCGCGCCGGAACCGATGATCAACACGTCGCACTCGAGCTTGCGCATTTTCAGGAACGCAGCAGCGGCCCCTCGTATCCGATCGCGGTCCACATTTCGGGCAGCGAATAGGTCGCGATCATGGTCAGGATTTTGCCCGATCGGTACAACTGCCGGCGCAGCGTGAACGCGCTCTTCGCCCACAGGTTCAGGTAGCGGCGCCTTCCCGCCAAGCCGAGCTCGGAGAAGAGTCCGGAAACGCCGGCCTTCTGAAAAGCGTCGCGGTCGTGGGCCACGGCGGAGTCGAGTTCTGGCTCGCTCGCGCCGAGCTTGCGTTCGCCGTCCACGAAGGGCTCGAGGTGCTCGGGAAACAAGGCGGTATCGTCGAAAACCCAGAGGCCGAGGCGAAGCGCGCCGAAGTCGTCGCTCTCTTTCACGGGAAAGTGCGCGTACAAGGCGTCGGTGACCTGCTCGACGCGAACCGAGCGAGGAAAGCGCGGGTGCTCGAACGACACGACGGTTTCGGCGAATGCGCGCAGAATCGGTTGCCATTGTTCGGGCTCGGGCTGGACCAGCGCGCGCCGCGCGAGGCGAGCGTTCGGCACCACGTGGCACCCGGACAGGCCGAGCACGGCACAGGTCGCGAGAAACTCGCGTCGCGACTGTACCAGCGCGCCCCGGAGATCAGAGTTCATGTCCATGCACCCACCATTCCCGTGACAAAGCACAACGGAAACAGACCTTCCTTTTCCGGTCAAGGCATTGCCGCTGCGCCGGCGTGCGGTTCGAGATTCCGGTCACCTTTCGACTGGAACCCCGCGGGTAGTCGTGAGAGCACGGGTCTCCGAGCCCATGTTCGAAAAAACCCTTCAGGCGACTCACCCCGACATGATGCGTGGCGCCGACGCGGCCAGCCTGGCCGAGCGCTACCTCGTGCCGAAGCCGTTCTCCGCTGAGCAGCTGTTGCTCACCTATTGCCACGTCGAACGCTTCGTCATTGGCGGAGCCGTGCCGGTACGGGCGCCGCTCGCGTTGCCGAAACAGGCACACGGAGCGCCGTTCTTGGAGCGGCGCGAGCTCGGCGTGGTGAACGTGGGCGGCGCTGGGCGAGTGACGGTGGATGGCACCGTGTTCGAGCTGGGTCCGCGTGATGGGCTGTACGTGCCCATGGGCAGCGCGGAGGTCGGTTTCGAATCGGCCTCGGAAACCGCGCCTGCGCGTTATTACTTGGTCAGCACGCCGGCACATGCGCGCTTCGAAGCAGTGAAGATTTCGATCGAGAAGGCGATTCCGCTGGAGCGCGGCTCGCGCGAGACCAGCAACGAGCGCACGATTTATCAATACATCGTGCCACAGGTTTGCAAGTCGGCGCAGCTCTTGCTCGGGCTCACCATGTTGAAGACGGGGAGCGTGTGGAACACGATGCCGCCGCACCTTCACGATCGGCGCTCGGAAGTGTATTTCTACTTCGACCTGCCGCCGGAGCAGCGCGTGTTCCACTTCATGGGGCAGCCCGACGAGATACGCCATATCGTGATGCAGAACGAGCAAGCGGTAGTCTCGCCGCCGTGGTCCATTCACATGGGCGCCGGCACCAGCAACTACTCGTTCATCTGGGCCATGGGCGGCGAAAACCAGGACTACACCGACATGAACGTGCTCGACTTGTGTCAGCTGCGCTGAACAAGCCGAGCACGCTGCTTCAGGTTGCCTGCGGGAGCGCGGGGGCGGGCGCCGGGCGGTAACCCGCGATCTTGCCGGTCAGGTCACGGAACTTGTTCGAGAGGCCCGAGAGGCGCTGGTCCCACTCTTGGTTGATGGGCTGGTTCTGAACTTCCACGTGGAACTTGGTCATGACCATGACCAAAAACAGCGGCTTCAAGAACGCGGCGCGCACATTGGACGCGAGCAGGGCCGCGAAACCGAACACGAACCAGAAGCCGACCGCGACCATCGATTTCGGCAAGGCCCAAGCGATGACGAAGGCTGGTGCGAGCATGATCACCCACACCACGGCGGTCAGCACCTTATCGAGGATGACGATCCAGATGCCGGTCTTCAGGATCTCTTTGCTGTTTTGGGCGTAGTAGATGAGCCCGTCTTTGGCGCTTGCCCAGGGGTTGGTTTCCTGGCGGGCGAGGCCGTAGGAGAAAATGGTTTCGTCGACGTAGGTCGTGGCCGCGTAAATGACCGCGTTCACGAAGCTCGCGATCGACGAGAGCCCGGGGATCGGCAGCAGGTTGGCCACGAAATCCAAGGTGCGATTGAAGGTGCGCACGACGCCGCTGACCAGCGTGTCGACCGCGAAGAGTACGTTGACCTCGCCGAAGCGGCTTTTCACGACGTCCTTGCCGTAGGCGAACATGCCCTTGCCGCCGTCGTTGATGCTGCCCTTGGTGATGAGCTCGGTCAGTACCGCGATGTGCCCGCATTTCAGCAGGTACAAGAAGTAACGCACGACGATCCACCACACGTAGCCGTACACGCCGCAGCAAGCGAGGAACCAGCCCAGACCGACGCCGGGGTGGATGTTGCTGCCGAGAATGGCCCAGCCGCCGAACGCGACCACGTACCAGATTAACGTGACGATCGAGATGCCGAACAAAATGCCGAAGCGCGCCAGCGCGTAAGGTAGCGTCTTCATCAACAAGCCGAGCGCGGTCGAGAAGCCCGAGTCGCGGATGGCGAGCGGGTAGGAGTGACGAACCGCGGAGTTCGGTGACGGGGGCGTGAACGGCTGCGGTTGCTGCGCGTACGGTTGTTGCTGCGCGTACGGTTGTTGCGGCTGCTGCGCGTACGGCTGGGCTTGGGGCTGCTGAGCGTACGGCTGCTGCGCGTAGGGCTGGGCCTGCGGTTGTTGCGCGTATGGTTGCTGCTGCGCGTACGGTTGCTGCTGCGCGTACGGTTGCTGCTGCGCGTACGGTTGCTGCTGCGCGTATGGTTGCTGCTGCGCGTACGGTTGCTGCTGCGCGTACGGTTGCTGCTGCCCATACGCCGGTGCGGCCGGCTGCGCGGGTGGGGCCGCGGCGAGGGGGCGGCCGGTGTTGGTGCAGAAAGTCGAGCCCTGGGGATGCTGTTGCCCGCAATGGGGACACGGAAACGCGTTCATGACTTACCTCGCGGGACGAGCGCTGAGAGTAGCCGGTGCTTGTCCGGCGATGCGCGAAAAGCACCGCTCGACCGCCAACGGGCGGTTTTTGAGCCCCAGCCGCATGTCTCTCCCACCGAAGCTTACCTACGCCCCCGCTCGCCGAGTTCTTCCCGCACCCCGACTTTTTCTTCAGGCGCGGGAGTACGCCGCTTTTTCAGCGGTTCACTGTGCTCATGTCCGCGTAGCGGTTGCCCACGGCGCTACCTTTCGGCGCAGCCTCACTGATCTGCGCGAGCTCTTCCGCCGTGAGCGTGATGTCCACCGAGCCCACGTTTTGCTCCAGGTACGTGCGCCGCTTGGTGCCAGGAATCGGCACGACGTCAGGGCCCTGCGCGAGCACCCAGGCGAGCGCCAGCTGCGCCGGCGTCACCTTGCGTGCCCGAGCCAGCGCTTCCACCCGCGTCACGACCGCCAGGTTCTTCGCGAAATTCTCACCCTGGAAGCGCGGGAACAGGCGCCTGCGATCGTCCAGTGCAAAATCGTCCGGGCTCTTGATCTCGCCGCTCAAAAAGCCGCGCCCGAGCGGGCTGTAGGGGACGAAACCGATGCCGAGCTCACGCAGCGTGGGCAAGATCTCGTCTTCGGGTTCCCGGCTCCACAGCGAATACTCCGTTTGCAGCGCGCTGATGGGGTGTACGGCGTGCGCACGCCGAATGGTGGCCGGCGCAGCCTCCGACAGCCCGAGGTAGCGCACCTTGCCTGCCCGCACGAGTTCCGCCATGGCACCTACCGTTTCCTCGATGGGTACGTTCGGATCGACGCGGTGCTGATAGTAAAGGTCGACGTAATCGACGCCCAAACGCGTCAGCGAAGCATCGATGCAGCTCCGCACGTACTCTGGGCGCCCACTGATGCCCTTGAAGGAGCCGTCGCTGCCGCGAATGTTGCCGAACTTCGTGGCGATCACCGCGCGATCGCGGCGGCCCGCGAGGGCGCGGCCGAGTAGCTCTTCATTTTTGAACGGCCCGTACATGTCGGCAGTGTCGAAGAAGTCGATGCCGAGCTCGAGCGCGCGCTGGATGGTGGCGATGGACTCCTGGTCGTCGCGTGAGCCGTAGAACTCCGACATGCCCATGCAGCCAAGGCCGAGCTCCGATACGGTGAGTCCCTGAGTTCCGAGTTTGCGCTTTTTCATGAGAGCCCCCAAGATTGAGCCAGCTCGCGCCTACCGCAAGCGACGTGGTTGCTGCTCAGGCGAGCAGCTCGCCGAGCTCGGCAAAATATAGATCGAGATAGTCGCTGCGGATCGCCGAAGCGTGCGGCGTCAGGTACAGATTTTTTGCGGTCCAAAGCGTGGAATCGGCCGGCAGGGGTTCCTGCGGCACGACGTCCAAAAACGCCCCGCCGACCTGCCCCGCCAGGAGCGCACGCTCGAGCGCCGCAACGTCGATGGCGTTGCCGCGGCCGAGGTTGTAGACGAACGCGCCGCGCTTCATCTTTTCGAACGCGCGCTCGTCGAGCAGGTGGTCACTGCCGGTGTCGCTCGGAAGCAGGCACGCGACATGGTCGGCCAGCGCGACGGCTTCGGTCAGCTCGTCGACCGCGAACACCCGCTCGGCGCCCTCGGTGCCGCGCGCCTTGTCACGCTTCAGCCCGTGCACGTGCACGCCGACCGCCGCGAGCAGTCGCGCCGCGTGTTTGCCGATCGCGCCGTAGCCGACGAGCAACGCCGTCTGTCCTCTGAGGGGCGTCAGACCCTCGTATGCGAGTGGAGCCCACTCTCGTTCGAGCTGCGCGCGCGTGGCTCGGCCCAGGCGCCGGTTCATGAACAGCATCATCGCGAGCAAGCTCTCCGCCATGATTTGGCCATGAAACGCGCCAAAATGTCGCACGCTGCGCCCGCTCGGATCGGGCGCGATGCGCTCGCGGCCGGCGGCAGGCGTGCACACGTGTCGCAAGCGCGGCGCGCTTTCGTACCATTCCGGCAGAAAGCGCCAGACCACCACTGCCTCGGCGCCCGGCAGCTCGCGCAGGAAATCGGCCTCGTTGAAGACCGCGTGCAACGAATGGTCGCGCAAGCGCGCAGCGAGCGCGCTGATCTGCGTCGAGTTCGCTGCGAACGCGGAGACCGGGTTGGTGAGGAAGAGTACGACGCGCATGCGGCGTTGTAGCTCGGGTGCGGCGCGGCTGCAGGTGTGTGGGTGTGTGAGCAGGGTTCACCGCTAGACGAAGCTCGTGGCTTCGCTCTAGACTCGCGAACTCGAGTGCCGGCAGATCGTTCCTTCGACGTAGTGCCGGTCGCGCGCGACGCGGTCATCGAGCACTTGCCCGACGGCGTGTTCGTGTTCGACGGCCATTGCCGGCTGCTCGACTCGAACCCTGCCGCCCGCGCGGCGGTCCCGGGGGTCGCGACCGAGCTCGGGGCGCCGGCCGAGGCCGTTTTTGCCGAGTGGCCGGAGCTGCTCGGCGCCTTGCTCGGCACCAGTGAGCTGCCGCGCGTGGTGATCGATCCGGCCCGGCGCTGCAGTTACGAGCCGCGCCTGGCCCCGGTCACTCCCGACGATCCCAGTCGCGGCATGACGCTCACGTTGCGCGACGTCACCGTTCGGCAGAAAGCCGAAGAGGTGCTGCGCCGCGCGCACGATGAGCTCGAGCAGCGCGTGGCCGAGCGCACCCTCGAGCTCTTGCAAGCGAACGCTTCATTGCGTCAGCAAATGGAGGAGACGCGCGCGGCGCAAGCCCAGCTGAACCACGCGCAGAAGCTGGAGTCGATCGGTCGACTCGCGGGCGGCGTCGCGCACGACTTCAACAACCTGTTGACCGCCATCCTCGGTAACGTGCAGCTCGCCCGGCTCGGGGGCGCGAGCGAGGCCGAGATGCAGGATCACCTGTCGGACATCGAGCAAGCGGCGCGCAGCGCGACTGCGCTCACGCGCCAGCTGCTCGCCTTCGCGCGCCGTCAAATCGTCGAGCCGCGCGTGCTCGATTTGAATGAAATCGTGACCGGCGTGAAGAAATTGCTCGGCCGCCTGCTGGGCGAGGACGTCGAGCTCAGGCTCTCGCTCGCCGGCGACCTGCGTCGCGTGCGGCTCGATCCGAGCCACGTCGAGCAAATCTTGGTAAACTTGGCGGTCAACGCGCGCGACGCCATGCCGAACGGCGGCTGGCTCGCGATCCAGACCCAGAACGTGCGGCGCGCGCCGCCCGGCACGCCCGGCACCGGCGAGGCCGACTACGTCGCGCTCAGCGTGCAGGACAACGGCGCGGGCATCGCCGAAGAGGTGCTGCCGTTGGTGTTCGAGCCATTCTTCACTACCAAACCGCAAGGCGTGGGCACCGGGCTTGGGCTCTCTACCGTGTACGGCGCCGTGCAACAGGCGGGCGGCTTCATCGAAGTGACCAGTGAGCGCGGCGAGGGCACCACCTTCACCCTGCATTTCCCGGAGACCGAGGACGAGCCGAGCCGAGTGGTGCGCGAAGAAATCGCGCCCCGCTCGCGCAGCGGTAGCGAGACCATCGCGCTGGTCGAAGATCAGGCGCTGGTGCGCAACGCGACCAAGCGCCAGCTCGAGAGCCTCGGCTACCGCGTGCTGGATTTTCCGAGCGCGGAGCAAGCCCGGGCCGAGCTCGATGGGCGCATCGCGGCGGTCAGCCTGCTGCTCACCGATGTGGTCTTGTCGGGTGATAGCGGGCGCCGCTTGGCCGAAGGACTGCGCCAGAAGCGTCCGGATCTGAACGTGCTGTTCATGTCCGGCTATACCGAAGACGTCGTCATCCGCCACGGCGTGGAGCTCGGCGAAGTGGGCTTCTTGCAGAAGCCCTTCAGCACCGACCAGCTCGGCCAAGCCGTGCGCCGCGCGCTCGACAGCCCGCCGCGGCTCGAAGCTACAACTGCTTGAGCAGGACCACGCTCAGCGGGCGAAAGCCGAGCTTCTCGTAAAACGCGCGCGCCTCGCGGTTCTTTTCGAATACCGTGAGCTGCACCTGCGTGAGGCCGCGCGCGCGCCCCCACTCGAGCGCGCGATTCATGAGCGAGAGCCCGATGCCTCGTCGTCGCTGCGAGGCTTCGACCACCAAATCACCGATCAGCTGCAGCGGCTGTTGAATGAAGGCCGGAATCGCAGGCGGAGGCTGCGACTTCGACCACACGAAGCCCACGATCCGTTTCTTCGTCTCCGCCACGAAGCACGCTTCGCTCGGATCGGAGAAACGTGCGAGGAGCCACTCCGATGGACGCGGCGGTTCGGAGAAAGGTTGCAGCAGCGAGGGTTCCAGGAGCACGTGGGACTCGTCGAGCTCCTTCAGCAGCGTGAGCACGGCATCCAGGTCGGCTGCGATCGCGGTGCGGATCCTGACCTCCATTGCGGCCTTGTTATGACACGGCGCGGTTTTCGCGGGCGTTGCAGAGTGCGCTTCCAAGGTGGGGCTAGTTTGCGCGTGCTTGACGACGCGGGCCGACTGGGTTCGATTGTCCCATGAAGTCGGTCGGGCCGAGTGCGTGGGCGAGCCTCGGGCGGAGGCTTTGGTGTCTGCTCGCGCCGCTGCTCGTGCTTTCCTACACTCCCGCGGCCTTTTCGCGACTTTCTTACGTCGAAGTGCGCGTTTCGGGTGTGATCAACCCGGTCAAGGCGCGCCTGGTCGCGCGCGCGGTCCAGAGCGCGGAGGGCCAGGGTGCGGAGCTCTTGCTGGTCACCATCGATACGCCCGGCGGGCTGGTCAGCTCGATGCAAGACATCGTCACCGCCCTCACGAATTGTCGCGTGCCTGTAGTGACGCTGACCGAGCCGCGTTCCGCTCAGGCTACCTCGGCGGGCGCCTTCGTGTTGCTGGCTGGCGATGTCGCGGCCATGGCCCCCGGAACTCGGCTCGGCGCGGCGCACCCGGTGGGCCAGGGCGCCGCCCTCGACGGAGTGCTGGACAAGAAGGCGACCAGCGCGCTTTCTGCGCTGATCAAGTCGCTGGCGGAGCGGCGCGGGCGGCCGGCGGCGCTGGCCGAAGCGATGGTGCGCGATTCAGTGAGCTACACCGCCGAGGAGGCGCACGAGAAGAAGCTGGTCGAGCTGGTCGTGGTCAATCGCGGTCAGCTACTGCACGAACTCAACGGGCGCGAGCTCCGCGCGCACAAGCTCAAGACGAGTGGGCTCGTCGCGAACGCGGTGACACTCACCCGCGTCGAGCGCCTGCTCGATCAGCTCGCCGAGCCTACCCTGGCTTCGCTTTTGCTGTCGCTGGGCGTGCTCGCTATCCTCTATGAGTTCAGCTCGCCGGGCATCGGCGCGGGCGGCGCGATCGGCGCGGTGCTGCTGGTGCTGGGCCTGCTCGGTAGCTCGGTGCTCGAGCTCGAGACCACCGCGCTAGCACTGATGGCCATCGGCTTCGTGGCGATTGGGCTGGAAGTAAAAGTGCCTGCGCACGGGTTACTCGCCGGGACCGGCCTGATGGCGCTCGCGCTCGGCGCGATGCTGCTGGTCGATCCGAGTCAGTACTTCGGCGGGGTTCGCCCGATAAGGTTCGTGCTGCTCTTGCCGGTGCTGCTCGGTGGCGGGCTGGTGGTGTTCCTGCTCACCCGAGCCACGCGCACCGCGCTCGGCGCCCCACCGGCCACGGGCCTCGAAGCGTTGGTCGGTAAGCGCGGAACCGCACGTACCGCGTTCGGACCGGGCATGGAAGCCACGGGCCAGGTGTTCGTGGATGGTGCGCGCTGGCGTGCCGAGACCGACGAAGCCTCGATCCGCGACGGCGAGGCCGTCGAGGTGGTTCAGATTCTGGATAAACCGACGCGCCTCAAGGTTCGACGCGTCGCCGCTGAGGAGCAGTAAATGGAAACGGCGCTCGGATCGTTCGCATTCTTGGTTTTATTGGTCTTGTTCGTGATCGCGAAATCGATTCGCATCGTGAACGAGTATGAGCGGGGCGTCGTGTTCCGACTGGGCCGCGTTAGCAAGGAAAACCTCAAAGGTGCAGGATTGCGGCTGTTGATTCCGTTCGTGGATCGCATGGTGAAGGTCGACCTCAGGACGGTGACGCACGACGTGCCCCCTCAAGAGGTCATTACCAAGGACAACGTCACGATCAAGGTCAACGCGGTGATTTACTTCAACGTGATGAACCCGATCGACGCAGTCGTGAAGATCGCGAACCACTACATGGCGACCTCGCTCTATGCGCAGACCACCTTGCGCAACATTCTCGGCCAGCACGAGCTCGACGAGATTCTTTCGGAACGCGACAAGATCGGCGCGTCGCTCCAGCGCATCATCGATGAAGCGACCGACGCCTGGGGTATCAAGGTCACCGCGGTCGAGATTAAAGACATCGAGCTGCCGGAAGTGATGCGACGCGCGATGGCGCGCCAGGCCGAAGCCGAGCGCGAGCGTCGCGCCAAGATCATCGCCGCCGAAGGCGAGATGCAGTCCGCGCAGAAGCTGCAAGAGGCCGCCGAGGTGCTCTCGCGGACGCCCTCTGCGTTACAGCTCCGCTACCTGCAGACGCTGGTCGAGATCGGCACCGAGAACAACACGACGGTCGTGTTTCCGTTGCCAATGGAGCTGGTCAGCACACTGCGCAATTTCGCGGAGCGCCGTTAACGACGGCACCTTCGCGCTGAAAACTTTGCAGGGTGATTGCGGGCGCATGACATGACGACCATGGCGCGCACCGAGTAGGCGGAGGTAGGTACTGATCGCGCGGCCGGATCATTAGTAATTTCAAGGAATTACCAGTCCGCCTGATATTGGCACGCCTTCTGCTTATAGGAAGGGCGTTGAGGCCACAACCCTCAACGCCCTTGTTCTTGCTTGGCCTCCTTAACACCGCGCGATCCTGGCGCGGGGCTTCCTTGGACTCGACGCTTCCTTAGCTCTTTCGCTTCCTTCTCCTTCTTCTCGTAAGAGTCAGATTCTCACCAAAGCCCGGCTCCACCCGGGCTTTGGCGCTTTGTGGAGCTCAGTTTCGGGAACGCGCCGCGGCCGCGTTCGATTCCTGGGGGACGTCGCTTCGAGGCAGGCCGAAGACTGGCGCCGCCGGTGCACCCGCGTGACACCCGGCGCAGAACGGCAAATAGCCCTTTTCCTGAAGCCTGCCCTCGGCGTCGAGTTGCCAGAAGGTCCAGGTCCCTGCGCGCCGCTCGAGCGCCAAAATCGGGCCATTTTTGCCGGTTTTTGCGTCGCCGAGGAACTCGACCAGCAGCGTCCCGTCGGCGAATGCGGTGTCGGCGACCAGCGTTCGATAGGCCTCGCTGGCCTCGGGGTTGACGCGGATCCGCGCGTGCTGCGCGCGACCGAGGTGCGCCGAGGGCAGGGGCCGCTCCGAGACCAGCGGCCAGTCTTTGCTGCGCTCGAACCAATCCGCAATCGCGCTCGGCGGCGCTGACGAAGTCACCGCGGTGGCGGGCGCTGTACGGCTTGGCTCACGCGGTGCGGCCGGAGCACTGGCTGAGCCCGCGCAGCCGAAACAGGCGAAAACGAGCGGCAGGAACGGATGGAATGCGGGGCGCAGGGCCGCATGGTACCACCTGGATGTGCGCGTCAGATCGCGGTGGACGCCGCCGCTCGTTGCTCTCGGTCTCGCCGGCTCGGCTTGCGCGCGAAGCTCACCGCCGGTCCGCGCCCTGAAAGACGACCCGGCGCCGGCCGCTACCGCTCGGGCCGAGCCGCGAGCTCCCCGTGCGGGGCTCAGCGAGCTCACGCTCGACCCGCCCGAAAATGAACAGGGAGGGCCGGCCTGGCTGGGCGTGGAGCTTTCGGCGCGCCTTCCGGAAGAGCCCGGGGTGCTCGTGCGCGCGGTGGTTCCCGGCTCGCCAGCGGAGCGCGCGGGGCTGCTCGACCGCGACGTCATCCTCAGCGTGGACGGCGAGAGCGTGGGCCGTCCGCCTGAGCTGATCGCGGCGGTCGCCGGTCACCATCCAGGAGACAAGGTGGCGCTCGCCGTGCAGCGCGCGGGCTCCGATCGCTTGTTTTCGGCCACCCTCGAGGCGCTACCGAATGAAGAGGCGCTGATGCAGAAGCGCTACGTCGACGCGCCGGCGCCAGCGTTCGGCGAGCTCAAGTCGGTGCAAGGCAGCCTGCAGCCGGACCTCGGCAGCCTGCGCGGCAAGGTGGTGCTGGTCGAGTTTTGGGCGACTTGGTGCGTGCCCTGCCGGCTCACCGCACCGCTGCTCAGCGCTTGGAGTAATCGGCACGGCGCGGAGGGCCTGGCCGTGCTGGGCGTCACGGCGGACACCGTGCAAGTGGCGGCGAACGGGGCGCGCGAGAGCAACATGTCGTACTCCGTTTTCAGCGACGAGAGCGGCGCGACCATCCGCGACTATCGCGCGTTCGCGCTGCCGACGTTGTTCGTGATCGACCGCCGCGGTGTCGTGCGCGACGTGATGGTTGGCCTTTCGAGCGAGCGGCTGCGGCAAATCGACGGGCTGCTGTCGCGGCTCTTGGCCGAGCGCTGAGTTCCCGATACCGTAAAGGGAATGGACGAACGCGAGCTGTCCGAGCTCTCCGGGCGCGTGATCGAAGGGGGCGAAGCCAAGTACCATCAGAAGAACGCCGAGCAGGGTAAGCTGTTCGCGCGCGAGCGCATCGCGCGCTTGGTCGATGCGCAGAGCTTCGTGGAGGACGCGCAGCTCGCCAACGCCGAAGCCGAAGAGCTCCCGTCCGATGGCGTGATCACGGGAGTCGCTCGCGTCAGCGGCCGCCCGATCGCGCTGATGGCGAACGACTCGACCGTGAAGGCGGGCTCCTGGGGTCGGCGCACCGTCGAAAAAATCTTACGGATTCAAGAGGTCGCAGAGCGGCTCCGCTGCCCGTTGCTCTACTTGGTCGACTCGGCGGGCGCTCGCATCACCGATCAGGTCGAAATGTTTCCGGGCCGCCGCGGCGCCGGGCGCATCTTCAAAAACCAAGTTGCGCTCAGCGGCAGGGTGCCGCAGGTGTGCTTGCTGTTCGGTCCCTCTGCCGCAGGCGGCGCATACATTCCCGCGTTTTGCGACGTGGTCGTGATGGTCGACGGCAACGCCAGCATGTACCTGGGTTCGCCGCGCATGGCCGAGATGGTGATCGGCGAGAAGGTCACGCTCGAAGAAATGGGCGGGGCCAAGATGCACACCTCGGTTTCCGGCTGCGGTGACGTGCTGGTCAAAGACGAAGCCTCCGCGATTGACTGGGCGCGCCGCTACCTCGGCTATCTGCCGCAGAACAGCGACGAAAAGCCGCCGCCTGCCGAGGCGCGTGGCGCGCGCGCAGACGCGCCGCGCATTGGCGACGTGGTCGTGCCGGACGAGAACAAAGCCTTCGACATGAAGCGCGTGATCGATGCGCTGGTCGACGAGGCGAGCTTTCTGGAGGTCAAGGAGCGCTTCGCCAAGGAGATCATCACCGGCTTCGCGCGCCTCTCCGGGCGCGTGATCGGCGTCATCGCCAACCAACCGAAGCACTTGGGCGGCGTGCTGTTCGTGGACAGCGCGGACAAGGCGGCGCGCTTCATTTGGCTGTGCGACGCGTTCAACGTGCCACTTTTGTTCCTGGCCGACGTGCCCGGCTTCATGATTGGCACCAAGGTCGAGCGGCAGGGCATCATTCGCGCGGGCGCCAAGCTGATCGCCGCGGTGAGCGAGGCCAACGTGCCCAAGATCAGCGTGATCGTGCGCAAGGCTTACGGGGCGGGCCTCTACGCCATGTGCGGCCCGGGCTTCGAACCCGACGCCTGTCTCGCCTTGCCCACGGCCTCGATCGCGGTGATGGGCGCGCAGGCGGCGGTGAACGCGGTCTACTACAATCGCATTCAGCAGGTCCCTGAAGGGCCCGAGCGGGAGCGTTTGGTCACCGAGCTGCGCGACGAGTATCGGCGCGACGTGGATTTGAAGAAGCTGGCGAGCGAGCTGGTGGTGGACGCGGTGCTGCCTTTCGACGCTCTGCGCGGGGACCTGACGCAGCGTTTCGCGCTGTACGCGGACAAGGTCGTCGCGCGCCCGGACAAGAAGCACATCGTACCGCCGATGTGAGCGGCACTGCGCCCGGGTTTCGGGCTAAGCTCCGCCGCCGTGGCGGCCCGTGCCCTGATCGTGATCTGGACGCTCGCCTCCGAGCTGCCGTCACCGGGCACCGCGGCGATGACCAACGCCACGCACGACGCGCTCGGCCCCGAGTCCGAGGTGCGCGCCGAAGCGGCGCTCGAAGGCGACGCCATGAGTTTCGCCAAGGCGGAGCACGCGTCCGGCGTCGTGCGCGTGTCGTGGGACTCGGACGACCATCGCCGCGCTCGAGTGCTTTGCTACCTGCCGGGGCTCGAGCGCGTCATCGATCGCGAGGTGGTGTTTGCCGCCTCCGACCCGGAGCTCGAGCGCGGACGCACGCTCGGGTTCTTGGTAGCGTCGATCTTCATCGACGCCGGGGTGGTCGCGCCTCCGGCAGATGCGCTCGACCCATCGCGCCCGACCGGCGCAACGCCGGCCAAGGAGTCATTCGAGAGCAAGCCCTTGGAAGGAGCTGCGTCGAGCTCGCGCTGGGCCATCGGTGCCGCGGCGCAGCTCGCAGGGCCCGGTACTCCCACCGGGTTCGGCGCGTGGCTCGGCCTCGAGCGGTCCCTCGGCAAATTGCCGTTCTGGCTCGGCGGATCCTTCCAGGCGCGCTTCGGTACCGTAGCGGAGGCGCAAGCGTCCTCCCGCTTCCTCGCGCTGGGGCTCCACGCCACGTGGTTATTCTTGCAGCCCTCCGTCCGCTCGTGGGTCGGTGTGCGCGGCGGCGCATCCCTGGCCCAGCTCTCGATCGCGCGCCTATCCGACAGCGACGCCGCCGAACCCGAGCGCCGAAGCCGTTTTCTCGGCGCTTTCGAGCTCATGCTGCATACCGGCTACGATTTCACGCCGGGTTCCGCGCTGGCGGTCGACGTGGGCGGCGAGCTTTTGTCCGGAAAGACCAGGATTTTCCTGCGACAACGCGAGGTTGCCAAATGGCCGCTGTTGGTGCCGACATTACGCGTGGGGGTGAACAGTACGTTCTAGGCGGCCGAGCCATCCGCCCGATTGGGAAAACACCAGTTCAACCCAGCCTGCTGGGGCTGGTCTCGTGGCACATTAGACAAACCATGGCGTCGGATCCGGGCGTTCGTCCGTTGCGCGTCATCCAGGGTGGCTCTGCCCAGGATGAGTCGGTGCAAGCGACGCTTTCGGACTTGCAGATCGTGGGTGCAATCCGTGACGGAAACGCCGCCGTCGCAGCACTCTTCCATGACCGCATGCGTCCGATCGTCGACCGCACCTTGGGCCGCCTGATCGGTGCGCGCGACCCGGACTATGACGACTTGGCGCAACAAGCGCTGATCGAGCTGGTAATGAGCCTGGATCGCTTTCGCGGCGAGTGCCCACTCGACGCCTGGGCCTCGATCATCATCGCGCGCGTCGCCTACAAGCTCATCCGGCGGCGCCGCAGCGAGCGCAAGCTGTTCGCGCTCGATCGCGCCGAGCTGCCCGACGTGGTGGACCGCACGTCCGGGGGCGTCACGGTCATGCGCAGCGCGCTGCGCCGCATCGAGCGGCACTTGCACGCGCTCGACGCCGGCAAGGCCTGGACGTTCGTACTGCACGACGTGCACGGCTACGATCTGGACGAGGTGAGCCAGATCACCGGTGTCAGCCGCTCCGCCGCGCAGAGCCGGCTCGTTCGCGGCCGTCGCGCGCTGCACGATCGCATCGCGCGCGATCCTGATCTTGCCGGTCTGCTGCGCGAGCACTCGCTCCGGGAGGACTCGTGAGCGAGCGCGACTACGCACAGATCGCGGCCGAGCTCTTGGCCAAGCGCAAGCCGGAAGCTCGTTCGCGACTGGTCGATCGGGCGCACGGCATTTCGGTCGTTGCCGGCGCCATGGCCGCGCGCACTCGTCTCCACGCCCGGGTTCGCGCGCTGAAGCTTGGCGGGCTACTCGCCGCTGCCGCCGGGCTCGCGCTGGTTGCCGGTTGGTTCGGCGCGCACAGCCGCGCACAATCGGTGGCCAGCGCGTGTTCCGCACCTTCGTGTCTGCCTTCCGAAACACCCGCCCGCTTCGGAACCGTCGCCGGGCGACCGTTCGAGCCCGGTCAAAGCATCGTGGCGGGTCGGGGGCGCTCCACGGTGGTCGAGTTCGGTCCGGTCACGCGCATTGCGCTCTCCGAGCTGAGCGAGCTCGAGTACCGGGATGGCGGCCGCACCCAACGCTTCGGTCTGCTGAGCGGCGCGGTGCACCTCAAGGTGGAAAAGCTCAAAGCCGGCCAACGCTTTCTGGTCGAAACGGCCGACGCGCAAGTGGAAGTGCGCGGCACCGTGTTCGACGTCGCCGTGGCTCCGCCCGAGGAGGCATGCGCCGGCTCGCGCACGCGCGTGAGCGTCGAAGAGGGTTTGGTCGAGGTGCGTTCGCACGGCAAGACCGCGCGCATTCGCCCCGGCGAGAGCTGGCCGGCGAGCTGCGACGAGGTACTCGCCGCGGACCCCGCGGACGCCGCGGCGCGAGTCGCAGCGAGCGAAAAAGCGGCGCCGGTTTTGCACCCGCGCAGCGCCACACCCGCGCGCGCCGCGGAGACTACCCAACCGAGCGCCGCTCCGGCGGCCCCACGCGACGCAGCCGCCAGCGGCAGCAAACCGGCGAGCGAAGCCAGCGCGCCGATCAGCTCGGCCCTGGCAGAGCAGAACAATCTGTACGCCGAAGCGGCTGCCTTGCACCGCTCGGGTCGTTCCTCGGAGGCGCTCGCGGCTTACGATCGTTTGCTGGCACGCTTTCCGGCGGGTCCGCTTGCCGAGAGCGCGAGCGTCGGCCGCCTGCGTATCCTCGCCAAGTTCGAAGGGCCTCGCGCTAGAGATGAGGCGCGCCGCTACCTTTCGCGTTACCCGCGCGGCATTGCCAGCGTAGAGGCGCAGGCGTTCCTCGGGAAGCCCTGAAGGATGCGCCGCGCGCTCGCGCTGTCGGTCGTGGTGCTCGGCGTGCCGTTCGCCTTCTTCGCCTGCGACGCGCGCTTCGATTTCGATGCGGACGCGCTCGCGACGGGCGGCGCAGCCAGTGGCGGTGCCTCAGGCTCCACGGGTAGCGCGGGCGCCGGGGCGGTCGATTGCAGGAGCCGCTGCCAGGCTGCGGGGCTCATCTGCCTCAACTCGTTGCAACTCTGCGTCGAATGTGACGAGGACGAGGATTGCGCGACGCGCGGCGGCGGTCGCTGCGGCGTTTCGGGCCAAACCGAGCATCGCTGTTTGGGCTGCCTGTCGGACAATGATTGCGAGTCGGACGAGCAGTGCGACTCCGGCACGCACTCGTGTGTCACCGAGTGCTCCCATTTCGGCGATTCGGTTTGCACGGCGCAAGGTCTCGAGTGCAACCCCTGGCACTTCTATTGCGCGGCCTGCTACGACTCGGACGACTGCGAAAACGTTGGCCTCCGCTGCAGCGTGGGCGACGCGCGCTGCGTTCAGTGCGTCGACGACGACGAATGCGGAAACCAAACCGGAAAGCTGTGCGATCCGGTGCTGCTCCGCTGCGTCGTGTGCCGCGACTCATTCGATTGCCCCGCGGGTCGACCAATCTGCGACCCGATTTTGCACACGTGTCGGTAACGGCGCGGGGGGGCTTGAACCGCCGAGGCGCAGAGGGAGCGGAGAGCGCGATAAGACTTGGAAACGGGGAGATTTTTTGGTTTTTGGGAATCAATCCATTGGGGTTTTAGGTCGCTGTGCGGCTCGGCGGTTCCCATCGGGTCGGTTGTTGGCTCGACGGCTTGGCCGTGGGCGCCCTAAGATGGGTTCGTGCGATGTTTAGCGCTGGTTTGCGGCTTGAGCGTGCTCGGGTGGGCGCTGCCGGCGCAGGCGGATCTAGACTTCGCGCGGGTGGTCGCGGCGCTTTCGCATCAGCGAGGGAACGCGCCGGGGGCGAGGTCCGCGCTGCCTTCGCTGTTCACGCGCGCGGGTAGTGAGCCGGTTTCGTTGGTCGCCGAAAGACTGCGGCCCGACGCGCGTTTGCCCGACGGTGCGATTGCCGTGGGCGAGCATTGGTTCGCGTTGAATTCGAGCGATGGTTCAGTGAGTGATTGGGCGGGCTACCCGGGTGTGCGCTTTCACTGGTCGCCCGCACGACACTTGCATGTCGACCGCGCGCTCGGCTGGTCCCGCGCCGCCGAATTTCGCGCAAACGGCGGCGGCAGCGGCAGCGGTGTGGTGATCGGGCTCGTCGATTCGGGGCTCGATCTATCGCATCCGGACTTGCGGCGCGCAGACGGCTCGACCCGCGTGAAGTGGTGGGTCGATTTCACCCTCCCGCCGGCGGGGTTTCATCCTGCCATCGAGCAATCGCTGGGTTGCCAAGAAGACACTTCGCGCTGTGCCGTGTTCAGCGAAGCCGAGCTCCAGCGGTTGCTCGACAACGAAGTGGTGGGCGACGAACCAGGGGACAATCTCGGACACGGCACGCACGTGGCGTCGCTGGCGGCTGGAAATGGTCGTTCGGATCCGTCGGCGCGTTACGCCGGTATCGCACCTGAAGCGGACTTGATCGTGGCGCGCGTTGCATCGGGTGACTCCGGCATTTCGGACGGCAGGATCCTGCGCGCAGTGCGCTTCATCTTCGATCGCGCTGGCGAGCTCGGCGAACCAGCCGTGGTCAATTTGAGTCTGGGCAGCGACCTGGGCGCCCACGACGGCTCATCAGCGCTCGAGCGCGCGCTCAGCGAGTTCGTCACGCCAGAGCAGCCGGGCCGAGCGATCGTGGTTTCCGCAGGCAACAGCGCGGGGCTCGCAGGGGGATCGAATGCTCCGTACATTGGCCCGTTCGGAGTGCATACGGAGGTGCACGTCCCGCGCGAGTCGCCGACCACGGTGCCCATCGTGACGCCAGTGACCGGCATTGCCTCGCAGCCGAGCTCGATCTTGGTCTGGATTTCGTCGCGTCGCGGCGATGATTTGTCGATTGGCTTCGAGCGCGGAGGCAAGCTCGTGGGCTCCCTGGCTGCACCGGGCTCAGTGCTGGAGGCGAACGAGAACGACGTGGCGCTCTCGTTGCTCAGTGGTGTCGGGTCGGCGCCCGGAGCGATCGCCTCGCTGATCAGCGCGGATTTCAGATGGACACCGGGCGAGACCTTCGGCGTTCGACTGGAAGGCCATGGCACCGCGCTGCTCTGGGTGACCGGCGAAGGCGCGCTCGACCCTGCGCTCAGTGAAGGCCCACTCTTCCCTCAAGGGCAGCGGGAAGGAACCATCAACGTGCCCGCTTCCGCGCCTGGGTTGATCGCGGTCGGGGCCACCCTGAACCGGCGCACTTGGCTCGATTTCACAGGTGAGCAGGTGGCTGCCGGGGGCAACGGCGCGCTCGGGGATTCGCCCGAGGATTCGGGCGCTTTTTTCAGCTCGGGCGGTCCCAACGCGCTGGGGGTGATGAAGCCGGACTTGGTTGCGCCCGGTTTCCGAGTGATCGGCGCGATGGCGCACAACGTCGATCCGCGCAAGACCGGCGGCGGATTGTTCGCCAGCGAAAGCTATTGCCCGGGCAGCGTCGCGTGCTTGGTCGTCGACGACTATCACGCGATCGCGAGCGGGACATCGATGGCCGCGCCGCTGGTGTCCGGCGCGGCAGCGCTGCTGTTCGAGCGCGATCCGAGCCTGACCCAGGCGCAGGTTCTCGCGCTGCTGCAAGCCGGTGCGCGGCCGCTCAGCGGTGCCGTGCTGGTGGAGCAACAAGTTGGTATCGGCGCGCTCGACCTTTCGGGCGCGCTCAGCGCGCAGATTGCCGAAGAATCACCCGCGCAAGCGCTGCCGGGGAGGGCCAGCTGGCTCTCGTTCGCGGCGTCCTACGCGCACCCTGATCCGAAATGGCCAGTCGTGGCCTACGTCGAACTGCGCACGGATGACGGGCAGCTCGCGGATGGGTTCGATGAGCGTCGTCTGGTGCTGAGCGTCACGGGTGCAACCGTGGTGGAGCCGTTGCTGCGCGTCGCGCCTGGGCTGCGACGCTTTGCGTTCGCGGCACCGCCCGAGAGCGGCGGCGGGCGCGTTCGCGTCGCGCTCGCGTTCGACGGCGCGCCGCTGCTCGAGCGCGAGCTGCCCATCGCGGTGGACTCGGGCTCGCTGCTCGCGCCCGCTGCGCCACGCGGTGGGTGCGGTCTTGCACGCCCGAAAAGCGGCGGGCTTTGGGCCATGTTCCTGGCTTTGTTGCTGATTGGCGCCAATCGGCGACGGCGAACCCGCAATATGGAGTCCTAAGTCCCGAGCCGAAAAGCTAGCGACGGCCAGGCGCGGCTGCTGCCCCGGGCTACGCCTTCTCGGTTGCCGAACGCCGCGCATCGACGTTCAGCGCGCACGTAAACAACGAGGGCCCCCAAACCAACTGCGGCAATCCGCGTCGATGGCGCGCCGGCCCTCGAGCGGCGGAGCACTCAAGGGCTCGAGCGCGTGAATCTCCCGTTCCACGTCTTGTCGCGCACTCCGCGCTCTCCGCGCCCTCTGCGCCTCGGTGGTTCAATCCCCGCGTGCGAATCGGCTCGGCACGCAAGAGCGTGCTAAGCGGCTAGTTCGGCGACCGAGGCGAGAATGGCGGCACGCGGTCGCGCTTGCGGCTGACTGGCCGCGCCTCAGACTGGTGTTTTGAAGCCCATGGCGCGCACCACGCACCAGCCGGCGCGCGCTTCGAAGATCGAGAATGCGCCCGCGAGGAGCGTACCGCCACTGAAGGCCCAGGCGGCGGCGCCGCCGAACGGGATGGCCCACGCGAACGTGAGCAGGACGCCAACCAGGGCGAGCCCAATGCCGATGCGCAGCCGGGCGGCTTTGCCTCGAGCGTCGATATTGCACGTCAGCGCCACGCCGAAAGTGTCGGGCCGCCGGCCGTATCGTCAAGCCCCAATCGCGCCACTAAGGCAAGCGCGCTGCGCTGGCCACGCGCGATGGCGACAAGGTGGGAGCTCACTCGATATCGCCCAATCTTGCCCCTGGTATCCGTCACGAATCGGCCCCACGATACATGGACGATGGTCGCTGAACGCATCCAAACAGCAGGGGTCATCGGCGCTGGCGTGATGGGTGCCGCAATCGCGGCGCACTTCGCCGGTGCCGGGATTGTCACGCATTTGCTCGACATCGTGCCTCCGAATTTGACTCCGGAGGAACGGAAGAACCCGAAAGCACGCAATCGCTTCGCCGACGGCGGGCTCGAGCGCGCGCTGAAGGCCAAGCCCGCGGCTTTCTTCGAGCCCGAGTTCGCGCGCCGCGTGCAGACCGGGAATCTGGAGGACCACCTCGAGCGTTTGCGCTCGTGCGATTTGGTTATCGAGGCGGTGGTCGAGAACCTGGACGTGAAGAAGAAGCTGTTCGAGACCATCGCGCCGTACCTCGGTCCGCAGGCGGTGCTGGCTTCGAACACGAGCGGGCTGAGCATTTCCGCGCTGTCGGCGGTGTTGCCGCCCGAGCTGCAATCGCGCTTCGTGATTTTGCACTTCTTCAATCCGGTCCGCTACATGCGCCTGCTCGAGCTCTCGGGCGGTCCTAAGACCGATCCCGCGGTCGTGCAGCGCATGGCGAGCTTCGGGGAGTTTTTGGGCAAGGGCATCGTCTACGCCAAGGACACGCCGAACTTCGTCGCCAACCGCATCGGTGTGTTCGCGATGATGTTGACGCTGCACAAGCTGCTCGAGTCAGGGCTCGGCATCGAGGCGGTCGACAAGATCACCGGGCAACCCATGGCGCGGCCGAAGAGCGCGGCCTTCGGTACTGCGGATCTGGTCGGCATCGACACGCTGGCCCACGTGGCCAAAAACTGTCTCGATTCGCTGCCCAACGACGAAGAGCGGCAGGTGTTCGAGCTGCCGGCGTTCGTGCGCGAGCTCATCGACAAAAAGCTGCTCGGACGCAAGACCGATGGCGGCTTCTACAAGAAGGTCGGCAGTGAGCTCTTGGTCTACGACGTGGCGAAGCACGACTACCGTCCGCAAGAGAAGGTGCGCTTCGACTCGCTCGGGGCGATCAAGAACGAAACCGATGTTCGCAAGCGCTTGAAGGCGCTGGTCTCGGCCAATGACGTGGCAGGTCGTTTCGCCTGGACGCTGCTCTCGCGCACGCTTCTTTACAGCGCGCGCCGCGTTGGTGAAATCGCGGACGACATCGTGAACATCGATCGCGCCATGCGCTGGGGCTTCAATTGGGAGCTCGGGCCGTTCGAGGCCTGGGACGCGATTGGGCTCGAAGAGTCGGTGCTGCGCATGCAGGCCGAAGGGCTGTCCGTGCCGGAGTGGGTGACAGGGCTCATCGCGAGTGGTCAGAAGAGCTTTTACGGCAGTGATCCCGCGGCGCCGAGCGCGGTCGACCCGAGGTCGAAAAAGCTCGTGCCGGTGCCCCAGGACCCGCGCGAGATCAGCCTGGTTCAGCTGAAAGCGAGCCCCGGGCGCGTGGTGAAAGAGAACGCTGGCGCGAGCCTCGTCGACTTGGGCGATGGTGTCTTGTGTGTGGAGTTTCACACCAAGCTGAACACGCTCGACGCAGACGTGATCGGGATGCTGGATCAGGCCGTAGCGCTCGGAGAGAAGAGCTTCGAGGCCGTGGTGATCGGCAACGAGGGCGAGCACTTCTGCGCTGGCGCGAACCTGATGTTGATCGCGATGGCCGCTCAGCAAAAGGCCTGGGACCAGATCGAGAACGTGGTGAACGCGATGCAGCAGGCCTTGCAGCGTGTGCGCTACGCGCGCATTCCGGTGGTTGCAGCGCCGTTTCAGTACACGCTGGGTGGTGGCTGTGAAGTGGCGATGGCGGCAACTGCGCGGCAGGCACACGCCGAAACTTACATGGGGCTGGTCGAGGTCGGCGTCGGCTTGATTCCGGCGGGCGGCGGCTGTGTGCGGATGGTCGAGCGGTACACCGCCGGGCTCGCGCCGCTCGGCGTCGATTTGTTGCCACTGATTGGTCAGGCCTCGCTCAACATCGCGACCGCGAAGGTGGCGACCAGCGCGGACGAGGCGAAAACACTGCGCTACCTGCTGCCGACCGACGGGGTTTCCCTGAATTCGGCCCGCTTGTTGTACGAAGCCAAGCAGCGCGCGCTCGGGCTTGCGCGCGCTGGTTATCGGCCGCCGTTGCCGCCACTTTTGCCAGCAGCGGGGTACGACGCGGCGCGCACCATTTCCGCGCGCGTGTGGGGCATGGTCGAAGGCGGCTATGCCAGCGAGCACGACGCGCTGATCGCCAACAAGGTCGCGTTCGTGCTGTGTGGCGGTCGGGTCGCGGCGGGCACACTGCTACCCGAACAACACTTCCTCGATCTCGAGCGCGAAGCGTTCCTCGCCCTGTGCGGCGAGGAAAAAACGCAGCTGCGCGTCCAACACATGCTCATGCAGGGAAAGCCGCTTCGTAACTGAAAGGACTCACCATGGCATTTCCGCTGAATGTGATCGTCGCTTCCGCCGTGCGCACCCCCGTTGGGCGCGCGCTCAAAGGTACTCTACGCGCCACGCGCCCGGATGATCTGGCCGCCGCGGCCATGGTCGCCGCTGTCGAGCGCGTGCCGGGCCTCAAGCCCGAAGAGATCGAAGATGTGGTGCTCGGCTGCGCCATGCCCGAGGCCGAGCAGGGCCTGAACGTGGCGCGAAACGCGGTGTTTTTGGCCAAATTCCCGAACACCGTCGCGGCCGAAACCGTGAATCGGTTTTGCTCGAGCGGGCTTCAGGCCATCGTGCACGGCGCGCTCGCGATTCAGACCGGCCTGACCGAAGTGGTGTTGGCGGGCGGGCTCGAGTCGATGTCGATGGTGCCGATGAGCGGCAACAAGGTGAGTCTGAACCCGAAGCTCATGGACACTTACCCGGAGGCGTATATCTCCATGGGCCACACGGCGGAGCGCGTGGCGTCGCGCTTCGGGGTCAGCCGCGAAGAGCAAGATGCATTCGCGGTGCGCTCGCACGAGCGGGCGCTCGCGGCGATTGCAGCCGGCCGCTTCGAGGCCGAGATCGTGCCGGTGAAAGCGCGCGTGCTGGAAGGCGGCCAAGTGGGCGAAATCGATTTCAAAGTCGATGAGTGTCCGCGCGCGGGCACCACGCTCGAGGTGCTGGGCAAGCTCAAGCCCGCGTTCAAGACCAATGGCACGGTGACCGCCGGCAATAGTTCACCCATGAACGACGGCGCGGCTGCAGCCGTGCTGCTTTCGGAGAGGAAGGCGCAGGCGCTCGGTGTGCGCGCGCTCGGGCGTCTGCGCGGTTACGCGGTCGCCGGCGTCGACCCGGACGTGATGGGCATTGGCCCAGTGCCGGCGATCCGCAAGCTGCTCGCGCAGACCGGCCTGAAGATCACGGACATCGACTTGTTCGAGTTGAACGAGGCGTTCGCCGCGCAGGCGGTGTATTGCGCGCGCGAGCTGGGCGTTCCGGACGAGAAGCTCAACGTCAATGGCGGCGCGATTGCGCTCGGCCACCCGCTCGGTTGCACGGGTGCCAAGCTCACCGCGACGCTGCTCCACGAGCTCCGCCGGCGCGGCGGGCGGCTCGGGATCGTGTCGATGTGCATTGGCGGCGGCATGGGCGCGGCCGGGCTATTCGAAGTCGATTCATCGAGCTGACCGCGGCATGTTCGGCTCGGGCGTGCTCGAGAACCCCGAGCGCGCTTGGGTCGCGGCCGAGACCACGCGCGCCTGGGATCGCGCCGAGGTCGAACGGCGCATTGGGCCATGCCAGCAGCCGCTCGAACGGCTCGACGGCGGGCAAGCGAACCTGAACGTTCGGGTTGGGCAGGCTGAGCTTCTGCGCATCTACCGGCGCGATCCGAGCTGCGCCGAGAAAGAGGCTCGCGTGCTGTCGATGCGCTGGCGCTCCTTTCGAGTGCCGGCGGTGCTCGCGCAGGGCTCCGATTTCTTGCGGCTCGAGTACGTACCGCATTCGCCGCTCGAGCCGTGCGCGGCGCACGCGCGTGCGCTTGGTCAGGCTCTCGCTGAAATTCACGCTCGCACGTTCGCGCAGAGCGGCGAGCTAGGCGCCGATTTGAGCGTGCGCTTGCCGTTCGATGACTTCGTCGACGCGCTCACGAGCTACGCCGAGCGTTCACTCGCGTCGAGCGAGCTCAGCAACGCGCGTGACCTCGCGCCTTCCGTGCGGCGCTTCTTCGACCGGCACCGCTCGGCGCTGCGTGACAGCGCGGGGCCTTCGGTACTGTTACACGGAGACTTCAAAGTCTCGAACTTGCATTGGGCGGGGGATCGGTTGCTCGTCCTCGATTGGGAATTCTGTTACGCCGGGAGCGCGTTAATGGACATCGGGCAGCTCCTACGCTGGGCACTTCCCGACGAATTCGTCGCCGAATTCGCGGCCGCTTATCGCGAATCGGGCGGAAGGTTGGAGCCGAATTTCCGAGCCGCTTCGCAGCGTTTCGACCTGGTGAATTTGGCGGGGCTCTTGCAGGGCACAACGGCCGGCTCGCAACGTGAACGGGATGTTTCCGAACGGATCCGCCGCACCCTGACCGAGAGCAGCTAAGCTACGGCCCCTTCCCCCCGAACTGCCGAGCCCCGCCTCCAATACAGCCATGCGATCCCACGCGACACCCACGTCCAGCGACCCGCTCGATACGCACCAGAAGGCCCTGGCGGTAAACCTCGACCCGCGCCGCTACGGCACTTTCGCCGAGATTGGCGCAGGCCAAGAGGTCGTGCGCTGGTTCTTCCGGGTGGGCGCTGCCGCGGGCACCATCGCCAAGAGCATCTCGGCTTACGACATGGCGGTGAGCGACGCCATCTACGGGCGCACCCAGCGCTACGTGTGCCGCGCGCGGCTCGAGAGCATGCTGAGCTACGAGCATCAGCTGAACCTCGAACGTTTGCGCGAGGCGCGTGGCGACACCACCGCGTTCTTCACCTTCGCCGACACCGTCGCGGCCAAGAGCTTCAAGGGCACGAACGAGTGTCACGGCTGGCTCGGGGTGCGCTTCCAAGCGCACCCCAGGGACCAAGACAGTCAGATCATTTTGCACGTGCGCATGCTGGACAACGAAAACGCGTTGCAGCAAGAGGCGCTCGGCGTAGTGGGCGTCAACCTGCTCTACGGCGCGTTCTTCATGCACCATGACCCGGATCGTTTGATCGAATCGCTGCTCGACAATTTGAGCACCAAGCGCATCGAAATCGACCTGATCGAGTTTTCGGGCATCGAGTTTCGGCACGTGGACAATCGGGTGATGGCGCTACGCTTGGTGCAGCTCGGCCTGAGCGGCGCCGCGCTGTTCGACCCCAAGGGCGAAGTCTTGCAGCCTTCCGAGGTCTTGTACAAACGCCCGGTGTTGATCGAGCGCGGCGCGTTCGTGCCGGTAACTCGCGTGCACATCGATATGCTTCGCTGTGCGCATGAAGAGTTCACGCGCGCGGTCGGCCCCGACGAAAACATCGTCGAGCTCATGGAAATCACCATGCGCAACCTGCTGGAGAGCGGGAAGGGCGACGTCGACTACCGTGACTTCTTGGCGCGTGCGGACGTGCTGGCGGCCGCCGGCAAGACCGTCTTGATCTCGGACTACTCCGAGTACTACCGCTTGACCGGTTACCTCCGGCGCTACACGCAGAAGCCGGTGGCGATCGTGCTGGGCGCGGGCAGTCTCACGCCGCTGTTCGACGAGAAATACTACGGCGACCTCGACGGCGGCATCCTCGAGTGCTTCGGGCGGCTCTTCAAGAACGACACCAAGCTCTACGTGTACCCGCTGCTCGACTCGAAAGAGGGTACGCTGACCACGGCCTCGAACTTCGAGCCGCCGGCGGAGCTCGCGAAGCTGTACGGCTACTTGGTCGATCGTCGTTACATCGTCGAGCTGCAGGGCTTCGAGCGCGAGTGTCTGCGCATCTTCTCGCGCGACGTACTCGAGCTGATTCAAAGCGGCGATCCGAGCTGGCAAGAAGCCGTGCCGGGCGAAATCGCCGACATGATCAAGAAGCGCGGATTCTTCGGGTATCGGCGAGCCAACACGGCCGGCTGAGGTTTGCGTGCAGGAGTGGCAGCCAGCGCGAGCCGGGAATCTGTTTCCGGAGACCCGCTGGACGCTCGTGCTCGCCGCGAGGAACGAGCCCGAACGTCGTAGCCAGGCCTTCGCCGACCTGCTTTCGCCGCGTTACAAGGCGCTGTTCGTGATCGCGCGCAAGCGCGGCCTCGGCCCGGTCGAAGCCGAGGACGCGGTGCAAGGCTTTGCGCTCCAGCTTCTGGAAGGGGATCTGCTTTCGCGGCTCGACCCCGGTAAGGGTCGCTTGCGCTCTTATCTCAAGACCGCGTTTTTGCACTACCTGAGCAACTTGTGGCACCAGGGCCGCGCCGAGAAGCGTGGTGGCGGGCGCGCCAAGCTGGAGCTTTCGGACGTGGAAGCGTGGCTCGCTTCGCCCGAGCCATCACCGGAGCTTTCGTTCGACCGGGCTTGGGCGGTCGAGTTGTTCCAAAGCGCGCTATCCGAGCTTCGGCAGGAGTTCGCGGACGGGCGCCGTGGCGGGCCGTTCGAGCTGATCGAGACGCTGTTCGGCTTTGGCTCGGCGCCGCCGTTCGAAGAGCTCGCGCAGCGTTACGGTATGAGTTTATCGCAGCTCAAGTCTTTCGTGCATCGAGCGCGCACGCGCCTGCGCCAGTTGCTTCGCCAGCGAGTCGCGGATACCGTGTGTGAGCACAGGGAGATCGAGCAAGAGATGCGGGAGCTGTTCGAGGTGCTGTCGGCGTGAGCGCGGTCTGTCCGCGCTGCGGTTTGACTGCGCCGGAGGGAGCGCTCGGCCTGTGCCCGCGTTGCTTGGTCGGGGAAGAACACGAAGAGCCGGGCTTGCCCGAGCTCTCGGGGCTAACCGTCGAGTGCGAAATTGGCCGCGGTGGCATGGGCCGCGTGTACCGCGCTCGCCATCAACGACTCGACCGCACGGTCGCGGTGAAGCTCTTGCCTCCCGAGCTATCGTCAGAGCCGGAGTTCGAGGCGCGCTTCGCACGCGAGGCGCGCGCGCTGGCCCGGCTCTCGCACCCCAATTTGCTCCAGGTTCACGACTTCGGCACCGCGAGCGATGGCGCGAGCTACCTGGTGATGGAGTTCGCCGCGGGGGGCCCGCTCTCGACGCGCATTCCGCTTCCTGCGCCCGAGGCCGTCCACGTCGCCATCCAGCTTTGCAAGGGCCTCGCGCAAGTGCACGAGCATGGCATCGTTCACCGCGATCTCAAGCCCGAGAACGTGCTCTTCGATGCGGCGGGCACGGCCAAGCTAGCCGATTTCGGCATCGCGCGCTTGCTGCGCGATAGCGCGACCGCACCGATCACCGAAAGCGTACGCGTGCTCGGCACGCCGGGTTACATCGCTCCGGAAGCGGCGCGCGGCGACGCTCCGGCGCCGCCCGCCGACATTTTCGCGCTCGGTGTGCTGCTCCATCAGATGCTCAGCGGGCGCCTGCCGAAGCCCGGTGAGAGCGCCATTGCGGCGCCGCTGTCGGCGCTGGTCAATCGCGCCATCGCTCTCGAGCCGAGCGAGCGTTTCGAAAGCGCGGCCGAGTTCGAAGCGGCGCTCGCGGCCGCGCTCCCGCTCGTTTCGGCGACACGCATTCCTTCTTCGCCAAGCGCGTGGCTGCCGCCGGAAGAGCTCAGTTGGCAGCGCGCGGTAGCGCTGATCTTGGCGGGCGCGACCGCCTTGTCGATTTTCGCGTTCTTGGTGTCGGTGACGCCGCGCGTGCTCGAGCCAGGGGATGCCTTGCCGTTCATCGCTTTCGGCGTCGAGCGGCTCGCGGACGGCCGCCTTTCGACCGCAGCTCGCTTCGAGACCGCGCCGACCTTGGCGGCGGCTCTGGGCTGGGCGGTCGCATTCGGCACCTACGGCCTCCTGCGCCGTCACTGGCGACACGCGGGGGTCGAGCTTCCGGCTCCCGAGAGCGCGCTACGATCCCCGCGCGCGGTGATGGTGATCGCGCTGGTGATCGACGCGGTGTTCGTGCTGCGGCTTTGGATCGAGCAGACCCGCGCGCGAGCGCTCGCCAGCTACATTCCGGTGCTCGGCGGCGTGCTGGAGCTCGGGATGCTGTATCTGGTTTGGATGGTGGTGCTGGACGCGCAGCGCAGCCACCGCTCGTTACGCCGGGAGCCGTGGCTGTGGGTCGGCCTCGCGCTCTCGCTATTTCCTCCAATATTCTCGGTATTTCGCGCGTTTTCAGGCCAAGTTCCCTGAGCGCTGCGGCCGCAGCGAACAAAAAGGTTCGCCGGGCGCAACCAGCACCCGGCTGCCCTGTAAGAGCGGGTGAAAGGAGTTGTTTTCACGATGACCCTCTATTCGAGCCCCCAGCATCTGGTCGTCGTCTACGGCGTGTACGCGCTTTCGAGCGTGGGTCTCACCATTTGGCTCGCGCGCACGCTGTCGCGAAATGGCGAGGTCTTTCTGGACGACGTGTTCGCCGACAATCCGCGCATGGCAGGCGCGGTCAACCGCTTGCTAGTGGTCGGCTTCTATCTCATCAACCTGGGCTATGCGTTCGTCACCTTGAAGGCGGGGTCCCCGTCGCTCACCGGAGTGGAGGCGATCGAGACCCTGGCGGCAAAGCTCGGTGCGCTGCTGCTCGCGCTCGGCGTCATGCATTTCGCGAATCTGTACGTCTTTCACCGCCTGCGTCGTCGCGGCCAAATCCGCCTCGCACCACCGCCGGTAAAGCCCCAGCTATATCGAGCGCCCGCTGAAGCGTGATTCCGGGTGAAGTAAGGAGTCCGCCATGAACACCCAAGATTGGTTGATGGACGTGGAGGCTTTGGCGAGCGAGCGCTTTCAGCGCGCTCGTTCGCCGCGCGCCCTCACCGTGCTCTTCGATCCGACCTGCGCGCTCTGCCAGCACTGTTGCAGCTGGATGCTCGAACAACCAAGCTACGTCGAGCTCCGCTTTCTGCCGTGCACGGGGAAGGAGGCGAAGGCGCAGTTTGGCGATCTGCCGTGGCTTTCCGACGAACTCATCGTCGTCGGCGACGCGGGTGAGGTTTGGGTTGGTCCCGCGGCATTCCTCACTTGTTTGTGGGCCCTCGTGTCCTTTCGCGAGTGGTCCTTTCGTCTCGCCGGGCCCGCCTTTGCGCCGCTTGCCGAGCGCTTCTTTCTCGCGCTCTCGAGCCGCCGGCGCGCGGTCTCGGCCTTACTTTCCGCAGGGTTAGGCGCGAGAAACACGCGCTCTTTCTGCGCCAGCACTTCCTGCACACTCGGAAGGTGAGTACTGAACGCGCTCACTCACATTCGTGGGTGGGTGGAGGCATGTAAGTGAGAGTGCGGCGCGCACTGTGTCGCTTATTCGTTGCAAATTATTTGAGGCTTCCTTAGGGTGGCAAATTGACGTGCCTTGTATCGCTGGCACCGTTTGGAGAAACCACGCATGAAACGGTCTCTACTCCTGTCTGCTCTTGGTCTCTCGTTTGCTCTCGTTACCGCCACTGCAAGCGCCAAGCCTCGGTCTGGTCCGGGTCCGTCGCCGCGCAACGTGCCTGAGCTCAATGCCGGGGCAGCTGGTGGTGCGCTCGCCCTTCTCGCTGGCGCGGCGCTGGTCGTTGCTGGCCGTCGTCGTCGCGCGCGCTGATTCGCGCGTAGGGGGTGTTTCCTGAGCGGCTCACCAGCGCTGCCTGCAGTCCGCGCGCGCGGGCTCTCGTTGCTGCCTTCCGCGGCAGTCGCCGCGGCGGCGCTGCTCGCTGAGTATCTGCTGGTATCGATTCGTTTCGACACTGCGCCGCTGATCGCTCGCGGTGGCCTTTGGGGCGTGTTCGGTTACGCCGGGCGCGCCGGACTCGTCGTGGTGCTCACCGGCATGGCGACGCTGCTCTTGGGTCACCGGCTCGGTGCGATTCGAAATGTCGAAGCGCGATTGCGGCCGCCCTGGCTCGCTCTGCACGGCGCGCTGTTCGCTGGCTTCTGGCTGATCACCGGGCTCGTGCTGGGCAGTTCGGAGCCACCCGCGGGCCCGGCCGCGCTCTGGCTCTCGCTCTGGCTCACGCTCTGCGTGGCCAGTAGCTGCTCGCTGGTCTTCGGCTTGTTTCGGGTGACCCGGGCGGAGGTCTACGCGCTCGCCGGCGTGCTGCTCTTGGCGGGTCCGGCGGGGTTTTTGGCCTGGGCAGCCGGAGAGCGCTCGAAGTGGCTCTGGCAGCCGCTCGGGCGCGCCACGCTGTCGGCGACCACGTTCGTGCTCCACGCATTCTCGTCCGACGTCGCGGCGGACGCGCAAACCCGGGTGCTGCGGCTCGGAAGCTTTCAGGTGCGAATCGCGGACGAGTGCAGTGGGTTCGAAGGTATGGGGTTGGTCGCCGTGCTGCTGCCCGTGTATCTCTTCGCGTTCCGGCGCGCGCTGCGCTTTCCGAATGCGTGGCTGCTGTTGCCGCTCGGTATCGGCGCCATGTGGCTCGGTAACGTGATGCGTCTGGTATTGCTGATGCTAATCGGCGCCCAGGTGAGCCCGACGCTGGCCGAAGGTGGCTTTCACTCGAAGGCAGGCTGGGTAGCTTTCTGCGCGATCGCTTTGGGGCTCGGCGCGCTCAGCCGTCGCTTCTCGTTCTTTTCCCGCAGCCAAAGCGTTGACGATGGCGCACACGAAAACCCGAGTGCCGCCTATCTGCTGCCGCTGCTCACGCTGCTCGCAACCTCACTCTTGACCGGCTTGTTTGCGACCGACATCGATCGCGCCTATGGCCTGCGCATCGTGAGCTCGGGTTTGGTGCTGCTCGCGTACCGGCATTTCTATCGTGAGCTCGATTGGCGAGGTTCGCCGATTGCGGTGCTGGTCGGCCTTGCGGTGGGGCTCGCCTGGCTGGTGATACCGGACCCGCACGCGCGTGCCATGCCAACGCCACTGCCCGAGCGGGCGACGCTGGGCTGGGTCTTCCTACGCGCGCTCGGCGCGGTCAGCGTGGTGCCCCTGTGTGAGGAGCTCGCGTTTCGCGGCTATCTCATGCGCTGGTTGATCGAGCGCGATTTCACCGCCGTGTCTCCGCGGCGGTTCGCGCCGTTCGCGCTCGTGGCGTCGTCTCTCGCGTTCGGCGCGCTGCACGAGCGTTGGCTGATTGCATCGGTCTCCGGGGTGGTGTTCGCGCTGCTGCAGCTCTGGCGCGGGCGCATTGGCGAAGCGCTCACCGCGCACACGGTCGCGAACGCCGCGATTGCCGCCTGGGTGGTGGTCTCAGGCGACTATTCGCACTGGTAGCCCGCTGGCGCGGCTACATACGCACCAGGTAAACGGTCGCTGCGTGCGGTTCGAACGGCGCGACGTCGGGGTCGAACGGGTGCGCCAAATCGATGCCTTCCAGGTTGGTCCCCACGATCAGCACCGCGCGCGCGCCCTCCAGGTTGCTGATGCGACCCTCCGCGTCGCGGCCCCGCTCTTGATATGGGATGTCGATGCGGCCGAGCTCCTCACCGTCCATGCCGAGCTTCACGAGCTGCCATTGAAAGCTGACCGGGGGCTCCCACTCGGCGCGCAGACCGAGCGCCGAGCCGAGCGCGACCTCGTCGAGGTCCAGCCAAATCAGCACCGAGCCGGTCGAGTCCACCGCCGGATGAACCAGCACGCGCCGCGGCAAGCTCGAAAACTTCACGGACCAGTCGAAGCGCACGCGCCCGAAATCACCCGACCAGGCGAGAGCGGGCAAGTGCAAGCCGTCGTCCCGATCACCCACGAAGGCGCGGGCTACCGTGAAGTCGATCATCAACGAAGCGAAGCGCGCCGGCTCTTCGTCGAGCGAGTGGCGGAGCACGTCGAACAGATCCGGCTCGTTCACGTACTCGAGGCCGCGTGGTTCGCTGGGCGAGGCCGACGCCGCGAACAGCGCGCTCGAGAGCTCACCAGGAGAAGCCGCGCTGCGTAGGGTCTCCAGGTATTCGAAGAACAACGCCGAGCCCTCGCTGCTGGCCGAACGATCGCGATCGCCGATCGGCCACTCCGGATGCGCTTGCACTGTGTCGATCGCTTCGGCATCGAGCGCAGTCGGCAGCCCCGTTGCCCACCACAGCCAGGTTGCGAAAGCGCGGCGCAGGTGCGGAGTTTCACTCGAGTCCAGGCCGAGCGCGATCGCCTCGCCGACACAGAGCGTGGCGTTTCGAGTGAGCAGGAAAGGGTCGCCGCTCGGTAGCTCGCAGAACGCCGAAGCTTCCGTGAACGGCCCCGGTTCGGGCTCCCCCGCGTGGACCTCGAGTTGAGCAGAAGGTGGGGTCAGGTAGGCATCGAGCGCCGCACTCCCACCGAGCACGCCATCACCGTGCGGCGGGGGTAGCCCCAGCGCGAGCACCAGGCGGTCGTAGGCGAGCTCGAGGTTGTCGAGGGCCAGCTTGGCTTCGTCCGCTTGGCCTGGCTCGGCGTGGACGCAGAGCGGTCGAATCACGGAGCAAACCGGCATTTTGCCGGGTGGTCGCGCTTTGCTCTCGAAGTGCGCGCCGGTGGGCAAGCGCGGATCGATGGGCACGATGCGCGTGACCGGGGGCCTCGCGCCGCCCAGAATGAGCGGCGGCTCCCGCCGCGGCATGCCTGCCCGTGCCGTGAGCGCCGAGAGCTCGAGCACGAGCAAGGCGGCCAGGGCGAGGGCTCGGGGCACGGCCCGATGATGATTCACAGTCGCGAGATTTGACAGGTTTCGCTCAGCCCGGCCTATACTGCGCCCTGGGCGGAATCGCCCTCAAAATGGCTACGCCGCGTTTCGACCCCTCCTACAGCGTTGAATTCGATCTCGGCCGCGGGCAAATCGCCGTGCGCGGCAGCAGCGAACGCGTGCTGATACCCGCGGACGCTTTGGCCGCGCTCTGCGAAGGCTGCGATCCCGAGGTTCGCCGCGATTTCGCGCGCCGCGTCGGGACCGAGGCCGGCCGCCGCGCTGCGGAGCGGCTCGGTGACCCGTCACGCGCCGAAATCGAAACCGTCGTGGAGCAACTCGGTGGCGATCTCGCGCTGATGGGCCTCGGCTCGCTCGGTCTCGAGCGCTGGGGTCGTGCGCTGGTGCTCAGCGTGTCGGGCTCTCCGTTCGGGGCCGCGGGGGACGAGCTGCTCGCGGGCGTGCTCGAAGGTGCGCTCCAGCGCGCGTTCGGTCGCGACGTCGGCGCGGTGCGCTTGGTGCGAGACGACGCGCGTACCCGCTTCTTGATTTCGAGTCGCGCCGGCTCCGAGCGCGTTCGCGACTGGCTGAACTCGGGCACGCCCTGGAGCGAGGCGCTCACGCGTCTCGACCGCGGCGGGGGGAACTCATGAATACCGAAGATCGCCTGCAGCGCTTGGAGGCGCTCCTCGATCGCGTGCGGCGCCGTGCGACCGAAGCCAGGCTGCCGCTCAGCCGTCTTCTCGACACGGCGCGCAGCCAGCCGCGCGCCCAAGAGCAGCTGCCACCGCCCGTGCGGCAAGTGCCGCCGGAACCGGTCGCGGCAGCACCAGCACCGCCGCCCGCTCCCGCGGCTGCTTACGTGCCGTACACGGTGGTGCCTGCGACTTTGGAGCTCGTCGACACTCCACCGCCCGAGGCGCTCGGAGAGGAAGACGTCCTCGACGAAATTCCGTCGGACATGTTGGAGTCGGTGCCTCCGAGTGGCGGCGTCGCTGCGCGTGAACCTTTCGACACGACTCGAGAGGAAGAAGAGCCGCCCGCGTCGTCCCAGCGGCCCCGCGCCGCAGCCCTTCTGGATTCTGCTTCGGAGCCACTGCTCGATGAGGGGCGCGAAGTTCCGCTGAAGACCCCCCCTCCGGAATCCGGACCGCAGGAAGCGCCCATCCCCACCGGTCTCGGCTCGCCACACATTCCGGACGTCGATCGGCTGGAGGCGGACCTTTCTCCGGGAACCGCAACGGGCGGCTCGGGCTTCGACTCCCTCGAGCCACCGTTCGGTGCGGTGTCGATGCCGGCAGCAGCAGCGGCCGGCCCTACGGTGGAGCAGCTGGGTCAGACGATCGAACTCGAGGAGGGCGGAAGCGGACCGAGCCTGGAGCTCGACGCGCCCGCGACTCCGCCCCCGCCCCCACCACCCCAACCCGAGGAGTTGGAGGCGTCGCTGCCTTCGCTCGAAGCGGCCGGACGCTACGACGACGAGCTGATGCCGCCGCCCGAAGCGCGCGAGGAACTCGATGCGCATCGCGAAAAGACGGGAGAGTCGGTGCGGCCGGCCGCTGAGGCTCAGTTCATCGAGAACGCGGCGCCCACACCTGGCGCACAGGTGGTGACCACTCTCCCCGCGATCGCAGAGCTGCCTATTGCCGAATTTTCTCCGCCTGCAGAACCGGAGCTCGTGGGTCGACCGCCGCTCGAGAGTGGCGTCGTGTTCACCGTAAAGCCAAACGACCAGCCCTCGCCGCGCCCGAGCACGTTTCTGGAATTGCTCGACAGCTCGATCGCTCTCGGCGGCTGAGCCGGCGCTCACCCTCGAGGTTGGACTCGGGTGGCGAAAACGGTCGATCGCGCTTCCGGGTTTCGCTCGGCGTGTGCCATAAGACTTCCGACGGCCGGCGGTGCATCGAGCGTCAGCCCCCCAGCCACGGTTCACTGTCGGCCGTCGCTAGAATTGCGCGGGGGGGCAGTGTCGGCGCGGCGCTCAGCGCGTGCCGTCGACGCGATAGCGCGCCATATCGACGTGGAAGTGGTCGCGATGGAGGCGGTCGAAGAATTCGGTGAGTACGACCGAGAAGACGCCGTCGTCGAACGCCTTACGCGCGAGCGCGCGCAAGAACTTACTTGGGGCCGCGCTCGGTTCGTTCGCGGGCCGGCCGAAATGCTCGAGCACCGAGACGGTGCGTCCATCGCTCAGCCGAAAGCGACGCAGATCGATGGCGTTGCCGTAGCTGTGCTCGCTTACCATGTTGGAAAAGCGCGCCATGGTTCGGCAGTTGTACGTGCCGCCTTGCTCGATCGAACGCACGCTGGTGCCAAGGTACTGTTTGGCTTCGGCGTCGACCACTAGCTCGAAGTGCGCGAGCGCGATCGCCAAGTTACAGGTCACGATCGGTGGCGGGCTCCAGCGTATACCTCCGGGACGCCCTTTGTAGACCAGCGCCTGCGGCGCGCCGCAGACCCGTCCACCGGGTAGCGTACGCAGCTTCAGCTCGGCCGCGGCATACGACACGCCGAGCGCGTTCAGACGTGCTTCGCAGTCTGTGATGGCCTCGGGGGGCGCGACGATCTCGTCATTGTTCGGATCCAGATCGGCCGTGCCGGGCTCTTGCTCGGCGATGGCAGTGCCTGAAGTGTTCGCGGGTTCCGGCAACGCGACCGCCGGCTTGGCGTCTTCACTGGTCGCGCGCTCCGAGGGGCTGCTAGCGGCGACGCGCGGCGGCGCGCTCGGTGCGCTCGGACGACCATCGATCTGGCTGCAGCTCAGGAGCAGCGACAACGAGATCCAGCGTAGGACGCGGCGCACCACTTCCAAGCATCGCTCGCCTCGGCTCGCTGTCAAACCTACACCGCTGATTGACGCCTGAAAGACCTTCTGCGACGCCCGAGGCATGAAACTCTGGACCAGCCCGACCAGCCCCTACGCGCGCAAAGTCCGCATCGTGTTACGCGAGAAGCGCATAGCTTGCGATGAGCTCGCTCCCAGCGCTTCGGGTATTGACCTCGCGCAGAAGAACCCGCTCGCCAAGGTGCCGACGCTCGAGCTCGACGACGGCACGTTACTCTACGACTCGGTCGTGATCGTCGAGTACCTGGAGGCACTCGCGCCGAGCCCTCGCATGATCCCCGACGAGCCCGTGGAGCGCGCGCTGGTGCGGCGCTGGGAAGCATTGGCTGACGGCATCGCCGACGCGGTGGTGATCGCCATGCTCGAAGGGCGGCGCGCGCCCGAGCGACGCGATCCGGCTGTGGTCGAGCGACAGCACGGAAAAGTGCGCGCAGCGCTTTCGCAAATCGAGACTGCTCTTTCGGCTCGCGGCGGCAAGCTCAGCACGGACTTTTCACTGGCGGACGCCGCCCTTGTGAGCGCACTCGGCTACATCGAGCTACGCGCACCCGAGCTATTCAAGGTGCCATACCCAAACCTCGAGGGTTATCGAGGCCTGTTCGCTACGCGTAGCAGTGTGTCCACGACGGAACCGCCACGAAGCGGCTGAAAATAAGCGCTCCTCGCGATGAAAATTCACACGCGTCGACCCCCCGGCCGGCCCGTGATCATCCGCTGTCATATCGAGTACTTCGATGTCGAGTTCGGCGGTGTGGCGCGTTTGCGAGCGCGTGAACTCGCAAGCTTCGCATTTGCTTTAGCGAAGAGAATGCTAGAAAGGGGCCTCTCTGAAACGGTGTTTCGCCGAGTCGCATTTGCGACGGGAGCACGAATCCCGTGAGTCTTACGACCTATCTTCTTATTGCCATTGCGTCGTTGCCGACGTTCCACGAGGACGTGGGCGACCAATTTGCCGCACAAAAGCGGCAACAAGCCGAGCTCATCGCCAACGCGATTTCACGCGCAGCGGAGACCCAACAGGGCTGGCCCGGCTCGAAACGAGAACTCGCGACACTGCTGCTCACCGTGGCGTGGCACGAGACGCGACTGTCCCTGCGTATTCACGATGGGCGTTGTAAGCCCTTTGAGTGTGATCACGGTCGCGCGCGCGGCCTGTGGCAGCTGCACACGCACGCTTCGCTCACGCGTGAGCGCTGGCTGACCGTGGCGGGGCTCGATCCGGAGTCCACGCTCAACGGCGCGGCCGAGGCGGCGCTGGCGCTCACGCGCAGTCGCCACATGTGCAGAAAGCGTGGTGGTGATTGGGTCGCTTCCACGATTTCGGCGTATGCCGGGCGTGGCTGCGCTGGCGGCTTGCCGGATCTCGACGCGCGCGTTCGCACTTATCGACGGCTATTTGCGCTCCGCGAAAAGCCGGGCGCATCGTCGTAGGCGCTTAGTCTTCGATGCGCACGTTGCGTCCGTGCGGATCCACGTATTCGACGGCTTCTTCGCGCAGCCACGTGCGCTGGCGGCGCGCGAACACGCGCGTGGCGCGCGTGATCGAGTCGACGAGCGTCGCTTGGTCGAGCGCGCTGCCCGCGGCCAGCGCCTCACTGATTTGACGGTACCCCACCGAGCCCATGGCGCGCGTCTCGGCAAAGCCGCGCGCGCGCAGTGCCTCGACCTCGTCCACCCAGCCCGAGCGCAGCATTTGCTCGACGCGCGCGCGGATACGCTGATCGAGCTCGTCGCGGCTGCGCTCGACTCCGAGTAGGCGCGCGGCGTAACGCGGCGTGCGAAAGCCGTGCTCGGCTTGCCATTGACTGAGCGGTACGCCGGTGAGCGCGTGCACCTCCAGCGCGCGGCTCACGCGCATCAGATCGTTGGGTGCTAGCCGCGCTGCGGCCTGCGGATCGACGCGTGCCAGTTCTTGGTGAAGGCGCGCGCGGCCTTCACGGGCGGCCGTCTCCTGGTGCTCGCGCCGCAGCTCGGCGGAAGCTGGCGGCGCGGGCGCGAGACCGTACAAGAGCGCGCGCACCCAAAGAAAGCTTCCGCCGCACACGACCGGGCGTTTGCCGCGGGCCCACAGCCGTTCGACCGTCGCCTGCGAAAGCTCGGCCCAGCGCGCGGCATCCATGGCTTCGGTCGGTTCCACGATATCGAGCAGGTGGTGCGGCGCGCGCGCGCGTTCTTCCGTGCTCGGTTTGCCGGTGCCGCGGTCGAAGTAGCGGTAAACCTGCACGCTGTCCGCGCTCACGATTTCGCCGTTCAGCCGCTCACACAGCTCGAGCGCGAGCTCGGTCTTGCCAGAAGCGGTCGGCCCCACGATCACCAGGAGGGGCGGAAGGTCCGCTGTATTCGGCGCAGATTCGCTCAACGTCGCCCGACCTTGCGCTCGAGCTCGGCCCAGCCGATGAACGTGACCACCGGGCGCCCGTGCGGGCAGTGACCGGCGAAGTCGGCGCCGTCGAGCGCGGCGAGCAGCGCCTGCACCTCACTCGGGGCCAGCGCGTCGCCGGCGCGCACGCTCCCGTGGCAGGCCATGGTGGCGAGCGCGAGGTCGACCGCGTCGGAAAAGGCGCGCTCACCCTTACGGGTCGCTTCGACCAACAGATCGCGCAGCATGCGCTCCGGACTACCGCCTGCGAGCAGCTTTGGCACGGCGTGAATGCTGACCGTCTCCGCGCCGCGCACACGCACGTCGAGCCCCACCTCGAGTAACTCTTTGCCGCGACTCTCGACCAGCTCTGCTTCTTGCGCGCTCACCTCGACCATGGTCGGAAAGAGCAGTGATTGTGCCGGCACCGCGCGAGACTGATACTGCCTTCTGAGCTTGGTGAAGGTGACGCGCTCGGCGGCCGCGTGTTGGTCCAAGAGGTACAGGCCGTCCGCCCCTTCGCACAAGAGATAGGTCAGCTTGAGTTGTGCGACGAAGCGCAGGCTGGCCCAGGCCACGTTCGGATTGGGTTCGATCGGCGAGCGCGCGGAGTCGCGGAAAGCCAAAACAGCCGGCAACGGTCCTAGCGCGGCCGTGACGCCTTCGCCGTAAACAGCGGAGTTCGCAGCGGCACTTGGCGCTGCATATTCACCCTGGGCGTCGGCGCCCGCGGCGTTCGCCACCTGGGTGTGTTCTTGGGAGTCGGTACCAGGCGCACTGCCATGTCGCGCGTAGGGCGCGAAGGCGGGTGAGCGGTCCGCGGGCGTGCCGTCGCCTGCGCTCGCGGTGTCTGCCGAGTTCCCCAGCGCGCGTGATCCGTCGGGCAACGCCGTTTGGGGTGATGCGATGTCGAGCGCGGAACCAGGCGCAGTGGGGCTTCCGTGCACCGCGGTACCGAACGCGGAGCTCGTGGGATACGCGGCGCGCGGCGCGCTGCCAACGAAGCTGCGGCCCGAGCGCGCAGGCGGCAGCGAGAAGGCGCTCGAGAGCGCTCGCGTCAAAATGCCGTACAGCGCGTCGCTCACCGCGCGTGGATCCGCGAAGCGCACCTCCGCTTTTTGCGGGTGCACGTTGACGTCCACGAGCTCGGGTGGAAGCTCGAGGTAAACCACGCCGCGCGGGTAACGCCCGCGCTCGAGCACGCTGCCGTAGGCGTGCGCGATGGTTACCGCCAGCGCGCGATCACGCACCGGGCGACCATTCACGAACAAGCGCAGCCCGCCTGCCCCGGTGCGTGCGGATTCAGGGCGAGACAGGTAAGCCTCGACCGCGAGCGGGCCGCGCTCGCCGGTGCAGGGTGCCAGCGCTTCGTCGCCGAGCTGCTGCGCCACCCGCTCCTTGCGCGAGCCGACGCGCAACAGCTCGCGCACGCGGCGCCCGTCTCGCACCAGCGTGAACGTGACGTCCGGGCGCGCGAGCGCGGCGTTCTCGAGCACCTCGGTGATATGTCCGGACTCGGTCGCGCTCGAGCGCAGGAATTTGCGGCGCGCCGGCACGTTGTAAAAGAGGTCGTTCACCTCGACGCGCGTGCCCACGCTCATGCCGAGCGCGCGCAAGACCGGCTTGCTGCCACCCTCGACCAAGACCTCGACGCCCGCGTCGCCGTCGCGCGGCCGCGTGCGCAACGAGAAGCGGCTGACCGAGGCGATGCTGGGTAGCGCCTCGCCACGAAAGCCGTATGAGCGAACCTTCATCAAGTCGCTCACCGCGGAGAGCTTGCTGGTGGCGTGGCGCTCCACTGAAAGCGCCGCGTCCTCCTCGCTCATGCCGAAGCCGTCGTCGGCCACCGAGAGGCGCAAGATGCCGCCGCCCTCGATCTCGACGTCACAGCGCTGCGCTTCGGCGTCGAGCGCGTTTTCGAGCAGCTCTTTGACCACACTGGCAGGCCGCTCGGCCACCTCGCCCGCGGCGATCTGGCTGGCGAGCTCGGGTGGCAGAACGCGAACTTTGGGCACTGCCTCGGGAGTTTACAGGAGGCCCGAGCGCTCGGCAGCCTCTCGCACGCCGCCGCCGGCCCAGATGTCCCTCACGAGCACGTTCTTGGCAGCCGCTTTCACTTCGTCCGGCGCTTGCGCCATGGCGAACGAGCAGCCCGCGCGCTCGAGCATCGGCACGTCGTTGAACCAGTCCCCGACGGTCACCATTTCGGCGACGGTGACGCCGTAGTGCGTGGCCAACCACTCGAGCGCGGTGCCCTTGTCCACCCGGGCCGCGCGCACGATCAGGCCCCAGACCCCTTCGAAGCTCTCGCGTTGCAGCGGGAAGTACACCGACTGCAGGTGCTGGTCGTGGTGCGCTTGAATGATGTCGTGCACGCCCTCGACCTGAACGCGCTCGCCGAGCGCGACCAGCGCGGCGATCGGCCGCGTGGCGTCCCAATGACCGCTCTCGAGCACCGAGCCGAGCTGTTCGGTCTGATCCGACCAGGTGGTCACGTACGGCAGGTAGCCGGAGCCCTCGTCGTCGAAGTACACGCGATCGCTCGAAAACACGAACGCGGCCGGGCCGTGCTCTTCGACCGCGCCGAGCAGCGCGTGGATTCGCTCTGCCGCGAGCGGCGCGGTAGCGAGCTCCCGCCCGCTGGCGGCGTCGACGATATGGCTGCCGTCGATGCAGCCGAGTGGCTCCACTACGCCGAGCCTGGCTGCGACGGCGCGCGTGCCGGAATACATGCGGCCCGTGCATAGCGTGACTGGCACTCCGCGGCGCTGCAGCTCGCGGATGGCGTCGCTGTCGCTGCGCGCAATCTGCCCGTCCGCGCCGAGCAGCGTCCCGTCCACGTCACAGACGAGCGCGCGGTAACTCAGCTCGCCGTGCTCGCTTGCTCGTCGCGCGGCGGATACACCGAAACGCGCTTCTTGGTCTTGCTGTCGTGCTCGTAGGTCACGGTGCCGTCGACCAAGGCGAACAGCGTGTAGTCACGACCCACGGCCACGTTTCGACCGGGGTTGATGGTCTGACCGACCTGGCGCACCAAGATGCCGCCCGCGCGCACGAACTGCCCGCCGAACACCTTGACGCCGCGATACTGCGCGTTGGAACCGCGACCGTTGCGTGTAGAGCCGCCGCCCTTTTTATGAGCCATTAGACCGACACTCCGGTGATGCGAACCGCGGTGAAGTTCTGGCGGTGGCCCGCCTTCTTACGCGAGCGCTTGCGCTTGCGGAACTTGAACACAATCAGCTTCGGCCCGCGGCCGTGCTGCACGATCTCGGCTTCGACAGCCGCGCCCGAGACGGTGGGCTTGCCGATGGTCAGGGTGTCACCGCCAACCAAGAGAACGTCGTCGAACTTCACCTTGTCGCCGGGGTTGCCCGCGAGAGTGTCGACGTGAACCACGTCGCCAGCGGCGACTCGGTATTGCTTTCCGCCGGTGCGGATGACTGCGTAGGCCATAGGAGTGGGGCGCGGAAGCTAGTCCATGGTCCCCGGCTACGCAAGCGGGCTGCAGCCTGTTTTCTGCGCTCTCGCGCCGGCAATCGGCTGAACCTTCGTACAGGTAGCCCACTGCGCGCCAGGCCCGATTTCCTCGGAAATGGCCAAATGTGCGGAAAGTACCGCGTTCCGCGCCGTAGACGGCCCCTTTTGCGGCGGGTAACTATGGTCGTCTACATGCGGGTAATGAGGTTTCTGCTCGGCGTGTTGCTGATGGCGGGTGTTTCGGCGAGCTCCGGCGTCGCCGCTGCCCAGAGCAAAGCAGCGCGCGCGAAGCCTGCCGCCAAGGCTCCGGCCAAGGCCCCCGCGGCGCCGAAGGCGAAGAAGGTCGCGAAGCCCGCCGAGCCCGAAGAGTCCGCCGAGGCCGCGCCCGAAGCGAGTGAGGAGAGCTCGAAGCCCACCACCGAAGGCGAGACGCGCGTCAAAGCCGCGGGCACCGCCGCGAGTGAGAGCTCCGCGAGCAAGACCACCGTGAAGGCCAAAGAGAAAGAGGGCCCGGAGGGCGTGAAGACCTATCAGTTCGGCGCGATCGAGGTCGAGGGGCGGCTGAAGTCTCCGCAGCTCATCTACTTCTTGCGCCGCGTGCGTGCCGAGTTCGAAGCCGGTGCGCTGGGCCACCGCTCGTTTTTGGGCGAGCTCTCCGACACGCGTAACGAGCCGACATTCCGATGAGCAAACCCGCCGTAGCAAACCCAATCGTTCTGCGCACCGCCGCGTCGTGGGGTACCACCGTGCTCGCAACGCGCGTGCTGGCCTCCGGACAGTCTCTCGCGGTCGGCGACGCGGAAGACGCGATCGTGGCCAAGCCCGACAACGTGCAGGTCGCCGATTCGCCGATCCGCGCAGTGGGCAGCGGCTGGGAGCTCGACGCGCGCGGCGCCACCTCGGGCGAACTGCATTTGCGCGGCCGCGTCGAGAACCCCGCGTTACTCGCGCGCAGCGGCGCGCCGATTCCAATCGTACCCGGCGATTGGGGCCTGCTCCAATACGGCAGCTTCTCGCTGTTCTTCCAGTTCACCGACGCGCCGCCCGCGCTCTCCAAGCGCCGACGCATCAGCTGGCAGCTGGTGCTGTCGTTCATTTTCTCTTGCCTCGCGGTGGGCGGCGGGCTCGCGCTGATTTGGGCCATCACCACGCCGCCCATGATCCCGAAGCCGCTCGAGCTCACCAGCGATGCGGAGCTCGCGCTGCAGTTCAACATCAAGCCGGAGGAGCTCGTGCCCGAGCCCCAGGCCGGCAAAGAAGAAGACAAGGGTCAAGGCGTGAAGGAGCCCGGCGCCAAGGACACCAAAGAGCAGGGTGGCGGTAAGAAGATTCAAGGCGCCGAAGGCAAGCTCGGTCAGAAGGACAAGACAGCAGACAAGACCGAAGCAACCGGCGAGCCGCGTGCGGGTCTCGGCGGCATGGCCGAGGTGCTCTCGAGCGACGTCGGGGAAGAAGTGAAGAAAACGCTCGGCACGATCAGCTCGGTCGCCGACGCGCTCGGCGGCCTTCGCTCCAACAACATCGTGCTCGGTCAGGGCAGCGGGTTCGCGCTGCGAGGCGGCGGCCCCGGCGGCGGCGGCGTAGGCCCGGACGGCGTACCCTTTGGTTCCGGTACGCTCGACACCGGATGGGGCGCCGGTAAGGGTGGTGGTTTCGGTTCGGGCGCTGGCGGTCCGGGTGGCCGTGGCCTCGGTGGCAACGGGCGCGGTGGTCTCGGTGACGGCGATGGCAGCGGAGCCGGTGGTGAGCGCAAGGTGGCGGGCAAGGACGCCGCCAAGCCCGGCCAAGGACTCTCGCCCGGTCAGATCATGCGCGTGGTGATGTCGCGCATGGGCGCGTTTCAAGCCTGTTACGAAATCGGCGCGTCGCGTGACCCGACTCTCAAAGGCGGGGTCACCGTCAGCTTCGGCATTAGCCCCGGCGGTTCGGTTACCAACGTGAGCATCTCGAATTCGTCGCTCGCGAACCCTCGCATCGAAGGTTGCATCACGCGCCAGTTCAACCGCCTACAGTTCCCTACCGCGGACAAGCCGACCAACGCGGCGTTCCCCTTCTCGTTCCGTCCCAGTAAGCGCTGAGCTTGCCTTCGCCGCTCATGGCGAGCAGGCTCGGCCTGGCACGCGGGTGGCATACTGATTCAGAGTTGGTGCCGAAATGAGGGATTTCTCCGAATCTTCAGCGGACTGCGCGGGGGCTTTGCGCCCCGTCGCGGGGCCCTCTTCCCCCGCTTGCGCGCTGTTCGCGCTGTGTGCCATCGCCAGCGTCGCGCTCGCCGGCTGTGGCAGCAAGAGCGAAGAAAAGACGCTGCCGAGCGTGCAGGTGGCGATGGATAAGACGATCGCGCCCGTCTACGACGACGAGGAGATGCAGCTCTACGAGGTGCGCCTCGGCGTGCAGCTGCCGATTCTCGCGCCGAGCGCGGAAGAGCGGGCCCAGCTCGATGCGCAGGAAATGGTGCCCTATGGCACCGCGCCGTGGGTTCGCCTGGAAGACGTGCGGCTGCAGCTCAGTTGGACGCTCACCAATCTGGACGAGGAAGCGCACACGGTCGAAGTGCTGGTCGACCCATGGAACGAGTTTGCCAAGTACTTTCCCGGCCTTCAACTCGTGGACGCCGAGAACGGCGAGTACATTCCGAACCTGAGCGGCATCGACTACCTCTATTCGGTCGAGGGGCGCAACGCGGGCGAAGCCTCACGCCGACACGGCACTTACACGTTCGATGATTTGGACGAAGTGGCGCGCGATTTCGCGACCGCGATGAACTTGATCCAGAACCCGCCGGAGCCGATGCCCGGTCAGGATGAGGACGAGGACCGGACGATCGTGTACGTGAACCATGCGTTCGCGTTCCAAAATCACTCCGAGCGCGACTTGTTGGTCAAAGATTGGCTGCCGCCGGTGGTGCCCGCGCTCACCGGCTTCGACATCGCGCTCAGAACCTTCGAGCCCGCGAAAGTCGCGATCGAGGTCGTCGCCGAAGTTGTCGATACGGGCCTCCACAAGGTCAAGACCGAGGGCAGAAAAGGCGATCTGCTCGAAGCGCCGACGACCGTCATTACCGTCGGTACGACCCCGCCCTGACACGACGCGCGTCGATTCGGTGATGGTTCGAGGAGTGCGGGCACAAACCCGGCATTGGGCCCAATGCTGGACGATGTCGATCTGTTCTTGGAGCTGAACCAAGAGTACGCGGCGAAGCCACTGATTCCGCGGCCGCCTCGTTACGACCCGGCGACGCTGCTCCAGCGCGGGCGCGCGCGGGCGCAGGATCTGGAAAATCGGCATCATATTCGCGGTAAACGCGTGCTCGAGTTCGGCTGCGGTCCCGGTGAGACCGCTCGCGCGCTGGCCGCCGAGCTCGACTGCAAGGTCGTGGCGGTGGACATCGAGCGAAGTTGCGTCGAGCAGTGGGCGCAGCACGACAGCGCAGGCGTCGATTTTCGCCTGTTCGATCTGAGCCGTGAAGATCCGTGTGCACTCGGCGAATTCGATTTCATCTACAGCAACGGCACGCTCGAACACGTCGTTCATCCGTTTGCATTGCTGACGACGCTGATGAAGTTGCTTCCGGCGGGCGGCCGAATGCACTTCAACATGGGCTTGCACCGCGGCACCATGGGCTCGCACTTGTATCGAGACGTGCTGTTTCCGTGGCCGCACTTGGTGTTCACCGAGCCTACCTTCGAGCGTTTCTACGAGCGCATGGGCAAGCCACCGCGTCGGCCGGTTTGGATCAATCACATCACGGCCGCGCAATGGCTGGAAATGTTCGACGTGCTGGGGCTCCACGTCGAGGCGGCTTGGTACTCGATTCGAGCGATCGACCGCAGCTTCTACGATCGATTCGAAGACATCCTCAGCCGCTACCCGATCTACGATCTCGAACGCGATTTGATGTACGTGGACCTGGTAAAGCCGGATAGCCAGCGCTTGTTAGAGCTCTCCGATCCCGCGCATCCGAGCGGTGCGACGCTGAAGCGCCGGCGCTTCGAAGCCTTTCGAAGCGAGGTCGTTCGCGTCGAGCGAATCGCCGAGAATCGGCTGGCACGGCTGCGCGAGCCGCGCGGTGAGTCCGATGAGCCTCGAATCGAGATCGATCCACTGCTGCACATCGCGGCGGAGCTGCAGCAAAAGGTCACGCGGCTGCAGGTGATCGAGGAGCGGCTCAACCAAGATCTCAACACCGTGCGCAAGCTCGGGCGGGCGATGAACTGGACCGGCTCGCTCCTAGGTCGAGCTCGGGAGGCAATCCACAGCCGCCGTCACTCTGGGTAGAATACCAGCACCGCCGCCGAATAAGCGTCCACCACGATGCTGGAGCTCACCGGCACTTCGCTCGGGCCGACCACCTGACCATCGGCTGCTTCGCCGCTCGGGCGATAGTCGTAGCGTTCGGCGCGGCCGCTGGCGAACGCCGGTTCCACGTTCAGCGTCACGGTGGCCACCGTGGCAGGCGCGATGTTGACGAGCATGAGCGCGAGGCTGCCGTCGCTGCGCAGCGCCGCGTGCGTTTGCAGCGCGTAGGGCGCGGATGAGCTGCTCGACACGAACGTATCGCCGCTCTGCACGAGACGACTCGCGAGCTGCACGCCCTTGTAGCCGGGCCCGAGCCGTTGGCTGCGCTCGGAAATGAAACTGCCGTTGTGCAGCTCGAGCCAATCGATGTTGAAAACGCCGTGCTCGAGCAGCGAGGCATAGCCGTTCGCCGCAAACAGGCCGATCGCCTGCGCGTGGGCGCTATCGATCGCAGTGCCGGAGTTCGGTCCCATTTCGGTGACCGCTACTCCGGGCGCCGACGCGCGTTCCGGACAGCAGACGGAGAGAGCCTTTGTAAGCTCCTTCATCATGGCGGGGAGTTGCTTGCGTGGGGCGTCCAGCAAGTCCCCGCGGGAGCCGCTCGGGTACCAGTGCACGATCAGGAAATCGGCGGTGTCGCCGGCCTCCTTCAGCACGTCGCGATTCCAATATGGCCCCCAGCTGTAGTCCATCGGCGGTGTGTTCAGCACTGCGCCGATCTGAATCGAGGCATCGACCGCCTTCATTTCCCGGGCATAGGAAACGACGCCACGGCCGTAGGTGGTTGGCGACAGGTTCGGGTGACCGAGGCGTTTGCTGCCGTCGTACGGGACGTGCCAGTCGAGCTCGAATTCGCCCATGTAGTAGCCATTGCCGAACAGCTCGTTGCCGATCTCCCAGTAGCGAATGCCGAGAGGATCCGGATGCGCGATGCGTAGGAAGTTTTTGCCGTCGTCCTGCGCGAGCGGCTCGCTCGCGCGCAGCGATGCCCAGTAGCCCACCGTTTGCCAGTCGAAGCCCGTGCTGTCGCGACCGAGCACTTGCTCGGAGCCCGGATCTCCGTTGGCGTACGCGACCCAGGCCGCCGCTTCGAGCGGCTCACCCGGTCCGTTGCCATTTGGGTTCGAACCGTAGTTCACGGTGATCATCGCTTGCGCGTCGAAGCTCTCGAGCGCTCGCACGAAATTCCCGAAGTCGGTGCGCGCCGCGAGGTAGCCTGGGTTGCCGTCTTTGAACGGCGTCAGGGTGTGGGTCGCGAAATGGTAGTTGTCCGAGTACCCACCGCCCGGCCAGCGCACCAGGCGGACTCCGGCCTCGCTCAACAAAGTCGGAGTCGAGGGATCGTGCAGCGCGTTGTCGTACACCGAGCCGTGCACGCCGAACCCGGTTGCCGCGACGGTGCTCCCCGGCGTGCTCGGGTCCACGCTGACGTCCACGTTCAGCTCGGGGCCCAGCGAGTTGACCGAAGGCTCGGGAGGCACGACCGGCTCGGACGAGCGACGTGCTTCGGACGGACCGCAAGCGCTGAGCGCGAGCGTGACCGCGACGAGCGCGAGGCCCGAGCCGAGCCTTCGGGTTTCGCAAGACACCTGCCGAACGGGAGAGAAGCAGCGGAAAGAGCGCATCCGGTCCCTAGAGACGGCCGAGCGGTGATTTGCGGCTCGTCTTCGTGAAGAGACCACCCAGCTGAGTTGGCTTCGCTGTCAGCGGAATCCGGCGCACGAGCAGTCAGCTTGCGCGGCTCAGCGCGCGGACGCCACCAGCTGGCTGCCGAACAGCAGCGCCGGGTAAGCCGCGGCCCAGGCAAAAACGAAGCGATTTAGCCCAAAAACCAGCCAATTGCCGAGGTGAAACGCGAGGCCGAGCGCAATCAAAGCGGTACAGAGGCGAGGATCCAGCCAGGCCAGCGGAAAGCCACACTCGAAAAGCAGCACGCACCAGGAAAGGAGCTGGCACCGCCGCTCTCCGTCGAGCAGGCGCCGGACGAAGGGCGGAGCACCGTATTGCCGAGAGCGCACGAAGCCGCGCAGCGCGGCTCCGCTCCGCCAATCGGCCTCCTTCAACTTGGCCAGACCGGCGATGAAGTAGGAGAGCGTGAGCTGCACCGCGATGTAGCCGAGGCAAGCTTTGCCGACGAGCGGATGCTCCGCGCCACCGAGCAGCCAGGCGAACGCGAACGAAAGGGTCGTGAGCACGGTGAGGGTGTCGCTGCCACCGTTGAAGGTGCCGCGAAATCGTACGCAAACGGCGACTTCAGCGAACAGCAGAAACGGCGCGACCGCCCCGACGCCCAGGCCGAACGCGAGCGCAGCAGCGGCCTCGAGCAGCACCAGGCCGAGGAAAGGTCGCTCCGGCAGCACCAGCGAAAACAGCCAGCGCAATGGGGAGGGCAGCACCTCGTGCTCGCGCTTCAGGATCGGCCAGGACCAAACGCCGTCGTCTACCCAGGCTCTGCGCGCCAATAGCAGCTCGATCGCCTGCAAGAACACCGAGAGCGCGAGCAGGCGTTCACTCCAGCGTGTTGCAAGCTCGAGAGTCCAGCTCATTTTCGCGGGTGAACGTGCACGGCGGAGAGGAAGAAGGGGCTCGGCTCGGAGCCCTCGGGTAGCGTCAGCTGGAACTGGAAGCGCTGCTCTTCGCCTTCGGTGGTGAGCGCGACGCGCGTCCGCACCAGGCGTTCTACGAGCTCATAAGAAACGCTGCCAGGGATGCTTTCGGGAGCCGTTCCGTCGAGGTCGTCGGACAGACGCTCCACGAGCGACTGGTAGGCGAGCTGCAGGTTGCCGGAAGCGTTCAGCAGCAGGGAGCCCGGCGTGCGCGCAATGGGCGGTAGCGCGTCGCGCCACGGACCGAAATCACCGTCCGCCGGCGCGACGCGGTATTGCAGCTGGGGGACCGGCGCGATTTGCTCGAAGAAGCGCCAGGAGGGGAACAGCGAGCGGAGTAACAGCCATGCCGGCGAGCGAGCCGAGCGGCGCTTGCCGAGCACGAGCGCGAGCAAGACTGCGAGCGCGCCGAGCGCGATGAATAGGTTGAGCCCGCGCACGGAGGGCGCTCGCTAGGCTCCACCGAGAGCTGCGTCGTATTCGGCGATGGCTTCGGCACCCTTGGCGATTCGTTCTAGCTCCTGCGCGTAGGGAAGCGAAAATAGAGCCTCCTGGTAGCTGCGCGCGGCGCCCTGCAGCGCCACGCCGTACGTGCGAAAGCGCGTGGCCACCGGGAAGAACATGCAATCGGCGATGCTGAACGAGCCGAGTAGGAACGGCCCTCCCGACGAGCCGAGCGAGGCCTGCCAAATGTCGAGGACGCGCGCGATGTCCGCTTCGACCGCGCTGCCGCTCGGCGTGCTTTGCGCCCGGCCGCGCAGGTTGGTCGGCATTTTGCTGCGCAGCGCCGAGAAGCTGCTCAGCATTTCGCATGAGATGGCGCGGCCGCGCGCGCGCAGCTTCGCATCGGCGGGCCACAGCCCGGCTTCGGGTCGCAGCTCGTTCACGTATTCGCAGATAGCGAGCGATTCGTGGATGCTCAATGAGCCGTCGACCAGGATCGGTACCTTGCCGGCGCCGGAGAATGCCAGGATGCGATCTTTCCAGTCGTCTTGGGTCTTCAGTCCGACGTCGTGCGTGCGAAACTCGACGCCCGCGTGCTTGAGCGCGAGCCAGGGGCGCATGCTCCAAGACGAATAGTTCAGGTTGGCACAGACCAGTCGCATCATCGGGGGACTCCTCCGGCCCAGGGTACTCGCGGCGAGCGGGCAATCCAAAGGGCTGTGCGAGCGAACCGGTCCAGAAGGGTTCAACGCCGCTGCTCGCCCGCTTCGCGCGGCGTCGACCGGGTCGGCCAGGCGCGGCTGCCGCGGCGAGCCACGCCGGAGGCGCGTGGCCGAACGCCGCGGCGCGCCGGGCAGCGCGCCCGTTTCCGCGTGGGCGCACCCAAAAATATGGGACCGGTTCCAGATCCCGCTCGACACCGACAAAAGCGCTGGTATCAAGGGGACGCATGAAGTGGCTGCCTGTTCTCGGGTGCTGGGCCGTGGTCGTGTCGTTTGCGTCGTTAACGGCCGCTCAGGAGTTTCGGGTCAAGCGCGTGACGGATGATTCGCTCGCGTTCAGCGGAACGCTCTCGGCCGAGTTGAAAGAGGATGCGTTGCCGGCGCCCGTGCGCTTCGCTGACTTCAGCGAGCTCCGTGAGCCCGGTGAGTATTACTTGGAGGTACCCGGCGTCGGTAAGAGCGTGAGCTTCCGGGTGGGCGCGGACGTGTACGACGGCGAGCTGGCTACCGCGATGCTCGGTTTCTATGGCTGGCGCGCGTCCACGCCGGTGTCGTTCGATTTTCAGGGCGTGCACTTCGAACATGCTGCGGGGCACTTGCAGGACGGGCTGCTCGACTACGTCGACGGTCAGGTGGGCGTCGCGCGAGATGGCAAGGGGGGCTGGTACGACGCGGGGGACTACGGGCGCTACTTGCCGACCGCGGCCGAGAGCGTGGCCACCCTGCTTGCGGCGTGGGAGCTGTTTTCGGATCGGCTCGAACACGTCGAGCTGCCGTTCATCCCCGAGCATGGCGGCGAGCTTCCGGATTACTTGAGCGAAGTGAAGTGGGAGCTCGATTGGATGCTGAAGATGGCTTACGCGGACGACAGCGGTCGCGTGCATCACAAGCTCAATTCGCCCAATTTTCCGGGGTTCGTGCTGCCCGCGGACGACCCGACAACGCTGTATTTCTCGGGCTTCAGCACGGCGGCGACCGCGGAGTTCGTGGCCGCAATGGCCAAAGGGGCGCGCGCGTTCGCGCCCTACGACGAGGTCACGGGTGGCTACTCGCAGACGCTGCGCGCTGCGGCGCTGAAGGCGTACGCGTACCTTCGCGAGAACCCTGCCGACGTTCAGTACGACTCTTCGGTTTTGTCGGCGGGCGCTTACAAGAAGAGCGACTTTTCGGATCGCGTGTGGGCGGCGGCTGAGCTGTGGGAAACGACCGGCGACGCGGACGTGCTCGCCGACTTCGAGGGTCGGATTGGGTCGGCCACCGCGTTCATACCCAACTTCGACTGGGATCAGACCACGAACTTCGGGCTCTTGACCTACGTGCTGTCCGCGCGCGAGGGCCGCGATCCGGCGCTTTTGGAGTCGCTCACGGCGGCGCTCGATCGCGTGGCGAAGGCGCTGGTCACGTATCACGGGCTCAGCAGCTACGGGCGCGACTTTCCGGCGTACTACTGGGGCAGCAACGGCGTCATCGCGCGGACGTGCATGCTGCTGCAAGGCGCGAACGTGCTGAACCCGACCCCCGCGTACTTGGACGTGTGCTCGGCGCAGGTCGCGTATCTGTATGGGCGAAATCAGTACAATCGCTCGCAGGTGACTGGGGCGGGTCTCGCTCCGCCGCTTCATCCGCACCACCGGCCATCGGGCGCCGATTCAGTGCTGGAGCCGTATCCGGGTCTCTTGGTCGGCGGTGGGCAGAGCGCGACCAGCTGGCAAGATTCGCAGGGTAACTTTCAAAGCAACGAGGTCGCGATCAATTGGAATGCCGCGCTGGTGTATGCGCTCGCCGGGTTCGTTCAGGGGGAGGGCGTCGAGCCTGCGTTTGGTCGCGCTCCGGTTGAGGCGGCCGATTGCGGCGTGCGGTTGAGCTCAATCGGGTACGTACCCGAGCGCGCCAAGGTGGCGACCGTGCAGAGCGAGTGCGAGCTGCCGAATGCTTTTCAATGTGCGGTCGGTAGCCAAACTTTGAGCGGCGACATCAGCGGTCCACTGCAGTCCATCGACGACCTGGAAGACGGCGATCTTCAGATCACGGCAAAATCGGGTCGGCAGGGCGGCTGGTTTGCGTTCGACGACGGCAGCGGCGGTTCGCGCACGGAGCCTGAGCTCGAGCCCGCGGAGCGCGCGGGTAGCAAGAGCGCGGTCTGTATCTCGGGGCAGGGCTTCACGGCCTGGGGCGGCGGCATCGGCTTTCGCTTGGCCGACGCGGGCGGCGCGCCGATGCTGTACGACGCCGTGGGCTACACGGGTTTGCATTTTTGGGCGCGTGGATCGGCGACACGCTTTCGCGCCATGTTCGTCGATCGCTACAGTGACCCCGCGGGTGCGGTCTGCAGTGGTTGCAACGACCACTTTCAGCATGCCTTCACGCCCAGCGAGGAATGGCAGGAGTACACGTTCAGCTGGAAGGAGCTTTCGCAGCTCGGCTTCGGAGATTCACAGCCGAACGTGTGCCCGGCTGCACTGTACGCGATTCAGTTTCAGTGGGGCGCGGGCGACGCGTTCGAGCTGTGCCTGGACGATGTGGCGTTCACCACGGCTGCCGGCACTCCGGAGGAGCCGCCGGATGGATCGGGGCAGGCTGCGGTGACGCCGCATGGTAGCGGCTGCGGCTGTCGCTTGGCCGGCGTCAGAGGTCGTGAAGGCGCTGCAGGCGCGCTTTTTTCTGTGCTGATGTTCGCGTGGCGCCGCACACGCCGGTCGCGCCGAAATTCGCGAGCGGATCGACTTTCGTTGTCTTCCAGATCGTGAGAAGGCTAGGCTCCCGCCCCGCAAAAAGTGAGACGAAGGATGGGAAAATCGATGGCTGAGAGGTCTGAACGCACGTTGTGCGCCGCTGTTTCGTGCGCGTTGCTCGGGTCGTTCGCGTTCGCGAACGCTTGCGCGCCGGCTGCATCACCCCCGCCGACGGCGCCCGCGGCGGCCGTGTCCGCAGCGCCGAGCGCGCCGCCGGCACCGGCGCTCGCGAATTGGTTGGTCGAGGATTTCGAGCAAGCGAACGGGTTGTCCGGCGGATTTTGGTACGAGTTCGACAAGAACCCGCTCGGCACGGTGGCGAAGCCCAATCCGTTTCAATTAGAGGCCGGAGGCTCGTCCGCGAGCCCCGGTTTTGCCGCGCACATCTCGGGTACGCTGGGCGCGGACCGCGCGCCGTGGACGTGGGTTCAGCTGCAGGTGTTCCTGTCGCGCGACAAGAAGGCCATGGACCTGCGTGGCTACAAGACCTTGAGCTTTTTCGTGAAAGGCGACGGCGGCCGCTACTGGGTGTCGCTGGTCAGAAACGCGGTCAAGAACTACGACAACTTCCACTACGAGTTTACGGCGCCGCCTACGTGGACCGAAATGCGCGTGCCGATCAAGGAGTTTCGTCAGTCTGGCTGGGGGCCGACGCTGCCGCAGCAGTTCGACGACGTGACCACGATTCAGTTCTCGCCAGCAGTGCACGACAAGGCTTTCGACGTGGCGTTCGACCACGTGTCGCTTTCGACGCAGGAGGTGAAGCTCGAGCCGATCGCCTACGACACCAAGGATTGGTTCCCCTGGACCGGCACCGATCCGGTGAAGCGACGCGGTACGGCGCTCGACGTGAGCCGCTTGCTCGACGCGCCCGCCGGGAAGCACGGGCCACTCACTCGTAAGGGTGATACGTTCGCGTTTCGCAACGGCAAGCCGGCGCGGTTTTGGGGCGTGAACATCGTGGCCAGCGCGAATTTCCCCTCACACGCGGAGGCCGAGCGCTTGGCAGAGCTGCTCGCGCAGCTCGGCGTCAACATGACGCGGCACCACCACATCGACGCGGCTTGGAGCAACCCGAACGTGTTCGGCAACAAACCGACCACGCTCGCGCTGGACGACAGCGCGATGGAGCGCTTCGACTACTTCATCAAGGAGCTGCAGAAGCGCGGCATCTACCAGTTCTTCGACATGGTGGTGCATCGCAAGCTGACCGACGCGGACGGCGTGGCGAACGCCAAGGAGCTCGCGGCCGGCTTCAAGATCGAGGGCGAGTTCGTGCCCGAGGTAATCGCGCAAGAAGAGCGGTTCGTCGAGCAATTCATGGGTCACAAGAACCAGTACACCGGGCGCAGCTATGCGCAGGATCCGGCGGTCGCCCTGCTCGAGGCGATCAACGAAGATAGTCTGTTCTGGATTCAGAAGAGCGGCGAATTCGCGGTCAAGCCTGCCTTTCGCGGGGTCCTGAACGGGCTCTTTTCGACCTACCTCAAGAAGGCGGTGCCAGGTGGTCGCGCGGCGCTCGAAGCGCGCTGGGCCAACAAGGGCGGTCCGGGCGAGGGCCTGCGCGCCGACGAAGATCCGGACAAGGGTAACGTGGATGCGACGCTGTGGATGGCCGATGCACCGGAGCGCGCCAGCGCCGCGCGTCGTGAAGACACGCTGCGCTTCTTGTACGAAACCGAGCTTGCGTTCTATCGGCGCATCGAGGCGCGACTGAGGAAGCTCGGTTACCAGGGCTTGGTCACCGGCAGCAATCACTGGGTCGAGCACCCGCTCGATCTGCTCGCCAATGCTCAGCTCGACTTCGTGGATCGTCACTCGTACTGGTCGCACCCGAACGGCGGCTGGGGCTACAACACCGGCATCAGCTGGGATCCGGCCGCGATGGTCAAGGATCCGAACCTCGGCGTGGTCGGCTCTCTCGCGCGCCGGCGCGTGAAGGGGCTGCCGTATTCGACGAGCGAGTGGCAGACCTCTGCGCCCAACGACTACCGCGCTGAGGGCGCGTTGCTCGTGGGTGCGTACGCTGCGTTCCAGGACTCGAGCCCACTTCAGTTCGCGCTCAGCCACGACGGGAACAAGCGACCGGAAGCGGCCGGGGCGCTCAACAACAACTTCGATATCATCGATCAGCCAACCATGCTCGGGGGTTGGCCGGCCGTGTCGCTGTTGTTTCACCGTGCCGACGTGCGAAAGTCACCGCTCGAAGCCTGCCTGAAGATCGATCCGAAGGAGGCGTTCCAGGGTGCCGTTAGTCCGGTCTTGCCGGCGGGCCTGGCGCAGGTCGCGCGCACGGGCGTCGACTTTCGCGGCGGCATGAGCGTCGCGGAGCTGACCGCGCTGCGCGATCGCCATGTCAAGGGTACGGTCGTGACTTCGAACACTGGTGAGCTCCGCCATGACGCGAGCAACGGTCGCTTCGAGGTCGACACTGCCCGGAGTCAGGCCTTTGCGGGCTTCAAACCGAACGCTCCGATCGCGCTCGGCAATGCGACGATCGAGTTCGAGAATCCCTTCGCGGTGATCATCGTGAGCGCGCTCGACGACGCGCCGATTGCCAGCGCCAAGCGCGTGCTGGTGAGCGCCTTGGGCAACGCGGTCAACACCGGAATGTCGCTCGCGCCGGGCGGCAATCGCTTGATGAACGCCGGCACCGCGCCGACGTTGGTCGAGCCGATTCGCGCCAAGATTGCCTTGTCGAAATTGGCTGGCGCGCTCGAGAAGACGCACCTGTACGCGCTGGGCGCGTCGGGCGAGCGCACCGGCGAGGTTCCGTTGCTGAGGGACAAGGGCTCCTTGACCTTCAGCATTGGTCCGGCGCAGCGCGCGCTGCACTATGAGCTCGTGCGCGAGTAATTCGCTGCTAACGCTGGCTAGGGCGACGAGCCGTCTTTCGTCGCGCTAACCCGAACAGCGCGAACGGCAAGAGCGCGGCGCCCAGCCCGAATGGGTCTGGGCGCCCGCGCACGGCACGGCAGCCACCGCTCTCGGCTGCGGGCGCAGGTGCAGAAACGCCCGCACTATTTCCGCTGTCTCCGCTATTTCCGGCGCCGCTCGCAGTTCCCCCCGCGCTGACCGCGCCGCCCGTACTTGCGCCGCCGGTCGAGACCGCGCCGCCTTGCGTTGCGGCCCCGCCTCGAGTTTCACCGATCTGTCCGGCGACGTTCGGGTTGCCCGAAGCGCTCGTCGTTCCACCCGTCGAGCTGTTGCCCCCGGTGGTTGCGCCCGCGCCCGAGCAGGCTCCGAGCGTGCAGCTTTGCCCGGCGGGACAGAGGTCGCCCTCATCCACCTCGCCGTCGCAGTCATCGTCGAGCAAGTTACAGGTCTCACTGAGCGGCGCGCCTGGCGTGCAATCCGCCGCATCGCAGGTAACGCTCTCCCTGACGCAACGGCCGACGCCGCAGCGCGGTCGCACCCGCTCGTCGGCCCGGCCGTCGCAGTTGTCGTCGAGTAGATTGCAGAGCTCGGTCGCTCCGGGAAAAATCTTCGGATCTTTGGGAGCGCAGTCACCGCCGCGCGCGGCGTAACCACGCAAGCCGCAGCCGACTACGGCCGGGCCGACCGGGTTTGGCCCGTAGAAGCCATCACCGTCATCGTCCGGGTACAGGTTGGTGGGCGTCGAGCCCTCGTCGACCTGGCCGTCACAGTCGTCGTCCTTGGTGTTGCAGATTTCGGCGGCGCCCGGAAATATGGCCTGGTCATTGTCGTCGCAGTCGGTCGACAGTGGGCTGGTGTTGACCGGAGCTTGCCCGTCACAGCCGAGCACGCTGGGCACGTCGGTGCGACCGAAACCATCGCCATCGCCGTCGTAGAAATACTGGCGCGGCGTGCAACCGAACGCCGCGCGAAACGCGGCGTTGCCCGCGACGTCACCGGTCGGACGCCCATCGCCGTTCGCGGATAGCACGAACACGTCGAGGTTCAGCGCGCCCGGTGTGGCCGGTGCGCGGTAGCCGAATCGGAACGTGACCACGCCGTTCTGCGCGGACTTCGGCGCGGAATGAATCAAGTTGTTGCTCGAGAGCGTGAGGCCTTCACCGGAGATGGTGTAAAGTGACCCGACACTCGGCGCGGCGACGAATATGCCCCCCACCGTGGTGGTGCCGCTCGTGCGGTTGATGGCCACGCTCAGCGTCACATCCGCGCCTGGCATGAAGGACGCTGGACTCGCCGTGATCGTTGCCGTCGCCCCCACGCCCCCGTGACAGCTGTCACAGCCGCTCGCCACGATTCCGTTCCTGCGCGCATGCCCAGGAAGGCTCGCGCTAGCGATAACTGCGAACGTGGCGATGGCGAGCGCGTATTTCAAGGAGTAGTCGGGAGGCTATCGAGGGTTCGTGGCTACCCCCACGAAAGATAGCGGAAGATCCGCAGCGGCGCTTCCCTTCCGTTCTCGCGCAGCGCCCACGCGCCCACGCGGTGAGCGTGGACGACGCGGGTTGCTAAATTCTTCTCATTTCGAACCAGGCACAGAACTCACGCGCAAGAAGCGGAAATTCGCGGAGAACCCGGCGGCCTTGGGCGAGCACGCGTAGAGTCCGGCGAACACGGGGTTCTCCCCGCTATCTTCGGCGAGGTGAGCGAGCCGAATCTGGCTGAAGAGGCCGGGCGCGGATTCGTGCTCGATCAGATAGTCGCCCGAGCGGCGCGTGATGCGATAGGCGGCGCGCCGCACGCGGTTGTCGACGTCCTGGGTTGCCCAATCCGAGAAGCCGTCATTGGTGACGACCGAACCCAAACGGCTCGGCTGATCGCCTTCGAACTCGATCGAGGCCTTGAGCCAGCAGCGCTCGGAGAGGCGCACGAACAGCCCTGCCTGGTCGTACTGGTGCACAGGCTCGAAGCTCACCTCGGTTTCGAGCTGAAAGTCGCCGGCAACGGGCAGCAGCAGCGCGTGCCCGCTGTCCACTCGAAAGCCGTAGTGCGTGCGCTGCCAGAAGTCGCTGCTGGCCGCCGTTTCCAGCGTTAGCCCGGTGGGGCCCAGGCGCGCACTTTTTGGAGGGCTGTGCCAACGCAGCCGAGAATCGAACTGACTGCCGGCGAAGGATTCGTCGAGAAGGATCATCGATGGCTCCGCTTCACGCGCGCCCGCTGGTTCGGCGCTGCTTGAGTATCGCAGGTAATAGCGCGGTGGTAGCTGCGAGCGCCAAGACCATCAGGGTGGGAAATAGAGCAGTCCAGCCGAGGCGCGCGCTGATCTGCGGCACCGCCAGCCCCTCGACCATGCCGCCGATCGAACCCAGACCATTGACGAAGCCGGTGGCAGCCGCGAACGCGCGCACGCCCCCGGCGTCCTGCGCGGCTGCGCCGGACAGCAGCGAGTCAGGGCCGAACAGGCACGCGCCGACCGCTGCCAGGATCAAGACGTTGATCAGCACGCCTTGCGCCGCGAACCGGGAATAGAGAAACAGTGAGAGCGACAGGCCGAGCAGCGCGAGCGCGCTCAGCGGTACGCGCGAGGCTGCGCCCCAGCGATCCGAGAGCGTGCCGATTGCGATCACTCCGACGATGCCGCCCACCTCGAACGAGCTCGCTACGTTGGCGGCGAGATCCGCGCGATAGCCGAGGGTGGTCGAGAGGAAGTAGGGAAGCCAAAACAGAATCGCGTAGCGAATGAACTTGATGAAGAAGTAGCTCACGCCGAAAGACCACAAAAGCGAGCTTCGCAGCACGGCACGCTGTGCTTCGCGCACGAGGCCGGCCTCCTGCGGATCGACCGCGATTGCGGGAGCTACTGGGTCTGCGCTCGCCCTGTTCGCCGCGCCCCGAAGCCCGAGTAGAATCGTGACACCCATGAGCGAAAGCAGCAGCGCAGGACCGAGGAATGCGGCGCGCCAACCGTGGCGCACGAGCAAATAGCCGCACAGCGCGTTGGCGGCGATACCGCCGACCTGATAGCACGTGGACCAAAACGCCATGACCGTGCCGCGGTTATCGGGCGTGGTCCATTCGCCCATAGCGCGCGTGGTTCCGGGCCAACCGGTGGCTTGAAACAGGCCGTTCAGCAGAAACAGCAGCCCGAAAACGAGCGCGCTGCTGGCCGAGCCGAACAGCGCGCAACAGACCGCGCTGCCGAGCAGGCCGTAGCCCACCAGTCGCCGCGCGCCGACGCGGTCACCCGCGACGCCGCTGAGAAACTGACCGAGCGCGTAGGCTGCCAGGTACGCGGTGTCGATCGCACCGAGCGTGCTTTCGCCGAGAGAGAGTTCCCTCGCCAGGGTCTTCTTCGAGACGCTGAAGCCCTTACGGCCTTGGTAGTACAGCGCGTACGCGAACCACGTCAGCGCCCAGGCGCGAAACGCTGAGCGGCGATCGGGTGCGGCCATGCAACGGCACGACAACCTCGACGCGCGCACCCGTCAAGCGCGGTGATCGCGGTCACTTCGCTTCGCGTTGAATGTCGCGGATCACGCGATCTTGCTCGCTGTCGCGCTGCTTCAGCTTCTCGACCGCGCGCTGTGCGTCGTTGATCAGCGCCGAGGGAGACGCGAAAGCGTCACTGCTCTGTCCGGTGGTGCGCCGCAGCCAGCCGAAATAGGCGCCCGAGCCACCGACCAACACCGCGATCAGCAGCAGCAGCCCGACCCAGCGCAGCGATCCGCGCGCGAGAAAGAGCACGACGGTCGCCAGCGCCAACGCCAGGCCGAAGCCCGCGGCGAACGACGGCCAGTCGACGTGCTCGGCGAACGCGCTCGCGCGCTCACTCGCGCTCGCGGGTTCGGAAGGGCCAAGCTCGATGCGCTCGACACGACGGCGTTCGCTCGACGGAACTTGGCTGAGCGAGTCGACCACGACCGTGCGCCCGTCCGCGGTCCGATAGCGATAGAAGAACTGCGAACCGACAGCGGAGCCATGCGACGCACCTGCGCTGCTGGTGCGTGGTCTATCCGCTGGAAATGTGTTCGGTTCACTCATTGCCCAATGTCGGATTGTCGGCCCCAGTCGGAGGCGATGGTAGGCGAACGCCCCCCTTGCGTCCTCTCTCTCTGAAGGTTGATGATACACGCTTCGCGCTTAATCCGGACCGTCGTCCGGCCGCTCCATCTTTAGACGGGCGCAGTCGTCGAGAGCCTGGAAAAATCCGACGAATAGCGCGCGGGTCCGCTGGAATCGAATGTCGACTCCGACCGAACTCAAATCTGGTCAGGCCTTCGGCCGCTACGAGCTGCTGCTGCCCATCGCAAAGGGCGGCATGTCGCGAGTGTGGGCCGCGCGCCTGCGCGGGACGCGCGGGTTCGAAAAGCTGGTCGCGATCAAGACGCTTTTCGCCGATGGGGTGGAGAAGCAACGCCTCGAACCGATGCTGTTGGCGGAGGCGCGGCTCGCCGCTCGCATCCAGCATCCGAACGTCGCGCAGTATTTGGATCTAGGCGAGCGCGACGGCATGTTGTTCGTGGTCATGGAGTGGGTGGACGGCGAGTCGCTCACCTCACTGATCCGCAACTCGGCGCGCCTCGGGCGGATTCCGCTGGGTGTGTCGGCGCAAATCGTCGCGCAAGCGTGCAATGGGTTGCACGGCGCGCACGAACTGCGCGACGCCAAGAACGAGCCGCTCGGCCTCGTGCATTGTGACGTTTCGCCTCACAACCTGATGATCTCCGGCACCGGGGCCGTGAAGCTGATCGACTTCGGCATTGCCAAGGCGACCAGTGGAGCGCCCATGGAGGGCCAGAGCGGCATGGTCGCCGGCAAGCTCGCGTTCATGGCGCCGGAGCAGGCTCGTGGCCACGACGTCGACCGGCGCGCGGACATCTTCTCACTGGGCATCGTCTTGTATTTGCTCACCACCGGTCGTCACCCCTTCGGCGTCGGGACGCCGCTGGAGACGCTGGAGCGCATCATCAAGAACGCGCCGGTGATCCCGCCGTGCGCCGCGGATCCGCGCTACCCCGCAGCGGTCGAGCGCGTGGTGATGCGCGCGCTCGCGCACAAGCGTGAGGATCGCTTCGAGTCGGCCGCCGAGATGCTGTACGAGCTATCTGCGGCGACCGATCTGGCTCACGAAATCGAGGTCGGCGCGTTCGTCCAGGAAACCTGCGAAGACACGCTGCGCGAGCGGCGGACCGCGATCGAAGAGGCCTTGAGCCAGGCTGCCGCGCGCGAAGCGCAGGGCGAGACGCCGGTCGCGTTCGTGAGCGTCCCGCCGGAGGCGACGGCCGCGCCGGAAACCTTGTTGCAGCACGTCTCGACAACGGCGCCGGCAGCCGCGGACGTGCTGTTCCCGCCCGCGCCGCCGGCGCACTCGCGTCGCGCGCCATTTTTCGCGGGGCTGGTCGCGGCGCTCGGTTTGGCGCTCGGCTTCGGCTATCGCCACTTCCAGCCGCAATTCTCGCACTCGATTTCGAGCCCCGTGTCGCCGGCTGCATTGTTCGAAACGTCGAAAGCGCACGCGCCGCAAAGCCTGCCGTCCGTTGCCGCGAGTAGCGCGACTCCGGTGGCGCCTGCGAACGCGCCGATTGCGCCCGAGTCCGGCCAAGCCTCTCCCGGCGCTGCCGCGACTGAAAGCGCGCAGAGCGCTGAAAGCGTGGACCGCCCCGAGCGAAAGACCCGCGCCGCGAGCGCGAAGCGCAAGGGCGTGTCGCGGCCCGCGTGCCCGCCGGGGTCGCGCTGCGCGGAGCCGGCCCGGGTCGCCCCCAAGCCGGCGAACGCCCGCATCGTCGATCAATACGGGATCTAGCGGCAACTCCGCGCTTCTGTGCTTAAGCGCGCGCTCGCGTGTTCGCGCTGCCGAGGCCGTGCTACGGCAGGGCCGCTATGAGTCGTATCTACCGCACGCTTCCGCCCGCGGGCACGCGCCTGGGCATCGCTTTCTCCGGAGGTCTCGACACGCGTTGCGCGGTCGCTTGGCTGTCACGCAACGGCATGAAGGTGTATTCCTACACCGCCGATCTCGCGCAGCCGGACGAAGCCGACCCGTCCTCGATTCCGGCCATTGCCCTGTCACACGGCGCAGTCGAGGCGCGCCTGGTCGATTGTCGTGAAGCGCTGGTGCGCGAGGGCGTCACCGCCATTCAGTGCGGCGCCTTTCACCTGTCGAGTGGCGGCAAGAAGTACTTCAACACCACGCCGCTCGGGCGCGCGGTGACTACCACCGCGATCATTCGCGCCATGCGCGACGACGACGTGCACGTGTTCGGTGACGGCAGCACCCACAAGGGTAACGACATCCAGCGCTTCTATCGCTACGGCATCCTCACCAACCCCGAGCTCAAGATCTACAAGCCCTGGCTCGATCAGCGCTTCGTCGATGCCTTCGGCGGCCGCAAGGAAATGAGCGAATACCTGAACGGTATCGGCCTTCCGTACACGATGAGCGTGGAGAAGGCCTACAGCACCGACGCCAACGTGCTCGGCGCCACGCACGAGGCCAAGGACCTCGAGCAGCTCGACAAGGGCATGCGCATCGTGGAACCGATCATGGGCGTCGCGCCGTACCGGAGCTCGCAGAAGATCGAGTCCGAAGAGGTGACCTTGGAGTTTGCCGACGGCATGCCGGTCGCGATCAACGGTCGGCGTTTCGAGTCGCTGTTCGCGCTGTTCGTCGAGTGCAACAAGATCGGCGGCCGTCACGGCCTGGGCATGAGCGACCAGATCGAGAACCGCGTGATCGACGCCAAGAGTCGCGGCATCTACGAAGCGCCGGGCATGGCGCTTCTGCACATCGTGTGGGAACGCCTGCTCTCGGCCATTCACAACGAGAACACGCTCGATCTCTATTTTACGCTCGGCCGTCGGCTGGGGCGCGTGCTCTACGAGGGCAAGTGGTTCGATCCGGAAGCGATGTTGCTGAAGGACGCGCTCACGCGCTGGATCGCCCCGAGCGTGTCCGGCTCGGTGACGCTCGAGCTACGTCGCGGTGACGATTATACGGTGCTCGCCACGCAAGCCAGCTACATGGCGTACGGCCCCGAGAAGCTATCCATGGAGCGGGTGGAGGATGCTCCGTTCAGCCCGGCCGATCGCATCGGCGCGCTCGAGTTGCAGAACCTGAGCGTGCTCGACAACCGGGCTTTCCTTTCGCACCACTTGGACAGCGTCGCGCGCCTCGGTGGCAGCGCCAGCGTGCTGCCCGAGTTGCTCGGAAAGAAGGACTGAGCCCGCGAGCGAGCGCGCCATGCTCGAACGCCTCACCAGTGCATTCGGCGCGCTCGTTCTGTTGGCTTTGGCCTTCGCGCTGTGCCCGCGCGAGCGGCGGCGCGCGGTGAACCTGCGCACGGTGGGCGGGGGCGCGTTGCTGCTGGTGATCATCGCAGCTCTGGTGCTGAAGACGCCGGTGACGCGTTTGTTCTCGGCGGCCAACGCCGGTGTCGAGGCCTTGCTTGGCTTCACGCGCGAGGGCGCGCGCTTCGTGTTCGGAGGGCTGGTCTCCGATCCGCGCACTTTCGGCTTCATCTTCGCGTTCCAGGTGCTGCCCACGATCCTGTTCTTTTCGGCGCTGATGAGCCTGCTCTATTACCTTGGGGTGATGCCCTGGGTGATCGAGCGGGGCGGGCGCTTTCTCGCCAAGACCTTGCGAGTCAGCGGCGCCGAGAGCTTTTCCACCGTGGCCGACGTGTTCGTTGGTCAGACCGAGGCGCCGCTCGCGATACGTCCCTACCTGGCCAAAATGACCTCGTCCGAGCTGCACGCCTGCATGGTGGCCGGCTATGCGACGACCGCGGGCGGCGTGCTGGCGGCTTACGTGGCGATGCTGGGACCGGTGGTGCCGGGTATTGCGGGGCATCTGATCGCCTCGAGCGTGATGAGCGCCCCGGCCTCGCTGGTGATCGCGAAGTTGATCTTGCCGGAGACCGAGTCGCCCGAGACCACGGGCGAGCTACGCGTGAAAGTCGAGCGGGGCAGCGCGAACGCGCTCGACGCGGTCACCGCGGGGACCGCGGACGGGCTGCGGTTGGCCGCCAACGTGGCCGCCATGCTGATCGTTTTCCTGGCTTTCACTGCGCTGGCCGACGCACTTCTAGGAGCGCTGGGCCGGCTCATCGGCGTCTCTCTGGGGCTCGAACGCTTGCTGTCGCTGGCGTTTGCGCCGCTTTCGTGGCTGCTCGGTGTCCCGGGCGCTGATGTCTCGAAAATTGCCGGACTGCTCGGTCAGAAGACGCTGTTCAACGAGTTCATCGCCTATTCGCATATGGCGGAAATGCTGAACAAAGATCCCGCCTGGTTGAGCGAGCGCGGACGTTTGATCGCGAGCTACGCCTTGTGCGGCTTCGCCAACTTCGGCAGCGTCGGCATTCAAATTGGCGGCTATTCGAGCTTGGCGCCCGAGCGTCGCGCGGATCTCTCGCGTGTTGCGCTACGCGCCATGGTCGGCGGTCTGCTCACGACTTGCTTGGTGGCGTGTGTCGCTGGCGTGATGCTGTAACGGCGGACTCCGTCACCCTGCAGCGTGAACGCAGAAGTGCGCTCTTCAGCGTGCAGGGCTGCGAGCCTCGCACCTTTGTTTTCGCCATGGTCCGGCCCAGCTGACACGGCCGGTCGAGTTTGAAAGCATCGCTAGGCATGCGGCGGTCATTCGCGTTCTTTCTCACGCTCGGCTTGGTCGCTGTCAGCTCGTTCGCGTGGGCCGCGAACGACGCCGCAAAACCGCCACCGGAGAGCGCCGGGCCCCCCCCTCGCACCGGATTTCAAGCTGCGTTCCGCACGGGCTTCAGTCTGCCCTTCGGTGACGCGACCGGCGTCTCATCCGACACGCTCGGACGCCGCTATGCCTGGCAAGTTCCGGTCGCGTTCGACTTGGGCGCCAAGGTCACGCGATCCATCTTTGCAGGGGCCTACCTGCAACTGGGGTTCGGGGCTGAGGGCAGCGACAGCGAAGTGAGCGCATACTGTGACGACAACGACTCGAACTTCGAGAACGACGTGAGCTGCAGCGTCGTCACCATCCGTTTGGGGCTCGAGGGCAATTACCAGTTCCAGCCGGATCAGCGCATCAACCCCTGGCTCGGTTACGGCTTCGGTTTCGAGAGCGCGGTGCAGAGCTTGAGCGACCGTCAGCGCGGTTACAGCGAGACCAACACCACCTCGGGCCTCACCTACGCGCAACTGAGCGGCGGCTTCGACCTGCGAGCTCTCGTGGGCTTCGGTCCTTATGCAGAGCTTTCGCTCGGGCGCTTCACGAAAGCGACCACCGAGCAGAACGGGCGCAAGGTGTCCTCCAGTGACATCGATGACAGCGCTTTTCACGCTTGGCTCACGATCGGCCTCAGAATGGTGGTGCGGCCATGAATCCGCGATTTTTGGCAATCGCTCAGCTATTCACGGCGCTCGGCCTCATTTCCTGCAGCACTGACGCGGGCGGGCCAGTCGCCATCACCGCGGGTGTGAGCGTCACTGACACGAGCGGCGCGGGCGGCGTCGTCGCTTGCGTGCGCGTTCCGGTTTTGCTCGGTAGCGTGGTGTTGCAGCAGCGCAAGATCGACGGAGCCTTCGACGTGGAGGTTCGCGCACTGCGGCATGAAGTCGAGTTCACTTTTCCTGGCGCGCGGAACGCGGGTGACCTCACGCGCCGCGTGCCGGTGGGCTCACTTGCCGCTGCCCACTCCGAGACGCTCAGCGTCATGGGGCGCGATGGGAACACTTACAGTGCAGTCGTTCTGACGGGCTGCAGCGTTCTCGTGGACTCTGACGAGAACCCTTGAAGGCGGAAAGCGCGCTCGCGCGTGCTAGACTTCGAGGTGGACTCGGCACGAAGCTTCGTCCGACTCTGGCTGTGCCTGGCGCTGCTGATTCTCGGTTACGCTTGGCTGGACCTGCGGCTAAATCCACGGCTCCTGTTCGAGACCGAGTTTTCCATGCGACCGAATCTGTCGCAGTTACCCGATCTCATGCACTGGGGTGGCCGCCTACTGAACCACGGCGCAGTGTCTCTGCTGGTCGGCAATTCATTGGTCATCGCTGGGATGGCGGCGCTGGTGGGGCGCGGGATCGTGCGTTTCGTGCAACGACGTTTACGGAGCACGGCTTCGACCCCGCGGGTGAGCATCGTGCCGGCGGGCGCGCCGACCAGCGTGCCGCCCCCTCGCTCCTGACCTCGAAATGCTCGAGAACGGGCGCGAGAAGCCGTTCGAATCGCGAGTCCGGGCAGGCGGAGCGTGAGTCGTGATAGCCTGCGAAGCTCCGGCCATGGCTCTCGACGACTCGAGCTCGCCTTACCTGGCTCCCATTGCCGAGCCTCCGCGCATCCTCGATCAGAGCTACCTGCTCGGCGAGGCGCTCGGCGAAGGCGGTATGGGTTCGGTGTACCGCGCGGAACGACGCGCGGACGGGCGCGTGGTGGCGTTGAAGCTGGTCTCCGGCCCGGCTCCCCTCGCGCAGAAGGGTTGGGCCCGCGAGCCCTGGCTGGCGATCGCCCGCGAATTCGAGATCCTTTCGTCACTGCATCACCCGAACGTGGTGCGCGTGCTGGACTACGGCTTCGACGAACGCCAGGGGCCGTACTTCACCATGGAGCTGCTGCCTGCGGCGCAGGACCTGTTGTCGGCGCGGAGCGCGGCGCTGGCCGATAAGATCGATCTGCTCACGCAGCTCTTGCGTGCGCTCGCCTACGTGCATCGTCGCGGCATCATTCATCGCGACATCAAGCCGAGCAACGTCTTGCTCGTCGGCGGCACGGTGAAGCTCCTCGACTTCGGGGTCGCCATCCTGGGTTCGCAGAGTCGCAGACTCGCGGGCACCAGGCCGTACATGGCGCCCGAGTTGCTCTCCGGCGGGGTGCCCAGCGTGCGCTCGGATCTGTACGCGTTCGGGGTGCTCGCCGGCGCGCTGCTCGGTGGCTGGTCCTCTGGCAGCCCGGTCAGTACGACCCGAGTCACCGAGGCCTCGCCGGCGCCCGAGCTGCCAGCGCGGCGTAGCTTGGAAGAAGACCTCGGCGGCGAGGTGTACCGCGCGCTCGACCTCATTTTGGCCAAATTGTGCGCTCAAGACGCCGCTCAGCGCTACGCGAGCGCGGCCGAGGTGCTGAGTGATTTGTCGGCGGCGGTGCAGGGCACCCTGCCGCTGGATACGGTCGAGACGCGCGAGAGCTTTCTGCAAGCTTCCGAGTTCGTGGGCCGTGAGCGGGAGCTCGAGCACTTGCTCGGCGCGCTCGAATCAGCGATCGCCGGGCAGGGGAGCAGCTGGCGGGTCGGCGGCGAGAGCGGCGTGGGCAAGTCGCGGCTGTCGCTGGAGCTCTCGACCCTGGCCATGGTGCGGGGTGTGTACGTGGTGCACGGGCAGGCGTTCGCAGAGGGCGCGAGCTCGTACGAGTGCTGGCTACCGGTCCTACGTGGGCTCTGCCTGCGCGCGAACCTCTCCGACGACACGCTGGCCGCGCTGAAGGAGCTCCTCCCGGATCTGCCCCGGCTGCTCGATCGCTCGGTGCCGGACCTGCCACAACTAGCGCTGCCGAGCGCGGCCGCGCGCTTGATGCGCGCGATCGAAGCGGTGTTCCGCGGGCAAACCAAGCCGGTCTTGGTGGTGCTCGAGGACTTGCAGTGGGCGAGCGCCGATAGCGTCGCTCTGCTCGCTCGTCTCGCCGAGCTCGCGCCCGAGCTACGCTTGATGTTGCTCGGAACCTATCGTCACGACGAGGCCCCCGAGCTTGCCACCACGCTGTCTGGCCTGCGCGAGCTGCGCCTCGAGCGCCTCGAGCGCGAGCACGTCGCGCGCCTCAGCACCTCGATGCTCGGCCCCGGGGGCGAAAGCGAAGTTCTGGTCGACTACCTGTGCCGCGAAACCGAGGGAAATCCATTCTTTTTGGTGGAGGTCGTCCGCGCGCTGGCTCATCGCACGGGTCAGCTCGGCGACGTCTATCGAGCCCCGCTGACGGATGGTCTTTCGACCGGCGGCATCGAGCGGGTGGTCAGCAGTCGCCTCGCGCGCGTGCCGAGCGCGGCGTACGCACTGCTGGAAGTCGCGGCGGCGCTCGGCCGGCAGTTCGACTTGCGCGTCCTGGAGCGACTCGGTGGGGGCGCCGATCTCGACTCATGGCTGCTCTCCTGTGCGAACGCCGCGGTGCTCGAGTGCCGCGCCCAGGTGTGGCGCTTCGCGCACGACAAATTGCGCGAGGCTTTGCTCTCGCGGCTCGATCCGGAGCGCCGTCGCGAGATCTTCGGAGACATCGTGCGCGCGATGGAAAGCGAGTACGGTGAACGCGAGCGAGCCGCAAAGAGCGCGCTGCTCGCTCATTACTGCGAGGGCGCGGGCGAGCCGCGAAAGGCCGCGCGCTACCACCTCGCGGCCGGCGAAATCGCTACCAAACGTTGCTCTTACCTGGCAGCGCGCAAACACTACGCAGCCGCGCTCGAGCGGCTCCCGCGCTCGCCCGAAGATATTACCGAGCGACGCGCGCGCGTCGACGCGCTGCTCAAGCAAGTCTACGTGACCATGGTTTCCGACCCAGCCGAGGTCAATCTCTCGCGCATGACGGATGCCAAGGCACTGCTCTTGGCGGAACCGGCGAGCGAGGGGCTGTCGAAGGCCGATCGTTTGCGCTTGGCGCGCGTCGACTATTTTCTAGGTCGAGTGCATTTCTATCGGGGAGACTCACGCCAGGCGCTCGCCCACTATCGCGAAGTGCTCGCGGTCGCTCAAGACTCGGGCGACGACGAGCTCTTGGCCCTGCCCTCGTGCTTGATCGCCATCACCCTGGCGATGCAGGGTGAAATGCGGCGCGCCGAGCCGCTGCTATCGCAATCGGTCGCGCCGCTGGATCGCTTGGGCGAGCCGTTCGAGTGGTTTCGCGCCGTGGGCTATCACGGCTTCGTGCTGATCGCGCTCGGGCGCACGCGCGAAGGCGAAGCGCAGCTCGCGCGCGTGCATGCGCGCGCCGCCGAGATCGGCCAGGCAAGCTTGTGGTCCGCCGCATACTTGATGCGCGGCTCCGCGCACACGCTGCTCACCGGCGACTACCCACGTGGGCTCGAGGACATGGCCGAGGTCGTGCGCTTCACCGAGCAGACGGGCGACAAACTCCACCTGAGCCTGGCGCACAGCAATCGCGCCTGGGCGCTCGCTGGCCTGGGCCGCTACGCGGAGGCGCGCGCAAGTCGGGAGCTCGCGGTCGAGGTCGCCGAAGCGCTGGGCGGACGCCTGATGCTCTCGGACTGGTACGAAGCGGCCGACGCCGAGCTACTCCTGCTCGAAGGGCGCTACGAAGAGGCCGAGCAAGCGGCCAGGCTGGTCGTGAGCCGTTCGCAGCCGGCCGGGCTCTTGGCGTCGCTCGGACTCGCCGAGCGCGTGCTCGGGGAAGCCCTGTGTCGACGCGAAAAGCAGGCCGAGGGCGAGCAGCACTTCCAAGCGAGCCTCGAGGTGCTGAGCTCGGCTGGGCTGGTGCTACAGGCCGCGCGCACGCGCTTTCGGCGCGCGCTGTGCCTGCGCCGCGCAGGTCGGGCCGAAGAGGCGGCGCGCGATCTGCGCGAGGCGCTGGCCGTGTTCGAGGCGTCACGCTGCTCCTACGCGCGTGACGAGCTCACGCGCGCGTTGCTGTAGTCTCTCCGCTCAGCGGCGCAGGTTCGGCTGCGCGCGACCCACCGGGGTCAGCACCAAGTGCCAGTTCTGCAGCGCGCGCGCGCGGAAGAACCCGGCGATCAGCATGAAGAAGAACTCGAAGATCCTGCGCACGCGCTCGTCGTAGCGCGTGGACAGCTCGGGCCAGGATTGGTTGAAATTGTGATTCCAGGCGCGCAGCGTCGAAAGGTAGCTCGGCCCGAAGTTGTGCAGGTCCTCGGCCACGAACAGGCCTTCGAACGCCGCGAAGGTCTGGGCGCCCGAAGGAATGCAAGCGTTCGGGAAGATGTACTTGTCCATCCAGCTGTCGATGTGAGTGACCGAGCGATTGCCCCACACGCCCTCGAGCAAGAAAATGCCGCTCGGCTTGAGCAGCCGCTGCATGCTCGTCATGAAGGTGCGATAGTTCTTGTAACCCACGTGGGTGAACATGGCGATCGCCGCGATCTTGTCGAACTGGCCGCGGACGTCGCGGTAGTCCGAGCGCACCACCTCCACGTTCAGGCCGCGACAGTGCTCTCGCGCGAACTGCATTTGGTTCTCGGACAGGTTGATGCTGGTGACGCGTACCCCGTGCTGGCTGGCCGCGTAGCGGGCGAATTCACCCCAGCCGCCCCCGACATCGAGCAGGTGTTCACCTGGTTTGAGCTCGAGCTTCTGGCAGATCAGCTCGAGCTTCTGTTCTTGCGCCTTGTCTAGCTCGGTCGTTCCCGGGAAATAGCCGCAGCTATAGTTCTTGTGGCTGCCCAAGAAGGAGAAGAACAGGTCGTTTCCGAAATCGTAGTGCTCCTTCACCACCGTGAGGGCGTTGCGCCGCGTCTGGTGGTTACTCAGCCGTGAGGCGACGTATTTGAGCAGACCCGAGGGCAGTAGACGCGCGGTATCGTCGACGGCCGCTCGCGCGAGGCGGAAGCAAAGCTCCTCCAAGTCGCGTGTGCTCCATTGCCCGTCGACGTAGCCCTCACCGAATCCTAGTGAGCCGTGCAGCAGCGCGCGACTGATCGCGCGCGGGTCGTGCACCTGAATGTCCCACGGGCGCGAGCCATCGAGACGAATGTCGGCTGGCGCGAGCAAACGCTCGGCCAGGCGAGTCTCCAATTGCTGGCGAAATCGGCCACTCGAAAGCCGTTCATACGTGGGCTCTTCTCGCGGAGCTTGTCCATCGAACATGGTCCCTTCCTTCCCCTCGGCCCAAGGCCAGAGTTTGACAGCCTTTTCAAGATAACATCGATGCGCCCAGGTCGCGTTCCCAAAAACGCACCACGCCGCCATACACACGTTCTCGGCGCTAGTGGCTCAGTAAGCCCTGTTGTGCGAGAGTGTGCGCTCTAAACCGAAAGGATGAGTCCGTGTCGCAAACTCGAAGTCTGAGCCCGCTAGCCTCTGCCGAACCGTGGGAGTTGGTGGCCGAAGGCTACGCAGCGGAAGCGCCCTTCTTGATGCGTGGGTTTTCGCTGCGCGCGATCGAGCTACTGGAGCCGTTTTCGAGCGCTCGCGTCATCGATGTCGCGGCTGGGCCGGGCACGCTGTCGCTCGAGATTGCGGCGGGAGTCTCAGCGGTCGATGCTCTGGATTTCTCGGCGCCCATGCTGAGCGCGCTCGACGCGCGGGCGCGCGAGCTCGGCATCGCCAACGTGAGGACCCATGTAGGCGACGGCCAAGCGCTGCCCTTTCCCGACAACGAATACGACCTCGGGGCGTCCATCTTCGGGTTGATGTTCTTTCCGGATCGGCCCCGCGGCTACAGTGAGCTCTTGCGCGTGCTGCGTCCGGGCGGTCGCGCGGTCGTGTCCAGTTGGCAGCCGATCGAAGAGTCGCCCTTGGTTTCGCTGATGTTCGGGGCCATTCGCGTGATCGAGCCGAGCTGGCCCGCGCCGAAGAAGGACCCGCTCGGCTTGGAGAACCCCGACGTGCTGGCCGCCGAGATGCGCGCGGCGGGTTTCGGCGACGTGCGCATCGTGCCGCACACGCAGTCGCTCGCGCCGGAGAGCGCCAGCGCTCTTTGGACGGGCATGGCGCGCAGCAGCGCGCCGCTCGTGCTCTTGCGTCGACGGCTGGGCGAGGAGGAATGGGCGCGGCGCATTCCGGACGCGCTCGCCTACCTCGAGCGCAGCCTGGAAGGCGGCCCGCGCGAACTCTCGACGACCGCCTGGCTCGCGGTCGGCAACAAGCCGAGCTAGCGAACGCCGGTCGCGCCGGTCAGGGGCCGAGCTTCAACAGCGGCTTGAAATCTCGATCGAGCACGGTCTTGCGATTGTCGACGGTCGCGTTGTCGACCGCCAGATCACAAAGCCTGCGCAGGTGATCCGACAAGACCTCGGCTACCGCGTCCGAGGTGTTGAACCCCGTGCGCGCCCGGATATACGCCTTGAGCTTGGACACCACGACCAGCACTTCGCGTGGCACTTCCGGCGCCGCTTCTTTCGACACGATCTTGCGTTCACGAGTGGGCTTTTCTTCCACGGGGGCCTCGGCTGCGAGCTGTGCGTCTTGTTCGGCCTGCCACGCCTCGCGCGTGGGTGCGCGGGTCTCTTCCGCCCAAGCATCGCGATGGCGCGCTTCGGGTACGTGCGCGTCCCAGCAGGACACGGAGCAAAAGTAGAGTGCCGTGCGCGCCCGGTTGCAGGTCGAGACGCTACAGCGGTAGTAGCGCGCGCCGAACGCGATCGGCTTTCGGCAAGTGCTGCACACGCGAAAGAAGGTCGCCTCGGACTCGTTCGATGGCTCTTCCTCGGGCGGCATGACCCCGGCAGTCTAACCCCGAAAGCCCGGGGCTCGGGAGCCGTTTTGCGGGTGTCGCGTGCGATGCTCGAAAGCGCGGCGCCGAGGTGTTACCTTCCTTTCCCAGCGTCCTATGTTCAAACACCTGCGCGCTGTCTTCCTGCTCGGCTTGGCGGAGGCGTTGTGCGTGAGCACCGGTTCCGCCGCCGACAGCGCGGCCGCCGATTGGCGCAAGGGCCTAGCGCTCTACAAGCAAAAGCAATTCGACCAGGCGTGCCCGCTGTTCGAGTCGGCTGCCGCGGCCAAGAAGACCAACGGCGCTATCTGGGGCGACTTGGGGCTGTGTGAGTTGAAGCGTGGTGAAATCACCGCGTCGGTGCGCGCGTCCTCGCTCGCGGTGCGCTTCGGCAGTGAAAAGGTTCGGCTCGCGGCCTACTACAATTTGAATTCGGCTTCGTTCGCGGTGGAGCTTCCGAAGGCCGATTGCGCGCTTTTGCCGAGCACGCCTGGGCTCGGGTGCGAGAAATCGATCACGGTGTGCAAAAAGCACTGGGAGAACTTCGGGACCGGCCAAGCCACGAACGGCGATGCGCTCTACTTCGCCGATTCGGTCGAACAGGCCGAGGCGTTGGCGCAAGAGCTGCTCGCGCCGACCTATCGCGACGGCATTCATTCTGGGCTCGTGCTCTCCGAGGATCAGCTCTGTTTCAGCTGGTGCGCACGTCACCCCGAATACGACTGTAAGGATACGTGTCAAGAAGGCAGCCTGCTGTCCTGCACGCTGGTCTCACTGGACGCCTGTCGCCGGCGCGCGGGCTACGTGTGCGCGGAGGCGGACGAGCCGGGCGCTCGCGCGCGGCTGACCGCCGGTGAGTACGAGTTCCCCGAAGAAACCCCGTAGCGCGGCGCGGTGTTTCCTGCTGAGAGCGCGCCGGTCACGCCGCTCGCGAGCAGCGGCCGAGCAGTTGGGCTATAGCCCGGCCGATGACTCACCCCGTTTCCCGCCTCCGCGAGCTGGTATCCGCAGCCGTGGTCGAGAGTTTCGGCCCCGAGCACGCGGCGGTCGACCCCGCCGTGCACCGCTCGGCGTTTGCCGACTATCAAGCGGACGTGGCGCTACGCCTGGCGCGCGCGGTGCGCAAGCCACCGCTGGAGGTCGCCAAGGCGTTGGCGGCGGCAATCGATGCCAGTGAGCTGTGCGAGGACGTACAGGTATCGCCGCCCGGCTTCGTCAATTTTCGGCTGCGGCGCGACGTGCTGGAAACATCGATCAACGCGCTGGTTCGCGACGAGCGAGCGGGGGTACCTCGGGTGGCGCGCGCGCAGACGATTGTCATCGACTATTCCTCGCCGAACGTGGCCAAGGAGATGCACGTCGGCAATTTGCGCACGACGGTGATCGGCGACTGCCTAGCGCGCCTGCTCGGGTTTCAGGGCCATCGCGTGGTGCGACAAAACCACATCGGGGACTGGGGCACTCCCTTTGGTATGCTGGTCGAGCACCTGCACGATCTCGGCTCTGAGCAGAGCGCCGCCCCCGCGCTCGCCGATCTGAAAGCCTTTTACCAGGCCGCGCGCAGCAAATTCGACGCGGATCCGAGCTTTGCCGATCGCGCGCGGCAGCGCGTCGTGCTGTTGCAAGCGGGCGACCCGGCGACGCTCGCGATTTGGCGGACTTTGATCCAGGCCTCGCTCGTGTACCTGCGCTCCGTGTATCAAAAGCTCGGCGTGTTGCTCACGGACGACGACGTACGCGGAGAGAGCTTCTACAATCCGTTGTTGCCGCGCGTGGCGGACGAGCTCGAACAGCGCGGGGTCGCCCAGATCGACCAGGGCGCGCTGTGCGTGATGATGCCCGAGTTCAAGAATCGCGAGGGCGAAACGCTGCCGCTCATCGTGCGCAAGAAGGACGGCGGATTCGGTTACGCCGCGACCGATTTGGCCGCGCTGCGCTTCCGCGTCGACGAGCTCCACGCCGATCGCCTGCTGTACGTGGTGGGTTCGCCCCAGCAGCAGCACTTTTCGATGGTCTTCGCGGCCGCCAGGAAGGCCGGCTGGTTGCCGGAGTCGGTGCACGCCGAACACGTGGGCTTCGGTTCGGTGCTGGGCGCCGATCGCAAGCTGCTCCGCACGCGCAGCGGCGACAGCCCTAGCCTGGTCGAGCTACTCGACGAAGCGACCGAGCGAGCCGACGCTGCGGTGCGCGAGAAGAACGCCGAGATGCCGGCCGAGATGCGCGCGCGAGTCGCGCAGCAGGTCGGCATTGGCGCCATCAAATATGCCGATTTGTCGAGCGAACGCATCAAAGACTACGTCTTCGACTGGTCGCGCATGCTGTCGTTCGAAGGCAACACCGGGCCGTATTTGCAGTACGCGCACGCGCGCATTTGCTCGATTTTGCGGCGCGCCGCGGAGGGCGGTAGCGAGCTCGCCGCGGATCTGTTGGCGTTCAACGTGCCCGAGCTGCGCGCGGTGCGGCTCGAACAGCCTGCCGAGCGCGCGCTCGCGATCGAGCTGATCGAGCTGTCTTCCGCGGTCGAAGCGGCGGCCAGCACGCTTTCGCCGCACCGGCTTTGCACCTATCTGTATGAGCTCGCCAGCCGCTTCACGGCCTTCTTCGAGAGCTGCCCGGTGCTCAAGGCCGACACGCCCGAGCAGCGCGACTCACGGCTGGTCGTGTGCGGCGCCTCGCGGCGCGCGCTGGCGGTCGGGCTCACGCTGCTCGGCATGGGCGCTCCCGACCGGATGTGAGCTCGGCGCCGCGGGCGGCGTTTCAGCGAGCCAGCGCGCCGCCAGCGTGCGTGTTCCCAGTCGAAGCGAGAGCTCGACGCGCGAGCCGCTGCGCGCGACGTTGATTTGCTGGCTCGCGCCGGGCCCCAGGTAAGCGTCGAGCGAGTCGCGGAAGTCAACTTGCGCCGCGCGCAAGAAGGCTTCGATGCGCGCGGCGCTTGCGTCATTCTCGGCCGCGATGACCGCTCCGAGCGCCACCACGTCATCGAGTTCGCCGCGCACTGAAACCGCGCGCACGTCGGCGAGTGGCGAGCTCTTCACGGCAGGATCTTCGAGCCAGGCCTCGAGCCAGCCCGCGGGTAGCAGCCACGTGACCCGCAGTGGCGCCGAGCCAAGCTCACGCCGCAAGGCCAGGTGCAGCTCTTCGCGCGGGCCGTTCTGGACCGGGCCGCCCTCGGCGCGCTCGAGCAAAGCTCGGAAATAGCCGCCGCCGCTGAGAATCAGCGGGCCGCCGCTGCGCACCGCCAGCTCTCCGAGCCCCTTCTTGTCACGCAAGCACTGAAAGGTGCCCTGACGAGACAGCGTCGGCTCGCCGCTCCGTGCGCGCAACACGCGGGTCGCGCACTCGAGCACCGCCGGCGCCTGCAGTTTGCCTTCGGCCAGCACGGCAAACTCGGGATCCGCATTGACCGAGCTCGCGCTCGGGATGGCAAGCACCAGGCGCTCGACCTCACCGAGTGCGCTGCGCGCGCAGGCCTCGGTCTTGGCTTCGCTCGGAAGCAGCCGTTCGAGCGCGGCGCGCCCCCACACGTTTCTGCGCAGCGTGCCGAGGTCGAGCGAGGCGATCAACGCCGCCCCCGGCAGTACCAGCTCGTGAATCGACCTCGAAGCCTTGGCTTTGGTCGACGTCGAGAGCGCGCTTCCCACGTTCGTTGGACGCGCTGCGCGTTGACGCCCGACGACCCAGGCCGACAGCGAAATCAGCACGACGAACAACAGTGAATGCAGCCGTTTCACGGGGCCCCGCTAGAGCGCCCGTGCGCGCTCGAGCGGCGCTGCAATTGCGGAGCGCGCGGCCCACCACTCGTCCCAAAGTGGGGCGAGCAGAGTCTGCGCGCGTTCGGAAACGACGGCTTCGTCCAAGCGCGCGAACAGTCCGTCGCGCTCGGCGCCATCGTGGTGCTCGACCAAGTGTTTGAACGTGGTCTCCTGGTCGAACACCGACAGCACCTGACGACGCACTGCCGAGCCGCGGCCTTCCAAGCCGTGCAGGCGCCGGATGATGGCATCGAGCAGCGCGTTCAATTTCTTGTGTTGCCCTGAATAGAGAAGGAGCGGGAAGCGTGGCGCCACTCCGACCTCGAGGTAGAGCGGAAACAACACGGTCTCTTCGTGCTGCATGTGCAGCCGCAGCAGAGCACGATAGGTCTCGAGCACTTCACGTGCCAGGCTGAGCTCGCCTTCCAGCAGGCACTCGCCGTGAAGCAGGAAGATGTCCTCCAGCTCCTGATGAACCTCGAGCAGGCGGGAGAAAGCCTGAGACACGGGCGGCTCGTGCGGCTAGTCGTCAGCCCGGCGTCCCATGCTGCCTCGGCGACCTTCCGGGCGCGCAGGAAACACGCGACGATCGAGCGGCGAGCGCCGGCTCAAGAGGGAGCGCTTTCCGCCGGCTTCGCGAAACAAGGCACGGAGCTCGGCGATCGACTGCGCGTCCGCGCCGCGTGCCCGCTCGGCGTGCGCATCGCACAGAAGCACGATGCGGTCCTCGAACAACACGCGACGTAGCTTCTGCGCCGTTTTTCCGGCCGACGACGCCGAACTCGATAGGCAGATTTCGCAGCGCCTCTGCATCAATCCAGGGCTAGCTGCTTCGGGCCCCGAGGGCCAAGTTTTCCGCGTCGTTTCGGGCAACCAGGCTCGGCGCCGCGGCCGCGTCACTGAATCGCGTGGCGCTCGAGCCATTCGATCACGTCTTCCTCCACCGGTCTCCCCATGAAGCGCCCGAGCTCCTGAATCCCCGTGGGGCTGGTCACGTTCACCTCGATCAGCTTTTCGCCAATCAGGTCCAGGCCGACGAACCAGAGCCCATGCTCGCGCAGCTTGGGCCCGATCGACTCCACTAGCCGCGCCTCCGCGCTGGTGAGCTCGGTGGCTTCCACACGCCCCCCGGCATGAATGTTGGCGCGGACGTCGTCGCCGCGCGGCACGCGCAAAATCGCGCCGAGCGGCGCACCGTCGAGCACAATCACGCGTTTGTCCCCGACACGCACCGCGGGCTCGTACGCTTGCACCATGGCAAGCTGTTTGCCTTCGCGCGTCCACACGTCGCACAGGGAGCGGTTGTTGTTGTCGCCGGTCGACAGCACCACCACACCGCTGCCGCCCGCGCCGTCGAGCGGCTTCAGCACCGCGCGGCCGCCCACCTCCTCGACGAACGCCAGAATTTGCGCTGGGTCCGCGCTGACCAGCGAGCGCGGCATGTACTCGACGAACTGGAACGCGAACAGCTTTTCGTTCGCGTCGCGCACTCCGCGCGGGTCGTTCACCACCCGCACCCGACCCTTCACCAGATCGAGTTGGTGCGTGAGATACAGGTAGTCCTTGTCGAACGGCGGATCCTTGCGAATCAGCACCGCGTCGAGCGTCGACAGCTCGAGCACGGCGCTCTCCTCGACGCTCAGAAACGGCGCTTCCGCGTGCACCGCCAGTCGCGTCGCACGCGCGAACACGTCCCGCCCGCGGTTCGACAGGTCACGCGGCTGGCAATGCCAGACCTCGTGCTCGCGACTGGCCGCCCCGCGCATGAACGCGAAGCTCGTATCCTTCGTCCAAGCCAGATCCGCGAACGGATCCATCACGAATAGAAATCGCACGCCCCGAGCATACCAGGCCGTTTTCGATCGCCAAGGCGCTAGAGCGAAACCGTGCCGCGCGCGCCGAGCATGATCCACTCGTGGAACGCCGGATTCTTGAGGTCGAACGAGCCGGTTTCGGGGCACGCGCTGCCCGAACACTCGCCGTTCGTGAAGCGAGAGAAGGTGACCGATAGAAATGGACCAAAGCGCAGCTGCTTCGCGGCGAAATCCAACCCGCCCTGGAGCAGCAACCATTCCGCGCCCGAAGCGTCGAGGGTCGCTTTGCCACCGGGGCCTTCAAGGGTTGCCGTGAGTACCTCGTAACCGAGGCCGGCGCCAACCCACGGCACCATCTTCGAGAGCGCAAAGTCGTAGGTCCCCTGCACGCCCAACCGTACGTCCGTGATCGAGCAGTCGATACCGTCCATGTCGCAGGTCGTCTTCAGCATCGAGCCCATCCCGCCTGCCCCAGCCGACACGTAAACTCCCAGCATCAGCTGCGGCAGCACGCGGTAGCCCGCTTCTAGCCAAAACGTGCCCTGAACCTTGGAGTAGTCCGACAACTTGACGTCGACGTCATCGTCGACATCAGGATCTTGCCCCTCGGCGATCCCGGCAGGGATGGACAAGTTCAGCCGCAACCCGAGCACGAACCGTTTCGGCTTCTCCGTTCCGCTCGCACCCGTATCGGGGCTCTGCGCCGCTGGCGCGATTTCGATGGCCCCCTTCGGCACGGGCGCGCTGTCGTTCCCCAGCTCGAGCTTCGGAACCACCACCGTATGCGTCTGCGGGTCGGGCGCCACGTTCACCGTGGTCGTCCAGCTCTTACGCTGGGGCGCGGTCGCCTTCACCACGTGATCGCCCGGATCGACCGGCGTCGCCACACCGCGAGTCGCCGCGGAGATCGTCTCGCCATCGAGCGTCACCGTGAGGCCCGGCGCGTCCGCGTCGGTCGGCACCTGAATCGCGATGCGCGGCATCGCCGCGTTCAACTTATCGACCTCGCTTTGCGCGAGCGCCGCCCGATCCGCGCGATTCTCCGCGCGCGCCGAGGCCACCGCCTGGTTGAACACCACCCACGCCGATGCCGGCTTGCCCCACTCCTTCAAACACAGCCCCCAATTCAGGAGCGTGCCGGTGCCAGGGTCGAGCCGCTGACTCTCTTGAAGCTTCGGGCACGCCTCCGCATAGTTCTTCTCGCCCATCAGGCGTTTGCCCTCTTGAAACAACGTTTCGGCGAGCGCCGCGTTGGTCTGCGCGTGCAGAGTGGGCGTGACCAGCAGAAAGCCGAGCAGTGTGCCGATGAACCAGCGAGCCTTGGGCATCATGTCGAGGCCACGGTAGTGCCCCTGCTTTCGAGCCACAATCGCCTTTCTAGCGCAGGTCCTGGGTCGATTGGTTTGGGTGCCCTCGCAGAAAAGGGCGCGCTTTTCGGCGTAGTCCGGCGCTAGGCAACGTTTCGCGGCGCGCCCCGTCGCGGCAGCCGCGCAGGGCCGTCCCTTCTCAAACCACGCACGGCACGGCTTTCCACCCGCACCGATCCGCCTTAGAGAGGAACCGTGCTCGGCGCCGCTCGCAAGCTGTTCGCCTCCGCGCCCCCGCTGTTGGTCGCCTGCGGCTTGTGGTTCGCGCTTCCCGCCGCCTCACTGCGCGCAGCGGAGCCGTCCGGCGCCGCGGCCAGCGAGCACCCGCTCGTCACACGTGCCGCTCTCGACGTCCTCGAGAAGGGCGGCAACGCCGCGGACGCGGCGGTCGCTGCCGCCCTGATGGCCGGCGTGGTCAGCCCGAGCTCGAGCGGACTTGGCGGCGGCGGCTTCGCCCTGGTCTCCCGCCCAGGGACGCCCGAACCGGTCGTGCTCGACTTTCGCGAAGTGGCGCCCAAAGGCGTGGACGCCGCGGTGCTCGATCGCCGCCCGCTCGCGCCGCCCGAGCGCGGCCATCTGGTGGGCGTGCCCGGTGAAGCGCGCGGGCTCGACGAGCTCATTCGCCGCTTCGGCAAGCGCAGTTGGTCCGAGCTGGTCGCGCCGGCCGAGCGCCGGGCTCGGCTCGGCTACCCCGTCGGCGCGCACCTCGCACGTACGCTCAAAGGCTTTGCTGCGGCCGAACTCAAGCGTGAGACCGGCCTTGCGTCGCTGTTCTATCCGCGCGGTCAGGCCCTCGCGCAGGGCGCGCTGGTCAAAAACCCAAAGCTTGCCAGCACTCTGAAGCGCCTGGGCGCGGAAGGCCCGCGCGCGCTGTACGAGGGCGCGATCGCCGCGGAGCTCGTGAGCACCGCGCGCGCCGCCGGAAGCTCGCTGAGCGCCGAGGACTTGCTTCGCTACGGCGTCAAAGAGCGCAAGCCGCTGCACCTCCGCTGGGCCGACTACGAGCTTTACACCATGCCGCTGCCGTCAGCGGGCGGCCTCTTGCTCGCTGAGACCCTCGGCATGTGGTCCCGTGAGCAACTCGCGGCCTTGGGCTACCAGAGCGGCGCTTATCAGCACGCGCTCGCCGAGACCTTCCGCTCGGCGTTTCTCGATCGCTTTCGCTACATCGGCGATCCCGATTTCGTGCCGGTGAACGAGCAGAACCTGCTCGCGTCCGAGCGCCTCGCCAAAAAACGCAGCGCACTCTCGCTCGATCGCACGCACGCGCTGCCCACGCTGGCGCAAACCGAGCACGGCACGCATCACATGGTGTGTGCCGATCGCGACGGCATGGTGGTTTCGCTGACCACCACCGTGAACCGCGTGTTCGGCTCCAAATTACTGGCTCCCGAGTCCGGCATCGTGCTGAACGACCAGCTCGACGACTTCACCGCGGCGCGCGACGCCGAGCTTCTGGGCGTGACCTCGAACCCCAACATGCCGCGGCCCGAAGCACGCCCGGTCTCCAGCATGACCCCGACCATCGTCTTTCGCGACGGCAAGCCCGTGCTGGCGCTGGGCGGTTCGGGCGGCATGGCGATCTCCACCAACGTCACTCAGCTCTTGCTCGGCCGTCTGGCGTTCGATCGACCCATCGCGGAGCTCGTGCAAACTCCGCGCTTTTACGTACCCACTCAGGGCGCGAGCACGCTGCTACTCGAAGACGGCGCGCCCCCCGCGCTGCTCGCCGATCTCGCCTATCGCGGCGAACGCATCGGCAAAGCGTGGCCAGTCGCGACCGCCGTGCAAATGCTGGCAAGAACCGCGACGGGCTGGGAAGCCGCAGCCGACCCCCGCAAGTTCGGCCTCGGCGCCACCTCCCGCTAACAGCGATTCGCGAACGCGCCCAGCAACTCGGACTGAAGAGCGGTCGACGAGGGGGGATTGAACCGCCAAGACGCAGAGACCGCAGAGCCCCAAATTGACGAATCGGAAGTGGGGCTGAATCGACTTACCTTGCACAGCTACTCTTAAAGATCGCCAAACTTCGTTTGGGACTCTTGATCAACTTCAACGTTGTTGAGCTTCGCGCCGGCATCAAACGCTGCATCAACAGCGTCTAAGACTCTCGGTGCTCTCTGCGTCTCGGCGGTTCAATCCCCACCGCGCACGTCCGATTCCGTCGTCTAGTACAGCGCGGCGACGAGTTCGGCGGTTTCGGCGTCGTTCAGGTCGCTGGCCAGGGCGTAGCCGACACCGCGCGAGTCGGTGGCGCCGATCGAGTAGCCGCGGCGTGACCCGACGTACACCGGCGTTTCACCGACTTGCCGGCGCTGCAAGCGCTTCTCGATCGGGAAGCGCGAAGAGTCGTACATGTACAGCGTGACCTTGTGCGAACCGAGCTTATAGCGCAGCGACGCCGCGCGCTGATTGCGAATCGGCACCACGCTGACGCCTTCCCAATTGGCGCCGTACTGCTTCAAGCTCGGAACGCGCATCGGCACGCCCACCTGCGCTTCGTACTCGGGTAGAAGCGTGGAAGACATCACCTCGGGCGGCGTATTCACGTGGTTTTGCACGAAGCCTTCGAGCAGATCATCCACGTTGTCGACGCGCGCGTACTGGGACTGCACGCGGTTTGCGTACTTGTCGTCGTTGGCCGAAGCCGCCCAGACCAGCGTCATCGCCGCGGCGGCTGCCACCGGCAAAATCGTGCGCCAGGAGAGCATGCGGCTCTGTTCGATCTGCCGCTCGAGCACGCGCCCTTCCCACTCGCGCTGTTGCGCTGCCTCAATCGCAGAGGCGAGGCGCGCGCGGAAAGCGTCGCTCGGCTCGGCTGCGGGCCGTACCACGCGCTTCATGCTGCCGCGCAGCGCTTCACCCAAACGCACGCGCTGCACGCAGTTCGTACAGCCTTCCAGGTGCTGCTCGACCTCCAGCACCTTCTCGGGCGTGAGCTCGCCATCGACGAAGGGCTCGAGCAAAACGACGACTGAGTGGCAGCTCACGCGCGTGCTCCTTTCTTCATCCGATAAGGTTCCAACTCGACCACCGCGTTGCGTTCCTCGACCGCGCCGACCATGTCTTCCGGTCCGATGATGCCCATAGCGCGCGCGTGCTCGTACAAGCGCGACTTCAACATGCGCCGCCCGCGGTGCAGGCGCGACATCACCGTGCCAATCGGGCAGCCCATCACGTCAGAAATCTCCTTGTACGAAAGGTCTTCCACGTCCGAGAGCACCACCGCTAGACGAAACTCGGTCGGCAATTCTTCCAGCGCCTTGCCGATTTCTGCTTCCAAGATTGGACGCAGCGCCTGGGACTCGGGGTCACGTAGCGACTCCATGGTCGATGCGCTCACCCAGCCGTCCGCCAGCGGATCGGCGTCGGGGCCGTCGAGCACGCTGCGCTCGAGCCCGCCGCGCCGATAACGATTGATGAAGGTGTTGGTCAGGATCTTCAGGAGCCAGGCCTTGAGGTTGGTACCCGACTCGAACTGCTCCCGCGCGCGGATGGCTTTCAGCACCGAGTCCTGGACTAGGTCCTCGGCCTCCGAGCCATTGCGCATCAAGCGGGACGCCACTGCCAGCAAGGCTGGCAGGTGCTCCAGCACCTCCCGTTCGAACTCTTTGCTGCTGAGACCGTGTTTCGGCATGTCTGCTCGGTTCAAACGGCAAACCAGCCGGGTCTGTCAGCTATTCCCGGGCGGGGGAGGGGGCGGGTTTCCGTCCCGGTCCGCCAGCCGGCGCTCGAGCGCTTCGAGCCGGTCGGCGAGCCTGCGGACCTCCTGCTCCAGGTCACGAAAGGCAGCAAAATTCGGCAAGACCGTGCGAATTCGCTCGTCGATGGCGCCTTGCCACTGCTCGAGCGTAGCCCGGAGCCCCTTCGTTTCTTTGCCCTGGGACATGTCGTCTTCTCCGATGGTTTCGGGGGTGGGAATCGGGCTGCCGCCCTCGCCGCCCTCTTCGCGCGGGATGAGCTTGCCGATCGGGCCTTCTCGGAGCTGGGTCAGGATCCGCTCGCCCTTGTGGCGGATCAGGGCCTTCAAGGTGCTCAGCGGGATGGCGCGCGGCTTTTCGCGCAGCTCTTCCGAAATGATGAGCGCCAGGGTGACGTCGGTTTTGTCTTCTTTGCTCGCGTTGTCGATGATTTGGACGTCTTCGCCGTCGCGAATCATCTGCGCGATCTGCAGCAGCGTGACGTAGCTACTGCCCTTGGTGTCGTAGAGCTTGCGGTTGGAATACCGCTTGATGATGCGCCGTTGCGATGGAGGCGCTTCACTGTCGGCCCCTGCTTCGCCATTCATTTCTTCTGGTCCTGTCGGCCCGTGTGCTCGTGGGCGTGCCGGGGGTTACGACTGACGCTGGAAATTGCGTGGAAATTCCGAACGGCGGTCGTGCTCTCGGCGACCGACGGAAGCGTCGATCGAGACCTTAAGTTCAGCAGCCCTTACGCATAGCGTCAAGGGGACGCTCCCGCTTTCCTCCCACACCGCGCAGGTTGTCCCACCTGGCGCGAAGCGCGGGTTCAACGTCGGCGGGATTGTACGCGCCGGCGCCCCGCGAGCACGCAGGCGACCGCTGCCGCCCCGAGCCAGGCGTAGCTCCCGCGATCGAGGGGAGCCGTGCGTGCGAGGTGCGAAGCGCCGCAGCCGTATTTGAGCTCGCTACAAATCGGAGCTTCGCCTTTGACCAGCGGGTCTCGGCCCGCCTGAATCTCTTTCAGGTCGCTCATGCCGTCGCCGTCGGTGTCCTTGGCGTCGAGCGGCGTGACATTGTCGACGGTGCCGCCGTTCTTCAAGAACGTGAAGTTGATCAGCGCCCAGGGCGCGCCGCTGGCGTCGTTCCTCAAGTGATCGAGGCCGCCCGCGGGGTCGGTGTGACAGAGCAGGCACGTCGGCGTGCAGGACGTCGCCGCGAGTGCCTCGAGCTTGCTCGGAAACGTGGCCTCCGCGTGCGCGCGCACCGACGCGCACAGGCTGGCCATCGCCAACGAAAGCGCCAACACCAATCGGGAACTTGCGTGCAGCCTGGTCGCGGTCGAGCCCTGTCTCATCACTTCCTCGGTTGAAGGACGCGGACCATAGCACGCCACGGCAAAAGGCGTGGAGTCTCGTCCCGGCTCGCTGCCGACGGGCTTGCCGCTGTGCGGCAGCGCTTCCGGGAAGCGCTGCGAGCGGACCGCAATTTTCTTTGATGGGCGCGCTCAGGGCAGCGTCGCCGAGGCTCTAGGCACTCTTTCGCGTCGCGAGCTCTGGATTCTGGAGCGACCGGTGCCCGTCGAGTTCGTACTCCGCGAGCTCGATCAATAGCTCGAGGAAGCTCGCAAAGCTCTCGCGCCGCACGCCGAGCTCGTTGATCCAGGCGATGACTTCGTACTCGCCGTTCTCGTTCTTCACTTCTGGGTTGAAGGCGAACAAGGTGGTCGATTGCTGATCCACGCCGAAGGGGATGATGGTCGGGAAGAGTCGTCGTCGCGAAGGCGGACCGAGCGCGGGCTCCGGAGTCTCCGCCGCGGCGAACGCGGCGCGCGCGAACTCCTCGTACATGCGATTGCCGAGGCACGCGGTGCCGAGCAAAGTCGCGCCCTCGAAGCAGCGCGGCCAGCCGTCGTAGAGCGCTAGGAACGCGCGGTAAGAAGGGGGCAGCGGCAGCCCGAGCCGTTCCTCGGCGGTTTGGATCGCTTGCTCGGACGCGCCCGGGTTCGGCACCAAGCCAATGTCACGAAACGGTGCCAGCCGCAGGATCTCGGTTTGCACGCCGCGCAGCGCGGTCACCAGCTCGAAAAGGTCGGTCATGCTGCCTCCTTCTGGGCACCGAGGTAAAACGACCGCGCGCGAACGGCCAAATTCCTGGGGGATGCGCAGGGGGTGAGCGGCGCCCTCCAGCTCCTAATTTGGGGACCCGGCCCGAGCGGCAGCTCGGTTGTGGTGAGCGTCGTCGGTACGCGATATTTGGGCCGTTTTCGGGCGCTCGTGTATGCACTCTCTACAGTGCGTCGCCTGCTCTGCCTCGCTTTTTGCTGGCTCGTTTCGGGCTGCGGTTCGGGTCCGCGTGGCCCCAACCTGGTCGAAATCTCCGAGCTCGGTCCCCGTCACGTCGAGGTCGGCGATCGCGTTCGCGTCTCGGGGTCGGGTTTCCCCGAGGGACGACCAGCCACTCTGACCCTGCGCGGCGAGCTACTGCGCGCAGGCGACGCGCCCCGCGGCGGCGTCACGCTCACGACTCCCGCGCAGTTGGTGGCGCCGCACGCGCTCGAGTTCACGGTGACACGCGAGCTCGCGGCCGCATTTTGCGGCGCGCCTGCCGAGCGTCATTCGACCTTCCGCGGTGACGTCGAGGTCGCGTTCTCGCCACAGACGTCAGCAGGCACGCCCGTGATCGGCCGGCTCGACGGCGTCGTGCTGGACGTGATGCCGGAGCTGAGCGCTGAGGAGGCCTCGCGTGCGCTACAAGCCGACGGTGCGCGCTTCGCGCAATTTCTAGGGCTGGCCGGGACGCCCTCGGAGGACGGCCTGCGCATTGCCGGCGTCGAACCACAAAGTCGCGCGGCGCGCGCGGGGCTTACCGACGGTGACGTGGTGCTGTCGGTCGATGGCGTGATCGTGCGGGGGCTCTCGGACTTCATTCCGCCGCCCAATGCCAAGAGCTCGCTGCTCGTCATTCGCCGTGGCCCGGACCAATTGCCGGTGCGGGTCGACGCCAGTGGTTTTCGCTACAGCGCGCCGGAGACGCTGCTGCCCGCGCTGGTTCTGGTGGGCGTGGTCGTGCTGAGCTTCCTCTTGTTGTTTTCGCCGCTCGGTCGCGGCATCGCCTTCTTCGAGCGCAGGCTGTGCGAGCGACTCTGGCAGCGCCGTGCGTTCGCCGTTTCGGTACGGCCCGCGCTACCCAAGGCGTTCGTGCGCGCGCTCGCCGACGAACTGCCGGACACGTTCTTACCCTATGTCGCGCTGGTCGCCTCGAGCGCACTGCTCGCGTTGCTCTCGCTCGGTAAGAGCTTGGTCGTTGCCGAACTCGATCTGTTGGTCATACCGGCGGGTACACTGTCGGGCTTGCTGCTCACGGCGCTCTTTTCAGGCGGAGCGGACGGGGCCTGGTCGTTTCGGCGTGGCCTCGGTCGCGCGCTCGCGCTGCTTCTGCTCAATCTGCCGCTTGCCGCGCTGGTCCTGGGCGCGGCGTTCTGGGCGGGCAGCTTGCGGCCGTCGGACATCGTCGGACTGCAAGGCGCGTGGCCGTGGCAATGGGCGGCGTTTCGTAGCCCGCTGCTGGGTGTGCTCGGCTTGCTCGCGCTCGTGGCTCTGGTCCCCGCAGTGCGTCCGATTCCGGCGCTGCCCCGGCGCGTCGAGCTCAGCCGCTGGCAGCGAATCTTGGACTTCGCTGCCTGGGTGCACCAGCTTTCCGCGACTGGAATCATCGCGCTGATCGTTTTCGGCGGTTTCCAAGCGCCGCTCAGCGGAAACTCCACGTTCGTTCTGATCGTCGGTGCGCTGCTGTCTCTCGCCAAAGCCTGGTTGCTGATCGCGGGCCTCGCCCTGGTGCGCTGGGCGGTCGGCGCAATCGACGTGATGAGCGTGCGGCGCGCGGTGCTGCTCGGTTTGGTGATACCGAGCGCGCTCTCGCTCGGTCTGAGCTTGGCCTTGCGCCACGTTTCGGTGGGCCCGGTTCTCGGTACACTAGAAAGCACGTTGGCCCCGGTACTATGCGCCACGATCGTCGTGCTGCTCGTGTGGGTGGGTCGGCGAATTGCCCACATCTTGGTTCAGCCAAGCCCAGATTTAGGCGTGCAGCCTTGGCTTTGAGCTGACTGGTAACCCCGGCGGAGCTCGCCAGTCCTACTTCGAGGGGACTTTTTGCGGACGGCGCCGGGATTCTGACGACCCCCGCTAAAGCTCCCCCCTGGCCTGTCCGTTGGCGAACGGAAGCGGGACGTATCGCTTGCCTACGAAACATCACTCCATGAGAACCGCAACCTCTGCCAAACCCCTGGAATCCGGGGCGCCCGATGCCGAGGGCTCGCATCGTCGCGGCCACCAGCGTTTCTCGGTGGACTTGGACGTGAGCCTGGGCAGCGATCACAACTTCTACTCGGGCTTCGCCGAGAACCTCTCCGCCGGCGGCGTGTTCGTTGCGACCCATCAGCTGCGGCCGGTCGGCGAAACGGTGGAGGTGTGCATTCATCTCCCCGACGGCACCGAGGTCCGCGCCGTGGGCGAGGTGCGCTGGGTGCGTCTGTTCAACTCCGAGAGCGACATGCCGCCCGGCATGGGCTTGCGCTTTCGCGAGCTCGAGGCTGCGGCGAACCAGGCCGTCGAGCGCTTCCTCGCCCAGCGCGAACCGCTGTTCTACGACGACGAATGAAGTCGTCTGCGGTTCCTCGATGAATTCACTTCATCGGGGCGCGAGCCGAGCTCTCGAAAATTAGGGCGCGAAGCCGAGATCGTCGATCCAAAAGTCGAACGCGTCCGGCGAGAAGATCCAAAACTCGACCGTGGAAAGCTCCGCGCGATTCACGCGCAGCGACATATCGCCGTCGGTCGGCGCAAAGTCCTTGAGCGGCAGCGAGAACGACTTCCACTCGGTGCCGAGCTCGACCGTGCTGCGAAAATGCAGGGCGGTGGAGTCCTGCACGTTCACGCTGGTCGAATCGAGCACGTCGATATTCAGGGTTCGAACCACGGAGGACGGCTCCGTTCGCGCGAGAAACGTCACCCGCGAAAAGGCGGTCGCGTCCAGGTTCGGTTGACCTGGCAAGTCGACCCCGACGAAGAACCAGGCGTTGAAGCCGGAGCCAGTGGCGTGCACTGCGCGCGTCGAGTTGCCCGCGCGGCTCGTGCTCACACCGTACTCGGCTTGACCAACGCCGCTACGGTCGTTCTGCATGTACCACCAGCCGCCTGCGATCAGCGTCTGACTGTCGCCGTCCTCGAGATCATCGATCAACAGCGGCCCGGTGTTGACGCTACCGCCGTTTACGTTCACGCCGCCCGCGCCACCGCCGCCGCCCGTGCTCTTACCCGCGCCGCCCGTGCTGTTCGCTCCGCCGCTATGGATGCCACCCGCGGTTTGCGTCTGCCGTGTGAACGCGTCGAGCCGACCATCGGAGCAGCCAACGCCCGCAACGGCCAACGCGGTAGCCAACCAAAATCCGACGAGATGCCTTTCGACCACGAGCAGCAAGACCTACCACCGTCGCGCGGGTCCAGCAATTTGCCCTCGGCTTGAAGTCGCGTGGGGGCGCTTCGCGGCCCCTCACTTTTCCGCCGGCGCGATAGTCAGCGGCGTTGCGACGAACAGACGCCCTTCCCAGCCGAGGCGATGATCGGAGTACAGCGGCAGCCCGACCCTCAACAAGTATTGCCCCGGTGCGATTGGCCCTCCGTCGACCAACTCGAGCGGACTGTCCTTACTGGGCTCGACATAACGCTGCATGCGACCCGACACGCTGAAGCGCCGACTGAGCACACCCCCTGGCTCGAGCTCGACGCGAACACCTGGCACGCTGCCGCACAATCCCAGGCCCCCCACCTCTTCCTCGAGATCCGCGCGCCGGCTACCGTCCAAAGTAAACAGCTCCTCGCTGAACAACCCACCGCACATCGAGTTCAGCTGCAGCGCCAGCATGCTCGTGGAAACATTTCGAAAGCGCAGCCACACCGTACCACTGCCCCCGGACGGAATGCCGCCGCTCGGCGCCTCGAGCGCAACTTGCAGCACACTACTCGGCGGCGCGCTTTCGTTCGGTCGCTCATGCGCGCACGACTTCACCACCTCGTCGAAGTCGAGCTCTCGCCCCCGGCAAGCGTTCGCCGATACGCGCGCGCCCACATCCGCGTGCGGCACCACCAAGACCGCGTCGCGCGAACCGCACGCATCCAGCCAAACCGCCGAACCGAAGCACCCCACCAATCCAAAGCATCGACGCGAATTCATCCTCGCCTCACTCCCACTCACAGCGCCAGCAGATCGCCGGCAGATCGCCGCAGATCGCCGGCAGATCTCCCGCAGAGTACCATTGCTTTGCGCTTTTGGCGCACCGCGCGGGCGCAGCCTTGAGGAATCGGTCGATCTCGACGGAACTCTACGTGCCCGCTCTCGGTCCCCGCTCTCGGTCCACGCTCTGCTCTCGCGCGCTCTTCCCCGAAAGAGGAGAGCGAAAGCGGAACCGAAAGAGCGGGAGTTGTGATTCGTCCACCTTTGGTTTGTGGGCCCTCGCTGTTTCGGGCGCGACGGGTGTCGTTTGACGCATTGGGCAACCCAGCAGACCGCGGGGCGCCGCAGCAGCCGCGCCTGGCCGGATTTGGTTTTCGGTCGAAAGCTGTGGCCCTCCGTCGTCTAGGTCGGCGACGCCGTCGGGGATCTGCAAATGCACGCTCCCACATTTCCACCGCGCCTCCCCATCGTCGTCGCGCCCGCGAAGACGAGCTGGCGTTGATTCTCCGCTGGCGCTTCTGCTTGTCCGCGAAGTCGCGAGTCACCTACCAGCCAAGCCGTTCGCGGCTGGACAAGGAAGAGTGACGCGAGTGCAAACACCGCTACTGGCAGTCGCAGTGCAAATGCCGCAACTGGTAGTCGGCGGTCAGTCCCACAGTCGCGGCAAAGATCATGGTGGAGTCCTGGTCTCTGCACGGTCGACCCGGACCGGTTAGTCGACGCGAATGTTAGGTTCGAAGTCTATAAGTCCGGTGCGTTGCCGAGTTCAGCGCTACATTCCGCCCGCCGTTCCGATTCATGGCGACAAGGCTCCCGGCGGCTCTGCACGTGCGCGCGCCCAAAGTCCTGTTCGGCTGCTAGCGCATTGTGGGCCTAGCACCGGAGGCTAACGTTCTGAAGCTCGTGCTCGCCACCGAGAGCAAACGCACGCGGGTGATGAACTTCGAGGCGATGCGTTTCTCCGCAGCGCACGCCGCGTTCATCGACATACGCGCAGCGTCCCTGGTCGCGTTCATAGACAGCGCGGCGACGTCTTGCCGGAATGTAGCGACCGCGTTGTCGTCGTTCTCTCGGTACTACGGTCGCCGCCGCCTTACTTTGCGGTGCGAGACCTTCTTCCGAACCAAAACGCCTTTTCTCGAGCGACTTCACCAAAAGTCGCATCGCCTGCAAGTGCAATTCCCCAAGACTCACCTTACCTGCGCTATGCGAGAGCAACGCGCGTGCGCGCTCGACCAGCTCCGCGTGCTCTGCCGTGGTCGTGAATTGCATCGAATAGAGCTGCGCGGCATCGGACCACAGCGCGCCATCGCTTAGGCGCCGCGCCGGCGCGGAGGTTTCGCTCCCGACTCGAGCCGTCTGGTCAGTATCGTCATCCAGTTGTGCGGAGCAGCCTAGTTCGTTCACCTGGCTTAGGCGCCGCGCTGGCGCGGGGGTTTCGCTGCCGAACCGGGCCGCCTGGTCAGCATCGTCACCGGCTTGCACGCTGCCTAGTTCGTTCACCTGGCTTAGGCGCCGCGCTGGCGCGGTGCTGGCGCCCCCGGGTGGAGCTCGCAGGTCGATTCTCGGTGCGCGCCGAGTTCCGATTGCACCGTCTGCGCGCATCGAATCGTCTCGATCGGCTACCGAAAGGGTGCGAGCGTGAAGCTCTCGAACCGGTGGGCAGAGCGATTCGATGAACTCGCTCCAGGTTGGGTTGGGCTGCGCGGGAGCGAGCGCGCCTAAGGGTTCCACTCGGTCGGGCACCAACGGGAGCGGAGCCAGTCGGCGTATCAGTTTGGATACTTCTTTCTTGGTGCGGAACTTGGCGAGAGAAAGCAGTTTGAGATGGTTCTCCTCGGTCAGGTGAGGGCCCAGCAAGAGCAGGCCAGTCAGATGAAGTTCACCGGCGGCCACCGCGGCCAGAATGGCCGGGAAGCGGCGGGCGAGTTTGGCGGCGCTCGACCGGCGTGCGGCGGCGTCTTCCGAGAAGCGGAGTTCGTAGATGCAATAGGTGTAAAGGCTGCTGCAGGCGCGTTCGCGGTGTAGTCCGCGCGCCTCCACCTCGGCCAAGTGATCGAGCAGGGCGGCGAGGAGCTGGTTCGACTTGCCCGCCAGGTACTGCGTCCGAGTGAGCAACTCACTGTCCGACAAGTCGGCGAGCCGCACGCTGGCGCTTGCGGTGAGCGGCATCACGTGGTCCTCGCTGCGATCGGGGCGATGGCTGTCAGCACGGTCTGAGCAACCGCTCTCGGAGCAGTGAGTGCGAGCGCTTTTGGAGCAGTGAGTGCGAGCGCTTTCGGAGCAGTGAGCGCGATCGCTCTCGGCGTATTCGGCGCAGCGCCTCTGGTACCAGTCATTCCGACCGCTCTCGGCGTGCTCAGCGCGGTGGCTTCGCGAGCAGTTCGATGTAGTGCTTTGCAATTGAGGGAGAGTTGCTTGCGCAAACATGAAGGCACACTACACCTGCGATTTTGAGCTCGCTGAGTAGGCTCTAGCGCGCTCTTTGGCCGCAAAAATGACTCTTCGTCTGCGGTCCTTCGCGATGGCGCCAATGCGCCGTCACCCGCGCGCGTTGCGCGCCATTTTCTGGCGAGACCGAGCCGCGTCGCGGTGCGACGCCGAAGAACGCGTCAAGGAAATTCGCCCGTAGTGTTGTAGGTCAGTGATACTGTCGGCGTTACTGCACAGTGAAAATGTCACCGCGCTTCGCTTAGGAAGCGGGGATGCTGATCAGCGAGCGATAGTGGCGAGTTCTGAACCTGTTGCAGCGCCCGGATCCGGGGCGAGGTTAGGGTAAAGGAAGTGGCTGCAAGCCTGGGACGGTCACCCCTATCTGCGCCGCGGAAATGTCACCCCACGTTATTGCTTTCTATCGTTGCTTCGGTTGCTCTAGTGTTCCGGTTGCTGCTCGTTGAGGGATCCGGCGGTATGCCGCTGGCCCACCCGAGGCATCCCGCGCCGTAATGCGCGGTGGTCGTCTGCGAAGGTGTTTGACGAGCACATCCTTCCCGCGTAGGTCGGCTGGGAGTCGGCTCGTCTTGGGATGTCGACCGCCATGCCGCGCCGTCGGTCCGCCGTTCGTTACGCGCAGGCGTTTGCTCCGCCGTCCGAATCGTCTGCACGGCGCGATAGGTTCAACGCAACCGCCCTCCGGGAACACCAGTGAACGGCGCGCATGGCTCGAGAGGAAGCGTTACTGACCACGTTGAGTCGAGGGTTCGCCGTACGTTTCCGTTGAAAGTCAAACTCGAAACTTAAACCGGAAGACGGGCAGGCGCGGCTGCTGCGGCGTTCCCTGTTGCCCGTCGTTGCCTAAGGCCTCCCATCGGCGAGCAGCGCGCCCGTAACATCGAGGCCCCCAAAAATATCGGATGGAGTCGAGTCGTTTGGGGGCGGGGGGTTCTCGGTGCGCCGGAGCCAGCGGAGCAAAACTTCGAGGTCGGTTTCACGAGGCGTGAGAGTTCGGTCATTCAGTGTGTGTGTTTCCGTGTGGGGTAGGGGGGCAGCCGGGGCCCGGGAGCGCGTCCTTGGCGGCGAAATGCACGCAATCTTTGCGACGCGGCTGCGTATTCGCGGGGGGCGGTCGCGGCGGCGCAGGGCGCATGGTATCCAGACAGAAGCTCCATGGGGCCCGTGCTTCGAGCTTTGCTGTGCGTCGAATCGCCCGCGCGCGCGGCCTGGTTCGCGCAGGCGCTTGCCGGCTACGAAGCGCCCATCGATTGGGTCGTGGCGGGGGACGCCGCTGCGGCGGCGAGTCGCTTGCGGGATGGCTCTTGGGATCTGTTGCTGTGTGACGTGGCGGCCGGGCGCGCGTCGGTGCTCGACGGTTTGCCGGCGAGCCATGAGCGGGATGGCGTTCCTCTGCTGATCGTGGCGGCATCCTTTCTCGAGGTGGCCAGCGCGAGCTACCGTCTGCAGGGGTTGGTCGTGCCCGAAGGCAGTCGCGAGCATCTGCTGCAGGCGATCGCGACGACCAGAACCGCTCTCGGCCTGCCGCAGGGTGCGTCGCAGTCGTTCGAGCGTGGCCAGCGCGAGATCGTCGAGCGCATCGCGCGAGGGGCGCCGTTGGACGAGGCGCTGGAGCGCATCGTGCGGTTGGTCGAGCAGCAGGCGGAGGGAATGGCTTGCACCATTTTGCTGCTCGATGCCGAGCAACGCGTGATGACGGTCACCGCGCCCAGTCTGCCCGCCGAGTTTTCGCGCGCGATCGAGGGCATCGCGATCGGTCCCAAGGAGGGCTCGTGCGGCGCGGCCATGTACGAGCGCAGACGGGTCATCGTGGACGACATCGCGACCCACGAGAACTGGGAAAAATATCGCGATTTGGCGCTCTCGTTCGGGCTTCGCGCGGCCTGGTCGACGCCGATCTGGTCGGGTCAGGGCGACGTGCTGGGCGCGTTTGCCATGTATTATCGCGAGCCGCGAAAGCCGAGCGAACGCGAGTGCAGCTGGGTCGAGCGAGCCAGTTATCTGGCCGCGATCGCGTTGTTGCGCCATCGTGCCGAGCAATCGCTGCGCGCGAGCGAGGCGCGCTATCGACAAATGGTCGACACTGCGTACGAGGGCGTGTGGCTCCTCGACAGTCAGGCGCGCACGACCTTCGTGAACGCACGCACCGCGGAGCTGTTCGGCTACGCGCCGGAGGAGATGCTCGGGCGCAGCCTGTTCGATTTCATCGACGAGAGCGAGCGCGCGGAGGTGCAAGCGCGTCTGGCTCGCCGCAAGCGGAGCATCAGCGAGCAACACGAGATTTGCTACCGGCGCAAGAACGGCGAGCCTCTCTGGGCCTTGGTCGCGGCCAGCCCGATTCACGACGAACGCGGTAACGTGGTCGGCGCGCTCGGCATGCTGACCGACATCACGCGCCTGAAGCAGGTCGAGGCAACGCTCAAGCACAACGAGCTCGAGCTGCGTACGATCTTCGATCACGCAGCGATCGGCATCGCGCTGGTCGACGAACAGGGCCGTCCGCGGCGGAGCAACCGGGCGTTCCAAAACATGCTTGGCTACTCGGCAGCCGAGCTGCGTGAGATGCCGTTTCCAGCCTTCACGCACGCCGACGATGCGGCCACCGACTTCGGCCTTTATCAGCGCATGCTGGCTGGCGAGCTCACGTCCTACCAGATCGAGAAACGGTTCTTGCACCGCGAAGGGCAGGTGGTGTGGGGCCGCCTGACGGCGTCGCTGGTGCGCGAGCTCGAGGGCGAGCCGGTCTTGGGCATCGGTATGGTCGAGGACATCACTCAGCAAAAGCGGGCGGAGGCGCGGATCTCCGCGCAGGCCGCGCTGCTCGATCAGGCCAAAGACGCCATCTTGGTGCGCAGCTGCGAAGGCGTGATCGAGTATTGGAACAAGGGCGCCGAGCGCTTGTACGGCTGGTCGAGCGCCGAAGCGGTCGGGCGCAACGTGAGCGAGCTCCTGTTTTATCGACCAGAGGTGTTTCGGGCCGCGCAGGAGCGCTTGCTCGAAGCCGGCGCCTGGAACGGCGAAGTCGAGCACGTCACGCGGTCGGGCGAACAGGTCATCGTCGAGAGCAGCTGGACGCTGATTCGCGACGACAGCGGACGCCCCCAGAGCGTGCTCGCCATCAACAGCGACGTCACCGAGAAGAAGCGCCTGGAGGCGCAGGTGTTCGCGGTGCAACGCATGGAGAGCCTGGGCACGCTAGCCGGCGGCATCGCTCACGACTTCAACAACATTTTGGCGGCGATCCTGGCGAACCTGACGCTCGCCGCGGGCGATCTCGGCCCTGACCACCCGGTGCAATCGGCGCTGTCCGAAATCAACCAGGCTAGCCTGCGCGCCGCGGCGCTGGTACGTCAGATTTTGACTTTCAGCCGCCAGAGCGAACCCGAGCGGCGCGCAGTCGGCCTGGCTCTGGTAGCGGGGGAAGCGATCAAGCTATTGCGTGCGACGCTACCGGTTTCGGTCAGCATCGAGACGCGCTTCGAGCGCGATGTACCCGAGATATTCGCCGATGCCACGCAGGTTCACCAGGTGGTGATGAATCTGGGCACCAACGCCGCGCACGCCATGAGCGAGCGCGGCGGCGTGCTGCGCATCGAGTGCGAGCGCGCGCTGGTCTCGCAGGCGCTGCGCACGTCACTCGGTGAGCTACGTCCGGGCACTTACGCGCGCTTGGTCGTGGAGGATCAGGGCGCGGGTATGGACGCTGCCACCATCGAACGGATCTTCGATCCCTTTTTCACGACCAAGGGGCTCGGCAAGGGCACGGGGCTCGGCCTATCGGTGGTGCACGGCGTACTACGCGCGCACGAGGGCGGGGTCACGGTGCAGAGCACGCCCGCCAAAGGCACGCGCTTCGAATTATATTTCCCTGCGGCCCAAGCCGCTGTGGAGCGCGCGGCGGCGCAGCGCAAAGCGCTTCCTCGGGGCCGTGGAGAGCGACTCTTGTGCGTGGACGATGAGGGCCCCATCGTGCGCGCCACCACGCGCCTGCTCGAGCGCATTGGCTACGAAGTGGTGGCGCACACCGAGCCCAGAAAGGCCCTGGCGGAGCTGGCGCTCGAGTCGGCGCGCTTCGACGCGGTCGTCAGTGATTGCTCGATGCCGAACCTGTGGGGTCTCGAGTTCGTGCGGGAGATTTTCCGACTGCGGCCCGGCATGCCCATCGTCATGACCTCGGGCTTCATCGACCCGGCGCTCGAGCGCTCACTCCGTGAGCTTGGAATTCGAGAATTCGTGGCCAAGCCCGCCACGATTGCCGAGCTCGGCGCGGCGCTCGATCGCCTACTCCGTGGCGAGGGGCGCGAGTTAACGCTTCCCGATTCTCAAGAATAGCGCGCCCCGCGCTTCCCGATGTATACGACGGCTCGTGAATCTCGGCTTGTCTCGTAGCTCCACCCACGACTCTTGGTTCGGCGCGGGCCTCGCGCTGATCGTCAGCTCTTGCCTCGCGCCGCCAGCGGCGAAGTCCGCGGCCCCGACCGACACGGCCTCGAGCGCGGCCGTGACGCCGTCGCCGAGCGCCGGGAAGGGCTTCAGCCGCACATCAGCGGAGCTCTTCGCGACGCTCGGTATCGGCTGGAACCTCGGCAACAGCTTGGACGTCCCCGACGGCGAAACGGCTTGGGGCAATCCGAAGGCCACGCCCGAGCTCATGAACGCCGTGGCCCATGCTGGCTTCCGTCTAGTGCGCATTCCGGTCACTTGGACATCGCACACCGGCCCTGCGCCGGATTACACGATCGAGGCGAGCTGGCTCGCGCGCGTGGACGAAGTGGTCGGCTTTGCGCGCTCGGCCGGCCTGCACGCCATCATCAATCTGCACCACGACGGCGCTGACAATTTCAAAGGTCCGGAGTGGCTCACGCTGAACGACGCGCAGGGCAACACCACCGACGCCAACAACGCCCTCGTCAAGGCGCGTTTCGTGGCCGTTTGGCGGCAGATCGCCAAACACTTTGCCGGTCATGGTGAACAGCTGCTGTTCGAGTCGATGAACGAGATTCACGACGGCTACGGCCAGCCCGATCCGCGTCATTTCACCTTCATCAACGAGCTCAACCAGGAGTTCGTGAACCTCGTTCGCGAAAGCGGCGGCAACAACGCCCTGCGCCACCTGATCGTTCCTGGCTACAACACGAACATCGAGCACACGCTCAAGGGCTTCAAGTTGCCCACCGATTCCGCGCCGAACCGCTTGATTCTATCGGTTCACTATTACGATCCTTACCTGTTCGCCCTACAGGCGAAGACTCACACCTGGGGCGCTGCTTCGCCCGGTCACGACGATTGGGGTCAGGAGGATTTCGTGGTCGGTCAGTTCGACAAGCTGAAGGCCACCTACGTCGACAAGGGCGTGCCGGTGCTGATCGGCGAGTACGGCGCGACACAACAAGACGGCTTCGAAGACTACCGGCGCTACTACCTGGAATACGTCACCACCGCGGCGGTCGAGCGCGGGCTAGTGCCGGTTTACTGGGACAATGGCGGAAAAAAGAGCGGCGGCGAGAATTTTGCGCTGTTCGACCGCGATACCAACAGCGTGCTGCATCCGGAGCTGATGCAAGCGTTGCAGCGAGCAGCCAGCAAATCGCGCAAGCTGAGCGAGATCGCGCTGCCCGCTCCCGCAAAGTGATGGGCTCGCGCTTCGTTCGCGCCTGGGCGGTGCTTGCGCTTTGCGCGCTTTCGCTGTGCTTTGGCTGCGGACCGCGCGCTTCGGCGCGCTACCCCGGCGAACGAATCCCGATCCCCGAGCACGCGACCGAGTATTCGACCGCAGCGCGCCCGGACGGCGTGCTCGGCGGCGCCGAAGCGGAGCGACTGCGCGTGGACATCGCGGCCGCGCTCCAACAACGAGGCGCGGAAGCCGAGCCCGACGGCGCCCTCGGCGCTACCGCGAGTTGGATCTTGAACGAAGCCAACCAGGGTCGCGCCATCGATTTGCTCGGCGCTGACTCCGCATCGCGCCATTTCGGCTTCGGCGGCGTGCTGACCACGCTGGCCACGTTCGACATGCAAACGCGCGACGACTGGCGTCAGATGCTGTCGCGAACGCCGGAAAACGTGCGCATCACCCGCTTCGGCATTTGCGTCTCGCCCCAGGGGCGCTCGGCGGCGGTGGTGTTCGGCAACACCGATGTCAGCTACGAATCGATCCCGCGCGCGCTCGAGCCGGGCCAGACCATCACCCTAAAGGGTGAGGTTTCGGCTCGCTTCAGTGGCGCCCATCTGTACCTCACCAAGCCCGACGGCACGGTCGACGAGAAGCGAGTCGCGGGGCGCGCGTTCGACGCCACTTTCACGCTTGCGGCCGCCGGTAAGTATCGCTTGGAGGTGATGGGAGACGGCGCGACGGGGCCAGTGGTGGTGTCCAACGTCCCGCTGTTCGTAGGCGTGCCAGAGGCGCCACCCGGCGGCTCGACCGGCACCGTGCTCGACCCCGAGGCAGCCGAAGCACGACTGCTCGCGCTGCTCAACGAGGCGAGGCGCAAAGCGGGCCTGGGTGCGCTGCAATCGGACGCGGAACTGCGCGAGATTGCGCTTTCGCACACGGAGGACATGGTGCGCCACAACTTTTTCGGCCACGTCTCGCCGACCACGGGCGCGCCGGAAGACCGCGCACGCCGCTCGGGCGTGCTGGTGTCGAGCTTTGGCGAAAACGTGGCGATCGCGACCACGCCGGAAGTGGTGCACGAGGGGCTGATGGACAGCCCCGGGCATCGCGCCAACATGCTGCGAGCCGAATTCACCCACGTCGGGATCGGCGTGGAAAAAAACGACAACGGGCTGGTCGTGACGATGGCGTTCGGTCGTCGTCCGAGCCTCGCGGCGTTGCCACAGAGCGCGGAGCAGCTCGAGGCCGCGATCGCCTCCCTGCGCTCGAAGAAGAGCCTACCCGCAGCCAAGGCCGACCCGGTGTACAAGGTTGCCGCCCAAGCCGGAGCGCACGCCTCCGCCGCCGGCGACGATCGGAACGACATCAGCCGCGCAGTCGACGCCGCCTTGAAAAAAGAGGTAGAACGCACGCGCTCCGGGCGACCCGGCGGGTGCTTACTCACGCTCGAGCTACTCGAGCTCGGTCAGCTCGGCGAAGTGGCGGAGCTCGCGCTGCCCGAGCTGCGCAGGTTCGGCGTGGGTGCCGAGACGCGCAAGGACGAGAAGGGCACGCGCCTGTCCACCGTGCTCTTGCTCGAAGGCATTCCCTGCGCGGCCGGAAAATAGCGGCGATCAGCGCTCGATTCCGAAGTTCTCGAGCCAGCGATAGATCTGCCGCCGATCGCGCCCAAAATGCTTGGAAACCGCACGCACGTTGCGGCCGAGCGCCTCATACACCGCCAAGAACTCCTCGCGCGTTGGCTGGGCTGGCGCGGGCGGCGAGCTACCCGGAGGCGCTGATGCGGGGCGCGCGCTCTCCAGCTCGGGGGGCGCGGCCGGTGCGCTCCGTGCGTTCGGGCTCGCGCCGGGGGGCGCGGAGGGAAACGGGTCGCTCGCGAGCTCGGGCATCACTTCGCGCAAGAGCTGCATGCCCACGGTGATCGGCAGGGCGAGCGAAAGCAGGCGCTGAACCAGGCGATCGACCCCGCGCAAATTGTCCGGCCAGGCGTAGAGCGCGAGGCGCTCGGCCACCACCGGTTGCCAGTGAATCACGCTCGGATCGCGGCCGGCGCGCTGACAGAAGCGTTCGCTCCAGCCGAGAATGTCTTGTCGTCGTTCGCGGAGCGCCGGCAACTGGAGCTCGAACACCGATAGCCGCGCGTACAGATCGCGGCGAAACGTGCCCGCGTCGACCGCGCGCGCCAAATCGCGGTTGGTCGCGCCTACGACGCGCACGTCGACCCGCTGCGTACGCACGCTGCCGACCGGACGCACCTCGCCTTCTTGCAGCACGCGCAGCAGCTTGGCCTGCGATTCGAGCGGCAGCTCGCCAATCTCGTCCAAGAACAGCGTGCCCTCGTGCGCTGCCAAAAACAGGCCGGAATGGCGCGCGTCGGCGCCCGTGAACGCGCCGCGCTCGTGTCCGAATAGCTGCGACTCGATGAGCTGCGGCGAAAGCTCGGCACAGCTGAGCTTCAGATAAGGCCCCGAACGCCCGCTCAGCCGATGAATGTCGGCCGCCAGCCATTCTTTCCCGGTTCCGGTTTCGCCCAAGATCAACGCTGGCACGTCCTTGGGCGCCGCGCGCAGCAAGAGCTCGCGCACTCGCCTGATGCTCGCCGCGCTTCCCGGCACCGAGCTCGGGTTTTCGCTCGACTCCGCGCTCGGCCGCTCGTCGACCACCGCCAGTGTATCGCCGAAGCGCACCACGCTTTGCGGCGCGAGCGCGGTCGGCTCGCTCACGTTCACGCCGTTCACGCGGGTACCGTTGCTGCTCCCGAGGTCGCTCAGGAACGGCACCCCGAAGCCATTTTGAATCAGCGCGTGGCGGCGCGACACCGTCGGGTGCGGCACCAAGCCGTGTGCGGCCGACCCGCTGGAAGCGTGCTCGCTCGGTTCCCGCCCGAGCGTGAGCCCATGCGAGAGCTCCAGCGCGCGCCCGGCGAGTTCTCGCGGATAGATGAAATGTAACCACCAGCGCGCAGGCTGGGCCATCGACTGGGGCTCGTTCGGCTGCGTCACGCCGCCTTCGGGCTGCCGCGTCGACATCTCTTCACTCTAACGGGGCGTTCTCGGCGCGCGCAAGCGCAGCGCTGGGCCGCGGCTCGCTCGCGCTGCGGCGCATGAGACCCGCTCCAGCCTGCGCATGCGACACCCCGCCGTGCGCATGGGACAGGCCGCCGGTTCTGGCCGGCGCATCCGCAAAAATGCCGGAAAATCCGGTGTGCACCGGGTCCGTCCGGTCTGGCACAGCGGCTGCAATTGGGTCTGCCAGTTCCACTCGAAAAGAAGAAAGGCATTCCACCTATGAACCGAGTCCTGCTGCTGGCGATCTGTGCACTTCCCCTCGTTGCGTGCGGCGCTGCGGTCGATGGAGCGGATGAAGCCGCCTCGACCAGCTCCGAGCTCATTCTGCCGGCCGTGGACGGTCTCGTCGACTTCGATCAGGTGCTGGCTGCGCCGGCCTTCCCGAGCTTCGGCGCGACGCCGGTTGCCGCCAACTCCATCGTCGACACCAGCTACACCGGTTACGGAGTCACCTTCTCGTGCGTGTCTTGCGCCAGCGGCCACGCTTATGCGCGCCCCATCTCGTCCGGTAGCAATGGCGTCAGCCTGATCGACCCGTCCTCGTCGATTCTTCCCTTCTTCGACGCGCGGAGCGGCGCGCTCAAGGCCGAGTTCTCGACAGCGCGCAGCTGGGTGAGCATCGACGCGCGCCCCGTGCTGCCGCCCGAGTACGTTGGCACGCCGGTCGGCATGCCCTGGCTCGAAGCCTACGACGCCAACGGCACCTTGCTCGCGAAGACGCTCTACCCCTTCAGCTACGGCCAAGCCGGCTGGGGTTCCATGCAAACGCTCGTGGTCAGCGCGAGCAGCGCGGCGATCAAATACGTTCGTTTCTCCTCGCGTGCGGTCGCCGGCACGCCGCCTGTCTACGGCGAATTCGACAACCTCCGCTACAACGGCGATCCGCTCGTGCTCGTGCCCATCGAAAAGCCGCCCATTCGACGGCTGGTCGCGCTGCCGTGACGGCCTGTCCCGCGCGCCGCGCGCGAAAACACTACTAAATAAAGGAAAGGCCCGCAGCTCCGGCGCGGGCCTTTCGCCATTTGCGCGCGGCTCGACCGCGCTAAGCCGGCCAAATCTTGCGGCCACCACCCCGTGGAGTGACGCGATCGATGAGCGCGCGATCCGAAGCGCTGAGTGCGGTCACCCTCGCAGCCGCCACGTTCGCCGTCACTTGCGCTGGGTCCTTCGCGCCCGGGATCACCGTCGTGACTGCGGGGTGCAGCAGCGCAAATTGCAGCGCAGCCTGGGCGAGCGTGCGGTCGTCACGGGCGAGCGCTCGCAGCCCCTCGACTTTTTCGAGGTCCTGCTCGTACACCGCGCGCTGCGCCGGGTCAGTCAGCCAGTTCTGCCGAAAGTCACCGGCCGCGAATCGACTCTGCGGCGTGAACTTGCCGGTCAAGAGCCCCATCGCCAGCGCTCCCCGGACGATCACGCCGATTCGATGCTGAGCACAGTAATCGAGAATTTCGAGCTCCGGCGTGCGGTTCAAAATGCTGTAATCGATCTGCAGCGTCGCGCACTGCTCATCGGCGTTGAACGCCCGAATGTATTCGAAGTCGCTGCTGCTAACCCCGTAAGCGCGCACCTTTCCGGCTTTCTTCAAGCGCTGAAAACCCTCCAGAAACACCGGCATCGTCGGGTCACGAAAACCGATGTGCGATTGAATCACGTCGACGTAATCGGTGCGCAAGCGGCGCAGGCTGGTCTCCACGCCGGCCACCAGCTTTTCGGGCGTGTCATACGCGGTGCAGCGCTTCGCACCGTCGAACCCCTGCCAACCAATCTTGGTCGCGACCACGAAACGATCGCGCCGCCCTTGCATCGCCTGACCGAGCAGCTCCTCGCTGTGACCGTCGCCATACACGTCGGCGGTGTCGAAGAAGTCGACCCCTTGCGACAGCGCGGCGTCGACCGCGCTGAGCACGTCCGCATCATCCGTGGGCCCCCAACCCTGGCCTCCCGCGGCCCACAGCCCGAGCCCAATCTCGGTCACCGCAATTCCCGACTTACCCAGTACGCGCTGCTTCAACTTCATGCGCGGCCACCCTACCAGCTCTCGTCACCTGCCGAGCGGCCCACCCAACGCCGCTCATCCCCGCTAACGCTCGGGACTTGGGGATTGGGATTCGAGGATTGGGGGGAACCGCGGAAACGGGCGCGCTGCCCGGCACGGACGTCCCAAGGCAACGCAGACGCCCCCTGCCCCCCAAAGCAGCCGCGCCAGCCAACGCCTTGAAACGGACAGCGCGCAGGGGCGTTTTCGCCGCGTAGCTGTCCGGTTGCCACGACACTGCACAGCGCCTGACCGCGCAGAAGAGGATTCACCCGCGTTCGCCTCGACAAGCCGTTACGGCTCGGGCACGGCGCATAGAGCGCGCGAATCCGACCTACACGTAGGCTTGCTGGGTACAGTGGCGGTATGCGTCAGCGAATGATCAAAAAAACAGAAGGCTGAGACGGCAGAAAAAACGCTGTTTGGCGCTTTGGCACCCTGTCTTGCTCGGGTCTCGAGACTGAGCTAGGTGTAAAACACACTCTCGGGTTGCCCTCTGTCTACTAACGTGGCTTCCACGCAACCACTCGATGGCGAGGCGCTCGACGCCGAGCCGCCGGCCAACCTGGCTGACGCCAGTGATGCGGCCTTGGCGCGCGCCTTGATGGCAGGGGAGCCCCTCGCTCCGCGCATCGCGTGGGCGCGCTATGGCCCAATGGTGCGGCGCATCCTGCGCCGCTCGCTGGGCCCCGAGCGGGACGTAGAAGACGCCGTGCAAGACGTGTTCTTGTGCGTGTTCGACAAGGTTCCCACGCTGCGCAATCCCGCGGCCTTGCGCGCGTTCATCATCTCGGTGGCCGTGCGAACGCTGCGGTACGAAATTCGCCGGCGCCGCGTGCGCAGCTGGCTCCGGCTTTCGGGTGACACCGAAACACCGGATCTGCGTGTCGTGCACCCCGATACGGATTCGCGCGAGGCGTTGGTTCGTTTTTATCGCATCCTCGATCGCATCAACGTGCGCGATCGGACCGCGTTCGCGTTGCACTACATCGAAGGGATGGAGGTGCCCGAGGTAGCGAGCTCTCTCGGCGTGTCGGTGCCCACCACCCGTCGCTGTCTAGCGCGCGCCAAGGAGCGGTTGGTTTTGTTCGCAGGGCGCGATCCGCTGCTCATCGAGTACGTGGCGCACCTCGAGCGGGGCGTGCAATGACCACGGTCGTGTCCGGCGAAGAAATCGTCAAGAGAATGGTCGAGGTCGCACAGCGGGTGGGCGGCGAGCCCTCGCGTCGCGACGAAGCGCGCTTCGAGCAGCTGGAAGAGCGGCTGGCCCTGCACGGCATGGGTCACGCACCGAAACCTCGTCTGTGGCTTGGTAGCCTGGCTGCGGCGGCCTGCCTGTGTGTCGCGCTCGGCGCCTGGTGGCTCCACACGCCCGCGCTCACCTACGCCGTGCTCGGCGGTGCGGTCGAAAGCGGCGTGGTGGTCGGCCGCGAGCACACCAAAATTCACTTCTCCGACGGCTCGGAGGTCGCGCTCGAGCCCGGCGCACAAGCCAGCATCGAGGACATGACCGCCCGTGGCGGGCGCGTGAAGCTGAGGCAAGGCCGAGTCACGGTCGATATCGTGAAGAAGCCGGATACGCGCTGGTTCGTCGATGCGGGCCCGTACGCGGTGCGCGTCACGGGCACCGCCTTCGACGTTCGCTGGTCCAGCGCGGAACGCAAGTTCGAGCTCGATTTGCATCACGGCTCGGTCGTCATCACCGGCCCTCAAATCGACAAAGGGTACACGCTCGGCGCGGGGCAAAAGCTCATCGGGCGCTCGGAAGGGCCCGTGGTCGTGGAAGGGCCGACGCGCGCTCTCTCGTCTGCGCTGCGTTCGGCGAGCCCGGGGCGAAGCCCGTCGTCGGTGCAGGGCGCCATCGCCAGCGCCGACGCGACGTCCACGTCGGCCGAGGCACTGCCGCCGCTCGAAGCGCCGCAGAATGCGCGGGTGCCCGAGGCGAGTGCGCACACCCCTTGGTCGCAGAAGGTAGCGCAGGGCAAGTTCCAGGCGGTCATCGACGAAGCTCAGCGTCGCGGCTTGGAGCAGACGCTCGCCACCGCCTCCATCGAAGATCTCTCCGCGCTCGCCGACGCCGCTCGCTACGCCAGCAGCACCGGAATCGCGCGGCGCGCGCTGCTCGCCGAGCGCCAGCGCTTCGCGCGTTCGAACGCCGCGCGCGAAGCTGCGTTCTTCCTCGGCCGCCTCGCCGAAGAGCGAGGGGAGGGCGCGCTCGAGTGGTACGACCGCTACCTCAGCGAGAGTCCGAAGGGCCCGTATGCGTCGCAGGCGCTCGGTCGCCGCATGATGATCTTCTACCGACAGCGCGGGCAAGAGACGACGCTGCCGCTGGCACGCGAGTATCTGCAGCGCTTCCCGAAGGGCCCGTACGCTACGGCCGCGCGCAAGATCCTCGGTCAATCGCTGACCCAGAACCCATGAGCTTGCGTGCGGCGCGGCGGATCGTCGCCCGCACGGCGCTGTTGGCCACGTGCTTGGCCAGCCCCGCCCTGCACGCGGAGCGTCCGCATCGCGTCGCGGTCATCGACGCCCGCGACATGGACGACGCGATCACGCTCGAGCTGCTCGCGCGCGTGCGCGGTGAGCTCGGCGCGGCCGGCTTCGAAGTGGTGGTCGTGCCGGTGAGCGGTCAGATCGATCCGCGCGCAGCCGTCGAAACGCTCGCCCGCGACCTGGAGCCCGCGGCCGTGCTCAGCGTACGCCATGTTCTCGGCGCGGCGCCCGGCGAAAACATCGCCGAGATGTGGGTCTCCGACCGCTTGTCGAGCCGCACACTGATGCAGCGGGCCACCTTCGACGAACGCGAGACCAGCACGCAAACCGCCCGATTGGCCGTGCAGGTTGCCGAGCTGCTCAAGGCGCGCCTCGCGCTTTTATGGGTCGACCCGGGCGGTTCGAGTTGGACCCCGCTGCCCAGCTCCGAGTCCGCGCCCGAATCCGCGCGTCCGCCGCCCGCGCGAGGGACTTCGCCTGCGACACGACCCTCGCCATCGGAGAGTGAGACAGCGCAATCGGAGAGCGACGCGGCGCAGTCAGAGGGTGAGCGAGCGCGAGCGGAGAGCGAGCTTAGCTTGGGGGCCGGCCTCGGCGTGCTGCACAACTTCAAGGGGGGCTTCGGTTCGACGTGGGCGCCGCTGCTACGAGTCGGCTTTGCGCCGAACGCGCTGTCGAACTCGAGCTTCTCGCTCGCGCTCCGGGTCAGCGGCGCGGTCAGCCCCGAATCGTCGAAGCTCTCGTTCGGACTCGGCCAAGCACGAATCCGTCAGGGCTTCCTCTTGGCCGAGTTGCTGGGCCGCTTTCTACCGAGCTCGGCAATCTCGCCCGTAGTTTCACTAGGCAATGGCGCCTTCGCGGTCGCCGCGGCGGGCGAAGCCGAGCCGCCCTACACCACCAACGCCGACACCACCTGGTCTGGCCTGACCTCGCTCGGGGCGGGGCTTTGGATCCAGCCCTCGCCGAGCGTGGCCTGGATCGTGGAAGGCCAAGTCATGAGCAGCTGGTCCAAGACCTCGATTGCGATCGCCAATCGCACCATCGGGAGCGTGGGCGCCCCGATGGGCTTCTTGAGCACGAGCGTGGTCGGAATCTACTGAGCGAGCGCCGTTACGCGCCGCGCTTGAGCTCGAGCGCATAGACCAAGAATTGATTCTGCGGGCCATTTTCCCAGCGCCACACCTCGAGCGGCTCCGAGATCGAGACCGTGCTCATCAACGTCGGATCGTCACGCACCATGAACGCGAACTGCGCCGGGTCCGCGACCTGAAAAATCTGCCCGCGCGACGCCAAACCCTTCAAGAGCGCTTTCAGATCTTCTCCGGACGTCGGCGAACCGAGCCGCGCGATGCGCTCCGACGACACGTCGGTGGCGAGCAGCGCGCGACCGCCTGGTTTGAGCAGTCGAGCCAGCGTTCGCAGATGCGTGAGCGTCAAGGTGTGCCGCACCGCCTCGAACAAGCGGTGCTTGTCGCCCAGCACGTTCACCACCATGAGCTGCATTTGCGTCAGCACGCAGGCCGAGAGCACCACGTCGAATGGCCCGCTGGTCAACGTGTTCACCCGATCCGCCGTGGCACCCGCGTGCCCGATCAGCTCCTCGGGCGTCACCTGAAACGCCTTCCAACGCTCCAGCCGATCTGCAAAGCCCGTCAGATCGACCGGTGCGTGGCGCACCAAGTGCGCCTGCGTTGCGGGCGTTTGTCGCCCCACCGCCCGCTCGAGCGCGCTCGCATCGATATCGACCAAATGGATCGACTCATAGTGCGCGGCAAGCGTTGCGAGATCCAAGTCGTTGCAGTTTCCCGCCCCGAGTACACACAGCTTCAACCCACTCCCCTCCGGCACCCCCGCACACGCCACCCGCGTCAAATGTTCGCGGTGCCCGGCAAAAGTGTCGTAGTGGTCGACACCACTGAGATTCGAAGCAGTCTGTTCGGCGAGCTCGGCAGCGACGGTGGACATGGCGTTCTCTGACTATTGTAGCCGCCGCTATTGCAGCGGAACAGCCTTCAGCGCTGCGCCGAGCTCCGATTTCGCATCACCGATTGTGTCAGTGTTGCCAATGCCGAGCTGGCCGTTGGAGTTGTTCCCCCAACATTTTACCTCGCCCGTGTCGAGCAGCGCGCACGCATGCAAGTCTCCAATTCCAAGCGAGCGCGCCCGAACGCCAGAGCCGAGGTTGATGGCCGCAAGTTGACCAACTTCGTTCGGAGCATCGCCGATGTTGCCGGCGGACGCGACGAGATCCGGTTGGGCCAAGACGGGGTTGCTAGCAATACCCCAGCATTTGACTGCTCCGGATTTCAAGAGCGCACACGTGGCATCCTTTGAGCCGTAAACCGAGTTTACCGGGTCGGCAGAAGTGGTGATTGGAACTATCAACGTGCTGGCGCCTAGCTCCTGCGGCACACCACCACGACTTTCTTCATCTCCGTAGCCGAGCGCTCCGAACGTGCCGCGTCCCCAACATTTCACGGCAGCGCTCGGCGCAGAAAGTACCGCGCATGTGTGGTCCATGCCGAGCCCGATACGGGTGACGGCCGCCCCAGGTCCAAGATACACAGTCGGCAATGAATCCGGCGACACTCTGCCGTAGTCGAAGCCCGAGGTCGTTCCGAGCCCAAGTTTTCCCGCCGTATTCTCACCCCAACACGCGACCGTGCCCGACGTAAGTAGGGCGCAGGTATGATACGAGCCCGCTGAAAGCGCGGTCGCTAGCTCAGGGAGAGAGACGGGTGGCAGGGAGGGTCCGACTTCACGCGGCTCATCCCCCAAATTGCCCAATTCGGGCCGGCCATTGCCGACCATTTTGGCTTCACCCCAACATTTTACGTGTCCGCTCGCCAGCAACGCGCACGCATGTGTCTCGCCAACCACGACCGAACGCACCGACTCACCAAGGTCAACACGATATGGAACGAGCACTGGCGCGCCGTCGGAAAGGCCCGCACCGACCTGTCCTTGCGTGTTTGATCCCCAGCACCAAAGTTGTCCAGCTACGACGCCGCACGTGGAGTTGCCAATGGCGAGCGCCGTAAACGTCGCAGCGCTGTTGCCGATACGAATGGCTCCCAAAGCCGCGCCGAGCTCTCCGGCGGAGTCCCCGCGGTCAGCGACATCCCCTTGTCCTAGCTGGCCGTACTGATTCTCTCCCCAGCACTTGGCGCTGCCATTGCCGAAAATGGCGCAACTCGAACGCCCACCTACGACGACCTGTTGTGGTCCCCACTTGCAGTCCGTCCTGCAGCCATCTGCCGCATCCTGATTCGCGTCGTCACATTCTTCCTGGTTACCGACAACGCCATCACCGCAGGTTGCTCCAGGCGTTCCTCCAGTCCCGCCCGAGCCGGCGGCACCGCCGCTTGCTTTGGACCCACCGCTTGACGCGGCGCCGCCGGTTGCTTTGGAGCCACCCGTGGCCGTACCGCCGGTCGCTTTGGCGCCGCCCGTGGATGCCACCCCGCCGGTTGAGCCGCCCGTGCCGGCCGCGCCACCGGTTGCCTTGGAACCACCGGTGAAACCACCCGCACTGCCGGCTACGTTTGCGCCGCCCGTTGCTGCTCCCGTTCCACCTGCGTTGTCGGAACCACCGGTTGCGTGCGCGCCGGCATCGCCGCCGCCGTCACTATCACCAGCTTCACCACCAAGTCCGTTGGACGCCCCAGCACCCCCTGCGCCGCCGGTTGTAGCGCCGCCTTCGGCGCCCGTGATAGCACCACTACCGGCGTGACTGCTGCCACCACTGGAGCTGGAACCGCCGGTAGACGTGGTGCCGGACGTGGCGCCGCCTTGGCTGCTGCCTCCATTGCCTCCGCCACCCTGGGTTTTGCTCGGGCAATCGCGCTTTGCCTCACAGCTTTCGAATTCGGGTCCGCAGCCGACCTGGAGCACCGCGGGCGCCGCGGCCAAAGCGAGATAGACGAGCGGATTCGAGAAGCGGAATGACTGTGAGCGTCGCATCGTGAATACTCCGTTGTGAGTTGCTACTGCAGTCGGCCGCCCTCGGAGCTGGTTGCGCTATTTCGTGCCCTGAAGAACCCTGGAACCCCCAAGGCCCGCGAGTGGTTGTCGGAGGCCGTTTGCGGTGTAGCCGAGGAGGGGGTCGGGGGCAATCAGAGCAGCCGCGGGCTTGGCTAGCTTCAGATGTGGACTCAGCTCGAACGTGACCCGAGAAGGTGCGCGCGTAGGAAGGCTCCGGACTTGGGCTCATGCTAGATTTGCACGGCAATGAGCGGTGATGACCAGTACCCCAACGTACTCACCGGGATCGTTCAGAAAGCTCGCAGCGGCCGCAGCCAAGATGTGCAGGCGCTTCTCGTTGCGATACCCACGGCTCGTTTCCTGCTGCCTTTGAAACACGCCGTGCCAGAAGCGCCAGTTGGTCAGGCGGTGACACTCGACCGTCGGGTCGACCTCTCTCCGCACTACCTGCCAGATGGCAGCGCGCGACGGCTCGCGCTGTTCACCTACTTCGGGCCACTCGATCGAATCGTGCCGACGCACCAGTGGATGACCGATGGCGACCGCCTGCAGTTGTTCACTCTGCCCGGTCCAACCGCGCTGCAACTGGCTCACCGCGTGGTCGATGCCTGGAACGTCATGCGTCTGGTAATCGACCCGGGCGCGCCAAGCGAACTCGTGCTGACGCGCAACGAAATTGCTAGTCTGCTGGAGAGAAAAGCGACCTCGCTCTCCGAATATGCGGGCAGAGGCGGGGAGTCGTGTTTGCCGCTGAACGCGGGCGATCCGCTGCCACCTCGGCTAGTTCAAGCCATCGCTGCGTGTTTGAAGGATCACGAAGAAGTGCGCGAACACCGGCTCGAGAGCGTGTTCGACCCGGCGCGTGATAAGCAGCCGCGGTTGATTCTTCGGCTATGGACGACCGAAACCGCCTATCGCAATGCTCTGGTGAACCTCATTACCAGCGCGGTTCAGCATGAGTTGCCGCCGCCCGGGGAAATGGAAGTTCGGTTCGAATAGGGTCGCCGCGGGTCGGAGGCTCCGCGAGACGCGGGCTAGCAGCCTACCAGTGGTAGGTGACGCCAGCGTTGATGAAGTTCAGATCCTGCTTCTCAGGGGTGAGACTATTGGCCATCGCCACGCCGTTGCCGTCCGGCTGCGGCGCACCGTACCACTTGGCCATGAATCGGAAATAGTCGAGACCGAGCACAACGCTATCCGTTGCGTGGTAGTAGACTGCAGCGGATACGCCGACCTGTTGGTGGATGACGCTGAGTCCGGTGTTGACGCGATCGGTGGTTAGCTGGTCCACACCGGCCGCGCCGGCGCCGACGCCCACGTGCAACTTACCCATCACGATTGCGCCCTGCCCGTAGACGCCGCTGAACTTCCGGAACTCCCCGCTGGTCTCGTCGAGGATGGCCGAGGTGGCTTGCAGCGCGTAGCCGAGGCCGATGCCCCGCCCTTGGAAGGCCGACACGCCGAGGCGCACCGGGCCGACCTCGAGACGAGCGCCGCCAGCGTAGCCCCAAACGGACGAGCTTTCATCTTTCGGAGCCATGGTCGTCATGTCGGTCACGACACGCGCGACTGGCTGGTACATGCCTTCGACACCGATCTTGAGCTTGCCTGAGGCACCAAGAGGCGTTTCGAACGTAACCGAGCCCTCCGGGCGCAAAATTGGCGCGCGTTTCCACACCTGGCTGAGCACGATTGGGTCGTACACGCCCGCGTGCAACTGCAACCCGCCGAAGCTCGGAGTCGAGTAGGAAAAGCCAGCGGAGTAGCCGGGGTACGCGACGCCCGTGCCGATATGACCGCAGGACGGACCGAGTTCGTCCGTGCAGGGCAAACCGACGCCGTAGCCGTGGCCGTACAAGAAGTCGATTTCAGCGGACGTCCGCCCGAACCAACCGAAAGTTCGACCAACGGTTGCGCTGCCCCAAGGCCCGTTGATGTTGAAGTACCCCTCGCGCGCTTCCGCGTCGACTGGTGCCCACTTGTCGCGACCGAGCGTTTCGATCGTCGACCAGATCGACACGTAGCCCTTCACGTAGGTGCTGTCGGTAATGTTGCGCTTGAGACTGAAGCCGACCACGTTGCCGACCAGGCCGCTGCGTACGCGCATGCCGAAGTACTTGTTCTTCGAGTCGGCGAGCAGCGAGCTCTTCCAGCCGACGTCGGGCACCCCCGGGGGCTTGTTGGAGCCCATGACGGTGTGCATCGCTGCGGGGTTATTGGGGTCGGGGCTCGGAGTCGGAAAATCTTCGCCCTGTCCGACGCTCAGAAACGCGTTGACGCGCCCGTCGAAACCGAAACTCCAGCCATCCTTCTCGATCAGAGTCACCTCGGCGGAGGCGGCCTGGCTCCACAGCACTGAACCGGCGAGGCATAGCCCGAAACAAGCGCCGTTCCATTTCAAGTTGTTCAGGATGTTCACGCGATCACCTCGAGAAGTTGCACTTCATTCACACGAAAAAAGAGTTCCCACGCGCGCGCTCACCAATGGAACGTGGCTCCGGCGTTGAGGTAGTTGACGACTTGCTTCTCAGGCGCCAGGTAGCCGCCTGTCGCAACGGGGGTACCGTCGGGCCCGGGCCCGGAGTTGGGCGCGCCGTACCAGTCTGTTTGAAAGCGGAAGTAGTCGAGTCCGAGCACCACGCTATCCGACAAGCTGTAGTAGACCGCCGCGGAGATGCCCATTTGGCTCTTGGCGTTGCTGAGCGTGACGTCCGTCTTATCGGCCTCCAGCTGATCGATGGAGACGCGACCCGCGCCCGCCGAGAGCTGCACTTTGCCGAGCACCAGCGCGGCCTGAGCATAGAGCCCCGTAAAGGAGCGGATTTCTACGGTGGCGGGATTGAAGACGACCGGAGAGTTCTGCAAAGCGTAGTACTGGCCGAGACCCTTGCCTCGGAAAGCTGCTGCGCCGAAGCGAACGGGCCCGGCTTCAATACGAGCGCCACCTGCAACGCCCCAGACGGTGTCGCTGTGATCAACTTGCTCGCCATTCGCGAACCCTTCCACACGACCGAGTGGCTGGACCATGCCCTCGACGCCCGCCTTCAAGAAAAACGAGTCCGAGAATTTTTGCTCGAAAGTAGTCGCTACCTCGGGTCGTGCGATTGGCGCGCGGTCCCACGCTCCCAGCAGGCGAACGGGGTCGTACACGCCGAGATGAAACTTCAGCCCTCCGAGTGAAGGCGACGAATACATGAAACCTGCAGCGAATCCGGGAAACATGACGCCGGTGCCGATATGGCCGCAGGTAGGCCCCTGGCCGTCTCCGCAGGGGTAGCCGAGGCCGTAGTTGTGGCCATACAGAAAGTCGATCTCAGTCGAAATGCGGCCGAACAAACCGAGTTGGCGACCCGCGGTCAGGCTGCCCCAAGGACCGTCGAAATTGACGTAGCCCTCGCGGACATCGATGAGCGGAAACTGTTCACGTCTACGCAGGTTCGATTCAGCGTGTCCCCAAAGCCCGACGAAACCTTTGGCGACGGTGTTCGTCGTGATGTTCCTGCGCACGCCGAAGCCCAGCACGCTGCCGACGAAGCCGTTGCGACCGCGAATCGCGAAGTATTTGTTGTTCGCGTTATCCTGCTCTGTATTTTGCCCAGCGGCACCGAGGGCGGATTCACCGACGAGCGTATGCGGAGCGCCGCCGGGCACTGGATTCGGAGTTGGAGTCGGGAAATCGTCGCCGAACCCAAGACTTGCGAAGGTGTTGATTCGCCCATCGCTGAAGAAACTCCAACCATCCTTCTCGAGCAGCGTGACTTCGGCCGACGCGGCCCCGGTCCACAGCAGGCACGCGCCGAGCGAGAGCCCGTAGAGAACGCTGTTACGTATCAAGCAACTCTGAATTCTCACGCGATCACCTCGCGACATGGGACCGAACGGCGAACCCGACACCCGCGGCCGGCCGCGATGCGACCGCTGCAGGGCTGGGCGGAGACCCTAAATCCAAGCCCGATTCCTAGGACGTTTTCCTGGACCATTAGGCTGATTTCCACGACCATTTCAAGCTGCAAATATTTAGAATTCGAGCGGGCCTCCACCGAGACCATCCCGCTCCCACCCACGAACTCCTGCAGACAAGAGTGGCGAGGCATCACCGAGCCTACTCAGAAAAGCGGGTAGGCTCGGTGCTTCGCACGCGCCCTTCTTGGGGGGCTAGACCTGTAGCTCGCCCCTAGGGCGAAGTGACGCTTGTGACGACGAGCGAGATCCACTGACCATTGTAGGCCTTGCTGAAGTCGAAACTCGGATTGGCCGACACGGCCTTGGGGTCCACGTTCTGGATGGTGATGGGAGCAGCGCAGTTGTTGCCTGCGGTTGGTCCGCAGTTCTTGATCATGCTGCAGTTGGAGTCGGCCGCTACCAGCCGCACCGCTGAACCACCCTTCGCCTGGAACGAGGCGTTGTAGTCGATACCGTACGTCGTGTGGTCCGACACACCGGGCGGATCGACCGCGTTCAGGAAGTAATCGGTCTTCGTGCCACCCTGGGGGGTCACGCGGATCATGTAGACGTTGTAGGCATTGCCGGTATCCGGCGTTCCGCCCTTGCACCAGCCGTTCATCTTCGGCGACGTCAACGATTTCTCCGCGTCGGTTCCGCCGGTGTAGCGCTTCGCCTCGACCACGCCTTGAACGTGTAGGTTGATGGTGTAGGTCGTGTTCGGATCGCCGCCCAACGTAATCTTGCCGCTCTTGTCCGTGTCGGTGGTGAGAATGCCTCTCAACGGAATGTCAGCGTTGTTTTGATCCGGGCAACCCGTAGCCGGATTGGTATCGCAGACATTGACGGCCGTGTCAGAGATGCACGGACCGGTCATCATTTTGCCGTCGAGTGCCTTGGCGACATCCATCAAGTTGACCGTGCCGCCCGCGGCGCCACCCGCGGTGCCACCGGTAGTGCCGCCGGTGTTCGTGCCGGTCCCGCCCGTGGTGCCGCCGGTGTTGCCAGCCTTGCCGCCACCTCCGTTGCCGCCAGTGGTTCCGCCAGTGCCCGTGCCGGTGCCGCCCGTGGTGCCGCCGGTATTCACGCTGCCGCCACCGGTACCGCCGTTCGGCGTGCCACCGGTGGTGCCGCCGGTGCCCGGGCCGTTGCCGCCGGTGTTGGTGCCAATGCCACCGGTAGTGGACGTGCCTCCCGTGGAGGTGCCGCCCGTGCCTTGCCCGATGCCGCCAGTGTTCGTCGCGGTGCCGCCGGTGTTCGTCGCGGTGCCGCCAGTGTTCGTCGCGGTGCCGCCAGTGTTCGTCGCACCACCCGTCCAAGTGACCGGCCCCCCCGGCGGATCCGAGCTACAGGCCGAAGCGATAAGCAGGGGGACGCCAAGGATCGGGACGATCGAAGTAATGCGAAGCTTCTTCGAGATGGTTCTCATGGGTTGCACCTGGTGACGCCCGAAGGACGGGTCAGCGGACTTCGGGGGAACAAAGCGAGCGGGTTTCTAGGCGGTAGGGAAAAGTACGCCTGGTCGGGGCCAAGGTCAGTGCCGACACGGTATAGTGGCGTAGCCGTTGATCACGGGATCAGATTTCAACAGGACGTTATTGTGCTGAGGGAGTTCTCTCGTTAACGATTCGGTTTATCTAAAGATCGCTAGCGTCCCACTTCCCGCGAATTTTCCGATCAAAGCAGAAGCCGGCTAGGGTGTCAACGCGGCTGGCGCGCGCACGGTAAGGCCCAGCGCTGCAGTCAGCGCTGGCCGTTCGAGCACGGCAATCTCGCGCGCGGTCACTCGAACAGCGGTCGCGTCGGTGGCCAGGGTGGTTTCGACTCGCAAGTAGGCTCCGAAGTGCGAGGAAAACCAGGTCGTTGCGCCGACGCCGCCTGCGAGCAGCACGCTGTCGTGATGTCCACTTTCGCTGATGAATCCGGGCGCGGCCTTGCCTTGCACGCTGTAGTGCGCGAGGCCGCCTCCGAACAGCAGCCACAGCTCCGTCGATTGCGAGAGTTCGAACGCCCGCCCAATTCGCGCCAACGCCGTCGTGCGCCGAACGTAGACTTGGCCTGCTGCGTCATCCAGCTTTTGGCGTAGGAGTGAGGTGCTGAGTTGTGACCCGCCAAACCAAGCAGAACGGCCCCAAAATAGGCCAAGCTCCGCGCCCAACGCGGCGCGGCGCGGCGAAGCGTCGTACAGGGCGCTCGGGCCGACCCAAACGCTGAGCGCGCTGGTGTCGCGTGGCGCAATGGAAAACGAGGGGCGCGGTGCGGTCGAGATTGGCGGTGGTTCGGGCGGTGTCGGCCGGGGTTTAGGCGCTGTCACGGTCTCTTTGGGTTGGCGCTCCGGCAGTCCGGTCATCACTGCGCGGAGCGCCTCGACCGCGCGGACTGCCACCACCTCAGCCGTGACGTCCGCGCGCCGCGTGTCGAGCTCCTGAACCGCGGGCGCGGCCGACGCGGGACCCAGTGCTCGGATGCGAATCCACGCCCCGTCTCGCTCCACGATCAGGGTTCCACCAATGTCCTGCGCGGTCGATGTCGGCGACGAAGCGGGCTCGCTCGAGTGCACTTCGGCTTCGAGACCCATGGCGAACAGTTCGCCGCGCACGCGCACCAGCGCTTCGTCGAGCAAAGCGTCGGCTCGAGCCGGGACCTGAATCGAGACGCGCCGTGGCTCGGCCTGTGCGCGACGGACCGGCAGCAGCAGCGCAAAAGCGCCGGCTACGGCCAGCGCTAGCACGCCCCGCGCACGTCCTTTGGATGGTGAGCGACGTCTCATCGGCCGCTGCCGCCTTATGACACGCTCACGCCCTGAACTTCTACTCGGTGCACCGGGTTGCCCTCGAACCCCCGCGATCGGCGCTTGCCGCCGGATCAGTCGGCCAGCAGCGCGCGAGCGGTCTGCGCGTAGGCGCCCTTGGGAAAGCGAGCGAGATAGTCCTGGGCCACCGCACGCGCCGGCCCCGGCCCCTGCAGCTTTTGTACGACGGCGAGCTTGCGACCGAGCGCTTCGGAGGCGTAGACGTCACCCGAAGCTTCCGAAAGGTAGGCGTTCAGCCAACGCAGCGCCTCCGCCGCGCGGCCCTGCTGGTCGTAGACGCGGCCAATGAAGAACGCCGATTGGCGTGCCGCCTTTTGTCCAGCGAAGCGCTCACGTAACGCGGTCCACGCGCTGACCGCGAGCGCGGTGCGGCCCGTGTAGTTTGCTGCGTGCGCGAGTGCGCTCAGATCGGCGCCACTGCGTTCACGAAGTGCGCGCTCGGTGCCGAAGCCTTCTGCCGCGCTCACGACTTCCGCGAACCGACCTTTGGCGACCAGTGCCGGCCACGCGGTGCTGTCCGCCTTGGCCAGAGCTTGCGGGGTGCGCATTTCGTTGTCGCCGAGCGCGCTGGCGACGGCTCTGCCGTGTGCGGGGGACGTGCCTTCCGCAGCGCTCGGCGCGCCGTGATGTGCCGGCGGCTCACTCGAGCGCGACGGCGCTCGTACGCCGGCGTGAGCGGAGACCGCCTCGCCTGCAGCCGGTTCGGGCTCGCGGCTCGCCAGTGCCTGATCGACACCCGAGAGACTCAGGGTTTCGCCCGCTGACACCGCTCGATCGAGTGCGCCCGGGCCGAGCACGCGCACGCGCCCTTCGCGCATCTCTACCGAAAACTGTCCGGTGCGGGGCTGCCAGCTCAAATGAAACTTGGTGCCCACCACCCGCACTTCGTACGGACCAGCGAGGAAGCGATAGTCGGTGTCTTGCGCGTGGTGCACGCTGACTTCCATGTCACCGGCCGTGAGCCGCGTGCGCGCCGCGTGGTTGCCGGCGATCTCGATCTGGCTGGTGGTGCCCTTGGACATTTCGACGCGGCTGCCGTCCGAAAAGTCGATGACGGCGTTGTGCGCCTCGGTGTGGATGGCGCCGTCGACGAGGGCTGCGCCGCGCACTTCGTAATGCAGCTCCGCGCGTTCGCGCAGGGCAACGACGCCCAGCGTGAGCGCCGCGGCCGCCGCGACGGGCACGCCCACTCGCAGTAACCAATTTGCCGGCGCAGCGTGCCACGGCTCCGCAACCTCACGAGCACCGAGGCGGTTCTGGATCAATCGCCAGGTGAGCGAGCGCTCGCCCGCTTCGCGCTTGCGCGCGTGTTCGTTGGCCAGCGCGCGAAACGCGACCGTGATGTCCGGCAGGCTGATTCGCTCCCGCTTAGCCACGGCTACGCACCGTCCTGTCCTGGATGTAGTCGGCGAGCAGGGCGTTGCGGCTCACGCGCTTCAACACGTGTTCATTGGCCCGCCGCACGCGGCGCTTGGCCGTCGACTCGGAGACCTTGAGCACCTCGGCGATCTCGGCGATGTGCATGCCTTCGAGGCTGTGCAGCACGAACGCGATGCGATCGTTCGCGCCCAAGTCTTCCAGAATTCGGCTGAGCTGAATAAGCGCGGCCTTGGCTTTCGGATCATCGTGCCCCGGCTCTTGCTCGAGATCGGGCAAGAGGCCCGACAGCTTGAGCAGCAGTTCGCGGCGCTTCCGCCGACGCACCTCGCCGCGGATCGCGTTCATGGTGATCGACACCAGGTAACTGCGAATCGCGCCCTGCGCGCGGATGCGATGTGCGTTTTCGAAGAACTTGACGAAGACCTCGCTCACCAAGTCCGAGGTTTCGGCGTTTGGTCCCAAACACTTCAGCACTAGGCCGTGCACCAGCCCGTGAAACTCATCGAAGGCGCGACGCTGCCAATCCCCGCTGTTACCGGAGATGGCCGCGTTGAGCTCCTCGTTCTCCCGCGATGGGGGCGAAGCTTTGGACGAGACCAGGGGCGGCACCAGCACTCACCCTAGCAGCTTTCGCTCCGCTTGCGCGCGGATCGGCGTTGGGAATCGAGTGCGCCTCTGCGTTTCGTATCGTGCGCACTTGAACTTTGAACTGCTCGCGCTAGTTTCCGGAGCGCTGAGAGCACGGGGCAATGGTCAACGTCCGCTCCCGCATTCCGAAGCCACGTCGTTGGTGGATTCTCGCAGCACTGCTTCATTGCGGCGCGTGCGGGAAATCGCCCGTTGATGCGATTGTGTTCGCGCAAGATGGCTCAGCGCCGGACACCGGGAGCGGCACCGGTACCAGCACCGGAACTGGTACGGGCGACCCCTGCGTGGACGGTGCGACCGCTGCGGCCGCAGGCGATTTTCGGCTGCGCGCGCTGCCCACGGGCCAGTGTCTCGCGGTTGGCGGCAGCACCACCGTGCTCGGCAATCCGGCGTTCGACACGGCGATGGCCGATGACTGCTTGGTCGCGGGCGAGGTGTGGCAGCTGATTCCTTCGGCCAGCTTGCCGGGCGCTTTCGAAGTGAGAAGCCAGCAGCAGGCCTACAACCTCGATATCGAAATGGCGCAAATGTCGGACGGAACTCCCGCCATTCTGTTCAGTCCCACGACGCTCGCCAACCAACGCTTCTATTTTTTGCCGCGTCGCAGCGGCGTGTTCGCGGTCGTGCCCGGACACATCCGGAGCCCCTTCAGTTGCGTGTCGAGCGCGCCGCCGTTTCCCGCAATCTTCAAGTGTGATGTGACGGTTGCCGATCAAGAATGGCAGCTCATTCCGGCTTCTTGCCAGTAACGGGTGGGACAGTGGCCCCCAGGTCGGCCCATTGGAAAATTCCTGGAAGGGGCGCGTTTTCCTGCGTATTCGAGCTTTCGTCGGATGCCTCGAAGGTTTTTTGACCTCGCCACCGGCCTCCGCCAATCAGCCTCATTGGCGGTGATTCGCTCGCTTACATGGACAAGCAAAGTTGCAAAGAGTTGCGCTCAGTGAGCATCACCGCCGAATTCTCCATTCCCTGAGCCGAGTGCGATCAGCAGCAGGCCCAGAGGTTCATCGCTCCGGTTAGATCGAAATCCGGTCATTGCTCGACGTCGCCCCTCGCGCGAAGCCCGTGCGCCGCGGTGTGCTGCAGCCGTGAAGCCGTGGTAGCCCCCCTGGCCGCCAAAGGCTAAGCGCGGTGGCACCCGACGCAATGACTCGGTTTCCACACGCAAGCTCGCCACGCCCGCTCGACGTGAACTACGACGAGCAGGCAGTACCCAGTTACCACTTACCGGATGCGCTGATTACGAACGGTGCCCGGCGCGTCGAGAGTGCCGACAGCTGGCTTTCGGTTCGACGCCCCGAGCTGCTGAGCCTGTTCGAGAGCCATGTTTACGGTCGCGCACCCGCGCCCGGCCCCGTAGAGGTCGAAACCGTCAGCCACGACGCAGGGGCCATGTCCGGATTGGCCACTCGCCTGGAGCTCGACGTACGACTGCGCGGCCCGGCGCGACCGGACGCTGTGGCCACGCTCAAGCTGCTCTTGTGGTTGCCGAATCGCGCGGCGGCTCCGGTACCAGCCTTCTTGGGGCTGAACTTTTTCGGCAATCAGACCGTTCATCCGGATCCCGCGATTCGTCTGGCCAGCGGTTGGGTGATGAACAGCGTCGAGCTCGGCATCACGGACTACGTCGCAAGCGAGGCGTCACGCGGCTTGCGCGCGCGACGTTGGCCCGTCGAAATGTTGATTTCGCGCGGCTACGCGCTGTGCACGCTCTATGCGGGCGATATCGACCCAGACTACCACGACGGCTTTCAGAACGGCGTGCACGGATTGTTCGAGCCGCCCATGAGTGGGCCGCGCGCGCCCGATGCCTGGGGCTCGCTCGCAGCTTGGGCTTGGGGGCTTTCGCGCGCGCTCGACGCGCTCTCGACCCTGGAGCGCATCGACTCGCAAAAGGTCGGCGTGATCGGTCACTCGCGCTTCGGCAAGGCCGCGCTGTGGGCAGCGGCTTGCGACACGCGCTTTGCCTGGGCGATCTCCAACAACTCGGGCCACGGCGGAGCGGCGCTGTCACGGCGGCGGTTCGGTGAGCTGACACGACACTTGAACCAGCGTTTTCCGCACTGGTTCGCGGAAAGCTTTCGCAACTATGACGACCGCGAAGCTTCGCTGCCCATCGATCAGCACGAGTTGCTCGCGTTGATCGCTCCCAGGCCGGTCTACGTCGCGAGCGCTGCCGACGACCTCTGGGCGGATCCGGACGGGGAACTGCTCGCGTGCCGGCACGCGAGCGCTGTCTATGAATTATTCGGCTACCGCGGTCTCGATCTCGGTCCCGAAGCGCCAGCCTTGAACCGCAGCGTCGGCGATCGCATCGGCTATCATCGCCGGCCAGGGGGGCACGACATCATCGCCGCGGATTGGTGGCACTACCTCGATTTCGTCGATCGCCACCGCCGGCTCTGACGCGGCTCTCGGGCTCAGAAGGTAACGGCGAAGTCGACTCCGGCGGGCGAAACGCGCGCTGCCATTTGCCGAGGTGTATCCTTGCTCGAGAAGTAAAGGTACGTGCCGATTCCGACCCCAATGGCACCAACGGTGAGCCCGGTCAGCGCGAGCGTGCGGTTGAATGAGCCGCTGTCGCCCGAGCAACGGGGCGTGCGACAGTCTTCGGCGTCCGCTTTGGCCTGGAGCGCCATAACGCCCGATACCGCGCCGATGGTGAGCGCGGCCCCGCCCACGCCGAACGCTACGTACGTCCAAACGTGCTTCGGGCCGGACGCAGGCGCTTTCGTGCCTTCGGCGCTGACTGAAGTCGTCCCATCGCCGGCGGCGCCTGGCGGGGCGACCGTCACTTGTTCACCGGCGGCGAGCTTCAGAGTCTGCTCGAAGGGCTCGCGCCCCTGGCGCTGGATCCGCACCACGTGAATTCCCGGATCGACGGGTTGCTTCACGTTCAGTAGCGCGGCAGGCAATTGGTTGTTGTCGAGCGTGACCTGCGCCGAACCGTCGACGTGGATCTCTAGGCGTGGAACGCGCTCACGCAGGGCGTCTGCCTCGCTACTAGCCTCGGCGCGCGCCCGTCGAAAGGGTTCGGGGGCGTCCGGGGGGAGCGCGGTCAGTGAAATGGTCGTGTACTTGTCGAGCGCTTCGATCCAGCGGCCGAGCTGGGTCAGGGCGCGAGCTTGCATGATCGAGATGGTGGGCGCCGGATAGAGCGCGGCCGCTCGCTCGAAACGATCGAGCGCCACCTGGTAGTCCTTGGCCTCGAAGGCTTCAGCGCCTTGCATGGCCAGGTCGCGCGCGGCCGTGCGCGTCTGAATGGTGCTCTCGGCCGCGCGCGCGTTGCCGAGCGGCGCGAGTATCAAGAGCGCTGAGAGCCCCCAAGCCGAAAAGCGCGTCAGCGCGCGCTTCATGACCGACCGCGCAACACCGACGCGACGCGACGACCTTTCGGTGTCTTCGTTTTGTCGTGTGGCGTGGACCATGGGCATCTCTTTCACGGCTCGTCGCTCAGAAGCCGAAGTCGCGAATGGCGGCTTTTTTCGAGCGCCGGACGCTACTCGGCTTGCTAGGCCCCGCGGGCGTGACGCGACGCGCGGCGGGCGGTGCTGGTTCGGTCGCGGCAGCCGTCTTCGACGCCGGTTCAGGCGCAGGGACGGGTGCGGCTGCGGGCGCCGTGAGCGCCGCGACCGGGCGCTGCGCGACGGGCGCAAGCTCGGGCGTAGAGCTCGACGCCGTTCGTTTCGGCGTGAAGACGATCGCGATTAGCCCCGCCATCAGGGCCGAAGCCAGGCCTACGCCGAACACGTAAAGCCTCCGTCGCGAGTCGAAGGCTTTGTTGGCCGCCGCGATCGATGCCCTGCGCGCGGCGGTGTCGGCGGTTTCGCCCGTACGCGGAGCGCGGTTCGAAGTGATGGAGCGGGTGCGCGCTGGCCCGACCGAAGGCGGTAGCCCGTTCGAAGTGCCCGAGAGCGGGCTGTCGAGCCACACTGCTCGCACGGAGTTTCCCGAGAGATCCTCCTTGATGCCGTGTTCGTAGAGCCAGAGCGCCAGCGCTTCGCCGAGCTCGGTCATGTTGTGCCAGCGCTGCTCGCGTTCCTTGGCCATGCCGCGCGCGATCACCTCCCAGAGCTGTCCGTCCGCGACACCGTACTCGGTCGTCGGTTTGGGCGCGTCGTTGATGATGGCGTGCATCAGCGCATTGTAGTTCGTGCGCTGAAACGGAATCTTCCCGGTCAACATTTCGTAAAGCACGACGGACAGGGCCCAAACGTCCGCTCGCTCGTCGATATCGTCGAAGCCGAGCGCTTGCTCGGGCGACATGTATTCCGGGCTCCCGAGTACGGCGCCGTGCTGAGTCAGCTTGCCATCGATCGGCGTGGCGCCGATCTTGGCGATGCCGAAATCCAGCAGCTTGGGCTGACGACGCCCGAGCGTGTCCGAAGAGAGCAGGATGTTGTCGGGTTTGATGTCGCGGTGCACGATGCTGCGATCGTGTGCGAGGCGGAGCCCGTCGGCGATTGGCAGCAGCGCTTGCACGGCGCGAATCGCCGACATCGCTCCTTCACGCGCGAGCACCGCACCCAGTGTCTCGCCTTGCACGAGTTCCATGACCAGGAACGGATCGCCGCGACCGGTCCAGCCGAAGTCGAACACGCGGACCAGCGCTGGGTGCCCGAGGCGTGCGGCCGCGTGCGCCTCGCGTGCCATGCGGGAAGACACACCGGGCCCACCGGTGCCGGTGCGGATCAATTTCACCGCGACGTCGATGCCGAGCACCAATGAATGCGCGACCCAAACGACGCCCATCCCGCCGCGCCCGAGCTCGCGCACCAGACGGTAGCGATCGCCAATCACCTCACCCGCGAGGTAGGTGCTCGGCTCGATCAGGTCCGCCCCGTGGGGAGGGGGGGTGCGAGATCCGGTTACCGTTTCGGGCAGCTCCCGGAAGTGACGTTCGCCAGACTCACTCACGGGGCCACAACCGAGTTGCTTGTGACTGGATTCCGCCGCTGACGGCAAGAGCGCGCGCCGAGGCGTCCCCCAAGCGGTGCACTGACTGAGCGGCTTCTCTTCACAGCGCGAACTACCTGCACGCAGAACGGACGCGCAGGGCGTTACTTAAGCCCCCGGCAGCCGGGTCGCGCTACTGCGTGATCGTAGTGCAGCCGAGCACCACCTCGACCTCGAGGGTCGGATCCGCGTGGGTGAGCGCGCAGGTCTCCGAGCAGAGCACAATGTGCGTGGCGCTCGGATCGTACTGCCAACCGCGAGTGCAACCGGATGCGCCCGAAGCCCTCGAGAGCGGCACGCTGTTCGCAGCACTCGTCAGGGTGACGTTTACTTTGTCGATATCGATTGCCCCGCCGTTGCTCGGGGTGGGAAGGCCGTAGCTGCAACCGCGCGTCGTGTCGGTGACCGAAGTCAGCGCAGCCGTGAGCGCTGAGCCGAGATCGGCTGACGTCGTCATGTCGAAGTGGCAGTAGCTTGGACCCTGATCCGAGCAACCCGGCGCAGCCGTGTGGCCGAGGGTTGCCATTTGCGACAGCGTGCCGCGGGCCGACTCGCTGCCGGGAGAACCGATCACGAAGGTCCGAATGCCGTGCGTGGTCCACGCATTGCCGACTTCCAGTAGCAAAGGGGCCGGATCAGCGGGCGTCATCCCGTCACCCATACACTCGAGCGCGTAGGTTGGCGCGCCGTCGGTCACCAATACGACGTATGGGTCGCCGGGCAGTTTGGAGCTTGCGAGCGTTTCGATCGCGTAGCGCAGGGCGTCGTGCGTTGGCGTGGCGCCAAACGGCGTGACCGCCGTTAGCGCTGCGGTCAGTGCAGTTCGCAGCTGGGAGTCCAAGCTCGCGATCGCAACCGCTTCCTTACGCTGAATGCAGGGCGACGTGCTGGAAACAGGGGTGTTCGTGTTGGGAAAGAAGATGAGTCCGACGCCGGAGCCGTCCGGGAGTTCGTCGAAAGCTTGGAGCAATGCCTGGGTCGTCACTTGCCATTTGGTGACCGCGGCGTTCGGCGCCTTTTCGCGCATTGAAATGCTGGTATCGACCAGGAATTCGAGCACCGGAGGCAGCGGCGTCACTCGGAACGAAGCGCCGACGCACGCACCCACGGCGCCGCTCGAACCGCCGTTGCCGATGACGACGAGTCCGCCGGTCCCTGGGCTTTCGCCTGCTCCGCCGCTTCCGCCGCGCGACGCACCGCCGCCGCCACCCAAGTCGGTGTCGCCCGCTGCGCCCGCCGTGCCGATCGCCTCTCCACCCGTGCTCGAGCCCGCGCTGCCGCCGGTTGGCCGTACACCGCCGGACTCGCTGAAACCACCGGCGCTCGTCGAGCCGCCCGTGCCGGTGCGACCTGCGAGCCCCGCGCTGCCGCCGGTTGGCTTCACCCCGTCGCCATCGCTCGCGCTCCCGCAGCTCTGGCCGGAGAGCGCCAGACACAACCCGCCCAACACCCACGTTACCCTGCTGAACCCTGCGCTCACTCGCCTCATCGTAACCGCCAAGTAGAGCACCTGGCGCACCTTTCACTCAAATCATTTTCTTCAACCTGAGCAGGCCGAACACGGCCACGGTGGTGGCGTCCTTGATGCGGCCGTCACAGACCATGGCTTCCACCTCGCTGAGCGGAAACGCCCGAGAGATCAGGCCTTGTTCGTCGTCCTCGAGTGCCGGTGCACCGGCTTCGAGCTCGGAGGCGAGGTAGACATGGTAGCCCTGCGTCGAGAAGCCGTAGGCCAGAAACAAATGGGCCACGTGCTGCATCGAACCCGCGCTCAGACCGGTTTCCTCTCTGAGCTCCGCCCGCGCGACTTCGGCGTGATCCACGTGCGGGCGGTCTTCCCAAGAGCCCTGAGGTAGCTCCCAAAAGCGGTCGCCGACCGGGTAGCGAAACTGTTCGACCAGGTGCACGAAGCCGCGATCGATCGGCGCGATCACGCAGAAGTCGACCTTGTCGACCACGCCATAAATGCCCTCCTTGCCGTCCCTCCGCCGGGTGCGATCCTCGCGCACGCGCATCCAGCGGTTTTCGTACACTACACGGGTCGTCAATGTCTCGAGTTCCTTGTCCGTCATCGCGTCATCCCCGCTCCATTTGTTGCCGGCGTTCGTCGATCTCCAAAATGTGGGACACGGCCCGCTCCAGCTCGCGTCCGAGCTCGGCCGCATGCGTGAGCCAGACGTAGTGAGCCGCGCCGACGATCTCGACGTAGCGCGCGCCTCGTATCAATTCAGCGAGCTGCCGCGTCGGCCAATTCGGACGAATATCGAGCTCGGCATTGATGAACACGCTGGGTAGCTCGAGCTCCGCAATTTCGCGCAGCAGACTCGGGCGCCGGCAATAGGCGCGAAAGGTCGCGTTCCCGACCCGATTCACCTCGGGATCGCTGTGGAACGTTTGGCCGCCTTGGTCCTCTGCGGCTTCCGCTCGGCGCGCGCTGAGCAACGCTGCGACCGGGCCGAGGTAGTCGTCACAGCCCGGACCACCGTTAAACATGAGCAGCGGTGTGCCCGAACCGGTAGCGGCCGACCACAGTTCCGCTCCGTTCACGCGGACCCGCCGTTCGCGCTCGAGGCGAATCATGCTGAAGGCTCCCACCTGCTCATTTGTTGTAGAGTATTGATCATTTGTTGCGAAGAGGATCGACTCGATGTGACAAGGCGCGACCTCCGCGCTAACTGATTCGGCGAAGCGCGAAGGCTCGCGTCGCCAAGTTGTGCGATGCTGCTCGATGGCCCCTGCGCCGCATGAAGCGATGATGTTTCGTCACAAGCTCGAGTTCCGTGCGCGACCCCTTTCCTGGCTTGCCCTGGTCGTTTTCGTCGCGGTGCCTGCCGCGTGCAGTAGTCCGAACCAAACGGAGAATGGTTCGGGCGGCAGCCCTACGCTGAGCGGCGGGGCAGCGACGACCGGCGGCGCCAAGAGCTCGGGGGGCGTGCCCCAGACCGGTGGCACGAACGCGACCGGAGGCATTCCCTCTTCGCAGGGTGGCGTTTCAACCACCGGCGGGTCGTCCGCCACCGGCGGGTCGTTCGCCACCGGCGGCGCGTCAACCACGGGCGGTAGCGGCGGCCCGGGTACCGGCGGCGCCGTCGGCGGTACTGGAGGCAAAGCGATGGGCGGCGCGTCGGGGGGCGCAGCAACGGGTGGCGCTCCGTCCGGTGGAACATCGGGCGGCGCAAAGGGCGGTAGTGCAGGAGCGAGTGGCGGACAAATCAGCGCGACCGGCGGCGCGGCCTCGGGTGGCTCGGGCGGTACGGGTCAGCCGGGCGTGCGCTGGCTGGGCCGAGTCGATGCCAGCAACCCCGCAGCGGTGAAGTTCTCGTGGTCCGGGACAGGCTTCCTCGCCAAGGTCTCAGGCACCAAGGTCTCGGTTCGGTTGCAGACCGAAGGTGCGACCAGCGCGGCCTTTTTCCAACCCGTGGTCGACGGCACCACGCGACCCCGCTTCCAGGTTCCCACGGGCGCCGCGCAAACCGTGGTGCTCGCGGACAACCTCAGCGCGGGCGAACACACCATCGAGCTCTACCGAGAGACCGAAGGCATGTATGGCAACAGCATTTTTTCGGGCTTCGTCGACGGCACGTTGCTCGCCCCGCCGCCCGCGCCCACGCGATTGATCGAAATCGTGGGCGACTCGATCAGCGCGGGCTATGGCAACCTGGGGAACGAAGTGCATCCGCCCTGGGACAACACCTGCACGTTCTCACTCGATACCGAATCGGCATATGCGGCGTACGGGTCGGTGCTCGCGCGTTCGCTCTCCGCGGAGGTCAGCATCATTGCTCATTCGGGGTGGGGCATGGTCCGCGACCTCGACGGCAAGACGGCCAACGTACTGTCGGCAGAATACGAAAACACGCTCGGCAGCTCGGCCACGCCGCGTTACGACTTTGCCCGCAAACCGAACGCGGTGATCGTGAACCTCGGCACCAACGACTCGGCACCCGGCGACCCCGGTACGGCATACGAAGACGCTTACGTCACGTTCCTACGCAAAGTCCGCTCCCACTACGCGGACGCCTGGATCTTCCTGACCATCGGGACCATGACCTCGGATCCGATGCTGACCACCATGCGCACCCACATCACGAACGTGGTCACGCGCATGGCCGACGCCAAAATCGTGAGCGTCAACCTCGATACTCAAAACTCGGCGTCGACCGGCTGCGACTACCACCCGAACGCGGCAGAGGACCAGCGCATGGCCGCCAGTCTGAAGACCGCGATTTCGTCGAAGCTCGGCTGGTGATCGGCTTCAGAAAAAGGCGCCTCGCCGCCGACGTACTGACTCGTCCGTTGGGATGCTCGCAATCATGAAAAAACTCTTCCGCTTGGCTTCGATGGTTTGCGCGCTCGGCGCGTTTGGGTTGGGTTGCTCCGACAAAGGGGCTTCTGGCAATAGCGGAGGCACGGGCGGTTCCGGCCCGACCGGCGACACCAGCAGCCATACCTACCTCTACGACGACCCCGGCATCGTCTACTCCGGGCGCATCTCGAACGTCGCTGGCAAGCCGCCGCGCTTCTCCGCGCCAGCGGTTACCATTTCGGCCCGTTTCAAGGGCGTGTCCGCGGCGATGACGATCTTCGACAACTCGGCGTCAGCGAACTACTTCGAGGCGGTCATCGACGGCGACTTTGCCAACGCGAAGAAGATCAGGCCGGCAGACGCGGGCGCGACCGAGCTGTTCGCTGACCTGCCGTATGGGGAGCACGAGGTTACGGTCGTGAAGCGTACCGAAGCGAGCACCGGCACGGTCGATTTCAAGAGCTTCACCTTCGGTGGTGAAATTCTGGAAGCGCCCGAGCGCCCGTCGCGCAAAATCGAGATCATCGGTGACTCGATCAGCGCGGGCTCGGGCAACGAAGCAGCCAATGGCTCGGCCCAGTGCAACGAAGATTTCGGGCGGCCCTACTCGAACGCCAGCAAGTCCTACGGCCCGCTGTTGGCCCGCGCGCTGAACGCCGAGTATCAACTCACCGCGGTCTCGGGCATCGGCGCCATCCGCAACTACAATTGCAACGAGCACGAAGCGATGCCACAGGTCTACGATCGCGTGTTCTTGGAGAACGCGGCCTCACCCGCCTGGGATCACGAGGCGTTCGTCCCGGATGCGATCGTGATGATCCTCGGAACCAACGATTTCGCGCCCGCCAGCTGCAACCGCATCGCGCTGAACGAAACCGTCGACCCGGAGAACTACGCGCTCTACATCAGCGGCTTGAAGGATTTCCTGGTGGTTCTGCGCGGCTACTATCCCGAGGCGCAAATCTTCCTGGTTTCGAGCCCGATGTTGCACGACGGTTGGCCCGACGCGACCTACACCTCCGACACCAGCCATCGCGCCGCGATCACCACCGTGGCCGAAGAAGTGAACGCGCTCGCGACCGAGGGCGAAAAGGTGCACGTTTTGCTGGCCGACTATAGCCAGACACGCTTGACCGGTCGCGGCTGCGGCACCCACCCGAGCGCCTACGAACACGGCATCATGGCCGGCCTCGACGCCAACAAGCCGAGCGACCCGCTGCCCGCGACCTTGATGCTCGAGCCGATCAAAGCCGTGATGGGCTGGTGACCGCGCCGAGCCGTTCGCGCAGCGCCTTCTCCTCCTGACCGAGCGCTGCGACCACCTCGAGCGCGCGTTCCGCGATCGTTTGGTGTGTCTTCGGGGTCGAAGGTTGCGTGAGCAGGTCTCCGAAATCGACGGGCTCACCGAACACGGCGATGATCGGCGTGCCGGTGCGATCGAAGTTGCTGCCCACTTGTTTCGGCAGATCGTTGATCAAGCCGTTGATGAAGACGGGCACGACCGGCACACCCGCGTCTCGGATGATACGGCCCACGCCGCGCTGAGCAGGGAGCAGCGTGTACGGGTCGTCGTCACGCTTGCGGGTCCCTTCCGGGTGCATGCCGGCGAACACGCCGCCGCGATTCAAGAGCCAGCACAGCTCGTCCAGGCTGGCCGGGTTCAGCGCGGCTTGCCGGCGTTCGCGAAAAATCGGCGGATACATGGCGAAGAAGCTCATCACGCCGTTCACGAATAACCCAATTGGGTTGGTGTAGAAGAAGTTCGAGCGCACCGGGAACACCATGCGCTGCGGCAAACCGCGACGCACGAGCTCGGCGGTGACCACGTACAGGTCGAAGAAGCTCCGGTGGTTACAGACCAGGATGAAGCTCTGATTCGTCGGGAAGCGCGGCACGCGCTCGAAGCCGTGAATGTGACGCAGGTGCTTGGTGCAGTGATGGATCCAGGTGGAACCGATGTAACGCTGGCACCAGCGAATCACGCGATCCAAGAGGCCGGGCTCGAACGAGTGCCGCACGAAGCGAATCAACGTGCGCTCCATGAACGACAGGCGTTTCCTGCCCTGGGCAATCAGATCGGGGCGCGACAGATCGCGCTGTTCGAGCGCTAACTGGGACACGGTTACTCGTCGGCTTTTTCGAACAGAACGTCCAAATAACCGGGCGGGGGTAACTTGCCTTCGAGCGCCGCGGTGACGCTCTTGAACACCTCCGCGCGGTCGGTTTCCGGGCCAACCCGCAGGGTGAGCGAAAGGTGTGGCTCGAGATCGCGATCCGGGTTGAACGTGCGGTCGAGGCGGTGCGACAGCACGCCCGTGACGCTCGCCGCCCAGGCCCCGAGCGCCGCGACTAGCTCGGGGGGAGGCGGGTCGCCCGCGTCGGCGAGCAAGGTGCGCGCCCGCTCCTCTTTCGGAATGTCGCCCACGTAGGCCATCAGCGGCAACGCGCGGCCGGCCAAAATGCTGGCGAGCTCCGCGCGCGTCAGGCAAAGTTCACTCTCGGCGCCGGCGTCGATCACCAGGCCGAGCACGCGCTGCTCGTCGATCACCTCGAGCGCCATGTCGAGCGCGACGCGCGCCGGAAAGGCGCACACCTTGAGCGGCTCGTCCCCGGTCGTCCACTCGAGCGCGGGCACGATCGGCTCGAGCGGATCCGAGTGCGTGAACAATGCCGCGAACAGCTGACCCTCGGCGTCCGGCAGCAGGTGCGGCACGATGGTGAGCTCGCCGTCGAGCTCGATGCGCTCGCCCTCGGGGGCATTCGGCAAGTCGCGCGCGAGCGGCACCAACAGCTCGCACTCGTCGAAGGCCGCCATCAGCGCCTCGACGTCACGTCGGAGGCCGCTCCGCGCGCGCACGAGCTCACGGGTGAGTGGCACGGTTTCAGGCGAATAATCCGCGGCGTCCGACACGTTTTGCGACGTAACACGAAGCGTCCCTCGACGCACGGCGCTCGGTCTTCTACGCTCCGCGCTCTCCGATGGCGGCGTCGCGCACCTTCTATCCAGAAATCCAACCCTATCGCACCGGCTATCTGCAGGTCGAAAGCGAGCACTCGATCTACTTCGAGGAGTCGGGTAACCCGAACGGAAAGCCGGTCGTGTTTCTGCACGGGGGTCCGGGCGGGGGCACCAGCCCCAAACAGCGACGCTTCTTCGATCCGGAACGCTACCGCATCGTGCTCTTCGATCAGCGCGGTTGCGGCAAGAGCCGCCCGCACGCTTCGCTGGTCGACAACACCACCTGGCACTTGGTCTCCGACATCGAGAAGCTCAGAACACACCTCGGGGTGACGAGCTGGCAGGTGTTCGGTGGGTCGTGGGGCAGCACGCTGGCCCTGGCTTACGCGCAGAAACATCCGGAGCGGGTGAGCGAGCTCGTGCTGCGCGGCATCTTCCTTTTGCGGCGCTGGGAGCTCGAGTGGTTCTATCAGCGCGGCACCAGCCTGATCTTTCCGGATGCGTTTGCGAAGTACGAAGCCTTCATTCCCGAGGCCGAGCGCTCCGACTTCATTTTGGCCTATCATCGCCGGCTCACGAGCACCGACGCGCGCGAGCGCCAGGAAGCGGCGCGGGTGTGGAGCGTGTGGGAAGCCAGCACCAGCCACCTGCGCCCCGACGAAGACTACATCCGCAGCTGCGCGGGTGACGAATTCAGTCTGGCCTTTGCCCGCATCGAGTCGCACTACTTCGTGAACGGCGGCTTTCTCGAGCGAGAAAACCAGCTGATCGAGGACATCGGCCGCATCCGCGCCATTCCGGCGGTAATCGTGCAAGGTCGTTACGACGTGGTCTGCCCGTTGAAGAGCGCTTGGGATCTTTCGCAGGCCTGGCCCGAGGCGCGGCTGTGCATCGTGCCCGACGCCGGGCACTCGGCATACGAGCCGGGCATCGTGGCCGAGCTCGTGAACGCCACCGATGCGTTCGCGCAACGCAGCGCGACGCGAGCGGAGTAGGCCCAGAAATGCGCGTCAAGCAGGTGCTCAGCACCGTTCGAAAGCTGTACGGCAAGCGCGAGCGGCGCAGCTACCTGGGCCGCAATCGCGCCCACATCGAGCTGCGCGCGCTGAGCGGGAGCGAGCACGAAGCGCTGCGTGACGCGCTCGAGCGTGGCTTCGCCGAACTGTCGGGCGTGCGCTTCGCCGAAGTGCATCGCGAGCTCTCGCGCGTGGTGGTTACCTTCGACGACGACGCGTTCGTGCTGGAAGAGCTCTTGCAAGTGGTCGAGACCGCCGAGCGTTCGGTCGGCGTGTTCGACGCGCCGTTTCGCGACGAACCCTGGGAGCACCCGGGCGACGACGAAACCGTGCAGCGCTTGGCGCTCGGCGCGGTCACCGACGCCTTCGGGCTCGCGCTCGGCCTCGGCCTACGCTTCTCGCCGCTGCCTGCCTCGCGCATCGCCGGCACCGTCGCTTCGGTGCTCTCGATCGTGCAGACCTCGCCCAAGCTGCGCCGCCCGGTCGACGAGCGTGTCGGTCCCAACCGCGCCGATCTCGGCATGAGCATGGGCGCGGCCGTGGCTTACGGCCTGGCGCAGCGCCCGGGCAGCGCGCTGGTCGAGATGGTGCACAAGGCGTCGCAGCTCAGCGCGGTGCGCGCGCGCCGGCGCGTGTGGGAGCTGCGCGAACCCGAGCTCTTTCAGCATCGCCGCCGCAGCGAAGTGCCGTTCACGCCAGTCGAAGCGCGCCCGCGCCCGCTGCCGCGCGGCCCGATCGAGGAATACGCCGAGCGCGCCTGGGTGGTCTCGCTCGGCGGCTTCGCGGTCAGCCTACTCGCGACCCGCAGCGTGCAGCGCGCGGTCGCGGCGCTGTTCGGCGGTTTGCCCAAACCCGCGCGCCACGGCCGCGAAGCGTTCATGGCGCACCTCGACACCCAGCTCGCCGAGCGCGGCATGCTGGTCGTCGATCGCGAAGCGCTGCGCCGCCTCGACCGCATCGATTGCCTGGTGCTCGAGGGTGGCCTGGTTGCGCGCGATCGCTTCGAGGTGCTGGGTGTCTTGTGCGAGCCCGACGTGGACGAGCAAGAAGCTCGCAGCCTGGTGCGTGAGCTGTTCGACGCCGCACGACCCATCGCTCACCAAGAAGCGGGCGGCTACGTGCTCGAGCCGCTCGGCAGCACCACCCTCCCGCCGTCACCCGAGCTTGCCGCGCGAGCCAGCGAGCTCGGCGGCCAGGGCGGCCTGGTGCTTGCCCTGTCGCGCGCGGGTCGCGTGCTGGCCCTGGCCGAGGTCGAATGGATCCCACAAACCGGCATCGAAGAGCTGGTGGCGGCCGCGCACGACGCGCAAATGCGCGTGGTCATCGCCTCCAACGACGAATCGGTGCTGCAGGGCGTGGCCGCGGACGACACCATCCCCGACGCCGAGGGCTTGCAGCGCGGCGTGCGCCGTTTGCAGCGCGAAGGCCGCGGCGTGTGCGTGGTCGCAACCCAATCGAGCCCCGGACTCATGGCGGCCGACCTGGGCATTGGGCTCTTCCGTGAAGGCGAAGCGCCGCCTTGGGGCGCGCACATCATCTGCCGGCACGATCTGTCGGACGTGCGCTTTCTGATCTTCGCCTCGGTCGTCGCTCGCCAAGTCTCCAAGCAAAGCGTCAACATCGCGCTCGGCGCGGCGACGCTGGGCGCGTTGGTGTCGGCCGGCGGCGTGCTGCCGCTCACCGCGCGCCGCGTGATTGCGGTGGTGAACGCCGCATCGCTCATCTCGATGGGCAACGGCGTGCGCGGCGGCCTCAACCTATCGCGTCGTGAGCTGCCGCCGCCGCGCGATCGCACGCCCTGGCACGCGCTCTCCGAGCGCGGCGTCTTGCGCAAGCTCGGCACCACCGACCAAGGCCTGAGCCGCCGCGATGCGCTCGCGCGCCGCCGCGCGGTCACCCCCCAGCGCACCGCGCTCGGCGAGCTGACCGAAGCCATCAGCGACGAGCTGTTCAACCCGCTCGCGCCGCTGTTGGCCGCGGGCGCCGGGCTTTCCGCGGCCGTGGGCTCGTTCGGCGACGCCAGCATGGTCGGCGGCGTGGTGCTGCTGAACGCCATGGTCGGCGGCGTGCAGCGCTTCCGCACCGAGCGGGCCATCCGCGTGCTCGCGCGCTCCTCGCGCCGGCGCGCCATGGTGCGGCGCTCGGGCCAACTGATCGAAATCGACGCGGCCGATCTCGCGCGTGGCGACATCGTGCTGCTCGCGGTGGGCGACGTCGTCCCCGCCGATTGCCGCATCCTCGAGGCCGAAGCGCTCGAGCTCGACTCCTCGAGCATGACCGGCGAGTCGCTGCCCGTGAAGAAGGTCTCGCACGCGTCCTTCGAGTCGAGCGTCGCCGATCGCAGCTCCATGCTGTACGAGGGCACCGTGGTCGTCTCCGGCCGCGCGCGCGCCGTGGTCGTGGCCCTGGGCGACGAAACCGAAGCGCGTCGCGGCGCGGTCGCCCAAAAGCGCGATCCCAGCCGCGGCGGCGTCGAGCGCCGCCTTCGCTCGCTCATCGATCTCACGGGCCCAATCGCGCTCGGCGCCGGAGTCGGCCTGATCGGCTCTGGCCTGCTGCGCCGTCGCAAGATGGAAGATCTGGTTGGCAGCGGCGTGAGCTTGGCGGTCGCGTCGGTGCCCGAAGGCTTGCCCCTGCTCGCGACCGCGGCCCAGCTCGCCGCCGCCGGTCGCCTCAGCCGCCAGGGCGCGCTCGTGCGCAACGTCCGCAGCATCGAAGCGCTGGGCCGCGTTGACACCATTTGCCTCGACAAAACCGGCACCCTCACCGAGGGCCGGCTCGAGCTCGGCCTGGTCAGCGACGGCGCGACTTCCACGCGCGGCACCGAGTTCGCGCCCGCCGAACGCGCGGTGCTGGCTGCCGCCCTGCGCGCCAGCGAGCTCGAGCACACCGCCAGCGATCCCACCGACGCCGCGCTCATTCAAGCCGCCACCCGCGTCGGCGTGCGCGCCGATGAAACGCTCGACGGTTGGCAGCACCACGGCGGCCTACCCTACGAAGCCAGCCGCGGCTATCACGCGACCCTCGGCCAAGTCGGCAGCACGCGCGTCATCACTCTCAAGGGTGCGCCCGAGGTCGTGCTCCGCTTCGTCAGCGACTGGAAGCGGAGCGACGGCGAAATCGTCCCCGTGGACGTCGCCACCACCGCCGCGCTGCACCAACACGCGAGCGACCTCGGCCGCGAAGGCTATCGCTTGCTCGCAGTCGCCGAGCGCCGCGAAGAGGGCGACGCCGAGCTCGACCCGGCCGCCCCCGCGCGCCTGATTTTTCTAGGGTTTTTGGGCTTTCGCGACGCCGTCCGCAAAACTTCTGCGCGCGCCATCACCGATCTTTTGACCACCGGCGTGCGCTCGGTGATGGTCACTGGCGACCACCCCAGCACTGCCCGCGCGGTCGCCGAAGAGGTCGGCCTACTCGCGGGTCGCGAAGTGATGACCGGCGGTGAACTCGCCGAGCTCTCCGACGACGAGCTCGACCGTCGCGTCGATCGCATCGGCGTCTTCGCTCGCGTCACGCCCCCACAAAAAGTCCGCGTGGTGCGCGCGCTGCAGCGCCATGGCTGCGTCGTGGCCATGGTCGGCGATGGCGCCAACGACGCTCCCGCCATTCGCCTGGCCAACGTGGGCATCGCGATCGGCGAGCGCAGCAGCTCGGCCGCACAAGCCGCTGCCGACATCGTGCTCACCGACGAACGCATCGAGTCGCTCGCTCAGGCCATCTGGGAAGGCCGCGCCATGTGGGCCTCGGTGCGCGACGCAGTCTCCATCCTGGTCGGCGGAAATCTAGGCGAAATCGGCTTCACCCTCGGCGTCGGCCTGATCGACGGCCGCCCCCCCTTGAACGCGCGCCAGCTCCTGCTCGTCAATTTTCTCACTGACGTCGCGCCCGCCATGGCCATCGCCCTGCGCCCGCCCACCGTCGACTCCTTGCGCTCACTCGCTGCCGAAGGTCCCGAGCGCTCCCTCGGCAAGCAACTGAACCGCGACATCGTCGCGCGCGCCGCTGTCACCGCGCTGGGCGCCAGTTCGGCCTGGGCCATCGATCGCCTCACCTCGGGCCACGCTCGCGCCGGCACCACCGGCCTGGTCGCGCTGGTCGGCACCCAACTCGGTCAAACCTTGCTCTCCGGTCGCTTCAGCCAACCGGTCGTGGCCACGAGCTTGGCCTCTGCCTTTGCCATGGCCGCCATCGTGCAGACCCCTGGTATCAGCCACGCCTTCGGCTGTCGCCCACTTGGCCCGATCAGCTGGATGACCGCGCTCGGCGCCTCCGCCGCTGCCACCGCCACCACGCGCTACTTCCCCGGGCTGATCGACGAGGCCATGCGCAAATTCCGCCTCGATCGCCCGCTATTCGTCGAAGATCCCGGCGCCCTCGCCACCACCCCCAGCCAATAATCACCCGCGAGAGTGATTCAACGCGAGTGATTGGTTGGGCGCCCCATTTTGTACGTGCGCGCTGCACGTGAACCCCGTCCCCAGGTCCCACTCTCCGACTCACCCGTCGCAGCAGCCGCGCCTGCGCCCCTCTGTAACGAGCACGCTTTGCTCGACGCGCCACTCTCGACGGGCAGCGCGTTTCCCGTTCGGACCGCATTTGCGCGGGGATGGACAGGATCCGAGTGCGTATAATTGCATCGCCCTCTACGAACAAGTCGAGTTCAACTCGTTAAGGGGCGACATCGAACGTCGCACGCCCCGCAGATATCGAAGTCGACGAACAGTCGCGCTCAACTCAGCAAGTAGCGACGAACCTGGCGCGCCGTCGGACACGGGGTCGACGAGATGGCAAGCTCAGCTCGGCGCCGCGGCGACGCAGCTGGCCGCGGGCCGTCGGAAACGGGGTCGACGAAGTGGCAAACTCCGCTCAGTGCGCCGTGACGTCGAAGGTTGCGCGTCGTCGGATATCGGCGGAGGAGGCGCCGAGCTGGAGCTCGTAGCGCCCCGGATCGACCAGGGCTTGCTTTGCCTGCACGTCGTAGTGGGCCAGCTCGGAGATCGCGAGATCGATCGCAACATGCGCCTTCTTGCCGGGGTCGAGCGTCACGCGCCGGAACGCACGCAACACCTGCTTGGGGCCGCGAGGAGGCTTCACGTAGACCTGGGCGACTTCGGCGCCCGCGCGCGCGCCGCTGTTCACCACGTCGAATTCGATGCGAAGCGTCCCGTTATCCGGGACCCCCTTCGAGGAGAGCGCCAGGTTTTCGTAGGCGAACTGGGTGTAGGAGAGACCATGGCCGAAGGCGAACGCGGGCTCGTTCGGCAGATACATGTACGTGCGGCCCTTGCGGACGTCGTAGTCCTCCATCGGCGGCAGGTCGGCAAGCGAGGCGTAGAACGTGAGCGGCAGCTTGCCTGACGGATTGGTGTCGCCGAACAAAACCTCCGCAATCACGGTTCCCGCGTCTTGGCCCGCGTACCACGCTTGTAGAATGGCCGGAGCGCTCTTTTCCCGCCGCGTGAGCACGAGCGGGTTGCCGCTTTGCAGCACCAAAACCGTGCGCGGATTGGCTTTCATCACCGCGTCGAGCAGCTTCGACTGATCTTCGGACAGGGCAAGCGAAGGAAAGTCCTTCTCCTCGTCCGCGGCGAGCCCATCGACGCCGGCGAAGAAGAGCACCGTATCGGCCTCACGCGCTGCCTTGATGGCATCGGGTACGCCGTTGCCCACGAACGCATACGCGAAGTGCAGCGCGGCGCCGCCGCCGTGCTCGTAGTACTCGAGCGTGAGATCGTAGGCGTGACCCGCCTCGAGGGTCGTCACCAGCCCGCGAGCTTTCGGGGCGTGATCGGTCCAGTCCTCGAGCAGGCGCTTACCGTCGAGCGACAGGCGATAGCCGTCATCGCCCGTGATCGACAATAGATATTGACCGCTGGTCTTCGCTATCAACTTACCGGTCCAGCGGACCGAGAAATCGTCTGCGGGCAGGCCCGGCGCGGCAGAGCCGCTTTCCCATTCGAAATCGAGCTTGGAATCGATACGGGTCAAGGCCGGCGTGCCGGACAGCGTGCGGTTCGCGAAGTATTCCGCGCGCAGACCGGGTTCTCCACTCGGGGTGCGCAGCATGGTTTCGGGCACGGCTGCGGTTGGAAAGCCCTCGCCGCTCGGCAGTGCCGTACCGGCCGCGAAGGTAACGGCGATGGCGTTGCCCGCGCGTCGCACGATGCCTTCGCGAGGGGTGACCAAATGTTGGTTCGTGCCGTGATAACCGGTACTGCCGTGCAGGAACACCCCTGCCGCGGGGCCAATCACGGCTAGCTTCTTGGTCTTCTTCGGGTCGAGCGGCAGGATGCCGCTGTTCTTCAGTAAGACCAGTGATTGTCGCGTAGCTTGGAGCGCGAGCGCGCGATGTTCGGCGCTGTCGACGACCGACATCGGGATAGAGGCGTAAGGATTGCGCTCTTTGGGGTCGAACATACCCAGTCGAAATCGAGCCGTAAGTACGCGGCTGAGCGCGCGATCGACCTCGGCTTCGGCGAGCGCGCCGCGCCCCACCGCGCCCGCGATCTGCTGGGAGTAGGCCTTGCCGCATTCGAGATCGCACCCGGCGTGCAGCCCGGCAAGCGTGGCCTCTTCTTCATTTTGCTTCAGGTGATGACCCCAGACCATCGCGCCGATCGCGCCGCAGTCCGACACGACGAAGCCGCGAAAGCCCCACTCCTTGCGCAGCACCGTGTCGAGCAGCCATGGGTTACCGCACGAGGGCACCCCGTTCACGCGATTGTAGGAGCACATGATGCTCTGCGCGCCGCCTTCGACGATCGCCGCGCGAAACTGCGGCAAGTAATAGTCGCGGATGACCTCTTCCGGCGCGTCCGAGGAGCCAGTGAAGCGCGTTGCTTCGACGTTGTTGAGCGCGTAGTGCTTGGGCGTCGCCACGGCGCGAAGGTAAAAGGGATGATCGCCCTGAATGCCCTTCACGTAAGCCACGGCCATGCGTGAAACCAGCGTCGGATCTTCGCCGTATCCTTCTTGGGTGCGTCCCCAACGCGGGTCGCGCGCCAGGTTGATGACCGGGCTCCAGAGCGTGAGCCCGAAGCGACCGTCGTTGTAGAGCGCGCGGGCCTCGGTCGAGATGGCAGTGGCCACTCGCTGCATGAGTTCGGGATCCCAGCTGCTGGCGAGCCCGATGGCTTGCGGAAACACGGTCACCCCGTCGCGCCACGAGACACCGTGCAGCGCTTCGTTCCAAGCGTCGTACGCCGGAATGCCGAGGCGCTCGATCGCAGGCGCCTTGTCGATCAAGAGCGATGCCTTTTCGGCGAGCGTCAGGCGGCTCACCAGATCGCGCACGCGCTCTTCGAGTGGGCGCCCGGCATCCTTGTACAGTGCAGGTCCACTTTCCGCGGGCGCTGGTGCCGGCGCCGCTGCGGCGACCGGCGCACCGCCAGGAGTGGGCGCAGGCGTGCGCACGCACGCAACGAGAGCGAGGAGAGCAAAGAGACAAGGTGGGAGGAGGTTGGCTGTTCGCGGCATCGCGCTTTCCTGGACGCGCATGCTACTCGAACCTTGCACGAGGCCAATAGCACCACGAGTGAGCGGAGCTCCCACCTATCGCGGTCCACTCGGAGGCGGTACGTTGGCAGCATGCGACTGCACTGGCCGGCCCGAATTATGCGAGGATTCGTGGTGCTTTCGTGCTGCTTCGCCCAAACCGCCTGCGGCGACGCGCGCGGCGCCGCCCCCCTGAGCGACGGCGATCCGGACACCGCCTCGCTCGGAACCTGCGCTCTTCGCGCCCAGGTTACGGGCGGCACTACCATTCAATTCACGGGTAGCAACGACGCTGCGTGCGCGACGCTGCACAGCTCCGAAACCGGCCTCGACGCAGTCTTCATCGGCGCCGACGCCAAGGGCACGCTGGAGCTCGTGGTCGAACAAGTGACAGAGGGCGGAACCGGAGTCGACTACCCAACGCGCGTGCTGGTGACGAGCACCGCCAAAGATCACTGGCAAGGTAGCGATTGTCTCACGTCCATCACCGAGCACCGCTTGTTGAAGAGCGAGGCTTCCGAGCTCGGGGAGCTTCGTCATTATCAAGTCAGTGGGCACGGTAGTTGCTCGGCGCCTCTCGACGCCATGCCTACGGGCCCCGAGGCGGTGACGCTCGGCTCGTTCGCTTTTCGTGCCGAGTTTACTTGGCGCGACTAGTCAGTCCGCCCTGCAACGCAACGAACTCGGCGCGATCGTAACCGTTGCGCCGGCCCAATTACATCAAGCGGACCGTGCCGGGCGCGCTGCTTCCTCACGCAGCATGGCAAATAGGTCGGTGACGCCCGGGTCGTAACCCTGTTGGGTGAATAGTGCAGTGATTTGGCCGCGATGGTGGGTCTGGTGGTTGAAGAGGTGGGCAACCGCCCACCACAAGGGAGCCTCGATGGTCTTGCCCAGGCGCTTGTAAACCAGTGGTGCGCTGAGCCGCTCTGGAGAGAGCGCGGCGACGAACGTGCTGAGCTCCTCATCGGTCAGCGCCCGCTCCCGCCGTAGTTCCTCGAAATTGGCGTAGAGCTCTTGGTCGAGGGAGCGGATGCCGGGGCCCATGAACTCGTCCGAGACGACCACGCCCTGGAAGCGAGCGAGCCAAACGCGGTCGGCGAGCAAGAGGTGGTTCAACGTGCCGTGGATGGATTTGAAGAACGCCCCGGCGTCGCGCTTACGTGCTTCGTCGCTCAAGGTGGCGGCGTGCGCGTAGAGCCTGTCATTCATCCAGCGGTTGTAGCGAGCAGAGGCGCTCAGCCATTCGGGGCTCATCATGACGCAACATTACGCCGAGGCTGCGACGCTGCCAACGTTCGGGCCGGCATGCGAGGTACGTCACTGGGGTGGCCAGGCGCGGCACCTGAGCGTGCCGCTTCGAGCAGAGAGAGCCCGGTGACGGTCGCGACTCGGAGCGCGCACTTTTCCGCGGGGGCGCCCAATCCCAAAGAACTACGAGTAGAACGAGGGGACCGGGAGCTTGCCGGAGAGTTCCCACTCGCCGAGCTCTTTGATTTTGTAGTCGACTGGGTCGTGAAGAGTGTGGGTGCGCGCGTTGCGGAAGAAGCGGTCGAGTCGTAGCTTCGCGGTCGTGGAGCGCGCGCCCATGACGTCGAAGATGCGCGCGGACACGTCGAGGCTCGCGCGTGTGGTCGCGACTTTGGCGGCCGCGATGGCCAGGGCGGCGCGCCCGCGCGCTTCGGGGGTCACTCGTTCTTTTTCGTCCCAGGCGGCGTCGAGCGCGCTGGCGGCGGCGTCTGCGAGCAGGCGCGCTGACTCGATTTGTAGGGAAAACTCGCCGTAGCGCGCGAGCACGTACGGATCTTCGCTGGCGCTGGTGACGCCGGACGCGGGCCAGGCGCGGCGCTGAGTGTGCGTGTATGGCTTGGCCGCCGCGAGCGCGCCTTGAGCGATGCCGAGGTACACGTTGCCAAGCACTAGCTGCGCAATGCACGGTCGCAGAGAGGCGAACGGGCTGCCGAGCGGGCCCGGCGAGGTGAGCAGCTCGGATTCGTGGACGAGCACGTTGCTGAGCTCCACGCTGCCACTGTCGGTTTGGCGCTGGCCGAGGTTGTCCCAATCCTGGTTGTAGCGAATGCCCGCGCGATTGGAGGGCAACGCAGCGACCACGAGCTTGCCAGTCGCGGAGTCGTTGGCTGAAACGATCAGTCGGTCGGAATCCAGCGCGCCGGAGCAAAAGCTCTTTTTGCCGTCGATGACCAGACCTCGGTCCGAGCGGGTGAGAGTGGTTCCGGGGTCGAGTGGGTTCAGCGCGTTGCCCCAAAACAGATTTTGGCTCGCGGTTTCGCCGTAGGCGGTCTCCCATTGTTGCTGCGTGCCGAACAGGCGCACGGTGGCGACGAGCAAATGATGAAACCCGAACAGGTGCCCGAGCGAGCTGTCGGCGCTGGAGATCAGCCGAACCAGTTGCATGATCTCGAGCCAGCTCGCGCCGTGGCCGCCGTAGCTGGTCGGGATCGAACTGGCGAGGAGGCCGCTCGCGCGAATCTGGTCGCGTTCGAGCTTGGCGGTCCCGCCTTGGCGATCGCGCTCGAGCGCCGTTTCGGCGAGGTTTTGGCTGAGTCGCTCGGCGATGGCACGAATTCGGTGAAAGCTCATGACGGCCTTCTGGGGCAGCGCCGGGAAAAACGCTAGCCTCGAATGTCAGGGGAAGAGATGCGAGCCCACGCCGAGTTGGCGGGTGTGCAGGCGTACCACCCGCTCTTCGAGCAGCCAGCGCGAACCGTCGTGGCTGAAGCGGTCGTGGTAGCGCCCGACCAAGAGCAGGCGTGAACTGCCGCCGTCGACGTGCGCGTCGCCGATGTCGCGGGCGGTGTGAAAGACTGCGAGCGAGCTGACCGCGCGAGCGGCATTCGCGCTCGCTGCCGTGACCGTGCCGACGCTGACCTGTCGTAGCCAGTCGCCGCCGTCGATGTGGTGCTTGGGTAAGAGCTCGATCAGGGCGACCATGCCGCTGCGATCGTGATCGAGCCAGGTCATGTTGCGGCGAATGTCGTGGCTGTAGGCTTCGATGCGGTAGCGAAAGGAGGGCGCGGTGAGATCGATCCATTCGCCGAAGCGACGTTCGTCGAGCAGCTGCGCACTTTCTGCGACGATATTGGACAGCGCGGCGCGGAGCTCGGCCTGGCTCATCGTTCGCCCCCGGCGCGCAGCGGGGTGGGGGCCACGGTAGCGGTTCTTTCGCCGTAGGGATCGCTTGCCGAACGGCCGAGCCGCTTCGACCACTCGTCGTAGTAGTGCCGCAACCCAATTTCGTCGTGAATGCGCGCGTCTTCCTTGCGACCGTGGAGCACGTGCAGGCCCTGCGAGCCGGGCCACATGCCGAGCGTTTGATTGGTCACGCCCAGCAAATCTTCCGGCAAATTGCGGCCGAAAGGGCCCCAGATGGTGTTGTGATCGCGGACGCGCTGCTCGCGCTCCTCGGCGGTGTCGCGCTTCAGGCCGAGGCCACGAAACTCGATCAGCACGCGACCTTCCGAGAGCGGCGTGGCCGTGTCGATACGCAGCGCGGAGCCGCGTAAGTTGAGCGTGATGGCTGGGAACAGGTCGAGCAGCTTCCAGCCGTTGCGCTCGAGCAGTGGGAAGGAAAGGTCCCGCGAAGCCGCGAGGTTTACCTGTTCGTGCTCGTAGGCGGTGTACTTCACCTCCATCGAGCTCACCGTCGCGTGGCCGAACGGAAAGGCCTCGTAGTGCCGCTCGTGATAGCCCTGCTGCTTCATGCTGGTCACTCGATTGAAGTGATGCATGTAGTCGTGATAAAATTCGCTGTTGGTTTCGTGCCAAAGCTTGTAGTTGGTGGAAATAATCGCCTTGTGATGGTGAAACACCTCGAGCGGTTCGGCCTCCAAATGCGGCCCAATCGCGTCGAACGCCTTGCCCATGTATTCGCGCAGCGGCACGGGCTTGGCGTCCAAATGCACCCAAACGAAGCCGCCGTACGCTACTTCGCACGCCAGCTGGTGGAGCCCAGCGTCACTGCACTGCAAGCGGTCTTGGTAGCCCGCGTTGCGGCGCGGAATCGAGAGACAGTGTCCTTTGGCATCGAACTGCCAAGCATGAAACATGCACGTGATGCGCTTGGGGCTGCCCGACGGGTTCGGCTGCTGCAAGTTCCCCGCGGGCTCGCGCAGCAGAACCGCGCCGCGGTGCGGACAGACATTCAAGAATGCGCGCACCACGCCGTCTTCGCCGCGCACGATGGCGACCGGTTCGCCCGCAATCGTGGTCGTGCGAAAGTCGAGCGGCTCCGAGAGCTCGCTCTCGTGCGCGACGAGCAGCCAGCTGTTGCGCCAGATCTTGCTGCGCTCTTCCTCGAAGATGTCGCGCTCGGAGTAGATACGACTATCGACGAACGGTAGGGTCGATCCGCCGAGGCGCGTTCGCCAGCGCAGCGTGCTTTCAGAGCTCATGGGGTCCTCCTGATGTCTAGTCACACGCCGGCCGAAACGGCCGCAATGGTCGCGTCGGGGTTCTGCCTTTCGCGCGAGCCGCTGCGCGGCTCTTCGGCTTGATTCGTGCGGCTGAAAATGCGATCGAGCACTTTGGCCGTGATCTTGGCGAGCTCGGCGTTGTCCCGTCGGCGCGGCCTTGCGACGGCGACCTCGAAGCTCTCGGCGATGCGTCCATCTTCGATCAACAGCACGCGGTCTGCGAGCAGTACCGCTTCGGTCACGTCGTGAGTGACGAGCAGCGCGGTGAAGCCGCGCTCCGCCCACAAATCTTCGACCAAGCGCTGCGCTTCGATGCGCGTGAGCGCGTCGAGCGCGCCGAACGGCTCGTCGAGCAGCATCACGCACGGCTCGTGGACCAGCGCGCGCGCCAGCGCCACGCGCTGCTTTTGCCCGCCGGACAGCACGCCCGGGTAGTCGTGCAAGCGGTCGCCCAGACCGACCGAGGCGAGCACTTGCCGTGCCAGCGCGTCGTTCTTACCGCGCGCGCCGATACCCACGTTCGCGAGCAGCGACTTCCAGGGCAAGAGCCGCGGCTCTTGAAACACGACGCGCACCTGGTCGCGCGCGTCTCTCCCGGCCGCGTCGATCACTCGGGCGCTGCCGCGGGTCGGCGCTTCGAGCCCGCAGAGCAGGCGCAAGAGCGTGCTCTTGCCCGAGCCGCTGCGGCCGACCACCGCCACGAATTGGCCGGGTGGAATCTGAAGTTCGATCCCGGCGAGCACGGTGCGCTCGCCGAAGCTCTTGGACAGATCTTCGAACACGACCGAGGCGCCGCACGGGGTTTTGAGTGGATTCGGCATCGCTGGGCTCCGCGCTAGTCCGCGCTCAAACGTTGCGCCTTGGGTTGCCAAGGCAATAGCCAGCGCTCGACCGTTCGCGCCAAGAGGTCGGCCCCCTTGCCGAGCAGACCCCAGAGCACGATCGTGAGCACCAACATGTCCATTTGCATGAAGTCCCGCGCGTTGCCGGCGAGGTAGCCGAGGCCCCGTTCGGCCCCGAGCGTTTCGGCGATGATGATGACGAGCCACGACATGCCGAGCGCGAAGCGCAGGCCGACCAGCACCGAGGGCAACGCCCCAGGCAAAATCACCTCGCGATACAAAGCGAGGCCGCGCACGTCGTAGACGCGCGCCATCTCGATCAGCTGTGGATCCACGCTGCGCACGCCGTGGAAGGTATTGAGATAGACGGGGAACACCACGGTGATCGTGACGATGAAGACCTTGGCGGTCTCGCCCAGGCCGAACCACAGAATCACGAGCGGCACCAGCGCGAGCGCCGGGATGGCGCGCAGCATTTGCAGCGGCCCATCGAGGAGCAGCTGCAGCGGGCGGGAGAGCCCGGTCGCGAGCCCGAGCGTCAGACCGATAAGCGATCCGATCAGGGTGCCGAGCGTCGCGCGTCCCGTGCTCACGAGAACGTGGGTGAGCAGCTGCTGATGCTGCGTTGCGCTGACCGCTGCGCGCAGCACGTCCAGCGGGGCCGGCGCCAAATCGGCGGCGATCCAGCCGCGTCGAGAAGACACCTGCCAGAGCAGCACGAGCGCGACCGGCGCTACCCAAGGCAGTACCGGTCGCGCGTGGCGGCGGGCCAGCTCGATGGCCGCCCGACGGTTCATGGCTTGTCGGCGTACACGACCGCTGGCAAGAAGGCGTCGCGCGTCTTGATATCTTTCGGAATCAGCTCGAGCTTGCGAAATACGTCTGCAATGTGCTGCTGCGCGTCGAGCACCGCGTCGGTGACCGGCAGAATGCCGTAAGCGTGACGCTTCTCGGACAGCAGCAGCGCTTCGTAGGCGACGCCTGACGATTCAGCCAGGATCTTGGACGCTTCTTCTGGATTCTTGCTCTCCCAATCACTCAAGCTCTTGAACTCGTCGAGCGTCGCGCGCACGAGCTCCGGGTGCTCTTCCGCGAATTGGCGGCGAGCGACGTAGAATAGGCGATTTTCGACCAAGCCTTCGCCGTTCGCGAGTTGACGCGAGCCGGCGTTCTCCGCCGCCGCCAAGAACGGATCCCAGATGACCCAGGCGTCTACCTTGCCGCTGTCGTAGGCCGGTCGGGCATCACCCGGTGCCAGGTACACGACCTCCACGTCGCTGAGCGCGAGCTTCACGCTTTCGAGGGCCTTCACCAAGAGGTAGTGCACATTGGAGCCGCGGTTGAGCGCGACCTTCTTGCCCTTCAGGTCGCGCAGGCTCTTGATCGGCGAGTCCTTGCGTACGATCAGCGCCTCCGCCTTCGGCGCCGGCGGATCGCTGGCAACGTAGAGGAAGTCCACCCCGCCCGCCTGGGCGAACACGGGCGGCGTCTCCCCGACGTACCCGACGTCCACTTCCTTGGCCTTGATGGCTTCGAGCACGCCCGGGCCGTGCTTGAATTCCTTCCATTCCGCCTTGGCGCTCTTCTCGTCGAGTCGTTTGTCGAGGTCTGCGCTGCGCGACTTGAGCAGGAACGGCGCGCCGATTTTCTGGTAGCCGATGCGCACGGGGGTAATGGTCTTCGGAGCCGGAGCGGCCACCTGGGGCGCCGCGCTCGCAGCCGCTTTGGCAGCGCCTTCGTCGTTTTGCTTCTGACAACCGCCCAGCAGCGCGGGCAGTAGGGAGAAGAGCGCGACCAAGGCTTTGGGAAATCGAGCAATCATGGGAGGGCGAGTCCTTCCGAGCTTTCGTTCAGTAGAAGTTGAGCTGCCACTGCAGGTTGAATTGGTCGTAGGCTTCGGCGGGAGACTCGGGGATGAGCCGCGTGTAGAACGCTTTCAAGTTGCTGTTGTGCCCGTAGGGCCAGAACGCGAGGCCGCCGCCGACGTCGGTCTCCCGACCTGCCGCTGCGCTGCCCCAACGTCGTTCGAAGCGCGCGATGGGGCTCAGCTTGATGGCGTCGAAGCGGTAGCCGGCTTCGGCCATGAACGCGGTTTGCTTGGGGAACACGATGCGCGTGCCGCCGTTTCTGTGCAGCACGTTCACTTGCGCGGTGATTTCGCCCGGGCCTGCGGGCACGTCGAGGAAGGCGTCGCCCCCGAACGCGCGATACGCTTCGTCGTCGTCGTGTTGATAATCGACGCTAGCGCCGATCGAGAACACCTTCTTCGTGCCCAGATACGTGCCGGCGTAGAAGTAGTTGGTTTCCGGATCCAGGAAATTCAGCTGAATGCGCGCTGCGTAACGGAAGTCGTTGCGCGACGCAGCACGAGATTCTGCACCAGTGACGGGCACGTTTCTTTTGCCCTGGAACGCGCCGATCCGGTACTCGAGGAGGCCGCCCGCGACGATGCCGCGCAGCTGCACGCCCACGTCACGACCGTAAGGGTTATTCACGCTGCCGAACGAGTTGGCGGCGCGGAACGTGTTGAGAAAGAAGTCCCAAGCGTACAGCGAGCCGCCGCCCTGGAGGAAGTTGTGCGTGCCCGGCGGCAGCAGCAAGCCGCCATCGATCTTGATCTTGTCGTCCAGAGCGCGGTACGTCGCGAAAGCGTCTTTAGTCTGGAAGGCAGGCCCATTCTTGAGCGCTTGGTCGCCCGTGGGGGCCTTGAGTAGATCGGCGAAGTCGCTGTCGAAAAAGTATTCGAAGTCTTTCAGCACCGTGCCGCCGATCAACAGCGCAAATCGACGCAAGTAGAAGTTGCGCGACAAGTCGTCGTTGCTGGAGTTGCCTTTCAGCTCGAGCTGCCCTTGCCACAGCAGACCAAAACGAATGCTGGTGCCATTGTCGGTTTCGAGCTTCAGCTGCGGTGGCGCGGCGGCCTTGGCGGGCGCAGGGGGCGGTGCGTCGTTCGGCACGGGTGCGGAATTGGGCTTGGGCAGCGCGCCGGGCGGGTTCGCTTCGAGCGCAACGGCCGGCGGCAACGTGCTCGAGGTGGACGTCCGAGGCAGCTCCGCTGGGGGAGCGTCCGCGGGAGCGGCGGCCGAATCAGCGGGGGCGGCAGAGCCCGCGGGCGCTGCGGCAGGTGCTGCCGTTGTGGCCGGCGCTTGAGGGGCCTGGGCGTGAGCCGTAGCGGCGAAACCGAGTGCGGAGACGAAGGAAAGCAAGAACGAACGACCGAACACCATTTCGAGTTTTTGTTGGGCGCCAGAGCGAAGAGCGCGGCGCCGACCTCCGTGTCCGGCGCGTTAGCAGGAGCGATGCCAACGCTCGCCGGTGGTTATTTCGGCGCTTTGTCCGCGCGCGAAGCGCGTCGGTGTTGCTCCAGCAACACCCGATCAGCAGTTGCTGCTCTCCCAGCAACTTGCTCCGCTGGGCGCCGGGCGATTCGCCGCGCGCGGAGCGCGGCACGAGGCTTGCCCTGTGGCGGCAGGAATGGTTGCGGCCGGCTTACGCTCGAGCATTGCCGTGCGGCTGCGCCGCACGACGAAGCGGTTTCGCGTGGGCGACGGACCGACCGTCACGGCGCTCTCCGACGTGGAGCTCGAGATTGCCGAGGGCGACGTCGTGGCGCTGGTCGGCCAGAGCGGTTGCGGGAAGAGCACTCTGCTGCGTTTGGTGGCCGGCCTGGAAGTGCCGAGCGAAGGCGAGGTGTTCGTCAGCGGAGACGCCGTGACTGGACCGAGCGCCCGCTGCGCGATGGTCTTTCAAGAGCACCGCTTGTTTCCATGGCTGACGGTGTCACAGAACGTCGGCTTCGCGCTACGCGGCCTGGCGATGGCCGAGCAGCGCGAGCGCATCGACGAGCAGCTGACGCTGATGGGACTCTCGGGTTTTGCAGGCGCTTACCCGCATCAGCTCTCGGGTGGCATGGCACAGCGCGTGGCGCTGGCCCGCGCCTTGGCGCGCCGCCCCGCGGTGCTGCTATTGGACGAACCGTTCGCCGCGCTCGACGCTTTCACCAAAACACGCTTGCAAGAAGAGCTCGGTCAGGTGCGTGAGCGAACGCAGCCCACGACCTTGCTGGTCACTCACGACATCGAAGAGGCGGTGTACCTGGCTGATCGCATCGTGGTGTTGAGTGAAAGGCCCGGCACGGTGCGTGAGCAATTCGCGCTCGACTTACCGAGGCCGCGCGACCGCACGAGCGCCGGATTTTCCCGCTGGCGGAGACGCGTCCTGCGCGAATTCGGCGGCGTCGAGGTCCTTCCACCAGCGCCGACAGCCCCCACCTCGACCATTCCCCTCCATCGCGGGTCCGTCCTTTCGCTCGCGGCACGAAGCAAGGAAATCTCATGATCACTCGTCGTAGCTTGATGGCCATTCTGGGCGGCGTCGTACTCGGCGCATGTGCCAAAAAAGAGAAGCCGAGCGTCGTTCGTTTGGACTTCGCGACCTATAATCCGGTGGGGTTACTGCTCAAGCAAAAGGGCTATTTGGAGCAGGCCCTTTCGGACGAAGGCGTCAAGGTGGAGTGGGTGAAGAGCCTCGGCTCCAACAAAGCGCTCGAGTTCTTGAATTCGAAAAGCGTGGATTTCGGCTCCAGCGCCGGCGCGGCGGCGTTCGTGGGGCGCGCCAACGGCAATCCGATCCGGGCCGTGTACGTGTACTCCAAGCCCGAGTGGACCGCGCTCGTGACTCGGCCGAACACCGGTATCCGCGCGGTCGCCGACCTGAAGGGCAAGCGCGTCGCCGTGACTCGCGGCACGGATCCCTTCATTTTCTTGCTGCGAGCGCTGGACGGAGCTGGCCTTACGGAGAAGGACATCGAGCTCGTCCCCCTGCAGCACCCCGACGGCCAAAAGGCGCTCGAGCGTGGCGACGTGGACGCCTGGTCCGGCCTCGACCCGATGATGGCGAGCTCCGAGCTCGAGCACGGCTCGACCTTGTTCTTCCGCAATCCGGAGTTCAACAGCTACGGCGTGCTCAACGTGCGCGAAGAGTTCGCCCAGCGCTACCCGGCTTTCGTGAAGTTGGTGCTCGCCGCCTACGAACGCGCACGCGCGGACGCGCGGCAAAACCCAGCCGAGCTCGAAGCAGCGCTGGCCAAGGAGGGGCACCTGAGCGAGGCCGTCACCAAGGCGGTGTTGAAGCGCACCGATCTCTCGTCGCCCAGCATCGGTGACCGACAAAAGTCGGTCATCTTGGCCGCTGGGGACGTGCTCAAGAAGAGCGGCGTCGTAAAGTCCGAAATCGACGTGCCGAAGGTCGCGGGCGCGCTGATCGATCCGTCGTTTACGGACGAGCTCGAGCGCAGCTGAGCGGGCAAATGAGGACGCGCGGTCTGATCGTGCCGGCTCTCACGCTGCTGGCCTGGGAGCTCGCGGCCCGGCTCGGCTGGTTGCCGCCCAATTGGCTGCCCGCGCCCACGGTAGTCGGGCAAACGTTGGTCGCGCTCGGAGTGAGCGGTGAGCTCGGCGAGCACGTGATCTCTACCTTGGCGCGGCTGCTGCTCGGCTTCGCGCTGGGTGCGGCGCTCGGCACGCTGCTAGGGGTGAGCTGCGCCAGGTCGGAAAAGCTCAGAGGCTTGTTGGACCCGTCGCTGCAAGCGCTGCGCAGTATTCCGTCACTGGCTTGGGTGCCGCTGTTCTTGCTATGGCTCGGCATTCAAGAAACGTCCAAGGTGGCGCTGATCGCGGTGGGCGCATTCTTTCCGGTCTATCTCAACCTCTTGTCCGGCATCCTGTCGATCGACCGGCGCCTGGTCGAGGTCGGGCAAATGAACGGCTATGAGGGCTGGGCGCTGTCGCGCCACGTGCTTATTCCGGCCGCGCTGCCTGCCTACCTTACCGGTCTGCGCAGCGGGCTCGGCTTGTCTTGGATGTTCGTGGTCGCGGCGGAGCTCTTGGGAGCGAGCCGCGGCCTCGGTTATCTGATGGTCGACGGACAGAGCACGAGTCGCATCGAGCTCGTGCTCGCCGCAATTTTCAGCTTTGCGCTGCTGGGCAAGCTCTCCGATTGGCTCCTGCAAGCGCTCGAAACGAAGCTCTCGCCGTGGCGCGCGGCTGCATAGGCGGCGCCGCACCGAAACCTCATTCCACTGACGAGTATACAGCATGGATCTCTTTTGGTTCTTACCGACACACGGAGACAGTCGTTTGCTCGGCACGGCCGAGGGCGCGCGCTCGGTGACGCTGCCGTATTTGCAGCAGGTCGCCCAGGCGGCAGACAGTCTGGGCTTCGCGGGTGTGCTGCTACCAACCGGGCGCTCGTGCGAGGACGCCTGGGCGGTGGCTTCGGCAGTGATGCCGTCCACTCGACAGTTGAAGTTTTTGGTCGCGCTGCGGCCAGGCATCATCTCGCCTACTGCGGGTGCTCGAATCGCGGCCACGCTCGACCGGCTCTCGGGAGGCCGGTTGCTCATCAACGTGGTGACCGGCGGTGATCCGAATGAGGCGGCGGGCGATGGCGTCTTCCTCGATCATGACGCGCGCTACCGTCAAACCGACGAGTTCTTGGAGATCTGGCGGCGCGTGAGCGCCGGTGAAACCGTCGACTACGAGGGGCAGCATCTGCGTGTCCGAGGCGCGAAAATCTTGTACCCACCGGTGCAGCGGCCGTACCCGCCCCTCTACTTCGGCGGCTCTTCACCTGCCGCGCACGAGCTGGCCGCAAAGCACGTGGACGTGTACCTCACTTGGGGCGAGCCTCCGACTGCGGTCGCCGAAAAGCTCCATGACATGCGTGAGCGCGCGCGGAGTGTCGGACGCAAGCTTCGCTTCGGGATTCGCCTACACGTGATCGTGCGCCAGACGCGCAGCGAAGCCTGGGCGGCCGCGGAAAAGCTGATCAGTCATTTGGACGATTCAGCGATCAGCGCGGCGCAGCAGTCGTTTGCGCGCTTCGACTCGGAGGGCCAGCGCCGCATGTCGAGCCTGCACGGTGGCCGTCGTGACAAGCTCGAGGTGAGTCCAGACTTGTGGGCGGGCGTGGGCCTCGTGCGTGGCGGCGCCGGCACCGCACTCGTCGGCGACGCGGAGACGGTTGCTCGCCGCCTGCTCGAGTACCGCGAGCTTGGCATCGAGACTTTCATTTTGTCCGGCTACCCGCACCTCGAAGAAGCCTACCGCACCGCCGAGCTGCTCTTTCCGAAGCTGCCGCTCGAAACGCGTAGCGCGCCGGCGGAGTTGAACCTGACCGGCCCCTTCGGTGAAATCATCGGCAACGACATCGTGCCGCAACGCATTTGAGCTACGCGAAGGGGGTGGCTCCCACCGCTTGCCGGGCCGGTGCGGAGCGCGCGCCATGGATCCGTACCGCCCGCCCGAGCAAATTGTGACGGTGAAACGTGTCCGCCACCGTCTGCTGCTCGGCGAGCAAGCGTTCGTCCACGCGACGCGGAAAGCGATGCGGCGCGGCGGTCGCCGCTACGGCTGCAAGCTCGTTGAAGAACAGGTGAACGAGCTCGGGGTTCTGCTCTACCAGGCTCTCACTACCAATGTAGACCACCGTGTTGTCTGCCAAGCCAGAGGCGTCCCTCAGCACTCGCGCGGCGCTGGTGGCCACGAGTTCGTGCAAAAGCGGCGCCCAAATCGCCCAAGCGTCCACGTGGCCGAGCTCGAAAGCCACCCGCGCTTCTGCCGGGGTCAGGTACACCACCTCCACGTCCTCGTAGTCGAGGCCCGCTTCTTCGAGCGCTCGGATCAATAGATAGTGCACGTTGGCGCCGCGATTGAGTGCGATGCGCTTGCCGGCGAGCTCGCTCACCGAGCGCACCGCCGACGCGACCGGCACCACCAGCGCCTCGTCGGTCGGAGCCGGCGCCTCGGCAGCGATGTAAACCATGGGTACGCGCGCTGCCTGCGCGAACACTGGCGGCCCCTCACCGACCCCAGCGAAGGACAGCTGGCTGGCTTGAAAGGCCTCTACCATCTGAATTCCGCCCGGGTACTCGATCCACTCGACTCGGTAGCCGCGCGCTTTCAGTGCAGTGTCCAGCCCCCCGTGCTGTTTGACCAGCGGCAACAGCCCGATGCGTTGATAACCGATGCGCACACACGGCACGGTAGGCCGCAAAACGCGTGGTGCCTGGGGCACGATCGTGGCGCTTGGCGCGGCTGCCGCGCCCCGAACCGAGCCGGGAATTTGGCCGTACTCGATCAACCGCGCGCGCACGATGTTGCGACTGATGCCAAGTAAGCGCGCGGTCTGCAGCTGGTTTCGCTCGCAAAATTCGAACGCGCGGCTCATGACAGCCCGCTCGATCGCGTCCCACAGATCCGGCACGCCGGCTTCGAAAAGCCTATCGAGCCCGTTTGCCAACGCGGACTCGGGCGTGACCGGCTCGTCAGGGGCGCGCTCGGGCGGGCGGCTCGCGCGCGCAGGTAGGCTGGACAGCTGCAGGTCCTTGGGCGTGACGTATCCGTCCTGGCACACGAGCAGCGCGTGATGCACCGCGTTCTCGAGCTCGCGAATGTTGCCGGGCCAGCTGTGCTGGAGTAGCCGCTGCACGGCCTGCTCGCTCAGAGTCGGCGCCGGGATGCCGAGCCGCTGCTGATAGAAGGCGGTGAAGTACTCGACCAAGGGCAAAATGTCGCCCGGCCGCTCGCGCAACGGTGGCAGCACGAGCGGCGCGACGTTCAAGCGATAAAATAGGTCTTCCCGAAAGTGCCCGGCGGCCACTGCTTGCTGCAGCGACACATTGGTGGCCGCGATCAGCCGAACGTCGACGCGAATGGGCTGTCGCGCGCCGACGCGCACGACCTCGCTCTCTTGCAAGACGCGCAGCAGCTTCACCTGCATACCGAGCGGGAGGTCACCGACCTCGTCCAAGAACAGCGTGCCGCCGCTTGCGGCTTCGAACCAGCCTGGCTTGCTGCTCACCGCGCCCGTGAACGCGCCCTTCTCGTGGCCGAATAGTTCGCTCTCGATCAACGTGTCTGCCAAGGCGCCGCAGTTGACGGCGACGAACGGGCGGTCCCCCCGTTGGCTGAGATCGTGGATGTGTCGCGCGACGATTTCCTTGCCCGTGCCGGTCTCACCCATGACCAGCACCGTGGCCTCGCTCGGCGCGATCTGCCGCAATCGCGAGAGCACCTCCACCGAGCGCGGATCTTCGAAGACGAGTGCCTTCGCGCGCACTGACAGGGAATGAGCCTGAGGATCACCGAGCGTAAGTAGGGGCATGGCTTCTCCGAGGAGGCTTTGAGGGCTGCGCGCGGCTGAGGCCGGACGCGCGAGGACGAGCCAGGAGGGAAGCGAGGCAGAAGAGCGGACACCGCATTCTTTCGCGATAGCCTATACGTCCCTTTTAATGGAGGGTCCAGGCGGCAATTCAGCGGAGGGCTGGATGGTGGCGTTGTAAGTCCCTGAAATTGCTCGGGTTAACTTGGTGGTATCACCCTCGAGATTGAGCGCTCAGAGGCCTCGCAATCCGCGTCTCGGCAGCCGCGCGCGTCTCGTTTAATGGATGGGCGTGCCGATGGCGGACTGGGCGCCGACGCAGCGGCCTCGGCGCATTCCGGATTTCTCGACCCAGGTTGGCCTGTGGCGGCCGTGTCGCCGGACTTCTAGCCGCTGCGGCCTGCGGTGAGTATCGCAGCGCTTCGCGCCTTGATTTGAGCCCTCCTTTTCGCGGAGTCCCTTCGGTGCTGGGCGGGCTTCGTGGTTTGGCTGCTTCTCGCCAATTGACCCGAGCAGGGCGGTATTGAAAGCTTGGGTATGAGTTCGAGCTTTGCCGCAGCCGCTCCGGGTGAGCCTACGACGTCGTCGCACCTGGAGACGCTGGCGATTCACGCCGGCCAGCACCCGGACCCGGTGCACGGCGCGGTGATGCAGCCGATCGTGCTTTCGAGCACCTTCGCGCAGCCGGAGCCTGGCAAGCCGCTGCGCTTCGACTACTCGCGCTCCGGCAATCCCACGCGGCAGGCGCTCGAGGAGTGCCTGGCCGCGCTCGAAGGCGGAAAATATGGCTTCGCCTTTGGCAGCGGCTGCGCCGCTGCTACCACGCTGCTTCACACGCTGCGGCCGGGCGACCACGTGATCTGTGGGGATGACGTGTACGGCGGCACGTACCGACTGTTCGCACGTGTGCTCGCGCCGCTCGGCATCGAGACCAGCTTCGTCGATCTGCGCAAGTCGAGCTCGCTGGAAGCTGCCTTAAAGCCGGCCACCAAGTTGATCTGGCTCGAAACTCCGACCAACCCCATGCTGAAGCTGGCGGACATCGCCCAGGTTACTGCCTTTGCTCGCGCTCGGCAGCTCTTGAGCGTGGTCGACAATACGTTTGCCTCGCCCATTTTGCAGTCGCCGCTGCGGCTCGGCGCTGACGTGGTGCTGCACTCGACCACCAAGTACATCAACGGCCATTCGGACGTGGTGGGCGGCGCGCTGATCACCTCCGATGCGGCGCTGGCCGAGCGTCTGCGCTTCCTGCAAAACGCGATCGGGGCCGTACCGAGCCCGATGGACTGCTACCTGGTGTTGCGCGGCATCAAGACGTTGCCCTTGCGCATGCAGCGTCACGTCGAGAGCGCGACCGAGCTCGCGAACCGCCTGGAACGCGCCGAAGGGGTCTCGCGTGTGCACTATCCCGGGCTTGCGAGCCATGAGCAGCACGAGCTCGCCCAGCGTCAGATGCGTGGGGGTGGCGGCATCGTGACGCTCGAGCTCGCAGGTGGCCTGCCAGCGGCGAGTGCCTTCTTGAAGAGCCTGCGTTATTTCGCGCTGGCCGAGAGCCTGGGCGGCGTCGAGTCGCTCGCCGAGCACCCGGCGATCATGACCCACGCCTCGATTCCAGCGGAAATCCGGCAGGCTTCTGGCATCAGTGATGGCCTCGTGCGTTTGTCGGTGGGCCTCGAGCACATCGAAGATCTGTGGCAAGACCTTTCGCGCGCGCTCGTCGCCGCGCGGGAGGCACGCTCGTGAGCACGGTCGATAACAGCGTGCTGGGCACGGTTGGCAATACGCCGCTGGTGAAGCTCGATCGCATCGACGCTGGCCCGTGCGAGCTATTCGTCAAGCTCGAGAACCAAAACCCGGGCGGATCGATCAAAGACCGGATCGCGCTGTCGATGATCGAAGCCGCCGAACGGTCGGGCAAGCTCAAGCCCGGCGACACCCTGATCGAGGCCACTGCGGGCAACACCGGGCTCGGCTTGGCGTTCGTGGCCGTGCGCAAGAACTACAAGCTGGTCTTGGTCATGCCGGACAAGATGAGCCGCGAAAAGATCTCGCACCTACGGGCGCTGGGGGCCGACGTGCGCATCACGCGCTCGGACGTCGGCAAAGGTCACCCGGCTTACTATCAAGACATGGCCGCGAGCCTCGCGCGCGAGCTCGGCGCTTATTACATCAATCAGTTCGAAAACCCCGCGAACCCGCTAGCGCACGAACGCACGACCGCGCCCGAAATTTGGACGCAGACCGGCGGTAAGCTCGACGCGGTCGTGTGCGGCGTGGGCTCCGGCGGCACGATCACCGGCCTCAGCCGCTATTTCGCGAAGGTCGCGCCCGAGGTGGAGCTCGTGCTCGGCGACCCGGTCGGCTCAGTGCTCGCGGACTACGTGGCTACGCGGCACCTCGGCACCGCTGGCAGCTGGCTGGTCGAAGGAGTGGGAGAAGACTTCGTGCCGAGCATCTGCGATCTGAGCCGCGTGAAGCAGGCCTACTCGATCAGCGACGCGGAGAGCTTCGAGACCGCGCGTTTGCTCTTGAACCGTGAGGGCATCCTGGCCGGCTCGTCTTCGGGCCTGTTGGTGGCAGCGGCGCTTCGTTACTGTCGTGCGCAAACCCAGCCAAAGCGCGTGGTCACGTTCATTTGCGACAGCGGCAACAAGTACCTGTCGAAAATGTTCAATGACCTGTGGATGCGCGAGCAGGGCTTCTTGCGCGACGTGGGTCACGGCGATTTGCGCGACTTGGTCTCGCGCCGCGCCGAGGACGGTGGGCTGGTCTCGGTGGCGCCGGACGAAACGCTGCTGATCGCCTATCAGCGCATGAAGCTCGCCGACGTGTCGCAGGTGCCGGTGCTGGATGCCGGTAAAATCGTCGGTTTGGTCGACGAATCGGACCTGCTGCTGGCCATTCACGGCGATCCGGGGCGCTTCAAGGGCAGCGTGCGCGAAATCATGACTCGCAATCTGGTGACCGTGGAGCCGACGGCGTCGATCGAGTCGCTGTCGCCGCTATTCGATCGGGGCTTGGTGGTGATTTTGGTGCACGCCGGCCAATTCTACGGCCTCATCACCCGAATGGACGTGCTCAATCACCTGCGGCGACGCTTGGGTTAGCCAAGTCGAAACATTCGCGGGTGCAGAAGGGGGGCTGACCTTGGCTCCGAGGCTTTGACCGCTCGCTCCGGATGAGGCAACCATTCGCTCATGTTGATTCGCCCTGCGCTTGCGACCGATCGCGACAGCATTTGGAGCGTGCTCGAACCGACCATCCGCGCGGGCGAGACCAACGCGCTACCGCTCGATATGAACCGTGAAGACGCGCTCGCCTACTGGTGCGCCCCGGGCCACGAGGTGTTCGTGGCCGAACAAGCCGACACGGTGCTTGGTAGCTATTTTCTGCGTGCAAATCAGCTTGGCGGCGGCTCGCACGTGGCCAACTGCGCCTACGTGGTAGCGCCGTCCGCGACTGGTCGCGGCATCGCGCAGAACATGTGTGAGCATTCGCTCGAGCGCGCACGCGCCCGCGGCTTTCTCGCCATGCAGTTCAATTTCGTGGTCGAAAGCAACGAGCGCGCGCTGCGGCTCTGGCAGCGCGCTGGGTTCTCGGTCGTGGGGCGCCTACCGAAAGCGTTCGCGCATCCGTCCCTTGGGTACGTCGACGCGCTGGTCATGCACCGCGCGCTCTGAAGCTTGCTGGCGCTCGACCGACCGCGCAGAGCTCGGCCGAATCGACAAACGCCAGCGGAAGTGGGGTGTGGCAGAGACGCGCCTGGCGGTGAGTGATTATTGACCTAGACTGAACCATCGAAAAGCGCATCATCTTGCTGAACGGCCCACCCGGCGTCGGAAAGACCACGGTGGCGCGCGCGCTCGCGGCGACCGTGCCGAACGGCGCTTGCGTGCACGGCGACGAGCTTCGCAACTTCATCGTCGCTCGTCAGCCAAAAACGGTGCGCGCGCGAACTACTTATCGCGCCGCCGCGCGCGTGGCAGCGGTGTTCATCGAATCCGACTACGACCTGGTCGTGGTCGAGTACGTCTTTCCGGGCATGGCGCACCTGGTCGAATTTCAACGAGAGTTCGGGCGTTCTGAGCCGATGTATTGCTTCGTGCTCTGGGCACCATTGGAGGTGGTCGAGGAGCGCGAACGAACGCGCTTGCGGCGCAAGCGCTTGGGCCGGGTCGTGCAGGAGACCTATGCCAGCATTCAAGCGAACCTCGACAGCCTGGGCTTCATGATTCAAACCGAGGGAAAGCCGGTGGCGGCGGTGGTGAGTGAAATCACGACTGCAGTCGAAGCCGGCCAGGGGCGGTTCGGTGAGAATCTCCCCGCGCGAGGCGCGCAATGACCCTTTTGCTCACTCGACGTTCCAGGTCTGCTCGAGCTTAGAGAGCGTGTCGAGCGAGCCACTCCGCGATCGCTTGGCCGATCTCCTGCGGTAGATCTTCGGGAGCGTGGTGACCGGCGGTGCCCGGGTTTCGGATCTCCAGCGCGGAGACGTGCTCGCGCGCCCAGTCGACCATGGCCCGCGACCCAGTAGGTGAGGGCTGAAGCTCAGCTGGCGAGTCGAAGGCGAGCAGCAGCTTCGGCACCGTGGGGGACCCGGCAAGCCAAGCGTCATAGCGGGTGACGACGGCGGTAACGTCCGCGGGCTGACCCTCGACCGGGATCTCGCGCGGCCATTGCAAGAGTGGGCGCCGCGACACAGGGCTCGCGTACGGCGCATAGTAGGCGGCGATTTCCGGCTCGCTGAGCTTTCGCTTGCTGCCGTTGGCGAGCGAGCGGGCGAGAAACTGGTTCTCCTCGAGCACCATCTTTTCGCCGACGCCGGGCGTCCGCAGCGCGCGGAAAAGCTCCGCGCCCCGTGGGGACCACTCGCTCCATTCGAGCGGGCGCAAGAAGGTTTCGAAGACTACCAAGCCGCGCACTCGCTCGGGGTGTCGCGCAGCCCAATCCATGGCCAGCACACCGCCCCAGTCATAGCCGACCAACGTGACCTCGCCGAGATCGAGCGCCTCGAACCAGGCATCGAGGTATCGCGCGTGATCCGCGAACCGGTAGGCGATGGGAGGCTTGCCGGAGTCGCCCATGCCGATCAAGTCGGGAGCCAAGCAGCGGTGATGCTGCGCGACGCTCGGCATCACGCCGCGCCAGACCCGCGAGGACAGTGGGTTGCCGTGTAAGAACACGACGGTCGGGCCGCTGCCGAGCTCACGAAAAGTGAGAAATGAATGCAAGACCGCAACCTGCTGCACGCCGCCACCTTCGGCGGAGGTGGGCGTTGCGGATGAAGGCAGGGCTGGGACAGAGCTGGGAACGCTGAGGGTCGACATGGTGTTGCTCCGAGAATGCGTGGTGCTCGGCTGACAGCCGGGAAGGGCGGCTGCCAATCCGAGCAGCCAAGGCGTGAACTGCATGCTCACAGCGTGCGGCACTCGATGAGTAACCGGTAGTGATGATTCATGACGTGTGACATCACCACGAGTGAGCATTTCCGCGAGGGCAGGCGCGGTGGTGGGACGGGGAGTGGCGCGGAGTGGCTGCGCCAGGGCCGCTGAGTGCCGCGCAGCGCGCACTTTTCAGTGGTGCCCCCCATTCTGGAGAATCACTTTCTTAAGTGGCTGAATTTGCTGTTGATTGAGGCTTTGCGAGATTTTGTCGCCGGACCCAGTAACGAACGCTCGGGTCGCGACCTATACGGACAGGAGTGCCATGCTCGAAAAACTGAGGGAGCAGCCCGCTCGGGTCGCTGAGTCGCGAAAGCGCTCGGCGGGCTTTTTGACACGGGTCTCGGTGCTCGTTCACGCGCACCGGGCGCGACTGCTCGCGTACGCGCGGCGGCACGGGCTCGACGCGGAAGAGGCGCTCGATGTCGTGCAGGACAGCTTCATTTCGTTTCTGGAGCTGCCGAAAGCGCGCTCCGTCGCACACGAGAGTGAGGATGCGCTCAGATTCTTGACGGTTATCGTTCGGCACAACGTGCAGAACCAGCGCCGTAAGCGCTCGCGTCGGAGTCGGGTGCACAGCGCGCTCGGGGTGGAGACCATTGCCGGTGACATGCAGAGCAGCGAGGCGCTGATCGCTCACGCGGAGGAGCTTTCTCGCGTGAGCGGCTGTCTTTCGCGCATGGCTCGGCTCGAGCGCGAGGTGGTGATGCTCAGCTTGCTCGATCAGCAGCCTCGCGATCAGGTCGCGGAGGTGCTGGGTATTTCGTCGGGATATTTGCGTGTGCTGCTGCACCGCGCGCGCCAGCACTTGCGAACTTGTTCGTTCCAGTATGGCCAGGAGCCTGCCGTGCGGGACTCGTTCGGGCGCGAGCTAGTAACGGACCTCTGACTGGCGACCTAGGTGTGCTGAACGCGGGCGCGTTGCCCGCGGCAACCGCAGGAGAGCCGTCATGCAAGAGAGAGCAGCGATCGTTACCGGTGCGTCGAGCGGGATAGGCCTCGGGATTACACGCAAACTGTTGGAGCACGGTTATCACGTGCTGGCGACCTCGCGCAGGGTCTCGGCGTGCGCAGAGCTCCGCGCGTCGCCGAGGCTTGTCTTGGTCGATGGCGATGTCGGGGAGGCACGAACGGCAGAACGCGCGCTGAGCGAGGTGCGCGCGAATTTCGGGCGGCTCGATCTGTTGGTCAACAGTGCGGGGAGCTTCATGGCCAAGCCGTTCACTGACTACACCAGTGACGACTACGCCGCGCTGCTGTCGACGAACCTTGCCGGATTCTTTCATATGACTCAGCAGGCGCTGCGTTTCATGGTGCCAGCGAGCGCCGGTCACATCGTCAACATCGGGACCTCGCTCGCCACGCAGCCGGTCGCCGGAGTGCCGAGCGCCCTGCCGATTCTGATCAAGGGCGGGATCGAAGCGGCGACCCGCTCACTGGCGATCGAGTACGCTGCGCGCGGCATCCGCGTGAATACGGTGGCCGCGGGGATGATCGATACGCCCCTGCATGCGCCGGAAAATCACGGCTTTCTCAAGGGGCTCAGCCCTGCGAACCGCCTCGGCACGAGCGAGGAAATAGCCGAAGCCGTGCTGTATTTGGACTCAGCCCGCTTCGTGTCGGGTGAGATTTTGCATCTGGACGGCGGGGCTCACGCCGGAAAATGGTCGTGACGCCCGCGGTGTGCCGCAGCACGGTGACGAGGAACGGAGGCTCCGATGATTGAAACCTTGATGGCGCTGAACGTGACCGACGCCGAGCTCTATGCTCGCTACCGGGCCGAGATGACGCCGCTGCTCACCGCGCACGGGGGGAGCTTTGGCATCGACCTTTGGGTGGGTGAGGTGTTGCGCTCGCCGACCGATAAGCCGTTCAATCGCGTGTTCAGCATTCTGTTTCCCTCGCTCGAGCAGCGCGAGGCGTTCTTTGCGAACGCGGACTACAAGGCGGTGCGCAAGGCGTGGTTCGAGCCGAGCGTCTCGGCGTCGACCGAGCTCGGCCGGATCGCGCGTCCCGGCTCTTATCTGAAATGAGCATTACCTCGTTCGATTTGAACCTGCTGCTCGTGCTCGACACCGTGCTACGCGAGCGCAGCGTGGCGCGCGCGGCGCAGCGGTTGCACGTCACGCCTTCGGCGATCAGCAACGCGCTCGCCAAGCTGCGCGCCGAGCTCGGTGATCCGCTGTTCACGCGCAAGGGGCGCGGTATCGTGCCGACGCCGCGCGCCAGCGAGCTCGCGCCGGCGCTTTCGCGAGCTATCAGCGAGCTCGAGCGCGCGATCGTGCAACGACCCTTCGAGGCGGAGCGCTGCGAGCGCACCTTCACGCTGGCAATGGCCGACGCGCTGCAGGTTGCGTGGTTGCCTCGAATCGCGGCTGCCCTGGCCAAGCAAATGCCGCTGGCGCGGCTGCGCGTCGTGGGCATCGACTCGCTGCTGTCGCTCGGCGACCTGGGTTCGAGCGAGATTGACCTGCACGTGGGGGTGCGCGCGACCGGCCCGGGCATTCACGCCGAGTCCTTGTACGAAGAGCGCACCGTGCTCGCGGCGCGCAAAGGCAATCCAGAGTGTGCCAGCAGGCTCTCTCGCCAGCGCCTCGACTCGCTCTCGCACGTTGCGGTCGAGCTGGCACCTGGGCGCGGCTTTCGCGATCCAATCGCCGGCGCCTACACTCGTGCCGGTGTCGAACGGCACGTCACTCTGACGGTCGCGACCTTCGCCGCCGCGGCTGCGGTCGCCGCCAGCACCAACCTGGTTGCCACGCTGCCCGAGTCACTGCTGGTCGCGCAGGGGAAGCGCCTCGGTCTCGTCGCGGTCCGCGGCCCGGTGCCAAAGCACGGTATTGCCATCTCGCTCTGCTGGCACGAGCGAACGCACAGCGACGCAGCCAGCGCGGCTTTGCGCGAGCTGGTGAAAGGGGTGCTGTCGGCGGCGGGCGCGCGCTAGCCGTCTCCCCGCTGGTCGCTCAACCGCGCGCTCCGCGCGTTTGGGACGCGGCGACCATTGCTCGCAGGATGCCGCGTAGCTGGCCGATGTCGAAGGGCTTTTCGAGCAGGGGGTACTTGAGCGTGGCCAGAAACTCTTCACTTTGGGGGATGAGTGTGCCGCCGGTCATGAAGACCATGCGCTGTTCGAGGCCGGGGTAGGTTCGGCGGACGGCTTCGTGCAGGTCCATGCCGGTCATGACGGGCATCATCAGATCGCAGATGATGGCGTCGAAGTCGGTGGCTGCGATGAGCGCGAGTGCTTCTTCGGCGCCGGTGGCGAGCTCGATGTCGTGCTCCCCTTGCAGAACGAGGCGCAGGGTGTTGCCGACGCCGACCTCGTCGTCGATCACGAGCACGCGGCCGCGCGGGGCGTCACCCAGCGGCGCACGGCTGCTGGCTTCGCGTTGGAGCGGGCGGGTGGCAGGCGAGGCCGGTAGCTTGATGCGAAAGGTGGTGCCGCGGCCGGGTTTGCTCTCGACCTCGATCGTGCCGTGGTGAGTTGCGACGATGCTGCGGCAAATGGGCAGGCCGAGACCGGTCCCGACACCTACCGGCTTGGTGGTGAAGAACGGTTCGAAAATGCGGTCGAGGATGGCTTCGGGCACGCCCTCCCCGGTGTCTTCCACTTCGGCGATGGCGAAGCCCGCTTCCCCGCGCAGTCGAATGCGGATCTCGTCGCTGGCCGGGTCGCCATTGGGCATCGCCTGCGCGGCGTTGAGGAGCAGGTTTAGAAAGACTTGCTCGAGGCGGTTCGGGTTGCCCTCGACCAGCGGGGTGTCGGCGTAGTCGCGCACGACGGCCGCGCGGTGCGTCAGGGTATTGCCGGCAATATTGATGGCCGCTTCGACCGCGTCGCGCAGATCGATCGGGCCGCGCACGCTGTCGTCGCCACGCGCGAAAGTGCGCAGGTCGCGCACGATGGTGGCGACGCGCTCGGCGCCATGACAAGCATCGCGCACGCGCACCATCAGATCTTCGACGCGATCGGGGCTGGCCACGAGCTTCGGCAATTCGCGCCGCAGATACTCGAGGTTCAAGAGCACGTAGGCGAGCGGGTTGTTGATTTCGTGCGCGACGCCGGCGGAGAGCACGCCGAGGGCGGTCAGGCGCTCCGCTTCGGCCAAGCGGGTCTGAATGGCCTTGCGCTCGGTGACGTCGCGGGCAAAGGCGAGCACGGCGCGCTCCCCGCCGATTTCGATGGGAATGGCCGAGATTTCGACGAGCAGTTCCTCGCCGTCGAGGGAGCGTGAGCGGTACTCCGCAGGTTCGCGGTGGCGCTGGCCGGTCTCGAACAGCTGACGAATGCGCTGCGTCGCGGTTTCGACGTCGTCGGTGTGCAGAAAATCGGTGATCATCCGGCCCTTGCCGGCTTCGGTGTCCGGCAAGCCGAGCATGCGCGCGGCGCGCGGGTTCAAGAAGCGAATGCGCGGGCCGTTCAGGATCGCGACGCCGTCCGGAGCGCCTTCCACGACCATGCGAAAGCGCTCTTCTGACTCTTGCAGGGCGCTCATGGCGCGCCAGCGCTCGCTGGCGTCGCGGAAAAATGCCACGACCGCCTTTCGGCCGTCGATCTCGACGTCGCTCAGGGTGACGTCGACGGGAACTCGCTTGCCTTGTTTGGTCACCACCTGAGTCTCGAAGGTGGTGCGCAGCGTCTCGCCTCGGTCGCGCAGATCTTTGATGCGCGACACTTCTTCGGGCGCGATGATGGCCCAGGGTCCTAGCCGCAGCACTTCTTCAGCGGAGTAGCCGAGTAGCACCGAGCCGTAGTCGTTCAGCAGCAGCACCTCCGGCGTCTCGGCTGCGAAGGCCAGGGCCAGGCCCAGGTGGCTGCGATCGGCCGCGACCCGCAGCGCGTCGAACAGCACCCCCCCTCCCAGGCGAGCGAGCTTCGAGGAGGACAAAGACATTCGTTGGACCCCGGAGGATTACATATTGACCAGTATTCCCCGACTCCGTCCAGTCTATCCAAAAGTTGGCCGCAGCGGGTGAGGCGTGAGAAGCGGATCTCATGAAACCCCTGCTGGTTCTCTCGGGCATTGCTGCGCTTTCTGGCTGCTCGCTGCTGCCAGCGTCCCATTCGCCGGGCGCCCCAGGCGCGAAGTCTGCCCCGACGAGTAGTACGGGCAGGGAGCAGCATTCCGCTGCCACCCTCGCGCGCGCGCCCGAGCGTCGGCGAGTGGGTGACCTGGTGGTGCACCGCTTCAGCGGCAGTTTTCATCGGACGCCACTGGTGCTCACCGAAGAGGTGGTGGGCAAAGAGGGAGAGCGCTGGGTCGTGGATCTGACGCTGGAGGAGGGCGCGACGATCACGCGCTTTCGCGTGCGCATGGACGACGAGGGCGCGGTGAGCTCGGCCTCGAAATGGGTTGGGCAGCGAGAGGTGCCGGGCTCGCTCGCCGACTACAACGCCATGGTCGAGAGCACGGTGTTCGCGGCCGATGCGAATGACGGCCTGGTGGGCGCGGAGAAGACCACCTGCTTGCTCGGCTCACGTGAGCTCGATTGCCAGATCAAGAGTTACCGCGTGCGCGTGGCGGACAAGGCGGCCACGCTCAAGGTCAGTGAAAGCGCGGAGCTGCCCGGACGGGATTTGGCGGGCGAGATCGTGTCCGACGATGGTCGCGTACTCTACCGCTCGCAGATCGTCGCGGTCGAACACCAGAAGCCGGGCGGCGCGCTGTCGCTCAGCGCCGAACGCTGAGCTGCGCGCGCTCACTCGAGGTGAGTGAGCCAATCCGGATGCTTGTCGTCCTGACCGGTGACCGCGCGCAAGTAAGCGCGCTGGAACAGCGCGCCGAGCGTCTTCTTACCGGTCGGAAAGCTGACCGAGTCGAGCTCGCGCACGGGCGTGACCTCGGCGGCCGTGCCGGTGAGGAAGACTTCATCCGCGCGCATCAGCTCTTCGCGGGTGAACGCGCGGATTTGCACGGGCACCGAGTGCTCCCGCGCGATGGCCAAAATGCAGTCGCGCGTGATGCCCGGAATGATGGACGAGCTCTCGTCGTTGGTGTGTAGGACGCCGCCTTTCACGAAGAACACGTTGTGCCCCGTGGCGCAGGCGACCGTGCCGTCTTGGTTCAGCAAAATGGCATCGTCGAAGCCGCGATCCATCGCTTCGTGTGCGGCCAGCACGCTGTTGGCATAGTGACCGCTGGCCTTGGCCATGGTCGGCAGCATGGTGTGGTGCGGCCGGCGCCAGCTGGAGATCAGCACGCGAATGCCCTTGCGCAGCGCGTCCTGTCCCAGGAACGTGCCAAGCTCACGCACCGCAATGAAGACGTGTACGGGACACTCGCGCTTGGGTTTGAGATCGATGGGGCCGGAGCCGAAATAGGCGATCGGACGCAAATAGCCGTTTTGGGTGCCGTTGCGGCGCGTCACCTCGAGCGCGCCGCGCGTGAGCGCGTCGATGTCGAAGGGCACGCGCATGCCGTAGATGCGCGCGGACACCAACATGCGCTCGAGATGGTCGCGCAGACGAACCAGCGCTGGCCCGCGCGCGGTCGGATAGCAGCGGATGCCTTCGAACACCGCGGTGCCGTAGTGCAGAGCGTTCGCGTAGTAGTGCACGTTCGGCTGGGTGGCGTCGCGCACCTCGCCGTCCCACCAGATCCAGGAGGCTAGCTTTTGACCGCGCGGGCGCGACGCGGTGAGGCCGTCGTCCTCCGGCATGTCGTGAAAATTCGGCCACTCGGTGGGGATAGAGGTCATGCAGCGAGCGCATACGATACGCTCCCCCGCGCATGTTCTCCACACGTTCGGCGGTGGCGCGCGAAATCAACGCCTTTGCGGCGGAGCTCGAGCGAATTCGCGCCCTGCCCGAGAAGGTCTTGGATCTGAGCGAGTCGAACCCGACGCGCGCGGGGGTTCCCTATGAAGGCGGGCGCATTTTGACCGCCTTGGCCGACCCCCGCGCGCTCACCTACGAACCCGAGCCGCGCGGTCTGCTCTCGGCCCGCCAGGCTGTCGCGGAAGAATGGCGGCGCCTGGGTGTCAGCGTCTCCGAACAGCGCATCCTGCTGACGGCGAGCACGAGTGAAGCGTACGGCTTCTTGTTCAAGCTGCTCTGTGATCCGGGCGACGAAGTGCTCGTGCCCGCGCCGAGCTATCCACTCTTCGAGCACCTGGCGGGCTTCGAAAACGTACGCTCGGTGCCCTACGCGCTCGGCTTCGATGGGGGCTGGTTCATCGATTTCGAGCGCTTGGCGCGGGCGCGCAGCGAGCGCACGCGCGCGATCATCGTGGTGAGCCCCAACAACCCGAGCGGACACTATTTACGGCGTGCGGAGCTCGAGCGCTTGGCCGAGCTCGGCTTGCCGCTGATCTCGGACGAAGTGTTCGCGAGCTACGCGCTTCGCTGCCCCGCCGATGCGGCGCGCTCCGCGCTCGAGACCGACCGTACTCTGGTGTTCGCGCTGTCCGGGCTCTCCAAGCTTGCCGCGCTCCCGCAGCTGAAAGCAGCTTGGATCGCGGTCGGCGGGCCCGAGTCTTCAGTGTCGGAAGCGCTTTCGCGCCTGGAGCTGATCGCGGACGCCTATCTGTCGGTCGGCGCGCCCGTTCAGCTGGCGCTGCCCGAGCTCCTGCGGGCTCGGGCGAGCAGTGAAGGGCACATTCTCGCCCGCCTGCGCGCGAACCTGGGCGTGCTCGAGCGCAGCGTGCAGAACACGGCGATCAGCCTGCTGCCCGTGGAGGGCGGCTGGTACGCGGTGCTGCGCTTACCGCGCACGCAAAGCGAGGAAGCCTGGGCGCTCGGCTTGCTGCGCGAGCAGCGCGTGCTCGCGCAACCCGGCTACTTCTACGATTTCGCCGACGAGCCGTTTCTGGTGCTGAGCTTACTCAGCTCGGAAGCCGAGTTTTCGCTCGGCGTGGAACGGCTCGTCCAGCACGTGCAGCGTCACTGCGCGTGACGCGCCGCGCGCTCAGGCGCGGGCGCGACGTCGCAGCACGACGCCGAGCGTTACCAGCGCGGCGAGCAGCGCGGCCGGCTCGCCGTGAGACGAACGGCTGTCTTCGAGCCGGCAGCCGCAGCCGCCGGGCTTCTCTTTGATGGTACCGGCTTCGTCGCCGTCATCGCTCGCGGCTTTCTGTTTGTCGCCGCCGTCGGAATCGCCGCTGCCCGAGTCGCTGCTGGCGCCCGAGTCGTCGCTCTTCTTGCTGCCGCCTTCGCTGTCGGCGTCGCCCTTCGGCTTGTCGCCTTCGTCCTTCGGCTTGTCGCCGTCGCTCTTCGCCTCGTCGTCCTTTTTCTTCTTCTTGTCGTCTTTCTTGCCCGAGAACACCATCGCGCGGCGATCGATGATTTCGTTCTCACCCTTGAAAATCAGGGTGGTCGGGGTGCCCACGGTTTGGCCGTTGCGACCGTCGCGGACGGTCACCTTGTATTCACCGGCTTCGTAGCCGTGCGCGCGGGTTACCTTGAAGCTGAAGCGCGTGCGCTTCTCGATCTTGCCGCTGCCCGAGTCCAAAAAGCCGACGTCGGTGCTCTCGATCAGCGCCTGTCGATTCTCGAGTGGAACCGTGCGCTCGACCAGCTTGTCGCCGTCCACCATCGATCGCTCGTAGTAGGCGATCGGCTGGAACTCGAACTTCATCGGCACGTGCGCCACGTCGGGCGCAGCGTTCATGTAGAACGCGAGCTCAAGTCGCCAGGAGCCGCCCTCGCGCTCTTGAAGTTCTTTGGACTTCCACTCGATGCGCCCGGCCGCGAACGCGGCCCCGGCACCGAGCAGCACCGAAAGCGAGAGTACGAACGAAAGAAACGCGCGAACGCGACGCGATACGGCTTGGCTTACCAACAGAGACCTCCGCGCGGGACGCTAACACGCGCGGAGCAGCCGTTTGACTAGGAACTCGCCTCGCCGCCGTCGTCGAACCACGTCGGGGCTGGAATTGTGTCGTGATGCTCGAAGTCGACGTCGTTCGCTTCGCCGCTCTCGGCCGGGGCGGCTTTTGCCGCTTCCGCGTCGCGCAGGCGGGTACCCGAGGGGGCGGGAGAGGCCTTCGGGGTCTTGGCGGGGCGGGTGGACTGGGGCTTCGTGGCGTTCATGGATTCCCTCGAGGCGCGAGCGAAGCCAGGTTCGCGCACGCCCCTTTCTCTCTCTCGCTCCCGCGATTACCACAGTTTTTCGGATCTGTAAGGATCGTGAGCAACAAATATCGAATCCCAACCTGGGATTGACTAGCGATGTTGTCGGCTTAGAGGATGTTCTCTAATCGATTACAGCACTCGATAGCGGAGTGGAGTCGCGGACTTGGCGCGTCGCGTTGAGTAAGAGTTTGTGGTTGCCGAACTGTTACGGGCTCGTTGCTGCTTCGCAAACGAAAAGGGAAGCGCCTTCCGGACCCGCGTCGAACGGCGGCTCGACGCGTAATGCTTCGCCCGCGTCGACCGGCGCGCGCGTGCCCGCGAGCGCGCCAGCGGTGAGCCAGGCTACGTGTCGCGCGGGTGTGGGCGCGTAGCTCGCGTTCGGTTCGAGCGTGATCAGATCGAGCTTGGCCTCGTGTGTTTCGAGGATGCAATCGGCGTGACCGCCGGGAAACGCGCGGCGCGTGAGCGGAAAGCTCGCGCGCGTGCGCGTGATGCTGACGCCGCTTGCAGCGGCCCGGCCGCGCAGCGCTTCCGGCTTCTCGAGTCGAATCTCGAGCTCCTCCAACGTGGGGTGCGCGGCGAACAGCATGGCCGAGAGTTCTTCGGTCGCCATCTCGACCAAGCGATACGCGCGGAAGCGCAGCAAGGTTTGGATTTCTTCGGCCACACGCGCGTAGTCGATGGTGTGCGAAATCCTGCCGGATCGCCCGGCGCCAGACAGATCGAGTCCGAGCGTGACGTCGAGCCGAATGCGTTGCGGACGTTTGCGCTCGGGCGGGCGCACGCCGACGATGCATTCGAGTTCCAAACCTTGCAGATGGAGACGGTCGGCGGTGCGGACGGACATGATACCCCCCTAGTGCGTGACGGCAGGCCGTGGCTCGACCTCGGCCATGATGAGCGGCCAGGTGAGCTTGTCGCGATGCCAGACTTCGGTGTCGACCGGTCGCGTGTCGACGCACAACTCGTAATTGCCGAACACCGGCGGCATGGGCAGGCCGACCGTGCGCGTGCGGTAGTGCGCGGTCGCCGCGCGGTGCGAGAAAGCGTCGGTGACGGTCTCCAAACCGGTGGCGGCGACCAGCGTGAAGCGCACCTCGAAACGATGATTCAGCTCATGCGGCGCGAGCGAGAAGTACGCGTGTATTTCCAGTGGCAGCACCGCGCCCGGCGGAGGCGGCTGTTGCTTGGGGAAATTGAGTTGCTCGATCAAATTGAACAAGGTCACGTTGTTCGAGTAGCGGTCGAGGCTCGACCCGTTGGTGACCGCGAGAAGATAGCACTTCGGCATCCAGGTTTTCGCGGATAACAGAGTGAAGGAGCACGCGCAACCGCGTGGCAAGAAGGTGCGCCCAATTCGTGCTCGGTCGGGCTCGCGTGGCTGCAGTCGGCACGCTGATCAGCGCGTGAAACGCGGGAGCAGCGAGCCGGTGGCGAGCTCGATCACGGTGGCACCGCCGACTAGGAACAGTGCGAGCGAGAATAGGTTCGCCGCGCGGCGCGCGGGGCTTTGCGCGAGCAGTCCCCATTTTTCCGCGAACGCGGCGAGGCCGAGCGCGAGGTGAAGCGCGACCGCGCCGAGGCCGAGGCAATGGAGCGCCGCGCTGAGCGGGAAGCCGCGCACGGTGGACGACAGGCCCGCGGCCAGCATTTGCTGGATGTCATCGGGCGAGCGTGTCCCGCGCCAGAGCGGCGCGCGCAGCCACAGGCTGTGGCCCACGATGAAGGGCAGCGCGCCGAGGCCGCTCGCGCGCAGGAGGATGCCGCGCTGGCGTTCGGGGCGCTCGCTCGGGAGCGGTGTGGTGAACAGGCTGAGTCCGTAGGCGACGTGAAAGGCGAGCGGGAACCAGACCAGGGCGAGCTCGAAGGCGAGCCAGGCAGGTTCGGTCGAGGCTTCGACGCCGAAGCGCGCGCTGCCGAAGAGCGCGCCCGCGTAGCTCGCGACGTGCACCACCGTGTAGACCGCGAGCGGAACCACTCCGGACAGCTCGAACAAGACTCGGAGTCGCGGGCGCTCGCTCATCGCGGCGAGGATAGCGCGGAGTGGGGCTTAGCCGCCGCTGCCGGGCGCGCCGCTGCCGCCGATGTTGCTCGCTCCCGCGCCGACCACGTCTTCGCCGCCCGCGCCGGCCGAGCCTGCGGCGCCGCCCAGGGGCGGAACGCCGATGGCGCCGCCGACGCCGCCCGTGTACTGAGGGGGCACGCCGACGAAGCCGCCGGTATTGCGGCTACCTCCCAAACCCATTCCGCCGCCCGTCGCGCCAACGCGCCCGCCGGAGCCGGGACTACCCCCCAAGCCCACCGCGCCACCCGTGTTTCGCCCGCCGGTCGGAGTCGCAGTGCCGATGGCTCCACCGTGCGGCGCGGTGCCCACGAAGCCGCCCGCGCCGCCTGAGCCCAAACCCGGCGCGGTGCCGACTCCGCCGCTGCTACCGCCGGTGCTGGTGCTGCCGCCCGTATAGATGAGGATCCCGATAACACCGCCAGTGGTGCCGCCCGAGGCGACCGAGCCGACGAAGCCGCCCGTGACCCCAAACACGCCGCCAGTGGTGGTTCCGCCCGAGCCGGGCGCGGCGCCTTGCGTGGTCCCACCGGTCTGCGCTGGAGTGTCATCGGACTCGGTCGCGCCACCGCAGTGCGTGAGGGAGCTGCCCAGGATCAGAACGCAACCAATGCTCAGCGGCCGATTCGCCATGTGCCCGTCTTTCGAGAGTAACGACTCGCGCCCTTCAAGCAAGAGCGGTGCCAGCGGAGAACCAGCGCTCTACCGCGAATTCGTAGGCGAGCGAGGCTCGGCGAGTCGGCGTTTGGCACGATCTGGCACAACCCGGCCCAGGCGAAGTTCGTTCAAGTGGCATCCCATTCGGGGGCAGGGATCGGACGGATCAGCGCCGCGTGCCCGAGCCACGCGAGCAAGTCTTCCAAATCGGCGCGCGTGAAATCGGGGAACTTCTCGACCACCTCGCTCACGGAGAATGCCGCGTGCGTATCGAGCACCCAGTCGACCACGGGGCGCGCGACCGCGTGAAACGCGAGGACGGTCTCTGCTTGCGGGCGATGCGTGGGGCCGCTGCGCACGATACAGCGCAGCTTGCCGAGCGCGGGATCGTCCTCGAAACGCACCGAAGAGTTGGGTAAGCGCACGAAGCGCTCGAAGCGTGCGTGAAGCGGATAGGTGGATTGCGTGCCCACGGTGTAGCCGTGCACCGACCACGCCGAATAAGCGTCTTCGGCCGGCAGGCGCTCGAGTCGCGTGGCCAGGTCGCACATCAGCTCGGCGAGCGCGCGGTGCTCGCGCGTGCGCCGCTCGCCCTCGCTCGCCCACCCGCCGTAACTGCGCGCGCGCCAAGCGGGTGCTTGGGTCGCGTAGTAGTGCAGCAGGTTTTGCGCCAAGTCCCAGTGCGAGGGGGCGCGCACCGCGACCACCACGGAGAGTGAATCGGTCTCTTGTTCCGCCGTGGTGTGCCAGGTGCCACCCGGCATGAAAAACGCCGAGCCTGGCCGAAGATGCGCAGTCTCGAACGGCCTTTTCAGTACCTCTTCGCTGGTGAGCGGAAAGCCATGGCGATAGCTTTGCCCCCACTCTGCCTGCGAAGCGGTGAACGGACTGAACTGCACGTCGGGGTTCGCGACGAAGTCGTTCGGCGCGTAGCGAAACTGCTTCTCCCCGCGAATCTGGAAGAACAATTGGTCGAAGCGATCGTGATGCAAGGAGAGCCCGGAACCGGGCGCGTTCGCGAAGGCCATGATAGCCGCGCACTCGGGGAGGCCCAGGCTTTGCTCGAGGCGACGCAACCAAGCGTTCGATTGCGGAATAGTGCGGCCCAAGTCCGAGAAATACACGGTGAGCCCGAGGCGCAGTAACACCGAAGGGTGAGCGTCGCTGACCGCGATTTGTACGCCGTCCGCGACGCTGCCGTTGGCGACCTCGAGCCGGCCCGAGTACTCCCGGCACAGCGCGTCGGTGCTTTGCATTGGCCCGTTGCGCATGAAGGCGGGGAAGCGCTCGAGCGGCCCGTGCTGCACGAAGAGCTCGGGTTTTTCGAACAGCTCCGGCGCGGGTAGACCGAAGATTTCCTGAATTGGGTCGGACACGCTGCTGAGAGTAGCAAAAGGCGTTCCACTTCGGAGCAGGCTCGCGCTTGCGCTCATCCAGGCTCGTTGGGTACGAAAAGGGTGTGACTTCCGCCATCGAGCTGCCGAGCGAACGCGCGACTCAACAGCTCGCGGAGCGTCTTGCGCCGCTGCTCGCAGGAGGAGACCTGGTCGTGTTGTCCGGTCCACTCGGCGCCGGCAAGACCTTCCTCGCGCGGGCGCTGTGCGTGGCGCTCGGGGTCGATGCGCGGCGGGTCACCAGCCCGACCTTCTCGCTCGTGCACGAGTTTTCGGGCCGTGTGCCGATCGCGCACGCCGATCTGTACCGGCTGCGCTCGCCGTCGGAGCTCGTGGAACTCGGCCTCGACGCCTTGCGCGACGATGGCCGGCTTCTGCTCGTGGAGTGGGGCGAGTCTTATGCAGAGGCGCTCGGCGGCGACGCGCTGTCGGTGACGCTCGCGCTCTCGCCGCGCCGGGCCACGCTCACGAGCTCCGGCCCGCGTTCGGAAGCGGTGCGGGCCGCGTTTGCAGTTCTGGGCGATTGGCTCGACGCCCCTCGCCGTCCGCGATAGACCGGAAATCGAGTGGCAGCCTCCGAGGACATCCAAGACCCGCCCAACGCCGGCGTGCTCGATGTGCTCTTGCGCCCAGTGCTCGCGATTTTGGAACAGATTGGCGCGGCCGTCGAGCTCACGGGCAAGACATTGGTGTGGATGGTGCGCCCACCGTTTCGCATCGTCCTGTTGATTCAGGCGATGGACTTCGTCGGCGTGGGCTCGATCTTCATCGTCGCGCTGACCGGCATCTTCAGCGGCATGGTGCTGGCGTTGCAGACCACGCACAGCTTGCGCCAGTTCGGCGCCGAGGGCATCGTGGGCTCGCTGGTCGCGATTTCGCTGACGCGTGAGATCGCGCCGGTGTTCACCGCGTTGATGGTGACCGCGCGTGCCGGCAGCTCCATGGCTGCCGAGCTCGGCAACATGCGCGTCACCGAGCAAATCGACGCCCTGGTGACCATGGGCGTGAGCCCGGTGCAGTATCTGCTTTCTCCGCGCCTGCTCGCCTCGGTCTTGATGGTGCCGCTCTTGTGCGTGCTCTACACGTGCGTCGGCATGGTCGGCGCGTGGGTGGTCGCGGTTCAGTGGCTCGGAGTCGACCCTGGCATCTTCATCTCGAACATCGAAAAGTACCTGGTGCCAAACGACTTCTGGATGGGCCAAATCAAAGCCACCGTGTTCGGCTTTTTGGTGTGCGCCATCGCTTGCGCGCAGGGCTTCAACGCTTCGGGCGGCGCAAAAGGCGTCGGCGAAGCGACCACGCGCGCGGTGGTCCAGAGCGCGGTCGCGATTCTAATCGCGAACTATCTGCTCACCAGTTTTCTCACCGACGTGTAGAGCGCCTAGTTATATTTTGGTTTGGGGGCAAACGCGGAAAAGTGCGCGCTGTTCGTCGCACCACGGCCCAAGCGCAGCCCCTCGCGCCCCTCCCCGCCGCGACACCGCGCCTGCCCGTCGCTCCTACGTAACCCCCACGGCCCGGCGCGGCACCCACGCGCGCCCGCAACGAAGCGCGCGCGCCCCCCGCCGCGCCGCGCCTGACAGCGCGCACTTTTCCGCGGGGGCAGCCAAAGCCAACGAACGGCTCGGTGTGATGAAACGCGCTTTCGTTACTTGTTCGAAGGCTTTCGCAGCAGGATGAAGCGCTCGTGTTTGGCGACGATGGTCCAGCCCTTCTGCAGCGCGGGTCCCAGCTCTCGTTTTTCTTGAGGGAGGCCGAGCGTGGGATCGAAGAGCAGGTAGTCAGCGCCGTCGTAGCCGTCGTTCATGTTCCACACGTCTAGGCGATTCGACACTTGCGGCAGCTCGTGATCTCCCGCGGCCACGATCGCGTCTTTCGGAATTTGCGCGACTGCCTCTAGAAACAGCCGGCGCCGCTCGCGTTCGGCGTCGGTCAGCGGCGCCATCTTGACGGTCGCGTTGTAGCTCGAGTGAAAGTTCTCGCGCGGAGGGACGGCGCCGAAGTGAGCGGTGGTGAGCGCGGTTCCGAGCAACAGAGTGAGCAGGGACACCCGCTGCTCCACCCGAGCAATGTTCGGGGACGCCGCGCGCACGGGGCAGCGCCCCTCGGCCGCGATCGCGAGCACGCTGGCGCCGAACACATACGGCGCGAAGACCGCGCCGTAGTGATAGCCGATGTCGATCAGCGGCAGCGCGCCGCTCGTCAGCAGCGTCACCACCGTGCCGAGCAGCAGACTGAGCCACAAACGCGGACGCGAGAGCGGCAAGAACGCCACCGGCGTCAAGATTTGGAGCGCGTAGGTGAGCTTGTCCGCGGTGAGCAGGGTCTTGAACGCGAACACCGGATTCGTAACCAGCGTGACGATCACCGCGGCGAAGCCCGACTGACCCGGCGGAATCAATGTCTTGTAGAAATTCTCGAAAACCCAGGAGCCGAACGCGGGCATGACCGCAAAACGCATCAGCACGAAGTAGCCCGCCGAAATCGCGAAAATCGCAGCACCTTGCACGGTGCGCCGTGTAAATAGCAGCACGTACAGCCCGATCGACGCAAAGCCGATCGAGATGTCCTCTCGACACGCCAGTGACGCGAAGAAGAAGAGCGCGAACAAGCGCATGCGGCGCTCGTCCAGAAAATCCACCGCGTAGAGCACGCAGCTGGCCGCGATCGGCTGAAAATGGAAATCGCAGAATTGCGCCCCGTGGAGCGGCGCGTAGAGCAGATAGGCGACCGCGATGGCCAGCGCGCTCGGCCCGCTCAGACGCCGCGCCGCGAACCGGTACAGAGGGATCGCTCCGGCGCCCACGATCAGCGCCTGAAGTACGAGCAGTGTCTCCGCGGCGGGGTGCAGCGCGTAGAACGGCGTCAACAGCCAGATGCCGAAATGGGCGTGGTTGACCAGGTCTGACCAGACTGGGCCGCGCAGTAGGGCTGGGCAGCGAAAGGGCTTGCCGTGAAGCGTGTTGAAAAACTCGGAGTCGAATTGGCCTAAATCCCAGGTGTAAGTGCCGAATCGCAGGTGATTCAGCACCGTAAAGGTCGCCATGTAGAGGGCGTAAGAAGCCGCAGCCAACACCGCGAGCGTCAGGACGACTTTACCTTTGAGCCGAGCGGGGATCCGACGCTCGAGACCCGCGCGCACCACGTTCAGCGATCGGCCGAGCCCGGCGAGCTGTGGGTCATCGTAGGCGCTGAAGTGCAAACGAAAGAGCGGGCGCGAGCAGAGCACGGTCGCCGCGAGTGAAATCGAAAGCTCCAGCGTGTTGGACCAGGCGCTCTTGCCGATGAGCCCGGGCGCGAAGCCGAGCAAGGCGAGCGGCGCGAGCAGGCGCGCCAGCATGGCCGAAAAAGCCGAGCCGCGCCGCGCGGTGATCAGGGCTGCGCCGATCAAGCTGATGAGCGCAGCCGCGCCTACCCATGCGAGTAGCGCGAGGCGGGTGCTTTGGGGCACGACATTGTCGGCGAAGTAGCTCGGCTGCCAGGCTCCGAACAACTCGCCCAGCGCGAGTCCGATGGACGCTCCGATCGCCGCAATGCCAGCAAAGGCGCGCACACCTTCGGGAAGCAGCGGTCGTGCTGGAGAGGAAAGCATGGGCTTTCCGTCTATCATATCGCGCGGAGCGGCGGCTTCTGAAGGAGGGGGGTTCGATCAGCCAGCCCGGGCGATGCACAGCAGCGACACGCCGAACGGAAGGTTTACTCGGCCGATGCAGCTCGATTCCAGAGCGAACACCCGGGTGAGCAGCTCGTTCAAGGGCTGGGGAGGGACGCCCGCGGTGTCGTCCCCTTTGCGCTTGAGCACCTTCTCGAGCAAGCGCCCGGCCACCACGGTGGGAAACAGAATCGTGTTGAAATACGTCAGCGTCGTTACCTGAGCGTGCGCTTCGATCACCCGTTCGAGCTGTGCCCGCGTGTAGCGCCGGTAGTGGTGAGCGAGGTCGTCGGCGGGCGACCACAAAAACATGAACGCGGGCACGGTGACCACGAGCGCTCCACCCGGCTTCAGTAGGCGCCGTGCGGAAGCCAGGCACGGATTTTCGTCTTCCAGATGCTCGATCACGTCGGCCAGCACGACCACGCTTGCAGAGTTATCTGGCAAGCCGTCCAGTCGATTCAAATCACTGACGCGCACGTTCGTGTGCCCGTTCTCGCGGCAGTAGGCCACCGCCTCTGGCGAGGTATCGACCCCGAGCGTCTCCCCGAACTGCTCCAGCACTGGCAGGTTCGCTCCCACGCCGCAGCCGAGATCGTAGAGGACTCCAGTGGGCACGCCTTCGGCGAAGATCCCTTGCAACACGCTTCGGAGAATGCGGCGCCGCGCCTCATACCACCAGTGGCGCGCTTGCATGCCATGCAGGGTGTCGTAATAGGCCTTTTCCAACGACGCGGGTATACACGCTCTGCTCGGTCATGGCCAGAAGCGGCCGCAATCGCCCGCCTGGCAGACTGCGCGAAGGCAGCTAGTGCTGCTCGATGCCTTGGCCGGGGAGGCGTCCGAACGTGCGCTGAGCGCGTTGCATCAGATCGCCGCAACGCTCGGCCGCGCCGAGATCGACGCGCTCGTTCGGGTCGGTCACGAGGTCGTAGCATTTCCAGCCGCGGTCCCAGCTGCGGGCCTCGAGCTTTCTGCTGCCTTGCATGTAGCCCCAGTTCTCGAAGGCGCAGCTCCACACGCCCGCGCAGTTGGTGAGCGGCACCGGATCTTGCGTGAGCTCGGGGCGCAGCAGGCTGTGGCCGTGCATTTTCTGGGCGTATTCGCTGATCTTGGGATCGCCGCCAACGCCGATTAGATCGAGCACGGTGGGGGCGAGATCGATGTGGAAGAGGGGGGCGCTGCGCTTGCTGCGCAAGGACTTTTCCTCGTCGACCGTGAGGGTGCCGGGGGGCGCGTCGATCCACGCGGGGACTTTGATTTCTTCGTCGAAGACGCTGAAGGTGTGGCCCATTTGGCCGTGCTCGCGGAACGCCTCGCCGTGATCGCTGGTGTAGACCACGACGGTGCGTTCACCGAGCGGGCTTTGTTTGAGTTCGCGGAGCGCGTCGGCGAGGTGCGCGTCCTGCTGGTACACCGAGTTCTGATAGAAATTCTTGAAGGCCTGGTTTTCTTCAGGCGCCTTGCTGGTGGTCCACGGCTCGAACGGCATGGGCTCGTTCGCGTCGACGAAGTAGGGGTAGTGCACGTTCGAGAGCTGCACCACGGCCATGAACGGCTCACGCAGCTCGTGGATCTCGTGCGCGACGCGCGCGGCCAGGTAGCCCTCCGGCGCGCCCATGTCGAGGTCGGCGGTGGGGTCGAGCTCGGTGGCGCTCACGAACTTGCTGACGCCGAGGTTCTTCACCCACAGCCGGGTGTTGCCGAACATCATGTTCTGGCTGGTCCAAAACGCGGTGTCGTAGCCGGTGGCGCGCGCGTAGTCGAAAATCAGCGGCCAGGTGTGGAGCATGTCGCGCGACTCGGTCGGCAGCAGGCCGGTCCACAGCACCGACAGCGAAATGGCAGTGCACGAGTCCATCGAGCGCATTTCGGTGAGCGGGTAGCGATTCGGGAACAGCTGGTTGGTCGAGGCGGTCTTACGACAGGTAGGATCGTGCTCCACGCACACGCTGTCGGCGCGCACGCTCTCCAGAATTACGAACAACACGTTGCGCTTCGGCAGCGCCGGGTTGCGGGTGAGCGGGGGCACAGGCAACGACGCGCGCGCACGTGGGCGTAGTTGATTGGACTGATCGGTGAAGCCGAGCTGCGTGCGGATCAGACCGCCGACCGCGTTCAGGTACAACACGTCCGGCGTCGAGGCCTGCGTATGCCGATGTTGAGTGGGAACGAAGAAGCTCCCAATCAGGAGCAGTGGCGCGAGGATGCCCATGACCAGCGCCAGGCGGCGCTGCGGTTCGAACACGCGCCGCGCTGCCCACACAACGGCCACCGAAAACAGGAACGGAGGCGTCTTCGCGCGCAGGTAGTTGCCGAGGTCGGCGTACAGCTGGTTGATGACGCTGTCTTTGAAGTTCGACGCGAACACCGAGACGTCGACGTTGAGGTAGGCGTTGTACTGTTGGAAAAAATAGGTTTGTCCGCCCACCGTGAAGGTCAACGCGAGCACGAACAGCACCGTGTTCAACCAACGCAGCGCGCCGCGTCGAGCCGAGGCCGCGTACACCAGGCTTGCCCACAAGAGGCTCCCTTCGGCGACCGCGCCCAGATAAGTGAGCACATAGGTCCCCTCGAATTCCAACACGCGCGGACCCCGGCGCCCGAGATCCAGCCCCAGCACGAGTAGGGTGGGCGAGAGCAGCAGCAAGGTGCCGAGGGCGCGTCGTGCAGCGGAAGACCGGCTGATCCAGCGAAGAAAGCACGGAGACGCGCTGGTTTGAACGCCCCGCTCGGGACGTGCGGGGCTAAGGTCGCTGGCTTGTGACACGGAGGTGACAGTTTACTCACGGCTTTCCTGGTGAAAAGGCCGTTGCTGGGGTCGCGCTGCGGTTCGGGGGCTCAAGACGCCGAGCCGCGGGCCGTTACTCAGTCTGCATGTTCCGGCGATTTGGAATAGTCGTGTCCCTCGCGCTCGCGCTCTCGGCCTGCAATCGCATCCAGGCGACCGCCGAGGCCAAGCCCGCCCGCCCGAAGAGCGCCGCCAAAGCGCCCAAGAAGGAGGCCGTCGAGGCCAAGGCGAAGGCGGCCGAGCCGGAGGATCACGACGGTCCGAAGAAGTTCGTGGTGCCGTTTGCTTGGGAGGCTTCGCGAGACGAGCCGCTCTCGCAAGCGCGCGCATACCTGAAGGAGATTTTGGGCGACAACCGCGTGTACATGGAGCACGGTCCGAAGTTCTTCGCCTCGTTCGCCGAGGGGCAGAAGCCGCGCGCGACCGTGATCACGTGCGGTGACTCGCGCGTGCACAGCTCCGCCTTCGATGCCACGCCCGAGAACGACGACTTCATGGTGCGCAACATCGGCAACCAGATCGACAACAACCTCGGTTCGGTCGAGTACGGTGTCGAGCACTTGGAGACGCCGGTGCTGCTGGTGCTCGGACACACGGGGTGCGGCGCGGTCAAGGCCGCGATGGGCGATATTTCCACGCAAAGCGAGGCGGTGCGGCACGAGCTTGAAAAGCTGCAGGTGCCGAAGGCCAAGTCCGGCGTCACGCCCGAAGCGGCTTGGACCGAGGCAGTGATCGAGAACGTGCACGCTCAGGTTCGAAGCGCGCTCACGCACTTCGGAACCCGCGTGCAGGAAGGCAAGCTCACGGTCGTCGGTGCGGTGTACGACTTTCGCAACGACCTCGGCAAAGGCTCGGGCAAGATCACGATCGTGGACGTGAACGGCAACGGCGAGTCCGGGCGCATGACTGCGTTCGTCGAAGCGATCGAGGCCGAGGGCGGCCCGGCCGGGAAAAAGAACGCGAAGCTCAAGAAGCTCGAGGACAAGCCGGAGGCCCAGAACCCGGATATCCCGCCGGCGCTGCGCCAGGCGATCGACCGGGCCAAAGAGCTCGCCGGGCAAACCGCCAAGACTGCTCGCTCGGAAGGCCACGCGGCGACCAGCGAAACGAAACCTGGCCACTGAATTATTCCAGTAGCGCTCGCCGCGCGCGTTTTTTTGAGCTCAGGACCGGGGGAGTCGTCTCTTGACCCCTATGGAGAACTGCCGGTCTTCGGAGCGCGTTGAATTGGAGCGGCCTCGCCGCAGAGTGTTGCGAGCGGCGAGCGTGGCCGCCGCGTTGTTCTCGGCCGCCGGCTGCACCCCGACTCCTCCGAGCGGCGAGTCGCCGTCCCAACAGCCGCAGCGTTTCGATCCGTCGCAAGCTTTTGCCGAAGATCCGAGCGCATTCTCGAACGAAGCGGTCGAATCCGGCCCGCTACCGCTCGTCAACGCGCCGGCGCGCAAGACCCGCACCATCGCGGCGATGATGTTCGACATCGGGATGGGGCCGCCCGACAAGACGCAGATTCAGAATCTGCTCACCGGTACAAATTCTTTGCAGAAGATGTACCAGGAGATCTCGTACGGCGCGCAGGACTTGGAGATTGAACTGCTCGGTCCGTACGCGCTCGATCAGCACGTGTGCCTGCCGATCGAGTGTTGCGGTCCCAAGACTTCACAGCCGAACGGTCCCCAGGTTCAAGGCATCATCGCTGGCTATACCAAGAAGTACGATCACTATTTCTGGGTTTACGGCGGCGCCCAGAACATCAGCGGCTGCGGCACCTGGGGTGACGAAGGCACACCGGGTCGCTACGCGGTGTACTCGAGTTACTCGTTTCATCAGCTGGTCGGCTACTCGCAGGAGCTCGGGCACAACTTCGGCATGACGCACGAGCCGATCATGACCTGCCCGAGCAAGGCGGTGTTCATGGACGACCCGACGCAGTGCACGCACAAGGAGTACGGCAGCACGCTCAGCTTCATGGGCAACGGCGCGCACCACGTGTCGGCGTACCATGCGGTGGCGCAGGGCTGGCTCAGCAAGTGTAACGGCGTGAAGGTCGGTGGGACCGGCGGCAAATACAACCTGCTGCCGCTGGAAACGCCGTGTGACGGCACGCAGGTGATCCAGGTCAAGGCGCCCAAATCGCGTGCGGCACCGGCCAAAGGCGATCGCCAAGGCTCCGCGCCCACGCTCACGCACTACTACCTGGAGCTGCGCACGCCGGTCGGCTTCGACAGCAAAGTAGGCCCGATGGTGGTCGTCTCCATCGGTCCGGATTTCGATTTGCAGCGCTCCGCGCCGTACGTTTACGTGCTCGACAACACGCCCGGCGACTCGCAGGGCACCGTCAACGGCGGCCTCACCGCGGGCCAAACGTTCACCGATCCCGCTGGCGGCGTGAGCTTCACCGTGAGCGCGATCGACAACACGCACGCCGAGGTCACGATCACCGGTGCGGGCACGGGCAGTGACACCTGCCTCGACGGCAGCGCGTTCACGCTTCCCGGGCCGGACGCGACCAGCTGCGTCGCGATTGGCAGCGGTGGCGGCGCGGGCGGCGGCACGAGCACGACCGGCGGCAACAGCAGCACCGGCGGCACCGGCGGCACCGGTGGCAAGGCCGGCACTGGCGGCGCGGGCGGCAAGGCAGGCAGCGGTGGTTCGGGCGGCAAAGGCGGCGCGAGCGGCGGCGGCGCTTCCGCGGGCGCCGGCGGCAAAGGCAGCAACGGCGGCGGCAATGCGGGCGGTAGCGTGGGTGGCAACACCGGAGGCACGAATGCCAGCGGTGCGGCCGGCATGACCGGCACGGGCGGCACGACCGGCGGTGCGGTCGCGACCACCGGCGGCGTTCCCAATAGCGGCACGGGTGGCGCGCCGGGCTTTGGCGGCAACGTTGGCACGGGTACCGGCGGGCTGCCTCCCACGACGGGCGGCACTGCTCCGTCGACCGGCGGCCAAGTTGGCTTGCCCCCGAGCGACCCCGGCAACGACAGCGGCTGCTCGTGCACGGTGCCCGCTCGACCTGCGGGCGGCAACGCGCAACTCATCGCGCTGCTGGGCGCCGCGCTCGCGTTCACGCGGCGGCGAAAGCGGCAGCAGCGTCGGTGCTAACCGTCGGCGCGCGCGGGTCTCTGCTCACGCTGAGCTACCGCCGCGTGTGACGCGGCGGGGCTCGGCGCTCAGCTGAGCGCCAGCATGCGATCGATCGGCACTTTCGCGCGCTCGCGCAGCTCTTCCGGCAGTGCGACGCGCGGCTCCAAATCGCGCAGCGCGAGGTACAGCTTTTCCGGCGTATTGAGGCGCATGAACGGGCACTCGTTGCACGCGCAGTTCGCCTCCGGCGGCGCGGGAATGAGCGTCTTTTGGGGCGCGCGCTTCTGCATTTGGTGCAAAATGCCGGGCTCCGTAACCACGATGAATGCGGTTGCCGGATCGCTTTCCACGAATTTGAGCAGCGCCGCAGTCGAGCCAATGAAGTCCGCGCGGTCGAGCAGCGCCTCTTCACACTCTGGGTGGGCGATCACCTTGGCGCCCGGGTGTTCGACCAAGAGCGCCTCCAGCTTTCGCAGACTGAACGTCTCGTGCACGATGCAGCTGCCGGGCCACAGCACCATGTCGCGCCCCGTCTTCTTGATCAAATAGCGCCCTAGATTTCGATCCGGCGCGAACAAGATCTTCTGCCCCTCGGGCACCGCGCGCACGATCTTCTCGGCGTTGCTGGAGGTGCAGATGTAGTCGCTCTCCGCCTTCACCGCGGCGCTGCAATTGATGTAGCTGATGACCACCGCGCCCGGGTGCCGCGCTTTCCAGGCGCGAAAGCGATCCGCGGGGCAGCCATCCGCCAGCGAACAGCCCGCCTTCATGTCGGGCACGACCACGATGCGCGACGGATTCAGGATGTTGGCCGTTTCCGCCATGAAATGCACGCCCGCGAACACGATCACATCGGCCTGGGTCTTTTGCGCGGCCTGAGCCAGCTGCAGCGAATCCCCGATGAAGTCTGCTAGATCCTGAATTTCGCTATCTTGGTAGTAATGAGCCAGCAGCACGGCGTTGCGCTCGCGCTTCAGGCGTTGAATTTCCTGGTCCAGATCCAGGCCGGCGAGATCGATTGCGGGGCTTGTCACGGTATGCGCAGAACCTAACGCCGGAAGCGGCTGCTCGCCAGTCGGGTGGACGTTTCGAGGGAATGATATCGTGCGGCGAGTGGCCGAACCCCAGCGAGGCAAGCGGTGAGCCCGGACCCGACGGCGGGCGCGCTGCTCGGCCAGGTTCTCGGCAAGCGCTACCTCGTGCGGCGGCTGATCGGTAGCGGCGGCATGGGCGCCGTGTACGAAGTCGAGCACTTGGTCACCAAGCGCATCGGGGCGCTGAAGCTTTTGCACCCGCGCTACGCGAGCGTGCCGGAGGTCGTGGCGCGCTTCGTCATGGAGGCGTCAGCGGCCGGTCGTATCGACAACCCGCACGTGGTTCAAACCTTCGACGCCGGCGAGCTCGAGAGCGGCGAGCCCTACATGTTCATGGAGCTGCTCGCTGGCACGCCGATGAGCGCCTTGATCCAAAGTCGCGGGCGGCTGCCCTTCGACGAGGCGCGGGAGCTGGTGTTGCAGGCCGCTTCCGGGCTCTCTTTCGCGCACGCAGCGGGCATCGTGCACCGGGACGTGAAACCGGAGAACCTGTTCGTTTGCCACGGGGATTCGCCGTTCGTGAAGGTGCTCGACTTCGGGATCAGCAAGTTTACGCGCGCCGAGGGCGACCCGCGGCTCACTACCGAGGGCGCACCGCTCGGCACGCCGTACTACATGTCGCCGGAACAAGTGGTCGGTCAGCGGGACCTCGACCAGCGCACGGATATCTACTCGCTCGGCGTGGTGCTGTACGAGTGCGTCACCGGCGACGTGCCTTTCAAGGCCGAAACCTTGCCGGCGCTCGGCATTCGCATCTCGCAAGGGCAGCACGTTCCGGCGAGCGAGTTGGTCCCAGAGTTGCCGCGAGAGCTGGATGCGGTCATCGCGCGTGCGATGGCGCTCGACGCCAACGACCGTTTCCCCGACATGCCCGCGTTCGCCGCTGCGCTCGCCGCCTTGGGCTCCGCGCCCGCGGTTTCTTTGGCCCCCACGTTGGTCATCGATTCGAGTGTTAGTGGCCGGGTCGGCAAGCCCAGCGTGCGGCGCGGTGTTTGGCTCCCTTTGGCTTTGCTCGGCGTTCTCGCGGCGCTTGCGCTGGCGGTCTTCCAGGCAAGTCGAACCGGCGCCCGGGACGCAGCGCTCGGCGCGGACGGTCCGACGTCCGGCACCACCGGCCGTGCGCTGCTGCGTGAGCCGGTCCCGGCCGCGGAGCGCTCGGCTTCGACGCTGCCCGCCCCAGCAGCGACGAGCGCGAGTACCGGCCCCACGCGCGGGGCCGGCGCGGGAGCCGCGGGTGCCGAAGCCGCGCCGCCGCGGGTCAAGGCCGCGGCGGTTCGGAAACCCTCCGCGAACGCCTCGCGCGCCGAAAAGGATGGTCTGGGGGTGAAGAACCCGTTTTGATAGGCCTGCGCGCATGTGGAGTTCGAAGGTTTCTCCGGGGCTCGCGACCGCTGCGTTGCTGCTGCTTACAGCTCCTCGCAGCGCGCACGCGGAGCTGAGCCCAGCGCCGGCTGCCGCGACCTCGCCCGCCACCAATGATGAACGCGAGGAAGCGCGCCGGCGCTTCGACCGCGGTCTCACTCTGTACAACGCTGGGGATTTTTGGGGTGCGCTGGCGGAGTTTCAGCGCGCCTACAAGCTCACCGGTCATCCGCTCGTGCTCTACAACGTGGCGCTGGTCGAAGCGCGTCTCGGGCACGCAGCTGCGGCGGCCGCGGCGTTCGAGTCGCTCGAGCCTCGCCGGAGTGAGCTCGGCGCCGAGCGCGCTCTGCGGGCCCGCGAGATTTACCAGGAGCAGCTGCAGAAGGTCGGAGCCCTCGAGGTGGTGCCCAGCGTCGCCGGCGCGACGATACAGATCGACAACGTCGACGTCGAAAAGCAAACGCGCGTCATTCGCGTGGACGCGGGGAGTCATTTGGTTTCGCTGTGGGCACCGGGCTACGAGCCGCGCCACGTGTCGGTGCTGGTAGCGGGTGGCGCGCGCGAAGTGTTGCCAGTCGAAATGATCCCGCTCGAGGCGCCGATCGCGCGGCTTCGCGTGAGCAGCAACGTGAGCGACGTGGAAGTGCGGGAAGGGCAGGATTTACTCGGAAAAACGCCGCTCAGCAGCGAGCTTTTGCTGCCCCCAGGCCGGCACGCGCTCGAGTTTTCGCGGCCCGGCTACATCCGGGAGAGCAGGGCGATTCAGCTTTCAGCCGGCGCGCACGCCGTGCTCGACGTGGCTTTGCGCGTAGACGGCTCGGCATCATCGAGCGGCGCGACCCTGGCGCTCTCGGTGAGCGAACGCAACGCGGTCGTGCTCGTCGACGGCGAGCCGCACCTCGACGAAAGTGGCGGAATGCGTTTGCCGCTCGGCCGGCATCAGGTACACGTCGCGCGTGCGGGCTTTTTCGACGTCACGCGCGAGGTTCTCCTCGCACCGGGTCGCACGGTGCTCGACGTGACGCTCATTCCGACGCCAACCTACCTGGCTGAGTATACGGCGCGAGCCAAGCGCCAACGTCTGCTCGCGTACGTTACCGGGGGCGCGGGCGCGGCGGTCACGGCTGGCGCGGTCGGCTTCCTATTCTGGAATCAGGGTAAGAAGAATGACGCCGAAGATCGCTTCAACGCGTATGCGAACGAAGTCGCGGCGATGCCGAAAGGCAGCTGCGACAAGACGTGCGAGAGCACCCTCGGCATTCTGGTCGATGACCTCGACGCCAAGCGGAAGCGCGATGTATACGGTTGGATCGGCGTGGGCGTCGGCGCGGCGGCGATCGGCACGGGTGTTCTGCTCTATCTGACCGGAGACGAGCCCAGTCGCTACGAACCCAAGTCGAACGGCGCGCTGGGCGTTTCGATTGGCCCCTCCCAGGTGGCAGTGCAGGGCAGGTTTTGAGGCTAGCTAAGCTTTCAGAACCATTAACAAATGCGCATAAGTTGCGACTTGCTTCGCGAGCGGCGATCCGTGCCTTACGCTAGCGAGCGTGTCGCGCGACGCGCCCTTCTTTCATTCTACCGATCCCAACGCGCCTGCGTCGCGGGCGTCGAGTCCGGGCCTGGTGCTGAGTGTCGTTCACCCCGCTGAGCTCGCGAACACCCGTCTCCTGCTCGCGCCAGGTCTGGTGCTAGGGCGCGCGCCAGAGGCTGAGGTGACGAGCATCTTTCACGCCACCATCTCGCGTCGGCACGCGGCGGTTCAACTGGGACTGGGCGGGGTGCCGTACCTCGCCGACCTGGAGAGCCGCAACGGTACGCGCGTGAACGGAAAGAGCGTCGAGCGACCGGTGCCTCTCACCGTGCAAAGTGTCGTTCGTCTGGGCGACGTGCTCGGCGTGGTCGACGTGCCCGGAGCGGGCGGCTTCGAGGACGATCCGGTGCTGCCTGGTACCAGCGCAGCCATCGCCGATTTGCGAGCGCTCCTTGCGCGCGCGGCTTCGGATCAAGCGCCGGTGCTGATTCTCGGCGAAACCGGCACCGGCAAAGAGCGGCTCGCCCGCGCGGTCCACGAGCGAAGCGGCCGGCGCGGCGCCTACGTCGCGTTGAACGTCGCCGAGCTTTCGGCGCAGCTCATCGAAGGCGAGCTGTTCGGTCACGAACGCGGCGCGTTCACGGGCGCGAATGCGGCCCGGACCGGTCTATTCCAGGCGGCTCACGGCGGTACGCTGTTTCTCGACGAGATTGGGGAGCTCCCCTTCGACTTGCAGGCCAAGCTGCTGCGCGTGCTGCAAGAAGGCGAAGTGCGTCCGCTCGGCGCCACGCGGCCCGTCGCGGTCGACGTCCGCGTAGTGGCGGCCACCAACCGCAACTTGGCCGAGCTCGTCGAGCAAGGGCGTTTTCGCCGCGACTTGCTGGCGCGGATCTCGTTTTGGGAGTTTCGACTTCCGCCCTTGCGCGAGCGGCGTCAGGAGATTTTACCCTGGCTCGCGTTGCTGTTGAGGATTTGGAATCTAGAGCGTGGTGCGGGGGCGCGCGTGGTGCTCTTGCCGGACGCTGCAGAGCGGGTGCTGCTGCATGACTGGCGCGACAATTTGCGCGGACTCGGGCGTTTGGTTCACCGCTTGGCGAGCCTCGAGAGCGACCGCGACCTCGGTGTCAGCGCGCTCGGCGCGGCGCTGCCCGAGCTCGGGCGCCCGTCGGACGCGCCTTCCGAAGCGCCGCCAGCGCCGCAGCACCCCACCAGCGCCCCGCCGCGCGAGCGGCCGAGCTGCGAGGAGTTTTTGCAGGTCTACGAGAGTACGGGCCGCAGCGTCCGCGCGGCGGCCAAGCATTTCGGCAAAGACCGCCGCCAGATCTACCGCTGGCTCGAGAGCTTCGGGATTCCTCGCGAACCCTCCGACGAGGGCTGAGCGCCGCTGCTACTGAGTGACCGTGAACGTGTAGTCGTCGTTGAAGTGCGCGGGAACCTTGCCAGGAGTCGTGGCCTGCCCGAGCCCGCTCGGCGTATCGTAAGCGCTCACCAAGAGGTAGTAAATTCCAGGGTTCGAGATCGTGTAGGTGAGGGCGACGTCGGCCCCAAGCGTACCGACGAACTTGATCGCGACTTGAGCGCCGCCGGAGTTGAACAGGCTTACCTGCGCATTCGCCGACGCCGGGACGTTGGTGAGCGCCGCGCTGAGCGGGCCCGCGGCGAGTTCGACGCGGTACCAGTCGTTGTAATCTTCGTCGGTCAAGACGTTGCTCCTGTAGCCTGCGAACAGACGGCTGTGCACCGGCTCGCCCAGTGCGAGGTCATGCGCGGTTTGCCGGGTATCGTTGGGCTCTAAGACATCCACCACTGGCGTGTATTTCACGTTCAGCGTGTAGTCATAGGGGTAGGCCTGCCCTGCTTTGGGACTGACTTTGACCAGATACGCCTGGTCAGGCCCCGCCGCCCAATAGCCGAAGTAAGACTGGCCGACGGTGGCGGTGTTGATCGTGTTGCCGAGCTGCCCGTAGTTCACCTCCGAAAGAATGCTCAGGTAAAATTCACCCTCGGGGATGTTCGTCATGGAAAACTCGAAGTAGCCACCCGCGAGGTCGCTCGCGGGTGTCACCACCCGGTAAAAGTCGGCGTCAGTGTTGGTGGAGAAGTTTCCGTGAATGCTCGTGGTGAGTCCGATCGGCATCGGCGTATCACGAGTTTCGTTCGGTTCCATTTCGTTGACGTCCAGCGAGGACGTTCCACCGTTCGCGCCGCCGCTCGTCCCGCCCGTGGAAACAGCGCCCGAAGTTCCGCCTGCTGCGGTCCCGCCGCTGCCGCCGCTTGCGGTTGCGCCTCCGGTTGCGGTCGCTCCGCCCGTTTCGCTGCCACCTTCTGGCGTGCCGGATCCGCCTTCGCCCGAGCCGCCCGCCGCGCCGCCACCGCCTTCGCCCGAGCCGCGGCCGCCGGGTTCACCGATGCCCGAACCGCCTTCGCCGCTGGTGCCGCCAGTACTGGCGCCGCCGGCGCCGCTCTGTCCGCCGTTCGAGGCCCCGCCGGTTCCCTTCGAGATCAGATTGCCCTGCGCGTCGACTTCGGCTTCGCTCGCGCAAACGCCACCGACTGCGCAGGTGGCGCCAATCAAGCAGGCAAGGCTCGCCGAGCACTCGTCTCGGCATTGACCATCCGTCGCACAGATCTCGTCGCCTGCGCAGTCTTTGTCGCGCAGGCAGGTTTTTTCATCGCTGAGCTGACAGACGCCGCCGCCCGTCGGACGGCGCACGCAGCGCGCCCCATCTTTGCAATCTCGGTCGCCGCCGCACTCGTAGTGACAGCGCTCGAAGGCGCAAATCAAATCCTTTTCGCAATCGGTATCGAGTACGCAGCTCTCCGCGAGCTGCGCCGCGCGCAGCTTCTCACCGCTGCTATCGCTGCAAGCGTCGAGCGCTCCGGCAACACACAGCGCGAAAACGAGCACTCCCTTCGAATGAGACCTTCCACCTGATCGCACGTGGCACCTCCGTCCTGTTGCGGGTCCGAGCTTGGGTCCCAAGCAACAGCTGCGCCAGCATAGTCGTCGATCGCGTGACGCGGAATTTCACGCGATTTCCCTGTGGTTCGAGCGTCGCCTTTCGCCGTTGACCCAGGGGTGTCCCAGGGGACCGCACCCGTGTCTCAGCGCGCCGTCCGCCCGCTGCAGAGCGTCCGCCTCGCGCGCGGCAACGCCAAAATATGCAGCATTTACGGGCAGCGGCGTCAGCCAGGACCCGAGGCTCCGCAAGCGTCGGCCGAGCGCGAGCGAGCTCGGCACTGCGGTTGCAATGGCAACTCTCGTGTTCGCGCCCTTTCGGCTCGAGCACCAAACGCACAAACGAAGGGGCACTGCCCCGGGGAGATACGATGACGCCTACGAATGCGATCTGGTTGGGAGGGCTCTGCTCGATTTCGGCACTCTTGCTGGCTTGTGGCTCCCGACCCGAATCCGAAGACACCGCGTCCGCGACCGCCGCGGTGGTCGCGCCAGCGACCCTGACGATCGGTGGCCGCACGCTGAACTACCGCCAGCGCGTTCCACTGGCGACGCTCGCTGGTGCGAAAGTCACCCTGTCGAGCGGGCGCGTGCTCGACGTCGAAAAGGCCGCGAACCTGTCACTCGTTCGCCAGCGCAAGATTGCAGGCGAAGCGCTGGGCGCGACGACCGCTTTACTCGGCACACCCGAGGTCACCGAGGAGTTCATCGAGACCGAACACACGATGCTGCTGGTCGGTACGACGCACCTCGTCGTTCGCGATCCGGCTGCCCTGCGCACGCAGGCGCCGACGCTCGGCAAATTCCACTTGAAGGGGCCAGGTGCCATTACGCTGTCGCGAATGGACGCGGGCCAGCGTGCGTTTTTCGACGCTTTCAAAGCGCAGATGCTGGAAAAGCCCGCTTCGCACCCGCTCGGGCTAGCGGCGCGCCAGGGTAGCGCGCAGCTTCTCGACGCGGCGCTGGCTGGCAAAGGAGACTTGACGATCACGACCGTGGTCGAAGCACCGCTGGACGAGCTCGCGACCGCGGGCGCGACCTATATGGCGCCGGCGGTTCAGAACGGCGCCTTCGACTTCGGGCAAATGCACAGCGCTACCGTTTCGGGATTCACCGGTCTCTTGAGCTTCCAAGACGAAGCACCGCCCAATTCAGGCACCGCGTCGGGGCAAAGCACCGTGGTCACGCCGTTCGTCAACGGCTTCACGCTGGCGGACGCATTCAGCTGGGGCGAAGAGTGGAACTTCGGTGTTGGCTCGGTGAGCTTCGAAGCGGGGGCATCCTACGGCGTCGGGCTGCGCATTCCAATCGAAGTCACTGGTACGATGACGCCCACGCAGATCGGACATTTCGGTGACAACGCCGACTTCGACTCCACCTTCGCCAGCACGATCAAGGCGAACGTGATCGACGCGGACGCGGACTTCTATGAAGACGCTGGGCTCGCTTCCATCGACGTGCAAGACGGACAAGAGCTGGTGCTGAACGCGGAGGCGCACGTGACGGTCGACGTCGACATACTCGGGGTCAAGGTCAAAGAGACCTTCCCCCACGGATTGGCGGTCGACTACGGCCGGAATTTCCGCCCTCCTTTCGATGGCTGCGGCACGAACTGCGGGACCGACTTGTGGCTGCCGGCTTCTCTGACCAAGACCGACATCAACCTCGGCGTGGCCGGCGCCAACGCGCAAATTGGCGTCAACGTTTCCGGTGAAGGCACCGTCACGCTCGACTACGAGTCGCTCTATGATCACGACGCGGTGAACAGCACTCGCGGACAAACCACCAAGAAGACCCACGAGCTTTCGTTCACGCAGGACAACGATCGCAACTTCACCACCACTTTGCCCGCGCTCGACACCCGCGGCGACAAGACCTTCGGCTACAAGATTTCGAACCTCGAATACACCTGGGACGTCGCGGTCACGCCTGGCGTCAAAGGCGAAGTCTGGGTCGACTGTTGGGTGCTGGACTGGCGGGACGGCATCGGTCCGTTCTGGCTCGACATCGCCAAGATCGATCTCGGCTCGGTCAAGTTCGGTCCCCACGCGGGCAGCCGTACCAGCCGAAGCGTCAACCACGGTACCAAATCCTGGCATGGGGCTGCAGCCTACGACTCCGTCGGCGGGTCAGCGGTTTCGTCGACGAGTGCGTCGAGCTTGTATACGCAACCTTGAACCAGCGAAAAAAGAGAGGGAGCTCGGCCCTGGTAGCGAAAGCTGCTGGGGCCGAGTATGCCTTGGGCTCGCGGGTAGGGTATTAATCCAAGAAGACGGGCAGGCGCGGCTGCTGCTGCGTGCTTTGCCGCCGAGCGTTGCCCACCGCCGCTCTCTTGCGCAGAGCGCGCACGGAACAGCGAGGCCAGCAAAAATCTCCCATCGATGAGATCGCAGCGCTCTGGCGCTCAGCCGTCCGACCCGCCACCGCCGCCGTCTCCGCCGCCGCCGTCCCCGCCGCTGCCGTCGCTCATCGAGCCATCGGAATACGAAGAGTCGTTCGACGTGTCCAGCGAATGCGAGTGTGAGTGTGAGTGTGAGTGCGAGAACGAGAACGAGAACGAATATCCGTCGCTGTGCCCGCTGTCTCCGCTCATCGACGATAGGTCGCTCGAACCCGTCCCCTCAGTCAAATCCGAGTAGGTTTGCCTACGCCGCGACCCCCGCGCAAAGAGATTGCCGATGACGAAGAAGACTGCGAGCGCGAGGCAAAAAGCAAACAGAATGTTCATCGTGCACCCCCGGGTGCAAGGCTCACCGCGCGTTCGCGATCGTTCGAGCTAGCGCCGTGAGCCTTCCCACCACCCATGAGCCGAGCTTACCACCAAAAGCGGTAGCCGTTGGTTCGGCAGGGGAGACCGAGCTCGCTGCAGAGCTCGGTGATGGCTTCAGGTGTGTGAAAATACGTGCACATTCGAGCGATTCGCTCACCTTCGCACTCGAGGCGGGCGAAGGCGCGCACCGCCTCGCCGTCCGCATGTTGCCACCAGGCCAGCAGTAGCAGCTCACCGCGGTGGGCGCGCATTTCGAAACGCGCGGAGTCTTCGATGACCTGCTTTCGCCATTCGGGCGCGATGAAGTAATAGCAATGATACATGGTCGCGCCGAGCGCTCGGCGCGCCGCATCGACGCCATAGTCCGTGTGAAGACCAGGGAACTCGAGCTCGACATTGTCGAGCAGCAGCGCGGTGAGACTTTCGATGTCACGCGCGTTGAACGCCGCGCAGAAGGCGTCGAGCACGGCCGAAGCAGCGGGTGCGGCGTGGTCGGTCTCGGGCGCTGCCAGTTTCCCGCGGCCGCGGTGCAGCGCGGCTTTGACCGCGCCGGTCGTGGTCGAAAGCACCTCCGCGATTTCCTCGAGAGAAAAGTCGAACACTTCCTTCAGTACGACTGCCGCGCGCTCCTGCGGTGCGAGGCGCGCGACCAGCACGCCGGCTGCGTCGCGGGGGCTCTCGCTGGGTTCGAGCGCGGCCTCGGGCGGGCTGGTCATCAAGGTTTCGCGCTTTCGCTTGAGCTGGTTGAGCCACTGGTTCGACGCGACTCGCAGCAGCCATGCGCGGGGATTGGCAGGCGCTTCGCTGATTCCCGCGAGTGTGACGAATGCGCGGGCCAAGCTGTCTTGCACCAGATCCTCGGCGTCCCACGGGCTGCGCGTCAGAAAACGGCAGTACCGGTAGAGATCGCCGCGCAACGGCTCGTATTCCTCGAGAAATCGCCGCCAGGGGCGCTGCACTTGGTCGTGAAGGGGTGGGGGTGTCGAGTGGCTCATGACGGCATAGACAACCGAGAGGCGGCAAAAGATACTCGCCCCTGCTCGAAAATCGTCAGGCGCAGACCGCGAACACCTGTTTCAGATCGGTCTCCCCAAGCAGCACTTTGTGTACGCCGTCCTGTACAAGCGTGGTCATGCCGCCGGCGCAGCTCAGCTTGCGGATCTCGCCTACCGGTGCGCGCTGCAAAATGGCCGCTTTGATTTCTTCGTTTGCCACCAAGAGCTCGTGCAGGCCGATGCGTCCCTTGTAGCCGGAGCCGCCGCAAGCGTCGCAGCCAGGTGCGCAGCAGAGCGACAGCCGGCTCGGATCGAGCGTGGGGTAGTCGCGAGCGAAGTTCTCGGCCCCATAGGCCTGCACGAGTGAGCGCGCGACGTCACGCGAACAGGGCGCCGCCACGCGGCATTGAGCACACAGGCGCCGCGCCAGACGCTGCGCCAGCACGCACAGCAGGGCGTCTGCGAAGTTGAACGGGTCGAGCCCCATGTCGAGCATTCGGCTCACGGTTTCCGGCGCGCTGTTGGTGTGCAGGGTGGAGAACACCAGGTGCCCCGTCAGCGAGGCTTCGACGCCGGTGCTCGCGGTTTCACGATCGCGCATCTCTCCGACCATGATCACGTCCGGATCGGCGCGCAAGAACGCGCGCATGGCGTGAGCAAAAGTGAAACCGATGCGCGGATTGATCTGCACTTGGCGCAGGCCGCGCTGCGTGATTTCGACTGGATCTTCTGCGGTCCAAATCTTGGTGTCGCGCGTGTTGATGCTGCCGAGCAGGGAGTGCAAAGTCGTGGTCTTGCCCGAGCCGGTGGGGCCGACGCACAAAATCAACCCATAGGGTTTTCTGACCAGCTGGGTGAGCTCTCTCTCGTTTCGCTCCGAAAGCTGTAACCCGGAAACCGGGATCGGCTTGTTGGCGGCGAGGATGCGCATCACCACGTCTTCGTTGCCGTTGACGGTCGGTAGCGTGGCGACGCGCAGCTCGATTTGCCGATCCGGCAGACGGAAGCGAATTTTACCGTCTTGGGGTTTGCGTCGCTCGGCAATGTCGAGCTGCGCCATGATCTTGATGCGCGCGACCACCGCGTGGCGGTGCCGGGCCGGCACGCTCTGCGCCAGCAGACACTCGCCGTCGATACGAAAGCGGATTTCCATGTCCTCTTCGCGCCCGTTGGGCTCGACGTGAATGTCCGACGCGCCGCGACGGTAGGCGTCCGCGATGACCTGATTGACGAGCTCGACGATCGCGCTGTCGCTCGGATCGGCGACGCCGCTCACGTCGTCGGGTTCCTCGCTGTTGGCGGGCGTCTCGTCGAGCCGCTTCATGACCAGCTGCAGGCCGCTCTCTGCGTCGTGCGAGGGACGATTCGAGGTCGACCCGAGGCACTCGGCGATCCGACGCTTCAGGGCGCTGGCCGTGGCCAGCACTTCCTCCACCCGCTGATCCGCGAGGAACCGGATCTCGTCGATGCCTTCGAGCGCCAGAGGGTCGCTGATCGCGACCATCAGCGCCTTGGCCGTCTTTTCGACCGGGAGGAGGCCGTATCTCTGAATCAACTCGAGCGGCACGTCCTTGATCGCCTCGGGGTTCGGCGCCTCGACGTCGAGATCCACGAAGCGCAGCTCGAACTTCTTGGCCAGCGTTTGAGCCAACACCTTCTCGTCGACGATCTTGAGCTCGAGCAAGACCTCGCCGATGCGCTTACTCCGTCTTCGTTGCTGTTCGGCCGTGGCGAGCTCGATTTGCTCACGAGTCGCCAGACCCTCCTCCACCAAGATCTCACCGATGCGGCGATTGCGTTGCTTTTGCAGATTCAGGGCGTGCGTCAGATCCGATTCGAGTACGCCCAGCGTCTCCACCAAGAGTCGTCCGATGGGGGCCTGCTGGCCGGCGCGCTGAGCCGCGATCGCGCGCTCCAGCACTTCCGGCGGTAGCTCGCCGTCCTTGAGCAACATCTCGCCGATGCGCTCGTCCTTCTCACGAACCCGCACCGCGTGGTTGAACAGGTAGAGCTCGCGGTACGCTTGCTCGCTTCCGGTTGGCAGGGCTCGAAAGCCGAGGCGCGCGACTCCAGGCTCCGGTCTCAGGCCGCTCGCGTCGGGTCGCAAAAGGACGCGCAGCTGCTGCCCGTTGCTCAGGCGAAGTTTGTACGCTTCGAGCCCCGCGGGCGACGAGGGCCGATCATTCGGGCCGCGGTGAAAGGCAACGTAGGCGATTTCGCTGGTCGCGATGCGCTCGCGTCCGCGCTCGCTGCTGCTGATTTTGACGTCGGGCGCCTCCGGCACGAAGCGCTCGACCGTTCCGCTGATCGACTGCCCGTTCTTGAGCATCAAGGTGACCGGCGAACCGGGCAACACTGGTCGGGCTTCGGGAGCGTTCGCCATGATGCCTTCGCGCGCGCGGGCGCGGGAGCCACACGTCACCTCGCACACTCGCGCCAATACTCAGCTTATCACGCCTCACGCGCTCGGCCGCTGTCGGCAGGGCGTGAACGGTTCTCGTCAGCTGCACACTGCGCGGGTGCTTTTCGTGCGCGATTCCGTTCCGGCGAAGCTCGCCGCGTGGCGTTCTTGCTCGTCAGCTCGTCGTTGCGGTGTTCACGGCGTTCAAGCGCTGCGTCAGGCGCTCCTCCAGCGCGGTCGCTTCGATGCCGAGCGAAGCGGCCGCCGCGAGCAGTAGGGCGTGCTCACGCGGATCGACGTTTCCATCCACCGCAGCCGCATCCACCAAGAGCGCGACCACGCGCGCTTGCGCGTTCGGCTCGAGCGCGCGCAACACTTCGATAGCGGCGCCGAGGGTGCGCAGACTGAGCGGCTCTTCCGGCTCGGGAAGCTTCCAGCGCGCGGCCGCGCGGCGCACGAACTCTCGCTCTTCGGGCCGGATGACGCCGTCCGCCGTGACGACTGCTTCCAGGAGCGCGGATACTTTGGCCCGAGTCTCGTTGTCCATGCGGGGAAGAGTAGATCAAAGTCGTGGCTTCGCGGCGCGTGTGAAAATGTTGGTTGGGGGCAAACGCAGTTTGGGTAGGATGGCCGGGGTATGGGAGAATTTGGCTCGAGGTAAGGTGTTTTGAGGCTTGCGTCGCTTGCCGCCATGGCCGTGGGGCTTTGTGTGGCCAAAGGCGCGGCCGCCTCGCCGGGTCTTTGGTTCGAGTTGACACGGTCGCCTGAGGCCCGCGCGTGTCCGGACGCGTCGCGGCTGGCGCAGACCGTGGAGGCGCTGTTCGGCCCGCAGGTGGTGCGCATCGCAGCGAGTAAGAACGAGGCTGCGCTACACGTCGCGATCTCGGTCGAAAGAGCAGGGGCGGGGTACGCGGCCGTGCTGCGTGTCGAAAACGAGCCTTGGTCCGAGCGCCGCATCGTGGATGCGGACAGCGAATGCCGGGGCCTGCCGGAGGCCCTGGCCGTCGCGGTGGTGCTATTGGTCGAGCCCGACGCGCGAGCTGCGAAAACGCGAGCGTCGCCTCCTCTCGCGCGAGCAGCGAGCGGGCCTTCGCCGCGCCGCGCGGGGGCGCCGGTCTTTCTGAGTGCGGAGGGCGGCGGACTTTTGGGCACGGGGCTGCTCGGGGGAGCTCGGCTCGCCAACCTTCGGTGGTTTCGTGGGGCTGACACTCACGCGTGGCCCGGCCGGGTTGCGGCTACGGGGTCTGCGCCTGCTGCGTCCGCGGCGCGACTTCGGGGACGGCACGTTGGATTTCGACGCTTGGGCGGTTTCACTGGGGCCGTGCTGGCGGCTCCGGTTGCCCGCCGGCTGGGCGATTTTGCCCTGCGCCGAGTTCGGGCTGGGCGTGCAATGGGCTCGGTCCCGCGATTTCGACGTGAATGGCGCGGATTCTGCGCCGTGGCGCGTGATCAACACGACAACCACGCTGCAAGCCCCCCTTTCGGCGTCGGTGCGGGCAAACGCCTTGCTCGGCGGCGCGTTCCACCTGCACAGGCAAGACTACCTCATCGACGAGCGGCGGGCGGAGGCCCAACCGGCGTTCGCCCCGTTTTTTGGCCTGGGTTTGGAGCTAGGTTTCGAAATCGACAGCGGGAAGTGATCGCGGCCAAGGCTCCTCCGCACTCAAGGACTGCGCGTGCATTTCGAGGCCATCTACCGTGAGCATTTTGCGAGCCTGTGGCGCGCGGTGCAGCGGTTCGGCGTCCCCGAGCGGGACGCGGCGGACGCCACGCAGGAGGTGTTCGTGATCGCTCATCGTCGCTTTTCGGAGTTCGAGGGACGCTCGAGCTTGCGCACCTGGCTGTTCGGGATTGCATTTCGCGTCGCTGCGGGGCGACGTCGCCGCGCGTCCGAGCAACGGGAAGTGCTCGAGCCAGCGGGTGCCGAAGCCCGGCCGGATCCGGCAGACGATCCCGAAGCGTTGGCCATGCGGCGCGAGCTTCGCGGCTTGTTGCAGCTCGGGTTGGCTGCGCTGCCGATCGAGCAACGCGCCGTGTTCACGCTGTTCGAGCTCGAGGGGTTTTCGGGTGAAGAAATCGCAGACGCGCTGAGTGAATCCGAAGGCACCGTGCGCTCCCGCCTGCGCCTGGCGCGCGCGACGTTCAGCCGTGTGGTCAAGGCCGCGCTGGCGAGCGACCAGCGCATTCTGAACCCGCAGCAGGTCTTGGAGGCCGCCCATGAGTGACCCTAAGCGCTGGCTCGAAGATCGCAGCGTTGCCGATTCGATTGAAGCGAGAGTGCTCGCTGCGGAAGCCAAGCTCGAGCCCCCCGCCGAGCTTTTGGAGCAGAGCTTCGTCCAGTTTGCGGCGCTCGTGGGCCTTACCCCAGGTGCGGCCGAACCGGCGCTGTCTGCGAGCAATGCCGGCCACGCGGCGACAGCCGGGCAAAGCGCTGCGCTTTCCGCTGCAACCAGCGCCGCCCCGGCCACACTCGGCGCGTCGGTGCTCAAGGCTTTGGGGGTGGGCGCGCTGGTCGGCACCGTGACCGTGACCGCGGCTCACTACCTCGGGTCCGGCGCGCCGGACGCTTCGCCTCGACTCGCAGCGAGCCCCGCGCTGAACGCTGCCCCGAAAGTGGAGCACGGCTCGGAATGGCGCGAGCGCGCAGAGCAGAGCTCCGTCGCCTTGCCGCGGACCACGGCACCTTCGAGTGTTACGAACGCGCAGCCGCGAACGGAGGAAGCCCGCGAACCGATTCGCGCAGAGCGCTCGCCGCGACCGAACTCGCCCGCTGCCGAGCCGCGTCCGTTTTCCGGTGATGCCTCGCGTCTCGGCGCTTCGCCTCGCAGCAGCGCGACCGCCGCCGGGTCGAGCCTCGGATTTCCCGACGAGGTGCCGCCAGGGCAGGGCCTCACAACGAGCGCGGCGAGCGGGGCGGCGAGAAGCAGCGCGCTCAAGGCGGAAGCGGTGGAGCTCGCGCAAGCAAAGAATTTGCTGGAACAGGGACGAGCCGGCGAGGCGCTTTCGCTGGTCGTCGCCGGTTCGTCGCGCTTTGCGAACGGCGTGTTGGCGGATGAGCGCGAGTTACTCACCGTGCAGGCGCTGTCCAACTTGGGCCGGCGCGAAGAAGCGCGAAGGCGCGCGCGTTCGTTCCTGGCGAGCCACGGCGAAGGCTCCATTTCTCTTCGCATGCAGCGATTGTTGGAGCGGCTGTGATCGAGCGCGCGCACTCACCGCACTCACCCGATGAACTTCGCGCGAGCGAACAAAAAAGGTGGGTTAGTATGCGGTTCTTGCGAAGCAGTGAGTGGTTAATCGCCGTGGTGGCGCTGTCTGGGGCCGAGGGCTGCACGGACGGCGACTCGCACCTCGGCGGACACGCGGGGGCAGCCGGGACGGGTTCGGAGAGCGGGGGCCGGGACTCGGAAGGTGGCAGCGCGACGGGTGGGAAAAGCAGCGAGGGCGGCGCTGAAACTGCCGGCACGGGCGGCAGCGCGACGGGCGGCAAAAGCGCGGAGGGCGGCGCCGAAAGCGGTGGGAAAAGCGCGAGGGGCGGCGCCGAAAGCGGTGGCAAAAGCGCGCGCGGCGGCTCCGAAACTGGCGGACGCTCCGGCGGCGCAGCCGGGGGTCCTGCCGCGGGCGCCGCGGGTGCCGCGACCTGTACACCGTACGAGAATCCGGTCTGCGACGACGACAACGATTGCGCTGCGAGCGAATACTGCGCGAAGGCGTGTGCTCCCAGCGCCTGCGGGTGTAGCGGTGGCATGCTTGGCTGCACCGCTGATTGCAGAAATCTGTGCAAACCGCGCTCCACGACCTGTAGCGCCGCCGAGCCGGCGTTCACCGAGCAGCTCAGCGGCGAACACTGCACGGTCATGGTGCGAATCAGCGGCGACCGGAGCAGCGTGACCGGTTATGCCGTGAATTGCGGCCCTCTCGCTCCAATTACCGAGGCGGCCGCTCTCAATCGGCTTCTGCCGATGTCGTCGATCAACTGGACCGGAGCGACGTCGGTTGGCAACGCTGAGTCGACTCACATTCATGCGTTCAAGACCATTTTCTCTGCGCACCTCTACACCGGCTTCTTGAGCGCAGATACCGGGCGCCTGCTCGCGATCACCGAAGCTCCGCTGGACGGCCCCGGGGGCTTTCGCTCGCCCATCGATTGGGGAGACCCGGCCGAACTCGGCACTGGCTGTGCGCCCGAGAGTGTCCGAAACACGGTCGTGTTCGGTATCGACGGGACCGATTTCTTTCCGGCCAGCGCCATCGCTCGCTTCCTCTCGACCGGCGTGGACGACGCGCTCAGGGCCAAATTCGGACGGGTCGGCCCGCTAGCGATCACCAACGTCGATCCGCCGCAGACCGAATCGGTAATCTTCGTGACCGCGCCCTAGACCGAGCTTTACGAAAAAGCGACCGCGCGCGTCACACCCGCAACTGCTCGCACGATGGACAGACAGAACGCGCTGCCACGCGCGGCGATCCACGGCCCCCGGCGCAACTGACCGGAAATTTGCCTCGATCGCCGCGCCTCCTCGCAGCGCGCTCGGTGGAGGATTTCCATGTCTGTCCTGCGCGTGCGCGCTTTCGCGCGGCTTTGCGCACTCACGTGCCTGGCCGCGACATTGCTTGTTATCTCTCCGCGCGTTGCTGCATCCCCGGCAGAGCGCGCCGCGTCGTCGCCGAGAAACGACGGCGAGGTGGTGTTCTACCCGCCGCTCGATCGCTCACGGCCCAAGCCGCTGTTCGTCATGCTCCACGGCATGTGCGGCGCGCCGGAGCGCACTTGTCCGTACTTTGCCGCCACTACCGAGCGGCTGGGCTGGCTGGTCTGCCCGCGCGCGGCGCGTCCGTGCGAAGGCGGCGGCACCACCTGGAGTCATCGCGAACGCGAGCAAACCATCGAGCGAGCGGTGGCCCGCGTTCGCGCGCAATTCCCGGGAGAAATCGACGAAACTGCAGGCCGCACCCTGATCGGATTTTCGCTCGGCGCGTTCGTCGCAACCGACCTGGCGCAGCACCCGGTCGCCGGTGCGCCTTATTCGCGGGTCTTGCTGATCGGCGCGCGAGTGTTTCCGGACGCCGCGGGGCTCCGGCAAGCGGGCGTCGAGCGCGTCGTGTTCGCGGCCGGACAGTACGACATGACCTACTCGCACATGGCGGAGCAAGCGAAGCGCCTCCGACGATCTGGACTCCCTTCTCGCTTCATCGACCTCGGTCGTATCGGGCATGCATTCCCGCAGGACTTCCGAGAGTACCTGGAGCAGGCTTTGCTTTTCTTGGGCTTCGAAGCGACGAACCTTGCCGCGGCGAGCTGAGAACCAAGGAGCGACCTCTTTCGAGCCTACGTCCCCGAGCCCTCAGCGACGGTTCGCGCGCCGCCTGATCACACTGATCAAGACGGCCACCAGCAACCAGGGAGCGCTCCCGCTCGTCGACCGAGTCGGTTGCACGCTGCAGCCGCGACTCAATTCGCCGTCGCCTTTGCTCGATCGCACTTTCGGCTCGACTGGCAGGCTGCCATTTCCGCCAGATCCGTTGCGACCACCCGCGCGCTCGCCACCCGTTTCGGAGCCACCTGCGGACTTTCCGCCCGCCACGGCAACGCCACCGCTCGCGGCTTCGCCACCGGTCGACGGCTCACCACCTGCGGTTTCGCCACCAGATGCAACGACCCCACCGCTCGAGCTAGTGCCGCCGGTCGAGCTACCGCCGGTCGAGCTACCGCCGGCACCGCTACCGCCGGAGCCCGGGTCGATTGGCGGGCCCTGCGTACAGCTCCCGGCGCGGCAATGGTAACCAAGGTACGTGTGCGCGCAATCGGCGTCGGTCTGGCAGCTGGTCTCACAGCTGAGCGACGCTGGATCACAATAATATTGACCGCAAGATTGGTTGATGACGCGGCAACCGGCGCGATCGTTACATTCGAACGTTTGCACGCTCGAGAACGGTTCCAGCATGTACGGCTCATACGAGCCGCAGCGCGGCGTGTCGCAGGTCGTGTGCGTCGCGCTCGCGATCCAGTCGCAGATGCCGTCGGGGCCGTAGCCTTTTCGAGCCGCCGAGCAGCTCTGGCACGGATTATCGGTGCAGGCCGAGTCACAGCAAATGCCCTCGACGCAGTGCCCCGAGGTGCAATCCGCGTTCACCGTGCAGCTGGCTTCGGGCTCGGAATACCGCTCGAGCACGGTGACGCTGCCGTCGCTGTGACCAAAGGCAATCACCCCGTCTGCCATCGCCAGCTCGGTTGCTGGCCCAATCGTGGCGAAGTCGTGCGATTCTTGCCACGCGGGCAAGGAATACAGCGTGGCCGGGCCAAGGTTCGTTGGCTCGCGCGCTTCGCCTCCGAACTGATCCAAACCGTCCGCGCTCAGCAGCAGGTCGTCACCCGACGCTGCAATCAACGGCCCAGCGTGCACGGCGTCTGCGCTCGAACGGACTCCCGCTAGCGAGAAGGCGATCGCCTTGCTGTGGCGATTCTCGTAGGGAAACCCGACGTAGGTCCAGGTCGTGACCACCAGCGTGTCTGCGAGGAAGACCGCGCGCGCTTCGTCCAGGTTGTGCGAGAGCTCTAGCCCGGCGGACCAGGCGTCGTCGGAGCGCGTGAAGAGCGAGGCGCTGCTCGACGGTTGCTTCAGCGGACCCTGTGGATTGCTGATGACGACGGCCCGATCTCCCGAAAGCGCGACCGACGTGCCCCGGCTCGCCAGGCTCAGCGTGGCTTGCTGGCTCCAGGTGTCGCCCGAGCGAACGAAGGCGTGCGCGCCGTGGCCCGACGTGGCGAGAGCCGTCTCGCCGTCGAGCGCCACTGAGAAGCCGAACACATCATCCGCTGCTTCGCCCTCGGCGTTCAGAACCTGTTGCAAGGTCCAGGTCTGCGCCGAGCGCACGTACACGTAAACGGAGCCACTATGCGCACCTTTGGCCGCGCAGTAAGCGCAGCCAACGAGCGCCGTATCACCGTCCAACGCGACACTGCTGCCGAACGCGCCGGAGGGCGCGTAGACTTCGGGGCTTGCATCGTAGCTGTCCGTGGTGGTGAGCGTTTGTTGCAGCATCCAGGCGCCGCCCGCGCTGCGCGTGTAGACGTGCACCGCGCCTTTCACGCCAACGAGCAGCGTATCGTCGGAGAGCGCCAGACCCTCGACGCGGCCAACGCCGCGAGGCGCGAGCGTTTGTGCCAAACCCCACGCCGCGGGCCCAGCCAGAGGCGAGCTCGCCGTCCCCGTCGCTTCCCGAGCCGCTTCCCCCTCGCTGCAGCTGCTCAGCACCAACAGCGCGCCGGCCGCAACTGCCAGCGTGAGCCCAACAAGAGTCTTTTCCATCCCCAAAGTCTCCAAACGATGCAGCCTACAGCATCATCGCTCTCGGGCCCGCTAGCGCAGCGCCCAATTCTCGCGAGCCGCTACGCTGCGAGCGGAGCGAGGCGGCCCCGAGGGCGTGCTTCGTCGCGTCAATCGCGGACCAGTGTCGCAGCAAACTCCGCCGCACGGGCGGCGATCGCCATCATGGTCAGCGTGGGACTCACGTTACCCCCCGAGGTGAAGCAAGCACCGTCGCTGACCAAGACGTTGGGACACTCCCAGAGTTGATTGTGCGCGTTCACCACCGAGTTTGCGGGCGAGTCGCCCATCGGTGCACCACCGGCTTCGTGAATCGCACCGCCCGGATGAAACACACCAGGGCGTGACTGAACCGCCTTCATGGCCGACTTCAGGATGAAGCCCAACAAGCGCCCTCGAGAGGGACTTTCCCGTACCGTCAGGCCAGCCGCGGTGGCCATGGCTCGCACGTCGCTCTCCATGCGTTCGATCATCCGCCGATCATTTTCGCCGAACTCGACGTCGATGTGCGCAGCCGGAATGCCCCACGCATCGCGGCGCCGCTTGCTGAGCGTCACTCGGTTCGTGGGGCTTGGAAGCATCTCCCCGAACGCGAACATATACCAAAACGCCGTGTCGCGCCCGATGCCGCCTTGCACGCCAAAGCCGCGCTTGAACGTCGCTTCGGCGCGATCGATATTTTGATAGCGCGGAATGTAGAAGCCGTGGGCGCGCGCTGGATCGTGCTGGCCGTCCGCGTGCTCTTTATCGTGCGCCGCTGCGGGTGGCTCCGCGTTCAAGCCCACCACCAGCACGCCGCAGTTGTCCATCAGGTTGCGGCCCAAGAGATCCTGGGCATTTCCGAGGCTACCGTCGTGGGTCGGACTCGGAGAGTTCCAGAGAATCCGAAGCGTTTCGATGGTCGAAGCATTGAGGATGATGCACTTGCCCCGAATGGTCCGACGCTCCTTCGTGACCGTATCGATGCATTCGACCCCGGTGGCGCGCCCGCTCGCCCGATCGGTCAAAACCTTGGCAACCACCGTGTTCGGTCGCAGCGTGAGCAGACCGCTCGGAAGCGCCGCGTCGATCGTCAACGAGTGTTCGGCATCGTCGATCCGCGAGACGTGCGGTGCCTCGAGCTTGCGTTCCGGCCACTTCTCGGAAACACGCTGTGCGAACTGAATCTCCGCCTTTGAAAACGCGCCTTCGGTCGCTGCGTGAGCGCCATTGCTTGCCGGGTACGGCGGCTCCACCCGCATGAATTGCTCGAGACGCTGGTAGTACGGCTCCAGATCGGCGTAGCGGATTGGCCAGTCGTGCCCGATGCCGTCGCGCGACGCGCCGGCAAAGTCGAGGTCACTCATTCGATAGCAAAGGCGCCCCCAAAGTCGCCCGCGACCCCCCACCTGGCGCCCGCGAAACCACAGAAACGGACGCTTCGCAGGCGTGGTGTAAGGGTTTTGCCAATCGTTGACGTACAGGTGCGCGACCTGCGGCTTGAAGCTGTTGGTGCGCGCCTGAACGTACTGCCCTCCGAGCGAGGCGCGCGCCCTCCACACCAGATTGCCAATCGACCCCGGCTCCTGCGTTCCCGAACGCGCGCGCGGCGCCAGCGGCCCGGCCTCGAGCAAGAGCACCCTGAGACCGCGCTGACAAAGCGTCCAGGCCGAGGTTCCACCGACGAGGCCCGACCCCACGACAATCACATCCCACGGCTCTTCTGACGCCTCGCTCACCTGAACCTCGGCTGCGCTGATGGAGTTAGGAAAGCTATCCCCTAGCGACCGCTCGCTGCGGACGCAAGCTACGCCCTCGATCCGGCGACGCGCACGCCGAGCGCCGCAAGGGCTCGAAGCTGGTCCCGAGGCCGGTCTCGAGCCCTCTTCTGCAGTGGTTTTGATGGTCACGCGTCCCGTCGCAGGTCGGCACAGCCTTCGGCGTCGCGTTCCGGCTTGCCAGACATCACGGCAAGTCGACTTTGAACACGCGCACGTTGGGGAGAGGAACCGCCGAGACGCAAAACGCCACGCACGAGTAGCAAGAATCAGAACAGGCTGCGCGGCTCGGCTGGTGAACGTCCGGGCGCGCCGTGCACGAGGGGGGAGGAACCGCCAAGGCGCCAAGGACGCCAAGTGCCGAGCGCGAGGGGGCAAGAATTAGAAACGGGCCTGCGCGGTTGGTTGTTTGTAGAGTGGGCGACGGACTGCCGCGGTTTTGGCGGTTACGGTTTAGGAGAAGGTCGACATGCGCGTGGTCGTGCTGGTGAAAGCGAATGAGCAGTCCGAGGCGGGTGAAATGCCCGATCCGGAACTGGTCCGCCAAATGGTTGCCTTCAATGAAGAGTTGGTGAAGGCGGGGGTGATGCTCGCCGCGGATGGCCTGTACCCGAGCAGCAAGGGCAAGCGCGTCGTCTATTCGGGTAAGACGAAAAGGATCATCGACGGCCCGTTCGCCGAAACCAAGGAGCTCGTTGCCGGCTTTTGGATTTGGCAGGTCCGTTCCATGGAAGAGGCCATGGCGTGGGCCGAGCGCTGCCCGAACCCGCACCAGCAAGACGGCATCATCGAGATTCGGCCAATCTTCGACGTCGAGGATTTCGCCGACACCTCCGGCATGAGCGACGAGGTACGAGAACAGCAACGCCGCCTGTTCGGAGAGATGGCAGAGCAGGCAAAAGCGCGAAAGTAGGAGCGATGGCAGGTGCTTGGTCAGCGCGCCGAGCCACACGCCGTGGACGCCGGGCCGACGTGGCTGCCAAGGTGGGAATGAGGACCGGCACTCCGCGACATGCCTAGACTCGGTAACGCGAGGCGAGTAGCTTTTATGCGGTGATTTAGTCGTGCCGATATTCGTCAACTACCGTCGAAGTGACTCGCTCTCTATTACCGGGCGGATCGACGATCATCTGAGAGCGGCGTTTGGCGAAGCGGACGTCTATCGCGACATCGACAGCATTCCAGGTGGATTCGATTTCGTCGAACACCTCGAGTCATCTCTTGAGGCCTGCGATATTTGTGTGGCCATCGTCGGCAGGTCCTGGGTTTCCGAACGTTTGAACGACGAGGCGGACTTCGTTCGCTTGGAACTGGAAATAGCTCTTCGTCGCAGGATTCCGGTCATCCCTGTTCTGGTGGAGGGCGCCGAGCTGCCGAAGCGAGCGCAAATTCCGGCAGAGCTCGGCCCTCTCTTGCGGCGGCAAGCGCTGCGCGTCGACTCGGGCTCGGATTTCCGCGCGCACATGCATCGACTCGTACAAGCAATTCGCGCGCACCGCGCTGGGAAAGCGCCAGGCTCCGAGTCGTTCGTGGCACCCGCCACCGCACAGACCGCGCCGCAGCACGGCACGGCAGTTCTGTCAGAACAAGCCGCCAAGCCAGCCCCCAGCTCCAGCTCGTCCGGATCCGAGCCGCCCGCAGCCGACGTGAGCGTGGCCGATCAAGCTCAATCTCCGTTGGTCTTACAGGGACCACCAGCAGCAGACGAATGGTTCGTGGGGATCAATGGCGTCCCAATCGGACCAATCGGCAATCAAGAATTGCTTCGGCGGGCACTCGAGGGTTCCGTTACCCTCGATACCAGAGTCTGGTACGACGGTCTCGACGAGTGGCTGCCTCTGAGGGCGGTGCCAGAGCTAGTCGCATTGCTCGAGGGGGCCAACGAGGGGTCGCGCGACCCGCGGACGACAGCGACCAAACCTCATGCCGCTGACGTTGCTGGACCTGAACCTTCGAGCTGGGCTTTGTCTGACTCCATGGACGCTCTCGCGGAGGAAAAGATGACGCTTCCGCTGCACAACAACTTATCCCCGTGGGTCGCGGGTTTGCTGGTGCTCGCCGCAATGGTCACGGTAGCGCTCGGCGGATTTCTCTTGCTCCGCTAAGTTGCTCTGCCGGCTGTCTTGGGAACAACGTTGGGGGACCGGCCTCCGGTAGCAAACGTCGGGAGTTTATTGGCAGGGCATGACGCGGGCGATCTTTACGGAGGTGTTGGTGTCGCCTGCGGCGGGGTACGCTGCGCTGCCGTCGGGGTAGGGCTTGAAGGCTTGGTATGCGTGGTCTCGGGCGCTGATCGAGAATTGTGAGCCGACCGCGGCGCCCGCGGCCTGGTCACGGATTTGAGCGGAGATGGTCGAGCCGGAGCCCCACGCGAGCAGCATTTTGCCTGGGCCGTACGGCACCAAATGCGGGTGTTGGGAAGCTCCGGCGTTGCTGACCGATGCGCCCTTGGTGTTGTTGAACGTGAAATGATTGAGACGAATGGCGTTGGTGTCGCTCCAGGCCGACCAGTATCCGCCGTCGGCGGCGTTGATCAAATCGCCGTTGAAGAACTGTCCCGAGCAAGTGGCCTGGAACAGCGACACTCCGGTGTCTGGTCGGTTGATGGCGCAGTTGTTGGCGTCGGTCGCGCAGGTCATCACGAAAGCTTTGTTGCCCGGGTCCCACAGGACGCGCGTGGTCCAGGAGTGACTGCAGCCCCACGGAAAGCTGTTGTGTCCGCTCAGAAGTTTGCCGCCCGAGTCGACCGCTTGCATGCGATCACCCTCGTGGATGTCGATGCAGCCGCTCTTGCCGCTGCGGTATACGGTGATTGCGGCCGCGAAGTAGGCCGCGTAGTTCGTGCCGTCGAACGCGATGCGGCCGTGATGCTGATACTGCTTCCACGTGAAGATCGCGCCGTCATCGTAGCCGGCCAGAGTGCTCGACAGGTTGGTCACCTGCGTTTCCCAGACCGATTTGCCGGTAGTGTCGAAGCGAACCAGCCACGTGTTTTGGCACTGCGCGGAGGTGCCTCCGCACAGCACGCCGCTGCCGCAGTTGTCGGTACCCGTGTTGGTCGCGTTGCGTACCAACATCACCACGCCGCCATTGTCGTCCGCGTACAGATCCTGCAGGTCTTCGGCTGGGAAGCTGAACGGCGTTCCCACGAGCTGGTCCGCGCAGTCGAGGGTCGCGATGTACACTTTCTTGTCTGTGCCCAGCCACGCCAAGCGCGAGCCGCCAGAGGGCAGCGCCGAGATGGCCATGGGCAGCGGCAACGTATCCGCCTGGGTGCCGTATGCGGTAACCGCAATCCCGAGGTTGACGTTGGTGACGTTGACGGTTGGCGCAGTGCAAGAGCCCACGGTGCGCGAGCAAGCACCCGCGCCCCCACCCGAGGTCCCGCCAGTCGCGCTACCGCCGGTGGTCGACGCCCCGCCCGTGCTCGTGCCTCCGGTATTGGAACCGCCGGTGGTGGACGCGCCTCCGGTGCTCTTGCCTCCGGTACTGGTGCCTCCGGTCGCGCCGCCGGTAGTCGCGCCTCCAGTAGCCGTTGCACCACCCTTGCTCGCGGTGCCACCAGTAGTCGTCGCCGTTCCACCGGTGCTTGCAGTGCCACCGCTGGTCGTGGTTGCACCGCCCGTGTTGGTGACAACTCCGCCGGTGGTCGTCGTTGCACCGCCCGTGTTGGAGGTGGCACCGCCCGTGTTGGAGGTGGCACCGCCCGTGACCGCCGGCGTTCCACCACTGCCGGTCGTGAAACCACCGGTGGTTGCGATTCCTCCGGTCGCGAAACCGCCGCTGGTCGTCGACATGCCTCCGGTGCTGGTGAAGCCGCCGCTCGTCGCGGTCATGCCGCCAGAAGCGCTGGGCGCGCCGCCAGTGCCAGAGGGCGGTGGAAGCGGCGTCGTGGACTCGGTACTACAACCAACCACTATTCCCGACAGGTACAGCGCGTGAAGTGTTCTGGAGGTCTTGATGGCCATGACGTTGGTTCAGTGGCCTGGAGCTCCGCTGCGAACCAAGAAACGTACATGTGGGCGCCGCACCGTAGCGGTGTACCCCCCATTCGAGGGTCTTTCTGCTTTGATGCGCCCGCTCATGCATGCCCGGCGCTCGTTCATCGCCCTCCTTCTGACACTCGTCGCCTGCGCTTGCCGGGCGCCTTCGAGCTCGGCCGAGCCTCTGATCCGGCAAGCGCTCGCTCGGCAAGAGCAGGCCTGGAATCGCCATGACGCCAAGGCTTGGGTCAGCGACTTCAGCGACGACGCCGAGTTCATCAATATCCTGGGCATGTCGCTGCAAGGCCGCGCCGAGATCGAGCGTCGCCATGACGAAATCTTTCGCACGATCTTCGCCCGCAGTCGGGTCGTCGTTAAGACTCGCAAGGTGCGCTTGCTGGGCGCGACTGCGGCGCTCGCCGAGACCGACTACGAGCTGCGCGACTACGACCGACTCCCGCCCGGCATTCGCGCCACGGACAACGACGGCACCCTGCGCACGCGCCTCAAGTACGTGTGGGAACAGCGCCCCGAGGGTTGGCGCATCGTCTCCGCGCAGAACACCGCGATATTGCCGCCACCCGCGCCGCACTGACTCACGCGCCGGCTCGACGCAAAGGAGGGCGCTCGAGCGCCTGCAAGATCATCCCGGCGCCTGGGCGGCGGCCGCGTACGCCGTCAGGTGAAGCGCGAGGTGATCGAAGAGCAGGCGCACGCGCCGGGTCGAGCGCAGATCCTTGTGCATCACCAGCCACATTCCGAGGTCGATGCGCAACGCACGCGGCAGCACTGGAACCAGCCCGTCGCGCCGCCCGAGCGGCACCTGACAGAAGCCGATGCCGAAGCCAGCGCGCAGCGCTGCGTACTGCCCCAAGTCGCTGTCGCAGCGGAACGAGAACAACGCGCGGTCGATCGGCAGCTCGAGCTTGGGTAGCCGTCGCAGCGACGGATTCTTGTCGAAGCCAATCAGTGGGTGCGCGCGGAGCTCGTCGAGCGTCTTCGGCGTGCCGTGCTTTTTCAGGTAGCTTGGCTGCGCATGCAACAGAAGCGACACCATGCCGAGCTTGCGCGCGCTGAGTGCGCCCTGAGTCGGCTTGACCATTCGCACTGCGATGTCGGCCTCGCGGCGCAGCAAATCTTCCGAGCGATTGGAGAGCACGAGCTCGATCGCGATGCGCGGATGCGCGTCGCGGAACGCAGCGAGGATCGGCGGCAACACCTCCGCGCCCACCATCTCGCTCGCCGTCACGCGCACTGCACCCCGCTCTTCCGCTTCCTCACCTGACGCGGCGCGCTCGAGCGCGCTCGCCGCGCTGGCCATGGCCTCGGCGTATGGCACGAGACCGAGAGCCCCGGCGGCTGGCTGCAACCCGGTCCGAGAGCGTGTGAATAGCGCGAGCCCGAGCGTCGCCTCGAGCGAGTCGATGTGACGCCCGATGGTGGGCTGAGTGAGCGCCAGCGACCGCGCTGCCCCCGACAGGCTGTGCTCACGAAACACCGCCAAGAACGAGCGATAGAGCTCCCAGCCCGGTGCGGTCTTCATCATACAAAATCGTATACTAACTATGCTCGTTTAGACAATTCCATTGAACGGCAAAAAGCCGCATGTTCGTGCTCACGGCGGACGTGCCGCAAACCACGGAGAGCACAGCATGACTCGCAGCGCACTCATCATTGGAGCCACGGGAGGAATCGGCAGTGAAATGGCGAGCGCCCTGCTCGCCAAAGGCTACGCGGTGCGTGCCCTGCACCGCAGCCCGCAATTGGCCGCAGAGCGCTTTCGGGCGCTCGGCCCGGTCGAATGGGTGAAGGGTGACGCGCTGAACGCGGCCGACGTGCTCGAGGCGGCACGCGGCGTCAGCGTGATCGTGCACGCCGCGAACCCGCCGGGCTACCGCAATTGGAAGGGCCTTGCGCTGCCGATGTTGGAGAGCACCATCGCCGCGGCCCAGGCAAACCAAGCGCGCATCGTGCTCCCGGGTACGGTGTACAACTTTGGTCCGGACGCTGGCGCGTGCGTCGACGAAAGCGCGCCGCAGCATCCCGAGACGCGCAAGGGCGCGATCCGCGTGGAGATGGAGCGCCGCCTGAGGGACGCGACGCAACACGGCGCGCGCGTGCTGATCGTGCGCGCGGGCGACTTCTTTGGGCCGCGCGCGGCGAACAGCTGGTTCAACTACGGCGTGGTCAAACCAGGTCGTCCGCCGCGCTCGGTCAGCTACCCGGGCGTGCACGAGGTCGGTCACTCGTGGGCCTATCTGCCCGATCTGGCCGAGACCATCGTGCAGCTGCTCGAGCGCGAGGGCGAGCTCGCGCCGTTTGACGTCTTTCACTTCAAGGGGCACTGGTTCGAGCGCGGCGTCGCCCTGGCGGAAGCGACGCGGGCCGCCGCTGGTCTCACTCGCGGCAAGGTCGGGCGCTTTCCCTGGATCGCGACCACTCTGCTTTCGCCCTTCGTCGAGACCTTCCGAGAAATGCAGGAGATGCGCTACCTCTGGACGGTTCCGCTCGAGCTCGACAATCGCAAGCTGGTCGCCTTTCTCGGTAAGGAGCCGCACACCCCAATCGAGTCCGCGCTCGCCGAGACGTTGCGCGGGCTCGGTTGTTTGCCGGCGCCGCGCTCGCTGAATTCCTTGGTCGCGTCGATCTAACGCGCGACGCGCTCACTTTGGCGGACGGCTACCGCTGAAGCGCTGCACGGCCGAGCACTCCACCGCCGCGCAATCGGGGTTGCCATTGGTCTTGGTGGTGTAAGTGATCGTGCCTTCGACCGCGTCACCCATTTGTGTGGCGCTCACGATCGAGTTGTAAGTGAACGAACAGTTGCCTTGCTGGGACGTGCGCTGGCCGTAGTTGGTGAGGTCGAGCGATTTTCCGTGCAGCATGCCGTCGAATTCAGCGGAGCCAAACAGCAGGCTGAACAGAGCGCCGGTGACTCCACCGAGCGTTGCGTGCAGGTTTTCGCCGTCCTGCGTGATGGTCAGGTCGATGCCCGTCGACTCCTTGCCTTCCTCCCAGTCGAAGGTGCAGGAGCTCGCACCGTTGGTGACGGCCACCGTGTAGTTTCCGGCAACGTCCGCGATGTCGGATGTGAACTCTTCGCTACTATCGCAGCCGCCGAGCGCGAGCAGCAGCGACGAAACAGCGAGCAATTTGCGGGGTGCTTCCACCATGTCGAGGATATGAGCAATCCGCGTGCCGCGCAGCGGGTGTTTCACCCGGTACACCCGGGAAGCGAGGCATTTTCCAGGCTGCGCGAAATCGGCTAAGGATCCGGGCAATGCTACATCGCGGGTTCGAGCGGCGCCTACTGCTCGGCGGCGTCGCGCTCTTGGCGACAGGGCTGTTTACATTGTTGCCGGCCTGCAAGCGCGACGCGAAGGCCGATCCGAATGCAGGGGCCAAAGTCAGACAACTCTCGCCAATGCCCAGTGCCAGCGCGGTTGGCGGAGCGAAGAGCGCCGCGCGCCGTGAACCGCCGCAGAAGGTCGAACGCAAGGACAGCGCGATGGGCACGTCGCTGCACTTCATCGTGTACACCAACGAGCAGGTGGACCGCGCGCACACTGAGCTCGCCATCGACGCGGCGATCGCCGAAATGCGCCGGCTCGAGGCCATCTTGAGCGAGTGGCGCGACGACAGCGAGGTCGGGCGCATCAACCTGCAGGCGGGACAGTGGGTCAGCGTGGGCCCTGAAACCGCCGAAGTCATCGCCAAGTCGCTGTGGACCGGGCGGGTCTCCGAGGGCACGTTCGACATCACTTTTCAGGCGATGAGTGGCGTGTGGCGCTTCGGTTCGGCGCAGACCACCGCTCCTACGCTGCCGAGCCCTGCGGAGGTGAAGAAGCTGCGTGCGCTGATCGACTATCGCAAGGTCGAGCTCGACAGCAAAGGGCTGCGGGTGCGCATTCCGAGGGGCCGAAAAATCGGGCTCGGCGGGATCGCGAAAGGGTACATCGTCGATCGCGCGGTGGCCGTCTTGCGCCGCGCCTCCCTGAACTCTTTCTTGGTGCAGGCGGGCGGTGACCTCTATGGCGCGGGTCGCAAACCGGACGGCACGCCGTGGGTGAGCGGCATTCAAGATCCGCGTGCCGCACAGGGCGTGTTCTTCGCCGCGATCGAGCTCGAGAATCACGCCTTCAGCACGGCAGGTGACTACGCACGCTCCTTCGTGCTCGACGGCAAGCGCTATCATCACATCATCGATCCGCGCACCGGATACCCGGCAACCGCCTCGCGTAGCGTCACCGTGCATGCACCGGACGCGGTGACAGCCGACATGATTGACGACGCGGTCTTTATTCTGGGCCCAGAGAAGGGGATGAAGCTCGCCGAGTCGATGCCCGACGTGGGCGTCGTGATCGTCGACGCTCATAACAAGTTATGGGTGAGCCCTTCGCTCGCCGCCAAAGTGCGCGTCGAGCGCCAGCCGAGCGACGGTATTTGATGCTGGCAGCGCTCCAAGCGCCACTCAAATCCGGCCTGGCCTGGGGTTCGTCGTACCGTTCGCATTGCGTGCGATAGGTTCGGCAACACGGTTGCCGCTGCTTGCCGGCGGGCACCGCAGTTAGCGGGTTGCGGCTGCGCGTGGGCGCGGTTAAGCCACTCGAGAGCCCTCGAGCGCGGGCTCCACCATGGTGGCAGAAACGCAAGATCTGCTCGTGCTGCATTGTGTAGTCCGGCACGGCAACTACGCCAAAGCGGCCGAGGAGCTCGCGCTCAGCGCGTCTGGCGTGAGCCGGGTGATTTCTCGCCTGGAGGAGCGGCTCGGCGTGCGACTACTGCAGCGCACCACGCGCAAGCTGTCGTTGACCGAAGCCGGGCAGGCTTTTCACGAGCGCACGACCCAGTTTCTCGAGGGCCTGGAAGCGGCGGAACACGAACTTCGCGAGCGCTCGGTTTCTCCTCGCGGTCATTTGCGGGTCGGGGCGCCGGTAGCTTTGGGACAGTCGTTCCTCGCGCCCGCGCTGAGCCTCTTCGCCGCGCCTTTCCCCGATTTGACGATCGAGTTGAAGCTTTCTGATGGTGGCGTCGGTCTCGAGTCAGACGGGATGAACTTGTTGATCCGAACGGGACCGCTGAACGATACGCCGCTGAGCGCTCGTCGGCTGTGCTCCGAGCGTCGATTTCTGGTTGCAGCGCCGGCCTATCTCGAAAAGCACGGCGCGCCGCGAACCGTGGCAGCACTGGCCGAGCATCGTTGCGTGGTGTTCACCGGCTTCGAAAGACCCAGTGAATGGCTGCTGAACGGCCCCGGCGGTCCCGAGAGCGTGCGCGTCTCGGGTCCGATCGCGACCAACAACGTCGAGGTTCTCGCACTGACCGCAAGTCAAGGGTTGGGAATCGCCATGGGCGCCGCGACGTCGGCGAGTCCATATCTCCGTTCCGGTGAGTTGTGCCGAGTGCTGTCCGAGTACGAGTTCGAGCCGGCTCAGATCTTCGCCTACTATTCGCCGTCCGGAGCGCTATCGAGCACGGTTTGTAGGCTGCTCGATTTCTTGCTGGAGGAGCTCCGTCGCGCCCCTCTCGGTCTCGATGCTGACCAGCCTGCGCGACCCCGCGGGGGGAGCTCGTAGCGGTGCTCACGGATATCCGCGACCTGTTGGTGTTTCACGCCGTGGTAAAGCACGCGAGCTTCTCCGCCGCGGCCGAAGAGCTACGCCTGACGCCTTCCGGCGTGAGTCGCTTACTGACCCGACTGGAGACGCGGCTCGGCATCCGACTGTTCGAACGCACGACGCGGCGTCTGACGCTGACTCGCGCCGGCGAGTCCTTTCGCTTTCGCACCGAGCACCTGCTTGCGGATCTGACGACCGCCGAGCTCGAGGTCCAACAAGCGGCTCTGGAACCGACCGGCACGCTGCGGCTGGGAGCACCGGTACCCTTCGGACAAGCTTACCTGGCGCCGCTGATCGGTTCGCTGCTCGCGCGACATTCCGCGTTGAGCGTCGAGCTCATTCTGCAAGACGGCATCAACGACTTGGTCGAGGAGGGCATCGACTTGGTCGTACGGATCGGATTGCTCAAGGACTCGAGGCTCGTCGCGCGCCGGTTATGCACCAATCGACGCATTCTGGTGGCATCACCGACTTACCTCGACGCCCACGGAACGCCTGAAAAGCCGGAAGACTTGGCGAACCACGTGTGCTTGCCCTGCACGTACATGGGCCGCCCCAACGAGTGGAGGCTGCTCGGACCGAACGGCGTTGCGCGCGTGTCGATTGGTGGAGGCCTGGCCAGCAACAACATCGGCGTGCTCGTAGCCGCCGCCGAGGCCGGGCAGGGAATTTCGGTGGGCCCCACTCAATCGGTCGCGGGCGCGCTAGCATCCGGCAGACTTTCGCGCGTGCTGCCGGGCTGGGAGTTCGAGCGCACGGCAATCTACGCGCTGTATCCGTCGCGCCGACAGCTCTCGGCCAAGGTGCGGGCCACGGTCGACTTCTTGAGCGAGCATTTCAGCGATCCGCCAGCGTGGGACTCAGGGCTCGAATAAGGTCGAGCCCGCATTGCCGGGATGAACTACGCCCTCGAGCGCGCTCGAGAGGCTCGCACTTTTTTGCGCGGCCGAACGACGAAATCGTTGAACGCGTTCTCGACGGCTAGAAAACTTGGTTCGGGTCGCACGCGAGCTCAAAATCCGCGACAATCCCGCGCTTCGTAGCCTTCATGCGTTGTCGGCACTGTCGAGCATCGGCTTGCGGCTCAGCGTGACGCAAAACTCGACGTTGCCCACCTGCGAGGCTGAGTGGCTTCGCGACCGCATCGGAGTCGCGCAAATTCCCGGCGGAGCGTTGATTGAGGGCAACGATGACCTCGGCGCGTGCGCGCCCTGACCTCTAACGAGGCGGGCGCTACTTGCCGAAGCGGTAAAAGTTGTCCTCGTGCCGAATGTAGACGCCGTCGTCGTCGACCACGAGCTCTTGGAAGCGCACGTCATCGGCCGAGTCCCTGCAGTCGACGTAGGTGCTCGTGACACCGTCGGGCGAGATGCGCTCGATGATTTGATCGCCCACCACGGCGTACGCGAACTTGGAGTCCTGCCCGACCCCCCTGACCAGCTCGAGATTGGTTTCGCTGATCTTCTCGGGCGTTGCCGTCGCGCTCGTGAGTTTGTACGTGCCTTGTCGGGATGCCCACTCGCTCGTGGTCGCAAGATTCCCGCCGTCCAGAACCACGAGCGAGTTGAAGAGCAGCGTGTCGCCCATCAGCACGAGCGCGTCGGGCACGAGACCCGCGAGCATCGCGCCGTACTCGGTTGGATCTCCCCCTGCCAGCGGCAGCGCGAGAATCGGGCTCAGGTGCCGCGCGTCGTCGAAGCTGCCGTTGACGAACAGTTGGCTCTTGGACACGGCGAAAGCGTCGATGCTCTCACCCTCCGGTGCAGAATACACGGCCACGGCCTGGCCGCCGCCAGCGCGATCCATGCGAAAGAGGCGGCCTTGCCGGCAAGTGTACAAGGCGTCAGGGCCGAGCACGCTGCGCGCAAAGTTGCAGGTGGCAGGCCCGAGCTCGTTCAGGTCGGTGCCGCTCACGGGCTGGACCGGCTCAGTGCCGTCCTTCTTCACGCGCCAGATTTGCGTGTCTCCGCTGAAGTAGATGTACTCGTCGGCGTCGTCCGCGACCGTGTCGTCCATATAGAACTGGGAGTCGCCGGACACGGGCAGGTCCGTAGCGCCGGTGAGAAACGAAAAATAGCCAGGAAACTCGGTAACAATCGAGTTTTCGCCGCCGCTCTTGGCCTTCTTCAGCACGGCAATGCCCGCTGGCCCGACGCCGAGCCAATAGTAGTTCAGCGAGTCGGTCGCCAAGTCGTGCGCGAAGCCGGACGTGGCAACCAGGGTGCGATCGTCGCAGCTCAGCACCGCTTGCTTGTCCACGCTCGTCTTGCCGCCGCCACCCCCGCTGCCTCCGCTGCCCGAAAGTCCACCGGCCCCGCCGGTCGCATCGCTCGCCCCGCCGTCGCTTCCGCAGCCCGCGAAACAAACGGAGAGCACCGCTATCGCCAACCACCTCGTCATGCCTCGACCTCCTACCACTTTTGGCGTGCGGAGTAATACGGGCCCCAGCGAAAAACCTTCCCGTGCGGGTTGCGACAAAATCGCTCGGTCGCCGCGAGTGCTCGGCTCGGCAGATTGTTTCTTTCGAAAGCGTAACTGCGAGGCCGCTTACGGCACCCCTACTTCGCTCGACGCGCTCGGTTGCGGAAGGGTCCCCATCCCAGCGTCCGCGCTCGCGCGCGTGGCGACGCCGCGTGGGCCTCGTTGTGCCCGGCGGCGGCGAGGTTCGTCGTGGTCGTCGAAGCCGAGCTCGTCAGGCCATGCCCATAGCGCGGCGTCCTCGGCGTTGGCGCCGGCGGCGCGGCGCATGGCTCGGAAGGCGCCCGGCGGAAGCTCGCTCGCCCGCTCGAGGGCCAGCCCTTCGACACCGCCGTCCCCTTCGACCTCGGGAAACTTCAGGGCTTCGTTGAGCGCGGCTGCCACTGCTTTTCGAAGCGCGCGGTGCGCGGGCTTGGGGGCAGCCGCGGTGCGCAGCCTGACGCGTTCCCGAGTCGCGTAGGAGACGATCGGATCGCGGCGCCGCGAGACGTAGACGAGCGACAAGACGGTGGAGAGGAAACCTGCCAGCAAGACCACGAGCAGACGCTTTCGCCGGAAGCTCCCGTGATACCAAACCACGGTGGTGGCGATGGGCATCAGCAACGCGAGCACGAGCATAAGGGGCGCGGCGCGCGTGCGCGATAGTGCGCTTCGAAGTGCAGCGCCTCCGAGAGCAGCCACGAAAGCGGCTTCCACTTTTGCACCGGTCCGCGCAGCGCTTCGCTGGCTACGAACACCGCGAGCGCGAGGCCGACGTCGATGAGCGCGCCGCGCACGGGAAAAAGCTCAGCCACGACGACGATTGCCGCGGGCGCCAACAAAAAGAACGCCACGCGAAACACGAAGTCCGCGAATGACAGCGGTGAAGTGAGCAGCGTGGACCGCTCAGTATTCGCGGGAATGGTCGACCTTTCGCCGCAGTTTGGCCCAACGGCCCCGGCTGTTCATGCCGGCCATGTTCCCTCGCGCGTCGCTGGTCGGCAAGTCCGCGGCGCCCGGCGGGCCCTCGTGTCGAGGAGAGCTTCGTGCGTTGGGTCAGCGGCTCAGGCGAGCACGATCGAGAGCTGCCCGCTCGGCCCGCTGCCGAAGTTCTCCATAACTTCGCCCGTATCTTGAATCGCCGCGCTGATCAGCGTGTTGAGGAGAGGGGCATTGGTCGTGTTGCCAGCGTTGACGTACGTGCCTTGTTTCAGGTAGCCACCGCCGTCACCCCAAATGATGTGCGGCACGTTCTTGAACGAGTCCGACGGACAGTCCGCGATCGCGTTGGTCCAGAGCACGAGCGACTTGTCGTCGAGGCCGCGGGCTTTGAAGTGGTCGAGGCCCGCGGCGAACGTTTGCATTCTCAGCGCGTCGATTTCGGCGTGGGCTTGCGCGGCTTGGGGGTTGTTGCCGGTTGCCGCGTCGCTTTGCGCGCGATGGCAAATGAAGTTCATTCGCCATCCGAGTGATTCATTCGCAGGGACGGGGTAGATGGTTCCGTCGGTGCCGTCCCCCCACTGCAGGGTCGCCGTTCGGTTGTAGTTGCAGGCGAACGCGAGCGCGACCAGGCTCATCTGTAGGCGCGCGATGTCCTCGATCATACCGGTGTTGGTGAACTTGAACGTCTCTAGCGCTTCGAGCTTGCTGATTTCCACGCCGCCCCACGCGCAGCCCTTCACCATGTCGCTACCCATGTCGTCCATGGTGATCTCCATGTCGCGGATGGCGTCGAAGTGCTGCTGCAGCCGTTGCCGGTCGGACGAGCTCATGCGTGAGTTTCCCATCAGGGCACGCAAATCGTCGCGTACCAAGTCGTGAATACTCTTGCGGCTCTCGAGTAACAGGCGTTTCGCCTGGTCCGCGCCCGGCGTCGGCGTACCGTTCGCTGACACGATGCCGACGAGCTGTTTGTAGAGCTGGTAAGGATTGTTGAGGGCGGTCGTCACCATACCTGGGCCCGCACCGGTAAACGACAGGCGCTCGTTGATGTATCCACTCTTGGCCCCGGCATACAGCGTGAGCGGCGGAGCTCCGCCCTGCACCTTGCGCGCGATGACCCAGTCCGCCGATGGCCCGCCCGCCATGGCCTGACTGCCGTTGTTGGCCGGCGGAATAGCGGTGAGCGCCATGCACAGCGACTCAGCGTGCGGCTCACCAACCGGGTTCGCCGGCCAGTTGATGCCTTTGACGAACAGCAAATTGTCTGCGTGAGCGGCGAGCTTGCTCGTCGCTTTGCCTGCAGCCGCGAGGCTATCGGCTGTGAACTCGCCGAGCGTACTGGGGAAGAAGCTCGCCGGGACGACGCCATCGACCGCGCAGATGAACAGACTGAAGACCGGAGCATGCCCGGCGGCCCAGGCGGACCGTTCGGGCAAGCTTTCGAGGAAGGGAAGCCCGACCGCGACTCCCGCCGTGCCGCGCAGGAACGCGCGGCGGTTGATGCGCGAGCGCCCCGAGCCGATTGCAGACGCGGTCACGGTTGCCCGTCCTTTCGGTTGCGGAACGCCGGGTTACGGACGAGCGCCACGACGACCTCTTTGAGCGACTTGGACAAACTCACCTTCGCTAACGACTCCAGCAGCGGCCGATCGCCCTCGACCAGGTCGCGCCCGAGCGCGAAGCCCGTGACGCTCTTCGAGTAACACGTGTGCACTTGCGGGCTCGTAGCCATGATCTTCATGAGCTCGTTGGCATCGGCGAAATTCTTGACTCCCTCGGCGAAGGGATAGCTACCCGTGGTATCGACGGGTTGGCCGTTATCGAGTGTGCGCTCGCGCCCCATCCCATCGAAAGCCTCGAACGCGAATCCGAGCGGATCCATATACACGCTGTGACAAGCGCCGCCGCAAGCCGAGGTCAGTCGCGTCACTTGCTGACGGGTAGTCAGGCCCGGCACTGGATCGGGTATCGGCGGAATCTCAGGGCTCGGCGGGCGTGGCGGTGCGCACAACAAGGCCGCTTCGAGAGCGCGGCCGCGCTGGATCGGATTGGACTGGGCGTTGTTGCCCCAGAGCATCAAATACGGAATCTGCATGAAGTAGCCGCTACGGGCCGGGCTGAGGTTGCGCAGCTCGAGACCGCGCGCCGGGGCCAGACCGTAAAGTGGTGCGAGGCCTGGAGACACGTAGCCCTCCGGCGAAGTCAGGATCTCGCGCAAGCCGAGGTTTTCTTCGAAGACGTGATCGAAGAACGCGTCGGTCGTGAGCGTGAGCTCCGCGTTGAGCGCTGTCGTGTACTCCGGCACGCCGACCTTGCTGATAGTCTCGAAGGATGGGAAACGGAGGAGCTGAGTGTGAAAATCGCGCATTTGCAGCGCGGCGCGCGGGTCGTCGAGCATCGCTCGCGCGGTCGCTTCGAGGTCGTCGCTGCCGGCCAATTTCCCCGCGGCGGCCGCGTCCAGCAGCGAGTCGCTCGGGGTGGTTCCGAGTAACCAAAATGAAAGCTTGGACGCGAGCTCGTACGCGTTCAGCGGATCGCCCGCTGCGCCGAGCTCGGTGCGGTACAGAAAATGCGGCGACTCCAGCATGGCTCGGATGACCAGCGCGGCACCGTTCGCAAACCCGGCGCCGTAGAGTTTTTCACCGAGCGCGAAGACCGTTTGGTATTTGCTCTCTTCTTCGAGCGTCAGTGGGCGACGAAACGCGCGCCGCCCGAAAGTCTTGACGAAGCCGGGACCGTCGTCGCCATCGTAGAGCGCGGCGAGCGCCTCGGCAGAGCCGGTAGCGATCGCCGCGGCAGCCTCTGCGCCCGCTTCGAAGTCGGCAAACCCCCGCGAATCCACGAACAGCACGAGCTCGTTGTTGTTGAACGCGGTCACGCCCAGGACTGCCGGCACGAACTGCGCGGAAAGATCATGGCGCTCCTTGAAACGCAGAATGTCCGTGACCGCATTTTCCCACTGAGTGACAGTGAGCCGTTGCACTCGCGTGTAGATGGGCGCGCCCGCTAGGTCGACCGAGCTGAGCTCGGGCCCGCCGCCCGCGCCGGTCCCCCCGCTGCCCTTGCCGCCCACACTTCCTCCGCCCGGACTGCTGCCCCCGGTTTCATCCGCACCGCCGCCCACGGCCTCGCCCCCGCTGCCGCCCTTGCTGGAGCTTCCGGCTCGACTACCCCCTGCGCCTGGCGCTCCGCCCTTGGCTGTGGCCCCACCCTGGCCGGGCGCGCCGGAAACCGGCGATGCGCCGGCAGGGTCGTCCTCGGACGTCTTGCCGCACGCCGGCCCCAGCAGCAAAAACAGCAAAAATCCGAGCCTGCCACTTCGCACCACACGACACCTCGCCTACCAATTCCCGCAACGTTCGTAGGAGATCGTGTCGCCTGACATCCGCGCCCGCACTCTTAAGGAGAGAGCGAGCGCAGATGCCGTTTTGTGCAAAGCAGAACGATCCGTCGTGGGCGGCTCTTCGAGACCCTCCGAGCGCGGCGACGCCAGCCCCAAAAACGGCTTGCGTCAACCGCCTAGTGCTCGTCGCGCCCGCTCAGCCGCTCTGCTGCCCGCGCGCGCGTCCGCCCAACCCCGGATCGCTGAGCGAGTGTCGGCCAGTCTCCATGCGACCTGCAAAGCGACGCGAGTAAGCGTCGAGCCCGACCACACGCACCGTGAAATCGTACCAGTTCGCGCTCCGCTTGAGCGATAAGATGTGTTCGCGATCGTCTCTCGGTCCGACGCGAAGGCTCAGCGGTTCCGCGTGCGTCTGGTAGGCGTTCGCCGTCAGCGTAAAGACACAAGGTGCGGCGCCGCGATTGAGCAGCAGCACGCGAAGGCTCTCGCGCTGCCGGTGATACTCGATGCGGATCTCCGGCTCAAGTGACGGGTGCCGTTGCAGCGCCAGACTTCCGGTGAAATGCCGGTGGAAGCCGTTTGGACCAAGCACCCACAGGTCGTACGCGCCACCATCGGCGCTCACGTCCCACTCGCCGCCGATCTCGTGGCCTGCTGCGACCGTGTAGCGCCGCGGAATCCGATCGAGGTGCTTCTTGTCGTACACGTGAAAGACCGCGCCCGCGCGACCCGTGTTGGCGAACGAAAGCGCCACCTTGCCCGCCTTGTCTCGCTCCTTGGCGTGCGCGTGCAGCTCATAAGGCAGCGCTCGCGACGGCCGCACGCCCCAGGCCTGCACCGGCAGATCCGGCAGATCCGGCGTGGGTGGCGTGCTGCGCCCGGGCAGCATTTTCGCGCGTTCCGCGAGTTCGATCGTGTCCGGCAGCTCGTCATAAAAGTCTTCGTCATCCGGATCGCTGAAGTTGAACGCGCTGCTCAGATCCCCCGCCACCGCGCGCCGCCAGGCCGAAATATTCGGCTCTTTCACACCAAATCGCTTCTCGAGAAAGCGAATCACCGAAGTGTGGTCGAACACCTCGGAGTTGACCCAGCCGCCTTTGCTCCAGGGCGAGACCACGTACATCGGCACGCGCGGTCCGAGCCCGTACGGTCGGTGCAGCGGCAGCGCGCGCTCCACCGGCACGTCCCACGGCACGAACTCGTGATACTCGCCCAGGGTGTCCACGGTGGAGGCGCCAGCCAGTACCCGCTTGCTCTCGTCCGCGTCCCACACCAGATAGCTCGGTGCGGCTGGCGGCGGCACGTGATCGAAGAAGCCGTCGTTCTCGTCGAAGTTCACGAACAGCACCGTCCTCGCCCACACCTCCTGGTTGGCCGTCAGCGCCTCCAACACGCGCGCGGTGTAATCGGCCCCCTGCGCCGGGCTCGACGGTCCGGGGTGCTCCGAGCCTTCAGCGGTCGCCACGATCCAGGACACCTGGGGCAACGTGCCGTTCAGCACGTCCTCTTCCAACAGGTCGAGGTCGCGTGTCGACAGCCCGCGACGCGCGAGCTCGGGATTGGCCCCGGCCTCGCCGAAGTACGACGCGCGGAAGGTGCGAAAACCCGCGACCGAGTTGTCGGTGAAGTTGTCCGCCATGTTCTGGTACACCTGCCAGCTGATGCCCGCCGCCTGCAGCCGCTCGCAGTAAGTGAGCCACGTGTACCCGCCCGCCGACTCGTAATCGACGTTGTCGTACTGATTGTATATGGCCGGCCCACCGTGCTTTTGCAGCGGATCATTGGTGCCGGTCCACAAGAACAGGCGGTTCGGGTTGGTATTGCCGAGAAACGAGCAGTGGTAAGCGTCGCAAATCGTGAACGCCTCGGCGAGCGCGAACTGGAAGGGCATGTCCTGGTCGGTGAAGTAGCCCATCGAGTGGTTCTGCTTGAAGCGCGGCCACTCACTCATCACGCCCTGACCCCAGGCGCCCTGCGCATCCGGCCAAGCGTGCGGCGTGCCTTCCACGCGCATGTATTCGAAAGACTGCACCGTATCCAGACGGAACGGCGCGATCACCGGCGGCGTGCCCGTGGCCGACGGTTGGTACCAGACCGTGCCATTGACGATGCCGGGCGCATTCGGAACCGGAATCGGAAAGCGATCGCCGAACCCACGCACACCGCTCAGCGTCCCGAAGTAGTGGTCGAACGAGCGATTTTCCTGCATCAAAATCACGACGTGCTTCACGTCCTCGATCGTGCCCTTGTGCCGCAACGGCTGAATCGCCAGCGCCTTGCGGATGCTCGGGGGAAACAAGTTGGAACCAACGCTGGCGCCAGTAGCGGCGGCAAATGTGCGCAAAAAATCGCGTCGAGTCGTCGAGCTCATGAGGCCTCCTGTCGAAACTCGGAACGTCGACAACCTCACACGAGCGAGTGGCAGCAGAGTGACGTTGCCTCAGCGATTGCGCAGTGGCTTGCGCACGAATTGGAAGCATCACCAAGCCACCTCCTCAGCTAAACCGTCACGCGCTTTTGCAGCGACCCTCACGAGCCAAGTGACTTGGGCGCCTCACAGCTACGGGCGCGCTCGCAGTCCGAGCGCGTCACTAGGTCCCTGTCCCCGTGAAAACCCGCCTTGCAGCCGCGCCTGCGCACCACTGTAAAGCAGCACCGCGTGCCGCCCTGGCACGGTCGCCACGGTCGCCACGCGCGCTGGCGTGAAAACGCCCAAGCGCTATCGTGCCCCATGTCGAGCGCGGTCGAGAAAGCCGTCACTACGTACATTCGAGCGTGTTGCGAACGCGACGCGGCGACGAGAGCCGCGCTGCTCGAGGCGTGCTTCGCAGATGACGGGCGCATGGTCACGCGCGGTCGCGAGCTTCGAGGCCGCGCGGCAATCGCTGAAATGCTCACTAGGGCGTACGCGGATCCAGAGCTCTTGCGCATTCGCGTCGTCAGCGCGGTGGACGCGCGGGGCACCACTTTTCGCTTTCGCGCGGTTTCCGATTTCCGGAACGGCACGAGCCCCGAGACCTTCGACGCGGGCGAGATCGACGCTAACGGAAAGATTTCTCTGATTTTGAGCTTCCCCGGACCGCTCGCCGAGCCGTCGAGCGAGGCATCGAAAGCCTGAATCGGCGTCGTCAGGAGCGGGCTACGGGCTCGGCGAGCAGTTCGTGAACGTGAGGCCGCTGGTATTGGTGCGCTTCCACGGCGCGGTGCCGCTGTTCGTGAAGGTCACCGTGTCGAACGTGCTTTGGCTCATCTGATCCAGCGACGCACCCGTGCTGCGCGCGAAGGAGAGGTTCTTCATGGTGATGTCGTGGTGTTGCTTGCCGGAAAGACCGTGCACCCAGATCCCCTCCGCGCCGCTCGACGTGGAGGTGACGTTCTGAATCACGACCTCTTGAAAGACGCCCGGGGTCGCCGCGCTCGGGTAGGTGCCAGGGGTATAGGTGCTGTCGAACAAGATCGCCTGATTGACGATGTTCTTCATGGTGATGTCACGCGCCGTGACAAGGCGCGCGCCCCCACCGCGGTCGGCGCCGGTCTTGAAGCGCAGTCCGATGTCGGTACCGTCGAAGGTGCAGTCTTCGACCCAAACATTCTGAATCCAGCCGGCGGTGAAGCTGCCGAAGACGACGCCGCCGTGACCGCGCTTGGTCAGGTTGTTGAAGATTCGGATATGGTCGTCCGGGCGCGCTTCCTGCTCACCCGGCCGGCTGGTGCCGGCGTTCAGGTTGATGCAGTCATCACCAGTGTCGAACGTGGAGTTGAAGATGAAGGCGTGATCGCTCACCGCGAGATCGATGCCGTCGGCGTTGTGCAGGCCGAAGGTGTTGGCGGTGATCCCGTTCACGCTGACATCGCTCGCATAGCTGATGAAAATGGTGTGCTCCGCAGGATTGGTCAGCGTCACCCCGCCCAGATAGAAGCCCTTGACTCCTTTGACGGTGATGAGGTCGGCGCGCGCCGAATCAGTCTTGGCCGCGGCCTGCGCGCTGCCGAGCGCAGTGAGGCCGCTCGCGCTGCCACCCGCGCTGCCGCCGTTGATAGTGCCCGTGCCCGTAATGCGGATGTTGGTGAGTGACCCGTAGTTCGTGGTGTAAGCGTTGACGAGCCCCAAGTAGTTGGTGGTCTCGTAATAGGGGAAGCGCATGCTGCTGAACGGATAGTCGGCGACCGAGTCGCTGCCCTTCAGCGTGCCGTCGACCTGGAGCGTCATGTTGCTCTTCAATAGCAACGCGCCACTCTTGAACGTCCCGGTAGGAATGACCACCTTTCCGCCCGCAGGGCAGGCGTCGATTGCCTTCTGGATAGCCGCGGTATTCAGCGTCGTGCCGTCGCCGACCGCGCCATACGCCGCAGCCGTGACGTCGAGCACCGCGGCGCGGCTCGCGGTCTTCGCCACTAGTGCGACACTGCTCGGTGAAGACGACCCATCCGCAGCGCGCGACCGCACCGTGATCGAATGAGACGAGTCGGCGCCGAGCCCGGTCAGCGTATGAAAGAGTTTGGTCGTCGAGCCCGAAAGCGTACCGTCGAGGTAGACGTCGTAGCTCGTGATCCGCGAATACTCCGCGGGTTTCGACCAGACCACGGTGAGGCTCGCGTCATCGAACGAAAGCGGCGGAACCAGCAAATCGACCGGAGGAAGCAGACTGGAGCCGCTCGCCGTTCCCGCGGAGCCGCCGCTGCCGGTCGGCGTGCCGCCGGTCCCGCCTTTCGTGCCCGCGGCACCGCCCGACCTGTCGCCGGTCGTTCCGCCTCGGCCTCCGCTCTGCGCGCCGCCAAGTCCCGAGCCAGGCCCACCGGCGCTGTTCGACCCACCGGCGCTGTTCGACCCACCCGTGCCGTTCGTGCCGCTGGCTCCGCCGGAAATCGTCGCGCCGCCGTGCGCCGATTCACCGCTCGACCCGCCCTTACCAGTCGCTGAGCCTGAGCTGCGGCCCGCGCCGCTCGCTCCGTTACCGCCGGTGTCGACCGCACCGGTATCGCCTGCTGCGCCACCCGAGGAACTTCCATTGCCAGCGGTGTCGCTTGCGCAACTGGCGAGCAGGAGCAGGCTCAGAGCCGAGCCAGCGAACGGACGGCCTGGCGACTTGGACGAACGGTACATCGTGAGGCCTCCCGTGAGCACGCCTTCACGGTGGAATGCCCATCGAGCGCCTTTCGATCACGTTGTGTCGCGGATCGCAGCTGATTGCGTCGACAACGGATAGTTCGGGGTTGGCGCTGCACCCGACGACGTGCATGCTCGCTCTTGGCATCGCTCCCGCGGCCCCGGACCCGCGTCTGTCGCGGCGCCAGCGCGGGTTTGACCAGGCAGGCAAAGCCGCGTCGCTCGCGCTCGCAATGCGGAAGGTCCGACTCTGGTAGTCTCGGTTCGGGTAAATCGTGACCGACGACTTTGCAGGCGCGCCTGCGCGCGCGAGCTTTCTCGTCGGGCGCCGCCCGACGTGGCAGGCGCTGCTGGCACTCGGGTTGTGGCTTGGAACAAGCTGCCGAAACTGGGACGAGGATGAAACCTGCGAACCGGTTGGAAGCACCGCCAGGTCGGTGACCGGAGCGTGCGTGAGCTTCGCGGCACCGGTCGAAGTGGGGCGCGTCCAAGACTCGGCGTTAGTCGAAGCCTCTGGTCTGCAAGCAAGCCGCGCGCATCCGGGGGTGCTCTACACGCACAACGACTCTGGCGACAGCGCGCGTTTCTTCGCGCTGGACAGCTCCGGCAGAACGCTTGGGGAATACCTCTTGTCAGGCCTCAGCGCCGTCGATTGGGAGGACGTTGCCATCGGTCCGGGCCGCTCTGGCGGGAATGATCTGTACTTCGCCGACATCGGGGACAACAGCGTGACCGACTCGACGGTCGCCCCGCGCGCGGAAATCCAAGTCGTACGCGTGCGCGAGCCGGACGTGTCGTTGACCCAGGCTCGCGTGCAGCAAACGTTGAATGGGTGGGAGCGGATTCGCATGAGTTATCCGGATCGCCCTCACGACGCGGAGACGTTGCTGGTCGACCCGAAGGGCTCCGATCTTTGGATTTTGACCAAAGAGACCAACGGCCGCTCCGAGATTTTCAGCGCCCCAGCGGCAACCCCTGCCGAGACTCACGTCGTGTTGCAGCAGGTCGGCGAGGTCTCGCTCGGTGGGTGTGCCGGCGGCCCGCAGCTGACGTCCGGAGACATCTCGCCGGATGGCACGCTCGTGCTGCTGCGCACCTACCAAGCGGTGCTGCTCTGGGAACGTGCGGCGGGCACGTCGTTGCCTGACGCCCTCGCGAAGTCGCCCTGGATGCTACACGCGCCGAGTGAGGTCCAAGGCGAAGGGGTCAGCTTTTCTGCCGATGGCGGCGCATGGTTTACGATCGGCGAAGGCGCTGCATCGCCGATTTTTCGCGCCGCCGCGAGCCCTTAGCCGCGCGCGGTGAGTGGTCGGCGTGGTCATTCGCTGATGGATCGGCGAGCATGGCCACTGTTGGCGCTTCTCGACAGGGTGGCGGACACGGTCTGCTCGCTGCGCGTCGAATTCAGTGTGCGCGCTGGAGCTTGCGCCGCTTGCATTTTGGATCGCGCCCAATACGATTGCGCTCGAGTAGCGCACCCGTACCGGGAGGAAGACGGATGATCGTGGAGGCGAACGCGCGCCATTCGCGCGACGATTCGGAGTGGTTTCAGTCGCGCCTCGTGACCCTCGCCGCTGGCTATCGCCTCAGCGCTCGAGAACAGCAAATTCTGGCTGAAATGGCGCGCGGTGTGCACCTCAAAGAAATCGGCGTGAGGCTTGGCTGTAGCTACGCAAGCGTGCGCACGCACGTCAGAAGAATGGCAAACAAGCTCCGCTGCTCCGGCGCGAAAGAGGTCATCGTGAGGTTTTTCCTGGATGGCCCTGAACCGCGCTGAAGCAAGCGTTGTGTGATATTTGCGCGCCAGGCGGCGAGAACCGACGAGCGCGTTGCAACGGATCTCGTACCCAAAATGGGTACACTGAGCAGTCGGCGCAACGTGTTATTCCGGTCCCCCCGCGACGGAGGCAAGCCGTCGCACAACTGCTCAGGAGGGCTCGTCATGCTGCGTGAACTAGTACGTTCGTTGCTCGCATCGTTGGTCGTGGTCAGCTCGTTTGCCGCCTGCACAACCGAGGTCGGAGAAGGAGAAGGCGAAGAAAGCGTTGGCTCGGTCGCTCAGAAGGTCGTGAACGGCTACACGTCTTGGACCTCGGAAGAATTTCCTCCGCTGGTCTGCGACGGAGCGAGTTTGATAGACGAGATGAACTGTAGCGGCTCCAACTGCGACAACATGCGCGCGTATTGCACGCCGAGCGGCGGAACGCGCGGGTCCTCCACGTGGACCTCCTATTTCTCGGAGGAAGGCACGAATTACCGCTATTGCGGCGCGAACCAGTGGGTGACCAGCATCGCGTGCACCGGCGGCTATTGCGACAACATTTCGCTGCTGTGCACCACCATCAGCGGGGTCACGCCGCGAGACTGCCATTGGACAGGCTGGATGTCCGAGGAAAACGGCGGCGCGCTCTACTTCGGGTTCCACTACTTCATGCGCGGCGCGCAGTGCTCCGGTTCGAACTGCGACAACCTTCGCTACTACGTCTGTACCATCTGAACCGCCGTTCGTAGGCCGCGCGCGCGCGACGGACCTTTACTCCAAGTTGAGCAATCCCGTCGCGTCGCGCCCGGCTCATCGCTTCGCTCTCTTTCGCTGCCTGATTCCGACAGTGCAATGCTACTTCCTAGAGCGTCCCGCGCGCTCGTCGTGAAAAATCCTTGCGGTGCGCGCCTAGGGAGTTTCATTGCATGTCATTCAGGCATTGCGGCCCGCTCGGGCTGCTGCTTCTGCTTGGTTGCTCCGCGCAGCGAGTACTGACCAGCACGAACGACGACTGGGCCGGAACTGCGCCGGGCGCCGACAAGATCGAGCGCGTGCTCCTGATCAGCATCGACGGATTTCACGCTAGTGACCTAACGCGGTACCTCGAGAGCCGGCCGGATTCGACGCTTGCCCGCCTCGCCAAGCTCGGTGTTCGCTACACGAAGGCGGCCGCGCCGTTTCCTTCGGACTCGTTTCCCGGTGTGCTCGCTTGGGCAACTGGCGGCACACCCCGATCGACCGGCGTCTTTTACGACATCTCCTACGATCGGAGCTTGGCCGCCCCGGGCTCGGATTGCTCGACCCTGGGCACGGTGGTCGACTTCAGCGAGACGGTCGACGTCGATAGCTCGCAACCCGACGGAGGTGGCGGTATCAATCCCAGCGCGCTGCCGCGGGATCCGGCCGCTGGTTGCACGCCGATTTTTCCCCATCAGTATCTGCGCGTCAACACTCTGTTCGAGGTCCTGCACGACGCCGGCAGACGCAGCGCCTGGTCGGACAAGCACCTCAGCTATGACGTGCTGCGTGGGCCATCGGGCAACGGCGTCGATGACTTGTTCGATCCGGAGATCAGCGCCGTCCAGAGCAAGGTGGTCAGCGAAGTGCAGAAGTATGACGCATCGAAGCTAGAAGCCGTTGTGCGGCAAATTCATGGCCAGGACCACGCCGGTCACGCGGCCTCGGTTCCGGCGTTCTTCGGCATGAACTTTCAGTCCGTGAGTGCGATGCAAAAAGCTTACGGTTACGAGGACGCAGCTGGAACCCCTAGCGACCAGCTTGCGGCGGCGATTGACGGCGTCGACGACTCGTTGAAGACACTGGTCAACGAGCTCGACTCGCAGAAGTTGTGGGCGTCGACACTGCTCATCATCGGGGCCAGCCATGGTCAGTCGCCAATCGACCGAACCCGCGCGCACCGCCTCCCAGTCAGCCTAATACCTGGCCTGGTCTCGGAGGTGGGAAGCGGGCTGCTGGCGGCGGCCACTCAGGACGCCGTAGCGTTGCTCTGGCTCACTGATTCCTCGCAGGCTCCGGCCGTCGCCGAACACCTGCTTGCGAACAAGGAGCAAGCGGGCATCGACCATGTGATTTTCGGCTCCGAGCTCAGCACGATGTTCGGCGATCCAGCGCTCGACTCGCGCGTCCCTGACGTCGTCGTAGTGGTAGTAACCGGCACGATCTACACCGACAGTGGGAAAAAGCTCGCCGAACACGGCGGCATGAGCGACGATGATCGCAACGTCGCGTTGCTGGTAGTCGGTGGCAGTCCGACCCCCAACGTGATCGACGACCCCATCGAAACACGGCAGATCGCGCCCACCGTGCTCAGTGCGCTGGGCCTCGCCCCGACCAGCTTGAAGGCAGTTGGTCTCGAGCAAACGAGCGTACTGCCTGGGCTGCAGCTGACGCAGTAAGCGCGCGAGCGGGTCCTTGCTCGCGGCCCCGCTCAGCTGCCGCTGCGCGCCGATTCGTCAGCCTACGGAGCGCCGATAGGAGCTTGCGCTTTGGTGGCGGAAACGGCGGAACACTTTGCCAAAATGGTTGCCGTTGGCGAAGCCGCAGTCGTGTGCGATGCGTTCGATCGGCAGGCGTGTGCTCACCAGCAGGCGCGCGGCCTCTTGCACTCGCACTTCGGTCATGAACCGGGCGGGGGTGAGCCCGGTGCGCGCGCGAAAGAAGTGACTGAACGCGCTCTGGCTCATGTCTCGTTCGGCGGCCAGGACCTCGAGCTCGAGCGGGCGTCGCGGATCGGCGAGGACACGGCTGCGAAGCTCGTCGAGTAATCGCTCACCCTCGGGGCCGCGCACCTTCTGAACCAGCTGCTCGTAAGCGAGCGTGAACTCGAACAGCTCCCGCTCGACCTCGAAACGGTCGCGAAAGTCCTTGTGAAAGGCACCGCGCACCAGTCGCAAGAGGCGCGCGACGAATGGGCTAGCTGGGGGCGCCTCGAGCACCGGGCCGGAAGTGGCAACCTGCTTGGCAATGCGGCGCAGGAGATAGGGGTGGTAGATGCCGATCCACGCAAAGGTCCAGCCGGGCGAGGCTTCTGGTAGGTAGTAGCGATGCCGCGAGGGGATGACCGCGAAGAACCCCGTTCCCGGTCCGATGCGCTGCGGCGGTCGCCCGTAAAGCTCGAATTGGCCGAAGCCGGCAAACGTGAACTGGAAAAAGACGAGCGGACGGTCGCGGCGCCCGATGCGTTTCATTCCGTCCCAGTAATAGCTGTGCGGCTCCGCTCGCGTCTCCACGCTGCCGAAGTAGGCGTCGACCGGCGTCCACCAGCTTGGCCCCTCTCGTAGTTGTCGCGATGCTTCGATGAGTTTCGACAGGCGACCCGCCCACGCGCGGGGTGGTTCAGGCCCGGGACCGCGCCCCGCGACCACCTCGGACGCCTGCACGTCGAACGATCGGCGGCGCCAGAGGTCGGCCTCCGAAGCGCTGCGGGGTCCTCGACTCACGAATAGACCTTACCTCGAAGAGCAGTTCCGGGGCATCCCCAAAATGTACACCAATAGCCGCGGAAATTGCTTGTACGAGCGGTCCTCTATTCTTCATGAATAGACCTGCAAACGGCTCGGCCACCCGAGATAGTTCGCCCGCGGGGCACCGGCGGTCAGAGCTCGCAGTCGAAGACGTCGTCGCCGGCCTTCGCGATGCAGATGTCCCCGTCGCCGCCGTTTGCACCCGTGCCACCCTCGAGCTGGTCCTTGGTGGTCGCGGCGCCGCCGTCGAGGGTGTCGTCGCCGTCGTCGCCGAACAAGGAATCGTTACCGTTGTCGCCGAACAGGATGTCGTTGGCACCGCCACCGTTGAGCGTGTCGTCGCCGTCCCGGCCCTCGAGCAGATCGTTGCCGCTGCCACCACTCAAAGTATCGCCGGCAGAGCCGCCGATCAGGTGGCTCATGTTGACCAGTTTGTCGTGTTCGGACGCAGAAGGCTCACCGTCGTTGTCGGCGCAGGTGCCTGTTAGGGAAGTCGTGGCCGCACCGGTCGGCTTGGTCGAATCCATGCAAATCGTGGCGGTGATTGCGGTGGTACGGGCGCTGTAGTCGACCGTGTCGTGACCGAGCCCGTCGTGCGTGCCGCCGTTCATGACGTCGTTGCCAGCGCCTTTGTCGTCTGCCACCAAGTATTCGGGGTCGACTCCGCTCTCGTCGAAGGTGTCGTCGCCGGTCTCACCATTGAGAACGTCATTGCCGCTGTCGCCGCACAGCACGTCGTTGCCGGCGCCGCCGCTGAGCACGTCGTTGCCTGGTCCGCCATGCAGCTCGTCGTTTGCGGCCGAGCCTTTGATTTGGTCGTCGCCGCCGCCGCCGATCACGATTTCCACGTCGGTCTTGACGTTGTCCTTCTCGCCAGCGCCGGCCGGCTCGCCGTCGTTGGCGAGGCCGTCGAGAGCAATGCTGAGGTTGCCCGAGCGACCCTGATAGTCGACGCGATCGGTTCCCACTCCACCGTTGAGCGTGTCCGCGCAGTCGGGCGCGCTGCCCTGGTCGAACGTGTCGTCGCCCGATTCGCCATCCAGCGCGTCGACGTCGCCGGCGCAGGCGCCGCCGTTGACTCCACCGCTCAGCCGATCGTCTCCTTCGCCGCCGCGAACGTGATTGGAGGAGACGTTACCGGTCAAGACGTCGTTGCCGTGACCGCCGAGCAAGTCCTCCACGTCCAGCGCGAGATGGTCTTTTTCGCCGCTTTCGCCGCTGTCGGTGGTGCCGTCCAAGGCAGCCGTGACCGGTCCGGAGCGAGCGCCATAGTCCGCGCTGTCGGTGCCGTCGCCGCCGTTGAAGGTGTCGTCGCCGTCGACGCCGCTCCGCGCCTTGAACGTGTCGTTGCCACCGCCACCGTTGACGGTGTCGTTGCCATTCCCACCCGTAATCGTGTCGTTGCCCTCGCCGCCGCCGATGGTGATGCCGAGCGCGACCGGCGACGAGACCGAGGTGGCGACTCCGCCGTTCAGGTGCGTGGCCGACAGTGCGGGAGAAGGGCCAGAGGCATCGAAGATATCGTTGCCGTCGCCCAAGTTGATGTTGATGAACTCGGCGTGGGACACCTTGATATCCGCCGCGCGGTCACCGCTGATTTCGAAGTAGGTGTCGCCGCCTTGCTCGCCAGCCAGCCATCTGTCGACGGCGGCCGACCCGCGCAGCGAGAACTCGTCACCTGCACTGCTCGCACCGAGGTCGATCACGATGCCGCCCGCGGCTCCGAGGATCGACGGCCCGAGCGCGCCGGTCAGCGTATCGATCGCCACCTTGTCGTCGCCCGGCGAACCGACAATCGTGATCCTTTTCACCATGGCCGGGGTGAGGTCGGTGCCGTTCGGCTTCGTGCAGGTGCGACCGTTCACGAACAGGAAGCCGCGCACGACCCCGAGCACCAGGTTGGTGTCGCTCCCCATGGAGAGCGTCAAATTGGAGGTGGTCGTGTCGTACCCCGACGACGCGGGGATCGAGCAGGACGGGATCTCCAGGCCGAGGGTGGCGGCGGAATCCGATTGGTCGTCTGCCGGCTCAGCCGTGCAACCGCTGGCCAGGCTCAGCAAGGTCAAGCAGCCAAGTGCGATCGCGGAGCGTGAGAGCTTGTCGGTTTTGGTACGCAGCATATGGTCGGCGGTGGCGATCCCTGCAGTGCTTCGAACGGCACTGGGGTCCATCCCTTGAGCGCCTCTTCGCGTGCTCGCGCATCGGTAATTTGTGCTGAATGGCCCTTAACTTTCGTTGCGACGAAGCGACTTACGTTTCCGCGAGGGCAGGCGCGGTGTTGGGACGGGAATGGCCGGAGCGCGGCTGCGCTTCGGTCGCGGCGCGCCTGCGAGCGCGCACGTAACAGCGGTGCCCGCCTAGTAGTAGCTGCGGCTGTTTCGCGCGCGCTCTCACTTGCTCGGGCGCCGCCAACGGGTGCGATGGACCGCACGTCCCGTGTAGGACATCGCGCGCGCCGAGCCTACTGGATCGCGGCGTGCGCTTGCTCTGCTGCTAGCTCGCGGCCTAGCATGTGGGGTCATGCGGGTGAGTTGCTGTGCGGGGCTGTTGGCGTTGGCCACGATGCTGAGCGCCGCTTGCGGGGACGACTCATCGCCGCCAGTCGGCGCCGAGGGCGGGAGAGCGAGCGGCGGTGCTGCATCTGGGGGCATCGCGTCGGGCGGCGATGCGGGCGCGAAAGCCTCGGGCGGATCTGGTCCAGCAGCTGCGGGTGCTGGTGGTGGTCCGACGGAGGCTGGCAGCGGGCCGGGTGGCACCGGAAACGGAGGCGCAGGCGGCAGCGACGCAGGTGCTGGCGGCTCCGATCCAATCGTGATCTATCCCGAGCGCGACATCGAGCTCACCGAGCTCGACATCGATCTGGCGACGCAGACCGGCACGGCCGCGATCACGCTGGCGCCGTCGACCACGCTCGGCGCGAGGTTCAACGCCAAGGGCTTGACCATTCGCTCGATTAGCTTGGACGGCGAGCCCGTGCCGTACGAGCTTGGCCCGACCGGGCTCGCCGTGCGGGTGCCTGCCTCGGCGGAATCGACCACGATCGTGGTCGAGTACGACTGGCAATTCAACACCGAGTCGCACGGTATTTCGCCTGATGGCTTCACGCTGATTTGGCCGTACTACTGCGGCAACGTCTTTCCGTGCAACACGAACCCGAGCGATGGCACGCGCTTCAAACTGAGCGTCTCCGGTGCGACCCAAACGCTCGTCTATCCGCAGGAAATATCGAACGAAGCGCCGTCGTACATGCTCGGCTGGGTTCAGGGCGACTACACGCGCGTCGAGCTCGGCGCCACCGTGGCGGGCACGCACGTTTCGATGTGGCATTTACCGGACGGCGAAGCGGATGCGGCGCTCGGAGGTGCTCATCTGGTCGAAGCATTCGACTGGCTCGAACAGCACTTGGGGCCGTACCTTTTCGGTGGCGACGTGGGCGTGGTCGCGGTCGATTGGGGGCCCAAGTCCCTGGGCGGCATGGAGCACCATCCGTATTGGCATATCGCCGCCAAGTCGATCAGCGACGAGGTGGTGAACGTGCACGAGGCGTCGCACGGCTGGTTCGGCAACGGGATTCGTCTGCGCTGCTGGGAAGACTTGGTGCTGTCCGAAGGCACTGCGACCTATCTCGCAGCTCGCGTGCTCGAAGAGGTTACCGGCAGCGACGCAACGTGGGCCCGTTACGAGGCCGATTTCGCATCGCGTCTGCCGGCCGGCAATCGCCGCGCGTGGTACCCGGCGCAGTGTAACTTGATTGATGTGGTCACCAGCGGGCTCTTCAACCGCGTGACCTATCTGAAGGGCGCATTCTTCTTGCGCGCGCTGGAGCAAGAGGTCGGTCGCTCGGCATTCGACGAGGCGTTGCGCACGTTCTATCTGCGCTTTGCTGGGGAAGCCGCGCGCGTGCAGGATCTGCTCGATGTGGTCAGCGAGGTGACCGACTATGACCCGCAGGACTGCGCCGAGGCCTGGCTGGCTTCGTCGTTGACGATCCCAGAATTCGGGCCTTGTTCGTAGCGGAGTCTTTTGGCGCTCACGGCCGCGGTCGCTGAGATTCTGGAAAAACTTGGCTGCGTAGTCGTGATACCGTCGGGGCCAAGGGATGCAGCGATCGCGTGCCGTTTGGGCTCTGACTTGTGCGGGATGCGTCCTTTTCGCGGCTGCGACCGTGCACGCGGCTCCCACCGCGCAGCTCAGCTATGCGCGCGCGGAGGGGGCGGAGAGCTGTCCGACCACGGCCGAGCTCAGAAAGGCGATCTCCGAGCGTCTCGGCTACGACCCGGTGGACGCGAATGCGTCGCAAATCATTACTGTCATCGTGGAGCGGGTTTCGGACGGCTTTCGCGCGCGCGTGGAGTTGATTTCTGACGGTAGCAGCCAAGGTTTGCGGGAGCTCAGCGCGCACGGGACTTGCGCGGAGCTGGTCTCCGCGATGGCGCTGTCGGTGAGCATCGCCATCGATCCCGAGCGCGCGGAGCTCGGCGCCGCCGCGCCGCCGCCCACTTCGCCGAGGCCCGCGCCGGGCGCGCGAGACAGCGCCGCAGCCGCCACTGTTCCGCCGACCCCGCCCGCGCCAGTCGCGGTTGCACCCGCGGTCGCGGTCATGCCGAGAACGCCACCAAGCGATGAGCGCACAGAGCCCCAGCGCGCGCGTTTGGTTCTTCCGATCGACTACAGCTTGAGCGCGTTCGCCGAGCTGAGCTCTGGTCTTTCGCCGGGAACCGCGGCGGGCGCGTCGCTGCAGCTGCGCGGTCGGCATGGCCTGTTCTCACTTGCGCTCCAAGCCCGACTCGGCATCCCTTCGGGCGTCGATGCTCCGGAAGTGGGGCGCGTTCGAAGTGGGCTGCTCGCGGTCGTGCTCGCGCCCTGCGTGCACTGGGGGCCTGGATTTGGTTGCGCCCTCGGGCTTTTTGGCGAGGTGTGGGCCGGCGCGTCCGGGGTGAGTGACCCCCGGACGGATCTGGCAGCGTACAGCGCGCTCGGCGCTCGACTCGGTCTCGACTGGCCGCAGCGAAGTATTTGGGGAATTTCCCTGCAAGTTGATGCTCTTCGCCCGCTCACCCCGGTTTCAATCATTCTAAATGACGAGACCGCTTGGTCCGCGCCGCCACTCGCGGTGGCATTCGGAGCGGGAGGCGTGGTCCGATTTTGAGGCCGCCCTAATCTTTTCCTGACGGGCGGAGCCGCCCAGGCCCAAAGCGCAGATGGTGCACTCTCCGCACAGACCCGTATTGAGGTCGCTGAAAGGCGCGGCCACTACCGCCCCCACGGACGGCGGGGGGCTCGACTTTCCCGCGGCCTTCGCCGAGCACTTCGGCTACGTGTGGCAGACGCTGCGCCGACTGGGGGTGCCCGAGCGCGATCTCGATGACGTCACCCACGACGTCTTTCTGAAGGTGTACCACCAGATCGGGCAATACGAGTCCTCCCGGCCCTTGCGGCCGTGGCTGTTCGGCTTCGCGTTTCGCGTCGCGGCCGACTACCGGCGGCTCTCTCGCAATCGCTGTGAGCTCCTGCAACTCGACGATGAACCGTTCGACTCCGCGCCGAACGCGGTCGAGCGCTTGGTGTTCACCGAGCGGCTCGAGCTGGCGCTGGTCGCCCTGCAAGGGCTCGAACTGGAACGTCGTGCGGTGTTCATTTTGCACGAGCTCGACGAAGTCCCGATTCCCGACGTCGCCGAAGCACTGGGGATCAACGTGAATACTGCCTATTCACGGCTGCGTCTCGCGCGCGAAGACTTCAGCAAAGCAGCTCGACGCCTGCGCGCGCGGCGAGGTGAGCGATGAAGAAGTCGGCTGACGAGCGCTTCGAGCAGGAGCTGCGTGAGGCCTTGCGCGGTCAAATGCAGGCGCCCGAGCGCAACGCGGCGCGCGCGCGGGTCTCTCGTCGTTTGCAAGAGTCGCTCTCGCAGTTGGGGACCGGCGCCGCCGCGGCTTTGCCGCTCTTGCTCGAGGCTCCGCCGGCTGCAGCTTCCGGCGCTGCCGCTGCTGCGTCGAGCAAGGCGCTGGCCGCTGCCTCGGGCGCTGCTGCATCGAGCAAGGCGTTGGCCGCTGCCTCCGTCGCAGGCGGAGCGTCACTCGGGGCGGGCGCGAGCGGCGCTGCGGGCGCGGGGGTTGGCGCGGCCGCGGCGCATCCGCTCGGCGCCTGGCTGGTCGCGTTCGCGCTCGGAGCCGGGGCAGGCGGCGGGGTGCTGGTGGCTGCCACTGCCGGGCGCATTTGGGCGCCGAGTTCCGCGTCGCAACCCTCGGCTCCCAATGCGTCTGCTTCGTCGGGGGCGCGTCACGGCTTGCAGAGGGCGGTCAATCACGCGCCCGTTCAGGCGACGAGTGAATCGGTCCGCACCGAGCCCGTGATAGCGCCCAGTGTTAGTCAGGCGCGAGGCGAAACGCCGAGCAATGCGCTCCCGCTTCCGCGCGCTCCGCTCGCGGCTCCGCCGGGCCGCAGTGCCGGGCTTGGTCAACCGGAGACTAGCGAACCCAATCGCCCTGCGGCACCGCTCACGGGTTCGTTGACCGAGCAACAGGCGCTCTTGGATCGTGCGCGTAGCGCGCTGTCACATGGTGACGGGGGGCAGGCGCTCGCGGCGCTGGCCGAGCACGCGCGCGCGCATCCGACCTCGGAGCTCGCGGAGGAGCGCGACGCGCTCACGATCAAGTCGCTGATCCGCGCTTCCGACTATGCGAAGGCGAGGGAGCTCGCGGCTGCGTTCATCGCGCGGTATCCGCACAGTTTGTTCTTGCCCTCGATTCGTGCGGCGCTTGCACAAAATCCATGACGGCTCGCGGTGAGCCCCGCCAATCCGAGAATATGAAAGCTCAATTCGTTTCTTCCAGCCTGATTCTGTTGTTCGCTTGCGGCGGTTCGACGCTCGACGTGGGTTCGAACAAGGGCGGCTCCGCCAACGGCGCGGAGGGCGGCGGCGACAGCACGACCGGCGGTGAAGCGGCGGCGAGCGGGGGCAGCACCAGCCTGGGCGGCAGCAACTTTGCCCGAGGTGGTGCGCCAACGACGGCGACTGGAGGCGTGAGCGTCGGTGGCCGTGGCGAGGTGCCCTCGAGCGGTGGCACCGAATTCGTGGGCGCGGGCGGCGCAACGCGGGCCACGGGCGGAAAACCAATTGGCGGAGATGTTTCGTTCCCCGCGACGGGTGGAACGATCGGCATCGCTACGGGCGGCGGAACCAGTGCCGGCGGCATCCCGTCGAGCCCGCTCGTTCCGCAAGTCTGCAGCAAGGCCTTCGCTCAGGTGTGGGAAGGGAACACGCTCGACTTCTTCTTCAACCCGCAAGACGATCGCTGGCGCATCGAGTTCGATGGCACCGACGCAAACGGTCGCCTGTGCGGAACGGTGACGTACATCGGCGCGGGTGAACCGGCGCCGCCCCCCGCAACGGATCCCGATGCGGCCTACCCGTCCGATGTCGATTTTTCCACGGGTCGCGCCCGGTCCGTGCATGCCGGAGTCACCTACTCGATCATTCAGGGTGCGGAGGCCGACGGAGTCCGGCATTTTCGGATCTCGGCCAACGAGCTTTGGAAGGATTGGTGTGCGCTGCAAACGCCCGTCAAGAGCGTCGGTGGCTACGCTTGCGTCGACGATTACTGGACGACGACGGACGGCGCCGTGTGCACCGTAGTCAAGGAAGACGGTAGCCAGCGACATTACCCGTATGGGAAATGCGACTTGTGTCGGAACCCAGGCGTGTGCGCGTGCGATAGCAAGCGCTGCATCGCCGGCGATGGCAACTCGGTGGTGTTCGATCTTCAAATAAGCGGCACGCAAATGACCGGAACCATTGGCGGCACACAGGCGAAATTCGATTTGAAGATGTAGCCAGCGCGTTTAGCGTAGCTCCCACGTGGAGAGGTACGTGTCACCGGTGTTCGCGTCGTTCCAAGCGGCGTGCAAGCTCGCAGCGTCACCGGTGACCCGCCACTGGCTGAATTCCAGGCCGCTTGGCACGCCCAGGTCGTAGTTGGCGGTGCTGCCGTTGGGGCGCAAGCGTGTCAGTGCGATACTTGTGGGTGCGCGCGTGTCGACGAATCCGACCCCGAGGTCCGGGCCCAAGCTCACCTCGAAGCGATTGAAAAAGCGGCTGTCGTAGTCAGCGGAGGCCAAGCCAGGAAGCGCCTTGCCGGCGTGGTCCCAGCACCACCACTTTCGGGTCACACCGTCACTAGTCTCGGCGCAGACCATGCCTGCCGTGCAACGCAACCAGCCGCGCCCCTCGGGCAGCGTGGCGAACGCTAGCCATTTGGCGTCTGCGCGAGGTTCCAGGCGGTAGATGACGCGACGCTCGGCGTCGATATCGTAATAGGCGCCGGCGCAGAACGACAGTTCGTAGACGGGCCGCCGATTGCGCTGCGAGTTTTCGACGATGCGCCCGTCTTTCACCAGCGTGTCGTCCGGCGTGTTGTAACCGAAGCCTCTCACGCCGTCGCCTTCAGCGAACAGTTCGCCCAGGTGCATTGGCAGGGACCAGAGCTCGCTCAGGTTTCGGTCGAGGCCGACCAGTTCGCTGGGCGAGGGCGGATCTTCGAATGCGTGAGGGTCGAGCAGCGCGAAGGCTCCGTTGACATCCGACTGTACGACGTGCGCGGTGCGCACGGGCAACAGCCGCGGGTCGGAACGAACATCGACTCGCGCGGAGCTCAAGTCGACGCTCAGCGCCTCGACGTTGCCGAGCTCGTCGTACTCGAGAACTCGAGGAGGCTCGGAGCGGAAGCGCCCGTTGCCACGAAAGCTTTGTAGGCGGCATGCGCCAGCGGCGCAGGCGAGCGAGCCGTGGCTGAGTTCGCCCACGGGTGACACCACCGAGACTGGCGAAAAGCCTGCGCTAGGCTCGGTGGGGAGCGGCACGACGAAGACGGTCGCATGCGAGTTCAGCAAGTATTCGTCGTAGACGAACAGGACGTCTTCCGGCGTCGGCACCAGCGTGCTGGCCCGCGGCACCGAGCTCGACGTCGGCATTCGCCGGCAACTCGAGCTCGGCGCTCCGGTCGCGTCCAGCGTGCACGAAATGACCGCCACGCCCTGCAAGTTCTGCGACGGGCAGCCGGTCGAGAGCACTTCGTAACCCTTCGGGGTAGCGGCGATCGAAAATTGCCCCGCGGGCAGCGTACCCTGCAGCGAACGCGGCTCGAACGGCGTTTCTGCATCGGGGTCGATGCGCACGAACGATGCTGCAGCCGGCGCGGTTTGGCTCGCGTAGAGAAGGGTCAAGGCGCCGCGGTCGAAGCTCAGCCCCAACGAAGGGCACGGCGTCGCCGCGGGTTCTGCCGGGAGAACGCGAGGCGCGCCTAGTATTTCCCCCGTTTCTGCGATGCGCACCAGCTGCATCCGCGGCGCGGCGGGCGCGCCATCCGCGCACACGTACACGACGTCGAAGGCGGCGCCATCCCACGCCAGCGCGGGCAGGGACGAGGGCTGCGTACACTTGTCCAGCACCCGAGGCGCTGGATCGACTCCATCGCTTACCAGGCGCAGGGTCACGGTCCAGGCGTCGTCGATACGCTCGGTTGCGGCGACGGCCAGGGTGCGTCCGGCGCTCGCGAGCGAAAACTGCATCGCGTCGACGTGCGCGAGTTTCCGCGCGTCTCCCTTGGCCTGTCCCTCGCCGTCCACCGCGAGCAGCATCAGCGCTTCGGGAACTTGACCCGCTTCGAGCCAGGCTACGGCGTAGCCGTCTGCAACGCTCGCAATGCGCGGCGAGTAGCGCGCAGATGGCTCTTGGAGCACGAATTGCGCGAAGCCATCGCGCGCCACCGACTCGCTGCGCGAAATCGAGAGCCCAAGGCCCTTGCGACCGTCCCGCGATTCGATCAGATAGGCCACGGCCAGTCGATCCGCGCTCCAAGTCGCGTCGGGGTGTGACGCGCGCACCCCCGCCTTTGCGACCAGAAGGTGCTGCTCGACGCTGGCCGCACCGCCGGTGCTCGACGCGCCGCTGGCACCGCCGCTCGCTTCCGCGCGGGGCTTGTCGTCGAGCGCCTTGCCGCCGCAACTCAAGCTTTGAAGCCCTGCCGACAAGGCGAGGAGATGAACCCAGCGACCCACTCGCTGATTTCTATCACAGGGCGGAGCCCTCAGCCTTTGCGCCGCTTTTTGTGGAAACTTCGCTCTTAGTGCAGATAACCCTTGATTGCCTCGTACCAAACACCGGCCATGCGCGCGTATCCGGCTTGATTCGGGTGCACGCCGTCTCCAAGCTCCGATGTAGGGAAGCCTTTGAATTGATCGACGAAGAGAATGTGTTTGCCGGTATCCGCGAAGGACTTCACCACGCCGGGAACTGCGGCGTTGAAGGTGTTGACCGCGCTGCCCCCGGAAGAAAGCGGAATGATGTTCGACACGACCAGCAACGAGTCCGGCAAGTCTGCGACTATTTGACCGATCAAGGTCTTGAGTCGGTCCGGGGCACCGTTTGCTCCCTGCACCATGTCGTTGGTGCCGATGTGCAAGAGGATGATATGGGGGTCCGGATTCAGCGCGGGGGACGGCACGATGCCGTCGATCTGGCTGATCGTCCAACCGCTGTGACCCTCGTGGGCCTTGGGGAAGGTGACCCCATCCACCATCGCCGGGCCATTCATCGAACCTCCGACGAACGTGATGTTCTTGCCGTCCGCGTGGGCCTTGTGGAAGAGCTCCACTCGATAGCCGCCTGAAAAGCCGATGCCGTCGGTGATTGAATCGCCAAGCGGGAGGATCTTGCAGGGCTGAGTGCTTGCCGGACACGGATCGAAGGTGGTGCTTCCTCCGGCGCTCCCGCCCGAGCTGCCGCCGTTGCTCGCGCCGCCCGCGCCGCCGGACTTTCCTCCCGCGCCAGCGTTGGGAGCGCCGCCACTCGGCCTACCGGCGCTACCGCCTAGCCCTGGGGCGCCCGCGCCCCCAGTGCCGCCGGTCGCAACACCGCCTGTGGTGCTGCCTCCCGTGCTCGTTGCTCCGCTGGTGCTGATGGTGCCGCCAGTCGACGGCAATCCACCGGTGGAAGGAGCCGTACCGCCCGTGGTTCCGCCGGTCGTGTTCACGATTCCGCCGGTCGCGCTGACGATTCCGCCGGTCGCAGCTGGGACGCCACCGGTCGACGTTCCGCCCGTCGACAGAGCGCCTCCAGTTGAATTTCCGCCTGAAGTCGCGGCCGTTCCACCCGTGCCGGGGGACGGCGAGGGCGCTTCTGCGCTGCAGCCCAAGTGGCTGCACAGCACGGTAACGGCGAACCAGGAGGCCTTTCGTGCAGAAACAGAGTGGGTCGCAGAGAGGGCTTTCATGGGCTGCTGTTCAGCGACTTCATTCCAGAAAGCCTCCTCCGAATAGCGACGCGAATGTCGCCGGAGAAATCGTGAATGTTTGCAGTGCGCATGCACCTTGCGACGCACTGACGGGCCGCGGGAGGGTACTGTCGAGTGGTCCGAGTAGGCGGCCCGATGCAGGAGCTCATTCTTTGGCTGGAGGCGACGTTTGGCGCGATTCCTCAACCCGTGCTCGAGGTGTGGGGTCGGCTAAGCTACGTGGTCGGGTTCGCGCTGGCGGTTTACGCTTTCAGCGGCTTCACGTTCAGGCTCGGCACTAGCTGGGGTTTCGGCCGCGAGCGGCAAGCCTGGGACGCGAAGGCGACCCAAAGCATCCCGCTCACCTTCATCGTGGTGACGGTGAGCGGCTACATCGGCTCATCCATCGTGCTGGTGCCAGGTGCGCAGACCTTCGAGTCACTCAAGGACTTGGCGGTTTTCCTATGCATCGTTCTGCTCGGCTATCCCGCGCTCATTACCGTTCCGTTCGCCTACGCGCTGTCGGACTTGATCGAGGGCGTCCCGCCGCAGTTCTTGCTTGCCTGGCTCCCGGGCTATTTCATCAACCCCACCTGTTTCTGGCTCGCGTATCAGCTGTTCGGCAAGAACCCGGACTTCCGGCGCGCGCGCACCTGGGGTTCGTACGCCCTGTTCGTCGTGCTATTCATGGCGACCGAGCCCGTGCTGTGGGGGTTCATCTGTTCGGGCAAATTCACGGCCGCGATTTCGTATCGCAGCATCACTCCCGCGCTCTTTTTCACCACCTTCATCACCTGGATATTGGCTCCTTTCGCGATGCTCGGCGCGCTCCCGCTCGCCCGCCGTTCGGGCTTCTTTTGGGCGGAGATCGCGGGGCACGTCAAAGAACGAGCGCTGGGGACCCGAGCCTGGGCCTGGGAGGCCGGAGCCGCTGACAGAGGGTCGAAAGCGGCCTCGACCGACCAAGGCTTGCCGATCCGCGCCTTCATCTTGGCGCCCTTCATTGCGCTGGTCTTGGTGATGGTCGGGGTGACCGCGTACGTCGCGTTGCGCAGCGCGGAGACCGACGCCAACAACCTCGCCGGGCGTCTGCAGCAAGAAGTATCAGAAAACGTTCGGCACCAGCTGGATGACGAGTTGACGTTGCTCCGCGAAGCTGACGAAGCGACACGGGGCGCCGCGCTCCATCGGCTGCTAGCGAGGCTACCCGTGGCGAGCCACGGGCACGCGTTCATCCTCGACCGTTCCGGAAAAGTGATCGCCGCTTCGCGTGAACACGACCCGGTCGTGTCCAGCGCGATTACCAATTTGCTCGAGCGCGAGCGGCGCGGCGAACTGCGCGAAAACTCGCAATTTCGCTTCGACCACGTGACCGCTCAGCCGCTCTCGCGCGAAACCTGGTTCGCCCACGCGGCTCACTATCGAGAGCGCACCGGGAGCGCTCAGGACTGGATAGTGGCGACGCTCATTCCGGAGGCGGACTATCTGGCCGGGGTGCGGTCCGGCAATAGCCGGTCTGCGATGGTGTTCGCGCTTTCTTTGTTGCTCGCGCTGGCGCTGGCCGCGGTGCTGGCGTCGAGGGTGAGCGCGCCGCTCCGGCAGTTGTCGAACGCAACTCGCGCCCTGGCCGAGGGTGACCTCGACACGCGCGTACCGGGCAGTGGCTTGGAGGAGCTCGACACGCTCGCCCAATCGTTCAACGACATGGCGCACCGCCTGAGCCAATCGTTCAACGACCTGCACGACGAGGTCGAGGCCCGAAAAATACGTGAGCGCGAGCTGGAAGAGAGCCGCGCTCGCGTCAAAGCCAGTGAGACTCACCTCGAGGAGCTGGTGCGAAAGCGCACGCTCGACCTGGTCGAGGCCAAGGAGCAGGCCGACGCGGCGAGTCGCGCCAAGGGCGCGTTCTTGGCCAACATGTCGCACGAGATCCGCACTCCGATGAACGCGATTTTGGGCTTCGGCCAACTGATGGAGCGCGACTCGGACCTCTCGGCCCGCGATCGCGACCGCCTGAGCAAGATTCTGCTCAACGGCTATCACCTGCTCGAGCTCATCAACAACGTGCTCGAGATGTCGAAGATCGAGGCGGGCCGCGTGGAAATCACGGTGAGCAGCTTCGACCTTCACGCGGCCCTCTCGGACGTGGACAGCATGGTTCGCGCAGGATTCGAGCGGCGGGGCCTGGCCTTTCGGATCGAGGGCGTCGAAGGCACTCCGCGCTACGTTCGCTGCGACGCCGCCAAGCTACGCCAGATTTTGATCAACCTGCTGAGCAACGCGGCGAAGTTCACGCACGAAGGCAGCGTGACCTTGCGCGTGAGCGTTCGCTCGGACCCGGCCGAGGCCGCAGAACTGCTGCGCTTCGAGGTCGAGGACACCGGCGTCGGCATCGGCCAAAGCGAGCTTTCACGAGTGTTCGAACCGTTCGAGCAGACACGCAGCGGGCTCTCCGCGAAGGTCGGTACGGGCCTCGGTGCATCGATCAGCCGAGACTTCGCGCGTCTGATGAACGGCGATCTGACCGTGAAGAGCGAGCTCGGTCGCGGTACGTCGTTCGTGCTCGAGCTGCCCCTGACGCTGAGCTCGCCGTCGGAGGTCGATGAGCTCAACGCGGCGGACGCTGCGATCTTGAGCGTTGCTGCGGGTCAGCGCCTGCCCAAAATCCTCGTGGTCGACGACGAACAGAACAACCGCGAGGTGCTTCACGAGTTGCTTTCGCGAACCGGGATCGAGGTCATCGAGGCGTGCGACGGAGCCGCGGGCCTGGACTTGTTTTCACGCTCGAACCCGGACTTGGTGTTCATGGACGTGAAAATGCCGGTGATGAACGGCGTCGAAGCAACACGGTTGATTCGCGCGACGCCGCGCGGAAAGGACGTGCCAATCGTGATGCTCAGCGCCTCGGTCTTTCAGGAGGATCGCACGAGCGTGCTCAGCACGGGCGCCAACGAGTTCATTGCCAAGCCCTTTCGGGAGGCCGCCATTTGGCGTGCGCTGGAACAGCACCTCGGGCTAGAGCTACTGCGCAGGCCGCGAGAGCTTCCTCAAAAAAACGACTCTTTGCCGCCGACGCGCGAAGCCGTGGCCGCTTTGGGCAACGAAACGGTGAGCGCGCTGCGCGAGGCGGTCGAGCTCGGCTACGTTGGCCGAGTGCCGAGTCTCTTGGCCTCGGTCCCGGCTGAGCACCGGCGCACTGCTGAAAGCCTCGCGAAGCTCGCCGAGAATTTGGAGCTCGAGGCGCTACTTAGAGTTCTCTAGCGGAAGCTCGAACCAAAACACGCTGCCCCGTGGAGCGCGCGGTTCGACGCCGATGGCACCGCCGTGGGCTTCGACTGCGAGCTTGCAAAAAGCGAGGCCGAGGCCTGCCGAGTGGTACTTTCGCTGCGCGCGCGCAGCCGCCGTTTCGAATTTCTCGAAGATCTTTTGTCGCGCTTCCACTGGAACGCCAGGGCCCTCGTCCGCGACCTCGATTCGGGCGCGTTGCGCGTTGGCCCCGACCGAAACGCACAGCCCGCAGCCCGCCGGCGTGTGCTTGACCGCGTTCATCACCAGGTTTTCGATCACGCGCCGGACCAGCGCACCATCGCAACGCACCACGAGCGCGCCCTGAGCGCGGAGGTCGACGCTGCGACCGCGCTCCAACGTCCCGAGGCTCGCTCGGACGTTTTCCGCCATCTCCACCAAGTCGTGCGGGGCCAGCTGGACCGGCAGCTTCTGCTCTTCCAAGCGGCTGACGTCCAGCAAATCGTTGGTCATTTGGCCCAGCGCTCGCGCGGCGCGGGCGACGGTTCGCAAGTCGCCGAGCGCTTCGTGATCCAGTTTGTCTTCGGCCGACTGGCGCAGCAAGTCGAGGTGCCCGAGCATGACCATCAAGGGCGATCGCATGTCGTGAACCACCATGTGCACGAGGTCGTCGCGCAGCTTCTCGAGCGCTTGCAGTCGCTCGTAACTCTCCGAAAGTTGCTTGGCGGCGCGCCGCAGGGCAACGTGGGTGTTCACCCGCGCTTGCACCTCTTCCAGCTGAAACGGCTTGGTGATGTAGTCGATGCCGCCGACCTCGAAGGCCTTGACCTTGTCGGCGACCGCGTCGAGAGCGGTCAGAAAAATCACCGGGATATCGCGGTGCTCGGCGCGCTCTTTGAGTCGCGTGCACACCTGGTAGCCGTTCATCTCCGGCATGTTGATGTCGAGCAATACGAGGTCCGGCGGATCACGCTCCACGGCTTGCAGCGCCAGCCGCCCGCTGGTCACGGGCCGAATCTCGTAGCCGCGGGCACCCAACATGGACGAGAGCAAGCGCAGGTTCTCCACCGTGTCGTCCACGACCAGGATGTTTGCGCCCTCGCCGGATTGAGTGGTCATCATTTCCTTCCGCGGTCCGTGCCCCACCGCGAGTGGCGAGCGTAACGCACCACCACCGCGCGGTCCAATCGCGCATTGCGTGAAGCGCAACCACTCAACCTCGCAAGCGTTTACTCGACCGGACCAACGACGAGCGGCTCGGCCGAGCAGCTCGCCCCGCTACAATTGAGTACCTGGCGAAACGCATTGTCGGCCCGACCATCGCCGTTGAGGTCCGCTTCGGCCTGAACTTCACCGGATGAAGGGCTGAGTTGCAGCCACCGGTAGCGGAAGTATTGGGGGTCCGAAAGCGTGAAACCGGCGCACGAAAAGGCCGTGTCGGCTCAATCGCTCGTCGCAGATTGATACTTCTGCGCGTGCGGAACCTCCTCCGGAACCCACCGACTGGATTCGGGGACTCCCCCGCGTTCCTGCGCGCAGTCGCACGAGTCCAGCCGAGAAGCGAGCGACCGCAGCACTCTGTCAAAGTTCTCCCCTCGTGAACAGGCTGATCAGTGCGTTCATCGCGCTTTCGGTTCAACGGTGCTATGAGCGCGCTCAGATGGGCTTGTTTCGGGCGTGTGCCGAGATCTTTAGTACGGAGAAGCACTTTTCGGCTCCTTGGGTAGGGCATCCGGGCCTCAATCGACTCGGTCTCCATGGCGCCCGTATTGCGCTGACGGACGCAGCGCTACGACTGCGGCGGCTCCAGGTCAGGGCTCAGGGCGCCCCTCCGGAGCTCGCCGAGCTCGAGGCCGAAGGGGTAGTGGTGATTCCGAACGCACTGCCGGAACGGCAATTCGCCGCCGTTCGTGAGGAAGCGCGCCTTTTGGTGACACAGGCACAGGCTCGTCAACCTCAACCCGTGCAGGCCACGACGCGCGGCTTTGGGCCGAAGTTGCCGTTCGTGGGCGGCTTCGATCGCTTCGACGGGGACACCCTCAATCGCTTCATCGATCTCAGCCCCGAGACGACTCCGGAGCTGATGGCGTGCGTGAGGAGTGAGCGACTCGAACGCGTGTGCCGCGCTGCCAGCGGGTTCAATCATCAACCACACCGCTTCTGGCTGTACCTCACGGTCGCGGGCGACGAGCATAGAAACCCCGATCCACAGCGCGCCTTGCACCGCGACACCTTTCACTCCGCAATCAAGCTCTGGCTGTTCCTGGAAGACGTGGAAGAAGCTGATGGTCCTTTCCAATATGTCGCGCGGAGTCATCGCATGACCGCCGCGCGCTACCGCTGGGAGCTCGCACGAGCGCGCGAGGCCGCCGCTCCTGGCCGCGGCGGTGGGGGCTCCTTTCGCATCGACACTCAGGAGCTCGCCGCGCTCGATTTAGAGCAGCCGCGCTCCTACCCGGTGCCGGCCAACACGCTGATCGTTGCCGACGTGCGCGGGTTCCACCGGCGCGGCCCGGCCAAGCTCGGCGCCACGCGGCTCGCGCTGTACGCGAACCTTCGCACCATGCCCTTCTCACCCGTCGTGTACTGACGGCGAAGGGCCTAGCGCTTATTCCTGCGGCGCCTTGTCGATTTTCGGCACTGCCTTCGCGAACCGCTCGGCGAACACCTCCGGCGGCTGACTCTTTGCGAGGTCCAGCTCGAACCGCGGCACCTCACGCGCCGCGAGCTTGTCGAACAGCTCGCGCACTTCGCGCTTGGCGAGGCCGGAGGCCTCCAGCGCGCTTTCGTCCAGCTTTTGCCCGTCGCGCGCGCTGAGCGCGCGATCGTCCGTCGCAATCAGCTTGCGCAAAGCATCGAGCTCCAAGCGGCTCAATCGGGCGCCACACACGTCGTAGTCGATCCACGCCTCGTAGCTGAGCGGCGCCAGACGCTGCAGCATCCCGGCCATGACCTTGCCGAACTCTTGAATCTCCCACTGCGCGTGTGGGTCCACGCGCAGCTTCAAGAAGTGCAACAGGTTGTGCAAATCGACCTTCCAGTACCATTGCGTGTACGTCGAAAGCGGCAGATCGATGCGCGCCAATTCGCGCGCCATGTTCTCCCCCGTCATCCATTCGTAGGCATCGCGGCTCGCGCGCCGGATCTCGTTCCAGCGCCGGATTGCCTCCGCGTGCTGCGCGCTCGACACCGCTTCGCCGCTGCGCCCCTGGTTGTTGGTGGCGCTTTGCAGCTGCAGCTGCTCGGCGCTCGGCGTGTAGAACAGCATCGGCATCAGCGAGTAGCGGCCCGAGTACTCGTTCACGTTCGCCGTGCGGTGGCGAATCCACTGCCGTGCCACGAACATCGGCATGCAGCAGTGAAACTTCACCTCCACCATCTCGCTCGGCGTGGTGTGCAAGTGACGCCGCAGGTAGCGCAGCAAACCGCGCGTGACGCTGGTCTTGCGCGTGCCATAGCCGTAGCTCACGCGGGCCGCCCGCTCCACGCACTCGTCGGTGCCCATGTAGTCGACCAAGGCCACGAAGCCGTGGTCGAGCACCGGGAAGTAGCGCCCGAGCAGCTCTTCCGCGCCGGGGGAGATGGGGCGTTTGGTTTCACTCATCGCGTGCGTCCTCGAGGTCTGCTTTCGGCGCCTAAAACGGCGGTTCGTCGAGCTCTACCACTGAGCTCGGCCGGCGCGCTACGCTTCTTGGACCCCGCCGAAAATCGATGCCGCGCTCCGCTTCTCCCCGTCGCTTTTCCCTTGCAGCTTCGCGCCTTGCGCGCGGGCTCGTCGCGACGTTGGCGAGCGCTGCCGCGCTGACGCCAGCGCTCGCGCTCGTTTCCGAATCCGAAGCGGCCGCGCGCCCGCGCGCGCTCCTGGTCCCGCCGCGCGAAGGCTCCGACGTCAACACGCTCGGCGTCGAGCGCGACGGCACGCGCCGAATCGTCGCTTACGGCTTGCGCGCGCTCGCGCACCCCGACGGCGCCATGCAGGTGGCGGAGGAAGTGTTTCCACTCGCTCGTGCCGTGCAAGCGCTCGAGCTGCCGGCGCGTTTCGGCCGCGGCTTTCTGTTCACGATCTCGAGCTCGGGGCGCTCGTCGATTTGGAGAGCCAAGACGTTCACCGACAAGCTCGAACCGTTCGCACAACTCGACTTCGAGGTCGAACGGCTCGCGCCCGGCTTCGACCGCGTGTACCTGCAAGCGCGCCGCACGGGCGAATGGGTCGCGCTCGATCCGGACACCGGCGCGGGTCTCGAGCGCGGTAGCCTGCCGCGCTCGCCGGCCTTCGGCGCGATGGCGTTCGCGGATGAGTGGTTCGGCGCGGTGGAGCTGCCTATTCGCGGCGTGGTCGCCAGTTTCGACGCCGGCGGCACCTGGCATCCGCTCGGCCGCTCGGTGCAGCTGCTCGGAGAGGAGCAGGGCGAGCTCCTGCTGGCTACCCCCGATGGTCGTCGTCGGCTCGGCCCGGACGGCCTGCTACACCCACTCGACGCCAGCGCGGGCGCTGCGAGCGAGGGGGTGAGCGAATCGCCGCGCCGGATCAGCGCGGAGGGGCCTTTCGGAAAAATACCGCTCGCTGCGGCGCTCTTGCGCGGCTTTCCCGATACCAAGGACAGCGCCGTCGTGGCCGCGCGCGGCAGCCTCGCGCGCGTTCGGCTCAGCGACGGCAGCGTCCTCGCGCTGCGCCAGCACGCGTTCTCCGCCTCGAGCGAGTGCGTCGCGCTGCCGCTCGAGCAAAGCTTCGGCTTTGCCTGCCGCGAACCCGAAGGCAAAACAGAGCTGTACGCGTTCAAGCCGCCGCTCGGGCTGCGCCTGCTTTCGAGCTTCGAGTCGTCGCGCGCGATCCTCGCCAGCGGCAACGGCGGGTTGGTGCTGCGCGGCGCTTGCCAAGCGCGACCCAGCGCCCTCAGCCAGAGCACGAGCTACTGCGTGCGAGCGCCCGACGGCCAAACCTTCGAAATCCCTGCGGGTCCCGGCGGCGGCCGCGAGCGCGTGGTCGCTCTGCGTGAGGGCGGCGCGGCGCGGCTCCTGCCGCCCGAGTTCGCGCACAAGGGTCAGCTCTCGCTGTTCACCAAGAGCGGCGCTGAGCGGGTGGTTCCGCTCGCCTTCGACGTTCCCGACGAAGCGACGCGCAACCTTTTGAACCAGGGCTTTTGGCTCGACGGGCTGGTTCAAAGCAGCGACGGAAAGCTGTCGGGCTGGGTGCTCGGGCGCGCGGGGTTCGTGGGCGTGCGCATTGCGCTCGACGGTCACGTGCGCGCAGGCCCGACTCATCACGGCATCGAGCGCGCGCTGGTTTCGGGCGAGCACGCGCTTGTGGCCGCCACCGCTGGCGTCGCCGAGCAGAGCATCGACGGCGGGTTGACCTTCACCGACGTCGATTTGCCCCCGGACGTGCAGCTCGACTCGGTCAAAGTCGGGCGTACACCGGGCGTCATCGAGCAAGGCTGCTCGCTGCTCGGTTGCGTTTTTGGCGGCTGGCTGCGCGTCGGCTGGGATGGGCCGACCGATGACAACCGTTTACCCCTCGCCAGCGCCCCCAAACCCACCTCACTTCCCCAGCCTGGTGGGAGCCGCTGGATTCTCCGATGCGCGCCGAACGGCGAGAGCTCGCCGCCCGCGCTCGCTTCGCCCGCGGCCAACGTGCCCGAGGGGCAAGCGCCGTGGCTCGGCCTGTTCGAGCTGCCCGCGCCCAGCCGCGGCACGGACGCGATTGGCTTCGACACCGGCGGCGATGGCGAGTTGCGCGCCTACGCCTGGGCGCCGAAGGGCGCCGATTTCTCCAAGGCCGGTCGCTTCGTGGTGTCGGCGCTCGACGTCTTTCGCGCCAAGGGCGGCGTGTGGAGCACGCTGCCCGCGCCGAGCCCTTGGGCAGACGCCGCGCAAGTCGCCGAAACGTTTGGCTACGAAGGTTCGACGCCCTCGGCTTGGCACCTCGACCTCGACCCGTCCGGGCGCGCGGGCGTGCTCAGCGTGGCAGTGCGGGGCAGCACCGATCTGTTCGCGATCGAGGAAAATCGCGCGCCGGTGCGCTTGCTGAACGCCGGGCGGCAAGGGGTTGGGTCCGTAACATCGGTAGTGCGCCTGGGCGCCACTTTTTACGTCGCCGCGCAAGACGAGCCGCGCAGCACGCGCGTGTTTGCGCTCGAGGGCGGCGAAGCCCGCTTACTCGGCCAATACGCGGATTTACCGCAGGGGCGTGGCGTTGCGCCCACGCTGGTGCGCAGCGTGCGCGGTGACGCACTGGGGATTTGGACCCGCGCTGCGGGCTGGTTCGTGTTCCCGCTCGACCTACGGAGCGGCGCGGTCACTTCGGCGATCGAGATCACGCCGCCCGAGCTCGGCAAGCTGCCCCGCGTGTGCGCGCCGGACGAGCAGGGTTACCTCTTGGAAGGGCCGGTCGGAATCGAGCCTTACGTGGACTTCGCGGAGGGCGCCGAGCGCGTGTCCGCGCACGGCTACCAGGGCCGCTTCGTGGTCAGCGATCAGGGTGTGTGTGTGGGTGCGCTAGCAGCGCAATCCGACGCGGCCATCGCGCACGCAACGCCCGCGCGCGGCGAACGGCGCGCCCCTGCGGTGAGCGTTCCGCTCGTGGTCTCGGACCGCTCGGATCGCGGTCGGCGCTGGACTTTTCGTTGCACTGACTGAAAGCTTCATCACCCGCAAAGGTTGTCGGGGGAGCCGGGCGTAGCGCCGCGAAACCGGGCGGAAGACGTTTGCGTTTCGGGGCCCTGACTGCTACGAATCAGAAGTCCGCGTGGAGCGAGGCTGTCCCCCCCCCCGGCCCCTTCACGCGGACGCTTACTCTGCTCCGCGTCAGGCGCGCGGCGGCACGCTCGGTGAGCCTTTCATGAGCTTCTGAGCCATAATCTCGCCGAGTTCCTGCGCACGCCGCGTGGCCGACTCGACCGCGTCAATCAGCGTGCGACGCAGGCCGCCGGACTCCAGCGTATGTAGCCCGGCGATCGCCGTACCACCCGGGCTGGTTACCATGTCCTTCATACGACCGGGGTGTTCGCCCGTGTCGAGCAAGAGCTTGGCCGAGCCGTACACGGTCTGTGCAGCGAGCAAGAGAGCCGTATCGCGATGCAGGCCGACCTTCACGCCTCCGTCCGCGAGCGCCTCGATCATCACCATCACGTATGCAGGTCCGCTGCCGGAGAGCCCGGTCACCGCATCAATCAACGACTCTTCCAGCACCACCGAGCGACCGGTGGCGTCGAACAGCGCACGGGTGACCTCCAGATCGGCTTCGGTGGCGCGCGCGCCCGGCGCGATCCCGGTCGCGCCCGAGAGCACGATGGCCGCGGTGTTCGGCATGGCACGCACCACGCGCACCGTGCTCGGCAAGCGCGCCTCGAGCGCGCGAATCGGCACCCCCGCGGCGATCGAGATCACCAGCGTGTCCGGCCGCAGCGCGTCCGCGATTTGATCCAGCGCGCGATCCATCACCTGCGGTTTCACCGCCAGCACGACCACGTTGGCCCACGCGCAGAGGTCGCTGTTTTGCGCGTGCGTCTTGATACCGAACTCCGCTTCGAGCTCCACCAGCCGCTCCTTGCGCACGTCGCTGGCGCGAATCTGCTCGGGCGAGACCTGCTTGCTCGCGAGCATCCCGCGAATCAACGCGCCGGCCATGTTGCCGGCGCCCATCATGCCAATCTTCCTCTGTTCCATGGCTGCCTCAGCTTAGTGCGCGCGCTTTTCGAACGGCGCTCATCATCCAAACAGCCCTTTTAGCTTCTCCATGAAGCTTTGCTCTTGCGGCTGTACGTTGTCACCGAGCTCGTGCCCCAGCTCTTCCAAAAGCTGGCGCGCTCGCTCGCTCAGATTGTTCGGGACGAATACGGTCACTTCGACCAGCTGATCGCCGTTGCCGGCGCGCACGCGGTGAGCAATCCCTTTGCCCTTCATGCGCAGCACGCTGCCGACCTGCGTGCAGGGCGGAACGCGCAGGCGCACCATGCCTTCCAGGCTCGGCACCTCGACTTCGCCGCCGAGCGCGGCCTGACTGAACGAGATTGGCACTTTGCAGACCACGTCGTCGCCGACGCGCCGAAAAAACGGATGCGCCTGGACCTCGATCACGATCTCGAGATCGCCGGCGGGTTTGTCGGGGCGCAAGCGATTGCCCGCGCTGTCCACCGTGCGCACGCTGCCGGCTTCGATGCCAGGCGGAATTTCGAGCTGCAACCGGCGCGTCGCCTTGTCGAGCCCGTTGCCGTTGCACACGCTGCACGGCACCGTCGGCACTTTGCCCGAGCCGTGACAGCGCGAGCAAGGTCGCTCCACCGCGATCGGGAACAACGCTTGCTGGAAGCGCACCTTGCCGCGTCCGCCGCACGCTCCGCACGTCTCCACGTGCGCGCCCGGCTCGCCGCCGCGCCCGCTGCAGCGCGCGCACAAGTCGACGCGCTCGTAGCTGATCTCTTTTTCGCAGCCGTGCGCCGACTCCTCGAAGGTGATTTCGAGCGTCTTGCGAATCGTGCCGCGGTCGCCGCTGCCGCGAAAACCGAAGGCGCCCAGGAGGTCCCCGAACAAATCTTCGATACCCGGGAAATCCACCCCGGGCGCCCCCCCGGGGCGGAAGGCCTGCTCCCCGAAGCGGTCGTAGGCCGCGCGCTTCTGCGGATCGGTCAGAATCTGGTAGGCCGCGTTGATTTCCTTGAAGCGCTGCGCGGAGTCCTGCGCTCCCTGATTCTTATCGGGGTGGTGGAGCGCGGCGAGCCGCCGGAAGGCCGCTTTCACGTCCGCTTCGCTGGCGCCGCGGCCAACGCCGAGAACTTCGTAGGGATCGCGCACTTTCCCGGGTGCATAGCACCGCCCGGTCCGGGCCGGCCCGCGATTTCACCCGGTCGGCTGCGTGGCGGGCCCCAAAACCCCGCCTAGCTTGGCCTTTGCGACGGGGACGGTGTTCTCGCGGCGCGCTCTAGGCTAAACATAGGAGTTGCCGGGCCGATGGACGACGAACGACGCCGTGCGCCACGAGCTCCAATCGAGCTCAAGGTCGAATACAAACGCCTGAACACGTTTTTCGCGGACTACACGAAGAACATCTCGCGTGGCGGCACCTTCATCGGCACTGAAAAGCCGTTGTCCGTCGGCACCGAATTCGTGTTCGCGCTCGGCGTGCCCGGCATGCCCGAGCCGCTCCGCCTGCGGGGCAAGGTGATTTGGGTCACGCCCCCGCACGCGGCTTCCAACGCGAACCCCGCTGGCATGGGCATCGAGTTTCAGTACGACGCCACCGAGCGCGCCGAGAAGGAAGCGGGCGTCGAGCGCCTGATGCTGCAAGAGCTCGGCGAGCACCTGACCACGCGCCTGCTCGGCCGCAAGCCTCAGGTGTGAATCGGCGCCGCGCTCGCTGCGCCGCACGCGCGTCTTAGTTCGACTTGCCCGCGCCCGACTGTCGCGACAGCCGCTCGGACAGCGGACTCGTCGGATGCTTGCTCTGAAACTCTCGACTCAGCGCTTGCGCCTTTTGGTGCTGCCCGCTCTGCTCCAGCGCTTCCACCCGCAGCACGGTCGCCTCTTGCCCGAAAGTGCCGTTTGGAAACGTGCTCGAGTAGCGACGCAAGAGCGACAACGCCAGCGCCGGATTGTGCGCAGAAAGCGCCGAGCGAACCGCGTCGATGGCGCGGATCTCCTCGCGCAAGTCCGAGCGCTCGACGCTCGGCGCGTTCTCGCTGCTGCCCTTGCTTGCGTTCGCCACCGGGCTCGGCGCTGGGCTCGCTGCGGGCGGAGCCACTTTATCGGCCTTCCCGGGCGCACCTTCCAGCACCCCAATGTGCGGACCATGTGACGCCGGGGGCGTGACTTCGCGCGGCGCCGGCGCGACCTCCGCAGGATGCTCCACCGGTTGCGCGCTCGGCTCCGCTGCTGGCTTGAGCAGCGCCCAAAGCCCGAACGCGCCACCCAGCGCCGCCGCAATCACCCCAGCGGACACCAAACCGCTCGCGAGCTTGGCCGCCGGCAGTGGCGCCGCAGCGGGACCCATCGGGATACCGAGCGCTTCTGCCATGCGCGCGCTGAGCTCCGGCGACGGACGCTCGGCGCCCGCGGCGTCCATGAGCCTGCGCTCGAACTCGGTCGTTTCGAGGATGTTGGGATCGCTACTCACTTCGTTTCCTCCCGCTTCAGACCTTGCTCGAGCCGAGCGGCTTCTTCACGAAACTCCTTACGTGCGCGTCGCAAGCGCGAGGCCACGGTACCCACCGGCAGATCGATCATCTTGGCGATTTCCGGCGATGAAAAGCCGTTCAGCTCGTACAGAATGAATACGTCGGCCAGCGTCGGGTCGAGCTTCGACAGCGCCAGATCGAACAGCTCCACCGCTGCCCGATCGTCGATCGCGCTGCGCGCCATCGACACCCGTAAGTCCATATCCGTCTCGAACTGCAGCCGACCTGCGCGGCGCAAGAACGAGCGCGCCAAGCGCAGCGCGGTTCCGATCAAAAAAGCCCGCTCGCTGCCGTGACGAATGTCGTCCATCCGCTCCGCCGCGATCAGAAACGCCTGTTGGGTCGAGTCGGCGGCCGCGTCCGGCCCGAGCCCACGCCGGCGCAGCGTTCGCCACACCAGCTCATGGTGCGCCTCGAACATTTGTTTCAGCCGCGCGGCATCCGGTTTCACGGCTGGAACCGATTCCAGCTTTTCCGTAGCCAGCGCAGATCGCGAATGCATGCCAAGTTCACTATGCGCGAGCCGCCCCATTCGATCACGCGCCCCGCCATTTCCCGGTAACAAACGGCCGGGGGCTGCCCCTAAGCAGCCCATTTGCACAGGTTCTTGGCACCGCTGGGCCACCTACCGCGGCTGTGCGGCCGTCCTGCGCCAAAGCCAGACACTGGGGGCTAGGGCCGGCGTGGGGTCATGCCCGCGGATTGACTCCGCCCGCTACGTGCACGAAAAGGCCCTCATGAAAATGGGATGGCTGGTGGTGGTGGCGGTGGGTGCATTGGTTACGGTTGGCTGCGGAGACGACGACGACGACGGCGAGAACCCCGCCGTCACGAAGTGCCACGACTTTGCGCGTACCTGGTGCGATGCGACCGTGGCCTGCCTGGTGAGCGTCGGCTCGGTGACGGAGGCCGACCGCGCCTTGAACGTCGATGTTTGCTACGACACGGCGATCGCAGCCGCTCAGTGCAAACGCGCGATCAGCACCGGGGCCAACTACAATCAATGTCTGTCGGACATCAACAGCATGGATTGCGCGCGCTGGAACGTACCGCAAGAGCAGCTCTCCAGCGTCGGAGTTCCACCCACTTGCAACGGAGTCATCCGCATCGGTCCGTAGCTTTCGACTCGCGTCTCAATACGCGATTATCGTGAGCTTCGCTCCGAAACCCAACCAACTGTGGCCAGCGGTCTTGTCGATGTGTCTCGACTCTTCGTCAGGGCAATCGTCGGCGCCCTCGCAACTCAGCGAGACGCCGTAGAACTTTCCGAACGTGTACCCCACGTAAGGCCCGAGATAAAACTTCTCGTTCAGCTTGAAGTCGACGCCCGCGCGCAGCGGAACCTCCACGCCCGTGTAAGCCAGCGTGATTGCGATGCGCGACGTCAGCTCCTCCTTCAGTGTGAGCGCCTCGAAGCCCACCCCCACGCCGAGCCACGGGTCGATCGGCTGGTGCGGCAAGACATGCACATGGCCCATGAAACCAAAGCGAATGCCCAGCGTGCTGCAGTCGTGGTCGTAGGCATCACAGCCGTCGCTGGCCGTTGAGCCCAATATTCCCGGCGCGAGCTCAACGTAGCCGCCGAGCGTCAACATGGGCAGCGCACGGATGCCGAGCTCGAGCCCGAGCGGTACCTGACCCAGGACGACCGACTTCAGCTCGTTGTCCCAGACGGTCGTCTGCATCGCGTCCGTGGTCGGCGGTTCGTCGTTGAGTTTACCGCTCGGCGCGGCGTAACCCAGCCTGGCGCCCACTTCGAACTCCACCTTGGCCTGCCCCGGCCTTGCCACGAACCCCAGCGCGACCAAAAGCACTCCCGACACCCAGTTCTTCATTCGTTCGCTTCTATCACCAACCGCCCCGGGCGGCGGCATCTACGGATGCCAGACGCCACCCGGGCGCTTCATGGGGCGGCTGGGTAGAGCGACTGCGGCCGTGCGCTCTCCCGCGCTCCGCCTAGGGCAGTGCCACTCCGCTCGGCAGCGCGTAGCTCTTCGGTCCCGCGACGAGTTCACGCGCGATCGCGACCTCCATCAAATCGATGGCTGGGCTCGAAGCCACGTCGCGGAGGCGTGCCGTGGCCTCGGCTTTGCCGGCGATGTGTTCGCTCATCGCGATGTAAAAGGCGGCTTCGGTGCGCTCGGAGGGATCGCGCGCGGAGGCGAGCAGATCGGCGTCGGAAATGCGGCGGCGGGCCCAGGCGCGGAGCCGCGTCGGCCAGCCCGAGGAATCGTCGATGCTCGAGTACGCCTCTTCCACCGTGCCATCGCTCGGCGCGTTGAACTTCTTTTCCAAAAGCTGCAGCCACAGCGCGATGTAGACGATTTCGTCCGAGCTCAGGCTGGCTTCGAGCGCGCGCTGGGCGGCGGCGCGGGCGGCCGGCAAATCGCCGCGGGTAAGCGCGCGGCGCGCAGCGTCGAGCACGGTGGCGGCGAGCTGACGCGCGTCGCCGTTGGCGGCTTCGTACGCGCGCTGCGTGGCGCGACGGATGGCCGCCGTGTCGCCGTACTGCTCGATCACGCGCGCCAGCAAGCGTTCGATGCGCGCTTGGCTCGGACCGGGGTGACCCAGCCGTTGCGCCTCGACCGAGCGCGTCAACGCTTCGGCCAGCGCCTTGGCAGCGGCGTCGGCGCGGCCCGCGTCGCGTAGCGTTTCGAAGCGCTGATACAGCGCGTCCGACTCCGCAAGCGCGTCGGAGTTGCGGCGCGCGAGGTCGATCACGCCGTTCAGCGCGGCGAGCGCCGCCTCGAAGTTCTTCTTTTGGCGCTGAATCGAGGCCAGCATCGACAGCGCGTCGATGCTCGGCTCGAGCTCGACCGCGCGCGTGAGCAGCGGCAAGGCTCGGTCGAGCTCGGCGTGGCGCGTCTCGATCGCGGCCATCACGTAGCGAATGCGCGCGGCGCTGGGGGCGACTTTGCCGTTCGCGCCGCGCGATTCGGCCAGGTCGATCAGCTTGTTGGCGGCTTGAAAGGTGCGGCGCGCCGAGTCGACCTGGCCGGAAGCGTCTTCGGCCACGATCGCGTTGAGCACCATGCCGAGCGCCGCGCCGAGCTCCTCGCGCGAAGACGTGCGGGTGATGGTGTTGGCGAGCACGACGCTGCCCACCTCGGCCATGCCGTGGGTCACGAGCTGCGCCGCCAGCGGCATCGAGCCGTGCAACGTGGCCGGCTCCGCGCGGAACAGCTCGAGCGCGGCGCCCCAGGCTGCGCCCGCCATCAGCTCCGGATCGAAGCCCGAGTCGTTGCTCTCCGCTGCGCCCTCGAACACGCGATAGAGCTCGGCCCAGGCGTCCGGATCGTGCTCGTCGGCGGCGCGCTCGAGATGGTCGCGCAGCTCGGGCGAGAGCAGGCGCTGCAAATCGGCCGTGTCGATCGCGGTGATCGCCCCGCGCGGATCGCCGTGCCGCAAATAGAGCGCCGTGAGCGCGATCGGGCCGCCGCGCAGGCCGCGGTAGGCCTCGAGCGGTTCGTCGCGATCCACGTTCGAGCGTACGGGCTGCTCGGTCGCGTTGAACTCCACTGATTTGCGAATCCAGCCAATCAGCAGATCCTTCGCGGTGGTCAGCGCTTCGGGCGTCGACTCGAGCAGCGCGCGTTGCACGGCCACGCGTGCCGCACTGCCGGCGGATTGCAGCGGACCCCCGCCTTGGGTCGAGCGCGAAAAATCTTGAATGGCTTTGATGTGTCCTGCGACCTCGGTGCGCGCCGGACCATCCGGCAACTCGCTCGCGAGCATGGTGTAGAGCGCCACTGCGTAACCCTCTTGGCCCAGGCGCGCGACCTCCGCTGCGCCCGCCGAGAGCGCCTTGTCTCCGCCTTCCAAGAGCTCACGCCGATGCTCGCCCGCGCGCACGAGCAGAAAGCCTCCGAGCAGCGCGCGCAACCCCGCGCTGCTGCCTCCGCGATCGAAGCGTGAGACGGTGCGGCGCAGCTGTTGACGCACCACGCCGACGAGCGTGCCCGCTCGCTCCCGCGTGATGTCTCCGTCGACCAAGAGCTGGTAGGTCTTGTCAGCGAAATCGGCCTCGCCCACCGGCACGACCTGAATCGGCCCCGAGAGTCCAGTGGCAGCTGGGCTCTGTGCTCGTGGCGGCGGGGTGCCTGCGCAGCCGGTGGCACCGGAGAGGCAGACCCAAAGCAGCCCCAGCTGGCCGACACGACGAGAACGGGAACCGAGCATCTCGGGCAGTTTACACCCGCGTGCCCGGCGTCCAAACTCGTCGTCGTCGGTCCACCCGATCCTCGGAGGACTTCGTCCTGCGCGCCGCCCGGCGAAAGCCGGATCGGCGCCCTATCTCCTACTTTGGGGCCCCGCCCAAAGGGAGTGTGCTCGCTGATTCAAACCTGTGGCGGCGGTGGTGAACCAGCGCGCCACACGTCAGAACGCGTAGTCGAGGTGTGCTCGGATGCCGAAAATTCCGCTGTCGGCCAGGCGTCCGCCGAGCGGATACACGAAGCCCACGCTGGGCCGCACCTTGCCGAACACTGCGCCAATGCGGGGTTCGCCGACGAACTGGAAGTCGGTGGGCGGCGTCGCGCTCGACTCGTATTGGACGGGCTCGAGCGGACTGTAAACGAGCCAAGCATCGGCCCCGACCCAGAACGCTCTCGAGAGGTCGTACTTGATGCCCACGAGCGTCACGTCGCGTAACGACACGGCCTTGACCTTGACCTCACCGAGTTGCCCGGTCGGATCGGTGCCATACACCTTTGGATCGCGGATTTCGGTGCCCAGGTTGATGCCCGCGACGAGCTTGGTATAGGCGTGGAATTCGAGCGCTTTGCGTTCGTGTTGCACGCCGACCCCGAGGATCACCGGCAATCGCTTGGGCGCGTAGAGCTCGCCATCTTTCCAGCCGCCCGAGGCGTCGACGAGCAAGCCGGTCGCCGCCTTCGCCGAGGCGTTGATGTCGGTACCGCTCGGATCGGGGTCGCCTTGCGCGAGAGGCACTCCGAGTCCGAACAGAATTGGCAGAGTCCAGAGTTCGGCAAGCGGGTGGCGAAGCTCGCCGAAGATCTCGGGTGAGCCAAAAGCCATGCTCGAGTCACTACCCGGGCTCGAGCCGCGCTCGATCGACGCGGTCGACCAGGGCACGCGCAGGCCGAGCGAAAACTTCGGAGACAGATCGATGGCCCCGCCAATGACGAGGCCAAAAGACTTTCCGTCCTGGGTCCGATTGAAGCCCGAGCTCGCCGGACCCGGCTTCGGCGCGGCACCGATGCCGAGCAGAGCGTCCGCGAACACCACGGCCTTGTCGCGCGGCTTGGCCTTGATGACCTCTTCGACCTCTTCCTTCGCCTCCACCTTTTCGGCGAGCGCGCCGGTCTTGCCTTTCGGCGTGTAGGGCCCGCCGTCACTCTTCTCCTGCGACACCGGGTCCGCGCCCACGGTGTCCATGTTGGGGCCGGCCTCCTTCTTCTTCTTCGCGTTCTTGCCCTTACCAGCCGCGAGAGCATCCGGACTGAGTAGGGTGAAGATCAGCGTCAAAGCCACGCACCATCGCATCCGTCGCTCCATTGGGGGGAAAAAGAGGGGAATCCGGCGGCCCAATCGCGATCGGACCGTTCAGCGGGGCGAGACGTTACCACGCTGGCTCTTGTCCGCGGTAATCTACGAGTGGGAGCCGATGACCGAGCCGTCCGACCGCCCGACACCACGCCACCTCGCGGATTTCGAAATCATCCGCCGGCTGGGCGCCGGTGGCATGGCGGAGGTTTTCTTAGCCAAAAAACGTGGAGCCGAGGACACCTTCAAGCTCTTGGTCTTGAAGCGGGTCTTGCCCGCCTACGGCAACTCTCGGCGATTTCGCACGATGTTTGGCGAGGAAGCGCAGCTCGCTACCCGCCTCAATCATCCGAACATCGTCCAGGTTTACGATTTTCAGGACTACGGCGAAGAGGGACAGCTCCTTAGTATGGAGTACGTCGAGGGGCCTGATCTCCGTCGCTTAATGAAGGCGGCACCTGCAAGAGGTCAGCGAATTCCACCCTATGTGGCGGCTTACATTATTGCCGAAGTGGCCAAGGGCCTGCACTACGCCCATGAGCGTAAAGACGAGGCAGGTGGTCCGCTCGACATCGTTCATCGCGATGTCTCACCGCAGAACATCCTTCTGAGTTACGACGGCGCCGTTAAAATCGCAGATTTCGGGATCGCCACGGCGAATTTGTTTCGCGAAGAGCCGGGCGTACTCAAGGGCAAGACCGCCTACATGTCGCCCGAGCAAGCCCGTGGCGAGCGGGTGACGCGGCGCACCGACATCTATTCGCTCGGCGTGGTTTTCCACGAGCTGCTTTCGGGTCGACCGCTACACGGCGAAGCCGAGGGCCAGGAGCTGCTCGAAGCGGTGCGCGTCGGTCAGGTCGAGCCGCCGAGCACGTTCGTGCGCGAGCTGCCGCCGGAGCTCGATGAGATCGTGATGAAGGCGCTCGCGCGCGATCCCGCGCAGCGCTTTCAAACCGCGCGCGAGCTGGCCGCGGCCATCAGTCGCGCGCTCATTCAACGTCAGGAGCTGGTCGACTCGCACGTCGTGGAAATGGTGATCGCGCAGCTCATCACGCGCGAGCACACCTCGCCGGGTCCTGCCCGCGGCTCCGAGATCGCGGGCGACAGCACGTACGGCCCGGACTCCATCGGCGGGCCTCAGTCGGCGCTCGGCGGGGACGCCGATGCGCCCGCTGGTGGCGCGGACGACGAGCAGACCGGCCCTGGCCGCCCGAGCCGAGACCTGGTGCGCGAGCGCGCCGGTCGCGAAGTGCGCCACGTTGCCGTGCTGAAGCTCCGCCTTCACGGCGTCGAAGCGCTGGTGGCGAGCGCCGGCACCGCGCAGGCCGCGCGCGTGCTGGAGCAGCTACGCGGAACGCTCGGCGAAGCCGCGTTTCGCCGCGGCGCGCATCTGGTCTGGGAGACCCCGCACAGCGTGGCCGATGGCGAGCTCGTGACCAGCCTCACCGCGCGCGCGGTGGTCGGCTTGACCGCGAACCCTTCGCGCGCGCCGTCGGACGCCGTTTGGCTCGCGATCGACGTGCATGAAGTGATTCGCGGCTCGTCCGAGGATCTGCCGGTCCGGCTCATGGCCAGCGTCGGCATCGTGCGCGGCATCGCCTCCGGACGGCGTGACAAGGCCGGCCATTTGGTGAGCCACGAGCTGCACGAGCCCGCGCATTACCTGGCCGACCTGCTCGGTGATCGCGCGCCGCCCGGCGTGTCCTGGGTGGCCGGCGGCTTGTACCGCCTGGTGCGTCGCGACTTCGTTTGGGGCGACGCGCCCACCGTGAAGCTCGGTGAAGCCGAGGTGCGCGATCTGCCGGAAAACATGCGCATTTACTCGCTGCTCCGCCCGCACACGCGCGAGGAAAAGCAGCAGGAAATGGCCGCGCTCCCGAGCGACTTGATCGGTCGCGACGCGGAGCTCGCAGACGTGCACGCCGCGTACTACGGCGTGGTCGGCAACGAACAGGCTCCCGGCAAGACCGGCGCGCGCGTGATCTACGGCGAGATGGGCATCGGCAAGAGCGCGCTGCTGTCCGCGTTCTTGAACGAGCTGCCGCCCGATGCCCACGTGCTGCGCGTCGAGTGCTCACCAGTGATGAGCGAAGTTCCGTTCGCCACCGTCGCCGAGTGGGTGCGCGAGCTCACCGAGACCCACGTCGACCAGAGCATGGAGCAAGCGCGCGTGCTGGTCGAAGCCGCGCTCGGCGAGTACGTTGCCCTGGAGGACGGCGAGGAGGTGGTCGAATGCATGGCCGAGCTCGCCACCGGGCGCGTGCGCCTGGCCGCCGACGAAGCGGACGTGGTGCGCAGCCGTCAGCTGGTGGGGCAGGGCCTCACTCACTTTTTCGCGCGCGCGACTAGCGAAGCGCCCCTGGTCGTCGTCATGGACGGCCTGCAGTGGGCCGACCGACAGAGCTTGGAAGCCATCTGCGAGTTCGTGCGGCGCGGTGAGCCGCTGCCGGTGCTGGTGCTGCTCGCCACGCGCGCGGACGATCGCGTGCTCACCTTCATCGACGGCTTGGTGCGCATCGAGCTCAAAGGTCTCGCGCCCGAGCAACAGATCCGCTTGCTCCAGGCGCGCCTGGGCGTAAACGACGGCGTCGCGCAAGTGTGCGCCGAGCTCGTGCCGCGCGCCGCAGGTAACCCCTTCTTCCTCCTGGAAATGGTGGACGCGCTGCTCGAGCGCGGCTTGCTCGAAATTCGCGAGGTCGAGCCGGGCCGACAGGAAATCGTGCAGGTCGATCGCGGCGGCGAAGTGCCGCTCACGCTGCCTTCGACGCTCGAGCAGCTGATCGCCGATCGCTTGAACGAGCTGCCCGACGAGGAGCACGGCGTGATCGACTGGCTCGCGGTCGCGGGCGGCCCGCTCTCGTTACGCGAGCTCGACGCGGCCAGCGGCGTCGAAAATGAAGAAGCAGTGATGCGCCTGTGCGCGCGCGGCCTGTGCGATCAGAAGGCGGAGCTGGTCGATGTGCGCCATCCGCTCAGCCGCGACGTCGCCTACCGCGCGCTCGAGCGGCGCCGGCGCGTGCGCATGCACCGCGCGCTCGGCGAGTACCTGGCCGGCACACCGCTCGCGCGCGGCCTCACCGCGGCGGTCGTGGCGCGCCACTTCGCGCGCGGCAACGAAAAGAGCGAAGCCGCGACCTACTACCTCGAAGCGGCCAACGCCGCCCGTTCGAGCTATCAGACGCCGCTCGCCAAGCGTTACTACCGCCGCACGCTGAGCCTGCTGCCCGCGACCGATTTGCGCTTGCTCGAAGTGCACGAAGCGATGCAAGCCATTTGCCGCACACAAGGCCGCTGGCGCGAGCGACGCATGCACCTCGGCAAGCTGCGCAAGCTCTCACGGCACAGCAAGAAGCCGTACTGGGTGGCGATGGCTCTGCTCTCTACGGCGCAATTCGAGCTCGACTCGGCACGCCTGGCGAAAGGGCTGTTCTCCGCGCAGCGCGCCGAACAAGTCGCGGAAAAAGCGGAGAGCCCGATCTTGCTCGTGCAAGCGCGCATGCTGATCGCCGAAATCTTGCACGACATCGGCGACATGCAGGGCGCGCTCGCCGCGGTCGACCGCGCCCGCACCACCGGCGACAACGAGGTGGTCCCGGCGCGCCTGCGCGCCGAGGTGCTGCGCCTGCGCGGCACCCTGCTGCGCCGAGTCGGTCGCGTGCACGAGGCGATCGAGGCGCAAGCCGAGGCCGTGGCCGTATTCCGCCAGGCCGGTGCGCGCCGTCTCGAGGCCCGCGCCAAAAATTCACTCGCCTACGGCTTGCTCGTGCTCGGCCGCTTCGAAGACGGCATTGCGCTCGCGCTCGACGCCATTCGCATCGATCTCTCGATTGGCGGTCGCTTTCAAATCGCGAAGACCCTGAACACCATCGGCGAGTGCTACGCGAGCCTGGGCGACTTCGATCGGGGGCTCGCCTACATGCGCCGCGCGCGCGACGCCCACGAGCGTTACGGCGATCAAGACTCGCGCGCAGACACCCTGCTTTCGCTGGCAGAGATCCTGATCGAGCTCGGCGACGCCAGCGCGGCCGAGCCCTTGGTCGGTGACGCGGGCGCGCTCACCGCCGTGACCGGCAGCACGTACGACTCGGTGCACGAAAAGATTTTGCGCGCGGTGCTCGCGCGGATTGCGAACGACTCTCCGCGCGCGGTCTTGCACGCCTTCGACGCGCGCCAGGCCGCAGAAGCCCAGGCCTACGTCGCTTTCCACTTTTACGCGATGGCGGTCGAATCCTGCGCGCGCGTCGAAATGGGCGAGCAGCACACCGGCATCTTGCTGGCCACCACCGCGATGGGCGCGATCGAAACCCTGCAAGGTTCGGAGTACGGGCTTCACACGCGTGCCCTGTGCTGGCAAGCCTTGCGCAAAGCCGGCTCGCCCCAGGCCGAAGAAGCTCGCCGCCGCGCCAAGGACTACGTCGAGCGCTTGCTCGGTAACGTTCGCGACCCCGCCTTCCGCGAAACCTTTCGCAAGCGCACCATGGTGCGCGAAATCCTCGAGGCGCCGCCGCTCACCGCGCTCGGCGCGCCACCGCCCACGCCGCTGGCCTGACGCAAAACGGCCAGCAACTTCGACCATCAACGCGCGTTAGAAAGCTCGGACTCGAGCTCGCCAAGGGTCTTGCCATCGCCGCGCGCGCGGGCGAGTGAAATCCCCTCTTCCAGCCAGCCGCGGGCTTCTGCCGTACGCTCGGCCTCGACCAACATCTGACCTGCCATCAGGTACATGGGCAGATAGTTGGCATCGTTACCCTTCAGGGTGACGAACGCGTTGAGCGCATCATCCACGCGACCCTCTTTGCGATACTCGAGCGCCAACGCGTAATAGGCGAATGCGTCCGCCTTTCCCGAGCTCGTCAACTTCTCCAGCATTTCCAGGCGTTTGTTCATGGTTCGCGGGCCTCGGCGTTTACGAGTGCTGAATACCACGAACGCGCGCGCGCTTCGACCCGCGCCCCGCAAAAGCTCTACTGATGAGCGAGCTCGAAGCTCCAAACGCCCGACGCGGTCAAGAGCTCTTGCACCAAGCCGCCCCGATCGAGCGGCATGTCTCGTTCGTAGGAGAGGTGCAGCTCGAACGGCGCGTAGCGCCCCACCAGATCAATCGTTCCGTCGAGCTCGCTCGGAACCAGACCATTCTTTTCGCGGTCCGTGAAACTGGTCGCGTCCAAGCCGAGCCCGACATGCCCCTCGAAGGCATCGGCCGCGACGTGCGCGCCATAGCGCAGCAGCGCGCGGCCGCTATTGTCGGGGCGCGCCGCATACGACGGATTCCACGCGAACCAGCCGAGCGTGAGCGCGCCGCTCAGCGCCCCATGGCGCAGCGCGTTCGCGATTTGGGGCCACGTATCGCCGGAATCGAACAAGAGCCGCGCGCGCCCGTCTGCGTAAGATTGCGAATAACTCCCGCGATCGACCGACATATCGCGTTCGATGCGGGCCCCGAGCTCCAGAGCGCTCACTGCCCCGAGCGGCCAGGTGCTGGTGACGCCGCTGATCACGTCGAGCTCACTCGGCGCGAGCACCGACAGCCCCCGCCGCTGTCGATCCGAGAACACGTTCAAGTCGATGGGAATCGACAGCCGAGTGCCGATCAAATCGACGTCGAAGTGTGGTGCAGCGCGCAGCAACGCCAAACCGGTATTGTCGGGCCGCGCCGCGTAGCTCGGATTGTACAGCGCGGCCCCCAGCAGCAGCGACCCCGACACGCCCAAGCCGTGGTCCGCGCCCGCAACCTGGCCCCCGTGCGCGCTGCCCTGCTTGTCGAGCGCGGCGCTCGCCCCGCTGTGAAGCAGCGTCGCAAGTGCGGTCAACGAAGCGAGCCCGGCGCGAAGCATCCGCCCCCGAATGACACATTTCGTTGGTGCCGTCCACGGTGCGCGTTTCATCATCCTCAGGGGTTGCTCCCGCACAGTGCGGCGCAGCACGGCCGGCCGTGCTCGCTTCGCTGCGCGCGGCCGAGGCCCGTCAAGGCTGTGCTCGCGCCTTCGGCGCTGCGCGCAGCCGAGGGACCTGAAACCGTTTGGCTGCCGTCCGCGAGCCGCGCGCCGCTCCGCACTGGTGCACGCGCTGCCACTTTGGGGCAGCCCACTCTCCATTGCTCGCGATCAGGGTGCAGAGGAGCAGGTGCTGTTCGCGCGCGTCGGGGCGATCGAGCGGGCGGCCGATCGCGAGTCAGGTGGTGGTGAGCGAACCCGGAGGCGCGTGTTGAGGCTCAGAAACGGCTGGCCGCGACGTTTTTTCGACGTTCGCGTGCAGAAAAGAGAGCTCGTTTCGGGGTGCGCCGAAACAGTTACATAGCGGCGCCTGGTGTGTGAGCCGCGGCACGGCATCCGGCGGGCCTTTTCTTGCGAGCAACGTTCAGAACAGCAACGGGTGAGGCAGTCTATGTCGAGACGACGGGTGAGGTGGGAAGAGGTTGGGTTCTTGGCCATCGTGTGGAGCGGGTCGCTCGTCGCTTGCGGCGAAACGTCGAAGAATGTTCCCGCTCCAGGCGGCGGGGCGGGTAGCGCAGGTTCTGTCTCCGGGGGCGTGCGTTCGGACTCCGGCCGCGGTGGCGCGGTGGACGACGGGGGCCGGCGCGCCACGAGCGGCGGTACCGCTGGGGGCGTAGCGGGTGGGGGCGGCGCGACTCCAACGACGGGCGGTGCCGCGGGCAGCTCCGGCGGCGCAGTGGACGGCGGTTCGAGTGGTGCAGACGGCGGGGGCGGCGCGGGTGAAGCGGGTGAAGCGGGTGCAGCGGGTGAAGCGGGTGCAGGCGGAAAGGGTACGGTGGTCGAGCCGTACTTTCGCGCGGGCACCCGGCTGAAGCCGAGCGTGTACCGCGCGGGCGATCTCGAAGTGCTCGAATCAGCCCGAGAGCAGAGTTGGTACGACGTGGAGACGCAGCAGTGGTGCCTGTTCCGAGTCGGCGGAGACGGCATCGAGCGCTGCTTCCCGAGCAACGTGTTCAGCGAGGAGCAAAACAACCCGCTCACCTATTCGGACGCTGCCTGCACTCGTCTGGCCTTGCGCGGCGTCGATCAACGCTGTGGGGGGACGAACAGCTACGTCACGCTGGAACCGGTCTCGGGCTGCGATTACCGCACGTATCGACTTGGCACGGCTCGTCCTTCCAACACCCCACTTTACGAGAAAAGCGGGGGTTCCTGCCGGCGACTGTCAGCGCCCGGTGACAACACTCTCTCGGTTTTGCCGCTCGAAGAAGTGCCGCCGGAAACGTTCGTGGCAGTGAAACGCGTGAGCCGGCCGCGCCACCCCAACATGAATGCGCTGGTCCGCGAAGGTGAAGACGGCTCATCGGAAATCGTCGGGTTCTCCGATCCGGCGCGGGCCGCTCCCTGTTTCGGTTTGGGTCTAGACGTCTCCTCGCACGTCTGTGTACCAGGCTGGGTTCATACATCGGGTGCTTTCAGCGACTCTGCCTGCACTCAACGGGTGGCATTCGATACGAGCCCGCGTTGCACGGGTCGCACCAGTACGGTGCTTTTGGAGGTGGCGCGCGGCGCTACGTCCTGCCAGCCGACGCAGCCGGTCACCGGACTTTGGCAGAGCGCGGGGGTGCACTCGACATCGCTTTTCTCGCGCGCCGGGGCGGCGTGTGAGATGGACTCGGCCGCCCCGCAAGCCGCCCACGTTCAAGGGGTGCCGATTGACTTGGCTTCGTTGCCGCAGCTCGACTTGATCGAAGTGGGTGAGGGTGCACTTCGGGTGCCCTTTTGGGGCTTCGGCGGTGTGCCGTTCCTTCCCGCGCTGCGCCGAATCGACCAAGACGTCACTACCAGCCGTTTCATCGAAGCCAAGAGTGGTGAGTTCTGCGAGCTCTATCTGTTCGAGGACGGGACCTGGCGCTGCGTTCCCGCTTCGTTCTCGACCGTCATCGCCAGCCAATTGTTCTACGAGTCGGAGGATTGCACACAAGGGCGCGCGTACCCGGGGCCATTCACCTGCGATGGCGGGCAACCGCCTCGTGGCGTCATCGTCCAAAGCACTCAGGGGATTGCCTGCAAGGGTTTCCCGGTGCTCGACGCGTACGCGTTCGGCGAAAAATCCAGCGCACGTTCGGTGTCGCGATTGTCGGGGAGTTGCCAACACCTATTCGTCAGCGACGATACGAATCTGCTGAAGTTGAACGAAATGAACCCAGCGGAGCTCTTCGCTCCGATTGAGCGAGTGCTGAAGGACTGAGTAGAGCCCGTTTTGCTGCCGGCTGGGAGCCGTGTGCGGTTCCGCACGGGTGCACAGGCTGCAACCGCGCGCACTTGGTGCAGCCCAAGTAAACGAGCGCGAGCGCAGAGTTCGAGCTTCTCTTCAGCGAGTGAACGCGAGATGTAGCTCACAGTGAGAGGCCGAGCCCGGCGCACACGGAGAGCCAGTGGCCTTGAACGGCGTAGATGCGTTCGGTGCCGTCCACGAGGCCGCGGATGGGCAGGGCGACGAGGCCGGCACCGAGCTCGAGCGCGAAGACGGTCGAGTGGCGTTGCGGAGCGCCATACGCGACGCGGGCGCGCAGTTCGGGTCCGCCCCACGCGGCGGTCAGGGTGCGGCCGACGAGCGGCGAGTCTGGAGCCGGACGGCCGCTGAGCGAGGCGAAGCCGATGCGCGCTCCGGGTCCGGCGTCCCAACGCATCGGGCCAGTGTTCGTACCGAGGTACAAGTGCGCGGCGAGGGCCAGCGTTTTGGCCGCGACGTCAGCCGATTGTGCGGACAGGCCGCCGAGCGCGCCGTCGAGTGAAAGCGCGGGGACCACATGGGTGCCGAGCGGATAGTAGGCGGCGAGGCGTGCGCCAAAGAGCAGCGCCGCGGGTTCGCCGAGCCATTCGGCGAGGCCACCGAGCAGGACGATCGGAGGCGATTTTCGCGCGGGCGGTGCGGCTTCGGTTGGTTTTGCAGTTGCCGAGGTCGGTTCGGGCTGCGATTTGGGCGGCGCAGGCGGAAGCTCACTGCGATGAGACAAGGAGTGGGCGAGCTCCGCAGCCGCGAGGGCAACGGCGCGCGCGCGATGGTCGGGCGCGAGCGCGGCGATGTCGAGGCTCGACTCGGCAGCGGTGGAAGCTTGGCTTACGACGATGGTGACGCGGCTCGCTGAGCATTGGATCGAGATGCGCTCGGGCGGGGCGCGACTGGGGCCGCTCTCTCGCAACAGGACGTCGATCTCCAATTGGATCACGGCCGGGAGGCTCTCCGCGAGCTCGTCCGAGCAGTTGCTGATGCTCAAATCGGTTGACCGCGAACCGCCGGCCGAGGTCAGGGGCTCCGCGGCAGCGGCGGTCACCCAAAGTAGAATGCCGGCGAACGTCAGGAGAGCACGCATGGCCGCGGTGGGGCTCGCCCGAGCGCTCACTCGAGCCGCGCGTAGCGGCGCACTTCGGCGCGGCGGCGGCCGTTCGGATAGTCGCGATCGTATTGGGCGGCGATGCGCGCGAGGCTCGCGCTGTCGCCGAGCTTCGACGCGGCTTCGGCTTGGCGGAGCAGGGCGTCTTCACCGAGTGGGCTATTCGGCCACTGGCTGCGCACGCGGGCGAACAGGTTCATGGCTTCTCGAGTGCGACCGAGGCCGCTCAGGGTTCGGCCCAAGGTGAAGGCAGCCATGGGCGCGCGTTCGTCGCGCGCATGGTCGCGTAGAATGCGTTGCAAGTACGGGACTGCCTCCGCGGGGTGATCCGAGAGCCGCGCCACATCGGCGGCGATCAGCAATTCTTTCACGGTGTCGCCAGCGAGCGCCGGGTTGCGCGCGAGAACGGCGTAAGCTTCGCGGTAGTTTCGACTGGCTACATGGGAGCGGTAGGCTTGCGAGGCTTGCTGCGCGCGACCGGGCGCATCCGCCTCGCGCTGTTCGGAGCTCTCGGCGTCGCCGACTGGGGTCGCCTGGGCCGCCGGGTTCGAGGCGGGTAGGGCGGCGGGCGGAAAGAAGCCGCTTTGACCGGCCGTGAGCAGGGTTCGGTCGGCACCTTCGGGGCCCCACGACACGCGCACCTTGCCGTGGCTGACGTCGACCCAGGCCCGCTCGCCGCGCCGTTCGACCACGAACTCGGTGCCGACGACCGTTACCGTGACCGAGCCCGCGTGGACTTCGAAGGTTCGCGCAGTGTTGGGCACGACCGAGTAATGAGCGGAGCCGCGCGCGAGCTCGACTTGCACGCGAGCGGCGCTCTGCTCTCCGACGCGCAGCTCGGACGCGCTTGGATCGAACTCGACGAGCGAGCCGTCTTTCAGCCGCAAAACACCGGGTGCGTCGCCGTGCGCGACGGGTGCAGCACCCTCGTGCGCGCGATAGCGGAGGCCCACGAGCACCAGGCACAGCGCGGAAAGCAGCGCGGCGGACGCCAGCGCCGCGCGCCCCAGCAGTTTGCGCCGCTCGATGCGGCCTTGAACGGTCGCGAACAGGCGTTCGGTGCGCTGTTCGTTCCAACCGAGCTTGAGCCCGCGCAGTTCGAGGCGCTCATTTTCGCTCATCGAAGCTCTCCCATAATGGCTTGTGCGGCGCGCAGGCGACGCTGCACGGTCGACACCGAGCAGCTCAAGAGCTCGGCAATCGACTCGAGCGTTTCGCCCTCGACGAAGCGCAGCACCCAGACCAGGCGCTCGTCCTTCGGCATGAGTTCGAGCGTGCCGTAGATGCGCGTGATTTGCGCGCGCTCTTCCGGGCTGGCCGAGGGATCGACGAGCTCGGTTTGCGCGTCGACGTCGGCTTCACGGAACCAGCGCAGCACCCAGCGCTTTTGCAGAAAGCGCCGTGCGCGCCGCACGGTGATACGCCGCAGCCAAGGCCTCACCGCTTCGGGATCGCGCAGCTTGGAAAGGCCCCGGTGGGCCTGAATGAATACGTCTTGCACGACGTCATCGACGTAGCCAGGCCGACCGATGAGCTTGAGCACGAGCGCGCCAACGTAGGGAGCATGCTGACGAAAGAGCTGATCGAACGAGGGCGGCAGGGTCTGCGCCGCGGTCGGGTCGGGCACGCTCCGCACGTGGCCCACGGGCTCCTGCGAGCGGCCGTCGGCCGGCTGCGGTGGGCGGCGAAGCGCGGGTTCGCTCGACACGCCAAAGTCTCGCACGCCGCCGCATTCTCGCGCCAGCCGGAAAGGGCGCGGACGCGCTGAGGCGCGGGCGGTGAGCGAAATCGCGAGCAAGGCACTTTGCTAGTGCACCCGAAACCGAAAAACCTGGTCAGGAAAAATGCGCTGGCGATTCGGCGACTCGGCTCTGCTATGCTGAGCGGCGTTCGGGCTAGGAACTGCACGAAAATGCGAAGCTCCAGGGCGCTCATGTGCGCGATGGCGGTTAGCGCGTGCACCGGCAGCGAGGGTGATTTGCTGCGAACCAAGCCCGCCACGGAGCCGCCTGCGGACAGCGGGGCGGCTCGACCGCGGCCGATGCCGCTCAGTAGCTGGCAAATTCAGCTGTCCGGCTCGCTCGACGCCTCGCTCGACGTGAAGGTCTACACGGCGGATCTCGAGACGCCAAACGCGGTGATTCGCGCTTGGCACGACGCGGGTCGCATCGCGCTTTGCTACTTCAGCGCGGGCACGCGCGAGCCATTTCGCAGCGATGCCGCGCAGTTTCCGGCCAGCAGCCTGGGCGCGCCGCTCGCTGATTACCCCGAGGAACGTTGGGTCGACGTGCGGGACGCTACGGTGCGCTCGATCATGCAGGCCCGGTTGGAGAGCGCAGCCAGTTCGGGCTGCGACGGCGTGCATCCGAGCGGGCTTGCGGCGTATCTCGCCAACACCCAGCTCGATTTCGATCGCAGCGACCAGCTTCTGTACAATCGCTGGCTCGCGGGCGCGGCCCATGACTTGGGGCTCTCGATTGGCCTAGTCGAGGGCGAGGCGAGCCTGAGCCAAGATCAAGTCGCAGATTTCGATTGGACGGTGGTTTGGAGCTGCGTTGCCAGCGGTTGCAGCGCGGCAACGCCGTTCGTGAGCGCGGGAAAGGCGGCTTTTCTCATCGAATATGGCGATGAAGGTCGCGCGCCCGAGGTGTGCCCGCGGGCGCGCGAGCTCGGGCTTTCTGCAATCATCAAGCGAGACTCGAATCTGGACGCCTTCCGCGTGGGGTGCCCGTGATCTGCCGCAGTACGACGAAAAGTGAGCTCGGGCTGACCAACATTTCGTGAGTCCGGGCCACTCGTGTGCAGAGCCGGTGCTGCTGCCGGATAGGAGCCCTGCATGCGACGAGCGAGTACCCGTTTCTCGAGACCGATCGCGCCGGTGGCCCTGCTGGTCGCAGCGCTGGGTATCGGCTGTGAGGGCTCCATCGGCGGGCCCGGCGATGCGCTGGCTGGCAACGTTAGCGTGGCAGCGGGTAGCTCCGCTGGTGGTGCCAGCGGTGCGGTCACTGGAAATGGCTCGGCTTCCGGCGCATCCACGCTGCGAGGTGGGACAACGTCGGGTGCTGGTGGCTCAGTCGGCGTCAGCGGGGGTGCGAGTACGAGTGCGGGCGGCGGAGGTGCGGTCGCTGGCGCGGGCGGGCTCACTCTGACTCAAATCGCAACCCAGTATTTTCCCGGTCAGTCGGCGTTGTACGCGCCGAAGCGTGTTTTTCGGCTGACCCGCACGCAGCTCGATCTGACGACCAAGTCGCTGTTGCCCAAGCAGTACAGCGCGACCGCAGAAGACACGTTGCCGCGCGATCCGCTCCAGACCAACTATGAATACGCGGATAACCTGAGCTTCAACCCCGCGAACTTCACGCCCTTCACCAACTGGGTGAGCGGCATGGCGAGCGCAGTCAAGGCCTCGCCAACCAGTGTGATCGATTGTAGCGCGAGCAAGGACTCGCCTGCTTGCCTGGCGGAGCAGGCCAAGAAATTCGTGAGTCGAGCTTTTCGTGGCACCGCGAGCGCGGCGCAGCTCACGCGCTACGCGGACTTCTTCACGGCGAGCGTGGCCTCGGTCGGCGTTGCCAGCGCGACCGCCGATCTCGTCGATCTGGTGCTGACCTCACCCAGCTACGTGTTTCGCGACGAAGTGCTGAGCGACGGCGCGGGGCTGTTGCTCGGCGCACAGCAGCTGCAAAACATCAGCTACACCTTGGCCGACGCTCCGCCCGAAGTGGTGGGCCTCTCATCGGCGACGCCGAGCGCGTATCTGCAGACGCCCGAGTCGACTCAAAAAGCGATCGATCAAGTGCTGGCCAGCGCCGAGGCGCGCGCCAAGCTTCTGCGCTTTTTCTTGGCCTGGCTCGAGGTCAAAGAGCCGGACGAGTTTACCATCGCGAACAGCGTTTTTCCCGAGTTCACGCCGGAGGTCGCGAGCGCGGTGGTGGCCGAGACGCGGGCTTTCCTCGAGCGACAGCTGGCCCAGGCTGCGCCCAAAATGAAGGATTTGACCGAAGCGACGCAGTCGCTCGTGTCGGGCCCGGAAGCGTTTTTGTACGGCAAGCAAAGCGTCGGTGCGCCCAGCCTGGTCGAGCTCGACCAGGCGCAGCGGCTCGGCATCTTCACGCAACCGGCAGTGCTCGCGTCGCACTCGGGGCCAACTACAAGCCGCTTGGTGAAGCGCGGCGTGTTCTTCGTGCGCAAGGTGATGTGCATGCCGCTCGGGTCGCCGCCGCCGGACGTGGACACCACTGTGCCGAGCAGCGCGGGCGCCACCGAGCGTGAACGGGTGGAGACGGTGACCGCTCAGCCGAAATGCGCCGGTTGCCACGGCTTCATCAACCCATTCGGCTTCATGCTGGAAAACTTCGACGCGATCGGGCGCTTTCGCGTCAAGGACGAGGGCGCGCCGATCAACGCCAACGTGAGCGTGAACTTCCTGGATGAGGGCCCGATCAACGCCAATTCGCCGGTCGATGCGCTGCGCGCGTTCACGCGCTCGTACCGCTTCCAGCAGTGCTTCGCGCGGCAGTTGTTCCGCTTTTACATGGGTCGCGACGAGGTGGCCGGCGACGACCCGATCTTACGCCAAATGTTCTTCGATTTCGCGAACAACGGCGAACAAGACATCGTGCGTCTTTTGCACACGCTGGCCAGCGCGCCGAGTTTCTCGCGCCGTTCGGAGAGCCCATGAAACAGAAACACGGAAAGCTGACACGACGCGACTTGATCAAGGCCTTTGGCCCGCTGGCGTTCTTGTTGATGCCGGTCGCGCGCTCCATGGGCTACGCGGCGGCCACCAGCTTCGTGGGCGCGCCGCGCTTCGTCCTGTTCTTCAAGGGGCCCTCGTTTCATTCACCGACAGTGAGCCCGACCAGCTCGCTCAGCAGCTTGCCGGCGCCGCTCGCGCCGCTCGCGCCCCACACTCAAGACATCGTGCTGTTTTCGGGCATGAGCATTCACGGCGGTTCGCCGAAGACCGACGGCTATCAAGAAGAGCACGCCGCGGGCCTCATCGGTTGCTCGACGGGCAATAGCTACCACTACTCCAAGAACGATTCTTACTACGCTTACACCGACTTCGAATCGATCGACGTCGCCATCGCCAACCACTATCAAACGGTACCCGAGCTCGCCGCGCTGCCGTTCGCAGGCCTGCACCTGGGCGCCGGGGCGCATTCGGATGCGGACAACGTCGGCCTCGGTCAACGCTACATCTCCTATCGCAAGCGTCAGGCCGGCGACTCGCAGTACGGCAACGCCATCGAACCGGTTCAGGACGCCGGACAGGTTTACGATTCGCTGATGCAGCGAATCAACGTGATTTGCTCGAAGGACTCCAACCAGCCCGGTAGCGACACCACCCAGCTGCGCGCCGCGCTCGAGCGCAAGAAGAGCTTGATCGACTTCCGGTTGGCGGACATTGCCGACGCCAAGCGCACGCTGGGCATGGACTCGGTGCACGCACAAAAGCTCGACGGCCTGGTGGACGGCTGGCGCGAGGTCGAAAAGGCGAACAACGCCGAGCTCACCGCGCTCGGCACCGGCTCTTCCGGTGGTACCGCCAAGCCTTGCCCGACCGCAGCGAAGCCCACCGGCAACGGTCAAAACAAGAACAACTGCGACCAGCTCTCGCCAGTCGCCGATCAGATGATCGCGCTCATCAAACTCGCGTTCGAATGGGACCTCACGCGCGTGGTGACGTTCACTCTATCCGGCGCTTCGAGCGGACACCGTTGGCCGAGCCAGGGCGTCGACAAAGCGCATCATACGCTCGAGCACAGCAATGACGTCGCCGGCCAGAACATCATGGGCGGTTACTTCTCCAGCAAATTCGCGGCGCTGCTGGCCGCGCTCAAGGGCATCGACGATGGCGGCGGGAAAACAGCCCTTTTCAACAGCTCGGTGATGCTCGGCATGGAATGCTGGAGCGACAGCTCGAATGGCCACTACTTGAAGAACATTCCGTTCATCTTCGCGGGCCAGGGCGCCGGGGTTTTTCAGACTGGCCGCGTGGTCAACGCGGGCGGGCGAAACAACAACGACCTCTTGATCTCGATTCAGAACGCTTCCGGCATCGAGTCCAACGTGTTCGGCCTGGCCAGCCTGTGCAAAGGGCCGATTATCTAAGCCTTGCCGAGCGCGGCTTCGATCGCTGCCACCAGCTCTTCCGACTCGGGCTCGACCTTGGAGGGGAACGCTTTCAAGACCTCTCCCGAGCGACTGACCAGATACTTCCCGAAATTCCACGACGGCAGCGAGCCCGCAGCGCGCCCGAGCAGCGCGTAGACCTCGGATTGCTCGGGCCCCGCCTTGGTTTGCACCTTCTCGAACATCGGAAAAGTGACGCGATATTTGGTCGAGCAGAACTCGCGAATTTCCTCCGACGACCCCGGCTCCTGCTTGCCGAAATCGTTGCTGGGGAAACCGAGCACCGAAAAGCCACGCCCCTTGTACTTTTCGTAGATGCGCTGCAGCCCAGCGTACTGAGGCGTGTAGCCACACTCGCTCGCCACATTCACGACCAAGCTCACCTGGCCGCGATACTCACTGAGCGGGACCGGCTTGCCTTCCAAGCTGTTGACGGAGAGCGAGTAGACATTCGTTTCGGACATGGTCACCCCTTGCTTGGCTGAATTTTCGGCTCGAGCCGCTTCCGGCACTTGACGACGGCTGCAGCCCGCACTGGCTAGCAAGGCCAGGCTAATCGTGCAAACTGCCAAAGCCTGAGCGCGCATCGTATCTCGGACATCGAGCCGCTCGCCACGGCCGTCAAGCCACTCGGCACGCAGCGCGTACCCGTCCGTGCGAGCCGGCGCTTTTGAGAAGGGTGCGCGCCTGCTCAGCGCACGAGCCCGCTCAAAATGTTTTTGATGCGGCTCCCAGCGCAATCACCGCCCGCACGTCTCCAGCCGAGCACGCGCCCAAAGCCCCGCGATTTCGACCGCCGCACACGCCCTCGCAGCATTCACAGAGCGCGATAGCGTAAGCGCGGCTCTTATCAGCGCGTGTTTGACGAGCCGCGGTCCGGCCCCACGAACCCGCACTGCGCGCCGAACCCGAACCCAAACTTGCACAGCGACCACTCGAACCAATTCGGGCCGGCGCGGCCGCTTCGTTCCCCACGCCGCGCCACGTTGCCTTCCGCCGCCCAGCCCGACCAGCGCGCCCGTACCCCCGAGGCCCCCAAAAAACCAAAGACCACCCACCTCCGCTCCCGTTCCCGCCACTCCCTCGCCTTCGCTCCGTTCCCGGCCCGCTCCCGCTCCCACTCCCGCTCCCGCTCCCGCTCCCTTGCTTCTTCGCCCTCGCTCTCGCTCCCCCCAACGCCTATCGCGAAACGCTCTCCTCCCCCTCTGGCTCCAAATGCCACCCTTGCACCGAATGATGCTCGAGCGACGCTCGCTCCTGCTCCATCTGCCGCTCCAATTGCTCGCGAGCGGTGTTTGCCAAATGGGTTCGCGCGGTCTCGTTTTCCCACAGCGGCAGCAGGCTTTCGAGCATGCGTAGGTTGTGACGCCGAAAGATGCCCGCGCGTTCGCGCGCTTCGTAGCGACGGACGCCGAGTGCTTCGAGTGCATGGCGGCCAAGGAGCACTGCGGATTCGAATGTTTCGCGCTCGATGATGTCGATGCCGCGCGAGCGAAGCTGCTGCCAATGGCCTACGTTCCGCGCCCGCGCCACGATTCTGAGGTTCGGAAAGTGCTCGCGCACGGCGTCCACGACCTGCACGCTGGCTTCGGGGTCGTCGATCGCCAGCACCAATAGCTTCGCTTCCGCCGCGCCGGAGGCGTGAAGCAGATCGAGCCGCGTGGCATCGCCGTAGTAGATGCGGAAGCCGAAGCGTTGCAAGACTTCGATTTGATCTGGGTCGTGGTCCAGCACGGTGGCTTTCACGCCGCTGGCGAACAACAGACGACCCACGATTTGGCCGAAGCGACCGAAGCCCGCGATGATGACCTGCGCGTGCTGGTTCTCGATTTCGTCGTCTTCGCGCTCTTCCCGTGGAATGCGAGAAAAGAGGCGATCGTGAACGATGAGTAACACCGGGGTGAGCGCCATCGAGAGCGCGATGGCGAGTGTGAGGCGCTTGTCCCACTCACCCGGCAAGAGCCGCGCGGAGCTGGCGACGCCAAACACGACGAAGGCGAATTCACCGCCTTGGGCCAGCAGTGCAGAGAACAGCCAGCGCTGCCGCGAGGTGACGCCGATGGGCCCTGCCACCGCGCGCAAAGCGAGCACCTTCAGCGCTTGAAACCCGACTACCAAGAGCAGCACGAACAGCGGATCCCGTGCGAGCAGGCCAAAGTCGATGCTCATGCCCACTGCGATGAAGAACAGGCCCATGAGCAGGCCTTTGAAGGGCTGAATATCGGTCTCCAGCGCGTGGCGATATTCGGAGCCGGCCAGCAGCACGCCGGCCAGAAACGCGCCGAGCGCCATGCTCACGCCGACGCTGGCCATCAACGCGGCGATGCCGAGCACGAGCAGCAGCGTGAACGCGCTGAACACCTCACGCAGCTCGGTCTTCGCGAGCGCGCGCAGCACCGGTCGCGTCAAGAATCGCCCGATCACGAACACCGCGACGATGGCCGACAGCGCCTTGAGCGCGGACAGCCAGCCCGAATCACCAGTACTTTGCGCGCGTTCGCCGAGCAGCGGCACGACCGCGAGCAGCGGGATGGCCGCGATGTCTTGGAACAACAAAATCGCGAAGCTCGTGCGACCGACCGGCGTCGAGAGCAGATTTTTCTCCGCCATGGTCTGCATGCTGACCGCGGTCGAAGAGAGGCCCAGCGCGAGCCCGACCACGAGCGCCGCTTGCCAAGGCAAGCCCAGCAGGAACGCGCCGATGCCGAGCGGAACCGCGCAGGCCAAGAGCTGCAGCGAGCCACCCCCGAACACCGAGCGTCGCAGCGTCCACAAGTGTTTGGGATCGAGCTCCAGCCCGATCACGAACAACATCAAAACTACGCCGATTTCTGCGAAATGGAGGGTCGACTCGGGATCTTGGATCAGCCGAAGCCCAAACGGGCCGATGATGCAGCCGGCCGCCAGATAGCCGAGCACCGAGCCGAGCTTGAGGCGACTGGCAAGCGGTACGCACACCACCGCGGCTGCCAGATAGACAATCACGCTCATCATCATCGAGTGTTCGCTCACGACGGGCTCTCCACGTTTTCAAGCAGGTCGAGTAGCCGGCGACGATAATCAGCGGCGGCTTGGTCGAGCACCGCCTCGCTGACGTGATGGGCGCCGTGCACGATAATCGGAGCTTCCCAGCGCATGCCGCAGAAGCGCGCGGTCTGCTCGACCACCGGCTCGAACTCCACGAATGGGTGACCGTGCATGCCGCTCGGGCTGTAGGCCTCGTTGGGCGCGCCGGTGGTCGTGACCCATTGGCAGCGCTTGCCGTGCAGCGCCACACCGCCATCGCCGTAAGCGAAGCCGCGTACCAGCACCTTGTCGAACCAGTGCTTGAGCAACCCGGGCACCGAATACCAATAAATCGGGTGCTGCCAGACCACCGCGCTGGCGCGCTCGAGCGCCGCCTGCTCGGCCTCGACGTCGATGTCGAAATCCGGGTATTCGTCGTAGAGCGAGCGCACCTCGACCCCGTCGAGATCGCGGACGGCCGAAAGCAGCCGCTGGTTCGCGCGTGACCGGTCGGGGTACGGGTGTGCAAAGATCAGCACGAGCATGCGCGCTTCTTATCAGATTCGCGCTGCGAGTGGCGCCTGCCCAGGTCGGCAGGCTGCCGGCTCGGCGATGTTTCAGTTCGGCTTCGAGCTCAGCTCCAAAGGCGAAAGGCAGGTGGGGTGTCGAAGGGTCATCGGCCAATGACCGACACTCCTCGCATCGGCGCTACGTCCGCGGCTCTTTCGCTGCTTTTCATGGTCGTGACGGCGTCGGTGCCTGGCTGCGCCGGAGGCGAGCTCACTCGCGAAGGCGCAGCGCGCCCGCCTCGCGCGCTCTACCGTCCGGGTCAGAGCCTCGACGCGCGCCTGTGCGAATGCCGGGAATGCTTCAAGACTTCTTGTTGCAACGGAGAAGCAGAGGGGGACGAAACATCGAGTGAAACCGAACTCGGCATTTCGGTCAATGCTTGTGGCCGCTGCCTGCGTCGCACCTGGACGGTGCGCGGCAGCACCTCGTGTGCAGAGCGCGCACCGTCCGAGTGTTGTAGCGGTAGCATCTCGAGCTGAGCGCTCGCCGAACCGCTACATCGTTTCCACGCTCTTCAACATCTCGTTCACGTAAGAGGCGCGCGGCCTTAGTAACATGGTACGCAGGCCTCCCGGGCGCACGACGATTCTCGGAATGATCACGCCGTCGTTCAAGGCGTTCAGCGGATCGTCGATGAACTGAACCGTGTAGGTCGCGCCCGAGCCATCCACTTTCATGCCGCTCTCAGCGGTCGTGTTCGGCTTGCCGCCGGTCTGCGCCGATTGCGAAAATGCGCTGCTCGCAGCGAGAAAACACGTGAATCCGGCACACACCGCGAGGCATCGAGAGAATTGGGCCATGTCAAGGCACCTCCAGCCGTTGGACGCCGGGGCGCGCCGTTCATTAGGTGCCGCCCGCGCTTTCGGTGCTGGGCGAGGTCAGCGCTCAGCGGCGCCTGAGGTTCTGAATGAACTCGGCGCGCGACAGCGGCTTCGGCTTTGGGCTGAAGCGCCCGCGCCAATCCCCGAGCTTCAGTCGGCGTTTACCGCGCACCTGCTCTTCGCGCATGGTGTAGGCCCCGGCTTCGCTGCCGTCTTCGAGCGACACGATCGTGCGTTGAAACAGGATTGGGCATTGCCGCTTCACGTCCAGCTCGAAGCGCGTGGCTTTGCTGACGAGATAGAGTTCGCCGACTACGCTGACCTGACCGCCCGGTACCAGGGCGGGGTACACGCCGAGATCGACCAGGTAGTATGCGGGCTGCGTGCGCACGGGGCCGACCAGCTTGGAACCGGCGAGCAAAGCATGCTCGCGCTCACCCTCGAGTAAGAGACCGTAGACGAAGAGTCGAACGCGGTCCGAGTCCGTTCCGGCGGGGTGCGACATGCGCGACGCCTACGCATATCACGACCTCGCCCGAATGAGACTCAGGGCCCGACCCCACCTTGGCTATCGCTGCCGCCCGTCGCAGTGGTGCCGCCCGTCGCCGTTGCGCCACCGGTCGCTTCCTCTCCACCCGCGCCGCCGGAAATCGGGCCGCTTCCGCCGTCGCTGCCCCCGGCGCCGCCAGTCGTGGTCGGCGCGCCCGCGGAGCCACCGGAGGTCTCGCCGCCCGCGCCGCCCGCCCCGCCCGCGCCGCCGGCACCACCAGCACCGCCCGCGCCGTCGCCCGCGCACGCGCCGCCGGGTTCGCAGCCCCAGATGAGCTTATCGGCGAGATACACGGTGACCTTGTCGTGCCGCTGTCGCGAGGTGTACGCGGGCTGCCACGACCAATCGTCGCTCTGATCGTAGCTGCCACCGTCGAGATCGAGTTGCATTTCGCTCGAGTTCAAGTCGGCGCCGCGCGCGACCGTACTGCCGGTAAACGTGAGCTCGACGTAGCTGTCTCTGCCGTCCTCGACGAACGTTTGCGCCTCACCCTGGATACTCGGCCCCGCATAGTAGTTGTGGAGCTTGGGTGGCAGCACCTCCGAGGTCATCCAATAGCGGATGGCGACGCTCGCGAGCGGCAGTGGATCGACCGACTTGTTCTCGAGGAACAAGCGCATGTGAATCTTGTTGGTGGTCGCGTTCGCTTCGTTCGTCTCGTAGTAGAGAATCACGCTCGCCCGCGCGAGCACCGAGCTCGGTACGCCGCCTCCGCCTGCGCCGCCTCCCGGATCCGTGGTGCCGCCGTTGCTCAGGCCGCCGCTACTCAGACCACCGCTACCGATCGCGCCGCCGCTGCCGATCGCGCCACCGCTGGTGCCGCCAAACACGCCTCCGGCTCCGGTGCCGCCGGTTGGCTTGAAGCCGCCCGTGGTGCTGGTCGCGCCGCCACGACCGCCCGCGCTGGCTCCGCCGGTCCCGCCATCGGTCTCCGGAATCTCGCTCGTCGCGCACGCCCACAAAACCAAGGCCGCGCCGCTCGGCACCCACACGTTTCGCACAAAACCCATGACGCTCTCGATCGCTCGTTCGGCTCCCGGGTCATCCAAGGAGCCGCGAATTATCTAGCATGGTCGCCCGGCAAATTGTGAGCGGCCGAGGGGCCGAATTGTGCCGCAACTCCGGGGAGTGACGAGTCGCGCGCGGGCTCGTGGTCAGTCGAATTCCAAGAACTCGGACTTGATACGTTTTTTGCCGACGCGTTCGAAGCGCGCGATCACGATCGGCGACTCTCCGGGCTCGATCGACTCGATCACGCCGTTGCCGAATTGCTTGTGACGCACGCGCGTGCCCGGGCGAACCGTGATCTCGACACCGTCGTGCTCGAAATGGGACGCCGCGTCGCGCTCGACGATGCGCGTCCCGGGCGCGAGCGAGGGCCGGCTGGGCGCGGGTCGCGAGCTGCGCCCGCCGTAGCCACCCCACTCGGAGCCGCCGAAACGAGTGAACGACGGCGTCGAGCTTTGCGCGGCGCCTTCGCGCTTGATCACGGCCTCCGGTAGATCGTCCAGAAAACGGGAAGCGGTCAGGTAATGCGTGCGACCGAACAGCTGACGCGTCGAGCAATGCGTGATCAGCAGGCGCTTCTTGGCGCGGGTGATGGCGACGTAAGCGAGACGGCGCTCCTCATCGAGCTCCTCTTCCGATTCGCCGTGGCTCTGATCCACGCCTTTGTAAGGAAAAATCGTCTCTTCCATGCCGGTCAAGAACACGCTCGCGAACTCCAGGCCCTTGGCGCCGTGCACGGTCATGAGGTTGACCAACTGCGCGTCTTGCAACGTGTCCGGCGCGGCAATCAGCGAAACTCGCTCCAAGTAGCCGGCGAGCGTCGGCACTTCCTCGCGCTCGTTGCACTCGTTTTCGTAGTCCTGAATCGCGCCGACGAGCTCCTCGATGTTGCCGAGCCGGGCGTCGGCTTCGGCGCTGTCTTCTTGCTTCAGCGCTTGTTCGTAGCCGCTCGCCTCGAGCGTGCGTCGCGCGAGCTCGGTCGGTCCCAGCTCTTGCGCCGCCTTGTTGAGCTCCTTCATCAGCGCTTGAAATGCGGCAAGTTTCTTCTTCGGCCCGGTGCCGAGCTCGTCTCCGCTGAGCACCGAGCTCATGGCGTCGAACACGCTGCTGGTATTTTCGGCGGCCACCGTCAGCAGCTTCTCGACGGTTTTATCGCCGATGCCGCGTGGCGGCACGTTGATGATGCGCAAGAGATCGGTGTCGCTGCGCGGGTTCAGGACGAAGCGAAGGTAGGCGAGCAAATCCTTGACCTCGGCGCGGTCGAAGAACTTCATGCCGCCGATGATCTGATAGGGAATGTTCAGGCTGCGCAGCGCCTCTTCCAGCGTGCGGGACTGCGCGTGGACGCGATAAAAGACCGCAATTTGGTCGGCGGGCGTGCCGCGGCCGAGCTCACCGCGAATCGAGCCGGCGACGAAGGTCGCTTCTTCGCGCTCGTCGCCGAGGGCGCGCACGCGCACGGGCTCTCCCGCGGCCGCGTCGGTCCACAGCACCTTGGGCTCACGCTGGCGCGCGGGTTGAATGACGCCCAGCGCAGCGGCCACGATGTTGCCGCTCGAGCGATAGTTTTGCTCGAGCTTCACCACCTTCGCGTCCGGAAAGTCGCGCCGAAAATTGCGGATCAGGCGCACGTCCGCGCCGCGCCAGCGATAAATCGACTGGTCATCGTCGCCCACCACGCACAGGTTGCGCATGCGGCTGCTGAGCGCGTGCACCAAGCGATATTGAATCAGATTGGTGTCTTGGAACTCGTCCACGAGCACGTGCGAAAATCGTCCGCGGAGCTCCTCACCGTCAGTGGTCTCACTCTCGGCGATGCGCATCATGTAAAGCAGGAGATCGTCGAAATCCACCGCGTCGGAGCGAACCAGCGCTGCCTGGTAGCGCTCGTACACGTCGACCAGCGTGCTCTCCATACGCCCGTCACGGCGCGTCTGTTCGGGCAGAATTCCCTCGCGCTTTTCGCCGCTGATCATGGACAGCACGAGCTTCGGCGGGTAGCCGTAGTCGCTGAGGCCCATGTCCTTGAGCACGCGGTTCAAGAGGGCCTTCTGATCCGAATCGTCGTAGATGACGTAGTTCTTGCTGAGCCCCATCACGTGGCAGTGCCGCCGCAAGAGCCGCGCGCACACGGAGTGGAACGTGCCCACCCATAGGTCCTTGGTGACGTCGGGCCCGGTCAGCCGCTCGATGCGCTCACGCATCTCGGCCGCCGCCTTGTTCGTGAAGGTCACCGCCAAAATGCGGTAGGGCGGCACGCGCTCGTTGGCGAGCAGGTTCGCGATGCGGAAGGTGATGGTCCGTGTCTTGCCGCTGCCGGCGCCCGCGAACACGATCAGGGGGCCTTTCACGTGCGCGACCGCGTCGCGTTGCGGCTCGTTCAGCTCGGACATCGGCTCCGGCGTAAGACATCGCGGCCTCCTCGGCAACTCGCGCGGCCTAACTTGGCGTAACTTGGCGTCGAGAAGTCGCTGCGGTCGGGTTAGGCTCGCGCCGGACCACCGACGATGGCCGAAGGCGACGCTGTTTCCTCCCGCGAACCCTCCGCGCTGGCGCTGCCCGCGTCGCATGGCGCGGCCTGGCTCGTGCGTTTGCCGAGCGCGCCCGTCACCCTGCCGGCCGAGTGCGCCTGCTGCGCCGAGCCGGCGGCTCGCGAGCTGCGCCTTTCGGACGGTCGTGACCGGGTTTTGTTGGTCGGCTATTGCGAGGCCTGCGCCGCACACGTGGCGCGCGACGCGACGCGGCGGCTCGCCGCTGCGCTCGCCTCGCTCTTGCTCGGGCTCTCGCTGTCCGCCGCGCTGCCGATCGTGTTTCCCTGGCAGCGCGAGGATGTTTGCGTGCTGCTCGCTGGCGTCGGTGCGCTCTTGCCGCTCTGGCTCGGTCGGCTCGGGCGCCGCAAGCTCGCGGGGCACGCGGCGCTCGCGCGTGCCGTGAGCTTTCGCGCGCCGGGAGAGCTCGTTTGCTTGCACGGGTCGTACGCGCAGAAAGTGGCCGAGCAGTCTGCCGCGCTCGCCGCGCCTGTCCCCGCTCCGCGTTTCGTGCCCTGGCTCGAGCTGCTGCTCGCGGTCGTGGTGGTCGCGCTGGTCGCGCCTCTGTCTTATTCCTTTCACCACCCGAGCGTGCGCGTACTCGAGCTCGGCCCTGCCCCGACCGAGCTGTTCGTCGATGGCCACCGCGTTGCCCGCGTGGAACCTTCGAGCGGGGAAAGCCCGCTCGCGGGCCTCGAGCTGCGCTTACCCGCCGGTGAGCGCAGCCTGGTGAGCGTCGACGCCGAGGGCAAGCCGGTCGCCAGCGCGCGCATCTCGCTCCAGGCGGGCAGGCGTCACCTGTATGCGCCCGGCTCGGCAGACATTTGCTTTTGGCTGGAAACCACTAGCTACGGCCGCGAGCAAAAGCGCCCCGACAGAGTGCCCCTGCAGGGCGAGATCCGCTTTTGGGTGCTGCCGGAAGAGGTGAATGGCTGGTTCATGCCGAGCCCGCCGGCCCCGGAAGGTGCGCGCGCCACCGGCGGCAGCACCACGGTCCTGCGTCAGGCCCCCTGCGAGGACGCACCTGATTCGCAGTAGATCACGTCGGCGTGGGCTAGCCCAGGGCGAGTGAGTGATTATACTGCCGCGCGTGTCGGACGAACCCGTGACCACCGAAGAACCCACCCCTTCCGCTCAGCGCGCCTCTGAGCCGCCTGCCGCGCCCGAGCCGGAGGCGCCGCAAGATCCGCTGGAAGCCGCGCGCGCCGAGGTGCAGCGCATCCGCGATCAGCTGCTCAGAACTGCGGCGGACTTCGACAACTTCCGCAAGCGCACGCGCAAAGAAACCCAAGAGGCCGAGCGCCGCGCGAAAGAGGACTTTCTGCGTGAGCTCCTGCCGGTGTTCGATAACCTCGAGCGCGCGGCCCAGCACGCCGAGACCGCGACCGACGTGAAATCGTTGGCCGATGGCGTGGGCATGGTCGTGAGGCTGTTCGTCGACACCCTCGGCCGCTTGGGCGTCGAGCGCGTCTCCGCGCTGGGGCAGGCCTTCGACCCGGCCTTGCACGAAGCAGTTCAGCAGCTCGAGACCAGCGAGCATCCGCCCGGCTCGGTCGCGGCCGAGGTGCAGCCCGGCTATCGCATGGGGGAGCGGCTCGTGCGCCCGGCGATGGTGGTGGTTGCCAAACCGCCCTCGCAATGAGGTGTGAAAAGGTGCGCGCCACGTCTCCCGCGGTGTGCTCCATCCGCCCACGCGGCGAACTGGTCGCCAGAGGCCTGAAATGTCGGCTACTCTTTCCCGAGCAGCAGGAGTTTCCGCGCCCGCTGTCGTAGGAGTATTCTGAGATCAATGGGGAAGATCATCGGCATCGACCTGGGAACGACCAACTCCTGCGTTTCGGTGCTGGAGGGGACGACCGCCCAGGGTCACCCCGACGTGAAGGTGATCGCCAATACCGAAGGCGCGCGCACCACGCCCTCGGTCGTAGCCTTCACTGCCAAGGGTGAGCGCCTGGTGGGTCAGGTCGCCAAGCGCCAAGCGACGACCAACCCCGAGAACACGATTCACGCCATCAAGCGCTTGATGGGTCAGCGTTTCGAGGCCGAGACCGTACAGCAACAGCAGCGCACGGCCGCCTACCGCCTGGTCCAGCACGAGAACGGCGACGCTTGGGTCGAGGTGCAGGGCAAGCAGCTCTCACCGCCCGAGATCTCGAGCTACGTGCTGGCGAGCATGAAGGCGGTGGCTGAGGCGTACCTGGGCGAAGCGGTGAGTGAAGCGGTGGTGACCGTTCCGGCCTACTTCGACGATGCCCAGCGCCAAGCCACGAAAGATGCGGGGCGCATCGCCGGTCTGGACGTGAAGCGGATCTTGAACGAGCCGACTGCGGCCGCGCTCGCCTACGGTCTCGACAAGAACGAGCGTCAAACCATCGCCGTTTACGACTTGGGCGGCGGCACCTTCGATATTTCGATTCTGGAGATTCAGAAGGGCGTTTTCAGCGTCAAAGCCACGGGCGGCGACACCCACCTCGGCGGTGAAGACTTCGACAACCTGATCATCGACAAGCTCGCGGCCGAGTTTCAAAGCCAACACGGCATCGACCCGCGCAAGGATCGCATGTCGTTGCAGCGCTTGCGTGAGGCCGCCGAGAAAGCCAAGCACGAGCTCTCGTCCTCGCTCGAGACCGAGGTCAACATTCCGTTCATCGCCTCGGGGCCTGCTGGTCCGGTGCACCTTCAGCGCCAACTCAAGCGCAGTGAGCTCGAGATTCTGACGGCGGGTTTGGTCGAGCGCACGCTGGTCGCCTGTCGGGCCGTGCTGAATGACGCCAAGCTCACGGTCGGGCAAATCGACGCGGTGGTGTTGGTCGGCGGCATGACGCGCATGCCTTCCGTGCAGCGTGCCGTGAAAGAGCTGTTCGGCAAAGACCCGCACAAGGGAGTGAACCCTGACGAGGTGGTCTCGGTTGGCGCGGCGATTCAGGCCGGCGCGCTCAGCGGCGAAATCGACGAAGTATTGCTGCTCGACGTCTGCCCGCTATCGATCGGCGTCGAAACCGGCGGCGGCGTGTTCACTCGCCTGATCCCGCGCAACACCACGGTCCCCACCGAGCGCAGCGAAATCTTCACGACCAGCGTCGATAACCAGCCGTTCGTGCCGATTCACGTGCTGCAGGGCGAGCGCGAAATGGCCGCTGACAACCGCAGCCTCGCGCACTTCGAGCTGACCGGACTGCCGCCTGCTCCGCGCGGCGTACCCAAGATTCAGGTCAGCTTTCGCATCGACGCCAACGGTATTCTATCGGTGGAGGCGAAGGACCTCGGTACTGGTCGCACTCAGGCCATCAACGTCACCCCGACCAGCGGCCTCGCCTTGAACGAGATCGAGCGCTTGGTGGGCGAGGGCGAAAAACACAAAGAGTCGGACCAGCTGCGCCGCGATCTGGCCGAAATGCGCAACCAGGCCGAGACCCTGCTCTACACCACCGAACAAGCGCTCGAGGGCTACGCTGATTTGCTCGACGCGGCGCAGCTCGAGAACGTGCGCGCGGAAGCAGCGAGCTTGCGCAAGATGCTCGAGACCGGGGCGAGCCTCGACACCTTGCGCGCGTCCTATACCCAGCTCGAGACCGTGACGTTTCAGCTAGCCGAAGCGATGTACGGCTCGAGCTGAGCGCGCAGCGGTGTGGGAATTTGGGACGGCAACACGTTCGACGCACTTCCGGAGGAGCTGGATATCGATCGGATCACCGCACTCAACGACTCGGATGAAGCCGTCGGCAATGCCTTTAAATTCTATGGCTACGATTTCGCGCCGTTCCTGTATTCCGGTGGTGAGTACTCGCTCTTAGCCAAGGGCGGCGAGGCTTACGATATCAACAACCGTGGCGAGGCGATTGGCACGTCTTGGGTCAGCACGGTATTTCGCGATCGCCTGGGGACGTTCGTTTCTCGCAGCTCGGTTCAAGGCGTCCTCTGGAGCAGAGAGTGCCCCCTCCTCTGCTGTCCTTGATGTCACTGGCGTCGCGCACCAGGCTCGCGCTCGAGCTTCCGATCACTCGTTGACGGCGAGCAGCTTGACCCGATCGGCCGAGCAATCTCGCTCGCTGACATGCAGACTGGCGGATAGCGCCAGTGAACAGTGAGACCCAACGCTGCTCGAGCACGAGCAGTGGACCTATTCGGTTCGCTCCACCTGCGCGTCAGCGAGGATGTAGGGGACGAAGCAGAAGTCGCGAATGAAGCAGACCTTTCCTGCCTCCAGTGTCAGCTCGATGAAGTAGCTCGGGTTCGGGTGGCCCGGCGAGCGACGCACGAGGATCGCTTCGTGACCGTCGACGAAGCCAGGCGTCAGATGCCAATCGCTCAGGGCGGCGTAGTTCGAGAAGTAGCTCGATACGTTCTGTCCTCGGCGCTGCGCGCGGGAGACCAGGTCGAGCTCCACATCGGCTGCGAGTAGCGTCCGCAGCGCGTCCCAGTCGCGCGCATTGAACAGCGCGACGAACCGCAGAAGCGCGGGCGAGCTGTGGCGCGGCGGGTCTGCGCGCGGCGCCTCGCGCGCGAGCGCGGCCAGCCGTTTGCGCCCCCGGTGCAGTGAGGCTTTGACGGCTGGCACGGCGAGCTCCAGTAGCTCCGCGATTTCTTCGACCGAGTGCCCCAAGACGTCTTTCAGAATGACCGCGCTGCGCTGTTGGGGGGGGAGCTCCGAAAAGCGCGAAATCGCCAGGGCGGTCGCCTGTTCGCGAGCCAGCGCCTCTTCCGGGCCCGCCTGCTCCGAGCCGAGCTCGGACAAGGCCTCCAAAGGCTCGGCCATGCGATGCTCGTAACTGCGCAAGCGGTCGACCGCACCGTTGTGCGCGATGCGAAACAGCCAGGGGCGAAGAGGGGGCATCCGTTCCAATCCGGCGAGTGCGTAGAACGCGCGCGCCAACGTGTCTTGAACCACGTCTTCGGCGTCGGCGACCGAGCCGAGCATCCGCGCGCAATAGCGGTGTAGCTCCGGCCGTACGCTGGCCACGAGCGAGAGGAAGCGCTCGCGGCCTTCGAAGAACGGCAGTACCTCCGGGTCGCGTTCGGTCATGGCGAGTCTTTCGTGTCGAGAGAGGTGATACCGACGCCGCCCTTCAAGCCAAGAGCCACTCCGCTAGCATACGCGGGATCGCTCAAGATGGTCGCCACCTGCTCGCCTACCTGCCGAGCCGACGAGCGTCCGCCGTAGCTCGCCCAAAATGCCTCGACGCTGACGCCCTTTTGGCGCGCGTAGTACTCCGCACCCGCTTGCCCCACGTCCGTTTCCGGCACCAAATCTAGCGGAACCAGTGCTTGGAAATGAATTCCCAAACCGAGCGCCTGGGCTTCGGCGTTGGCGTAATGCGCCATCAACCACTGCATTCGCTTCGCGCCCGAATAGCCGCCCGAGAACAACCCGCCGCGAATGGCCGCGCCGCTCGAACCCAGCAGAACGCGCGCTCCCGCTGCGAGCGGCAAACGCAGCGCCGCCTGCAGCCAGTAAAACCCCAATTTGACGTCGGTGTTCCAAGCGGCGCTAAAGCTTTCCCATGACAGCTCGCGCAGCCCACCCATCGCAGGCTGCGCGCCCGCGTTCAGAATCAACACGTCGGGGCGCACGCGGGTGAGCACGCGCTCGGCGAGCGACCGATCGGTCGCGTCTCCTTCGATGGCCTCGATCGGGAACCGCGTCGAAACCCGTTTGAGTGCCGCTGCGCCACGCGCAACGACACTAACGGCGGCTCCGCGCGCCACGAGCGCTTCCACCATGGCGAGGCCCAGGCCTCGACTGCCACCCACCACCACGACCTTCTTGTTTGCGATCGAACTCGTCATGCAACGAGAACGATCGAGGGGCGCGAAACGATGCGCAGGTCCGTCTTATTTCTCTGTTGGAAGTCAGATGCGGCGAAATAAATCAATAAATACGAATACATACCCTGTCGACTCGTTTCAGCGCATGCGCGTCTCCACTGAGCGTACGCCTCAGCGGAGTCGCGCATGGGTATGGAGTTGCCGCTGCGAGTCGGCCTCTACAGCCCTTGGGTCTTGATTACGGGCTCATCGCCGCCGACACATTCGCAGGTGCACGTCGTTTCGATGCAGACCCAATTCCTGGGGCTGCATTCTCCGTCGCACTTGTCGCAGCATGAACTGGAGCTTCCACCATATCCGCTTCCACCATTCGATCCGGTTCCGCCGTTGGCGTTTGCACCGCCGTACGCTCCGGTCGCGCCCCCTACACCGATCGTGCCGCCCAGCCCAGGCGCCCCCGCGACGCCGGATGTGCCGCCCAGGCTGATTTGACCAGCCGGGTTCTTCGCGATCGCCTTGCCGATAGGCGACAACGCGGTGGTGGCGACGGCCGGCGCGAGTTCATTGCTCTTCAATTCGTTCGAACGCGTTGCGAATTCTCCGCTTGGATCGTGGTTCGACGAGTTATCGGCGGTTCCGGCGGAGCAGCCCAATCCAAGAACCAGAGGCGAAATCCAGGCGAGCTTTGCGATTTTACCGTTCATGTGTCCTCCTCGAGCGCCAGGAAACGATGAGTAACGAGAACGCTCCAGCGCTGACGAGCACACGTCAGCAAGCGGTATGCCGAGGCGCAGAGCGCGAGAAATCACGCAACTCGTGTGTCTCACGCCGGCTGTCTCATGGGACGAGTCCAGGGGGACAGGGCGCGGCCGCCCATCCGCGCGCATCCACGCCTATAGTAGAGCGGTGCCGTGCTTCTTCAGTTCGCGTCGTTCACGCTTGGTGCGGGGCTTGCGGTCGTGCGTGGCGGGCGCTGTCACGCTGTGCGCTCTTTCGCTCGGCGCGCGGGCGGAAACGGCGCCGCCGCGCTCTTCTGCGCTCAACTGGGTGCGCCGGCCGGGCGCAGAAAGCTGCCCCTCCGCGTTCGAGATCGCGCGCCAAATCGACGAGCGGCTCGGGCGTCGAGTGTTCTCGTCGCCTTCGAACGCCGAGCTGTTCGTGGAAGCGTGGGTCGAGCGTCGCGACGCTCCTGCCGTCGCCTGGCTGGCCAGTATCACGGTGTACTCAGCGAACGGCAGCGCGACCGGACAGCGGCAGCTCGAAAGCGACGAGATGTCGTGCACGAAACTCGGCGAAGCGGCGGTGCTGGCAATCGCGTTGATGGTCGATCCAGAAGCGGTCGAGCGAGCGGAGGTGCCGGGCCCGTCGCCGAAGCGCGAGAGGGAGGGGGACGCAGCGGGTTCACCGGACCCGGAAAGCGCGGCGCGCGACGCAAGCCGCACCAAAGATTCGAAGACTGAGCCCGCGCCAGTCGTCCTGTGGCCGAGGCCGGCGGAAACCATCACTCGCCCGGCATTGCGTGCCCAGCTGACTGCTGGCGCAAACTTCGTCACCAGTCTGTTGCCAGGGCCCGCGCTCGGCGCGTCCTTGAGGGCTCGCGCTCGACCGCCGTCCGCTGCGTTCGGAATCGAGCTCTCGGCGGCGTACTACTTCGAGAGCACGCGCGAGTTCAGCGCCGGGAAAGGGGGCCGCTTCAACGTCGCCTACCTGGGCGTCGCACCGTGCTGGACGCTTTCCCGACCGGCCTTCATCGAACCTTGGCTTTGCGCGGGCGCGCAGGCGGGGGTGTTCAACGTCACTGGCTACGGTTTTCAGGAATCGGTCAGCGTGCAGCGTTCCTGGTTGGTCAACGGAGCCTTCGAGGCGCATGCTTTGCTCCACGTCAGCAGACATTGGGCCGCGTCGCTCAGCGCCGGGCTGCTCGTTCCATTTTGGCGTGAGACCTTCGAGGTCACGGTGGGTGCGGAGCGTAAACGGCTCTTCCGCCCCTCGGCGCTGGCCGAGCTGCTAGCGCTGGGAGTGGTCTACGACTGGTGAGCTCACCGCGCCAAGCGACCGAGATCGGCAAGGAAATCGCCCGTCTGAGAGCCTTTTCGACAGCAAATCGGAGCGAGGGATCATAATCGACCGGCTGCAGCCCCAATAGCCAGGGAGAGCGATTGCGAAGTGAGCCCACAGCAGGCCCCTGTCAGGCTGATCCGGAGCCGGAGGTCCCGCCTTTCGCGGAGATTTTTAGGACACATGCGCCCTACGTGCTGCGCTTGTTGGCGCGACTGGGCGTCCCGCGAGCGGACGTGCCCGATGCTTGCCAAGACGTCTTTCTCACCGTGCATCGCCGGATTCTGGATTTCGATCCCGCGCGAGGCCCATTGCGCAATTGGATCTACGGCATCTGCGTGCGAGCGGCCGCGGATCGCCGCCGACAGAAGCGAACCCGCAACGAGCGCGCGGACGAGTCGGTTCCCGAGGCCAGCGTCCCGGCTTCTCAGCATCAAGACCTCGAAAGGCGCTCGGCCTGTGCCCGCCTGGAGCAAGTTCTCGGCGACCTCGATGAGGGCAAACGTGTGGTGTTCGTCCTTTACGAATTCGAAGCGTTGTCGATGAAAGCGATCGCAACGATCGTGGGCTGTCCCGTACAGACCGCCTACTCGCGGCTACACGCCGCTCGCGCCGCGGTGTTCGCCGCGTTCGGCGCGCCTCCACAGGAGGGTGCGGAATGACGCACTCCTCCGAGCCCAAGCGCCTGCGTGAGCTGTCGGACTCATTGCCCACGGCGCTGTCCACGGCGCTTCACGATTTTGCCGCGCAGGGGCCGCTCGATGGCGATATCCAGGCGGTTGGCTCGGCCTTGAGCGCGCTCGGGCTGCCGATTCCGCCGCCGCCAGCGGTGCCGCTTGCGCCCTTGCAGCTGGCGGCCACGAAGCTCGCCGCGGCAGAAATCATGGGCGCGTCAGCGCCTGCAGCGTCGACCACGGCGCTGTCGTTCGGCTCGGTAGCGGCCGCGCTCGGCGTCGGATTGGCGAGCGGAGCGCTCGCAGTCGCCGTGGCGAGCGTGGCGCTGCCGTCGGCAGAACCGAGCAGCGCGCAGCCACCGTCGAGCACTTCGCAGGGCCCCCCGCTCGCACGCTCGGTGCCGCTTCGTGATGCTTCGGAGCGCTCGATGACCGGCGAAATCCAGGACCGCGCGTCAACGCCTACGCACGACCCGGTTCGGCCTTCCGAACCGACTCGCGAGGTTTCCCGGCGAGGAGTGAAACCGAGCGCGCCCGAATCGCCCGCGCCCGCGTCGCCGTCCGACTCGGGTAGCGAAGCGCTCGAATCAGAGTCAGAGCTCGCGTTGCTGGCTCGCGCTCAGCGCGCGCTGGCCACCGATCCGGCGCTCGCCTTGACGCTGGCGCGCGACCACGAACGGCGTTTTGCGACATCCCAGCTGGGGCAGGAGCGCGAAGTGATCGAGGTCCAAGCCTTGGTGCGGCTCGGCCGCCGCGCGGAAGCCGAGGCGCGAGCCGCAGCATTTCGACGTCGCTATCCCAACTCTGCCCACGCACGGCGCATCGACGTCGTGCTCGGAAAAGAAAACAATTGACCGCTCTGCTTCATAATCCCGGCGCCAGCCCGCCAATTCAAGGACAGGGAAACGTGAATGGGTCGCAGGCAACTGACGCGGGGAAACGGAAGGATCGATGATTCGCATTCGAACTAGGCACTGGGCGGTGGTGATGGGAGTCGCTGCGGGTTTGGGCCACGCCGGGTGCGGGGGGCACACCGTGATTGGGCACGAGCCGGAGGCCACAGGGGGCGCAGCGACCGGCGGCACGACGGCGTGGACCGGCGGCACGACGGCGTGGACCGGCGGCACGACGGCGTGGACCGGCGGCACGACGGCGTGGACCGGGGGCACGACGGCGTGGACCGGCGGCACGACGGCGTGGACCGGCGGCACGACGGCGTGGACCGGCGGCACGACGGCGTGGACCGGCGGCACGACCTCTCAACCCGCATGCACAGCGGGTGACTGGGACTCGTTCAGTGAGCCCTTGACGGTTCCGACCGACTTTCCGCCGAGCGAGTGCTCGTTGCATGAGACCGTGATCTCTCGCCCGTGCGATTTGGACGTGCTTCGCGAGGGACTCGTGGGCACTTGGTATCTCTGTTCGTCACCGTCCGCCTTTTCGACGACCGAGGAGGTGGGCCTCGTGTTTGCCGACGATGGAACCTGGTCCAAAGTGTTCGCCGATTCGAACGGGGACGTAGTTCGTTCGCGGAGCTTCGAGGAATCTGGGACCTGGGACGTCAGCGACGGTCTCCAAATCAATGTCCACATCGGCGCAGGCGGCATCCCCATGCACGCCACCTTCGCCAAAGGTCCGCGCAAGATCCGCATCGGATACACGACGCTGGCCACCTACGTTTGGGCGGGCCCTCCACTCGAATGACGCGCGACCGCAAGCCTTTTTGGTGCATGGGCGGTCGCAGCGGCCGCGGTCGTCACCAAGCGCCGAGCATCGTGAGGCTGCCGCCCGCGCGGGATACGTTTGCAGAAACGCGCATTGCCGTCGATGAGGCTGGGGGCGCTTCGGCCTTGGGCGCCAACAACACGAGCGCGATGCCGGTGACCAAGAGCGCGCCGCCGGAAGCGAACGCAATGGTTGCCCCGTTGGCGAGGCTGCGCGCGTCGTCTCGCTGCTCGACGCCGACGGCCGAACATTTGCTGGCATCCTCCGGTCGGCAATGATCGAGCGAGAGCTCGTAGGACTTGTGGGCGCGATAGGTCAGGAAAGCGCCGACCCCAAGGCCCAGGAGCGCGCCTCCAGCCACGACATAGCCCGCGGTGCGCTGGGCGCGACCAGGGGTCGTCCCGTCGCTGCGATCGCTGAGCGGCGCTCGCTTCGCGTCGGCGCTTGGGCCGGGCTCCACGACCGCTTTCTGGCCGAGCTCGGGTACCGAGATTGTTTTTACCCCCGCCCCGCGGCTGACGTCCGCACTACCGGACCAGGGTGCCCGGCCGTCGGCAGTCACCTCAACGTGCTGTGTGCCCGGATCGACGGGAATCGCAACGTCCCACATGGCGCGCGGAAGGGACGTGCCGTTCAGAGTGACGCTCAGACCAGGCAGGGCGCGTTGTGAGCCGAGCTTGATCTCCAGTTTCGAGAGCCGCGGTTCCAGATCATTGGCTCTGTCGTTGGCCATCTGCTGTCGCTCGCTGTCGCCGCGCGCCCGCGCGAGCGATGCCACGTCCTCGAACATCGACCAAGCGCTGGCCGTCCGCCCCGTGCGGTCGTAGCAATCCGCGAGTCTCAGCATGGTTCCGAGGGCGGGGTCGAGCTGCTGGCTGCCTTCGAACTTCTCGCATGCTTCGGAGTATTTGCCTTCGCCCATCAGCGTGGCCGCTTGCTGAAACAGCGCCTCGGCAGCCGCGCTTTCAGCAGGCCGCGGCTGTGCGCGAATCGACGGCGCCAGAAAGGCGACGCCCGCGCCAACTAGAGTCGTCGCGAGTGCTCGATGCATGAACTTTGCCACGTTGTGCTCCTCGAGTTCAGGTTGTGGCCAGCCAATCAGCGCCGACCGCCGTAGTTCTTCTCGTCCCAAGCGTTGAGCTTCTTCGTGTCGGTCGCGCCGGCGCGGGGCCGCTCGGGTGTCACCGTCGACGTCGATGCGGGTGGGTTCGCGACCTCTGTCGCGGTGCGAGTCGACGGGGTCGTCGGAGCCACGAGACGCGTGCCCCGCGCTGTGCTCCTCGGGATCGCGCGCAGGCGCGGTTCATCGCTCGGGCGCGCTGAGGAGTCTGCCGCCGAACCCGATGACATTTGCTGGGTGCTGGCGGGCGGCGGGCTTTGCGGCGGCGGGCCTTGCGGCGGCGGGCTTTGTGGCAGCAACGAGCTGCGCTCGCTCGCAGAAGGGAGGCTGGCGCTTCCAACCTGGGTGGTCGTCGTATCGCGCGCGCTACGCAGAATTCCGAACAGCAACAGGCCGCAAGCGACGACCGCGCCGGCCGCAAAGACGGCCGAACGGGGGCGCGCTGCGCGAGAAGCAACCGGCACTGACGGCGGCGCCAGCACCGATTCCTGGCTCGCGGGGGCTTGAGGCTGCAATGGATCGTCGGCCGCGCCGGAATCGACCGGAACGGTGACCGCGCGCAGTGAGCTCACGCTGCTGTGAGCCGAGTGAAGGCTCTCGCTACGTTGTTGGTCAGCGAACTGCTGCGCGAGTCGCAGTTCGTTCATACGCTCTTGCGGTCGCGTTCCGAACAAGCGCGCGAGGTAGTCGCTAACCTGAGATTCGAGGCTGCCTTCGAGCGTGTCGGCTGCAACCGCCTCGAGCGCGATCACCAGGTCACGCGCGGTAGCGAAGCGCTCATCCGCCGACTTGCGAAGCGCCCTCATCACGACCGCTTCGAGCTGGCTCGGGTAGCCGGGGACCAGCTGAGTCGGAGCGACGGGCGGTTGCTTGGAGCAAATGTTGCGCACTGTCGCTGCCGGGTTCTCTCCCCGAAACGGGTGGTGCCCGGTGGTGGCAACGTACAGCAGCACGCCCATGCCGAAAATGTCAGCGCGACGATCGATCGGCTGCCCTGACACCTGTTCGGGTGACATGTACGCGAACTTCCCCTTCACCTCACCCTCCACGGTGAGCGCCGAGGAGCGCGCGGTCACTTTCGCGATGCCGAAATCGACGAGCTTTGCCGTACCCGTATAGGTGACGAGCACGTTCTGGGCAGAAATGTCTCGATGCACCAGGCCGAGAAGATTGCCTGATTCGTCGCACAATTCATGGGCGGCATGCAGCCCTCTGCCCGCTTGAGCGATCAGGTTCACGGCGATCGGTAAGGGAAGTCCGCCGTGCGCGGCGGCCGCCCGCAACAACGAACTCAACGACTCCCCGTGCACCCATTCCATCACGAGATAGAGCGTGCCCTCGTGCTCGCCGAGCTCCAACGTGCCGACCACGTTCGGGTGATGAATCTGCGAGGCAAGCGTGGCCTCCTCCAGAAACATCTGTTCCATCCGGGAACGCTCGAGTGCGTCGGTCAGGATAGTCTTGAGCGCGACGGTTTTCTGAAAGCCTCGCGTGCCTCGCAACCGCGCCGCCCACACCTGCGCCATGCCGCCGGTACCGAGCGGCAAAAGTAGTTCATAGCGCCCGAGTGATTGACCTGCGGTAAATGGGGTATTCATGCTTAGCCAAACGCACACGAGCGCGCCGCAGCTTCTCCCGACGTTTCCCTGCGGTGAATTCACGCGCGAGGGTTAGCGGCTACCGACCCTTCCGATTACGGCGCTGACTCTCGTTGCTTTAGACAGAAGCGAAGAAAGCAGCGCCGCGAATAGCGGTTTTCATACTGAGTTAGTCGGGAATCATCCATTCGATCATTGCCTGAAAGAGCGTGTTTTCAGCCACTTCCTCCGGATAGATTGTTTCCGCGTCGCGAGGTGATAGCGAATCACGCCAGTGCTCTGATTCGCTGCGCGGTTCATTCGAGATGCTTTCGCTGTCGAGTGCCTCTTCAGTCTCTTGATTGGGCGCCGTTGATGCGTGGGCCGCGGCGAGTGCTCTGCCGTGAGTTACGCGCAACCAATTGGGTCGAGGCATGGTCATGGGAATGAGAATCCTATCGAGCACGGGCGCTCTCGTGGGCTCGTGCGCGCTCGCGCTGTTCGCGTCGAGCTGCAGCAAGGTGATGGGCATTGGCGAAGCAGAGCTGGATCCGACGTTCACCGAAACCGGCGCTGGCGGTCTCGGAAACGCTGGCGGCCGCGCGGGTGACTGCGAGACGGGACCGAAACCGGGCGTAATGAAGACCCACCTGCAAATCATCAACGGGTGCACCGGATCTCAGTGCGTTCCGTTCGATGACGAACTGCGACTCGCCCACTTGAATTCAGACGGGAGTCTGCCGCCACTGCCCGTCGCGGGCTCGAGCAGCAAGTAGCGGAGAGCCGCTGAGATGAACCTAACCATGAGAAATACCTCTGCTTTTGCGCTCGCTTTGAGCTTTTGTACGGCGCTGAGCGCGAACGCGCGCGCGCTCGGCTGTGACGAAATTCCGAACGTGAACGGCAGCGGCTCCAAGCCACCGGTCGTGTACGTTGAGGGAGCCAACGCGGTGGGTCCACTGATCGCTCCGCTACAGCAAGTGCTGTCGACCGATCCCAATCCGATTACAGTCGTCTACATCGGGGACGGCGGTTGCCTCGGCGCTGACAACTTCTTCAACAACCGGCCCATTCCGGCCAAACCGAAGCCCGTCTACTACGCCGGACAAGTCCAAGCGACTTGTGACTTACCGGCTGCGGGCAAAGTCGCGGATCTCGCCACGTCCGACGTGTACGGAGACGGGTGCGGCACTCTGCCGGGCGGACAGCTACCGAGCAACATCGGCGACTTTCTCGGTCCCGTTCAGCCGATGACCTTCGTAGTCCCGAAGGCGTCGACGCAACTCGCGATCTCACAAGCCGCGGCCTACTTCGTGTTCGGCTTCGGTGATGGCTCCGGCGTCGCCCCCTGGACCGTGAACAGCTCTATTTATCGCAGAAATACTGCCTCCGCCGTGCAAGCCTTCCTGGCCCTCGGCATCGGCGTGCCGATCGATCGCTGGGCGGGCATCGATGCGGCCACGCTCCCGGCCAACGTCAACGCCGGGCTCACCGGGGCTGCGGCCGTCATCAACGCGCTCGAGCTCGACCCCAATCCCGAGCAGGCCATCGGAATCTTGGCGAACACCAACGTGGACGCTGCGGTCGCGACGCACCTCAGGATCCTTGCCTACAAGGACCAAGATCAGAGCTGCGCCTACTACCCCGACTCGACCCCCACCGCGCACGACAAGGCCAACGTTCGAGATGGCCACTACACCCTGTGGGGTCCCGTTCATTTCTTCACCTACGTCGATGAACGAGGCGTAGCGCGTGACCCGAACGTGGGACGCTTGCTTTCTTACATCTTGGGCACCGCGATCGCGCCCGGAGGCATCGACATGGTCGAGGTGGACGCGAAGAACAACCTGGTTCCGCCGTGCGCGATGCGAGTCACGCGTTCGGTCGAGATGGGGCCGCTCTCTTCCTACGCGCCCCCTGGTTCTTGCGGCTGCTATTACGACTACGTGGCGACGGGCGCGTCTTCCTGTCAACGCTGCGCTCAGCGCGGCGATTGCCCTGCCTCCGCTCCGGTTTGCAATCTATCGCACGCGGTCGGGTTCTGCGAAACTCAGTGACCGTCGCACTCAGCGGCAAGCACCGAAGCGAGCCCCTCGCCGGCGCGGACCACGCGCATCATCCGGTCGGGTTTTGGGAGGCACCCATGAAAAGAGCGCGCTCCCAGCCGAAGCGCGACGCTGGGCAACGCGTTCCGTCGCGGGATCCCGTGGCGGCCGCGCCTGCCCGGCTTTGGTTTGGGTCAATCGCTCGCGACGCAGTTCACCGGCGGCAGCGCGCGCCACGCCGAGATGCGCGGCGCGCCTTTGCAAAGCGACGCTTCGCAAGTGACGGCGAGGCGCGGCTGCTGGGGCGGGGTGCGCGCGCTTTGGGACCTTTGGGCGTGCGCGCCGCGGAGCGCGCACGTTTCAGGGGGCGCCCCAAACCCGAGCGCTCACTTCGTGGTGGCGACGATCGGGTGCGCGGGCGCGGGGAGCGGTTGTGCGACGACCGCGGGCAGCGGCAGCGCGTGGTCGGGGCGTGTTTCGGGTAGTTTTCCGAGGGCCATGCCGACGTGGAGGGCGATGGCGTCGACCACTTCGCCGGCACCGGTGCCGAGCGCGCGGCCGTAGGCGAAGTCGGCGCGCGAGCGGGACTCGACGCTTTCGCCGCCGAGCTCGCGACCGTCGCGAGTAATGCGGAAGCGGCCCTTGGCGAGCGCCGCCCAGCCAGGGCCGCCGGCGCTCGGGGGCAGAGTCTGCAGCGAGAGATCGAGGCTCAGCACGTAGTCACCGGGGGCCGGCACGTCGCTGTAGCCGAGCCGCTGCACGCGCGGAAAACTGGTCCAAAGTGCGCGGGAAAGCGCGGTTTCGAGCGCGGCATCGACCTCCGCGAAGCACAGCTTGCGGCTGTCTTTCGGTTCGACGCACTGCGTGCTGGAAACGCCCGGCGACAGCTCGAGCCAGAGCGGGCGCGCGTGCTGCACCGCGGGTTCGGGCGGGGGTGGGAGCGCCTGGGTGCGCACCAACGCGGTGTGCGATTGCGAACAGCCGGAAACAGCCAGGCAAAGTCCGAGTGAAAGGCGGAAGGCAGCGCGAAACATGGCTTGGTCACGATAGCGGTCATCGCCGCGCGGACGCCAAATTTCGGGGTAAAGAGCGTTGCCGATGAGCCGCGGTGTCGCTCACTCACGCGCTCACCTACCCGGGTTTCTTGGGCGAAGGGGCGTAGTTACGCTATGCTTACCGAGTGACCACACTGCGGCATATTCACCGCTTCATGACAGACCGACGGCGCATCGCGCTCTCGGATGGGCGGACCGGAAAGATCGTGCGTGTCGACACGCTGTTCCCGTCGAACGACACCACCGTTACGGTTTGGACCGACGCGCTCACGGGTCCCGGCGTCGCGAAGGTTCGTCTCGACGACGTGCTCGGCCTGGCCGAGGGCGACGTGAAGTCGTCGGTCGGCTGAGCCGAGCACGCTCGCGGGCGTTCAGTCTTCGGACGAAGCCAGGCGCTGCTCGATCGCTTCGAGGTGCGCGTTGACTTGGGGGTCGCGCTGGCGCAGCGCTTCGACACGGCGCACCGCGCTCATCACCGTGGTGTGATCGCGGTTGCCGAACGCGCGCCCGAGCTCGGGGAAGCTGCACTTCAGTCGCTGCCGGCACAGGTACATGGCGACCTGGCGCGCGAAGGCCACGCTCTTGTGCCGGTCCTTGCTGAGCAGCTCCGAGTTCGAGAGCCGGAAGTGGCTGCACACGGCGCGCTGAATGTCCTCGACGCTGACCATGTCGGGGCGCCGGGGCGAAACCATGGTGAGCTCGCCGGTCGCGAACTCCTCGTCGATGGCGCGGCCCGTGAGCGATGATTTCGCGGCCAGGCGAATCAGCGCGCCTTCGAGCTCGCGCACGTTGCTCTGCACGTGCTGCGCGAGCAGCTCGGCCACCGCATCACTCAGGTCGATGCCCTCGATTTGCGCCTTCTTCTTGACGATGGCGACGCGCGTTTCGAGCTGCGGCACCTGAATGTCGGCGACCAGCCCGGAGGTGAAGCGCGAGACCAAGCGCTCGGGCATGCGCTGCAGCTGCTGCGGATACTTGTCGCTGGTGACCACGATCGGATGATCGGCGTCGCGCAGGGCGTTGAAGGTGTGAAAAAACTCTTCCTGGGTTTGCTCGCGCCCGGCCAAGAATTGAATGTCGTCGACCAGCAGCAGATCGCACTCCGCGCGGTAGCGGGTGCGGAACTCGTCCATACGGTGGTGCTGCAGCGCCTCGATGAAGTCGTTGGTGAAGCGCTCGGCCGAGACGTAGACGACGCGCGCGCTGGGCTTCTCTTCCAACACCTTGTGCGCGATGGCGTGCATCAAGTGGGTCTTGCCGAGCCCGGTGCCGCCGGCGATGAACAGCGGGTTATAGCGAGGGCCGCCGCCGCCCGCGGAAGCGAACGACGCCGCGTAGGCCAGCGCGTTCGAAGCGCCCACCACGAAGTTCGGAAAGGTGTGCTTGGGGTTCAGCGCGGCAGCGAGTGCTGCGCGTGGGTACGCGCTCGCGCTCGGTCGCTCCGAACGCCGGCTCGCCGGCTGTGGAGGCAGCTCGCTCGTGCGCGGTCGTGGCGCCGGCCGCCCTTCGCAGACCGGACGGTCGAGCTGAGTCTGCACGCGCCAGCGCACGCGGAGGCCGCCCGTGGCATCGCTGCCCATGCGGCGTTCGAGGTTGGCCAGCAGATCGGGAAGGAAATGCGCCACGACCCAATCACGCACCCACTCATCGCGGGCGGTAAGGGAGAGCACGCCTTGATCGAGGCCCTCGAACTGCACACTGGAAAACCACTGTTCGAACGAAGCGGGCGAACGCCGCCGAGTTTCGTCCACAGCATCTTTCCAGGGCTGGTCGCTGGGTGGGGGGGCGATCACGGGAGAACCGGAGGGGGGGAGTTCTAAAGTATTGCTGATCACGAAGGTCTCACGGAAGGAAATCCCCACTTTATCCACAGCCTGTGGACTGTCTGGGAGCGTCAACCGGTAGCCTCGGGCCCCGGCACCCGGCCGGAACCTCATCCAGAATCGTTTTGTCGGGCCGCTCTACTTAAGTGTGGGCGACCCTGTGTTGGTCAGCGCGGGCCACCCGATGCTTGGCTCGGATGTCGGCGGTGTTGGACTCAACGGTTTGGAGAAGACTTGGTCATCGGCCCCTTCATGCTTCGTCGACGGCCGGGCGGTCGAACCGTTGGGGAACGGCGTCGGTCAGCTCAGCGAAGGGGCAGCTAGCATCGCCCAAAGCCAAACTTCAACGAAAAGATTTGAGGCACGCAGGCGCCGCGCAAATGACGCGGGATCGTCGACATGCTCGTGATCGACGAGCGCGACTTGTCCGACTGCTTCTTCGCGCGTGCTCAGTAACGTCGCAGAGTCGAACGGGATTCCATTCAGCGCTCGAGGGGTGGCTTTCTGTTTGGCGTCAACTTCCGCAGTTTGCGGCGTCAAGGGTCAAAGGCGTGCTTCGTGCTCGACCGAACGGCCATTCTGCGTGCGTGAACGTACTTGCTCTTGGCCCTACTCCTTTTGGGTGATGTTGCGCCGCGAGTGAGCGTGAATCTGCGGGCGGGATGAGATTTGTGACGACGGGCGTTGAAAACTTGGCCGGGCGCGTGGCGCTCTGGTAGAGGCCGTTCACGAAACATTTCCGATCTGACGAGATGAGTTGAGGCAGCACACCTTGCAGCGATGGGCATCCGGCGTGACGCGATCGAGCACGTGGTTGCTGGCGAGCGTGCTTTCGGTTTCGCTATTGACTTCGTCGCCCGCACGCGCGGAGAAGAGCAAACTCGATCCGACGATCGGCTACAACTACGGCGAGATCGAGACCGCGCGCACCGCTGCCACCGGCGGCGCGCAGCGAGCGCTCTCGAGCTCGCTCGGCGCGCTGTTCGTGAACCCCGCCAACATCGCGGTGCAGCGCGTGTATCACCTCGGCGCGTTCGCGCAGATTTGGCCGGAAGCGCGGCGTCAAAGCTACGGCGCCGGCGCGGTCGATTCGATCGGCTCGAGCTCACACGTCGCGGGCGCGGCCGGCGTGACCTATAATTTTCAGGACTCGGACGGCATCGATCGCAAGTGGACCGACGCGCGCTTCGCGCTCGCCTATCCGTTCAGCGATAGCTTCTACCTCGGGCTCGGCGGGCGCTACTTGTTGCTCAGTCAGAGCGGGCTCGGGCCGCTCGGGACGAGCCTCGCTTCGGGTGGCCTGCACGGTCAGCAGATCGTGCGCGCGATCGGCTTCGACGCGGGGTTGACCTTCAAAGCCACCCCAGAGCTGGTGTTTTCCTTCGTCGGTAACAACCTGACCAACCCCGGCCATGGCTTTTTGCCGACCAGCATCGGCGGTGGTGTGGGCTACGGTGGCAAGCAGTTCGCGATCGACGGCGACCTGGTTTCGGATTTCACGACCTGGGACGAGACTCGATTGCGCGCCATGCTCGGGCTCGAGGTGCTGCTCGCCGATCACTACGGGCTGCGTGGCGGTTATCGCTTCGATCAGGGCGCGAAGAGCCACGCGCTGAGCTTGGGCGTCGGCTACATCGATCGCGCGTTCATCTTCGACGTGGCGGTGCGCCGCGTGGTGAGCGGTGATGCCGCGACTGCGGTGGTGTTCGGCTTCACCTATCACTTGGAGACCACCGGTCTCACGCCTTCGCCGGGCGACACGTTCTGAGAGCGGCGCGCGCTCGCCGCAGGCGGCGTGCGAGGAACCAGAAACTAGTTCACGACCCCGGGCAGAAGCTCGAGGCCGCGCGCGATTTCGGCCTTTTCTGGCTCGAGCGCGGGCGCGCTCTCGAATTCAGCGCGAAGCTCGCTGACCGCGCGTGGATTTCGGAACCAATCCTCGTCGTGCGCTTCAATCAAGCGATCGTTCTTCGCGAGCGCCGCGAGTAGCCCGCAAATGCGGGTCGGCGCGCGATCCGAGACCCAGAGCACGCCCAGGAGTGCGGGCGAGACTTCGAAACCGAGCGCCGCGGGCACCGCTTCACGGAACGCAGTGCGATAGCTCTTTGGGCCCTGCGCGCTGGCCAACGAAAGCTGACTGCGCACACAATCGACGCGCAGCGCGAGGAGCACGACGCGCACCAGCGCGCGCCGATAGTCCGAGAAGCGAGCGCGGCCAACGTCGAGGCGCTTTTGCGCGAACGCCGCGTTCAGCGGCAGCAGCGAGAACAGACCGCCGAACAGCGCCCGGCGAAATCCGAACGGGTCATGCGCGACCACGAAGGGCTGGCGCTTGCCGGCACCGGCTTCGTGCAGCGCAGAACCAAGCCGATACAAGCCGCGCAAGACGCTGGCGGCGCCCCACATTTCGGGAACGTGCGTGAGCTCGGGTTCGAGGCCCCTGAACCAATCGCCTTCGCGCAAGAGCTCGGCCAAGCTGCGCAGGCCGAGGCGCGCCGGAAAGTTGCCGGGCACGTCGCGCCCAAGGCCGAGAGAAAGCGCGGCGCCGAGTGAGCCCACGCCGAGCTCGGCGTAGGCATCGGCGCTGAGTGCGAGACAGCGATCGAGCGCGTCGGGAGCAACCGTTAGCGGGTTGGGGCGCGTAATGCGGAGCGCCTCGGCACGCTCGGCGCGGCGTTCGAAGAGCTCGAAGCGCCGCGCCTGCAGAGACTGCGTGCGCGATTCGAGCGCGTCGAGCCAGTGCTCTCGCCGCGCATCATCGATGACCGCGCGGCGGCGCAGCTCCCAAATCGAAAAAGTGCCACGCTCCGGCCGATCGAGCGGATGGATCACGCTGTGCAGCGCTTCGGCGACGCGGAGCTCGGGCTCGGTCAGGGCGTGCTCGAGCACCAGAAATTCGGCCCAGCGCAGCAGCGGCCCGGCGAGCGGATCGCGGTCGCCCGCGTTGCGCAAGGTTTCGAGCAGCTCTTCGTCGAGCTCCGGCGGGCGAAATTCGAAAGCGTGATCGCGGCCGCCCCCGCGCGCGAGCAGGCCTCGAAACCGCGAATATTGACCAGCGTAGCGAGCGAGGCTGCGGTCGAGCGCGAAAGGGTCGAACTTGAACATGCGCGAAGAACCGCGGTCACTCTACTCGCAAGCAGTCAGGGCCGCCACGGAGGATAGGTGACATTCCTGACCGGGCCGGTCTACTTCGTACCCACGTACTGCGTCTGCAGCGGTCTTGGCGCCTTGGCGGTTCGATCTGCAGCCGTCTACAGCGCTTCGCCGGCTGCAAACGTGAGACGCACGCCGAGGCTGGTTGCGCCCACGGCGAGCCAGGACGAACTTGCCGAGCGTGCTTCGCAGCCGAGTGACTCGCAGTGTGCAACCGAGCTCGGTAAGAAGCGCGTGAGAGCCAGGAAGGTGCCGAGACGCAGCCAGCTGTTGAGCGCGAAGTCGAGGCCCGCTGCGGAGCGAGCGCCCGGCGCAAAAGAGACGCTTTCGTTCGCGCGCGTTCGACCGCTGACGTCCAGGTCGAGTCGACCGCCGCCGAGGTCGAGCTCGAGGTAGGGATCGAGCAAGCCGCTCTCGAGGAAATAGACGCGGCCGGCGATTCCGAAGAACAGCGCGCTGCCGTGCGCGTTCTCCGCGCCGGAGTTGCCGCCCAGGCCAAACGCGAAGCGACGCCCATCGACCCCAAACGCGAAGTAAGGGCTGGGTCGAAAGAGCAAGCTGAGCGCAATCTCGCTGCCCGCGGTGAACGATGGGCAGCCCGCGCCGTCATCGCTGGGGCAGTGCGGCATGCCGATTGCGAGCTCCGAGCCGAGCTCGAACTGACGGCGGGGGTGGTCGGGCGCTTCGGCGAGCGGGGCAGGGGCGCGCTCGAACGGAGCCGAGTGCGGGGCCTCGAAGTGCGTGCCCTCCCAGGCATCATAGGGTAGAGCGGCGAGCGGCATGCGTTGGGGTCGGGCTCGCCGCTTTGCGAGTTGCGTGATTTGTTCGGCTCCGCCATGGTCCACGAGTGGGCCGACACCTACCGGTCATTCAAACGCCGAGTGGCGAAGACGCCGAGGCCGCGGAGCGTCCGGCGTGGCAGTGGCTGTTGATCGGCGCGGGCTTCGTGTTGGCCGTCTTCGTTCCATTGTCGTTGCTGGCGGCGCCGCTCGGGGTGATGTTGGCGCGGCGGGTGAGTCAGGCCCCTCTGGCTAGCGCGGCGATTTCGGGGGCACCGGTGCTCGGCGCCTTCCTGCTCTCGGCGTGGGCCGCAGGCGCTGTCGTCGGGCGCTTTGGGCTCCGCGCGAAGCGCCACACCGCGGCGCTTTCGGGCGCTTTGGGCGGCGCGGCGCTGCTCGGTCTGGTGCTGCTGCGCGGAGGGTTTGGCGGGCTCGCGCCGTTGCTTTCAGTGAGCTTCGTGCTGCTCGGCTTGGGCGCGGGCCTCGCCTGGCTCGGCGCGCGCTTCGGCTTGCGGCGCCGGCCTGGCGGGTCGCGTGGCTGAGCTCGGTCGCGCTCAGAACAGCAGCGACTTCAGCGTCTGATCTTTGCGGAGCAGGTTCGAATAGAGCCAGGCCAAGGAAATGAACACGAGCACCGTCGCGTTCTGGAAATGGCGCTCCAGATCGGGCTCCAGGGCGACCCAGTAACCCCCGACGCACAGCGCGAGGAGCGGCATCGCGACCCAGTGAAACGGCACTGCGAGCGGCGCGATCGCCTCGGGCTCGGCTTCCGGATCCGCGGGCGTGTTCTTGCGGGTCGCGATCGTGCTGGCCAAGAGCGCGGGCAGGAACACGAAATGGCTGTAGTAGTTGGACGGGTTGAAGATGACGAGCACGAGCGGCATCGCGATCAGCATGCCCTGATAAAGCGGCCGCTTGCGGGTGAGCACCACGATCCAAACCGCGGTCACGATCACGGCGCCGGCGTAAATCACGCGCCGCGCTTGCAGCACGCGGCCCGCGGTGTTGTCCGCGCCGGCGACCAGCGCACGCAAGCTGATTTCGTTCACGCCCACGTCGCGGTTCAGCAGGGTGACCTTGTGCCACCAGTTGAGCCAAGAACCGAAGCCGTACAAGGCGCCGGTCAGCACGAACGCGCCGAACATGCATACGATTGCGCTGGCGAGCACGGTCACCGCGCCGCGGTGTTCGGCGAGCACGCTGCGCAGGTTCGGCAGCTTGCCTTCTGCTCGCCAGCGTTCGGCAATGGCCCACACCGCGGGCAGCGCGACACCGATCAGCGAAACCCCAGGGAAGGCGCGGATCATCGCGGACAGACCGAGACACACACCGGCCAGCTTCCAGTGCTCCTTCTTGAGCGCACAGGCACCGAACCCGAGCAAGGCCAACCAGTCGTGTCGCAGGGTCGCGCCGGTCCAATTGGTGCCGAACATGTACAGATCGTTGGCGCCGAAGACGGTCATGGAGAGCAGCATCGGCAACAGCCCGAAGCTTCTCCACATGGCGAAGGCCATGCCCAAGAGCAGCACCGCGTCGGCCAGGCCGGCGATGGTCAAGAGCCGCTCCGAGGCCGGGAATCCTCCGAGAAACAGGCGCGCGAAGAACACCCACACGGGTGTCGCGTTGGCGCCGTGATCGGTGAGGGTCGACAGGAACTCGGGGCCCATCACCTCTTCGAACCAGAGCATGTCTTTGCGCAGCGAGGCCCAGCGCTCGTCGGTGAAGCGGGCGCGCACTTCCTGAATGTCCTTGCGCACGTCTTCCACGCGGTGCACGCGGTGATCGGTCAAGCCACGCAGCTCGACGCGCGCGATGGAGTCGAGCGAGCCGCCCCGCTGATCCTCGGCGTAAGCCAGCACGCTCGCCAGATAAACGCCGTCGTACTGCAGTTCCTTGAAGTAGCGCGCGAACGGCTGGTACACGCGCATGTCGTAGGTGTGCACGAACTCGGGTTGCCCGTGTTTGTGGTCGTTGAACTGCGGCCGGCCCACGTTGTAAAAAGCCGCGAAGGCCATCACCGCGCTGGTCGCCATCGCCAGCGCGACGGCGGTGCGGTTGGCCGGAAAGCGCTTGCCCGGAAAGAAGCGGCGCAGCACCGCGAGGAAGGCAATCGCTGCGGCAATGGCGCGCAGGAACGAGACCTCGCGCGAGGAGAGCGGCCACGCCTCATCCATGGTCTGGAGCGCGAGGAAGCCTGCCACCACCGGCAAGAGCGCGGGCAGCAAGACGCGTCCCGTGCTCAGCCCCGCGCGCGTCCAAAACAGGAAAAACGCGAAAGCGCCTGCGAAATACAGCAGCATGGTGCGCACGCGGCCCGCCTGACTCTCTCCGGCGATGCGCGGCAAACTGGGCGGCAGCGCGCCCGGCTTCGCGGAGAACACTTGCAGCTCGGTCACGCTGTACGCGCGATCACCGCCGCGCGCGCTGAGCCGGATGTAGCGCCCCTTGGCGGAGATGGCGTCGGTCCAGCGCTCGCGCAGACCGGGCTCACTGCGCGGCGGCGCGGTCCAAAGCGGCGAGAACTGCGCGCGATCCTCGGAGATGCTGAGCTGGTACTCGTCGTTGTTGTCACCTTGCAGGTAGGCGGCGACGATCGTGGTGCTCTGCCCGAGGTCGTACTCGACGAACGAGCGCTCGGTCGTGAGCACCGCCGCGGCGGTCGTGTTCCAGTCTTCGCCCTCGAGCGCGGCGGCGCCGTCGGTCAGCACCTTGACGTTCGAAACCCCTTCACTGCGCGACGGCGATCGATCGCCGAGCAGGTTGCCCGAGGCAGCAGACGCAGGCAGCGCGATGGTGGATAGGAACAGAGTCGCGAGCACCACCAATAAGGAGAACACTCGGTTAGTTAAGGATTCGATCGCCAGTCTCATCTTTGGTGGGTCCCTTGCCGCGAGCCCCGGACCGGGCGGGCCGGGCGCGGGGCGGCGACACTGTACTCCATCAGGCTGAGAACACTCGAACCAGTTGGCGGCGCGCGCTTCGGCCTCGAGAACCGCGCCGAAGCCAGCCTCCCCTGGCCAAACACGGCCTACGGACGGGCCGGAGACCGGTCCTGGGCGCGTCCAAACGCTGAACTTTGGCTCAGCGCTCGCCGCGGGGTGCGCTGGCAGGCGGCGCGTCGCTCAGCTCGCTCAACCGCTCACGCAGCGTTTTTAGCTCTTGCTCGTGATCCGAGATCAGCGACGCGATGAAAGCGTCGTGCTCGCCGACCAAGAACTCGCGTTCGCGCGCGGCGTCCCGATTGGTCTCCTCGACCATGCGCTCGAGCCGTTGAATCCGCCGCTCGAGCCCCGTGCGCTGCGCGCCGGAGCCGTCGACCACCGTGCACAGCACTTCGAGCTCGCGCTCGAGCTCGGCGTTCGCGTCGCGCACCGCGCTGATGCTTGCGCTCAAGAATTTTGCAGTGCGAAAGAGATCCGCCAGCGTGGCTTCGATGCGAGCGCTGGCAGCCAAGGCCGCCTCCACCCGCGTAGCAATCGCTGCGGGTGATGGTCGCACACCGGATTCTGCGGCGCCGCGTCGCGGTGCCGTTGCGGAGCCCCCCACCTCCTGCAGCTCCGCTTCGGACACTGCTTCGAACTCACCAGTAGCTTCTGCGCCTGCGATCTGCAGTTTCGGGGTCATCGGCATTGCCTCGGCTCGCCTGGGTCCGATCGGAATCGGACGCCGCTTAGATGTTAGTCAATGTCGAGGGCAGCTGGCAGGCATGCTTCGTTCCGGCCGAACATTTCCGCAGCCGCAAAACAACCGTTCTTTACCCAGCGCCCGGCCTGGACCAGCATTCCGGCCGTGAAGTTCTCCCACGGCGTGTGGCGAATGCGTGAAGGGGTGAAGCCCTATTGGGCGGCGCGGGTGGCGCGCCACGTGGCCCAGCACGGCGAGCTCGAGCTGCGCTGCGTGCACAAGCTCGACCCCAAAAATAACTTGAACAACTATGGCATGACGGTGCGGCTCAGCTCGCCGTTGCCTGGGGTCTTACGCTTGCGGGTCACGCACCTCGCGGGGCGAAAAAGACCCGGACCCTATTTCGAGCTGCCCTCGGATCGGAATACCGATACCCGCCTGACCGAAACCGACGGTGCGCTCCTGTACGACGTGGGCGGGCTCGTCGCACACGTTCGAACGAGCCCCTTTTCACTGGAGCTTCACTCACCCCGGGGGTTGATATCGGAGCTGCGACCGAACAACGTGGGCGTCATGGAGGTGGCGGGGGAGCAGTCGCACGTCATGGCGCGTTTCACGCTGCCCGTGGGCGCGCACGCGTACGGCCTCGGCGAGCGCTTTGGCCCGCTCGTGCGTGACGGACAGAGCGTGAGCACGTGGAACGAAGATCCGGGCACCGAGACCGATCTCGCATACAAGAACGTGCCTTTCTTTCTCACCAACGCCGGCTTTGGGGTGTTCGTCGCCGATCCGGGTCGGGTCGATTTCGAGCTGATGACCGAGCGCGTGTCGGCAGCTCAGGTGAGCACCGGCGGAAACGAACTCGATTGCTACTTCATCGCTGGGGACGAACCGAAGCAAGTGCTCGAGCGCTACACGGCGCTCACGGGCCGGCCGGCACTGCCGCCGCTCTGGAGCTTCGGTCTCTGGCTCAGCACCTCTTTCTTGACCGAGTACGACGAGCGCACGGTCATGAGCATGATCGATGGCATGCGTGAGCGCGGCATTCCGCTCAGTGTCTTCCATTTCGATTGCTTGTGGATGAAAGAGCATCACTGGTGCGACTTCATCTGGGACGAAGCCAAGTTCCCCGAGCCTCCGGCCATGCTGGCGCGCATTCGTGAGCGCGGCGTGCACACCTGCGTCTGGATCAACCCTTACATCTCCGAGTTCTCGGCGCTGTTCGAGGAGGGCGCCGAGCGCGGATTCTTCCTGAAGAACCGTGCCGGTGACGTGTATCAGTCGGATTTCTGGCAGCCGCAAATCGCGTTCATCGACTTCACCAACGCGGAGGCCGTCGCGTGGTACACGGGCAAGCTCAAAGCGTTGCTCGACCAAGGCGTGCACTGCTTCAAGACCGACTTCGGCGAGAAGATCCCGGCCGACGCCGTGTACGCCGATGGCTCCGATCCGCAGCGCATGCACAACTACTACGCCTTCTTGTACAACCGCGCAGTCTTCTCGCTGCTCGAGCGAGAGCGCGGTCGGGGTGAAGCGGTGGTGTTCGCGCGCTCGGCGACCGCGGGTTGTCAGCGCTTCCCGGTGCACTGGGGTGGCGATTCGGACGCCAGCTGGACCTCGATGGCCGAGACGCTGCGCGGTGGCCTGTCATTCGGACTCTCGGGCGGCGCCTTCTGGAGCCACGACATCGGCGGCTTCAACCAAACCGCGACGCCGGCCTTGTACAAGCGCTGGGTGGCGTTCGGCCTGCTCTCCAGCCACAGCCGTCTGCACGGCGCGACCAGCTACCGCGTGCCCTGGGCGTTCGACGAGGAAGCGGTGGCCGTATTGCGCCACTTCACACGTCTGAAGCTGCGCTTGATGCCGTACCTCTGGGCTGCCGCTGTGGAAGCGAGCGAGCGCGGCTTGCCGTTGCTACGGGCGATGTTGCTCGAGTTCCCCGAGGATCCGGTGGCAGAGGTGCTCGATCTTCAATACCTGCTGGGTGATTCCCTGCTGGTCGCGCCGGTGTTCACGGCAGAAGGGCGCGTGCGCTACTACCTGCCGCCGGGCGAATGGACCGACTACGAAACCTCCGAGCGCGTGCGCGGCGGCGCCTTTCGTAGCGAAGAGTCGGTCGGATTTTTCCGCATCCCGCTGTTCGTGCGCGAAAATCGGCTGCTCGCCATCGGCGGGGAGGAAGAGCGACCCGACTACGACTTCAGCGCAGCGCTGACGCTCGAACTATTCGCGCTCGCTGACGGCAAGAGCGCGCAAGCGTTGGTGCATGCGCCCGACGGCAGCGTACGCGCACGCTTCACAGCGCGGCGCCGCGGAGACGAAATCGAGTTCAGCGGCGAGGGCGCGCGCGATGTGCGCGTGCTGGTGCGCCAAAGCGCGCGCCTCGACCTGGACTCCGGCGGTCGCGTCGAGTCGTCGAGCGCGCGCGGGGTCCTGCTTTCCTGGCCCGATCCGCGCGTCCCATTGCGGCTTCGCCTGGGTTGAGCGAAGGCGCCGGCAGTGCACTCGGTCAGCGGTCGCCGCAGAGCTTGAACACGGCGCTGCCGCCGCTCAATGCGAGGATCTGACACTGGCAGCGACCAGCCGTGACGCACTCGCAGAAACGGTCCTCGCCGGAAGCGAGCGCGGCGCGGCACTCGTCGGTGAGCGAGACACAAGCTGCGTAGATAGCGCCGTTGGAATGGGTCTGGTGCCCGCTGCAAGCCTCGTTGTCGAGCGTGCACGGCGTCGCTCCACACAAGTACTGGCCTTCCAAGTGGCACAAATTCTGGCCATCCACATCGATGCCGAGCGCCTGCGCCGCGCACGAGCTCGCGTAGCGGCCGCCGTCGCAACCGCACACCGGACCATCGTCATCTCGACACGCAGCACGAGCCTTGCAAACCCCGTCCGGCGCGACGCGACCGCACGCATCGTCGGCGAAGTCACAAAACTCCGTGGCTTCCTCGCAATGCGCTTCCAGCGTGGGTGCGCCGCCCAGCGTGGCCTCGGTCCGCCCCGGATTCGCGGGCGGAAAAGCGCTCCGGTAGCACCTCGCGCTCACTCCGCCGCTAGCGCTCGCTCCTCCGCTCGCTTCGGTCACTCCGCCACCACCGAGATCGGACCCACCGCCGCGAGCGACCGTTCCTCCGCTCGCGCTGCCACCCCCCGTAACGAGCTCGCCCGCTTGCCGCGTTGATTTCCCCGCGCACGAGAAGCACAAGCAAAGACTTGCCACCGCTAGCCACCGACGACCCATCGTAACCAAGCTACCACACGCCGCGACCGATGACCCCAGAGCCCGCCGCGGCGCGCGCGGCTTGGACCTACACTTTCCCGGCTGCTCCTAAGGCAGGGCAGCACGCGAGAGCGCACTCGCGTGCTCGCTTCGGCAGATGGCCACCTCTTCGGACGGCGACGGCTCGAGTTTCCGCACCTGCTTCGCGTTTTGATCCAACTCGCCCGCATCCACCGAAAAGTCAGCGGTGAGTCCGTTCCTGCTGCCGCCCGAAAAACGCACGAAGTAGCGATGGTTTGGCACCATGGAAATAGCGTAGGTCAAAGGCTTCAGCTGCACCCAAACCCCGGCTTGATCGTCCGCGTCCGCCCATTTGGAAACCGTCGTCACCACGTGACAACCCACCGGCAGGACGAACAAATCGCCATGCTCGCTCACATCCTCACCGTCGACGAAAGCGATCGGACCTTGCAGCAGCGCGCGGCTCGCCCGCGCATCTCGCGCTGCACCCTGCAGCGCGTACCCAGCAGGCGAAGCGCACCCGCCAGCCACCGCGATCGCGAATACCGAACCAACCCAAACCCCCCGTTCGCCACTGCCTGCCCGCTGCATGCAACCACCCTAGCAAGCAATGCCCGCTCCGCCGTGCCCTTGGAAATTTGACTATGACGAACGATCGAACGTTAAGCGAGCTCTCGCAAAGCATGGGGCGCCTCAAGGAAGCAGCGGAAGCCTTGAGAAATCTGTTGAGGGGTCGCCTCTCCAGCAGCTCCGATGCGCCAGTAACGTGGCGGCACCAGGCAAACGAGCCCGGCAGCCCAACCCTGACCCTCACACCCGCGCAAAGCCGACAGCACGACATAGGGCGCCTGGAGCACCGAGCCGGCGCTCTTTTCGTGCACGACCCTGACGTCCCTTCGCGACGCACAGGCAGTCGACGTTGACCGACTCATGTCAAACGCAGGTGCACGCCGTGAACGTCAATTCCGCCCAAGGCAGCAGGCTTCGACGTTGAAAGATTGGTGCTCAATGCAACGGACGCGACGCGCCTGAGCGTCATTGCCGGCCAAGGCGGCAGAATTCGACATTGAAAGATTGCTGCCCGACGGAGCGGACTCGATGTGCGCTCCGCGCATCACTTTTGCTCGACGCTACAGATTCCACGCTGGCCGGTTCACACCAGACACGGCGCTGTTGGCGCAGGGCCAACGTTACTCCCGCACGAACGCGGCAGATTCGGCGTTAGCCGAATCGCGCCCAATGCAGCGTTCTTGATGCGCGCGCCCGAAGTCCTGCTCTGCGAGCAAGCGATTGTGCGCGCTACACAGCAAGCGCAGGTTATCGAGGGTCGAAGCACCCCCGAGGGCGTGCGCCCGCTCGTGATGCAGTTGCAAGAAGGCGCGACTCGGACAACGTCGCCCTGCGTCATCGAAATACGTACAACGCTCACCATCCCGCGTGGCAACCGCTCGCCGAACCTCGTTTGAAATGTGCTCCCGCCGGATTCGCTCCGGCTTCGGCGTGCGCCCGACCCTCTTCTCTGCCGCATCCCCTGCACCGCTAGCGGCGCGTCGCGGCGAATCGCCCGCTTCGCGGTTGCCCGCGCGAGCCGTCCGCGCCACTTTCGCGGTCATTTGCCCACGCCCGAGCCGACCAAAGCGCTGTTTCTCCAACTTGTCGAGCAACAATTCGAGCCCGCGCTCGAGCACCGCTGCCAGCTCGCAACTTGGATTCGAGTGACTCATCAAGTCCCGCGCCCGCTCCAGCTTATCCTTGAACGCGCAGCCCACCGACACCCGAACCAGATAACGCCCGGAAGAAAGCGGCTCGAGCGCTCGCGCCCCAACCGAACGCCGCACCGCACGCCCAGTCGGATCCATTACTCCGATCCGCACCTCAGTCGATGACGCCGCGCCCGCGAAGTCTTCCGCGAGCGCCGCTAACTGCCCCCATAGCGCCCGATTCGATTCCACTCCGCAGACCAGCGGCTGAACCCCCGCTCTAATCAACACAGGTACCTGATCACGAGTGAGCGGCTCGGCACCTGCGCCGACGGACGCCAGCACCGCAGTCGGAATCGCAGTCGGAATCGCAGGCGGAATCGCGGGCGGAATCGCGGGCGGAATCGCGGGCGGAATCGCGGGCGGAATCGCGGGCGGAATCGCGGGCGGAATCGCGGGCGGAATCGCGGGCGGAATCGCGGGCGGAATCGCGGGCGGAATCG
>DASZQI010000024.1:0-81773 GCA_035549735.1 Polyangiaceae bacterium | reverse complement strand
CGAGATCTGACGCAGGCCTTCCGGGCATCCTGCGTTCGTGGTACGACGCTTGGCTGGTTGGGAGAATCGTGGGGCCTCAGCTCGCCTGGGCCTCGCGATTGGTGAACAATGCGAAAAGAATTAGCTCTTCTTGGGTGTAGTGCGTTCGTTCTGGCTGCGGGGTGCAAGGTCGATGAAGGCTATTCCTACGGTCACGCCGGTGCGGGCGGCAACGCTTCCGGCAGCGGCGGCGCCGCATCGAAGGGCGGCAGAAGCTCCGGCGGAGCTGGTGGTTCCTTCTCGGTAAGCGGCGGCGCGGGTGGTTCCTCCTCGATGACCGGGGGTGCCGCGGGCAGCGGCGGCGATAGCGCTGGAGCGGGTTCCGGCTCCTGCGCACCGCCCAAGCACGACGGCGGCGACGGAACGTGTGTTGCGTCGGGCACCTGCGCCAGCGGCTTTCATGATGCCGGTAACGGAGTCTGCGTCACCGAAGGCACGTGCTCCAGCGGCTTTCACGACGGCGGAGATGGCGGCTGCGTCGTCACTGGCAGCTGCGCGAAAGACTATCACGACAGCGGCACTGGTGAGTGCGTTGCCGAGGGTGCGTGCGCGAAGGGTTTTCACGATGGCGGCGACGGCAGCTGCGTCGCAACGGGGAAATGCAGCTCCGGCTATCACGATCTCGGCAACGGCACGTGCGGTACCGCGGACTGCGCCAGCGGTCTTCACGACGGCGGCGACGGCGTTTGCATCGCAAAGGGCAGCTGCTCGACCGGCTTTCACGACGGCGGCACTGGGACGTGCGTCGCGGCGGGGACTTGTTCCCCGTCCTACCAGGACAGCGGTAGCGGGGACTGCGTCGCCAGCGGAACGTGCGCGAAAGGCTTTCACGACGGCGGCAGTGGAGCTTGCATCCCCGAGGATGGCTGCTCGACGGGCTTTCACGACGGCGGCGATGGCAGCTGCGTCGCCAGCGGAATGTGCGCAAAGAGTTTTCACAACGGCGGTGACGGCAGCTGCGTCGCGACGGGTAGCTGTGCCACTGGCTATCACGATGGCGGCGCCGGAACGTGCGTCGCGGCAGGCAGCTGCTCGACCGGCTATCACGACGGCGGCACCAAGACCTGCGTGACGAACGGCACTTGCTCCACCGGCTACCACGACGGCGGCGACGGCAGCTGCTTCAAAGCGGGCGCTTGCGCGTCCGGTTACCACGACGACGGCAAGGGCACCTGCGTCACCGCGTCGTGCTCAACGGGCTTTCACGACGACGGCAAGGGCACGTGCGTCGCGACGGGCAGCTGCGCGACCGGCTATCACGACGGCGGCTCCGGAACTTGCGTCGAGACGGGGAAATGTTCACCGACTTTCCATGATGGCGGCAAGGGCACGTGCGTTGCGACGGGGGCCTGCTCGACCGGATATCACGATGGCGGCGCCGGAGTGTGCGTCACCACCAGCACTTGCTCGACCGGCTACCGCGACGGCGGAGACGGGGCCTGCGTTGCGACGGGCACTTGCTCGACGGGCTATCGCGATGGCGGCGCCGGCGCGTGCGTCGCCAACGGCACGTGCTCGACCGGGTACCATAACGGCGGCACTGGCACCTGTTTGAAGAGCGGCACCTGCGCGACCAACTATCACGACGGTGGCGACGGGAGCTGCGTTCTCGCCGGTGCGTGCGCAGCAGGTTACCACGATGGCGGGAATGGTACCTGCGTCCAAGCCGCTTGTTCGACCGGCTATCACGACGGCGGCTCGGGCACGTGCGTCACGAACGGTACGTGCTCGACCGGCTACCGCGACGGCGGCAACGGCACGTGTGTCGCCAACGGCTCGTGTGCGAGCGGCTACCACGATGGCGGCACCGGCACCTGCGTCGCCAACGGATCCTGTTCGACCGGCTATCACGACGGCGGCAACGGAGCTTGCGTCCTAACGAGCGCATGCTCGACCGGCTATCACAACGGCGGTACCGGCACCTGCGTCGCGAACGGCTCTTGCTCGACCGGCTATCACGATGGCGGCACCGGTACCTGCGTCATGAACGGCTCTTGTTCGACCGGTTATCACGACGGCGGTAACGGAGCCTGCGTTCAGACGAGTGCGTGCTCGACCGGCTATCACAACGGTGGCACTGGGACGTGCGTCGCGAACGGCTCTTGCTCGACCGGCTATCACGACGGCGGCACTGGGACCTGCGTCACGACCGGCTCCTGCTCGACCGGCTATCACGACGGCGGGAACGGAGCTTGCGTTCAAACTGGTCAGTGCTCGAGCGGCTACCACGACGGCGGCACCGGCACTTGCCTGTTGAACGGTTGCTCGACCGGCTACCACGACGACGGCACCGGTACCTGCGTCAAGAACCAGTTCATCAACGGACCCTGCGTTACCAGCGCGGATCTCTCGGCGCTCGAGATCTACGCCACCAGCGGCCAGCGCATCTATCGTCGCGTGATCAGCGGCAGCAACACGGGCTCGTGGGCGAACGTATCGACTCTCGATGCCAGCGTGCTCGACACGCGCTCGGATCTGGACTGCACTGCCGGCAGCGACGCCGTACACGTCGTGGCCACCGGCAAGAGTCCAATCGGCGCAGCCATGCATGCATTCGGGTTCGGCGGAACCTTCAACGGTTTCGTGCGCGAACTGACCGCCGAGTCCCCTTCGACCTTCAGCCTCCCGGGCATGTCCATCGCTGTCTGGATGGGCTCCACCGACACGCGCTATCAGTTAGCGGGCGCTGCGGGAAACCCCGCGTGGTACTTCATTCAAACGTCCACGCTGACCACCTCGTTCAGTCCCTCGGCGCTCTACGCGATGACGTCGAATCCGGACATCGCGATCAAGTCGACGCCTGACGCCGCCCATTTCATGTTCGTGGCTTACATGAACGGTCAGATGGTCTACCACGACTACTTCTTTGGTCGCGGTACCGGTTGGGAACCGTCCGTCCTCCAGGATCCCCCGAGCGGCACGTCGTTCAGCTACGCACCCACCATCTGCGCGACGAACTACGCCGCATCGAGCACCGACTACACGCGATACGTCGCCGCAGTCGCCAACAACAAGCTCTACGTCGCCAGCACCGGCATCGACTGGAGCATCAGCCCCGTCGCCTTCACGACCTGGGCCACCGCAGGCAGCGCGACGCCGGGCTCTTCACCCGACTGTGTAGTCACCTCCGACGGCACCGTCCACATCGTCATGTTGACCTCTACCGGAACGGTCGCGCGCATCTACCGTAAGGGCACGGGCGCCTGGACCACGCAGGATCTCGGCACATACTAGGGTTCTACCCGTGGCGTAGCGCCATGCCATTTGCGCTACCCGGCGACCACTTCACCAGCGCCTGAATCCCAAGGGTGCCACGAACGAGTTCGGTGTCAGGTGAAATCGTCGTTTCCGCCGGGCGCGCATAGTCGGCGGTATTTGTGCGTATTTCTAGGGCGGGTCACTCATCTGCTTCCACCTGCCGCACGGAATAAAGTATGTGTCGACGAGGCCGGGAATCATGGAGGCCGATTGGAGCGTCGTGAAAGTGGGCGGTGACCGTTGTTCCATGATGGTGGATGCGCTGAGAGCGTTCGTCGCAACAACGCGCGAAGAAGAGCTGGCCCAGGCTATCGTTCAACGCACAGCGCAAATCCTATCCGCAGAGTGCCTGCTGCTCTTGCCCGCTTCGGACCCTGGACGTTGGCGGGGCGGGGCGGGCACCCCGGGCTTCGCGCCAGTGCTTGCGGCGCACCACACGCAGCCGATCGACGCCTCGAGCGACCCGGTGCTGCGCCGAGCGCTCGACGAACGAACGGCTTTACTTGCGCCCACGGGGAAAGGGCGCGGCTCGACGACCGAGGACGGGGCCAAGCTCATTGCGGCCGGCGCACAGAGCGCCGCCTACCTGCCACTGCTTTCCGACTCGCAGTGGATGGGCTTCCTGATCTTGGCGCGCTTCGACGGCACCCAGGCGCAGCTGGACGCCTCGGATTTGGCGTTCGCCGAGCAACTCGCGACGATAGCCGCAATGGCGCTAAAGCTCACGAACCACGACCCTCCCGCTGGTGAGCCGTTCACGAGCCGACGACGCATGTGGGACCACCTGCGCGTACTCGCTCAGGCTTCGCGCGACTTTTCGGCCGTCACGGCTGACTATCGCGAACTGTTGCAGGTGGTGGCGCGGACGGCGGGGCAATATCTTGGTGAGATCAGTTCCGTTCGTTTGGTGTCGCCCGATGGCTCCCAGTTTCGCGTTGAAGACGCCGCTGTATTCCATCCGGATCCAGAAATCTCCGCGGCCTTTCGACAGGTGATGTTGGAGACGCCTCAATCGGCCTCCTCGGGTCTGGCAGCTCGGGTGCTGAGCACCGGCAAACCCCTGCTCGTTACTGCGAGCGACGCTAACCAGCTCTACGAGCAAACGCCGCCAGCCTATCGTCCGCTGCTCGAACGACTCGACATCGTGAGCGCGCTGCTCGTACCGGTGATTTCTCGTGGTCGCACCGTGGGAGTGCTGGGTCTCAGTCGGCGACGGGGCAGCCCCGCCTATGACGCCGACGAGGTGCGCCTCGCGCAAGACCTTGCGGACCGCGCGGGCCTGGCCATCGAGAACGCCGTGCTGCTCGCGGATCTCGGACAGCAGGTCGCTGACAACAAGAAGGCAGAAGTGAAGTTTCGGGGGCTGCTCGAGTCTGCGCCGGATGCGATCGTCATCATCGACTATCAGGGTCGCATCGTGCTCATCAATGCCCAGACCGAAGCGCTGTTCGGCTATTCTCGCGCGGAGCTGCTCGGTCAAACCGTCGAAATGTTGGTCCCGGCCGGCTACCGTCGGCAGCACCCGGAGTTGCGCAGCGGCTACTTTCGAGCTCCTCGGCTCCGTCACGCCATGGCCGCCGGGGTCGACCTCTTCGGTCTGAAAAAGGATGGTACGGAATTTCCAGCCGAAATCAGCCTGAGCCCGATCGCGACGCCGGAAGGTCAGCTGGTCACGGCGGTGATCCGCGACATCACCGAGCGCAAGCGCCTCGAGGAGTCACGCGCCCACGCGCTGGAGCTCGAGACACAAAACCAACGGGTACAAGAGGCCAACCGTTTGAAGAGCGAGTTCCTCGCGAATATGTCGCACGAGCTTCGCACACCTCTCAACGCCATCATCGGATTTTCTGCGCTGCTTCACGCGGGCAGGGCAGGCCCACTCAGCGAGACGCAGATCGAATACCTCGGTGATATTTTGGTCAGTTCGCGGCACTTGCTGCAGCTCATCAACGACGTGCTCGACTTGGCCAAGGTCGAGGCCGGGCGCATCGACCTTCAGCCCGAGCCGATCGATTTGAACCGCGTCACGGGCGAAGTACGAGATATTTTGCGCGGCCTTGCAGCCGAGAAGCACGTGGCAATTTCGTTCCAGGTCGACGAGTCGTTGAACGACGTGGTCACCGACGCCCGTGCACTCAAGCAAATTCTCTACAACTACTTGTCAAACGCGATCAAATTCACCCCCGAGAACGGCGCCGTCCGAACCACCATCGCGGCCAGTAATGACGATACCTTTCGCGTCAGCGTGGAAGACAACGGAATCGGCATCAGGACCGAAGATCTGGAGCGCCTGTTCGTAGAGTTTCAGCAGCTCGATTCGAGCTCGGCCAAGAAATATCCGGGGACCGGGCTCGGGCTCGCGCTTACCAAGCGCGTCGTCGAGGCTCAGGGGGGCTCGGTCAGTGTGGTCAGCGAGCCCGGCAAAGGCAGCACGTTTTCGGCCAACCTCCCGCGCATTCTCAAGGCAACGTGATGGTAGCCGAAGCGCCGCGCAGCGCGCTCGGCGAGCGAGCGAAACAGGTTAGCGCTCTCGCCGCGATAACGGTCGTCGTGACGGCCTGCTCGACGCTCGCCGGATGGATTTTCGCACTTCCGATGTTGACCAGCGTGTTGCCCGGTCGGGCGACCATGAAGGTCAACACGGCGATCTGCTTCGTGGTCTGTGGGCTGGGCCTGTACGCGCACGCCGCTATGAAAGACGGGAAGGCAGCACGATTTTCGCGCTGGCTTCCACTCATTGCGCTGGCAACCGCTACCGTTACCGCCCTCGAGCACGCGACCGGATGGAACGCGGGCATCGATGTCTCGTTCTCGGCCGAGCTCGCGTCCCCCAGCGCGGGCGGGGCGGCGGGTCGCATGGCGCCCGCAACCGCGATCGGCTTCGTACTCACGGCCTCCGCGCTACTGCTGTTGAATGGTCGGCACCGAGCCGCCATCTGGCCAAGCCAGTGGCTCGCGCTGACGTGTGAAGCGGTCTTCCTGGCGACGACCCTCGGCTACCTATTTGGCGCAGCCAGTCTTTACTCGACACCCGGCTTCGGCTCGGTCGCCCTGCATACCGCGCTACTGTTCCAGGTAGTCAGCATGGGGCTTCTCCTGGCCCGGCCTTACTCGGGGCTGATGCGACCTCTCACCGCAGAGCTCACGGCCGCCGATGCAGCGCGCAAGTTGCTGCCTGCAGTCGTGGTCGTTCCGATCATGCTCGGCTGGATGCACCTGGAAGGACAGCGCCGAGGATTTTATGGCACCGAGTTTGGTTTGGCGATCTATGCAACCAGCAACGTGATGGTTTTGGTCGCGCTCACCTGGCGAACGTCGGCAATACTAGGGCGTGCCGAGCGCGAGCAGCTGCGAATGAAGCAAGCGCTGGCCGAAAGCGAGGAACTCCGAAGGCGAACCAAAGAGCTCGAAGAACAGAACCTGCGCATCGAGGAAGCCAATCGCCACAAATCGCAGTTCTTGGCCAACATGTCGCACGAACTTCGCACGCCGCTCAACGCGGTGATCGGATTTGCAGGCGTCCTCCGTTCCGAAAAGGCTGGGCCGCTCAACGCCGTCCAAAAGGAGCACCTTTCGGAAGTTCTCTCGGGCGGTCGACACTTACTGGGGTTGATAAACGACATATTGGACCTAACGAAGGTCGAGTCCGGCGTGCTCTCCTTCGAAGCGCAGCCCGTCGACCTGCAACGCCTGGCAAGTGATGTACTCGACACCGTCGGGGGTCTTGCTCGTGAGAAGGACGTCGAGCTCCGTGCGGATATTTCCGAGAGCCTGCCGATCGTTCAGTCCGACCCGAAGGTATTGAAACAAATCCTATTCAACTACCTCTCGAACGCGCTCAAGTTCACGCGGGAATCGGGGCACGTGACGCTCCACATCCTGGAAGAAGGTGACCAGGATTTTCGCATCGACGTCGAAGACGACGGAATTGGCATCAAGCGCGAGGACCTGCCTCGGCTTTTCGTCGAATTTCAACAGCTCGACTCGGGGCCAGCGAAGAGGTATCCAGGCACCGGCCTCGGCCTTGCCATCACCAAGCGGCTCGCCGAGACACTAGGTGGGCGGGTCGAAGTTGAGAGCGTCTTCGGACGAGGCAGTCTCTTTTCGGCCGTGCTGCCGCGAAAGCTCGTCGCAGCGGAAACCTCGGAGGTGGCGAATGGCGGGTGAACCCATCCTGATCGTGGACGACAATCCAACCAACTCCAAGCTCGTTCGCATCATCTTGGAAGCCGAAGGCTTCGACGTACGGATCGCGGACGACGCGGAGAACGCCCTTCAATTGCTGAATGAACTGACACCGCGCTTGATCTTGATGGATCTGCAGCTTCCGGGCATGGATGGCCTGCAGCTCACCCGGCAACTGCGACAGCAAGCCCGTTGGAATCAGACCTGGATCGTTGCATTGACCGCGTACGCCATGAAAGGGGACGACGAAAAGGCCCTTCGGGCAGGCTGCGATGGCTACCTTACCAAGCCCATCGAGCCCGATGCACTGCCCCAACAGATCGCTGCCTATCTGGCCCGCACGCGCGAATAGTCCCTAGTGATCGGGCGCCGAGCGCTGCAAACCGAGCGCCTTCATCTTCAGGTACAGCGTCTTGTAGTCGGTCTGAAGCAGGCGGGCGGCTTGACTCTTGTTCCCGCGCGTCCTCTCCAGCGCAGCCCGGATGACCTGGCCCTCGGCTTCGTGCGCGGCGCGCCGCGCGGCCTCTCGCAAGCTCGGAAGCGAGCCTTCCTCGGCCGCAAGATTGTTCGCGCCCTCACCTTCTCTCGACAACAGGCCCGCCAGCGTCTGACGTCGCAGGGTGAGTCCGGTCGATTCCAGCACTGCTTGCCGCACCACGTTTCGGAGCTCGCGAACATTGCCCGGCCAGTCGTGCCGCTCGAGCAAAGTCAGGGCATCACGATCGATGCTCAACATCGGACGACGTAGCTCGACGCTCATCTCCGCCAGGCAGCGTCGAGCAAGGTAAGCGATGTCTTCGCTGCGCTCTCTCAATGCCGGAACCTTGATCGAATACTGCGCCAACCTAAAGTAGAGATCGGAGCGAAAGCGGCCGGTAGTCGACGAGGACTGGAGATCATGGTTGGTCGCCGCCACGAAGCGAACGTCGAGCGGTGATGACCGCGCGGAACCCACAGCATGAAGCTGCCGCGACTCCAATACACGCAATAGCTTCGCCTGAAGCTTGATCGGCAAATTCCCGATTTCGTCGAGGAACAACGTGCCGCCTTGCGCCAACCGAAAGCGGCCCTCCTTGCGCGTGTCGGCACCGGTGAAGGCGCCGCGTTCGTGCCCGAAAAGTTCCGATTCGACCAACGCATCCGGAATGGCACCGCAGTCGATGGCGACGAAAGGCTTGTCGCGACGCTCACTCTCGCTATGAATCGCTTGCGCCACGAGCTCTTTGCCGGTTCCAGTCTCACCGACGATCAAGACCGAAAAGCCGGTAGTGCTCACGGTTCGTACTTGCTCGTCGATGCGCTTTACGATCGCGCTCGGCCCCATCGACACCGTCAGCGAAGGGCTCTCGCGCGCCTTCTTTCGCAGCTCCTCGACTTCGACGCGGAGCACGTGCGTCTCGAGCGCGCGCTTGACGGAGAAGACCAGCTGTTCAGGCTCGACGGGCTTGGTGAGGTAGTCGAAGGCGCCGAGCTTGGTGGCCTTGACTGCGGTCTTCACATCTCCGAACGCCGTCAGCATGAGCACCGGCAGGTTCGGGTGCAAAGCGCGCGCTCGCTCCAAGACTTCGAGCCCGTCGAGCCCTGGTAGGCGTATGTCCAGGATCACGATGTCCGGAGCCCACGAATCGACCAGTGCAAGCCCGGCACTTCCCTCGAGAGCGACGGTGACTTCGATCCCCTCAGAAGTGAGGATCGCGCGGAGGAGTCGACCCCCGACGGGGTCGTCGTCAATCACGAGCACGCGATAAGGCACTGGGGAAATATACCATGGTATAAATGCCTTATATATGGCAATTACACCATAATGCGCTTGCCGGTTACTCGCATTGATCTTGAACAAATACAGCGATTTGCCGACTCCGGTGCGTTGGTACCCCTTTCGCATGGCGCGCGGCCATGTCGTCCTCCGACGCCGGCGCTCCGCCCCCCCGGCCAGCCAGAGTTTTGCTCGTCGACCCCGACCCTCCGAGCGTACGTTTAGTCCTAGCTGTGCTTTCGACCGAAGATTTTCGCGTGCTAGTCGCAGCCACTGCCCTCGACGCGCTACGCATCGCGCCCGCATTCCAACCTGAACTCGTCGTGCTGGAACTAATTTTGCCAGACATGAACGGGTTGGATTTGGCACGCATTCTGAAATCCGACCCCTCGACTCGAAGCGCTGCTATCGTCGTTTTGACGGCATCGAACGGGAGTGAAGGTTTGGCGCGCGAGATCGGATGCGCGGATTACATTCGCAAGCCGGTCGACGTCCTGTCGTTGCCAGCACGCTTCAGATCACATTTGGGGAAAAAGGTTGAGTCGAACGGAACGGCCAAGGGCTCCCAATGAGATCGCTGGGCAGCCGTGCGTGCTGCTCGTGGACGACGACCGCGCGCAACTGAAACTTTCGACGCTTCGTCTTCAGGATGCCGGTTTCCTGGTGATCTCGGCTTCGAGCGCGCGCGACGCTTTGACGCTGGTGGCCAGCAAGACTCCCGACGCCATCGTCAGCGACGTGGTCATGGGGGAGATAGACGGCTTCGGGCTGTGCCGCCGCTTGCGAGAGCTGCCCGCGACGGCGAACGTCCCAATCGTGCTGCTCAGCGCGCACTACGGCGACCCGAAGGCTCGCGAGCTCGCAACGAGGGTGGGCGCATCGGCGCTGATCGGGCGAACGCCCGAGTTCGACGCGGAACTGCTCGCTTTGCGCAAGGCTTTGGGCGGCGAGCGTCCAAGCAGCCAAGAGCAGGCGACGAAGGAAGTCTACGAAGCGCACCTGCGAAGTAACGCGAACGAACTCAGCAAACTGGTGGGCGAAGCCAAACTCGCGGAGGATCGCTACCACGCGCTGTTCGAGCACGCGAACGATACCATCTCGCTGCTCGATCGTTCGGGAGTCATCGTCGAGGCGAACGAGCGCTGGCGGTTCATCTTGGGGGTCGCCCCAACCGCTCTCGTCGGAAAGCACTTGCTGGATTTTGCGCCCTACGGACGCGAAACGACCGGCGCGGAGCTGGCGGCCGCGATCGAACGGGGATCGGGGCGCGTGCACGGCGTGGCCATCCAGCGGCCTGAAAGCACCCCCGTCTACATGGACTTCTCTCTCAACGTCGTTTCGCTCGGCGGTAGTCCGCTGGTGCTCGCCATCGGGCGCGACGTGACCGATCGCTTTCTCGCGGCCCAGGCGCTGGCCACGGCCGAGGAAAAGTATCGCTCCCTCGTGGAGCGCATGCCGGACGTGGTGTGGACATTGTGCGCCGGCAGGTGCACGTTCGTGACCAGCAACATCGAGCGTCTGACCGGTTTCACGCAAGCCGAAATCTACGCGATTGACTCAAATTTTTGGTTGGATCGCGTCCACCCAGGGGACGAACAGCGCGTCGCCCAAGCCCTCCATCTAGAAGCCGCCGGCGACAGAACCCCGTTCGATATCGAGTACCGCTGGCGCAGAAAGGACGGCGCGTGGATTTGGCTGTGGCACCGTACCATCGCGCTCTACGAGCGCGGAGGCCTCCCCTACACCGATGGACTGATTTCGGACATTACTCAGCGAAAGCAGCTGGAGCAGAGCCTACGTCAGTCACAGAAGATGGAGGCGCTAGGCCAGCTGACTGGCGGAATCGCGCACGACTTCAACAACATCCTCGCTACGATCTTGGCCAATAGCCAATTCTTGATCGATGCACTCGGCGGAAACGATCCGCGCCTCGCCGATGCACAGGAGGTCAAACTCGCAGCTGAGCGAGCAGCAAGCCTCACGCGGCAGTTGCTGGCCTTTAGTCGAAAGCAAGTCTTGGAGCTCCGGACCACCGATTTGAATCAGGTAATCGCAGGCATCGAACGAATGCTGCGACGGCTGCTCGGGGAAGACATCGAAATGCGCGTGGCGCTTGCTGCCGACCTGGGAGCGGTGCAAGCCGACCCCGGGCAAATCGAGCAAGTGGTGATGAATCTCGCGGTCAACGCGCGAGACGCCATGCCCTCGGGCGGCACGCTGACGATCGAGACCATGAACGTGGAACTCGACGAGGGCTACGTCACCGCCCACGCCGCGGGCACCCCTGGTCGCTACGTGCTGCTCGCCGTGGCTGATACCGGCTGCGGCATGGACGCCGAAATCCAGCGCCGGATATTCGAGCCATTCTTTACGACCAAGGGGCAGGGAAAGGGCACTGGGCTCGGGTTAGCAACCTGCCACGGCATCGTGAGCCAAACTGGTGGACACATTGGCGTCTACAGCGAGCCTGGGCGAGGGACTGTCTTTAAAGTCTACCTGCCGCGAACTGACGGCGCGGCCATGTCGGAGGTGGAAATTCCGACAGAAGCCACGCGGCGAGGGCGAGAGGCGGTGCTGTTGGTCGAAGACGATCCGGCCCTGCGCTCGGCGGTGCAGAGAATGCTCAGTACCCAGGGCTATCGCGTGGTCGTGGCGCGAGACTCCGCTGAAGCCATCGAGCTTGCTCACCGCCACGCGGCAGAGCTCGCGCTCTTGGTAACGGACGTCGTGATGCCCCAAATCAGCGGTCCGGAAGTAGCCAAAGCCGTCCAGTCGCACGTTCCGCAGATCAAGATCTTGTTCATGTCTGGCTACACGGACCACTCCGCCTTCGCGAACGGGGTATTGAGCCCCACGGTAAACTTCATACAAAAGCCATTTTCTCCGCAGGCTCTCGCCAAGAAAGTGCGCGACGCTCTCGAGCGCTAGCGAGGTAGGCGGCCGCGCTAAATCTGCGTGCTCCGTCAACGGAGCTGCAATGTTTGCGTCTCGACATTTTTTGCTGAACGCCGAGCCGCACCGGGCCGTTATTTCCATGCGTGAAGAGGTCGCGGACAATTGCAGGGTACCTCGCGCCGCTGGCTATGACTGGCATGTTCGGCCTTGCGTGCGCCCGCGAAAGTGGGCCTCCCCTGCCGTCGCACGACGATGCCGAGCCGCCCCAGATGACGCCAATCTCTGTCATCGTCGCAGATTCGACGCTTGATCCCACGCGCGTCGAGCTCGGCGAAGTCTTGTTCCGAGACAAGCGACTCTCGGCCAATGGCAGGGTCGCTTGTGCCACTTGTCATGACCTCTCCCATGCCGGCACCGACGGCTCGCCGCGTTCCACGGGTGTCGCTAACCAGCCGCTATCGGTCAATACGCCGACCGTGTTCAACGCAGCGTTGAACTTCCGTCAATTCTGGGATGGCCGGGCCCTGACCCTGGAAGACCAACTCGACGGCCCACTGCTGAGCCCGCTCGAGATGGGTTCCACTTGGCCCCAAATCCTCGAGCGGCTGCGGGTCGATCACGAGATTTCCAGCCGCTTCATGCGCAGCTACCCAGAAGGCCCGACACAGGCGACCGTCAAGGACGCACTCGCCACGTTCGAGCGCTCGCTGAACACACCGGACTCACCCTTCGATCGATACCTCGCGGGCGACACGAACGCGCTCAGCCCAATCGCCGCTCGTGGCTATCAATTGTTCACGAGCTACGGCTGCTCGGCGTGCCACCAGGGACGAGGCGTCGGGGGAAACATGTTCCAGAAGTTGGGCACGATGGGAAACTACTTCGATGACCGAGGAGGGGTGACCGAAGCCGACTTCGGGCGCTTCAACGTGACTCATGAGGAAGCGGATCGTCACGTCTTCAAAGTACCGAGTCTGCGCAACGTCGCCCGCACAGCTCCTTACTTGCACGACGGCTCGGTGGCGACGCTGGATCAGGCCGTGCGCGTGATGGCGCGGTATCAGCTCGGCCGCGACCTCGCCGAGGACGAAACCACGGCGCTGGTTGCGTTTCTGGACTCGCTCACGGGCAGCTACGGGGGCCGTCGTTTATGAGAGCACGCTGGTTGTTGATCGGGTCCGCGGCAATGGCCACACTTCTGGCCGTCGCAAGCGTGCTGGTGGAACGCCACTCGCCGGATCAGCTTCAGCATCAGGCATTCATTCGGCTCCTTGCCGAGCGACGCGAGCTCCACGCCAAACTGATCCGCGACACGCTGGAAGCGCGCTTCCAATTCTCAGCCAACTACGATCGCTTGGCGCAAGACGACGCCGAAATGCGTCGGCTGCAGATTGATTCCGCGTCGTCCCTGCCGAGCTTTCTGCGTCCAACCGATCGCAATGAACTGGCTCAGGCACTGACACGAAGTGCCGCGGCGATCCGCGAACGGCAACGGTTGCTCGAGCACTTCAAATCCAGCAACGCCTTGCTGAAGAACTCGACCAGCTATTTTCCTGGCCTGGCAGCCGGCGTCAGGCGCCAGGTCGAAGATCCAGAGCTTGCGCGGTCGATCGACGAGCTGCGCGCCCTGACGCTTGCGCTCGCGCTGCGTGACGATGCGAACGTGTCGGAAGCTCAGAGGGCACAGTTGGAGCTCGCTGCCAGCTTGGCGCGGGGACGAATCGCTCCCGGGCAGCAGCGCAATTTCGAGTTGCTGCTCGCGCACGCCAGCACCATCGGTTCTGCGAAACGTCAGACCGACGACATACTCTCGCAAATCTTGAAGCTACCAGTTCCACGGGCCGAAGACGCGATCGAGCGTGCCTACCAGACTTTCTACGCTCGCGCCCAACGCGAATCGCATCTTTTCACACACTTTCTGTCCGGGCTCGCTTTGTTGCTGTTGGGGATGGTCGCCTATACGGGCCTACAGCTGCGGCGCGCCGCCGTCGCTCTCCGGAGGTCACACGACGGCCTCGAGGTTGCGGTCGCGGCGCGCACCGTAGAGCTCGAGCAGTCCATCGCCCACAGCGCCCACGTAGAGGTGGAGCTTCGGCAGGCGCAGAAACTCGAGGCGGTCGGTCAGCTCGCTTCCGGAATTGCGCACGAACTCAATACGCCCATCCAATACGTGGGCGACAATCTGTACTTTCTGCGTGAGACGTTCGGAGATGTCCTGCGTGTGCTCGAGCGTTACCGCGCCGCCGGCGCCGAGCGCGCCCATTCAGCGAGGGAAGAATCGCTATCGCTTGCGAAGCGGCTCGAGGATGACCTGGATTTGCCGGCGTTGCTGGCCGACGTTCCGGCGGCGTTCGAACGCACACTTCAGGGTACGAGCGAGGTCGTCGCCATCGTCAGGGCCATGAAAGTCTTCGCACATCGATCGCTGGAAAAGACCCCGACCGACCTGAACGCCGCGCTCGAAAATGCATTACTCGTCTGTCGCAACGAATACAAATACGTCGCCAATCTCGTGAAGGAGCTGCACGAGCTACCGTTGGTCACCTGCGACGCGACCGCAATCCGCCACGTATTTTTGAACCTGATCGTCAACGCAGGGCATGCAATCAGCGAAGTAGTCGGAGACTCGGGTGAGCGCGGGCAGATCACCGTCCGGACCGAGCGCTTTGGAGACAGCGTTCGGGTGTCCGTTACGGACACTGGTGCGGGCATTGCGGAAGCGGTCCGTGGCCGCATCTTCGACCCCTTCTTTACGACCAAGAGCCCAGGCAAGGGCTCTGGACAGGGCCTCGCGATCTCTCACCGCCTCGTTACTCAGCACGGTGGGAAGCTGTGGTTCGAGACCGAGCTCGGCAAGGGCAGCACGTTTCACGTGGATCTCCCGCTTGGCACGCTCCGTCGCGTTTCCTCCGACTTGGTCGCGGAGTCGAGGCTTGGGGTACCCTCCATTCCCTTCGCTCAGTCGCCCGCCATTCGACACGAACACTGAAACGGCTAGGCTAGGCTGCTAGTCGACCGAACAGAACTCGTCTGCTCACTCAATCGAGGTCGACGAGCGCGATCGAGGCGTCGTCGCCATTTCTTAGCCCAGCCAAGTGGTTCTTGAATGCGAGGGTAACCGAGGTCAAACGATCTCTACCGCCAGTGTGAGCTACGGCCCGTATCAAGCGCTCGGTGCCGAACGGCTCACCAAGGGCGCTCTCGCCTTCCAAAATGCCATCGGAAACCAACAGTAGCTGCAAAGGTCGGTTCCACGCAAAGCGCGCTGGCTCCGAATACTCCGGTGTGGATGGAGTGATACCGAGCGGCAGATGGTCCGAGTCGAAGCTACGAACGACCTGGCCCAGGCGGTCGAGCAACAGCACCGAAGGCAGCCCGCCGACCCATATTTCACCGCTATTGTGGGCCTGATCCAGGCACACCAGGCCGGCCGCCAAAAAGTGTCCCACCGGCATCGTCGCCAGCAGCTTCGTGTTGAGCTCAGCGACTATGTCTTCGAGCGAGCGCTCGCGCGCGACCATCGCGTAGAGCGCGGATAGCGCGGGAATCAGGCTAATCGCCGCGGCCAAGCCGTGACCGGTAGCGTCCGCGAGCATCACGAACAACTTGCCGCCCGGTGAGCGCACGGCCGCCACGACGTCGCCACTGAAGCCCGTAGCCGGCTGCGTGAAGGAGCGTACGCTCCTGACCACCGAACGATCGCGGCGCAGAAGCTTGTCCAAGAGCTTGCTCGCCAGCTCGTTCTCCGCCTCGCGCGCTTCGTGATAGTCGCGCAGACGTGCGGCATCGTTCAACATGCGCCGCTCTTCTTCGAGCTGCTTGGTGACGTCGTGCACCGTGGTGACCGCCACGGCGCGCCCGTCGATTTCCAGGGTAGTTCGCTCGGCTGAAATCGGAATGCGCCGCCCATCTCGGTGAGCAGCAAGGCAGACTTGTTTGCTCGAAGACTCGAGGCCAAACTCGTCCGCCTCACCGTTTACAGTCACCAGACGGCTGAACGGCACGCCGATCAGGCCCCCTGGCTCGAAGCCGAACAACTTCTCCGCTGCGGAATTGCTGGCGATGACCAGGCCACGCTCGTCGGCGCACAGAAGGCCCTCCTTCATGTTGTCCATGATCGCCTTCGTGAAGCGGAACGAAGCGCGAAGCTCGCTGGAGAGCGTGAGGGACAAGCAGATGTTCTTGAGCTTGGCCAGCAGGTGCTCGACAACGACCGGTTTGGTCAAGTAGTCGTTGGCGCCGGCGGTCAGCCCCTTCAATACTTCTTCAGAGGTGTTGCGAGCGGACACCAACACGACCGGCAACCAGCGGTCCGGGGCTAGCCGTCGCATCTGGTGCATCGCTGCGACGCCGTCCACGCCGGGCAGAACGACGTCCAGGACCACGACATCGGGTTGAAAGGGCACGAAAAGCGCCAGTGCCTCCTCCGCGGTCGCGGCCCCGAGCGCAGAATATCCGGCGCGCTGGGCCAATCTCACCATCAACTCCGTGGACACGGGGTCGTCGTCCACAATCAGAATCTTCGCGCGCGATCCGCCAACGCGCTGCGTGACCTCCTCGCACGCGGTCTCGGCGCTGGATAGCCCACCGCTCACGACCCGGTCTCCGCGAGCACTTCCGCCGTAACCACGTTGCCCGGTTCATGGTACGTCAGCGCAGAGAAGGCCAGTTCTCGCGCCAAAGCAATACCACGACCACTGGGCTCGTCGACGCGTGCGGGGTCGAGTTCCAGGTAGTCTTGCCAACGGAAGCCTGGACCCTGGTCACGAACCACGAACCGTACTCGACCTGGAACGCGGACCACCCGAATACTGGCAACGCGGCTGCTGAAGCTGGGCAGCGCTAGCCGGCGCTCGATTTCGGCTTGCCACGAATCCGAGTACCGCAGGCGCGATTTCTCTTCGAAGCTGATTTCCAAGTTTCCGTGCTCTACGGCATTGACCATCAGCTCGGCCAGGCCCATTGCAGCAACGGCAGGCTCCGGGCAGAGGCCGCTGAGCTCAACGGCCAAGTCTTGAGCCTCGGCCAGCGTGCGAAACTCGAACTCGGCCTCTCGCAGTAAGCGATGACGCACAGCAATTGCAGGCTCCGGCGCAGGGTCCCTCGACTGAGCGGCGCCAATTTCTCGCAACGCGGTGCAAACTATCGCCCGCAGCGCAGCAGGTTCGACGGGCTTCGTCAGGCAATACGAGACGCCGCAGTTTATTCCGCGTAGGAGCTCCGCCCGGGTGGGTGGCGCGGCCTGAACCACCACCGGAATCCGCGCAAGCCGCGGATCGCTCTTGAGCAACTGTATCAGGTCGATGCTGCTCAGCCCCGGCTGCTTTCGATCCAGTAAGATCAAATCGGTGGCACCAGGATCGGTCCTGAGCTGTTCGAACGCGTCTTCGACGTTTCGCGCCGAGGCTAATTCGAGTTGCAGCGGCGCGAGGGATGCGCGCAGGCTGGCCAGGCCGGTAGCGTCGCTGTCGACGAGCATGACTCGCAGCTGCCGCCCCTCCGGGTGAACGAGAAACCGCGCCGCTCTCACCGCGAGCTCTTTCGATAGACGACCGTCGCGGAGAGCGCGCGAGGGTGAAGCTCGTCGCAGACCCCAAAGGTCGTTTCGCTGTTACCCAGCAGCAGATACCCGTCAGGGGTCAACTGTGCGGCCGTCTGTGCCAGGATGCGCGCCCGCGTTTCAGCGGAGAAGTAGATCAAGACGTTGCGCATCAGGATGATATCGAACGTCGATAGCGTCGGCCAAGGCGCCGCCAAGTTGAACGTCTGCCAGCTGACCATGCGCCGAATCGGCTCGCGCACACGCCATAGTTCGCCACTTCGCTCGAAGTACTTTTCACGCGCGCTCTTGCTGATGCCACGCTGCACTTCTCGCTCGGTGAAGGTGCCCGCGCGAGCGCGCTGCACGACCACCTGAGACACGTCCGTCCCCCAGATACGCACTTGCCAACTCGCCAACGCTGGAAAACGCTCCTGCAGCAACATCGCAACGCTGTAGGGCTCCTGGCCAGTGGAACACGCCGCGCTCCAAATCGACAGGCTGCGCTGGACGCGTCGGCTCTCGATGAGCTCGGGAATGACGTGCTCGCTCAACGCGACGAACGGTTGCTGGTCGCGAAAGAAGCTGGTCTCGTGGGTGGTGAGCGCTTCGATGACGCTGTCCAACAGAGCGCCCACCGGGGCTCGCCGTAAGGCTTCGATCAACTCATCGGCGGTGGTCAGGTTTCGCTGTTTCGCGAGCGAGGTCAAGCGTGCGCTGACCAAACGACCCTGTTCATTGGTGAGCGCCAGGCCGGCATGCCGCGAGAGCAACTCTTCGACGAAGCGCTGATCCCTCTCGGTGAGCATTCATCCGCTCCGAATTGCGCTGTCTCGATTGACAGGCAAGCCTTGCGCGACGGCGGCTTCGACCGCCTGAGGCATGGCGAGCAGCGAGCAGGTCCGGCGTGCCAATCCGGCGCGCGCGACCGCGCCCGGCATGCCCCAGATCATGGCGCTTGCCTCGTCCTGAATCCAAACGTTCCCGGAGGCTGCATTCACGGCCCGCGCGCCCTCGAGCCCGTCTGAGCCCATGCCAGTCAGCACCAAGGCGAGCAAACCAGAGCCATACACCTCGGCAGCGGACCGGAAGAGCGAATCGACGCTGGGGCGGCAGCCGTGTTCGGGCGGCGACTTGTCCAGCAATAGCGCGGTGGTTCCGTGCCGGCGCACCAGTTTCAGGTGGAAATCCCCTGGCGCTAGATACGCGATGCCCGGCTGAGCCAACTGGCCCTGATTGGCTTCAACCACGCGCAACGACGACTTTTCGTTCAAGCGTTTGGCGAGCGCTGCCGTGAAATTGCTCGGCATGTGCTGCACGATGAACAGCGGAACGCGCAGGTCTCCCGAGAATCGCGGCAAAAGCAGCGCAAGGGCCTCCGGACCGCCCGCGGAAGTGCCGATCGCGACGGCCCGAACAGGGACGCGCGGCGCGGGACGCGACCGGACGGACACGGCACCGCTCGTTGGGCCTTGGCTGGTGATGGGCCGTTGCACTCGACCAGCCACTGCTCGCAGCTTGGCCACGAGTTCCACCTGGACCGCGGCCCATTCCGCTCCAGCCCCAGAAGGCTTCGAAGCATAGTCGTCCGCACCAGCGAGGAGCGCGTCGACGGTCGATGCCGCCCCACGCTGAGTTTGCGAGCTGAACACCACCACAGGCAGGAAGGCGTCGCGACGTTTCAGCTCGCCGAGCGCTGCCAACCCGCTCATCTCGGGCATTTCCAAGTCGAGCACGACGACGTCGGGGCGATCCTGGCTCACACGCTCGATTGCCTGGCGGCCGTTCTCTGCGAAGCCAACGATATCGAAGTCTGGCTCCCCGCTCAGGGCGTTTGCGATCAAGCGCCTCGCCGTGGCCGAGTCATCGACGACCAGCACTCGGATGCGCGGCGTATTCAGGTCGATCATCAGTACACGAAACTTGCAACGTGACGCCGGAGCTCGGCCGCCATTCTGGAAAGCTCTTCGGCCGCCCCGCGTGTATCGGACGCTCCGGATGACGTACCCCGAGCAGCTTGCGCCACGCCGCCGATGTTGCTGGTAATTTCAGCGGCCCCACGAGACCCGTCCGCCAAGTTGCGCACGATCGCCGCGGTGGTCGTCGATTGAGCCTCCAGCGAGGCCGCCATCTTGTCCTGAAGCTCGCTCATCTTCGTGATCACCGTCTGGATCTGAGCGATCGCGTCGACTGCGCTGTTCGCGTCGCCTCGAATGGCCTGTATCTTGCGCGAGATATCCTCCGTCGCGCGCGAGGTTTCCGCCGCCAGCTCTTTCACCTCCGTGGCTACCACGGCAAACCCCTTGCCGGCTTCGCCTGCGCGCGCCGCCTCGATGGTTGCGTTCAGCGCGAGCAGGTTCGTCTGCTCTGCGACGGCGCTGATGACTTCCACGATCTTGCCGATGTTCGAGCTCGATTCGGAGAGGCGGTGCATGGCGCCGCTCGCGGACTCGGCCAGGCGCACGGCGTGCGAAGCCACGTGAGCAGCTTCGCTGCTCCCACGTGACACTTCTCGGATACTGACGTTCATTTGCTCGGTAGACGAGGCAACGGTCTGTATGGTCTTCGCCACCTGCTCCGAGGCAGCCGAAACCACATGCGCTTGTGCGGCGGTCTCCTCGGCGTTCGCGCTCATTTGTTGGCTGACCGCGGTCAGGTCGTCGGAGGCCGCTACGAGCGTCTCGACTTGCTTGCTCACGGCTTGCAACGTGACCGTAACCGCTTCGAGAGCTGAGTTGACCGTGCTGGCGACCGCGTCTGCAGCGCGTGGATCGTCGTTTTCGTAACGCACGGTCAAGTCGCGCTTGGCCATCGACTCGAAGATCGAGAGGCTCTGCTGTAAGGCCCTTTGTGAGGCTTTTGCGAGGGCGCGCCCGAGCACGCTGAGCAAGAGCCCCCCGCTCAGCACCAGACTCAACGGCAGCAACCATTGCCAGCGAACCCGACTCGACTCGTCGCTCTCCAGGCTTGATTGGAGCTCGCTGGTAGCGGTTTCGACGCGACGTGCGACGGACTGGTGGCGCTCGTAGGCGACCCGAACTGACCCGTTGACTGCAGCTGATAGGGCTGCGTCGTCGCCGCGTTCGACCGCGGGCGCCACGCTGACCTCGATCGAGTCGAACAGCGCATTTGCCGTGCCCCACAGCTCGGTCACGGCCGTGCGCAGCTGAGGATCCTCACTGCGGGCAAGCCAATGTGCTTTGCGTGCGCCCACGCTTTGCTCGAGGTCGCGTAACTGTTTCAGCGCAGCTTGGCGATATTCCCGATCTTTGCTCAGCGCGATCTGCGTGCACAGCAAATACACTGCGTTCGCATCCAGAGCTGGTCGTCGCACGTCACCTCCCAGCTCGCGCGTTTCGCTCAGGTGCGCATAGTGGCTACCGCCCGGAAGCACCGGGCCAAGCCACGACAGGCTGGAGACTAGCGTCGCCAGGGCGACAGCCGTCGCCACGGCAACGAAGCCGTGAACGCGGGCGTTGAAGGTCAATTTCTGTAGAGATGCCATGGTCGTTTCTGTGCCGTTTAGGCGACGGCGATACGCTCCGGGTTCAACAGCAGCAGCAGGCGGTCAGGTAAGCGCAGGGCACCGGCGAGCACGTCTCGCGCGCGCCCCTGCAAGGTGTCGGGTATCGGTTCCTGACAATCGTCTTCCACGTCGATGACGTCGCCGATTTGGTCGGCCAGCATGCTGACCAGCCCGGCGCTGGTCTGTAGCAGGACGTTGAGTGATTTGGATGAGCTCGTGGGCTCGAGCGAGCCGAGATGCACACGCAGGTCGACGACCAACACGATCTGACCACGCAGATTCATCAACCCGCGCACGAAGTCGGGCGCCAACGGAACGGGAGTCACCTGCTGCGAACGCAGCACCTCTTGAACGCTGCGGGCCTCGACCGCGAGCAACAGTGAACCGAGGGCGAAGGTGCAGTACTGCGTGGTCATGCAGACCTCCTCAGCCGAGGAGCAGCCGCGCCTGCGCGCTCGAGCAACCAGTCGACGCACAATATGTCGGTGACTCGTTCATGAATGACGATCGAAGCGAGAACACCGTCTCCGCCACTCGTCTGTTGCGGCTCGACGCCCAAGTCCACGACATCGACCACGTCGTGCACCACCAAGCCAACGGGACCATGGCGACCCCCGACGACCACGACGTTCGTATAGTCGGTGGATTCCGCGGCCTCGGCAGCGGGGTGTTGCGGCAATACTTGCGCAAGCCGCAATAGCGGAATGATGTCGTGCTCGTATTGAATGACCTCGGCGCTACCGGAGTGCTCGATTCGGCTGGTCGGCACGGTCTCCAGCCGAGCCACGCGCTCCAGCGGCAACGCCACCTGAGTACCGCCCCCTCCGGCGATGAGCAGGAAAGACTGGATCGGCAAGGACCCGTGATCGTGACCAGAGCTCTCGGCGGTCGAGTTCGAGTCGGAGCGCTCTACCCGGACGATGCGCGCCCTCTGCGCGATGCCGGCTGGGTCCAGAATCAGCACCACCCTGCCGTCGCCGAGGATCGTACACGCCGAATAGACGGCAATACTCTCGAGTTGCGATGCTAGCGGCTTTACGACGATTTCTTGCTGATCGATCACTCGGTCTACGGCCAGGCCGAACAAGAGGCCATTGATGTGCAGGACCGCAAGATGCGATTTGGGGCGAGCAAGGCACTCCTCTTGCCCCTGGCTTCCCAAGCTCTCGCTCAAGAAAACGATCGGCAGTAGGCGGTCCCTGAGGCGAAATACCGGAGCGGTGCAGACGCTCTCTAGCTTTTGCTTCTTGCCGTCGAGAAGCACCAGCTCCTGCAAATGTACCTGCGGGATGGCATAGCGCTGGCCGCCGGCTTCTACGATGACCGCAGGGATGATGGCGAGCGTCAGCGGGAGCTTCAGACGAAAGGTCGTCCCAACCCCCAGCTTGGTTTCCACCTCCACCGTGCCACCCAAGCGCTCGACGTTGGTTTTCACCACGTCCATGCCGACACCCCGACCAGAAACGCTGGTCACGGCGCTCGCCGTCGAGAGCCCTGGCAAGAAGATTAGATTGGTGGATTCTGCATCGCTCAGCTGCTGCGCGCGCTCGGGGCTCAGCAACCCTTTGGCGACGGCCTTGGCACGTACTTTGTCGAGAGGAATTCCGGCGCCATCGTCCGAGATTTCGATGGAAACGTGTCCGCCCTCGTGCACCGCGCGAACGCGCACCACGCCCTCGCCGGGCTTGCCACGCTCGAGACGAACTTGGGGCAGCTCTATGCCGTGGTCGACCGCGTTACGAATCAGATGTGTGAGCGGATCCTTGATTGCCTCCAGAAGTGTTCGATCGAGCTCCGCATCCTTGCCGTCCAGCTCCACGCGCGCTTGCTTGCCGCACTGCTTGGCGGTGTCGCGCACCATGCGCGGGAACTTTCCGAACAAATGCTCCACCGGCTGCATGCGCATGCGCATGATGCCTTCCTGAAGCCCGGCCGTGACCAAGTTGAGGCGCTGCGCAGCGCTAGCCAGAGGGAGGCTCTCGACTCCTTGTTGGATCTCGCGAACTTGGTTGCGCGTGAGCACCAGCTCGCCAGCCAGGTCCATCAAGCGATCCAGAAGCTGCACGTCGACGCGAACCGTCTCGGTTTGCGTCACTTGCGGTTGCGGCGCCTCGGCAGGTCGAACCAACGTGATGTTCGGCCCCGCGCTGCGCTTGCTCTTGGGAGCGGCCGACAGTGGCTTCGGGGGCTGCAGGCTCTTCGCGCGCACCGAAACTGGCCCGGTTGCAGCCAAGTCGAGCGAAGGGCTCGCTTGCGGACGGGCCACGGCTGCCTGCGCCAGCTGAGCTTCGGGCTCTGCCAGCTCGCGCAGCACGGCTACGAGGTCGGCGTAGTCTTGATCGCCGTCCTGCTCGCTGGCCTGAATCGTATCCAGCATGGCGCGAATGGCATCGATGGTGGTGAGCAGCGCGGTCGCAATTTCCGGCGTCGTGCTGACCTTGCCATCTCGCAATCGGCTGAGCAGCCCCTCGCCGGCGTGCGCGACGCGCTCGAGCTTCGAGAAGCCGAGGAAACCGCAGGTGCCCTTGATGGTGTGAAGCGCGCGGAAGATACGACTCAGAATTTCGGTTTCGCTGGGCGATGCCTCCAGCAAGACCAGATCGCGGTCGAGCTGATCTACCGCCTCACGGCTCTCGACCAAAAACTCTTCGGTGATCTCGTCCACGGCGTGCGCCTTCTCTAAAGGTTGTCGTACCGAAACAGCTTGTGAAAATTGGCGATGCGCAGCACTTGGTCGGGCTGACCCTTGCAGTTGGCCAACCGCACGTGCCGCGCGTCTCCGACCCGGTCGCGCAACAAAAGGAGCATCCCGAGCGCCGCGCTGTCGATGTACGTCGTGGCGGCGAAGTCCACCACCACCTCGCTACCAGCCGTCAGTGCCGCGCAGGCGGCCCTGAACTCGGGGTGGCAGCTGAAGTCGAAGCGACCAACGATCGCAATCACACTAGTGCCTGGCAGGGTCTCAGTTGCAGTTACCGACACGATTTCCTCTCGCCGTTCTCAGAACAATTCCACGCTTCCATGGTCCACCGAAGCCTGCGAGACGCTGCCCGTTTTACCCAGCGTCTTTAGTTCGCGCGACCAGTCGGCGGCGCGCTGGCTGTCGCGACCTACCGCAGGAGACGCGAACATTTCGCTGCTCATCACGCTGAGCTTGCGCAGGCGATTCACGGTGTCCGTGAGTAACTGGGTAACCATGTCCTCGAACTGCAGCGCCCGAACTGCGTCGTCTACCATGCTGCCGACCGAAACCAGCGTCTCCTGCAACGTGGTGTTCACCTCACCGAGCTTCTCGATTGCACCGATGATTGCCCCGCGCGATTCGATGGCCGTCGTCATGTCGTGCCCTGCCAACCCTGCCGCCGTCCGATGGGTGGTCTGCAGGCTCGCGTGACATTCGGAAACTTCGCGACGGATGCGCACGCTGAGCTCGGACGAAGCCTTGGCCAGGCGCTTCACTTCTTCCGCGACCACCTTGAAGGTGCGGCCGGACTCACCTGCCCGCTGTGTCTCGATGCGCGCGTTCATGGCGATGAAGCGAGTCTCGCGCGCCAGGTCGTCTATTTTGTCGGCGTGCTCGACGATCGTGTCGACGTGCGTGCCAGTCGTGTCGAGCTGGTCGATGATGCGCATACTTTCGTGACTGACGCGCACGACCTGCTCTACGAATTCGTGGACCAGGTGAATCGTGGCGCCGGTGAAACCCTCGCTCTTGCCGTTCTGCCGGAGGCTGTCGGTGATCGAAATCAGGATGCCGTGCTGGTGATCCACCAATTTCCTCAAATTCAGGAAGCTCGCCAGCAGCTGAGCGACCGCATCCCCCACTAGGCTGCGCGCGCGCTCGAGATTGGCGCAGCACGCTTCCAGCGCGGCGCGAAACGAGTCCGATACTAGCGCACGCGAGTCGAGCGATGGGGCAGCGAGAGAGTCAGCCATATCAAGCTATTAGTTCGTCCCCGGCTGTTCGATCTTTAGCTGAATGATTTGCGTGTGGTCGACGCTCAGACGCAAAATATTCGCGGCCACCGAGGGACGCGAACACGTCGGCGCAATCAGCGCAAATGCGCTCAAGTTCTCGCGCGCTCTAGCCGTCCAGAGACCAAGGAGCGGCGAGCTGAAGCCGCTGGAACTCGATATGACCGCCATCACAGAAGATCTGACCGTGCTCGTCGACTTGGCGAGCGATCTCATGAATCAAGATCCCGAGGCCTTGAGACAAAGCCTGATTTCGGCGCTGGTTACCAGGCAGCCAATCGCGCTTCAGGCGGCCGAGGTCAGTCGTGCTGGGACGGCTACATTGCAGCTGTTGTTGGCGTTCCTGCGCGAGGCCCACGAGCAAGGCGTCCGCGTCGAGCTGCGCGAACCGTCGCCAGCGCTGAAAGACGCGATACGAACGCTGGGTTTGGAGCGGGATCCGTTGATGGCGGCGGTGCTCTCTTAACGCTCGCGCCGAGCTCGCTCACCAGGTCATTCCTTAGGCTGCGCTCCCCGGCCACTGGCTGCCGAACGCAAACGCTTCGACCGTGTCGCCCGCCGCTCGGGCCCCACAAAGCGCAGTATCTGCGTAGCACAGCATCAACTCGGGACTGACGCCGCTCTCTCCGCTTGCGAGGCCGCCACTCACCGTGACGGGCGTAGCCGTGCCGCTCGCCGCTTCGAACGAGGACTGCCTCACGGCGTGACGCACACGTTCGGCGATGTCCAAGCCGATCGCCAAGTCTTGCCCTTGCAGGACCAACAGGAGCTGGTCCGGAGAGTAGCGACCAATCGCCGCATTTGGTGCTACTCGGCGCACGCACTGAACCAAGGCTCGCATGACGGCCTCGGCGCACTCCGCACCTTGTCGCTCCTGAACCAGTTTGTAGTCGTCGGGAGAGACGATGGCCACGGTCACCGTTTCTCCCGCGGCCAGAGCTTCTGAAAGAGCTCTCAAAACCGCGACTCGATTGAGAGCGCCGGTCGAACTATCATGCAGCGAGCGATAGTGCGCGACTCGCCTGGTGGCGATCAAGTCTCGCTGCAACACGATGGATCGCTTGGCCACTCGCAGGCGCGCGCCCAGCTCTGCCGAGTCGAACGGCTTCGTAAGGTAGTCGTCGGCGCCTGCGTCCAGGGCAAGGACGAGATCCGCTTTCTGCCCCTCTGTCGTCAGCACGACTAGGTACGGATTGAGCTCACGCTGCTGCTCTCGCACTCGCGCGCAGAGTTCCACGCCTGATACGCCTGGTATCATCCAGCTCAGCAAGGCGATTGACGGGGCGTTGTCGGCCTGGAGTAGTTTCCAAGCCGAAAGGCCATCCGGAGCGGACACCACCTGGTAGCCCCATTTGGTCAGTGCCGTCTCGAGCAGGATGCGCGAGGCGGCGTCGTCTTCGGCGACTAGGATACGCATGTGGGTGTTTCGAGCAGCTCCGGTACGGGCTCGACTGCGAGAACTCGATCGCAAGAGGCGTGCCCTCGCCCCCCGACGCATTTCAACGCTCGAAATCGGTCTCGCTGCAGCTCCGTGGTGCAAAGATTGCGCGAACCGCGCGCGCTTAAGCTAGAGTTCCGAGCTCGAGCGAGGGCTAGGCATGAGTAAGGCGAGAGTGTTGGTCGTCGACGACGACGCTAGTGGGCGCCGTTGGATTGCGAAATTGCTGGGACAGGAAGGCTATGACGTCGACGTAGCTGCAGATGGCGCCGAGGCGCTGCGCATCGTGCACGAGCGGGCGCCCGCGCTAATCGTCACGGATTTGAGCATGCCCAAGATGGACGGCATGCAGCTTTTGCAGCGCGTTCGCGCGAGTAACCCGGAAATATCGCTGATTGTCGCGACCGCGGCGGACAACGTGTCCTCGGCAGTCGATGCGATGCGAGCCGGCGCCCAGGACTACCTGACCAAACCGATCAGCTTCGATGCGCTTCGCATGTCCGTGGAACGAACGCTCGCACACCAGGCCCTCACCGCCGAGGCGGAGAACTTGCGCCGTCAACTGCGAACGCGCGACCACGACGGGCTGGAAGGCTTGGTCGGGACCAGCGCCGCCATGCAGCGCGTTTACCGAATGGCCCGCCAGGTTGCGCAATCGAAAGCGACGATCTTGCTAGGGGGCGAGAGCGGGACCGGCAAGGGTGAACTAGCCAAGGCAATTCACGCCCTGAGTGGACGTGCGAGCGCGCCTTTCGTAGCGCTGCATTGCCCGGCGCTCGCCGAGAGCGTGCTCGAGAGCGAGCTCTTCGGCCACGAGCGCGGCGCCTTCACGGGCGCCGAAAAGCAGCGCATCGGACGTATCGAGCAGGCCAACGGCGGGACGCTGTTCCTCGACGAAATCGGCGATATTCCCATGGCCACGCAGGTGAAGCTGCTACACGTGCTTCAGCAGCAGACGTTCGAGCGCGTGGGCGGCAACGAGTCGGTCCAAGTCGACGTTCGCTTGATTGCGGCCACAAACAAGGATCTGGCTGCGGAAGTGCGCGAGCGGCGCTTCCGTGAGGATCTCTTCTATCGCCTGAACGTGGTGCACATAGAAATGCCTCCGCTGCGACTGCGCGGCGGCGACATCACCCTGCTCGCGCAGCACTTCATCGCCAAATTCGCCCGCGAAAACAATCGCACCGTGGACGGCCTCGCCGAAGACGCTCGACAGAAGATCGCCGCTCACCGCTGGCCGGGCAACGTACGGGAGCTCGAGAACGCCATGGAGCGCGCCGTGCTCTTTACGGAAGGTGACGTCGTGCAAGCCGATTCCCTGCCTTTCGACACCGTCCCCGCCACGTTCGAGGACATCCAGGTGCCCGGCGCCACCATGGCCCAGGTCGAAAAATACGTGATCTTGAAGACGCTCGAGGCGGTCGAAGGCTCTACGACGCGCGCGGCCGAGATACTCGACCTCAGCGTGCGCACGATTCAGTATCGATTGCACGAGTACGGGGTCTCGGCGCAGCGTTCCAAGGCCTGAATCGGTCACGCGCAAGTTTTGCGCCGAAGATTCGCGCCGACGCAACGCTTGCATTCAACCGCGTTAGCGCGAACGGGCGCGAGACTGGAAGTCTGCGAGCTCCGAAATCGTTTAAGGGTCGGCGTGCGATGTCCGTACTAGCGACTTGAATGTCGACTGTGCAGCGCTCGCTGTTCATGACCGCATCGCTCGCGTTCATGTGCGTCCTCTCGGGGACGTTGCTGATTCCAGCGGTGCGCCCGTTCATGGCTTGGACAGCGCCCGGAAGCGAGAGCGCTGCGCACGCCTTCATGGCGGTCAACATGCTCGGCGGCGTACTTGCAGCGCCGCTAGTCACGGAGCTCGCTCGCTACGTGGGCTCACCTTCACGCCTCATTCGCACCATGTCCGCGGCAGACGCCGTGTTGCTCGCATTGCTGGTGACTGGCGTACCGGTGGGAACGATGCTCGCCATCCGTGGGCTGCAGGGCGCGCTCAACGTCTCGGTGCTGTCTCTACTCCTGGGCTCTGCGCCCTCGGGCGAGGAGACCGGGCGCGGCTCTCGTTACGGGCTGCTCGGTGCGGCGATGATGCTCGCCGTCGCCGCCGGTGCGCCACTCGGCACCTTGTGCTTGGCCCTGGGACCCCGCGCGCCGCTGCTCGCCTGCGCCGCCTTGCAGCTCGTCGTAGCGGCCAGCGTGGGAAAGCTTTCCCTGGAACGCGTACCGCCCGCGACCGCGGCTGGCTCCTGGCGTCGCGTCGCACTCTGGCCTTTGGCTTGGGTGTTCATCGAGCGCTTCGCGATCGGGCTGTTCGTGGTCACGTTCGCCTTTCATGCTCGCCAGTGCCTGAGCGCTTCGGACTCGAAGGTCGGGCTGTTGCTGAGCGTGTTCCTGGTTCCGTTCGGCATCGCCGTGTACCCCGCGGGCATGTTGACCGATCGCGTGGGCCCAGCGCTCTCTGCGCTATCCGGCTTGTGCATCTACGGGCTCTGTTTTCTTGCGCTGCCCGGTGTCTCCCTCCCGCAGACCGGCTTCTTGATGCTGCTGCTGGGTCTGTCGTCCGCGCTGGTGTTCGCCGCCGCGATGCGAGAGTCCTCCGGCTCCGCGTGCCCAGCGGGGCGAATCGCCGCCATGTCGGCGCTGAACTCCGCAGGAAGCCTGGGCATGCTGCTCGGAACTGCCGTCGCCGGCATCGTCAGCGCTTCCGTTCGTTCGCACGGTGCCGATGCACACCAGGCACACGAACTCATCTTCAGGATCGGCGGCGCTGCACAGCTTTTCGTCGCAGCGCTAACGCTGGCCGTTGCAAACCTTTCAGCGCGCTCAGCAGGTTCAGTCAGGAGCTAAATGGCAAAGATTATGACGGTGGATGATTCGGTGTCGCTGCGCAAGCTCGTGGCTTCGGCACTGCAAGCGGCTGGACACAACGTGTCCGAAGCGGAGAGCGGCGCCAGCGCCCTGAACGTGGCTAAAACCACGAGCTTCGATCTGGTGATCAGCGATCTCAACATGCCCGGTATGGACGGTTTGACGCTAGTCAGTCAATTGCGACAGCTGCCGGCATACCGCTCCACGCCAATCCTGATTCTGACCACGGAAATGGACCCGCAAAAGAAGCAGGCGGCCAAGGCGGCTGGCGCCACGGGCTGGATCGTGAAGCCGTTCGACCCGGCCCAGCTCTTGGCGACGATTCGCAAGGTGCTCGACTGAGCTCGACCATGACCAAGAGCCTGAGTGACATCCAACGCGAACTGCTCGGCACCTTCTTCGAAGAGAGCATCGAAGGGCTGCAGCAACTCGAATCGGGCTTGCTTTCGCTCGAGGGTGCCAAGGGCCCGCAGGCGGACACGATCAACGACGTCTTCCGGGCGGCGCACTCGATCAAGGGCGGCGCAGGCAGCTTTGGACTAGGGGAGGTGGCCAGCGTCGCTCACGCCATGGAGAGCCTGCTCGAGGACTTTCGCGCGGAGCGCGCTCGGCCCAGCCGTGAGTCTTTGGCATTGCTCTTGGAAGGCGTCGACTGGCTGCGCAAGGCACTCGACGCACGGCGCGCCGGCAACACTCTGCCGAGCGCAGAATGCGACACGCTGCGCCTACGACTGGAGGCGCTTCGCACACACCTCGCGCCGGCGCCGGTAGCCGTCGAGGCCACCCCGGCGGCAGTCGTTCAGAGCCTACGGGTGTTGTTCCGTCCGCTGCCGCGGTTGCTCGAGTCGGGTAACGAACCGGTGCGGCTTCTGCGTGAGCTGTGCAAGCTCGGCGAAGCGAACGTGACCGTCGACACGAGTCGGCTGCCCTCGCTCGCCGACATGGACCCCTCGCTTTGCTACCTGAGCTGGGACATCTCACTCGCGGGAAGCGACCTCTCGCAGGCAGCCATCCAAGAAGTCTTTTCCTGGGTGGATACCGATGCGGAAGTACGGATCGAGGAACCAGCTCGAGCCGAGCTCGCCGCCGTCGCTCCGGCCGCAAAGCAAACCGAGCAATACACCGGTTCGCCGGCGCTGGAGCCAGAGCGCCCACAGCCCACTCCACTCCATGATGCGCGTCCGGAGACGATAGGTTCGATCAGAGTCGGGGTCGACAAAATCGACCTTCTGATGAACATGGTCGGTGAGTTGGTGATCACGCAATCGATGCTCGGCGTGCTGGACCACGAAACCGAAATCGACGCCCGCCGGATCGAGCAATTGCGAGAAGGTCTGGGCTTACTCGCCCGCAATACGCGCTCGCTGCAAGAGAGCGTGATGCGGCTGAGAAGCGTGCCGATCAGCGTCGTATTCAGCCGTTTCCCGCGACTGGTCCACGACCTGGGCCAGCAGCTCGGCAAGCAGGTCGAGCTGAAAGTCAGCGGAGAGACAACCGAGATCGACAAGACGGTGGTCGAGAAACTGGGTGACCCGCTGGTGCACCTGGTGCGTAACAGCCTGGACCACGGCCTGGAAAGCCCCGAGGCGCGGCGCTTGGCGGGAAAGTCCGAGGTCGGACGCATCGAGCTATCTGCCTATCACCACGGCGGCGACGTGGTGGTGGAAGTCCGTGACGATGGAAAGGGCATCAACCGCGAGCGAATCATCGAACGGGCGCGCTCACTCGGTCAGCTCGGGGCCGACGAGGTCCCGTCGGACGAGGCGATTCGCGACTTCATCTTCGCGCCGGGATTTTCCACGGCCGCGGCGGTCACGGACGTTTCCGGCCGCGGCGTCGGCATGGACGTGGTGCGCAGGAACATCCGTGCGCTCGGCGGCGACGTGTTCATCGAAACCGCCGTCGGCAAGGGCACCCGCATCTCCATGCGGCTTCCGCTGACGCTCGCCATCATCGATGGCCAGCTCATCCGCGTCGGCGACCATTCATACGTCGTACCGCTGCTGTCGATCATCGAATCCGTGCAGGTCGAACCCAAACGTCTGACCCGGTTCGAGGGCAAGCGGGAGCTGTATCGACTGCGCGACCAACTGATACCGACCATCGAGCTTGGACGGGTGCTCGGACAGAACAAGCAGCAACGCAGCGAAGACTCGCTGATGGTCATCGTAGAAACCGAGGGCGATCACATCGGGCTCTTGGTCGACGAGCTATTGGCGCAACAGCAAGTGGTCGTAAAGAGCTTGGAGACGAACTACGAGCGAGTCGAAGGCCTATCCGGCGCGACGATCCTCGGAGATGGGTCCGTCGCGTTCATTCTGGACACGGCGGCAATCGGACGAATGGTGCGCGGCTCGAACAACGCCAGCGCACATGCGGCATGAACTGGAGCGAGAGATGACTGAGCATTCCGGCGTTTCAACGAGTACCAGCGAGGCGGGCAAGGCGCACAACGCGCAACTACTCACCTTCTTGGTCGACCAACAGGAGTACGGCGTGGACATTCTCCGCGTGCAGGAGATCCGTGGCTGGTCCGCGCCGATGCCGATTCCGGGAGCTCCGCCTTACATCAAGGGCGTCATCAACATTCGCGGCGACGTGGTGCCGATCGCAGACTTGCGCGAACGCCTGGGCTTGCCCGCGCTCGAGCACGGCGCAACTACCGCGGTCGTCGTACTGCGCGTGCAGTACAAGAATCGCGAACGCGTCATGGGCGTAATCGTCGATGCGATGTCCGACGTGACGACGGTGCCGGCAGAAGCCCTGCGTCCGCCACCAACGTTTCACGACTCCGCCGAGTCGCTGACCAAAGAGATCGCCGCACTCGAAGACAAGATGATCACCATTCTCGACGTCGACTGTGTGTTCGGGAATCAAGTCGGCTAGCGGCCCAACCAGTACCCCCCAAGAAGTTTCACCAAGAAGAGCATGCAATGAATATCGGATTGATTAGAGGGTCTTTCGCGCTTCTCGCTGGGCGAGAAGAAGAGCTGGTCGCTCGTTTCTACCAGAGGTTGTTCGCGGAACACCCCGAAGTCGAGCCGCTGTTCGCGAACACGGACCTGGACAAGCAACGCAAATCGCTGCTGGCAGCGCTCAAGCTTGCCGTGGCGAACCTCGATACGCCGAAGCTCGCGCAGGTACTGCCGGAGATGGGCAGGCGCCACCTCACCTACGGCGTCAAGGCCGAACACTACCCAATCGTAAAGGACACTCTGCTTGCCACACTCGGCGAATTGCTTGCCAGCGAATTCACCAACTCGGTGCGAGCGGCGTGGGACGAAGCGCTAACCGCCGTTGCAACGATGATGCTCGCTGGCACCCGGGAGACAGCTATGGACTCGAATCAGTTCAATCAGGACACGCAAGAAGTAGTCAGAATGAGAGCCGCGCTGGAAGGCGCCACCACCGCGATCATGATGGTCGATCGCGACTTGATCATCAACTATGCCAACCGGTCGACGGTCGAGCTGATCAAGAAGTACGAGAGCGAATTCCGGTCCGTCTTCCCGACTTTCAGCGCGGACAAACTCATCGGTACCTGCATCGACATCTTCCACAAACGACCCGAACACCAGCGCACGCTGCTGGCCAACCCGGCGAACCTGCCGCACTCGGCCGATATCCGCGTAGGCGCACTCACCTTCCGCATCAACGTCACGGCGATTCGCGACGCACACGGCGAGTACGTGGGCAACACGCTGGAGTGGCAGGACGTGACCGCGATTCGCGCGCGCGAGAACGACGTAGCCCGCCTGGAATCCGCGGTGGCGGGTGTCACCACGGCGGTGATGATGGTTAACCGAGACCTGGTCATCACCTACGTCAACGACGCCACCACCCGACTGCTGCGTCACCGTGAGAGCGGCATTCGCAAGGCTTTCCCGCGCTTCGACGCTTCACGCATCGTCGGCACCTGTATCGATGACTTTCACAAGAATCCAGCGCACCAGCGGCGAATGCTGAGTGACCCGAGCAACCTGCCCCACACGGCGGACATTCACGTCGGTGACCTGACTTTCAGCATCATCGTCAGCGCGATTCGCGATGCCAGCGGCAACTACATCGGCAACACGCTCGAGTGGGACGACGTCACCGAACAGCGCGACGCTCAAAAGCAGATTCAGGGGCTGATCAAGGCAGCCGTGGCGGGCGACCTCGACAGTCGCATCGACGCAACCGGATATCAAGGCTTCATGCGCTCGGTCGGCGAGGGCGTGAACGGCTTGATGGATGCCATCGTCCGACCCGTGCGCGAAACGATCAAGACCGTCGACGCGCTGTCTCAAGGTGATCTAAACGCCGAAGTCGAAGGTGACTTCGAAGGTGAGTTCGGTCGCCTGAAGAGCCAGTTGAACGGCTCGATGAGCACGCTGCGCAACCTGGTGACGCAAATCAACGATTCTGCGCTCGCGATTAGCAACGCCTCGAGCGACATCTCGGAAGGCAACACCAACCTGAACAAGCGCACCCAGGAGCAATCCTCCGCGCTCGAGGAAACCTCGGCCAGCCTCGAGGAAATGACGGCGACGGTGAAGCAGAACGCCGCCAATGCCATGCAGGCAAATCAACTCGCTGCCAGCGCGCGGGACGCGGCCGAGAAGGGCGGCCAGGTCGTGGGCTCCGCAGTGTCCGCGATGGGCGCCATCACCGAAAGCTCGAAGAAGGTCGCGGACATCATCGGGGTCATCGAGCAGATCGCGTTCCAGACCAACATGCTGGCGCTCAACGCGGCCGTGGAGGCGGCGCGGGCCGGCGACCAGGGTCGAGGCTTCGCCGTCGTGGCAGCTGAGGTGAGAAACCTGGCGCAGCGCAGCGCGGCCGCGGCAAAGGAGATCAAATCCCTGATCCAGGACAGTCAAGAAAAGGTCGATCAGGGCGCGAAACTCGTCAACCGTTCGGGTGAAACGCTGCAAGAGATCGTCGGGTCGGTCAAGAAGGTGTCTGACATCGTCGGCGAGATCAACGCCGCCAGCGACGAGCAAGCCACGGGCATCGAACAGATCAACCAAGCGGTCACGCAGATGGACAAGTCGACCCAGCAAAACGCTGCCATGGTCGAAGAAGCCGCCGCCGCCGCCGAGTCGATGAACGAGCAAGCGCGTTCTCTCACCGAGCTCGTCGCCTTCTTCCAGGTGAACCGCGAGGAACAGGCGCCTCCCGCTCGTAGCCCAGCGAAGGGTCAAAAGGCCCAGGCTCGCCCCGCGCCGACTGCCACACGAGACGCACGGCCCAACCGCGAGCGGGCCGCGAGCCCAGCGCCCAGCGCGTCCGCTAAGAACGGCAACGGCGGAACCAAGAAGAACGGCAACGGCGACGACGGCGACTGGGTGCAGTTCTAGTCGCGGTGCGGAGCGCTGACTCATGACTGCCGCGGCCATACAAGTGCGCGAGTTCGAGCTGACCGACTCCGAGTTTCTCCGAATTCAACGCTTGCTGAAGGAGCGCTCGGGGATCGACGTTGGCCCAGCCAAACGCATGCTGGTGTATGGCCGCCTCACCCGCCGGCTACGAGCGCTGCGACTCAGCAGGTTCGCAGACTACTTGCCGCTGATCGAGGATCCCAACAGCGAGGAGTCACGCAATTTCCTGAACTCGCTCACGACCAACGTCACCGAACTGTTCAGAGAGGAGCATCATTTCGACCTGCTTCGCGAACGCGTCGTTCCAGAAATGCAACGGGCCGATGCCAAACGCCTGCGGATATGGTCGGCGGGCTGCTCGGCGGGTGACGAGCCGTACTCGATCGCGTTGACGCTCGCAGCGCTGCCACAAGTGCAGGACTGGGACGTGCGAATCCTGGCGACGGACATCGACTCGGACATTCTCGCGCAAGCCCGCGCCGGTATTTATCCGATTGAGCGCATCTCGGCGTTGAAGCCCGAGTTTCGATCGTTCTTCAGGCGGGGGCTCGGAAAGCATACGGGCCTCGCGCGTGTCAGCGATCCGATCAAGGCGATGATCACGTTCAATCGGCTCAACTTGCACGAGCATTGGCCGATGAGCGGGGCGTTCGACGTCATCTTTTGCCGCAACGTCGTGATCTACTTCGACACCCCGACCCGAGAGCGGCTGGTGCGCCGCTTCGCCAGCCAGCTTCGGCCTGGCGGCTATCTGTTCATGGGGCACTCCGAGTCGCCGAGCGCGAACAGCACGCCGGGGCTCAAGCCCTGCGGGCGAACGGCGTTCGTGAAGGTCGGGGCGGAGCACGGCGAATGAGCGTCGCGCTCACGAACTCCGCATCGCTGACGCGTCCTCTCCGCGGTTTCGAGGGTATCCGTCGCTACTTCGACAACGCGGAGCGCGCCTGGATCGCGCAGGTCTTGCCGGGCGATTACTACGTGACGGTGCAACCGGAGGTGATTACCACCGTGCTCGGCTCCTGCGTCTCCACCTGTTTGCGGGACCCCGACGTTGGCATCGCGGGACTCAATCACTTCATGCTACCCAATCAAGGCTCAAGCGCCGTGGAGAGCGGTGAAGCGCTGCGCTACGGCTGCTTCGCCGTCGAGCGGCTCATCAACGAATTGGTCAAGCACGGCGCTCGACGCGAGCGCTTGGAGATCAAGATCTTCGGCGGCGGCAAAGTGATCGCCGGCATGAGCGACATCGGGCGCAAGAACATCGACTTCATTCACGAGTACTTCGAGACCGAAGGCTTGCGGATCGCGGCCGAAGACGTGGGCGGCACCTGGGCCAGGCGCGTTCGCTATCACGCCGAGTCGGGCCGGGTCATGATTCAGCGCCTGCAGACGCAGGAGGCCAGTGAGGTCGTCCGCAGCGAGACTGCGCTTCAGCGCAGCCTCTCCATCGCACCGCCACGGGGCGAAGTGGACTTGTTCGACTGATCGGAGGCCAACGCGAGCCATGCCCATCAAAGTTTTGATCGTCGATGACTCTGCGCTCGTGCGTAAGTTGCTTACCGAGATCATTTCGCGCGAGCCGGACTTCGTCGTCGTCGGCGCAGCGCGGGACCCGTACGAAGCGCGAGAGATGATCAAGGAACTTCTTCCTGATGTCCTCACGCTGGACGTGGAAATGCCGCGCATGGACGGCCTCACGTTCCTGGGAAACTTGATGCGGCTTCGCCCCATGCCAGTGCTGATGGTTTCGTCACTGACCGAGCGCGGCGCGGACGTCACGATGGCAGCCCTGGAAGCAGGCGCCATCGACTTCGTGACCAAGCCCCAGGCAGGCCTGCACGACGGCCTCGCGGTTCTGGCTCGGGAGCTGTGCGAGAAGCTGCGCAGCGCCGCCGCCGCCAACGTGCTCACCCGCCGCGAGCAGCGGCCTGTCCCCTCCCGCGTTCACGCCAAGTCTACTCAGCTGAGTACGACCGATCGCGTAATAGCGATTGGCGCCTCGACAGGGGGCACGGAGGCAGTGGCGGCAATTCTCCACGAAATGCCGCCCGACGCCCCGGCAATCGTGATCACCCAACACATCCCTGAGCTGTTCAGCGCACGCTTCGCGCAGCGGCTCGACGCGGAGTGTGAGATCCGCGTCAGTGAGGCCCAGGGCGGCGAGCAGCTGATGCTGGGCCATGCCTACGTTGCGCGCGGGAACCACCACCTGCGCGTCAAGCGTAGCGGTGCCAAGTATTTCTGCGAAGTAGGTCAAGAAGCGGCTGTCAATCGCCATCGACCGTCGGTCCACGTGCTGTTCGAGTCGACCGCGCTGGCGGCGGGGCACAACGCGATCGGGGTGATACTGACGGGCATGGGCGATGATGGCGCGCACGGGCTCAAGCTGATGCGCGAAGCCGGTAGCCCAACGCTGGCGCAAGACCGCGCGACGAGTGTGGTTTGGGGTATGCCAGGTGAAGCGGTGAAGTGCGGCGCGGCGCAAGAGGTGCTGCCGCTCGAGCGCATCGCCGGGCGAATTTTGGAGCTAGCGCGACGCTAGTCCGACGCATGTTTTGCGCCCACTCCGCAAACGTCGCGCTCCTTCGCGAGCGACGTGCGGGTATCGGTGCTCCGTCGCGGTCTGGCTTTCGGCACCCAACTTGCACCGAAGGCTTCCGGTTCGAATGACTTCACACAGCCAGGTGAACGGTGATTTCGAGCGTGTCGTCAGGCTCAATGAAGCGGCAAAGCGCCTGCTGAAGTTGTCGTTTCAGGTCAACCTGTTGGCGCTGGACGCGATGGTCCAAAGTAAGCGCGCCAGCCTGCTCGGCTTCGATGAGGTGTCCTCACAAATGCGTCGCTGGAGCAGAGAGCTTCACGAAAATCTCGAGCACCTCGCGCGAGTTACGGCTCGGGCGCTGGCCGCGACCAGCCTATCCTCGAAGGAGCGGCGCATTCTCGCGATCGTGAGCGACGCGGCGGACGGCAGTGAGAGCGAAGCCATGCGCGCGGTACGCGAGAGACTCAGCGAGAAGCAGGAAGAGTCGCTGACTTCGATGCGACGCGACTGGAGATTGGTCATGAACGTCGTGCACGACCTCGACCAAATGGGGATGATGGCCTGCGTACTGTCCCGATCCGCGATGATCGAGGCGACCGGCGCAGCGCCGGAACTGCGCGTCCAGCTCGAGCTCGTATCTCGCACGTTCTATGACAACTCGCAATCGGCAGCGGACATTCTGCGCGACCTGACAATGACCTTGGGACAGCGATAGAGGAGCATGAAGAAGGCCGTCACGATCTTCGAACAGGGCGCACACTCTTGGCGAGCCATCGCGCGGGACCCGGATCGGCAATCGCATTTGATAGACACCAACGAGTACTTGGTGACCAGCGGTGAACAGGCGTTGCTGACCGATCCGGGCGGCCAAGAAGTGTTTCCTGCCGTGTTTTCGGCCGTGAGCGCGACCGCGGATCCGCGCTCGATTACCCACATCTTCGCCTCGCACCAAGATCCCGACGTGATCTCTTCGCTCGCGCTCTGGCTCAGCTTCAAGCCGGACATCAAGTGTTACACGAGCTGGTTGTGGGCCAGCTTCATCCCGCATTTCGGCGGCGACCAGGGCACGTTCGTGGCGCTGCCGGACGGGCCATCGCAGATCGAGCTCGGCACGCGCACGCTGCAGGTCGTTCCGGCTCACTTCCTGCACTCCTCGGGCAACCTGCATTTGTACGATCCAGTCGCCAAAATCCTGTTCAGCGGCGACGTGGGCGCTGCGTTGCTTCCACCCGAGCACAGCGAGTTGTACGTCAAGAACTTCGATGAGCACGTGCGCTTCGCGAAGGGCTTCCACGCGCGCTGGATGGGCTCCGCCAACGCGCGTGACGCCTGGTGTGAACGCGCGTCGAAGCTCGACATCGAGCAGATGTGCCCACAACACGGCGCGATCTACCGCGGTCGGGACGTGCAACGATTCATCAATTGGTTCGCTGAACTCGAGATCGGCGTATTGAGAGCTAGCTAGCGAGCCACCCCTACCCGCCTTGCCGTTCCCCCCCGCACGAGCTCAACTCAGGCGTTGAAGCAAGTGATCGCCGACCCGGAGTGCGTTGGCCATGATGGTGAGCGCTGGGTTTACCGCGGCGCTCGAAGGGAAGAAGCTGCCGTCGACGACGTACAGGTTATGGACTTCGTGGCTCCGACAGTTGCGGTCCAAGACCGACGCACGCGGATCATTGCCAAAGCGCAGGGTTCCGTTCTGATGAGCGACGCCAGCCAGCGGGATGCGCTGACCGGCGTAAAGGCTGCGCGCGAAAAGGCCCTGATGGCAGTCGCGGCCGTGAACGCGGCAGCGCGTACTGAGCTTCATCAGTTCTTTCAGCTTGGCGGTGAGCCGGGCGTGCGCCTCCTCGTTGTTGGGTTTGTAGAAGAGAACGACTTTGCCCTCGCGGTCGATTTTGACGCGGTTCTCGGGATCGGGAAGATCTTCGCTCGTCAGCCAAAAGTCGAGCGAATGGCGTGCCATCAAGTCCAATGTAAAGCCCGGCGCAACGGCGGGCGCGCCAGCGCGCAGCGTGTCCGCATCGAGTTTTCCCACGAAACTGATGTGGCCCATGGGGTGCTGCCACTCGGGTGAGCCAAAGTAAAAGTCATTGAGGGCGAGCGTCTTCTGAAAAACGGTCGGGTTCGGACATTTCGAGATCGCCATCAAGACCGAGTTGACGTGGCCCATGTAATGCCGTCCGACCATGTCCGAACCGTTCGCTAGTCCGCGCGGGTGCGTACTACAAGCGGAGCGCAACAGTAGCGCCGCGGAGTTGATGGCCCCGCACGCCACGACCACGATATCAGCCGAGTAGGTCGTCAGCTTGCCCTCCCGCTCCACCTCGACACCGCTTATCTCGCTCCCCGTGCTGTTGGTCAGTAGCCTTCGTACCAAGGCACGGGTCAGGAGTGTCACGTTCGTGAACTCGAGCGCGGGGTCGATAGCGCACACTTGGGCGTCGCTCTTGGCGTTGACCAGGCACGGATGTCCGTCGCAGGTCGCGCAGCGAATGCATGGGCTTTTACGCTGGTTCTTTTCATCCAGCATCACGCCCAGCGGCACGTGAAAGGGCTTACAGCCGAGGGCCGTCAGATCTTCGCTCAGCTGCTGGATACGCGGCTCGTGGCCGAGCGCGGGATGCGGATAGGGCCCGCTCGCGTAGGCCTCCGTTGGATCTTCGCCGCGGTTGCCGTGAACCCGGTACAGATTCTCGGCTTGAGCGTAGTACGGCTCGAGCTCGTCATAGGAGATCGGCCAGGCGGGTGAGATGCCGCCGTGATGACGAAGTTCACCAAAATCCTTGGCACGAAAGCGAAACAGCGCCGCGCCGTAGAACTTGGTGTTGCCACCGACGAAGTAGTTGGTGTGAGGGTGAAGCTCTTCGCCTTGACCGTCGCGCCAGACTTCCTTCGTGTTGTAGCGCCCCTCCAAATTGACGGCTCGCGTGCTCCAGTTCTCCGGCTCACGCTTCACGTAGTCGCCGCGCTCCAAGAGCAGGATCCTCTTCCCGGAAGCTGCGAGCCGATGCGTCAGCGTGCCACCGCCTGCACCCGAGCCGATGATGATGACGTCATAGTGATTGTCAGTCATGGGACGTTCCCTTCGTGCATCCACAACGCACGAAGCAGTCGATGGTTTCGTCGTGATTGACTTTGCCGCACAAACGCGAGGAGTCGCGTTTCACGAGACGAAGTTGCAGCTCGGTGCTCGCCAGCATGCCGAACAAAGGGGCGCTGAGATAAATCCAAAATCCCGACCAAGAATGCGCCCAGAGCGCGGAGCCGAACGTTCGCGCGGGATTGATCGACATGCCGGAGATCGGCGCGGCCACGCTGATGAACAGCGCCACGAGCATCGCCGCAAATACGCCGGCAAAGGGCGCCAGGCGCGGCGAGCGATTGACGGCGGTGACCACGCTGATGAGCACGAACGCCATGCAGGACTCGACCAGAAATGCGGGACCTGGTCCTCCGGAAGGGGTGGTGGCCACGTAGTTCACCGCTGGCTGGCTCACGAGTCCGGGTAACGCAACCGCTGCCACGAAGACACCGCCCACGCTCCCCGCGAACTGGGCGCCGATGTAGCCGCAGGCGTCCCCAATCGAAAGCTTCCCGAGCCGCACGAAGCACACCACCATGGCGGGATTCATGAAGGCGCCCGAGCGTTTGCCCCATGGGCTGTAAATGAGGCCCGCTGCGGTGAGTCCCATCGCAACGGCGACGATCACTCGCCGCGAGAGCGCCGAGGTGATCGCAAGGCGCGCTGGCGACGCCGGATGCTCCAGCATTACCACGCTGACACAGGCTGACAGCATGAACAGCCCGAGTAGCGCGCCGTCGATCGCGTAGATGCGGAGCTTTTCCCGAAATTCGGAGCGCGGCAAACCGACTGCGACGCTGACCACGACTAGCCGCCAGTCTCGAAGCCCGGGTAGAGCGTCATTCCCCCATCTACGTAGAGAGTGGCACCGGTGATGTAGTCCGAGTCGTCGGACGCAAGCCACACCGCTGCGCGACCGATCTCGCTCGGCTCACCGATGCGCCGGTAAGGGATCAAGTTCATGAGTGAGTTGTAAGCATCCCGGCTGCCCCAAGCGTCCATGTTGATGGGCGTGCGGACCGCGCCGGGCGAAATGGCGTTCACACGTATTCTGAGCGGGGCCATCTCCTGCGCGATACTCTTCATCATCATCGACACGCCGCCCTTCGAGGTTGCGTAGTTTACGTGACCGGCCCACGGGATCACGTCGTGCACGGAGCTGATACAGATGATCTTGCCGGCCGAGCATGACACCTCGCGCACGATGCCGCGGCGTTTGAACTCGCGCACAGCGGCTCGCGAGCACAAGAACTGGCCCTTCAGGTTGACGTTCATCACCAGGTCCCAGTCGGCGACCGAAAGTTCTTCGAACGGCGCGTCTTTTTGAAGCCCCGCGTTGTTTACCAAGATATCGATGGTGCCAAACTCGGCGATCATGGTCGAAAACATGCGCTCGACTTCGACTTCCGAGCTGACGTCGGCCCGGTGCGCGTAGGCGCGCGCACCACAACGTTGGATCTCGGCCACGACTCGCTGAGCTTCGTCGTCACGCGACACGTAGTTCACCACCACATCGGCACCGGCGTGACCGAGCGCGAGCGCCATTGCTTTCCCGATGCCTGAATTGGCACCTGTCACGAGAGCCTTCTGGCCCTTCAAGCTCTTTACGATCGGGCAAACCGGGAGCGTTTCCTCCGCGGTCCGCTGCTCATTGAAATAGTCCCTCATGGTCGTCATCTCCTGTCTGGCGCCTACGAGGAGGACGACGCGTGGTTACTCGCTGCCGGGCATTTTCTCGCAAATCGAGAGTTCGTGTAACCAAGGGCGCCGTCGCGCGTCTAGAGCGGCCATGGGACACGATCATCCGACGAAACTTGGAAGCAAAGGCCTCGTGCAGGGCGATCTCGACGACGCGGAGAGCAAGCGTCTGGCCGAGGACGCGCGGCGTGAAAAGAACTGGAAGCGCTGGGGGGCCTACCTCTCGGAGCGTCAGTGGGGCACCGTCCGCGAAGACTATTCCGAGCATGGCAATTGCTGGGACTACTTCCCGCACGACCACGCCAGGAGCCGCGCATACCGCTGGGGCGAGGATGGCTTGTTCGGCTTCAGCGACCGTCAGGCCCGCATCTGTTTCTCACTCGCGCTCTGGAATTGCAAAGATCCAATCCTCAAGGAGCGCCTGTTCGGCTTGACCGGCCCCGAGGGCAATCATGGCGAAGACGTGAAGGAGCTCTATTACTATCTCGATGCCACGCCCACCGGCTCGTACTTGCGTGGTTTGTACAAGTACCCACAACGCGAGTACCCCTACGCACGGCTCGTGGGCGAAAATCGCTCGCGAGGCAAGCACGAACCGGAGCTCGAGCTCGTCGACACCGGCGTGCTGGACGACGACGCCTACTACGATGTGAGCGTCGAGTATGCGAAGGCCGATGCAGAGGACATTCTGATTCGCATCACCGTGGATTCGCGTTCGTCCGAGGCCGCGCGGCTCCACGTGTTGCCCACGCTGTGGTTCCGGAATACCTGGAGTTGGGCAGAAAGCGCCGGGGTCGAGCGGCCGGAGCTTCGGGGCAAAGGGACCGCCACCGTGGACGTGATGCATCCGGAGCTCGGCGACTACGAGATGTCGTTCGAGCCCACGAACGCGCTGCGCGAGCTGCTGTTCACCGAAAATGAGACCAACAGCGAGCGGGTCCTCGGTGTCCCCTCCGTCTCCCAATACACCAAGGATGCCTTTCACCGACGGGTGGTGAACGGCGAGCTCTCGGCCACGAATCCCGAGCGAACGGGGACGAAGGTGGGCGCCTGGTACGAGCTCGAGGTGCCGGCACGCGGCAAGGTGGTGCTTCACGCACGACTCCGTAAGCGCGCGTCGGCGGCATCTAACCCGTTCGGTCCCGGGTTCGAGCGCGCGTTCCGTGAGCGGCGCGCCGAAGCCGACGCTTTCTACGACCGAGTTCACCCCGAGACCGCGACCAAGGAGGAACGGGCTGTCGCGCGTCAGGCGTACGCGGGGCTGGTTTGGTCAAAACAGTTCTTTCACTACGCCGTGAACGACTGGCTCAACGGTGATCCAGGGCAGCCCACTCCGCCGCGCGCCCGTCACCATGGGCGCAACAACGACTTTCGTCACGTCTATTGCCGCGACGTCATCTCGATGCCGGACAAGTGGGAGTACCCCTGGTTTGCAGCCTGGGACCTGGCCTTTCACATGCTTCCGTTCGCTCGAATCGACCCAGAGTTCGCAAAGGAGCAACTGATCCTGTTCTTGCGCGAGTGGTACATGCACCCGAACGGCCAAATTCCCGCCTACGAATTTGCGCTATCGGACGTGAACCCGCCGGTCCACGCCTGGGCGGTGTGGCGCGTGTACAAGATGACCGCCAAGCGCGGCCAGCGTGATCGCGTATTTTTGGCTCGCGCGTTCCAAAAGCTGCTGCTCAATTTCACTTGGTGGGTCAATCGCAAGGATCCCGAGGGCAATAACTTGTTCGCCGGCGGTTTCCTCGGCCTGGACAACATCGGCGTGTTCGACCGCTCGCAGCCCCTGCCAACCGGAGGCCATTTGAAGCAAGCCGACGGCACCGCCTGGATGGCCTTCTATTCCTCGACCATGCTCTCGATGGCGCTGGAGCTGGCCGACGGCGACCCCGCCTACGAAGACGTCGCCTCCAAGTTCTTCGAGCATTTCGTGGGCATCGTCGACGCCATGAACCGCTTCGGCGGCACGGGGCTGTGGGATGAACAGGACGGATTCTATTACGACCAACTGTCGGTCGATGGGCAGAGCATACCGCTCAAGACCCGCTCGATGGTCGGCGTGCTGCCGATCATCGCGGTGGAAGTGCTCGAGGACCACGTGCTCGACAAGCTGCCCGGGTTCAAGAAGCGAATGCAATGGTTTTTGGACAACCGTAAGGACCTTTCGGCACACATCTCGTATCAGGAGCTCGCGAATGGTCAGCACGGGCACCGGCTGCTCGCGGTTCCGTCGCGTGAACGCCTAGTCCGCGTACTTCGCTTCATGCTCGACGAGACCGAGTTCCTCTCTCCGCATGGCCTGCGTTCGCTCAGCCGCGTGCACAAGGATCAGCCGTATCGCTTCCATGTTCAGGGCAACGAGCATCGCGTGGAATACGCGCCGGGTGACTCGACCACCGGTCTCTTCGGCGGCAACTCCAATTGGCGCGGCCCAGTCTGGTTTCCGCTAAACTACCTGATCGTCGAAGCGCTGGAGCGCTATCACCACTACTACGAAGACTCGCTCAAGGTGGAGTGTCCCACCGGGTCTGGCAGGTTTCTGAATTTGGCCGAGGTTTCGGCCGAGCTCGCGAGCCGGCTGTCGAGCATCTTCTTGCCGGGAGAGGAGGGTCGACGGCCCTGTCACGGGCTGGATCAGCGTTACGCTTCCGATCCGCATTTCAAAGATCTAGTGCTCTTCCACGAGTACTTTCACGGTGAGGACGGCCGCGGAGTGGGCGCCAGTCACCAGACCGGATGGACTGCGCTGGTTGCGCGTTGCCTCGAATCCATCGCCAAGGCGCGCTCGGCGAAAGAGGAGGCCGCGTGAACGCTGAAGCCACGGCCGCCGACGACGTCAGCGAGTGGCTCGAAACCGACGGGCTCGGCGGTTTCGCGAGCGGCACGAGCTCTGGACTTCGGACTCGACGCTACCACGCGCTCTTACTAGCCGCGACAACACCACCAGCGGATCGCAGGGTCTTGGTGCAAGGCTTCGTCGCTCGTCTCGAAACGGCGCTCGGCTCCGTCGAAATTTGGCCGCAAGCGTATGCGGGCGGATGGGTGACCGGACGAGACGTCGAACGGGTCGAGTTTTCGAACGATCCTTGGCCCACTTGGCGCTTCTTTACACGTCTGGGCGTGGAGGTGGACGTCGAGATTTTCGTGCCGCACGAAAGCCCCTCGGTCGTCATCGCATTTCGACTGGCCACGCCGGTACCGGGCGCGAAGCTCGCGGTGCGACCGCTGCTCTCAGGACGAGATTTTCACGGAACGCACCACGAGAACGGACAGTGCAATCAGGAACCGCAGGCGCGTGGAAACGCCCTACGGTTCGAGCTCTATCGAGGGGTCCCCGCCGTTCTATCGCTCACGAACGCCGCGTATCGGCACTCTCCCGACTGGTACCGCAATTTCTATTACTCCGAGGAGGCCCGACGAGGACTGGACGCGGAGGAAGATCTAGCTTCTCCCGGAGTGCTTAGTTTCGATGTCGGGGAACGAGAGGGGCTTTGGGTGCTCAGCGCGGACTTGGCAGGCAAGCTGGACCTCGAACGCGAAGACGTTGCGCGCTTGGTCAACCGGCTGCGGCGCTCGGAGCGGCAGCGGCGAAGTGAGTTTGCAACGCCGCTAGAGCGTGCGGCAGCTCAGTACCTGGTGCAGCGCGGCGCCGGTCGCACGCTCATCGCGGGCTACCCGTGGTTCGGTGACTGGGGCCGCGATACATTCATCGCGCTTCGAGGTCTCTGCCTCGCCACCGGCGATCTCGGCACGGCGCGCTCTATCCTGAGCGAGTGGGCCGGTGTGGTGTCCGAAGGCATGTTGCCAAATCGATTTTCGGACGATGCCAACGCTCCGGCCGAGTACAACTCGGTCGACGCCTCGCTCTGGTTCGTCCTCGCCGCCGATGAACTGCTGTCGCACCAGGCCGCGGTCGCCTTGCTCACGAAGGAAGACCGCGAGCGTCTGGAGTCGGCCATCACCGAGATTGTCTTCGGTTATGCGCGTGGCACGCGGCACGGAATTCGACGCGACGATGACGGCCTGCTCGCTTGCGGTGAGCCCGGTGTGCAGCTCACTTGGATGGACGCAAAGGTTTTCGACTGGGTCGTCACGCCGCGCATCGGTAAGCCCGTCGAGATACAGGCGCTCTGGGTTCACGCCTTGAAGATCGCGGGTAAGCGCGACCCCCAGCTGATGCGCTGGGCCGAAGAGGCTCGCCTGGCGCTCGAAACGCGCTTCTGGGATGGCGAACGGGGAATGCTCTTCGACGTCGTGGACGACGGTCACCGGCCCGGCGTAGTCGACGCCACATGCAGGCCGAACCAGATCTTTGCGGCGGGTGGTCTGCCGTTCACGCTCTTGTCGCCCGAGCGTGCACGCAGCGTCGTTGACCTGGTCGAGCGCGAGCTGTGGACACCGCTGGGTTTGCGCTCACTCGAGCGGGCGCACCCGGCCTATGTGGGTCACTACCAAGGCGGTGTACGGGAGCGAGACAGCTCCTACCACCAGGGCACCGTTTGGCCTTGGCTGATCGGGCCGTTCGTCGAAGCATGGGTCAAAACCCGTGGCAACACGAGCGAAGCGAAGCAGAGAGCGCGCGAACGTTTTCTCGCTCCGCTCCAGCAGCATCTGGCCCGCGCAGGGCTCGGTCACGTCAGCGAGATCGCTGACGCCGAAGCGCCGCACACACCGCGCGGCTGTCCGTTTCAGGCCTGGTCCATCGCCGAGCTCTTACGCCTGGAGCGAGTCGTGCTTGCGCCGGTCGCTTCGGCCGTCAGCCGCCCCGCGCTTCGCGCCGGATGCCGAGCTTTTTCATGCGACTGCGCAGTGTGCTCGGAGTCAAGTTCAGGAGCATAGCCGCGCCTTGAGCGCCCTCGATGACCCAACTCGTTCGCTCGAGTACCGCGAGAATGTGACGGCGCTCGACCGCTTCGAGAGCGCTCGGACCTTCTTCGGCAGGGGGCCTGGAGCTGTCCACCGCACGCGGCGGCGCTACTCCATTCTCGGCCTCCGCCTCCTTCGCGGGCATCGGCGGGAGGTCGAGGAGGTGAGCATCGAGGTCCAGAGTCGGACCGCTGGAAAGCACGACGCCACGTTCGATGAGATTCTCGAGCTCACGCACGTTACCGGGCCAGTGATAGTTCACCAAGCGCTCGAGCGTTGCGGTGGCGATTCCTTGAATGGGCTTGCCCGCCTTCTTGGCAAGGCGCCCAAGAAAATAGAGCGCGAGCGGGACGACATCGCCCTGACGTTCACGAAGCGGCGGCACGTGCAGCGGAACGACGTTCAGCCGGTAGAACAGATCCGAGCGAAAGCGACCCTCGCGCATCGCCTGCGTGAGATCGCGGTTCGTCGCGGCGATGATGCGCACATCGACTCGGACGGTTTGACTGCTGCCAACCGGCTCGAACTCGTGCTCTTGCAGCGCTCGCAACAGCTTCACTTGGGTTTCGAGCGGCAGCTCCCCGACTTCATCGAGAAAAAGCGTACCGCCATCGGCCAGCTCGAAGCGGCCGACCCGCTTGGAGAGCGCGCCAGTGAAGGCGCCCTTGACGTGGCCGAAGAGCTCGCTTTCGACGAGCCCCGCTGAAATGGCACCGCAATTCACCTTCACGAGCGGCCTCCCGCGTCGAGGGCTTCTGCTGTGTAGCGCGCGCGCTACGAGCTCCTTGCCGGTGCCAGTTTCGCCGGTGATGAGCACGCTCGCTTCGCTCGCTGCGATCGACTCGATCTGCTGAACCAAGGCCTGCCAGGGCGGGCTTCCACCGATGATCTCTTCGAAATTGTGTTCGGCCTGAATCTCCTCCTGAAGATAGGCGTTCTCGATCTGCAGCTTGTCCCGCAAACGCTGCACCTCCGCCAATGCGTCGCGCAACGCGCGCTCGGCACGAACGCGCTCGAGTTCGGCACAACCGCGAGCAGCGAAAATTTCGAGGACCGCCAGGTGGTCTTTCGTGGGCTCCATTGGTTCCGTGTGCAACACGGCGATGTGCCCGAGCACCAGGCCAGCAGCGTTGCGCATGGGTACCCCGACGTAACTGTCTACCCCAATTTGTTGCAGCCAGAGGTCCTCGGGAAACAGCTGTTGAAGCTGCGTCGGAGTAGCGCACACATACCCCGCGGCGACACGCTGGCACGGGGTGCCTGGAAAGCGGTAGCTGAACCCTTCACCAAACTGCGTGCCCTCCCAATAGGCAAGCGAACGAGATTCCAGCGGGCTTAGCGTTTCGGCGACGAACGCAAAGCGAGCGCCCAGGGCGAGGGCGGCGTGACGCGCGAGGGAACGAAAGAAGTCATCGCCCGTGGCCGCGGACGTACCTTCCGCCAGCACTCGCAGGACGTCCGACGAAGCGGAAAGAGGGGAGCTCGTTTGCATGACCGTCAAGGAATGAGAGCGCCATTTTGAGGGGCAGCTCCCTCGGAGCGTCAAGGTGCCGCCCACGATATTTCGTGGCCACGACAGGCCACAGCCACGAAACTTCGTGGCCAGCCCGCGGCGATCGCTTTCACCAATCCCGCTAATTCCAGGCATTTCGCGAGGTCGCTCGCCAATTTTTCAGTGGCACGAGGGTTGCTCCTGGCCGGCCGTGCTCCGAATCAGCCGCATTGACCAGAACGGCGCCGGCCTGTGCCTCAAGCTAGAAGGACGCCTCAGCGGGGAGTGGGTCGAGCTCCTGGAAAACGAGTTGGCGGAGGCGTCTCGGCTTACGGCAACGCTTTCTCTCGATCTCACCGCTGTCGATTTCGCGAGCGCACAGGCGACCGAGGTGTTGCGCGGGGCTGCTGCCCGCGGAGCCCGAGTCGTCGGCTGTTCTCCCTTCTTGTCCAAGCTGCTCATGAAGAGCGCGCCATGACTTCGCTCCAGGACACCGCTCAGCATCAGTCGCGACTCGGTGAGCCCGACGCGGAAATGACGGCAAGCTCGCTCGACTCCGCGATGAGCCGCTACGCAGACGGTGACGACGCCGCTTTCAGCGAGATCTTTACGGCATTGGCGCCGAGGCTCCAGGCCTTCTTGCGGCGGCTTTGCAGCTCGCCAGACCTTGCTCAAGATCTGGTGCAGGAGACATTCTTGCGGATGCACCGCGCGCGCGGCTCGTTTGCTGCCGGCGGCGCGGTCATTCCCTGGGCGTACGCCATCGCTCGCAACTGTTTCGTGAGCCATGCTCGCTCGCCGAAGGCAAAGGCCGCGCGTAGCAGCCTCGATATTGCAGATCATGAAACAGCGGCAGGACTGGACTGCAGCGCGGAGCATACGGTCGCTGCTCGCCAGAGCGCCCTGCTGGTAGAGCAGACCCTCGCTCGCATGTCGGTCGTCAACCGCGAAGCGTTCGTGTTGCTGCGCTTCGAGGGGCAGAGCGTAGCGGCGGCTGCCCAGATCCTCGGTACCAGTGAGGGCGCCGTGAAGCTACGCGCCTTCAGAGCCTACGAACAGCTGCGAGCCGCGCTCAAATCTGCCGAGGAGGGCAGCGAGAGTTCACGCTCTTGAAACCAGCCCGACGTGGTCGCGTACAGCTCGCTGACCACGGCTACACCCTGCGATTGCCCATTCAAAAAGGCCCAGCACCTGTGAGTAGTTTGCCTGACCCCGACTTCGTCGCTCGCCTCGCCGAGATCCCCGATCCTGCGGGCTCGGCACCCTCTCGCCGGGAGCTCGAGCCTCCTAGGCTACCGGCTACGGCGACGCGACAGCTCGTGCGCAGCCGCAGGCTGGCCGCGTTGCTCGGCGGTCTAGCTTGGCTCGGTGTGCATCTGACCGTATACGGTGTTCGCGCGGATTTGAGTGCGCTTCCGCTCACCTACGCGCTCGCGCAGATCGTGCTGCCGATCTCACTGGCGACTGGCTCGCTGTTCGTCGCACTCGGTCGAGGGAAACTGGGGCTTGGTCTCAAGAGCGGGCTCATCAGCAGCCTGGCGGTGCTCGGTCCGGCCTCGTTTTGCGTGCTCGCGCTGGGGGCGCCCGCTCCGCGGTCCCCCGAGGGCGGCACGCTGATCGATACGCTGCTTTGCTTCGACATCACCATCGCCTGGGTGGCAGTCCCGCTGCTCTGCGCCGCCATCACTTTGCTGGGAGCGTTCGCCACCGCTGCGCGCTGGCGGAGTGCGCTGGTCGGGGCTGGCATTGGTTTGTTCGCTGGCGCGACCATGAACCTGCACTGCCCGAACGTTGCGCCTGCACACATGCTGCTCGGCCATGGTCTTCCGGTGGTGGTGGCGGCCTTGCTTGGCGGGCTGGTCTTGGTGCTTCGGGCCAAGGCGTAGCAGTACGAGCGGGGCGGCCTCACGAACCGCGATCGCCGCAAATGAGGCGCGCCCGCTCTCGCATCGGCGAGCGCGGGCGCGTTTTAGCTTGCGTTGGTCGAGATATCGGCAAGTGATGCGGGGTCAACGCAGAGCGGTGGGCTTGGCCGCGCTCTTCTTCGCAGCAGCCTTGGCACCCGCCACAAGCTTTTCCACGTCGCCGCGGAACACGGCCTCATCGACCTGCAGACCATTGAGCAGAGTGCTCATGTTGCGAGTGATCGCGGCCATCCCGACGGCCTCGGCGATTTCGGCGTCGTTCGCGCCGCCGGCCTTGGCAAATTCGGTCTCCGCGATCACGCAGGGGCGGCTAGGAACCTGCGAAGCAACGGCGAGCGCGATCAGGGCCTTGTTCTTGGCGGAGAGCTGCGTGCTCGAGTCGAGCTTCAAATCCTTCATTTCACGCCAAGCGCCTGGCAGCGCCTGTTCCGGCACGGCGCGCAGCAACTCGGGCACGAAACCGAAGGTGCGTTGAATGTCGTCGAGAGCAGTCCTGCCGTCGGTCACGACGATTGCCGCGCCGCTCGGCGGCTTGCGCGGGCCGAGCAGGCGCGCAACGTCCGCGCGCAGGCGAGCTTCATCGACCTGGCGTCCCCACAGAATCGTGCTCCAGTGCCGTTCGGCCGCCGCGACCGCGACCGCCTCGTTGAGCTCGGTGTCGCTGGCGCCATTGAGCTTGGCGAACTCGACGTGCGCGTAGATGCAATAGCGGCACGGAACCTGCGCGGCCACGCCCAAGCCGATGAGCTCCTTGATGCGGCCGGAGAGCGCGGTCTTCGGATTCAGCTGCAGGCCTTTCATCTCTTGCCAAGTGCCAGGCAAGGCGGAGTCGCCGAAGGCATTGAAGAAGCTGGGCACGAAACCGAGCGTCTTTTTGATGTCCTCGCGAGCGGCGCGTGCATCCGCAGCCTTGCTGGTGGCGTCGGCGCGCGCAGAGCCCGTGAAGACCAGAGCGCAGGCAGCAATCAGAGAAAGCAAAACGTATTTGATGTTCTTGAGGGTCATGGCTACTTTCCTTTGGACTCGGGGTTAGATTTCGGACTGGATAGGTGCAGCTTGAAAATTCGCTCGATGCTGGGCGAGAGCGCGTTCAGCATCGGGCTCAGGCGAAGAACCGTGTCGACGACCTGTTCCACGACGCTCGCCTCGGCCGAGCTGGTGATGAACAGGTCGAGTTCGACGCGCTGCCAGCTAACCGGCACGCTGTCGTCGAGGCCGAGCTGACCGCGCTCGTCGTAGCTGCACAGAATGTCCAGCTTTACGTCGTCGAGGCTCACGCCAAAGTGCTCGGCCCAGGTCGTGCAGCCCATGACCAGACACGCTCCAATGCTGGCTCGCAGCAGCTGCCCCGGGTGCGGCCCGGTCGAGCCGCCACCGGCGGAGCGGGGCAGGTCGACGCGCTGGGTGCGGTCGTCGTGCCGAACGTCACAGGACAGGCCATAAGCGCGCGCTATGTGGGCGCGCTGCTGGCGCCAGAGCGGCTGTGAATTTACCTGTACTTTCATGGACATAGCTCTCCTCGCAGCCCGCGACCAGAGCCGCGTCGGCCTTCGATGGAGAGGCGTGACGTCGGACGGAACACTTCGTTCCGTCCCGGGAACCGTGACTTTCAGCGCGGCAGCGCGCGCTCAGGCAGGAACAGGCACTCGTTGCCGGTCTTCACGGTTCGGGTGAGCAGTTCGCCCAGCTCGGGGCTTTGCTCGCGAATACGCTCGATGGCGCTCCGGATCCGACGCTGCACCGCGCTGCGGGCCCGCTCGCTCGCCGCTCCGGCGCGACGCGCGCGCCCGCCGAGCCCGATCGCGCGGGAGAGCTCTGCCGATAAGAACTCGAGCTCTGCACGCGCGCGCGCTGCGCGTCCCAGATCGGAGAAGCTCTCCGCCTCTGCCAGCTCCGCTTGTAACTCGCGCACGCGGGTCTTGTAATCTTGGCGCGCTCGCTCATCGAGTAGCTCGCCGGCATCGCCTGTGTCGACCGGCTCCTCGGGCCCCGACGCGCCACCGGACAACTCGAGCGCGCTGATGCCCCGATTTGGCGCCGCAACGAGCTGGGCGAGGTAGCGCAGCCCCAAGCTATCGCGCAACAGGAACGCTCGTTCGCCGCAGGAGACGCGCCACGAATCACCCTCGAGTGTTATACTCAGGAGTGGTTCGGTGGTGGCGCGGGCCGTGGGCTCGCCCGCCGTGCGGAGCTCGGCACTCTTGGGCAAAGGCGCGGGTCGAGATGCACGCCCGTGCCCCGCAAGCCGTCGCTCGCAGAGCCTGACCAGGCCCGGCATATCGAGCGCGGAAGCGAGCTCATAGGCCGCCTCCACCGACTGCCGACCTCGCTCGCGAACCTCGGAGTCTACGTGCTCGAGCGCAGCGCGCCCGTATTCATAACGAGTGCGCGCGAGGTACGGCTTGGCATCGAGCGCCGTGAGCTTCTCCAGGCTTTGCTCGAAGAAAGCGCTCGCTTGTTGCCACAGGCCCAGTCGAGTGGCGAGCAGCGCGAGCACGCGCGTCGCGGTGCCATCCCACACGAACTTGGTGTAACCCCAACTCAAGCAACGATGCGCGGCCGGAGAGAGCAGCTCGTAGACGCGTCGGGCCGCGGGCTCGCGGCCAATGAGCGCTAGCGGTTCGCCCAGATGCATGAACGCTGGCGGATTGTGAACGAGCGGCCAATCGTCGTCGGGGATCAGTTCGAGGTAGAGTCGCGCGTTTTCCAAATCTTCGACGCGCGCGTAGCTGAATGCCGAGCCTCCGTTTTGCCAGTGCGGCCCGGAATACAAGGCTGCCCGCATGCGGCGCGCCTCCGGATCGTGAGCGATGAGGTCGTCGTGGCGCTCCCAAGCTCGCAGCAGGCCTTCACGGTGAAACACGTAGCAACGATCGAGCAATGGGTCTTTTGCGGAGAGGCCGAGCCGACGCGCCTCCTCCGAGGCCGACTCTGCCTCGGTGAAGCGACCGTGCATCATCGCGCGCATCGAGCGAAACAGCGGGACACGCCACAGGTAGCGCTCCGCGCCCGCCTCCACGGCCAGGCGTTCGAACAGGTTGATACGCGCGTCAGCGGCGCCGAGGTCCCCGAGCTCCATGTGGTCGAACACCAGCCGCGCCTGTGTGCGCAGCAGGCGCTCGGTGTCACCGAACTCGCTGGCCAGCTGCTCGACCTCGAGGTTCAGCGGCAGGCGCTGCCGCGGATCGACGATGTCCATCATCGCCGAAATCCCCATGAAAGCCGCGTCCAGCAGCGTCGCTCGATCGCCGAGTCTGCGCGCCGACTCGATCGCGCGCTCGGCGAGGCCAATCGGGTACTCGAGGTTCGGGTGGGGTTGCAGCGCCGCAGCGAGCCGCGCGGTCACCCGAGCTCGCAGCGCAGAGTCGTCCTCGGGAAGCACCGCGAGCGCCTCTTCGAGCAGCTTCACGAGCGCGGGATTGACGAGCGCGGCCGTGATCTCCAGACCGTACGACAGCGCCGCGTCCGCCAGCAGCGCGGGGTCGTCGATGCGACGCGCGATCTCTACCGCTCGTTCGCACAGCGACTGGCCGAGCTTTCCAGCGCCACGACGCAGCTGGGCGCGCCCCAGCGCGACCAACACTCGCCCGGCCAGGCCCGAACCGGGAGCATCACGCTCGACCGCAGCGCGCGCACGCTCGAGCAGGGCGATCGCGTCTTCGTAAGCGAAGACCGACAAGAAGCGCTCCGCCGCTGCGATTGCATATTCGGCGGCGCGGGGCAGTTCCGCCCCGCCCGCCTCCAGCAAATGGTGGGCTAGCTCCGCGTACGGTGGCTCTTGCCCGAGGTTCGGCGCTTCGAGCACGCGCGCGCAATTCGCGTGCAACGCTCGTCGGCGTTCGGCGCTCAGATCCCCTTCCAGGACCTCGCGCACCAAGGCGTGAGAGAAACGGTAGCGCTCAGCCTGCCGCGGCAACAACAACCCGGCGTGCGCAGCGCGCTCCAGCACTGCGTGCAGCTCGACTTCCGGAGCCAGCGCCGCGCATGCGAGAAATGGCGCGTGCGCCTCGTCGCCAGCGATTGCCGCGAGCTCCAGTAGGGGTCGATCTTCGCTGGACACCAACGAAAGCCGCTGCCGGATCACCTCGCGCACGCCGAGCGGCAGCGCTTCTTGAGCCGCCGTGTGACTGCCTTGGCGCTGCAAGAGGCCGACCAGCTCGGACAGGAACAGCGGATTTCCTTGGGTGCGACGAAAGAGCTGCGTGACGGTCGTCGCGTCCACGTCGCCCAATCGTTCGACGACGAAGCGCTCGGCCTCCGGCTCAGCGAGGCGCGCAAGCGACAGCGTGGTGCCCTCGCGACTCAAGCGTCCGAGTGCTTCGGCCACCTCGGCGGACAGTCGCGCTTCGACGTCGCGAAATGTCCCGAGGATGCAGATGCGCGCCGAGCGCAGCTCGCGCGCCAGAAAATGCAGCAGCAGCAGCGATGACTCGTCCGCCGCGTGCAAGTCTTCGAGCACGATCAGCAGCGCACGCTGGCTCGTCGCGCGGCGCAGCAGGCTGAGCACCGCGCGATACAAGCGAAAGCGCGCCTGCTCTGGGTTGTCCGAGATTGGCGCGGCCGCGGTCGGCCAACGTTCGGACAGGCCTTTTACCAAGGCGGCCAGCGTTGCCGCGCCGTCACCGAGCGCTGCGGCATTCACGTCGTTGGTGCGAGTGAACAAAGCTTCCAGAACGTCGAGCCACGGCCAATAGGCGGGCGCGCCACCGGCCTCCCAACAGCGGCCCCAGAGCACATCGATCCCGAGTTCGGTCGCGAGCTGGCTCGCCTCGTCCGAAAGACGCGTCTTGCCGATCCCCGGCTCCCCAGACAAGAGATACAAACTGCCGCGACCTGCGTCAGTCAGCTTCAACGCGCGGCCGAGCTCTTCGAGTTCCGCATCGCGCCCGACCAGAAGTCGCCGGGTCGACGAACCTCGTCCGGTCTGCTGCGGAGCGGAGCTCATGATTCATCTTACAATGCGGTCAAGGGGCCTTGAAAGGTCCGCTGCCGAAGTCGGCCCCGACCGCCACGCACCAGATTCCGACCCACTCCAAGTCGTCGAGTGTCCTGCCCGCAGGCAATGAGACCCGAAAGGTCTCCTTGTTGAAGGTGCGGCCGACGATGTTGGGCCCCATGGTGAACGCAGGCCTGAAGCTCCGGTCTTTCGAGCCGTAGACGCGTACGTCGATGCCGTTACCATCGTAAGAAAAGTCGCGCAGCTCCAGCGTGCAGTCATCGACCATGGTGACGAAGCCGCTCACCTGACCTTCGCCGGTGTTGATGCCTAAATCGGCGCTCCAGCCGATACGCGAATGGGTCTTGCTGCAAGCGTTTTCCGCGCCAGCGTTCCCACCACTCGTCGCCCCGCCGCCAGGGGCGCCGCCGTTGTTGCTGCCACCGTTCCCGTTGCCGCCGGCGCCACCCGCGCCGTTGCTCGTCGGCTCGACCGGCGCCGTGACGAAAGCGACGAGATCCCGTACCTCCGTGTCACTCAGCCGATCTTTGGCCCAGAACGGCATGACACCCCCGCTCAGACCCGAGTACACCGCGCTCGTCCTCGAACCGCTCATCCGAATGCGACCGGCGACATACTCCGGAAGTCGCAGCGAGCCCGCGACTCTGGGCCCGCGAATGGTCCCGAGGCCGTCGCTCCCGTGGCAGACCACGCAGCTCTGATTGAAGACAGAGCGTCCGCGAGCAACGTCTCCACCGGCCACGTCGCTAGGCGGCGCGACGATCTCGTACGTCAGATCACTCGCCGCACCAGTCGGCGCCTGTGCATCCAGGAAGGAGCGAAGCGCGAGGAAACGTGGCTCCGACGGCGCCCAAGCAGGCGCCACCATCCATTCGGTGACGCAGCTGTTGACCGCCTCCAAGAACGTTTGTGCCTTGCCGTTCTTCCACTGACTGCGGCGAGTGGCGTTGCCGATCGGATGAGCCGGTCGCCGTAAGCCATCCGTGCTCGGTTCACTCAATGCGTGACACGTGGCGCAGGCGAATGAGTTGCCGTCTGCCAGCGGCATTTCGTAAACCGCTTGGCCCGAAGCGAGGTCGCCCTGCGCATCTGCGGCAGCGTCTTGCGAACAGGCACTCAGCGCAATCAATCCGGTGATTGAAAGAACGATTGAAGAAGAGGTAGGCTTGACCATCATCGACGATTACGCTCGGCGTGAAGCGCGGTTACGCGGGTGCGCAGCCAGGCTGGCGGCGCTCGATGTTTCCGAAGGCCACCACTCTGCCTCGTGCGCGGCTCTTCGACCCGAGCTCGCGGCGCAAAGCGCGACCGGCCTCGGTGCTCATTACGTAGGCGCCAAGCGCCTCGATTGCTTGCGCCTCGCTCCAGCCCAGCTCTCGCTCCAAGTGTGCGAGGAAATCGGGAGCGGGCTCGCTGATTCTGTCCGTATGCTCGGCATCTGACATGGTGGCCCCGTGCACGAGCGCCGCGACAGCCGTGGAGTGCCACGGCTGTCCGGCGCGAAACGGTCAGCCCTTGCAGCCGCCCTGGCCCTTGCAGGCGTTCTGGCCCTTGCAAGCATGCTTTTCGGTCTTGCAGCCACCCTGGCCCTTGCAAGCGTTTTGGCCTTTGCAGCTGTGCTTGCCTTTGGCGTCGTCGAGCGGCTGCGCGCCGCTGAAACTGGCGTCGGCTCGAAAAGCCGGGCCCTGGCTGGGCTCGCCCTGAGCGCCCGACACGATACCCGAGATAGCGGCTGCGATGAGAATGGAGGTCATGATGATGTGTTCCTTTTGCTTTGGTTGTTCTGACGACTGTCAGTGATTGGTGAGGGGTTCTGGAAAGGTTTGGATAGAGGCGCGGCGCTTCTTGCCCAGCAAGAAATGGTCGAGCGACGCCTTGCCGGGCCCAGCGAGCGCGACCCACAGCAGCAGGGCCAAGTACGTCCACTCGACGAGGCCGAAGAGGTCCGGCAGGCCATGAACTTGCTCGCGCTGCGCCGTCAGAATCGCGACGGCCATCGAAGCCATCAGTGGCAGCGCGGCAAGACGCGATGCCAGGCCAATGAGCAGCAGAGAGCCTCCCACGAGCTCGACGAACGAGACCATCACCGCGTTGACGTGCGGCATTGGGATACCCAGCTCCGTGAAGAAGCCGGTGACCTTGTCGAGGTCGTGAACCTTACCCCAACCCGTGCTCACGAAGAGCACGCCCAGGGTAGTGCGTGCCACGAGTGGCGCGACCCAATCCAGCTTGGCCGTGAGATCGAGCGCGCGAACGCGCAGAGCAGAAACGAGCGTAGAGGCAGTCAATGGCCTTCTCCTGGTTCGAGGCCCAATCGGGCCGGCAATCTCGATACGCGGCGAGCGCTGACCGGTTACGCCAGATCGCGCGCTGAAGTGCTATTGGCCCGCCGAGGTTTCCGAGAGCAACAGCGCGTGTCCATCACGATCGCGCACCAGCGCCTCTCGCATCGACGTCACTTCGCTCGCGCGGCGCCCTGCGCTGGGAGTCGCCGTCGACCAAACAGCAGCCGTTTTGGGCGCCGCCAGGTCCACCTGCCAGTGGGTCAGGTCGTTCGAGCGGGCATCGCTCGGCGCGGCTCTGCCGCCGCGCGGCGATAGGTATTCGAGGAGCTCGATACCCGGCCCGGAGCCCGCGCGCAGCGTCGTGATGCGCAGTCGTGCTCCGAACACACCGTTCAAGTGTTCTTGCTCGGGTCCGTAGTTTTCGCTCTCGCCAGCCAGACGCAAGCCCAGGCGATCGCGATAAAAAGCGAGGCTCTGATCAGTATCGCTGACCGTGATCGCCGTGTGATCGATACCCAAGAACTGGCAAAGCTCCAGCGGTGCGCGGGTACAGAGCGGCGCCGTTTGCCAGCGCGGCGCGCCTTTGCCCTTTGGGAAATGAATGATCTCGAGCGTGTGCCCGTCTGGATCAGCGAAATAGAAGGCTTGTATTCCCGCCGCAGCGCGGTTCCAGCGCGGTAGCGTTTGCGGGCCAGACGAGACGTGCGCCACGTGGTGAGCACGAAGCCATTCGTACGCCCGATCCATGTCGCGCACGACGATCGCGATGTGCTGAAACCACAGATCGTTGCCCCGACTGTCTCGTGGCACGGGGCGACCGCCCGCGGGCGTGATGAACTGGCGGAGCGCCAGCTGCTCGGTACCAAGCGCTAGCTCCAGGCGCCGGACTCGCGCTCCCGCGATGCTGGTTCGCTGCTCTTCGGCTGGCCCCGAGAGCTCCTCTTCGCGAAGCTTCGTAAAGCCCAAGAGCTCGAAGAAGGCGCGCGACCGATCCAGATCGCTGACCACCACCTCGACCCCACGAACCGCGCTCACCGTCGCCGCGCTTTCAGAAGCACTCGAGCTTTCCTTCGCTTGTGCGCGAAGATTCGGCTCGAGAGCCAAAGGAAGCATGACCGCACAAACCGCGAAGGAAAGCCCTTTCAGCCGTCTAGACCCGAGGCCCATGGGTCCCTCTACGCGCCGACTCTGAGCGGGTTACGTTGGAAATCGCCCGCGTAACCAAGCGCAGGCCGAAGCGTAGGGGTCAGCGCCATGTCGCGCACCAACATCTATTTTCTTCGGAACCTTGGGAGAGCCAGGAAACTCGCGCTTTCTGCGGGCCTGGTGCTCGGGTTTGGGCTGTTTCTCTCCGGTTGGTTTCTGTCGGTGGCAGTCATCAACTGGGACTTGTCCTGGATGGGCCTGGTCGACCTCGGAACCCGAGTCGGAATGCTGGGTAGGGACGTGCGCTGGCTGCTCTTCGCAGCGCATTGCCTGTCGCTCGCCCTGCTATTGCCGCTCACTCTGATGTTGGTGCGGCGCATGCCCTTGCCGCGTTTGACGCGACGCGCGCTATTCGCGGTCGCGACCGCGCTGGCACTGGCTGACGTCGCCGCGTGGCTGCTGTTGCCAGTCTTCGACCTTGCGCAGAGCGTTTTGGGGGGCGTGGTACTGGCGCTCACCCCCGTGCTCGGCTACCTCGCCGGGGCTCCGCTTCGAGCGATGTGGAGGCAGCGCCGCTGGACAGAGCCCGAGCGCCCAGTGCGCGTCGTGATCGTGGGCGGAGGCTTCGCCGGGCTCGATACTGCGCTCGGGCTCGATGCTGCGCTCGGCTTTAGCGACAAGCTCGAGCTCACGGTCATCGATCGCAAGAACTACTTCCTGTTCCCGCCTCTTTTGCCCAGCGTTTCGGTCGGCGCCATCGAGACGCGGCAGGTGACCTACCCATTTCGGCGCATTTTCGAGGCGACGAACATCCGCTTCAAGAAAGAAACCGTAGAACGTATCGACATCCAGGGCCGCAAGATCATTTCCAAGGTCGACGTGGACGCGGACGCGGACGGCGGCGCCCTCCGCGTGCGCCACGACGAAACGCCGTTCGACTACCTGGTCCTGGCCCCTGGCTCGACGACGCAAACCTTCAACACGCCCGGGGCGGAGCACGCCTTCTTCATGCGTGAGCTCGGCGACGCCATCGCGCTACGCAATCACATCATCGACTGCTTCGAAACCGCAGCGCGTGAGACGAACCGCGAGCTCGCCCGCAAAATGCTGCGTTTCGTCGTGATCGGCGCGGGCCCAACCGGCGTTGAAGTCGCATCCGAAGTGCGCGACCTGATCGACAAGGTGCTGCTGCCGCGCTACCCCGAAATCGACGCCTCGCTCATCGATGTGGTGCTGATCGATTCAGGAGAGCGCGTGCTGAACGGCTGGCATCCGGCGGTTGCGAGCAGCGCAGAAACTCAGCTCGCTCGACTTTCGGTGCGGGTCCTGCACCAAGCGCGGGTTGCCGAGATTGGTACCGACTGGGTGCGTTTGAAGGACGGCGCTCAACTCGACACGCGCACCGCCTGTTGGTGCGCAGGCGTCGCCGCCTCTCCGCTGCTCGCCAAGACGGCGTTGCCGCTGGATCGCGCGGGCCGTGTCGCCGTGGACTCGGATTGTCGAGTGCCAGGTCTGTCGAACGTGTTCGTGCTCGGTGACGCTGCCACGTTTCCGGGCAAAGACGGGCGACCATTGCCACCGCTAGGTCAAGTCGCGTTCCAGCAAGGCACCCAAACCGCCAAGAATCTCGTGCGCCTGCTGCGCGGCGAACGAACGCAGCCTTTCCGCTATTTCGATTTTGGACAACTCGTGAGCGTAGGGCATCAATTTGCGGCAGTGCGCTTGCTCGGCCTGCGCCTGTCCGGATTCTTCGCTTGGTTCGTCTGGCGCACGCTGTACTTGAGCAAGCTCGTGGGGTTCGGCAACAAGGTGCGCGTCGTGCTGGACTGGTCGCTCGATCTATTCGTCGAACGCTCCAGCTCACAGATTCACGCCAGCCGGGAGCTTCTGGAAATTGGCGCGAGTCACCACCATGCGGCCGTTCCAGCGTCGGAGCGGACCTCGGTGTCGCGGGCGAAAGACTCCGAAGCGGCCGCGCCTGCAGCGATCGCAGCAGCGTCGGGGTAACGTCGCACCGTCTTTCAGGCGCGCCGCCGTGGGGGCCCGCGCAAGGTGCAACCAATGAGCGAGCGCAGAAGCGGTCGGCCTACTGGTCGATCATCGACGCGCAGAGTTGCCCATTCGGCACATGGCTCGGCACAATGAACTTGACGGCCAGCGTCGTGCCGCCGATGCCAATCGTGTAGGCGCCCTCCGAAAGCGTGACGCCGGGTTTGCAAACGGGGTTGCCGCCGCCACCACAGTCGTCCGTGCACGCGCCGCCTTCGGTTTTGAGGCAGACGAACCCAGAAACCCAGTAGGTGCCATCGCTGCCGATGTAGTTGCAGTCCGAGCTCACGAGCTTGGTGCAGCTCGAGGAGTAGCAACCGGCAGGGCGCATCGAAACAGTAAGTGGGGTGCCGGCGGTGAGGTCTTGTCCATCGCCGGACGGCGTGCCGAGCACGCAGAACGAGCCAATCGGCGCGTTCTTGCATTGAGCATCCGTGCCGCCAGTGCTGGCTCCCGCACTTCCGCCTGTTCCGGCAGCGCCGCCCGTGCTTGAGCCACAGGCCTTCTTGGTACAGACCGCCATGGCGCCCTTGCAGTAGCAAGTGTTGCAGTCCACGGGCCAACTCGAGCCTTCCGGAAACTGCTTGCCTTCGAACTCGCAACCGGGCGAACCACCGCTACTCGTCACGCCACCCGTCGAGTTGGGGGCGCCACCGGTGCCGGGAACGCACCCGACCGGCTTGCAAATGACGCCGGAACTCCCGTCGCAGACACATTCGTTGCAGGCGCCGAAGACCTGACCTGGCTCGTAGTGGACGCCGTTGTAGTTACAGCCTCCGGGCGCGCTGCCGCCGGCGCTCGTTCCCCCTTGCGCGCTGCTCGACCCGCCTTGCGCATCGTTCGACCCGCCTTGCGCACTGCTCGCTCCGCCTTGCGCGCCGGGTTCGTTCACGCTTTTGCCGCCGCACGCGACTAGGCCCGCGAGTGCCGCGCAAGCGAGCCACGGACCGAGCGTTCGGCGATGCCGGCAAAGCATCCGCTGAGTTTAGCGCAGAACGCGCGGCTCGGGGCAGACCGTACGCCGAACCAGCGGTACGCCAGCAGCGAACTCGGCATCAGCGCGCGTCGAGCAAGCTCCGCACCAACGCGCCGAGAGGGCCGATTTCGAAGGGTTTGTCCAAAATCACTGCGCGCCCGACGCGCGCGAGCGTGCTCTGGTCGACGCGGGCGCGATTGCCGGTGGCGATGATAATCGGATGAGAATGACCGTCGTTGCGCAGCCGAACCGCGAGATCGAGGCCCGTGCTGCGGTGCATGCTGTGGTCGGTCAAAACCACTTGGTAGGCGTTTGGCTCCCGCTCGAACTCGCGCCAGAACGCCTCGACCGAGGTCACGTGCGTCGCGCGGTAGCCCAGGCTCTCGAGCGCCACCCGCGTCAGAATCGCGATCGATTCCTCATCGTCGACCACCAGAACGTGTTCACCTTTGCCCGAGGGCATGCCACGCGGCGGAGTCACCGAGCGCTGAGCGTCCGCCTTGAGCGGCGCGGCGGGCACGTACACCGAAAAAGTGGAGCCCCGCCCCGGCGTGCTCGCCACGTCGATGCCGCCGCCGTGGTTCTGGACGATCCTGCGCGCGATCGCGAGGCCGAGCCCAGTGCCGTGACCTGCGGGCTTGGTCGTAAAAAACGGGTCGAAGATGCGCTCGAGCGTGCTCGCGTCCATGCCGCTGCCGGCGTCGGTCACCGTAACCACCACGTAGCTGCCGGGGTCGAGCACATTGGTCGCCACGCGCGTGGCGACTGACAGCACCTTCATCGACAGCCGGAATTCGACTTCACCGCCCGCTGGCGTTGCTTGAGCCGCGTTCGAGCCCAAATTCACCAGCACTTGGTGCATCTGGTTTTCGTTACCGAGCGCGAGCTGCACCGGCTCGGCAGCGTGCACTCGAATCCGTACACTGGAAGCCAACGTCGCTTTCACGAAGCCCGCTGCTTCCTGGACCACCACGCGCAAATCGACCGGCTTCTGCGCGGTCTCGTCGTGACGGCTGAAGGTCAAAATCCGGCTCACCAGCTCCTTGGCGCGCAGGCTCGAGCGACGAATTTCCCTGAGCGATTCGCGCAGCGCCGGCGGCGTGCTCGGATTGTCCACTCCGAGCTCGGCCTGCATCAAAATCGCCGTGAGAATGTTGTTGAAGTCATGCGCGATGCCGCCCGCGAGCGTGCCCATCGTCTCCATCTTCTGCGCCTGAAACAGCTGTCGCTCGAGCTCCGCGCGCTTGACCTCCGCTTCGCGCCGCTCGGTCACGTCGGTGCCGACGCTCACCGTTCCCACGACCTCCCCCGCGGCATTTCGGAACGCCTGCGAACGCCAGCTGATCCACACGCGCGATCCATCTTTGCGACTGTCCTCCCACTCGCGCACCGGATCCGAAGTCCCGCTCCGGATCTCGCGCATCTTCTGCTCCACGGCCGCATGGCTGTCCGGCGGCAGGCGAACCAGAATGGACCGATTCAGTAGCTCCTCACGCTTCCACTGAAAAATCTGCTCGGCTGCGTCGTTCCAATAGACGACGTTGAGCTCATTATCGAGGCACACCACCGCGTCCTGCAGCTGCGCAAGAACAAGCGCGTCCCGCCGAATCGTATCCTCCGCAGCCAATAGCTCCGGCGTCGAGGGTTGGGATGGCTCGCTGGTCGGCGGAGCGCTGGGGGCTCCGGATAAGGTCTCGGACATCTTACGAGGATAGTAGTCGATGTTGCGACCCGCGCGGGTGTCTCCGAACGTTACTCGGACGGGGTGGCGTGGCTGCACTGGCGCGGTGCGCCGCGCCGAGTTGCCCAACGACGGCAGCGCCGAACAGCGCGCCCGTTTCCGCGAGGCCCCCCTTAAATTCCGAAATGGGGTTGGGGCGCTCACTGAAACGAGCGCGCTACCCGGCACGAACGGCCCAAGGTTCCCCTGAAAACCGCACTCCGCCCCTGCAGCCGCGCCTCGCCGTCACACGCACGAAAAGCGCAGCCGGCGCAAGCGACGACTTTTCGCGCAACCGGGGCCAAGCGCGGCCGACGTTTGCGGCATGAAACACAGCACACTGATTTCCGCCCTGGTCCTCCTGTTCCCGTCCATTGCGGCTGCGCGCGAGACGCCGCCAATTACCGCCAAGCGAAGCGCAGCGCCCGTATCCGCCACGGCCGCCGACCTGCCGGCACCCGACGCGCCGAGCGCGGCAAACGGCACGGTCGGCGCGAAGTCGGCAAGGCGCGGCTTCTATCTCCACACCGAGCTCGGCGCCGGCTACCGCTCGTTCAGCCTCGCTGACAGCGATATGGCCATTACCGGCGCGGGGGCCGCTGTGTCAGGCCTCATTGGTGGGGCGATTCTCCCGAATCTCTTCTTGGTCGGCGAGGTGTACCTCACGAACATCATCAATCCGACCGTTTCGTACGAAGGCCGTTCGGTCGACACCAAGGACGTCACCGCCAGACTCTTCGGCGTGGGACCTGGTGTCGTCTACTACGTGATGCCAGCCAACGTTTCGCTCGGCGCCTCGTTTCTGATCACGGCCTCGTCGATCGAGCGAGAAGGCGTCGTGATGGCCAAGACCGAAGCCGGCTATGGCGGCGTCGTGCGCGTCGGAAAAGAGTGGTGGGTGGGCCGCTCCAGCGCCGGCGTTAGCGCCCAAGTCTCGCTCGCTGGCATGAAGGACAGCGGGGAAAATCCGGACACGCTCGTGGCCGCGTCCTATTCGCTCGGAATGGCGATGACGTTCTGAGCGGCTTGGTTGCCGATTTGTGATGGAGAAACCCGCGAGTCGCCACTGATCCAATCGTGGCGACGGGAGTCGAAGCACGGTCGGTCTACCGCTCGGTATGCGGCCTTTGCGCACTTCTGGCTGTGTTTTCCGCGGCCTGCGGGCACGCGGCGGGGAGCGACGCGGGTTCCGGAGTGGCGGGGATGACGGGTGGCACGGGCGGCAGGGTCACGAGTGACACAGGGGGCCACACCGTCGGCGGTGTAGGCGCAGGCGACGGGAGCGGCGGCACGTCCGGCGTGACCGGCACCTCGCCGGACGTGACTCGCGCCTATCAGTATCGCGCCTGCGGCCGCATCCCGGCGACGCCTCCGAACGCCGGCGCGCTGTATGCCCCCGACGGTACGCTGGTGGTGCGCCGCGATAGTTTGACCTTCCTCTCCAGCGTCGATTTCTCGGTCGTGCGCGAACTTGCGAACATCAGCGGTGAGGTCGCGTTTCCCCCCAGCGGCGATGTGTTCGCCGAGCAGGAGCCGAGCGGAATCGCGCTGCGTGCGTTGTCCGACGGCGCCGTTCAACGTCGGCTGCCGACCGCCGACGAACGGTGTCCGCGCGACAACCTCCGCTTCTCTTTCACGGGAGACCGCTTACTGACGTTCGGCGAGGACGGGCTGTGCGCCTTTCTCGTCGCGGACGGCAGCCTGCTCCTGCACAGGCCCGAGGCCGTCACCGACGCGGGCTTTTCAGACGACCGAATCCTCACGACCGAACGGCACCCGAACAATCCAAGTAGTCCGGAGTTGCTCGTGTACGATCTGAGCAGCGGCGAAAGCTCGCGCATCATGACGGAGGCACTCGCGTCCCCTCCCATCGCCGCGAGCAAGGCGGTGATTTCACCCGACGGCAGCGCGGTCGCAGGCCTCGTGCGGAGCGCCGATGAGTACCGCGTCGCGCTCTGGAGCAGCGACGACGGTCACCTGCTCTGGGACAATTCAGTCAAGTCCGCATTCGATCCGCTGTTCTCACTGCGGGGTGAGTTCGTGTTGACCGCTGACGCGGTGATCAGAGCCAAAGACGGCTCGCTCGCGTGGCAAGTGCGGTGGCCCCTGCCGCTCGACGGCAAATTGGTCGCGCTCTCGCCCGATGGTCAGCAGCTCGCGACCGAGCTCGGCCAGCACCTGGCGTTGGTCAACGCGAGCGGCGGCTTGCCGCGCTTCCTTGGCACTCACACCAAGAACACGGCGGGGGTTGGCGCTCACCTTTTGCGGAGCCTCGCGCTGAGCGCGGACGGACGCACACTGGTCAGCGTGGGGGAAGAAACGCTGCGCTGGAAGCTGGCCGAACGCTTCGAGGATTCGGTGCCGAGCTACGTCGCGGGCGGCGTGTACATGTCGCGGGCACAGCTCGATCCTGAAGCGCGCTGGGTGACGTTGGCCGGGGACGGTCGAACGATCAGCAGTCTCGAAGGTCCGGACCGGGTCAGTTTTCAAACGCCGCTGAGTCAGGGCAAATCGCTGCCGGCGAATCCCTGCGTTTGGCTGCAGTTTCGCTTTTCGCGCGACTCGAGCTTTCTGCTCAGCACGACCTACGACTACGGGCTCGAAGTCTTTCGGGTCGCCGAACTTCATGACTTTGCGGAACGGTCGGCGGCCGCCGTACCCGTATTTCGCTTCGACGACTTCTCTTGCGACACCTTTTCGCTCTCGCAAGACGGCAGCCGAATCCTATTGTCCCGCGGTGATTCGCTCGACGCGAGCGCGCTGCCGACGCTGGGCGGAGCGCTGACATCGAGCGACGAGCTGCGGACGCCACTCGATGACGACGTCCTGTCCCCGGACGGCAGCGACCGCGTGGTTTCCAGCGGCTGCCAGCAAGTCTTCGACGACCTCGGCGAAACGCACAGCTGCCGCACCGAGCTACGCTCCACGCGCTTTGGCAACCGAATCATCCCGGAGCTCACCGCCCCCTTCCCATCTTTCTCGCCCGAAGGCCACTGGCTCGCAGCCGGCCCCACACTAATGCACCTCCCCTCGCGCGAAACCGTGGTGGTCGACCCGAACGCACGAGTTTCTGTATTCACTCCAGAGGGTGACGTCATTGCGGGTGAGCGCGATGGCTCGCTGGCGCGCTTCTGCAGAACGCCTTGAGCGTCGCAGAGGGCGGGCCAATGCTCACGGGCGCTTCCACGGGTCGATCAGCTGCGGGTCGAGCTTCATTGCGGGGGTGGGTCGGTCCGACCAGGGGTCGTCGAACGGTCCGATGCGCTTTCCCCACTTGGCTTCGAAATCTTTCGACCAGGGATCGACGAGCAACGGGTCGAGCTTGGGCGGAGGCGCGGCTTTGGGCTTCGGTTCCGAATCCTTCCACGGATCGATGATTTCGTTCGTGTCATAGCTAGCAACAGCGGGATTACTTCGAATGGGGTCCATGTGGGGGCCTCGTACTCTGCTGTCGGCGCGCCCGCGGGCGCAGTTGCCGGGAAAATCTGGTTGTTCGACAATGAGTGGATGAGCCAGACCGACTTCGACCCCGAGTACGTCTTTTCGCACCATTCGGCCACCGCCGAGAAGCTCGCGCACTACGACGCGATTCACGAGGGCGCGAAGCGTTTTGCCGAGGTCGTCCTGGCTCACGTGCCGGAGTGTGCGGATCGCCTGAGCGCGCTCAGACTGCTCCGCGAGTCGGCGATGATGGCCTGCTCGGCCGTCGCGCTCGATGGTCGGCTGAAGTAACGACCGCGCGTTCGGTCACGGCACGCAGACTTCGTTGCCCTCGGAAATGCGGGCACACTTTGCCTCTGGATTGCAGCGCGCGCTCGCGGCATTGCAGCCGGCCAAGCAAACCTGACCAACCCAGTGGCGAATGCAGCGGGCGGGCTCGCCGGTCGCAGTGACGCTCGGACAACCCTCGTCCGCGGTGCAAGGCACGACGCACATTTCGGACCGGCAGACCGCCAAAGCGTCCGCACAATCGTCGTCGCGCAAGCAGGCATCGCCGACCAGCGCCGCTCCGCGCTTCGCGACGCAGGTCTTGGCGAGCGTGCCGTCGATGGTCTCAACTTCAGTGCAGGTACGAAGGATGCAGTCGGTCTCCGCTGCGCACGACGGCTGGCAGTACGCCTTCGTTCCCTGGATCGGCACGCACTGGCTACTGAGGTTCAGGCTACTCAGCGCGGAGCAGTCTTCATTCGAAGTACAAGGTTTGGAGCAGTACCCCAAAACACAGCCGTCGCTCGTCACCGGATCGCAGAGATTGTCTCCGCATGGGTCGCCCAGAGGTACGCTCGGAACATCCGGGTCCTGGTACGTTTCGTCGCACAGCTTGAGCCCGTCAGCGCGCGGCCGACAAGATAGGAGACCTGGACAGTCGCTATCGTCCTCGCAACCGGAGGTGCATTCACCGTAGACGTTGCAATAGGCGGGATAGCCACGATTCGCGCTCAAACCGCCGCAATCGTCGTCACCCTGGCAGGGTTTGGTGCACACGCCGTAAACGCTGCAGGTCAAACCGAGCTGGCAAGCGCCATCACCGCAGGCGGCACCGATCAGCCCGCCACCCTTCAGAATTTCGCACGCTGCCGGAGTCGAGTTTAGACAGAGATCAGCGCCTTTCAATGCTTCGGTACAGGCATCGATGTCTTCCGCCGACCACTTGCCCGAGAGGCAAGTGTCTCGGTAGGAAGAGACGCACACTTCGCGGCTGAGCACGCCGCAGGACTTGTCACAGGCAGCAACGGCCATGGACTGACACGGGTCCACGTCGCGCAGATCGAAGCAGGACGCCGCCGAGAGAACGAAGAGCAGGCCGAACACGCAGGCAGCTAGCTTGGTCATGTCCAGTCCCTAAAGAGCAATGCCCGCTTCGAGCCCAACGCCCAGGCTCAGGAAAGGCGTTGCTTGCAGAACGGGCCGATGTCCGTCCGCTTGGTGCCCGCTGATCCACGCGCCATTGACCTTCACCGGTAGCCATAGCGCGAGCAGCGGCGCGCGAAGCTGTAAGAAGAACGCGCTGCCCGAGCCGAACCCTCTTTCGAAGCTCAAGCCGCAAGCGGTCAACCCGAGATTGAAGTGCAGATTCTGGCTCGCGTCGGTGATGACATGAGCCTCGCCAGACGGCCACAGAATGGACAGCTTGCCGGCACGACCGGAAACGACGCTGCCAGCGAAGCGAGGCAGCAACACGCCCAGGCTGAGAAGTTGATTATCTGGGAGGCCACCGAACATGAGCTCGAAGCTGCGCTTACCCACGCTGACCCCAAGCTGGGTACCCACGCGCCCGGACAGCCTCCCGCTCAGCACGCCGAAGCCCCGATAAAAGGTGCCGTACACCCAGGGTGACGGGGGCGGCGCTTCACTGTTGGTCGCAGGGCGCACGGCTTGGTCTCGAGCCGACCTGGGCGTTCGCAGCACCTCTGCGGATGCAACCTCCGTAACCGAAAGCAACGTGACCGCGGCGAGCAGCGGAGCCGCGAGCCGCGTGACCCGCTTGCAAGCCGTTTGGCCGTGCGAATTGGCGCTCATGGTGAACACACATCCTGACCAGCGATGCGGGTACAAGTCGTCCCGGGCAGACACGACACGAGTGGGTCGCTGCAGCTCGACAAGCACAGATTGCCAACGCCTTGCCGAGGCAAGCAGTGCACCGGTTGACCGCGCAGCAGATCGGCCGGGCACTCAGCGTCCTTGGTACACGGCGTGCTAAGGGTGGTGACATCTACGCAAATGGTGGCAGAAGTCCCTTCTACCGTCGTCGCCAGACGACAGTGGTCGAGCGGGAAACAGTCGCGTGTCGAAAGGCACGCTGACTTGCAGATGCCCACACCTTTCACCGAAACACATTCACTGGGAAAGCCGTGCTGGTTCAGCTCTGCGCAATCGGTGCTCGAGGCGCACAATTTGGTGCAAACGCCCGCCCAGCACGCGACGCTGTTGGCTGGGCACTGGCTCACGACCGAGCACGAGTCGCCGAGTTTCGGTTCTCGTGCAACGCCACCCGTCCCAACTTCACAAAGGGCCCGACCGTCGGCACGCTCGATACACTGACCTTCGCGCCCACATTCGCCATCGCTCTTGCAGTTGGCGCGGCACCAGCCGTCGCCGGCGCAGAAGGCCGCACGACTCGCCGTCGAGATGAGGTCGCTGCAATCGGCATCGCCGCTGCAGGGCTTGCTGCAGCCAAGGTTGGTACAAGCGAGACCGCCCGTGCACCGTTCCAAACAAGCGCTGCCCACGACGCTCGGTCCTTTCAGCTCGGGGCACGCGTCTTCCGCAGCTTGGTAACCAGCGCAGTGCTCGAGCGGGGCCAGGCGTTCGCCGCAGGAGTCGATTTGGCTCACGGTCCACCCGCCTTGAGCACAGGTGTCTCGATAGTCCGAAACGCAGCTGTCGTGACTGCTGCCGCAACGCTTTTCGCAGTAAATCAGGGCGAGCGAGTGGCAAGGATCGACTTCGCGCAGATCCAAGCAAGAAGCCGGCAAAGCCGCCAAGAACAGCGCTAAGGCACGGGCAAGTCGGGAATGTCGGACCATGTCGACCCTAGAGGGTGACTCCCGCTTCCAGCCCCGCTCCGACGCTCAGAAAAGGAGCTGCTCGCTGAGTTCTCATGATGCTGTCAGAGCTGCGATCTTCGGTCTCGCCCATGCTCAAGCCGTTGACGGTGGCCGGAAACCACAGCACCACCAGCGGCGCGCGCGCCTGCAGAAAGAACGAATGGCCGCCGCCGAACGGGCGACGGTAGTTCAAACCCGAGAGCGCGGTGCCGAGATTGAAGAACAGGTTGTCCCCCAGATCGGTGATTGCGTGCGCCTCGAGCGACGGCCACAGCAAGGAAAGTTCGCTGCCTCGAGCCGAAAGCAACCGTCCCTCGAACCGCGGAGCCTCCAAACCCGCGCTCACCATGCGATTTCCGGGCAGGCCGCCGAGCAGGAAGGCGAAGGCGCGGCTGCCGACGGTCACGCCGAGCTGTGAACCGAAGCGCCCGGCGAGACGCCCTGTTGCCACGCCGTAGCCGCGCGAGAACGACCCGAAAACCCATGGCATCGCGGACGAAGCATCCGGCGGCCTCGCAGTCGCCGCTACGTCCACGCTCGTAGCGAGCGGATCGACTCTCGCGCTCGGATCGGCTGCCGCCACTCGCGAGAGCGACAGGAAAGCCGCAAACCCCATGACCCAGCGCACACCCACCGCCATCACTCGCAGGCTAGTCGATTTGCGAAGCGCGGGGCAAGCCCTGCGACCAGCAAGAAGCCGATCACCGCTCGCACTGGAAGCGCCGACCCCAATGATGATGGCGGGGCGCGTTTCCACGAGCAACCCGCGTTTTTCCCTGAGTCGGACCAGTGGGTCGACATTCACAGTATCGACATCGCCGCCGGCAAAGACCTCGGCAATGACGACAAATGGTCGATCTATCCGCGCACGCTGGCAAAGCTGCATCCGGCCGGCGGCGTCATGTACGGAATCAACGTGGGCTTGAGCCCGACCGACCTCGAGCGTTACGACATCTCGGCCGGCGCCGTGTCGGCCGTAGTCGACTCGCCCTATCACGGCGACTACAGAATGTGCGGCGACCTGTGGATCAGCAAAGACGGCACGCGCATCTTCACGGGTTGCGGCACCGTCTTCCGCGCGGCGCCGGGAACGAAAGACGACTTTCTTTACAACGGCTCTTTCGAAGGTGGCCCGTGTCGTACGTTTCGATTGAGCACGACGTCAAGAACAAGAAGGTCTATGCGCTCAGCAAAGTGACGGCACTGCAGGGCGCGACCGCGCACCCGCAAGTCGAAGTGTACGACTACCAATTTTTAGCCGCTGAACCGGCTTTCCCGCTGTCTTGCTTCACACCCGGCGACATCGCCTACCCGAACGGCCAATTCGTGTTCGCGTCGAGGGACGGCAAGCAATTGTACGTGCTCGGCGTGACCAAGCTCGCCAATGCGAGCGCGAGCTGGGCGCTCGCCGTGTCGACCCGCCAATGACCCGACGAGACGGCTACGGCGTGCGCGTCAACAGGCCCAGCTTCCACGGCAGCGAGTTGTACGGGGCCCCGTCCGACGCCGGGTCGAAGCCCTGATAAACGAATTGAAAATGGCACGGGTCGACCATCTGGGTCTGATCGTAGCCCGCGCGCACCATGTCGCCGTGGCTGATGTTGTCGGTCCAGACCGTGCCGGTGAAGGTCACGTTACCCTTGCCCACGAACGGGTTGGTGCCCGAGTCGGCCAGGGGCTGCCACGGCCCTTCCAAAGAATCCGCCGTAAATGACCGAAAATAGCGCTTCCAATTGGAGGTCGAGTCGAAGGCTTCGACCAGCGCCAGGTACTGGTTGCTACCGCTCACCTTGTACACGCTCGAGCCCTCGAAAAGCCGCCCTGCGTCCGCGTCCTGCATCACTACGATCGGGTCACCAAACCCGCTCGGAAAGCTGGCGAGCGAGGTCTTGGCCCTGTACCAGCGCCCGTGGTCGTCCGAAAAAAACAGGTGGCAATTCGCGGCATCGCAGATGATCCAGTAGTCGAGCCAGCCGTCGTTCTGGGTGATGATAGCGGGCTCGGCGGCATAAAACGGCGCGGGCTTCGTCCATTTCGACGGAGCCGCGATGTCGTCATTCGTCGAGTACATCGGTGGCCCGGACTGGAAGATGAGGTACCACTTCTTCTGCGGTGCGAAGTAGAAGATCTGCGGCGCAGCCGTGTACGTGTTGAAGTTCGGCGTCTGATCCATGTAGTAAAGCGGCGCTGCTCCGGCTTCGCTCCAATCCGCGAAGTTTACGTACACCATGTTGTAAGCGCCGGCCTTCGTCACCGAGCTCGCGAACAGGTGAAAGCGATCGTTGTAACGCACGACCGTCGGATCTTTGACCGCGACCAGGTCGTGCGTTGCATCCGACTTTGGCAGGATCACGGGCGCGCCGGTGGTCCACTTGAATGTCGAAGGAAGTGCGCAAGAACTTCCGCCGCCGCTTCCTCCCGTTGCCGCTCCGCCGCTCGCGCCCGCTGCGCCCCCGGTAGCCGACTTACCACCTGCGCCGCTGCTGCCTGCGGAGCCGGCCTGGCCGCCCGTCGCGCTGCCCCCGGTCGCCGTGTTGCCGCCCTTACTCACGCCGCCCGCGCCAGCACCGGCCGTTAGCGAGCCGCCCGTGGTCCCGCCCGACGTGGTGCCACCCGACGTACCGCCGCCGGTCCCGGAACCACCATTCGTGTTTGGGTTGGTACCACCAGTCGTAGTGAGTCCGCCAGTCGCAGTGAGTCCGCCAGTCGCAATGAGTCCGCCAGTCGCAATGAGCCCGCCAGTCGCAGTGACTCCACCGCTCGCGCTACTGCCACCGGTCGTCCCGGAAGCGCCGCCTAGCCCTGGGCTGCCGCCGCTGGCTTCACCAGTCGTCGCGGGCGAACACCCCGCGATCGACGCGCCCACGGCGATCACCAGACCCAACCTGATCCCGGTGCTATCGGCTCCAAACAGCAACGACATGAGTGCATTCTTCTCGGCGTGAGCACAGGGCTCACCGCCAGCTAGATGTTCGAAAAGACCTCGCGTGCGTCACGAAGTCCGCGCGAGAGCGGGCCGTTCGTGAAACTCACGAGCTGCGCAGGCTGATAGCTAACAGCTTTCCAGCTCGAAGCAAGGCGCTCTGCGAGCGCTTCGTGGAGCGACGCAAATGCGAATATCGAACGCCGCAATCACGCATCGTATTCAGACGACGCGCTGCGAGAACGTGCGCGCGGCCCAGAGTTTACTTCGCGATCAACAACCCGAGCTGCCACGGAATGCTGTTGTACTCGCTGGTGTCTGCGGTCGGCGCAAAGCCTTGAAAGAGGTAGCTGAGCTTGCCGGGATCGATGGTCAAGGTCTCGTCGTTGCTCGCGCGGATCATCTCGCCGTGGCTGATGTCGTGGGTCCACGGGTCGCCATCGAATGCGACGTTCTGACGTCCGGCAAACGGCGTCGCGCCGCTATCCTGAAGCGGCGCCCACGGCCCTTCGAGCGTCTCGGCTGTCCACGAGCGAAAGTAGCGCTTCCAATTCGAGCTGCTGTCGAAAGCTTCGATCAACGCGAGGTACTGCTGCTTACCTTTGACCTTGTACACGTTGCACGCTTCGTACAGGCGGCCCGCCTCGGAATCCTCCATGACGACGCGCGGTGTGTCGAAGCCCTGCGGAAACTTTCCGACCGTGGTCTTGCTCTTGTACCAGCGGCCATGGTCGTTGGAGAAAAACAGGTGGCAGAACTCGGCGTCGCAGATCACCCAGAAATCGAGCCAGCCGCCATTTTCCTTCACGATCGGCGGCTCCGACGCAAAGAACGGCGCGGGCCGAGTCCATTGACGCGGATCGCTCGGGTCGTCCGAGGTGGCATACATGGGCGGCCCCGACTGAAAGACGAGGTACCACTTCTTCTGCGGCGTGAAGTAGAAGAGCTGGGGCGCGGCCACGTAGGTGTCGAAGCCCGGCGTCTTGTCCATGTAGTAGAGCGGCGCGCGCGGCGCCTCCGACCAATCGGCGAAGCTCGTGTACACCATGCCGTAGACGCCGGACTTGCTGACCGAGCTCGCGTACACGTGGTAGCGATCCTTGAAACGCACGATGGTCGGATCTTTGACCGCCACCAGATCGTGAGTGGCGTCGGACGTCGGCAAAATCACCGGCGCGCTGGCGGACCAGCGAAACGTCTTGGGCAAAACGCTCATCGTGTTCTCGTTGCCTCCGGTCACCGCGCCGGAAGCCTTGCTGCCGGAGCACGCAACCAGCCCGCTCGCGAGCGCGATTGCCGCGGCGATGTGAGTGAGTCGTAAGGTGCGCTTCATCTCTCGAATAGACGCGTGGAGTTTCGGGAGCTCCCTATCAGCAGCTTGCAGCTCGAACAAGCAGACGCCGCGCGCCGGAACGCTGGTGAGACTCAAAAAGAAATATCGCCCGACGCAAACCCGAAGTCACCCTGGGAACGGCAACTTAGCGAGTGACGATTCAGGGTTGGCCTGACTCTCGCGCTTTCAACAGCTCGAGCATGGCCGCGCCGTAGCGCGCGCCGAGCGTGCGCTGGCCCGCCAGATCGAAATGCGCGCCATCCATGCCGGAAAGGCCGTCGGCAGAGACCACGCGAGCGTTGCTGATCAGGGACGGCAGCTGCTGAATCAGCGGGTTATGCCACTTACCGCAACAACCCGAGTACAAGAGCTCGCCGGCCACCAATGGCACCTCGCCAATTGCGAGATCGGCGCGCAGATCCTCGACCACGCGCTTGACCTTGCCCGGCCACTCCGCTTTCCCGGTGTCCGATTCGCCCTGGTGAAACAGGATGCCGCGAATCGTACCGGACTGCTGTGCGAGGCGCGCGCGCTCGAGCACCCAATCGTAAGCGCCGGCCCAGTGGTTGTCCGGCGGAATACGAAACTCTCCGCGGCGCGCGGAGACCGCACCCTTCACGAAGAAGTCGATGTCGACGCCGTTGATCGCAAGCGGCACCAAACCGATCGTGGCGCTCGGAAATGCGCTGGCGAGCGCCTTCGCAAAGTAGTCGCCAGGGCCCACCCCTCCGCCGCAGCCATGCAGCGGCGCCTTCGCCGGGTACCACTGGTCGTAGCGGCGACCCAGGTTCGGACAATCTTCGTACGCGAGCACCTTCACGCGCGGGTTCTCGACTTGATCCTCCGCCTCCGGGCTTGGCGCGCCCGCCATGTTGGATTGGCCGATGAGAAGAAACAGCAAAGTCTCATTCGAATCGGACATGGGAGTCGAACTCGGAGTTGAGCTCGCCGTCGGCGTCTTGCTGCCGGCTTCAACCTCGCTCGATGGAGCACTCTGCGCGGCCGGACGCGCGATGCAAGCGACGAGCAAGAACGGCGAAAATGCGACGATGAAATGCCAAGAAAAAATCTTCATTGCGAGCAGTGCGGGTCGAGAGCGTCGCTCACTTGCCTCGGTACCCGCGGGAATGCTAGGCGAACCCGCGTGCGAACGCTCTCTCGAATCGTGACCCTGCTGCTGGCGCTGGCGAACAGCGCGCAGGCTGCCGGCACGCGACCGCCCGAAGCTTCGACTTCGCCGATTGCCACGGCGAACCAGCAGCTCCTTCTGGTTCGTTCGGCGACCTGGTTTGCCCCGAAGGGCACGCTCAACCGTTACGAGCGCGACAAAGACGGTCATTGGACCGCTGCCGGGCCTACGATCCCGGTCAGCCTGGGCCGCAACGGCATGGGCTGGGGACGTGGCCTTCACGTTCAACCGAAATCCGGCCCCTTCAAGCGAGAAGGGGATGGTCGCTCCCCCGCCGGCGCGTTTGCGCTGAGCCGCGCGTTCGGCACCGCCGACGCGTTGCCCGCGGGCGCGCATGATTTCCCCTACCTCCACACGCAGTCTACCAGCTACTGCGTCGAAGACCTGCGCTCCAAGTCCTACAACCAGATCATCGACGCTGCGGAGCTGCCGCGCGCAGCGTGGGAAAAGTGGAGCGAGCTCAAACGCGCGGATGGGCTATTCGACTGGGGCGTCATCGTGCGCCAGAACGAACCGAACCCGCAACGCGGCGCGGGCTCGTGCGTGTTCCTCCACGTGTGGCGCGGGCCGCAGATGCCGACCTCCGGCTGCACCGCCATGCCCCACGAGCAGATTGAAGGCATCGTGCGCTGGCTCGACCCGCGCGCGGAGCCGGTGCTCGTGCAGCTGCCAGAGCCAGTCTTCCAAAAGCTTCGCGAAGCCTGGGGCCTCCCGTAGGGAGCGATCCAATCAGCGCATTGTTGCTCTACAGGCAACAATGAGTTGCTCTTCTAGATATTGCGCCGCGGCACGCAACACCCCATTCTGACGGGGTCAGCGCGACCACGCAATTCGAAAACGCGCCGACGGAAGGAAGGATCGCCATGTCTTGGGTCATCGATTCGGTTCACAGCCACGTTGGGTTTTCGGTCAAGCACATGATGGTCAGCACCGTGCGCGGCCAATTCAAGACCTACACGGGCACGGTTCGCCTCGACGCCGATGACTTTGCCAAGTCGCAATTCGAGGGTGAGATCGATGTCGCCAGCATCACCACCGACAACGTCGACCGCGACAACCACCTGCGCACGAACGACTTCTTCGACGCGCAGAACCATCCCAAGATCACCTACAAGAGCACCCGCATCGACAGCAAAGGTGACGGCCAATACGTCGTACACGGCGACCTCACCATCCGCGGCGTCAGCAAACCCATCGCGCTGGACGTCGAGTTCCTCGGCACCGGCAAGAACCCCTGGGGCAAAACCGTCGCCGGCTTCAACGCGCGCGGCAGCGTCAACCGCAAAGACTTCGGCGTAAACTTCAACGCCGCACTCGAAACCGGCGGCGTCCTCGTCGGCGAAAAAGTCAACATCGAGATCGAAGTCGAACTAACGCTGGCCGAGTGAGGGCGGAGCGCCGTGAGCGCTGAGTGCGGCTGGGGATAAGCGCTCAGCGCGGCTGGGCGGAAGACGTCGTAGTTGCGTTGGCCCAGCGATAACGTTGGGCCAAACGGGGCGTCGGGTCGAACGGGGCGTCGGGTCGAACGGCGCGTTGGGTCGAACGGCGCGTCGGGTCGACGGCGCGTTGGGTCGAACGGCGCGTTGGGTCGACGGCGCGTTGGGTCGACGGCGCGTTGGGACGACGGCGCGTTGGGTCGACGGCGCGTCAAGACTTCCAGCACTTGTGCTGGACCCAGCAGTTCGGTTCGCCCGTGCCGGCGCGGACGCAAGCCCCCGCCCAGTCCAAGCGGCCCGCAAGCTAACCAGGCGACTGCATTCAACCGAGCAGCTCGGCCCGCCCACTCGGCGCGGAGCCCCAAGCTGTCTCTGGACCTTCCCCGAGGGCTGGGTCTCGCCCAAGCGGTCGCACAAAGCCTAACGCACCTGCTCCAGCCCAAGCGGCCCGCGAACAAATACCAACCGGTGCGTTCGCCCCAACGGTCGCGTTTGGCGCAGTACGCAACAGTTGCATTGGCCCAATGCGCTTACTCTAGCCTAAGCGCTCCGCCGGCAACTATCCAGCCGACCACGGCAGCCACCCGTAGACCCGCGCAGCCGCGTAGACCCGCGCAGTCGCGTAGACCCGCGCAGCCGCGCAGACCCGCGCGGTCGCGTAGACCCGCGCAGTCGCGTAGACCAGCGCAGTCGCGCAGACCCGCGCGGTCGCGCGACCGGCACGGTCGCATACGCAGGCAATCGCGTGGCGCACTTGGGCTGGCCCAAGTGCGTGCGAGACGGAGCGGACACTGAGAGGATTGGGCGCATGCCGAAGCTCTTTCGGCGAAGTCGCGCACGATGAGTTGCGCGGTAGCGTTCGCGAGAACTCGGCGGAGCAGCTACGTATGTCCCTCCGCCGTGACGATCCCACCTACGAGCGACCAGGTTTGCCAGGAGACGTTCGCCTTCGGAAAGGTCGCGGTCAGCGAGTCGATTATTCGCGCGCAGAGTCTTTTCTTATTGACACCATTTCCGCAGGGCATCGCGTGCAAGTGGTGGACGTGCGCTAAATCGCGCGGTGCCCCGTCGAGGTTCGGTCCAGACGCGTTGTCGGGCGGCGAATGCATTTTCACCTGATCGGGTGGACGAAAGCAGCGTGGTGGGCGAATGCGCTGCTCGGGAAATGGGGTGATACAAGTAGGCATGGGTGACAGCGAATTCTGGAAGCTATCCGGGGTGTCGGACGACCACCTTCTGCAAGAATTGAAAAGGTTCATCGCAAGTGGCGCGCGCCTGGACGCGGCGGTCGTCGCTCATTTGGCAGAGGTCGAAGTACGGCGATTGCATCTAACGGCCGCGTGTTCGTCGCTTTTCGAGTACTGCCTGCGACGCCTCGGGTTCAGCGAAAGCGAGGCTTTTCACCGGATCACAGCGGCTCGCCTCGGCCGGCGCTTCCCGGTGATCTTCGAATTGCTCGCGGCCCGAACGATTCATCTGAGCGCGCTGCGGGTCTTGCGCGATCACCTCACTCCGGAAAACCATCGCTCGCTGTTGGTAGCGGCTTCCGGCAAGTCGAAGAAGGAAGTGGAGCTTTTGGTGGCAACGCTCGCGCCTCGCCCCAGCGTTGCCCCTTCTATCCGAAAACTGCCTATCCGACGCGAGGGGCCGCTGCAGCCACCAACCGAGTTTGAAGCACGGTTGCCGTCATCGGCGGTTAGAAGCGATGACAAAGCTTCGCCAACGCTTACTCGTCACATTCCGATAACCACGCCTGCGCTTGAGAATTCGAAACCGTCCACAGGTGGCACGACCGGTACGGGTACGACGGGTGCCGCGCTCCAAGTTGCGTCCGAGTCGAGTGGTGCGGTCCCACCGGGGCTCGCGTCAGAGTCGAACGCGCTGAGCGCGCGGTGGGCTCGTTTGGGGTCGAATACTGAAGTGCGGGCGCTCGCGTCAGAGTCGAACCCGCAAAACTTGCCAACTCTTGAGTTCGACGCGGGTGTTGCAGCCCCACCCGCACCCACGTCGAACGCGCGAAACTCGCGGGCAGCTCGGCAGGAGTCCTATGGGCGAAGCTCACGAGTGATCGAACCGCTTTCGGGCACCCGCTACTTGCTTCGAGTGACGGTGAGTTGCGAGTTCGAAGAAAAGCTCGCGCGCGCCCGCGACTTGATGAGTCACGCGAATGCGAGTGGCGAGCTCGCTGCGGTTCTGGAAAGAGGACTCGATCTGCTGCTCGCGAAGCTCGAAAGGCAGCGCTTTGCTCGGACCTAAGGACCCCGAAGCGCGCGAAGACTCGGCTTGGAAACGTCCTCGCGCACGGGACGCCAAGTGAACCGCGCAGCGCAGCAAGGCCCTGGCTCAACTGAGGAGCCAACCAAGGCATTCAACGACCACGCCAAGCCGCACGCCGTCGAACCTCGCAACTCCGGCGACGCAGGGTCCGAGCAACCGATCGAAAAGACCGGCGTACGCATGCCTGTCCCGAACTCCGCAATCGACGAGAGCCAGTTGCGCGCGCAGGACATTGGGCGCGCGTCGCGACGGCACATCCCGAACGAGGTACGGCGCGCGGTCGTGCTGCGGGATGGTGAGCAGTGCACCTATGTCAGCGACGACGGTCGGCGCTGTACGAGTCGCGCCTTCTTGCAGCTGCATCATGTGCGAGCGCACGCGATCGGAGGGCCGTCCACGTTCGAAAACCTGCGCTTGCTCTGTGGGGCGCACAATCGCCTGCTAGCCGAGCAAGACTTCGGTCGCGCCCATCAAGAGCGGCGCGTGACGCAGAGGTCGTCGAAAATCGTGGCAACCCGCAGTAAGGAGGCGTGACGCTCACTGCCAGGAGCAGAGTCTAGTCGCGCTGAGCGAAACGAATCGAGTCGGGTCACGCCGAGGCGCGCCGAGGGCAAACAGCGCGAGTCGCTCAACGTCGCGAGGCCAAGCGAAGCGAGTCGCTCAACGTCGCGAGGCCAAGCGAAGCGGGCCGCGCTGGGGCCGAAACGAGCCGAATCGCGTCGCGCGGAAGAAACGTCAAGCGAAGCGCTCCGACGGGAATACCGCGTCCCGCCGAACCGCGTCCCGCCGAACCGCGTCCCGCCGAACCGCGTCCCGCCGAACCGCGTCGCGCCGAACCGCGTCGCGCCGAACCGCGTCCCGCCGAACCGCGTCGCGCCGAACCGCGTCGCGCCGAACCGCGTCGCGCCGAACCGCGCTCCGCCGACCGCGCTCCGCTCCACGCCGCACGTGCGTTGGCTCGCCTCGCCTCGCCTCGCGATCGTTCAGCCGGGGGCGTCGGTGGTCAGGGTGAGGGTTTGGCCGTCGCGGAAGACTTCGAATTCGAGGTTCGAGATGTGGGCCTCGCCAACCGCGAGAAAGTGTTCGAAGGTCGGTGTCGCCTTGCCGTTCACTCGCAGGATGATGTCACCAAAACGAACGCCGGCCGCGGCAGCGCCGCTATCAGCGTAGACTTCCCAAACCGGAATCCCCCCAAGCAGTTTCGCGAGCCGATCCAACTTTGCGAACAAGGGTAGGGTTGCTTTCTTCGGTGCAGTTCTTCGTGCCACGCGAGCCCTGCTTCCATGAATCGTGCCGAGTAGGAAAGCGGCGAAAACAGCAGCCGTTTCTCGGCTATATTCCGCTGCGACTGGCGAGACCCGACAGCTGAGCGAGTCGCGCAATTGCACATCTCGCGTATGCGCTTGTCGTGCAGCGAATTGTTTGTTTCGTTTACGTTGCGCGGCAAGCGCGGCTGCTGCGCCGCAAAATAAATGACTATGTTGCCCCGCGCGCGACGCGCCGAACAGCGCGCCCTTTCCAGCGTGGCCAACCCAATCAATTCGGACAGCTGACCTTGCACACTTCTGGTTTGGGGGCCGCGCGGAAACGGGCGCGCTCGTCGATGAGCTCGGCGGCAGGTCCCGCGTCGCACGTTCCTCGGCGGTGCAGCCGCGCCTGCCCGGCTCTGTTGCGAACTCGCAGAGCGACCACCGCGCAGCAGCGCGCGTTGCGGCGCGCCTTTCAGCCGAGGCTTTGGGTGACGCATGCAGGATTTGCGCAGACGAACGCACGCTTTGCGACGGAATTCGACATCGGGACGGCTGCGGCGTTCGACACTTGAGCAGGGCGCGCGGTCTCAACAATGCTGGCGGCGTCTGCGGCGCGCGTCGGTGCGACGCGATGGCCGCAGCGTGCGTCCAGATTTGGAGCTTCACTTGGGCCAGCGCAAGCACTTGGGCCAGCGCAAGGACTTCGCGGCGCGTTGTCCGCGCTGCGACACGAGGGGAGAGCGCAAGTAATGGGTCAGCGCAGCCAACTCGGTTCGACCAGCGCTACTGATTGGAACAGCGCGACCCTTCGGCCAGCTAGTGATTGGGTCAGCGCGGCCCGCTTCGGCCAGCGCTAGTGATTGGGTCAGCGCGGCCCGCTTCGGCCAGCGCACTCCTTCGCAATCGACCTGCTAGGGCCGCGCAAGTACTTGGGCCAGCGCAAGTTACTTGGGCCAGCGCAAGTTACTTGGGTCAGCGCAAGTTACTTGGGCCAGCGCAAGTACTTGAGCCAGCGCGACCCGCTCGAGCGAGCGCAATTGCGTAGCAGCGCAACTCCTCGGCAAAAACGATCCCGCCTGGCCCCGCGCCGTGCTTCGCGCCCGCCGCCTGTGCTTCGCGCCCGCCGCCTGTGCTTCGCGCCCGCCGCCTGTGCTTCGCGCCCGCCGCCTGTGCTTCGCGCCCGCCGCCTGTGCTTCGCGCCCGCCGCCTGTGCTTCGCG
>DASZQI010000023.1:0-278068 GCA_035549735.1 Polyangiaceae bacterium | reverse complement strand
CGCTCACCGACCCGACGAACTGCGACGCGCCCTTCTTCGCCCCGGCTGCAACAGACGTAGCAGCCGTTCCCGAGCCGGGCTGACATTTTCCCCTGCGGCCACCTGTGCTGGCGTCGCAGTGAGCGTGCCAAGTCGCAAGTGAGTGATAGCGAGGGCCAGCGCGTCGGCCGCGTCGCTCGGCGGCGGCGCAGCAAGGCCGAGCAGGGCGCGCACCATCAGGGCGACTTGGCGCTTGTCGGCCTGGCCGTGGCCGACCACCGTGCGCTTGACGCGCGCGGGCGCGTATTCGGCGATTTCGACGCCGGCCTGCTCGAGGCAGAGCAGAACCACGCCGCGCGCGTGGCCGAGCTTGGCAGCTGCCTGCGCGTCTTTGTGGAAGAACAGCGATTCGACCGCGGCGACGCCCGGCTGCTGCAGGGCAACGACCTCGCTCAGCGCGCTGGCGATATGCGAAAGACGCGAAGCGAGGGCGGTGCCCGAGCGCAAGTGAATGACGCCGTGCGCGACATGGCGCAAACGGTTGCCATCGCGTTCGACCACACCCCAACCGAGGTGCAGCGTGCCTGGATCGATACCGAGCGCCAGCACGCTATTCGGCCTGGGCGGCGGTCACCGCGACTTCGCCATGAACCGGCTCGCCGCTGTCGTCGAGCAGCACCGGTTCGATACCGAGAACGCGCTCGACCAACGCATGCACCAGATAAATCATGGGGGTGAGACCGACCGCGATCAAAATCTTGAGCGTGTACGAGGACACGATCATGTTGGTCATTTGTCCGACGTTGAGGATGCCCGTCCAGGCGACGAAGGTGATGACCACCGTGTCGATCAGCTGGGAGACCATGGTCGAGCCGGTTGCGCGCAGCCACAAGAGCTTGTTGTGCGTGGCGCGCTTCAACACGTGAAACACCGCGATATCGACCAGCTGCGCGACCACGTAGGCCACCATCGAGGCGGCCAAGATGCGCTGGGAACCCAGGAACACGTTGGCGAACGAGCTTTCGTTGACGCCTTGCCAATCCGGCTGCCGCGCGAACGGAGCGATCGGGATGGCGCCGGCCAAGAAGATGAATCCGAACGAGAGCACCGCCGAGCAGAAGCCGATCACGGTGACGAAGCGGGCCGCGCGCTTGCCGTAAAACTCGTTCAGGACGTCGGTCAACAGGAACGTGACCGGAAACGGGATCATACCCACGGTCAGCGTGAAGGTGTGACCGAACAGGTGAGCCTCGATCAACTTGCCGCCGATGATGTCGCCCACGACCAGGCAGGTCATGAAGATGGCAGCCAGAATCACGAATAGGCGAACACGCGGGGTCAGCATCGAAATCTCTTACGAAATGAGCGGAGCGCGCACGACCGCGACAGCTTTCTCCCACCCGCTCACGAATGCAAGCCCCAGGCTCACTCCTGCCACTTGCCGATGGCCGGACCCTCGATGGCTTTGGGGCGCGGTTCTCCGCGGGCGACGCGCTCGAGTAGCTCGTCCAGCGCGCTGAAAAGCAAGGAATTGTCGTAGCGGGGACGCTCGGCGAGCCGTGCAGCGCAGGAGTCCACCTGCTCCAGAAAGGCTTGAATGCTGGCCTCGTCGAGACGGGGGGCGAAGCCGCCCAGGCCGAGCGCGGCCAGATAGCGTGCGTTCAGCTCTTGCTCGAACTGACCCAGCACTGGGCTCGAGAGCATGGGCACACGCAGCGACACCGCCTCGCTCATCAGCGAGAAGCCGCCGCCCGCGATGACCGCGCGCGCGGTCCGCAAATCGTCGACGAAACGAGTTTCCGAGAACGCGCAGCAGGTGACGTTGCCTTCCACTCCTTCACGGCCCAGACCGTAGACCCGGAAGCGATAGCCGAGCTTCTTCAGGGTCGGCACCAGCTGGTGCTGCGTGGTTTGCGTTTGATAGACGAGCACGTGGTCGCCTGGTTCTCGCTCGGCCCGCAGGATTTCCGGGCGCAAAATCGGCGGGACCAGCGCGGTGTACTTCTTCCTCACCTCGGGCGTGAAGAAGGTGGTGATGAGGTAGTGGTACGCGCCGGGAACCTTCGCCTTCACCGCCAGCCGGGTCAGACGATAGTCGAAGCCTGCCCCGCTGAGCAGCGAGCGCTTGTGACGGCAGCGGTTGATGATCTGCATGTTGTCGATGCTGATCACCGGGATGCGATGGCGCCGGCCGTACAGCGCAGCCCAGGACTCGAAATCGCTCACCACTAGATCGGGCCGAAACCCGGCTTCGGCGACCTGGCGATAGACCTCGACGTTGCGCGCGACCGCGGTCGGGGCGTGCTTCAAGTTGTTGTAAATGCTGGCGCTACGATCGACCGCGTTGCCCAGGTAGGTGAGCGTGAGCCCTTCGATTTGCTCGAAAGTGACTTGTGGAAACGCCTTCAAGCGTTCGACCAGAAAGCCGTGCGCACGACCCGAAACCACGACCTTTACGCTGTGTCCGAGCTCGGCCAAATGTTCGATCACGACGCGGCTGCGGGTCGCGTGACCCATGCCTTCGCCCACCACTCCATAAAGAATATGCACGCGCGGAGCATGCCACATCTCGCCGGAATTTCGGCGCCCCGGCGAACCAGCCCGCGTTCGCTCGGTCGGAAAGCCTACCCCTCACTTGGTTCGGGCGAGCAGGCGAGGTAAGACGTTCCGGTGACATTTTCCCTCACTGGCAAGCAACGACGCTTTCTGCGAGCGCTCGGGCATACGTTGAAACCGGTCGTGCAGGTCGGCCACGCGGGGCTCACCGAACCCGTGCTCAAAGCCATCGATCAGGCGCTCACCACTCACGAGCTCATCAAGATCAAGGTCGCGGCCGAAGCGAGTGAAGGCGCGGACGCTTTGGCCGAGCCAATCGAGCAAGCTGCCCGGAGCACCGTGGCCCAGGTCGTCGGGCGCACCCTGCTGGTTTACCGAGGGCGCAAGAAGAAGCCCAGCATCGTGCTGCCGGACGAGGATCAGCCGGGCAGCGTGAACGCCGAAGTCAAAACCGAAAAACCCGTAGCGCCCGGGCGCCACCTGGCCAAGAAGCGCGGCCGCGGCAAAAAACACTCGGTTTCCCCCCGTACGGAAGCAAACCGGCGCTCGGAAGCGAGCCGCCGCGAAGGGCAAAGCCGGCGCCCCACGCGCGGGCGAGAGAGAGGAGCGAGCTAGCGATGGCGAGCGCCAAGATTCGTCGCGTTCAGGACCCGAACAACCTGGCCTGGGTGGACCTGGAGATGACCGGCCTCGACGCACAAAACGACGTGATCGTGCAGGCCGCATTGGTTGTCACCAATGCCGAGCTCGAGCCGCTCGAGGAGTTTTGCTGCGACGTGTGGCAACCCGCCGTGGCGCTCGAACGCATGACGCCCTTCGTCCGTAACATGCACGAGCGCACGGGCCTGCTCGAGCGTGTCGCGGCCTCGACGCTGGATCTGCAAGCAGCCGAAAAACAACTGCTCGAGCGCGTGACCGGCTGGTGCTCGTACCCCGCGCTCCTGTGCGGCAACAGCATCGGGCACGACAAACGCTTCATCGAGCGCTGGATGCCGGGCCTCGCGGGCTACTTGAGCTATCGCACGGTCGACGTGTCCTCGGTCAAGGTGCTCGCAAGGCTCTGGCGGGGGCCGACCGCGGTCTACCCCAAGCCGACCGACGCCGAGCACGACGCGCTGTTCGACATTCGCCAGTCGATCGCCGAGCTCGCCTTTTACAAGAAAACGCTGTTTCGCGAGGCGTGAGCTGGGCGGCTCAAAAGCCCAAGCCCCCACCCACGTACAGGCCGATTTCGTGCACCAGCAGCCGGCCCTTGCCGACCGAGAGCGGCTCTTCTGCTGAAGCGTCATTCATGACCAAGCCGTTCAAGTTACCGTCCGAGAACGCGTAGCGCAGCGCGAAGGTCGACGAGAGCAGCAGAGAATCGGCGCGCTCACCTCGCGCCAAGCGGTGCTTGTTGCTGAGCTCGACGCCCAGAGTGGCCCCATAGAAATGGCCGCGGCCATTGGCGATGCCGCTCGCTTCGGGATCGGGCGAGCGATCGGTGAACAGGCCCGCGCCGAGCGCCACGCTGTCACTCGTGCGGTGGTACCCGCCGAGGCGCGCGTTCACCACAGCCACGCGGTCGACGCCGGAAATCTCGCTGTGAACCGGCGGCTGCACGTCGAACTCGAACGCCAGCCAGTCGCTCGGGTTCGGCAGGTACGCGAGACCGACGCCCGCGCGGCCCGCACGCACCACATCGACTCCGGTGTGACCGGCGCTGGGCGCCACGGCCGCCCCATCGACGTGGGCGCCGCCGGGCCCGTTTTCGGCCGAGCCAAAGGCGGCGCTGAAACTGGTCGATTGGTGCACCAGCACGCGCGGGCTACGCGCAGTGAGGCTCAGCCGGAAGCGCGGCGACAGCTCGAACTGGAAGCCGCTCACCAGCTCCAGGCCGGCGCGCGAGAAGGTGCCGAGCACCGAGTTGAACGAGAGCTGGTTCGACTGGTCTTCCCGGTTGCGCAGCGTGACGACCGAGATCGACTGCGTCGCATCTTCGTACGTGCCGACGACGCTGAACCCGGCGCGCACGTGTGCCGAAAGCGCGGCGCCCAGGCCAAGCGCGGCCGTGTGCTGAATACGGGTGGTGCGCAAGGTGAATTGAACGCTGGAAGCGGCTCCGTCCGCGTTCATGTCCAGCGACTCGCGCAACAGTAGATTCGACGCCTGTGGCACGAAGTAGCCGAGCCCCAAACTCACGCCCGGGGACAGGCGCCTCACGAGCGCCACTTGCGACGGGCTCGACAAGAACTCGAGCACCGAAGCGTCGTCGACCGCGCCGCTCGCGCTACGCAGAAAACCGGGCGCCGAGTAGAAGCGCAGCGTATACGCAGTCCCGCTGACGTCGATCTGATCGCGCGTGACCGCGCCGAGGCCCGCAGGGTTGTACCAAGTCGCGCTCGAGTCATCCACCGTCGCGGCGACCGCGCCACCGGCCATTGCGGCCTCGTTACCGACGAACAGCTCGTCGTCGTTGCCGGCCCGCGCGTTCGACGCGGCCAACGACGCTGTCAAAAATACGCAGCTCGCTCTCGACCAGGACCACCTCGGCACGTCTTTGCTGACCTCGACCGCGAGGCATACGGCGGGCCTGGAACGAAGGAAACCGGCAAAATGCCTCGCGCGCGCGACCGAAGCGCGAGGCCGCGCTCAGCCGCTACCAAGCAGTCGGTAAAGTTCGACGCCAGCGAGAATGAAGGGCCCGTTGCCCTTGGCGTCGTTCTCCCAGACCGGTTCGCTCTGATAATAGCGATAACTGCCGTCGCGCCCGAACCCCAAGCCGGCCACCAGGCACTGGTTGGTCATGCTGATTTTGCCGTCCGCGTGGACGTTGATGAACTCCTTCACCAGGCCCTCGAAAGAGCGAACCGCGACCTGACGGTACGAATCGGGCAGGTACTTGTTGCGCACCGCTTTGGCCAGGAAATAGCTGAACATTGCCGAAGCGGTCGACTCACGATAGTTGCCGAGGCCGTTCGGTTGATCGAGCACCTGCCACCAGGTGCCAGTCTGCGGATCCTGGACCTTCACGAGGGCCGCCGCGAGCTCCTCGACGATCTGCAGCAGCGGCTTGCGGTGCGCTTCATCACCCGGAGGTATGATGTCGAGCACGTCGACCACGGCCATGGCAAACCAGCCCATCCCCCGCCCCCAGTAGTGTTTGGAGAGCCCGGTCGCCGGATCGGCCCAGGTTTGCTGCTTCTTCTCGTCCCAAGCGTGGAAGTACAGCCCCGTTTCCGGGTTACGCAGACGCTTCCGAGTGATCACGAATTCGTTGACGACCTCGTCGAAGCTCTTGCCCTTCTCGAACAGCGCCGAGTAGCTCGCGAGAAACGGCATGCCCATGTACACGCCGTCGAGCCACAACTGATATGGGTACTTCTTCTTGTGCCAAAACGCGCCCTCGCTGGTTTTTGGCTGTTTGGCGAGCTGCTTGCGCAAGAGCGCCGCCGCCTTTTTGTACTTTTCGGACTTCGTGCGCTCGTACAGGCGCAGCAGGTTACGCCCAGGGTTGACGCTGTCGATGCTGTACTCGTCGAGTTGATACTCGAGCAGCTCACCCGACTCCGTGACGTAAGAGCCGGACACTTGCGGCATCACCTGCTCGTACTTGGGATCCGGCGCGACCGCGTTGAGCTCGTCGTACGCGAGCGGCTGCAGACCGACGATATCGTACTCGAAGCGAGGCTTGCGCTTGCGATTCGTGTCCCAGCCCCCTTGCTTGTAGAGCAGCGCCTTACGCGCGAGCTCGGAGTCGGCGAGCTTTTTCGCCCAGGCGAGCGCGCTCGGGCCGGTGATCGGAGTCTGCGCCTGCTGAGAGCGTACCGTGCGTAAGCGGCGGCGCGGCGTGATGGTCAGCCGCTCGGCTTCTTGGTCGAGACTTTGCACGAACTCCTGACGGGTCTTCACGCCGCCTGGCTCCCCCTGCCAAGCCGCGAGGAAGTAGTAGTCGAGCTCGTTGCCGTCCGGCTTCAGCACCGCCGCGTAGTTCGCGCCGTCGTCTTGTTGCGAGCTCAGCGCGCCTTTCTGGAACAAGACCGCCATGCCCAACATGTCTTGATTCAGGCTCTGTTTGCCCCAGCTCGAAAGATACGTGTAGGCCGTGCCGGTCAGCTCGCTCGGCCCGGAAATTCGCTCGGTCTCGGGGTGCTTGACCAAGCCGATGGTCAAGTTCTTGAGCGCGTCGCTCGCATTCACTCGCACGTGAACCGCGCGGCTGCCGCCGACCATGGCGAAACGCGCATTCAGATCGACCTTCTTGCCGTCTACGTTCCAGCCGCGATACTTGATGTGGAAGGCGGACTCGAGGCTGCCGTTCTCGCTGACGCGCGCGTCCCAGCCGTCGACCTTGGACACCAGCTGCACCTTCTTGCCGTCCCAAAATCCGAAGCCGCCGATGCCCAGCGATTCGCCGACCTTGAGGATGTCCATGCCCCAGTCGGCGAGGTGGTGATACGACTCGTAGCCGTCTTGACCGACGTCCTGCAGGACTGGGGTACTCACGCGCTTGCCGAAGATATCGAAGCCGTTACGCCAGTCGAGATACACGCGGTAGCCGACCTTGTCCGACTCGATGCCGGGGCCTTCGAAGCGAATCAGCTGCGAGTGATCGGTGTGCTCGGGCGGAGGCGTGAAGCTATCCACGTCTTCGAACTTTCCGCCCACGTATTCCTTGAGCTCCGGTTTGTCCTGGCGCGGGCGCCATTCCCCGCCGGTCTTTCGCGCGAGCACCGCCTGCGTCAGCTTGCTAAAGTGCTGCTTGGAAAGCTGCTCGTCGCTCACCACGCTAAGCGTTGCGCTTTCGGCGGCGGCCAGATCGACCAGCGCGAGCAAGCCGTCCTTGCGCCCATCACCGTCACTGTCGACAGCCTGGCTGGGCACGAGCGACTCGCCGCGCAGAACGGCGAGCGTCGGCACACGCGCATCCTCGGGCGCGAGGCCGAGCTCGTAATAGCTGAGGTAGAGCGACTCCTTTCGCCGCTCGAAATTCGAGGGGTTTGCGAAGTCGAGCTGGGCCACCAGCACCGGCGCAGGCATTGCCACCGCGGGCGCGGGAGCCGGGCTCGGGGCAGCCTTGGCCGGCTCGAGCGAGAGCGACGCCGAACCTCCACAAGCAACGAACGCAACGGAACCGAGCAGCCAGGCTGCGGATGAAATCGGAGTCAAGAACTTCGACACGAATTGGGCCCTACCAAGCGGTGAAATTGGCTTTCGGGCAGCCATAAGGAGTTCACCTGAACGATGCAAGCGCGTGCGCTCGCGCAGCCTGCTGGGCTTCGAAACGAATTAGGCAAGATGCTATGCTGACTCGAAGAAGCGCCACTGTCTGGCCTGCACACTTGCGCCGGTCGAGCAGTCCGGCTCCGCGCGTGCCGCGTCGGGCAGGTCGCGCGGCGGAGCTCGTCAAGGGGGGTCGGGGGCCGGGGCTTTTCGTGCCAATCAAAACCGGTTCGCGCCGTGTTTGCGCGAAAGAGGCCGAGGCGAAAGCGTAGGGGTCGGGGACGTACTTGCGGCGCCGCCGTGGCGAGCGTACTGCTTGTGGGAACGTGTTCGACCCGGAAGAGTTCGATAGCGCGCTCGACGATCTCGAGGTTCGTCTCGAGCGCTTGAACTTGCGCTACGAGCGCTTCTTCTCCGGCTCCGAGCGCACCGAGCCGGCCGCGCTGCGAGAAGAGATCGATCATCAGCTCGCTCAGCTGCTGGTGGAGCAGAAGCATGTCGGAGCGCTGGCCCGGGTGCGCCTGACGCTCGTACACCAACGTTATGACGGCTACCAGCAATGCTGGAAACGGCTCGCCGGGCGCGCCGGCAGCGGCGCACATTCACGGGAAGTCACGCCACGCGAATCGACACCACCCATCGAGCGAGCGACGCGCGTTCTGCGTGAGCCCGTTCCGCGCAGCGACGCGCCGCCGCGCCCGCATTCGAGCCGGTATTTGGTGACACCGGTCACCGGCTTGGAAGGGTCGTTCACGCGCAGCTCGCGGCCAGCAGCGAGAGCGCTCACGCCGCCGCTCGGAACGCCGTCCACCTCGCCGCTCCAGCCGCTACCGATCGTCGCCTCGAATGACGGCGCGACCCGCGCGACGCGACCGGAGTCGTCGCGAACCATTCGAGACTTTCGGCAACCCCTGGCTCGCGAGGGCGCGCGCACCAATCCGGATCTCCGGCCTGCCTTCGAGGCAGGCTCCGGTCAGCACGACGCGAAGAAAACCGAGCCCCGCATGCCCCTGGCGCTCGCCACGGATTCGTCGAGCGCAACCCCGCGGCTGAGCCCAGTGAGCGAGGCGGGCCCACCCGTGAGCACTCGGGTTCCGACTCCACCGCAACCGACCCCGCGCCTAACCACGGCCGAGCCGAGCGAGCCCCCGTCTCCCACGTCGCGCGCGGTGAGCATGGAACGGGTGCAAGAAATTCACGCGCGTCTTCGCGCCTCGAACGGTCGCCCACCGAGCCTCGAGCGCTTGGCCAAACGCCTGAGCGAGACCGAAGCGAAGCTGAAGGCCCTGCACGGTGACCGCATCGTCACCTTCGACGTCATTTTGCGTGACGGCAAAGCGATCGTAAAGCCGATCGTTCACTGATCGCCGCGCACTCGGACCCGCCGCCCACGGCGAGGAAAAAGCCGGGGTTCAGTTGGGGTCGCCACGCGGCAGCCCGCATGCGCCAGTTTTGTGGCGACCCAAGGGCTCCACGCGGCGGCAGCCCGTCGCTCCCAAGCGCAGGCGACCCTGCGGCAACAGCGCCGTTTTTTTGGCCGGCCCTCGGGAGCCTGGGACAATGCGCGGCGATGTTGGCTCATCAGCTGCAAACCATCGTTTCACCGAGCGTTTTCAGGTGGCATCCGCCCCCGCTCTGGTACGTCTCGAACGGCGAAGTCTCGGTGGGGCCCGTGAACACGGCGCTCTTGATTCGCGGAGTCGAACGCGGTCGCGTTGCCGACGATTGCCAGGTGCGAGCGTTCGACGGCGTGTGGCGAGGCCTGAACCGGGTGCGCGAAATAGCGGCGCTACACGGCAAGCGCTCGTCCGAGCCAACGGGTCCCCAGCTCGCCGAGTTGGGAGCGACCGTGGCGCGCCTGCGCGACGAAGATCTGCTCTTCAACACGACGCTCCGGCTCTCCCAAACGCTCACCGGCGCGGAGTCCGCAATGTTTCACTACCGCGGCCGCCGTGGCCGCGCGCTCTTCACGCGAGCGGTGCTCGGCACGGTGTCACATGGTCGGCTGGGCTACCCCCTCTCCGAGCACGATCTCGTAGTGCAGTCCGCGCGCCAAGGGATCCCGGTTCAAGGGCCACCCTATGGTCCGGTGGAAGACGAGCTCTCCAAGCGCTTCGCCACGAGCCAGCCTGGCGTCGGAGCCGTGGCCATGATCCCAATCCTGGTCGAGGGCGAGCTCACCGCCATGCTCGAGCTGTCACGCCCGGGCTACGCCTTCCGCTGCAACGATCTGAAGCACGCCGAGCGACTCGCGCGCCGAGCGGTCGCTTCGCGCCTTCGCTGAGCACGCGCGGGAGCGTCGCTTCGGGCGCGCTCCCGTTCGCCGTGCTCGTTTTCGCCGCTCAGGTGGCGCCGCCGGAGACTCGAATGCTCTCGCCGGTGATCCAGGAGCCGGCGTCTGACGCGAGGAATACCGCGGCTGGGGCGATGTCGGAGGGCTGACCGGCGCGGCCGAGCGGAGTACTCGCGACCAGCTGTTTACCGAAGTCGCTTTCGAATACGCCGATCGCGTGCGTGCCCTCGGTTTCGGTGGGGCCCGGGCTGATCGCGTTGACGCGAATTTGCCGCGACCCGAGCTCACGCGACAGCACACGTGTGATCGAGTCGACCGCAGCTTTGGTGGCCGAGTAGACCGCCGTGTCGGGAACCGCGTTGGTGGCAGCAATGGAGCTGATGTTGATGATGCTGCCGCCGCCTTCGAAGTGCTTCGCCGCTTCCTGGGTGGCGAGCAGTAGCCCGAGCACGTTGGTGTCGAACTGGCGGTGAAACTCTGCTTCCGTGATCTCGCCGAGGGCCTGGAAATGGTAGACGCCCGCGTTGTTGACCAAAATGCTGGGCGCTCCGAACGCGCGCTTCGCCTCCGCGAAGAGGCGCTTCACGTCTTCTGCTTTGGCCACATCCCCTTGCACCGCGATCGCCTTGCCGTCCCTGGCGACGATCTCGCGCACGACCGCGTCGGCACCTTCTTTGCTGCCCGCGTAGTTCACGACGACCGAGGCGCCTGCTGCGGCCAGCGCCTTCGCGATCCCCGCGCCGATCCCCTTGGAAGCCCCTGTAACAATTGCAGTTTTTCCAGCTAGTTGAGCCATGAGCCTGTTCTTTCCACTTTGATACATAGACAATCATCTAAATGTTGAATCAAATCAAAGCGTTGCCGCGCGCGCTCCGAGGCACGCACAGCAGCGCCTTCATTTCGATGGCTATCTAAGTATCGTGACCGGAGACGTCAAGCCAGCTCGGCCAGACGGGCGACGTACGCGTTCCATACGTCGCGCTTCAGGCTCACGTTGCCGAACTTGCCGAACCGTTCGATCTCGATGAGCCCAGCGGTTTCCAGCTCTTTCAAGTGATGCGAAATGGTGGCCTGGCTCACGCCATGCTTGCTGACGATGCAGCTGCAGCCCATCGGCTCGGTTTGGGCGGCCAAATCTTTCAGGATTTTGAACCGCCTCGGCTCCGCGATGGCACTCGAGATGCGCTCGATTTGTTTATCGGTCAGCTTAGCCACGTCAGTTTCAAATCTAGCAACTGGCGGGCCGAATGGCAGGCCTCGGTGCGGGAATGCCAGACTCGGGCCTCACAGCCCGCTTTGCACTACCGCCGGCCGTTCCTCCGCCGGCTCGCTGCCCGCGGTCGAATTCGGGGTCTCCGCGCGCGGGCGCGCTTTCTGAGTGCGTCGCAACAAGCCGACTGCAAAATCGAGCTTGCTGCCGTCGAGCACGACCCGCCGCGCCACGTAGCCAGGCCGCACGACCTCGACGATGACGCGCGACCCCGGTTTGATTTCGAACAGGAACGGCGGGCCTTTGCGCATCAGGCCGCGCACGAACACCTTGGAATCGGCGGGCATGACCTCGAGTTTGACCGTGCGAATTCCATTGGAGCTCGCTTTTGTAGCGCTCGGCGCTTCGGCGGCGGCAGCAGACTCCGCGGGTGGAAGCGGCTCGGCCTGCGCACTCTGAGCGGGCTCGGGGTTCGGCGCTTGCGCAACCACGGCAGCGCTCGGCGGAGCCGAAGGCTCGGCTTTCGGCTCAACGAAAGCGGGCGGCGAGTCCGACTGACGTTCGCGCGAGACAGCGGAGAAAGACTGAGGAGCGAGCGAGGGCTCGCGGCTGGCTTCGACCTGCGCGGCGGAGGGGCCCGCGTGCTCGCTCGCGCTGCGCACACGCGCGCGCTGGATCAAGAACAACGCGAGGCCCACCGCCACCGCCCAGAGACCAATGACCAGGCTGCGCGGCACGCCCGGCAAGCGGGTTTCCTCGGGCGGAGGCCGGCCGGACACGCGCAGACCGCGCGCCGCCAGCGCCTTGGCTGCGTTCACCGAAGCCTCGGTGGGCGCTGCCGGCACCGAGGAGAGCCGGCGTGCGCCGGGCTGGACGCGCGGCATACGCACGGTGGGTTGCGCGCGTGCATCCGCGCTGGCATCGCCCGCGGACGCCGGATTGGGGGGAGCCTGAGACGGAGAGCGGAGTGCTCGCGCGGTGATCGCCGCAGCGCGATCGGCGCGCGAGAGCTCACTCGGTTCACTGCTTTGCAGATCGGAGGAGACGCGCTCGGGCTCGGCGGCCACCGGCGGCTCGGGAGCGATGAGCACGCTTCGTTGTTCGAGCTCGGGCTCCGTTCGCGCCGGTGTCGGGCTGCTCGCCAGCTCGCTCGGCGCGGGCCGCTCGGCGTCAGCGAGCTCCGTCGTCAGCGCCGGATCGAGCGCAACGCTGCGCTGCTCACTCTCGGGTTGCGGCGGAGCCTCTTGCGACTCGGCCGCCAGCGCATCGAACAGCCCGGAGGGTAACGTCTTGCGATAGAAACCCTGAACCGGCAGGAAGGGACCCGTCTCTTCGGCGCGCAACCCGCGAACCGAAGGACCCCTCGGACTGTGCTGTTCCGTTTCCCAGTTCGGCGCGGGGCGATCGCTGTCCCCCGAATACACGACCACCATGGGAGCCGGACGCAAGCGCCCTTCGGAAGAACGCCAGCCCGCGGGTGCAGGGCGAATGCTGCCGCGCTTTTTGGTTCCGGTCTCGGAAGCGGGCTCGCGATCCGAAGGAGGCTCGGACGGCGCAGGCGGAGCACCCTCCGGTTCGGCAGGGGCGACCCTGGGCCCGCTACCCGGCTCCGAAATTTCCGCGACCGGCGGGACAGGGCTTTGCTCGAGATCCGACATGGCGCTCGTCGTGCGTAGGTAGCCTGCGACGGCCGCGCTGGCAGATCAAGCTCAGTTTTCGTTTCTGCCGAGCGATGTCAGAGGAAAGCTACGCTTTGCCTCAACCACTGGACTTGCACAAGCCGAGCAAAGTGCAGCCTCCGACCGGGCAACACGAGGTGGTGACCGCGCATGTCGCACTCTTGGTCACGCATTTCCCAGCTTCGCACGCGTAAGACTGACACACCTTGCCCGGCGGAACCGGCAGCGGATTGGGAACGCAGTCGTAGTCGGTGCAGCACGCAGCGCAAGCATTTCCGCAGCACAATTGCCCGCGCATCGCGCACGCGTTCACGTGTGAACAACGGTTACTTTCGCAGTGATCCGTGGTGCACGGGTTGCCATCGTCACACTCGCCGCTTCCCGTGCATTCGACGCAGCCGCCCGCGCTGGGACGGCATTCGAAGCCGCCCGAACAGCGATCGTTCGAAGGTTCGTTTTGACAGCTGCCCGCGACGCAGCGATCGATCGTGCAGTCGTAGGCGTCGGCGCAATCGGTGTCGGCACAGCAGCCACGGCAGCCGTCCTGGCAGCATTTTTGCCCGCTGCTGCAATTGGGGAAACTGCACTGACCGTTTTGACATGTCGGCTTGATGCACGGGCTGTCGACCGGGCTCTTACAATCGCCTGGCTCCTTGCACTGCACCACGCGCTGGCAGCCGAGCGCTGCGTTGCAGGTTTCGTTGTCGGCGCATTGACTCGAGTCAGCGACGTGGGCACAGCCGGTCGTCGTGCAAAGGTCGATCGTACACGCGACGCGATCGTCGCAGTCAGAAGCCGAACAACACGCGCCGCAGGTCGCGCTCTGTTCATCGGCGGAAGGGCAGCAGCTGAGCCCGGCCCCGCACAACTCCGAATGCTGGCAGCGCCCGTCGACGCACGAATCGCGCGTGCACGCATCCTGGTCGTGACATTGAGCGTCGCTACAGCACTCGGCGCAACCTTGCCCCGGACAACAGCTGAGGCCCTCTCCACAAGGGCTGCGCACGCATTGATTCGCCTCACAAACCTCGGTGGTGCACGGGTCACCGTCGTCACAGTCGACGTCGACCTGACAGGGCACTTTGGCGCGGCAATCGTCAGTGCTGGAGCAGTATTGGGTTTCGCTGCACGCCGCGTCGTCGGGCGTGTGCGTACAGGCGCCGGCTACGCACGTATCCTTGGTGCAGGTGACTTGGTCGTCGCACGCGCTATCGTCGCAGCATTCGCCGCACACGCCGCGACAGCACACTTCGCCCGCGGTACAGCGTGGACGAAAGTCGCAGGTTCCTTCACCTGAGCAGCGATCGATGGTGCACGGATCGTGATCGTTGCAGTCCGATGGCGCTTGACAGCTACTGCCCCCTGGGGCGCCGCCGGCGGGTTCTCCGCCGGCGCCGCTCGAGCTCCCGCCCCCCGAACCCCGAATGCCACCCGTTGCGGTCGCTGCGCCGCCCGAGCTTCTTCTGCCCCCCGTTCCCGCGCCGACACCACCCGTGGCTGCGCCGCCGCCCGCTGAAAACTCCGAACCGGCGCAACCAGAAGCGAGCCCAAAGCTTGCAAGGGCGAGCAAAGCCAGGCAGCGAAGCAGGCGCACGCGCGGTGCTTTCATGGGCCTCACGCTTATCGTAGCAAAGCGCGCGCACCAACAGCGAGATTTGCCGGAAAAATCGACGTATTTTCGTACGAAGCCCAGCCTTCCTGCCACTCGGCCCTACATCACGTGCGCGCCGCGTCATAATTTGTCCCGCTCACGAGCAGTAAAGAGCCGCATGGATCGCGCCGTTCTGAAGGTCAGGCGGTATGCGACAAAGCAATGACCCGTTCTACGTTTTGCTACGCGATGAACACGTGCAGGAGTTCAATCGCCAGCGGCCATCCGGCACGGCTTGTGACCTGAGCGCGCTGTCCTTTCGCGGCCGCGACCTGCGCGGGCTCGACGCGCGCCAGGTGAATTTTCAAGACGCTTACTTCCGCGACGCGGATCTGCGTGGCATCGACTTCCGCGAGGCGAACCTGGAGGGCGCGAGCCTCGCTCACGCCAAGGTCTCGGGCTGCTACTTTCCGCCCGAGCTCAGCGCGGACGAGCTGCGCCTGAGCGTGGAGTACGGTACGCGCTTACGCTACCGACGCTGAGCGCGGCTCACCACCAAATACTGGCCTCGAGCTTGATCGCGCTCAAATCCGGGCGTGCCGCAGCTGCGCCGCGCGTCGTGGCGTCCTGATTGACGCCGGGGGCGCTGCCAAACCCATCCGGAGCCGTGCCCGAGGGAGGCGCTTGCGTGCAGCCGAGCGGGCGGTCGCTCGCGCACTCCCGCCGCGCGTAGAAGTAGCGCGAGTATTGCAGCGTCAGCGTCTCGCGGCTGAGGAACTGCGAGCGGAAGCTGACGCGCGGCGAAAGTACCGAGAAGGCCTGCTCAGGAAAATGGTCTTGCGGCTCGACGCGATCGGCGCGCAAGCCAACGCCGAGCCCCGGAAGCGGATCGAACTCCAAATCGACACCGTACTTGAGCTTTCGGTAGCTACGATACTCCGGCACCACCCGGGTCTCACTGCTGACCCGGTTCAGCATGCCGTAGAACTTGGCTTTCAGATCGGTTTGCCCGAACAAGGAGTGCGCGCTGAAAGCGTCGCTCAAGTCGCGAACGCTGAGCTCGTATTGAGCGAGTAACGTGTCGATTACCCCGTTGCCTTTGCCGCAATCAGCGACGTTCCAAACGTCCGCGGCGTGGCAATCTTGGACCATGGTGCGATCGTCGCGCGGATTCAGCGGCGCCTCCAGGTATTGATCGACCACTCCCAGCGAGAATTCCCCCCCACCCAGCGAGTGAATGACCTCGATCGCCGGCGCGACCGTGAAGGCATAACTCGCTTGTGTCCGTGAGTACCCGGCATACAGCCGGCCCCAGGCGCCCCCGCGCCATTCGAGATCCGCTCCCCACACGCTGAGCCGGCCATCGGGCACCGCGGTGTCGAACATTACGGTGCCGTCGGGCGGCAAGTCCAAACCGAGGCTCGGCATTTCATGCTGTGTCCAGGAGGTCAAGGCGTGCAGGCCGAGCGACAGAGTATCGCTCCAAGTGGCACCGGCGTGGCCGTGCGCGAGCAGAGTAAACCGCCCGCGATTGCTAACCTTGGGGTTCGGACGCTTGCCACCGAGACCCTGTTCGAACCAAAGCTCGAACTCGCCCTGTTCGAGGTCGAGGCGCACGGTCTCACCCATCGCGTGCGTTCTGCCGAACAGATAGGTGTCGTACTCGCCTGCATCGTAGCGACCAGCGGTGCCATAGCGACTCGAGAAGCTGCCCAGCTTGACCTCGAGTCGCGCGCCTTCCCAGCCGAGCTTGGGACGCAATGAAACCCAACCCTGCGCGATGCCGAACTGTGAATCTTCCTCCTTCCACGCTGCGTCGGTGAAGTTGAACGCTTCGATCGCGAGGGTGCCGGAAACCCAGGAATTGCCCATGGAAAAGAACATTTCCGCCCAGTCGCGCTCGTTGTGACGCGTGTGCTGCCAGTTCACGTATTGGTCGTCCGGCAGTATCGGCACGTGAAAGGTGGTTTTCGACTCGTCACCTTCGGCGCGCACCGTATCCTTGCGACCGACGCCCACGCGAAACGGCGCACGAAAGTAGCCGCTGTATCCGAAGCGAAACTGGTCGCGCTCGTCGCTGACCGGACCGCCATGCGTCAACGGCGGCGAAGCCGCGTCGGCCAACGGTGCCGCAGGCGCGTTCCCGACCGATTGCGCGTGAGCCTCCGTCGAAATCAGACACACCACTAGCAACGCGGAGCGCATCCGCAAAAGACGTCCCATGCACACACCTCACCCGAAAGCCCGCGCTGCGCGAGCAGCAACAACCACCGCGCGTCGAAGTCCGCGCGCGCGAACGCACGGGTCGACGTCGTCACACTCTCAATGTTGCGAGCGCGAAGCGACGATCAGCATTTCACCGCTGCTCGAGCGCGAAGCGACGATCAGCACTTCACCGCTGCTCGAGGCGCGTCGTGCGAGCGTAGCGCGCCGGCGCGCGCAACAGTGAGCGTTACGGCGCTTCGCCGGCGAGCGCACGCAGCGAATCCGCGTGACGGCTCTCGGGGTGGGCTTGCACGAAGTTCCGCGCAAGGCGCACCGCGGCGGCGTGCTCCCCCAGCTGGTCGAGCACCTGAATCTGCAGCACGTTGGCTTCAGGCTCCAAAATCGCGGTTTGCCGCTCTTTTCGATACTGTTCCAGCGCGCGCAGGGCGCCGCTCGGGTTGTGCGCAAGCAGCGCGTTTCGCGCGCGGTCGAGCAACACGACTTCTGCCGCCAGCGACTTGTTGAGCGCGACGGGAGACTTTTCGGCCTCTGGCGCTTGCAGCGGTTGCGCCGGCGCAGCCGTGCTCACCGGCGCTAGTGCCTCCGCGGCCTGGAAAACCGTGGGCGAAGGGGCATTCGATACATCCGAGGCCGAGGGCATGCTGCGCCGGCGAACCACCGGCGCCGCTGCGGCGGCGTCGAGGCTCGGCTGCGCCGGAGCCTCCACTGCCTCCCCGCCAAGCGCGGCCGTTCGAGCGTCGAGCTCGCGCGGATGACCCGGCGTCCGGCTCCCCGCCTGCGGGGCGGCAGCTCGCGCCGCAGCGACCGTACTCTTGGGGGCTTTCGCATCGGACGAAGACGGCTGCTCGCTCGCCAGCTGCACGCCACCCATGGCCAGCACACCCGCTGCGACGCCGATCGCCATTTGCTTCACGATCGCACCGACCGTGATCGAGGCGACGGTCGTAGCCGCGGGCACCCCGACCGCAGCATGAGCCCCCGACGCTGCCGCAGACGGCACCGCCGCGGAGCGCAGCCCGGAAGCGAGCAGCGCCGAGCCACCCAGCGTGCCGCTGATTCCGAGCGCGAGCGCCGCGGCCTTCAGCGAATCGCGCGAAGGCGAATCGTCCTCGGCCGAGCGCAAGATCGAAAGCGCGAGGTCGTCCGAGTCGCCATCGAGCAATCGTCGAAGCTCGGTCATGTGCCGACTCCTTCGACCAAGCCGCGAGCCTTCAAGCGCTTCACTGCCGCAAGGAACAGCTCTCGGCCACGACGCAAGCGCGACGCCACGGTGCCGCTCTTCGTTTCGGTCAACTCCGCAATTTCGGGCACGCTCAGCCCCTCCAGTTCGAAAAGCACGAAGGCGGTGCGCAGCTCTTCCGGCCAGCTCTCCAGGATATGGTCGAGCATTTGGCGCAGGTGCTTGCGATACAGCAGCTGGTCGGCGGAAGGCGCCGGATCGCGCTGCTCATCGAGCACGCTGTCGTCCGAGACCTCACGGCGAGTGCGCAGCGCACGGCGGTAGTTGGCGGCTACGCGAATCGCGGAATTCAACAGATAGCTTCGCTCGCAGCCCGGCTGAATTTGCTCGAGCTTGCGCGAAACCACGATGAACACTTCTTGCGCCGCGTCGTCCACGCGATCTTCGCTCACCCCGACCCGACGCAGCGTGCGCCACACCGTGCCGTAGTGGGTCCGCAAGAGCTCGGCCAAGAACGCGTCGCGCTGGGCGGGGGCGAGCGGCGCGGAGGGAACCGGGCCGTGCACCACGCCGCTTTTCACCGCGCGCTCGGTGGCGCCCGGCTCGGGAGGGCCGCCCGTAGGGCCGGCGCCGACTCGCATGGAAAGTGTCACGCCCCCCCAGTATGTGCTGGGACTCGCGCGCCGATCAGAAAAAGCGGAGGCCGAGCCCCAGCCCGCCGGCAAAACCGCTCGAAATCTCGTGAACTTGCGAGGTTTCGCTGGTTGGAACGAAATCAAAGTGGTCGCGTGGTACCAGAGGCAGCATGAAACCGGCCTCCGCGCCCAAGCTGAGTGGGCCCACGAGCTTCAGCTCGAGCTCGAGCTCGAGGCCCGTCGCCGCCCAAAAAAGGTCGTATTTTCGGTCGTTTACAGTGTTCGTGCCGCGCGCTCGCAGCTGGCCGACGTCCGCGAGAACGCACGGCCGCACGCCGAATGCGGGGTGAGGCGACCACAAAAGTGGACACAGTGAGACCCGGGCCGAAAGCCAACGAAACGCCCCGGTGTTGAGCGGCGGCGCGGAGTTCGCGTCCTTGCTGGCTCGAGCGAAATGCCCCGCGAGTCGCACACCGGGGTGAAAGACCCCGGCAACTGGCATCGACGCCTCTGCGAACGCACTGCCACCGAGGCCCAGGCCGGGAAGCACGCCGCCATTCACGTTCACCCGCCCTCCGACTCCGAAATGAAAACTTTCCGGCTTGGGCGCTGCCGCGGGCGGGGGCAGCGGCACCGCCGTAGCGGTGGGTGGAGGCGGAGGCGGAGGCAGGTTTTCCCCGGTGAGCGCGAACGGATCCACCGTGAGCGCGCCGATCAGGGCCATGGCCGAGAGCACCTCGTGACAATCGACACCGGGCACCTGACGCTCGGTGTCCGTGCCATCGACGTTCTGAACGCGCAGGGTGCCCTGCACACCGGCCTGCGTGCTGGTCAAGCTGACATAGAACGTGAGCGCTGGCTCGACCGCGTCGGCTGGACGCAGCTGCTTCGTCCGGCGCTGCAGCTGCTCCACGAATTCGTTCGGATTTTCGCAAACGCTCGACGAGGAAAATACGACGCGGAAAGCGTGAACCGAAGGCTCTGCGCCCTTTGCCGGCGTCGCCTGCGCGTGTGCTGCGCGCGCCCCGAGCAAGGTAACCGGCGCGCCGAACGCGAGCCAGCAGACGCACACCTGCCAAAGATGAGTGGTCGCTGCTGTAGTCGTTCGGGCGCCCACAGGGTTGTCTCCCCGAATAGCAAGAATCCGAAAGGATTCGAAGAGCTGCGCGGCAAATTGCCACTTCGTGGCAATTGCGGACCACGCGAAGCGCCTGAACGCGAGCGCTCCTGCTCTCATTTCGGGATTCGGGATTGAGCTCCTCGGCGCACCGGCCGGGGCAGCGAATCCCTCACGTTTTTCGGTCGCTCACAGCACGACTTCGAGGCTTACCCCCACGTGAGCCAGCGTGAGCAGCGAGTTGGTCCAGCCTAAAGCCTCGGCCGCGCTCAGGCCGCACGCAATCAACGTGAAGGTCGCGCCCGGTTCGAGCGAGCGCACCAGGCTGGCCAAAAGCCGTCCGCGATGCCGAACGTTGGTCAAATCGCGCTCGCTCGACACGGAGTAGGAAAGCTTTCGAATCTTGAGACCCGAGTGACGAACCTGCCGAACCCGGCGAAGCACGCGGCGCGCAAAGGCTGCACCCCGCTCGTCCCCGCATTTGGCGAGCACGTGGGTCTGCTCGCTGTCCGCTGGCAACGCGCGGAGCGCAGCCGCGGCCTCGAGCGGCCTCTCGATGATGGCGATCGCGGCTTCGTGGGCTTCAGGGCTCTCTTGGAGTCGCATGGCGATGAGCCCGCTAAAGCACGCGCCGTGCCAGCGTGAGAACGCGCCAAGAGGCGTGAAATCCCCGAGGGTGACGAGCAGCAATTTTGCGGACACCTGCCCAAGTGACACGCCGGGCACCGGACAGCTGCCCGCGCGAGACAATTCGGCGGTCCACCCCCGCGGACGGGCTCGAGTCCCTTTTCGTGATCGACCGAGCGCGCCCTGGACATTCCCCCATCCGTCACTGAACGCGCGGAGAATCACACCGAATGCTTTGCTTGCGCCGACCACTGTCCCTTTTGCTGCTCCTCCCCTCCTTGTTAACGTTCGCCTGCGACGCCGGTTCCTCATCCGAAGGCCCAAGCCGCGGCGCCGGCATCGTGTCCACCGACGACTCTTGGCAGCGCACCGGGCCAACCCCCGTCGAGGCGCACGGCCAACTCCAGGTCGTGGGCAAGTCCCTCGTCGACCAGAACGGCGACCCGGTCCAACTCAAAGGCGTGAGCAGTATGTGGCTCAACTGGGAGACCGACGGCTTCGCCGAGGACGCGCAAGCGCTGGTGTGGATGCGCGACAATTGGAACGTCAGCGTGATTCGCGCAGCCATGGGCATCCAGCCGTCCGGCGCCTTCCTCACGAACCCCGACAAGGCTCGACAACAGGTCGAGACCGTGATCGAAAACGCAATCGCGGCTGGCGTTTACGTGCTGGTCGACTGGCACGACCACGACGCCATCGCTCATCAAGCAGAATCGGTCGCCTTCTTCAGTGCGCTCGCCGAAAAATACGGGAACGTGCCGAACGTCTTGTACGAACCGTTCAACGAGCCGCTCGCCATTGACTGGAAGAGCGCGCTCAAGCCCTATCACGAGGCGGTAGTTTCGGCGATCCGCGCGGTCGACCCGGACAACGTGATCGTACTCGGCACGCCGAGCTGGTCGCAAAACGTCGACTTCGCGGCGAACGATCGGCTCGACGGCGAGAACCTGATGTACACGCTGCACTTCTATTCCTGTACCCACACGAGTGCGCTGCGCAGCAAAGCGCAGAACGCGCTCGCTGCGGGGCTACCGCTGTTCGTCACCGAGTGGGGCGCGACGCACTCGGACGGCGGCCTCGACGGCCTGGTCTGCTTGGACGAAGCCCGAACTTGGCTGGATTTTCTGGCGGACAACGGCATCAGCTGGACGGCGTGGAAACTGGACAATTGCCCGGTCGACTCGACGTGCTTGCTGCAGCCTGGAGCACCGCGCAACGGCGGCTGGACCAGCCAATACCTGCACGGTCACGGGCCGTTCGTGCGCGACGCGCTGCGCCGCTGACAGCGACGCAGCGCGCACGCAGACGAGATCTTCGCGAGCGACATTGGATGCGCGCGAGTCGAGGGGCGACCGAGCGCCCCTCGCGCGGAGCGAGACTAACGGTCTGACTCGCGCACGCGCTTGCGTCGTCGCGTGAACAGATGCGTGAGTGAGAGGCCCAAGGCCGCGAGCGACCAGGGACTCGACCGCGAGCGCCCGCCTACGCCGCCTATCTCGCACGCGCAGCCAGAGTCGACCGGTGGCTGCACACCTGTCCCAGGGCCGCCGGCGGCAGGAACGCCGCCCGTCGTGATCGGTGCGCCGCCTGTCGTCGGTGGCGCGCCGCCCGTTGTGCCGCCCGTGGAGAAGCCGCCTGTCGTGCCGCCGGTAGAGAAGCCGCCGGTGGTACCGCCGGTCGTTCCGCCGGTCCCGCCAGCGTTGGTTCCACCTCCGCCGTTGTTACCGTTGCCGGCGTTGTTACCGTTGCCGGCGTTGTTACCGTTACCGGCGTTGTTGCCGTTGCCGGCGTTGTTACCGTTGCCGGCGTTGTTACCGTTGCCGGCGTTGTTACCGTTACCGGCGTTGTTGCCGTTGCCGCCGTTGCCGCCGGCGCCGCCACGACCTGCAGCGCCGCTATTGCCGCCCGCGCCTCCGGAACCGCCGCGACCCGCGGAGCCGCCGTTCATTCCGCCGGCGCCGCCCTTGCCGCCGAAGCCACCGGTACCAGCCCCGCCCTTGCCGCCCGAGCCACCCGTGTTGGTCTGGCCACCGGTGCTCGCTCCACCGCCGACGGTAGTGTCGCCGGGCTTCGCGGTGGTCGGTGCACACTCGGTAACGCCCGGCTGAAACACCGAGTTGTCGATGCACAGCGAATCGCCAGTTGAGTTCGGAACCGTGGTCGAGGTGATCGTCACCTGAATCGTGGCAGAATTCGCGTCCGCCGACTGGACGGTGAAGCTCACACCGCCCGCCGGGTCGTTGAACGTCTGACCCACCGCGAGCCCCCAGCCATTGATGCTGGTGTCGCTCGAGCTCTGATCGAGCACCCACGCGCGCTGATCGTCGAGCCGGTTGTGAATCGGCTGCTCGGGGCCTGCATACAACAACACCTGCGGCTTGAGCGGCGTGTCGATGCCGTATGGGCCACGCAGCTCGAGGTAGTAGTGAGACAGCGTGACCGCCAAGCCGTCCGGCGCCTTGCGCGTCTTGGCCATCGGAATCTGCAAGACTTGAGCGCCGTTACAGGGCAACTCGAGCGGATAGATCGTGTACGTGCCGCTCGCCTTCACGCGCACGCCATTGCAGCCCTGAATCCAGCCCTCGCGCCAGCGCTCCCAACCGGTCATCGAGTAGCAACCGCTGCCCATCGGGCTGTGCCGGCCGCCGTACTCGTTGTGCGTGCAGGTCGACGGATCGTCGGCGAACGACGATCCGTTGCAATTCATGGTCGAGGAGTGCGGCAGCGTCACTGCGTGACCGAACTCCTGCATCAGCACGACGCAGCTGATGCTGGCGTTCAGCCAGGCCTGGTTTCCGCCGCCGAGACCGGACCACTGACAGGCGGAAGCTTTCGTACCGAAGTAGTAGACGTACTTGTCGAACTTGCCGACCGCAGCGTTCACGGCCTTGCCGACGCCGTTGTAGTCGCAGCCGCTCATCGTGAACGGCACCGGCCCGAACCCTTCGCCGTTCACCTCCATGATGCCGTACGACTGCTCGGCGTAGAAGTACTTGAGGGACATCGACTTGCCCTCGGTAGTCTGCGTGGTCGAAAACATGCGCGTCTTCGCCTGATCGACGGTGAGGTTCGGCGAACCTCCGCCGAAGTCGACGATCGCGATTGCAGCGGTGAGTGGCTTCTTCGCAGACCCGATCAAGGGTTGCTGAAGCATGCCGAAGTCGTCATCGACGAGCTCATGGCGCTTCACGTAGAGCTGGGTGCCGACGCGATCACCCCAAACGCGCAGCTTGGTGCCAGCGGTGAGATACGGATTTTTCGTGAACACGAGCTCGGGATCCGAACCCGCCCCCTCCGGCACGTGCAGGTAGTAAATCGATTGCACGTCCCCTTCTTCGGGATCGGTCGTACCGATCAAGAGTTGCCCCTCGACACCTCCGGGCTCTTGGCTACCGCAGCCGTGAAGAGCCAGCGCGGCGGCGGCGATTGCCAGAGTCTTCGACTGGTTTTGGACGAAGCGACGACCGATCATTCTCGACCTCCAGCGGACCCGGGGGGCCGCCTACACTGACGACTTGCACGCGATCTTCTGGAGCAGGACTTTTCCAAGAAGAGAGTGCACGGGGGGCTCGGAGGAGGGTAGAGTCGGGATCTCCCCGGAGCGGCTCAGCGCTAAGCCGACAATTCTGCGTTCGTTCGAAACCGTACGCAACATCCAGGTGCAACGTTCAGTTTCTTGGCTTTTTTCCGGCCAAGACGCATCGGCGGACGCCTTCACGATACTCAAAGTAAAACGCCGCTCGAGCGAACTCGAGCGGCGTCACCGACCTTTCCCCACTTGTCTTGCCGAGTGGGTGTTCGGGTTTCGCGAACCGAACCGCTCAGCGCGGCGGCTCGGTCGGAACTTCGTTGATCTTGATCGGCGGCAGCTGGAAGGGATCCCAAGCAGGCGTCAGGTTGCTGAACTGAATGCCCGTGCCAGCACCGGTATTGGTGGCAAGGCGATTCTGATTCCAAACGTACAGCGCCGGGTAGGTCTCTACCGCTTGAGTCGCGTTGTCCACGACCACCGCAGCGAGCCAGAGCTGCGACGAGTCGTTCAAGCCCCGGAAGGAGCTCGCGGTCGAGGTTGGCAACTGGAACGGCTTTGCGAACTCATCGCCGTACTTACGCGCCGAGGAAAAGATCACGAAGTAGTAGGTCTTGCCATGCGCGGAGAAGGCATCCGGCGACCACTTCGGCCAGCTGTTGATGATGCCGCGTGAAATGTCGTCGCCCGCGCAAACGTTGGGATCGTTCGCCACCAGACGAACCGGCGTACCGCCCGCCGCGGGCACGACCGTGACCGCGCCGAAGCGATTGTAGTACGGACCGTCCGGCGACATCGTGCCCGGCTTCGGCGCGCTGAGGAAGGTGATGAACTTGTCGTCCGCCGAGAACGACGGGTAGTACTCGAGCAGGTTCGGGTCCGAGGCGCCGGTCACGCCTTGGCCGGTGCCGCCCGCGCGGTTGTTGTAGGCGACCACCTTCACGTCCGCGCGCGTCGCGGTGTAGTCGGGGTGACCATCCGGCGCGTAGTCGGTCGTGACGTACGCGATCTTGGTGCCGTCATGGCTCATGCTCGGCAGCACCGCGCTGTCGGTGTCGCCCGTCGCAATCGTGTTCCACGCCGTGCCCTTGGCAGCCATGGCGGCCATCTGCCGATCGTTCAGCGGCTGGCCGTAGTCGGGCGTGCTGGTGACCGCCACGTTGATGGTCGCGGTCGTCTCCAGATCGAACCAAGCGAGCTGGTGCGTGCCCACCTTGTCGGGGTTGTTCGGGTCGCTGTAGATGTCCGAGAACCAGGCCTTGTCGCGGACCTTGCCGGACTTCGTCTTCACCCCGAAGCTGGTGATGAGCGTGCGGTCGCCCGGCATCCAGTGAGCCTTCGACATGGTCTGCGTGCCGAGCCACGGCATCTTGAGCAGCGCGCTGGCGCCGGGTGACACGTAGGTGGGAATCTGTCCGACGCTGCCCGCAGCGACCGAGGACACCGCCTTGGACCACGGCCAGTCGTCCGTGAACACCACGGCCGTTCCGTCGGGCGTCGAGCTGTGACAACCGATGCAGCGCACCTGACCGTTGGTGAAGCCCGCGAGCGGCGTCTTGTCGTAGAAGCCGCGCAGCACCGAGCCGTCTTCGCCAATTTGTCCCTTCCAAGCAACCTGGGTGAGATTGAGCGCTTCGGCAACGCCCTCGTCACCCACGCGGAAGCCGAGCAGCTTGCTCGAGTCGGGCGTCACCTGCGCGGAGTTCACGGTCCAAAACACCATGCTGCCGCTCGCCACCACCGGCGCGACGTTGAAGTCACCCGTGATACCCACCGGCTTGCCCGGCGACGCCGAATTCACGCCGCGAACGGTCACGGTGAAGGGCGCGCCCGCGCCGTTGTTCGCCGCGCCGTCGCCAGCGGCGGTGACGTCGTTCATGCCCGGCGTGCCCTTGCCCGCCCAGATATCCTTGGGCAGATACCAAGTGGTGCCCTTGGTGTAGGCGACCAGCTCGTTCTTCTGCGCCTTGTTCTTGATGCGAATCTCGAACAAATCCATGCCGCCCGCAGAGAACTTGATGCGCGGCCGTACCCAGTTCGCAGGGATCATCGTGCCAGCGGACTTGTCGGTAGATAGCTGCGGCTCGATCACGCACAGGCTACCCGCGGTCACGTTGCTGGGATCGCCGAACAACGTGGGCGCATTGGTTGGTACTCCGTCGCCCATCAAAGGCGTGTCGGGAAAATCCAGACAGGTACCGATGCCACAACGAGGATGGGTGATCGCGGGGTTGCCCTTGTCGTCATCCGGCACGACCGTGTCGCCGACGACGACGGTACCGGTTCCACCGAAGCCCACGATTGAGCCTCCCGTGTTGGTGCCAACGCCGATGCTGCCTCCCTGACCCTGACCGGTGCCGGTGCGCTCTCGCCCACCTCCGGTGTTCGAGGTGCTGCACGCCACGATGCAGCCAAAGATTCCGACCGCAATGAAAGCCCTAAATAATCCCAAGTCCATATCTACCTGCTGCCCGCCAATATGACATGAAAGCGGCGCGCTACCACGGGCTTCGTTGCCCGCCGTTTTCGGGGATATTTACAGGTAGGACGGCGCTAGGAAAACCTGCCGTCGCGCGTGTTGAACCCCGGCTGCGCACCGCGACGCGAGTGACCAACTCTTCCGATCGGGCAAACCAGGCAAGGGACTGCGAGCGGAATCCTCGGTCATTGGAAGACCGCTCGGACCGCTTCGAGAAAAAGGCCGACTGTTTGGCTGCCCCGACCCACGCTGGCGTGAACCTGGAATCGGTTCCCGAAAGAACACCCACCCGCCCGCGACCCCGGCGCCGAGGAGGCGCAATTTCCACCTCGGCACCGGCGACCTTGTCCGCCCACTCACCTCCGGGAATCGGCAAACCACGCGGGGCTACCCCGCCCGTCACGCAGACTTTCCAACTCGTTCGCAGACGAAACGCTGCGCCGCCAGTTCGGCGAGCTCCGAAACTTGGGCAGCGCACTGACCCGTCCTCGACTGCAAAGAAAGGACTCTTCACGTAACGGTTAACCCCGTCACACCAGATCAACCAAACAGTCTTAGATCACAGTGACCCCGCGCTCAGGCCCGTGATCACAAAGCCGATCCGGAACTGGTCCCCCATTTTGCTACATTGTCTCTATCCGAACCGGTGCCTGCACTTTTGGATGGTCCGACGCGCCCCAGATGAACCGCGGGCGAACCTGGCGCACGGTTCCGTTGGGATGGCGCGCTGGTATGGAAGCCCGCATCTGAACAGGCGAATATCGCCGGACATATGTGAGTACCCGAGGCCCACCGTCAGCCGACTCGACCGATGCTCGATATCTTCGCGGAGTGAGCGGAGCCCCCGATCGCTGGCGAAGAAGGACCGCTTTTTGCGAAAAATCGAGCGTCGCATCTGCGCCGATCCGCGAAGCATTATCGCCTGCTAGTCTCGCGTCGGGGCCTTCCCGTCCCCAGCGAAGGGTTCGAGTGAAGCGAGGCGCTGGCATATTCGTTGGCTTGGATCGGCGAGACGCTCGTGCCGCAACCTGGTTCCTTACGCTCGCGCTGCCGCTCGTGGCTGGCGCCGTGTTGGCAGCTCACTTCACGACCGCCGCGCGCACGCAGCGGTTCTTCGACAACGTTCATTGGACGTTGTCGTACGGAACCGCGGCCGGGCTCGCCTGGCTCGGTGCGCGAGAGGAAGGCGGCCCGAAGCGTTGGTTCGCGTGGGCGCTCACCTTTTACTTCGTCGGCCAAGTGCTCTGGGACGTGCAAGTCGCGCTCGACTGGAACCCGTTTCCTGGCCCTTCGGACCTCGGCTATTTCTTACTCGGGCCGCTCACTGGCCGGGGTCTGTTGGCGTTCTTGCGCCGTTCCAGTTCGCCGGATGCGAATCGCACGCTCGCGTTCGACGTGCTCGGGCTCACGTGCGCGACGCTCGCGGTCACGCTGGCATTGTATCTGCCCCGCCGCGGCGAACTGACCTGGCTCCAGCTCGGCTTTCTGGTCGCCTATCCGGTGGGGCTCTCGGCAGCCGCGTGTCTGGCGCTCATCTGTGGATTGGTTCTGCACCTCGCGCCCGGGCGGGGCTGGCTGCTGTTGCTGGCGGGTTTGCTCGGCAACGGGGGCCTCTGGCTCGAGTGGAACGCGCGCACGCTCGATCACACGCTCCGCGACGGCGGCTGGTTCAACGCATCGTTCTCGCTGGTCGCGCTGACGCAGGGTCTAGGCGCGCTGCTGTTCAGGCCGGAGGTTTCACGCTCCGAACGCTGGGCGCATTTCTGCGAAGGCGTGCTGCGAGTGCTGCCTTTGCTGAGCATCGCCGTCAGCGCGGGCGCGGTCGTCTTCTCCTACACTCAAACGGATATACCGCAGTCGACGCGCCACGTGTTGCTCGGGGGAGCGCTCTCGGTAACGGTGCTCGCTTCACTGCGGCAAAGCTTGCTGCTCGACGAACGCGAACGCTTGGTGCAGACCGAGCGCGAGCTGCGCCGCTCGCAAACCAACCGGGAGCGCGCCGAGTCCGCAGTTCAGAAGAGCGAAGAAAAATACCGAACGCTGATGGAGCAGGCAGCGGACGGCATTTTCATCTCGGACGCGGCTGGCAACTACCTGGAGGTGAACCCGCGCGGCGAAGAAATGCTGCTGGTCTCGCGCGGTGCGCTGGTCGGTAAGGCTATCCCGTCCATCCTTGCCGACGCGGAGACCGCGCGTGTCGAGCCCGAGATCGCTCGCGTTCGGGCGGGGGCGACCTCGCACGGCGAGTGGCAGGTGAAGCGTACGGACGGCTCGGTGTTCTGGGCCGAGGTGACGGCCAAGATGCTGCTCGACGGTCGGATCCTGGCCACCGTGCGCGATATCTCCGAGCGCAAGCTGGCCGAGCAGAAACTGCGCGCCAGCGAGGAGCGCACGCAGCTGGTGATGGCCAGCACGCTGGACGCCGTGATCAGCATGGATCAAAAGGGCGCGATCATCGAGTGGAACGCGGAGGCCGAGCGCATCTTCGGCTGGACCCGGGCCGAGGCGCTCGGGCGCATGCTATCGGAGCTGATCGTGCCGCCCGAGCAGCGCGCGGCGCATGAAGCCGGTCTTCAGCGCTTCCTCGCCACCGGCGAGAGCCGGATGCTCGGTAAACGACTCGAGCTGCGGGCGATGCGCAAAGACGGCAGCGAATTCCCGGTGGAGCTCGCTGTGGTGGCCGTGCGCTCCAGTGCCGCAGAGCCCTTTTTCAGCGCGTTCTTGCGAGACTTGACGGAGAGCAAGCGTGCCGCTGAAGAGCGCCTCGAGCTCGAATCCCAGCTGCGCCAAGCGCAGAAAATGGAAGCAGTCGGCACACTCGCAGCCGGCATCGCGCACGACTTCAACAACATCCTGAGCGCCATTCGGGGCAACTCCGAACTCGCCGCGCTGGACCTGCCCCCCGACCATCCGGCACGCGAGTCGCTCGACGAAATCGAGCGCGCGAGCCGACGCGCCACCGAACTCGTGCAACAGATCGTCGGGTTCTCGCGGCCGCGGCCGCGCACCGTGGAACGCGTCGACCTCCGCGAGCTGGTGGCTGAGGTGGTGCGCCTGCTGCGCTCGACCTTGCCGGCCGGCGTCGAGCTGTCGAGCGAGGGGGAGCCGCTCAGCGTGCTCGCCGATCCCACGCAGTTACACCAGGTGCTGGTGAACCTGTGCACCAACGCCTGGCAGGCGATGGAAGGTCGCACTGGGTCGATCGCAATACGAATCGCTCGGCGCGCGCCGCCGAACTCCGCGCCGCTCGAGCTCGCTCCTGGCGATTACGCTTGTGTCAGTGTCAGCGACAGCGGCAAGGGCATGAGCAAGGAGGTCCTGCCCCGGATCTTCGAGCCATTTTTCAGCACTCGCCCGCGAGGGAGGGGCACGGGTCTCGGCCTGTCGATGGCGCACAGCATCGTGCGCGCGCACCAGGGCACAATCGCGGTCGAGAGTGAACCCGGGGTAGGCACGACGTTTTCGGTTTATCTGCCCGAAGCGCCACAGGACACCGCTGCCGACGAGCCGAGCGCCAAACCGCAGGCCAAGGGCGAAGGCGGGCGCAAGGTGGTGTACGTCGATGACGAGGAAGCCCTGGTGTTCCTGGTCACGCGACAGCTGCGTCGCCGCGGCTACGAGGTCACCGGCTTCAGCTCGGCCGAAGCCGCGCTGGAAGTTGTACGCAGCGAAAACGTGGACTTCGACGTGTTGGTCACCGACTACAACATGCCGCGCATGTCCGGGCTGGATCTGATAGCGGCCGTGCGCGCCCTACGCGCGGGCGCGCGCTTCGTGCTCACCTCCGGCTTCGTGAACGACGAAATGCGCGTGCTGGCGGAGGAGCTCGGCGTAAAGCACGTGATCTACAAACCGAACAACGTGGAGGAGCTATGCGAGGCGATCGATCGCGTCACTGTCGAGCTCTTCCACCCCCCGCGGCCCGCTCCAACACCTTGATGACGGCCGAAATGTCTTCGCTGCCCAGCCCTTGCCCGCGCGCAGCCTGAAAGACCTCGCGAATCGCTGCGAGGGCGGGCAGCGGTGTGCGTTGCCGCGCCGCTTCGGAGAGCATCAGCGATTGGTCCTTGTACAAAAGGTCGATGGAAAAATGCGTGTCGAACGCGCGCTCCTTGATGGCTCCGCCCTTGAAGGCGAAATAGGGCGAGGCAAACCCGGAGGCCGCGATCACCTCGAGCACTTTTTCGATCGGCAGCCCGCCCTTCTCCGCCACCACCAAGCCTTCGCACAAGCCCTCGAGCATGAACGAGATCAGCGTGTTGCCGATCAGCTTCATCAACGCGCCTTGACCGACGTCGCCGCAGTGGATCGCGCGGCTGCCCATGGCCAAGAGCAGCGGCTCGAGCTCCGTGTGCAGGGCGGGATCGCCGCCGGTCATGAACAGCAGCGTGCCATTCGCGGCGCCCAGACGAGAACCGGTGACCGGCGCCTCCAGCGCGGCCGCGCCGCGCTCGGCCATGGCGGCGCTGATACGGCGCACGAGCTCGGGCGAGACCGTGCTGCACTCCACGTAGCGAAAGCCAGGGCGCACGCCCGCCAGCACGCCGTCCTCGGCGAACACCACGCGCTCCACCGCTTTCGGATCGGAGACGCAACACACCACCACGTCGGTTGCCGCTGCCAGGTCGCGCGGCGAATTGGCGATCGGCAAACCGAATTGCTGGCAGCGCTCGGGCGAGCGATTCCACACGCTGACGGAGAAGCCCTTGCGAACCAGGTTCTTCACCATTCCCGAGCCCATGATGCCGAGCCCGATGAATCCGATTCGCTTCACTTGGGATACCTCCATTTTGCAATGCCTGCCGCCCGCTCGACGCTGGCGGCGAGGAAGCATACCCCCTCCCCGAAAAAGTGGCCGCGGCACGCGCGGATCGGCCCGCGGCGGCCGTGAGTGGCCGTTCCCGCCCGTTTCTGCGACACTCGAGGAATGGAGCTCCCTCCGATCACCGAGCTGCGCCACGCCACTCAGCTCTACGCGCAGGCACTGTCGGCCCTCGAGCTTTCGCCCGGTGAGCAGCCGCTGGTGCTGCCGAACGCCGACTGGTTCCCCGACCGCTTCAGCGCCGATCAGGATTCGCTGGAGCGACTGGTCGCGCGGATGCAGGGCTACGCCGGGCTCGAGGCGGCGGAAATCGACGTAACTCTGATGGGTGACTTCGCCGAGGCCGGCTGTGATAGCGGTGGCTGCGGGACCGGCGCGTGCAGCACCCCCAAGGCCGAGCTTCTGGCGCCCCGGCTGTCGAGCTTCGGCAACGGTCGTTATGGGATCGAAATGCCAGCGAAGGCGCTCGGCCACTCGATCGCGTTCACCGCGAGCATTGCCCGTATGCTCGGGCAAGTGCGCCTGCTCGAAGCCGGTCACGAGAGCGCAGATCCTGCGCTCGGCGAGCTCTCCGCGGTCGGGCTCGGCTTCGGAGTGTTGCTGCTGGAAGCCTCTCACCTGTATGCCAAGGGCTGCGGCGGCCCCAGCATCGGCAAAGCGACCGCGCTCGGCTGCAACCAGCTGGCGCTGCCGTTCGCGCTGTTCGTGGCCACCGAAGGCCACAAGATGCGACCCGCGTTGGCTGAGCTCGCGGTGACCCAGCGCGCGGTGGTCGATGAAGCGTGGGCGCTGGTTCAGTCTAACCGCGCGCTGATCGAGCGTTTGAAGACCGATCCAGAGCGCGTCGCGCGCGGCGATTTCAAGCTCGGCGAGGCCCGGTCCTGGTTGTCACGCTTGTTCAGCGGTAACGGCGAACAACGCGCGAAGAGCGCCGATCGCGACCTGGCAGCGCTGGAGGCGCTGGAGCGCGGCGAGAGTCTCGACGAGGTGGCCTCGCTACTCGGCGCCGAGCCTACACGTGAGAGCAGCGCCAGCAAGCGCACGACAGCGCCCGAGAAGGACGACCTTCGCAGCCTGGTCGACGAAGCGCTGAGCGAGCTCCGCGGCGACCCGAACCAGCGCACCGCCGCCGAATAACCGCGGCCTCACCAGGCGGCCCGGAGCCGCTGGACGAGCGCCTGCGCCTCGGCGTCCTCGTAGACGAGGACCCCCGCGCTCCAGGAAAAGACGTATGCCGGCCGCGCGCGCTCATCGGTTTCGTATACCGGGAGCACGTGGATGTGAAAGTGCGGAAAGCTCATGGGCAGCGCCGCAGATGCACCCAACACCGCGATGAACACCCGCGCCGGGGCGAGCACGCGCGTCAGCACGCCCGCCCCCTCGTACGCCAAGCGTTGCAGTTCCTGATACACGCCGAAGCCGAGATTCAACGTATCTTCTACGTGTGCGCGCGAAACGACCAACAAGTGGCCTTCGCGCGTGCCAAAGCGATCGAGTAACACCACGCCGTGCTCGGTTTCGTGGATGAGCTCGGCCGCGCTGCTGGCGCGTGCAACGAGCGCGCACATTACACAGCCGTCTTGGTCGCCCAAGAGCTCTCGCCGATTCTCGGCGAGCAGGCTGAGCGCTTCGGGCTTCTCGACCGTCCTCGGCAAGTCGCACCTTCGAAATGCTCTCGCCTCGCCTTACAGCGAGCGCAAGAACTCGACCAAGTCGGCCTTTTCTGCGGCCGAAAGCTCACGACCGTGGTCCTTGCCGCCGCAGGCACCGAATACGGCGCGCAGGTCGGGGGCGCAGGCGTCGTGGAAATAGGGAGCGCGCGCCGAGACGCCGAGCAACGACGGGGTCTTGAACGGGCCCGCGGTTCCGACGTCGTGTGCGAGATGATCGCTGAAGTCCGGACCGCCGTGGCAATCGCCGCAGCCGCCCTCCGCGTCGAAGAAATGTGCGCGCCCCCGCTCGACTGCCGCCGCATCCAGATCCTCGGCAACCTGCGGGGCCGGCAGCTGCTCGAGCCAGGCGGCGAGCGTTTCGATTTGGGCGTCGGTCGGCCGCCTCTGCGCGGCCATTCGTTGGACGAACACGGTATCGATCAGCTTGTCGAGACTCGCGAATTCTCCTGTCCACTGGAACGGCGCTCGCGCCGAAAAACCACCCGCCAAGGACTGGGTGCGATGCATGCCGGTGGTAGCCGCCCAGCTGAGCCCGTCGTCTTCACCCTCTGGGTGACAGGACGCGCAGGCCACGTCGCCGCCAGCGTTCATGTAAAAAAGCGCGAGGCCCGTGTCCGCGCGCGAAACCTTGCTGAGCGAGACACTGACGCCGTTGTCGAGCAGGAGTGCAGCGGGCTCACGCGACTGCACGTAGACACGGCCCTTGGGATCGAGCGCCACCGCGATGGGTTCACCCGATATCGGTTTGGCCAGTGTGCTACCGCAGGCGCCCACGGCAGACCTGAGAGCGTCCGACAAACCGCCTTTTTCTCCGAGCGGTCCCACGATCAACCCGGGCCCGGGCCCGCTCAGGTTCCAAGCGTTGCCGCTGGCGAGCAGCGCGAACTTACCGGCTTCTACGGACAGCGCGAGATCCATCGGGCCCATCAGTCCAGCAAGAGAAAGCGAGTCGAACGCCATGACCGGTGTGAGGACTTGGTCGCGCGGATCTGCCTGGGTGGGAGCGCCGCCTGCGGGAGGCGGCTGGGTCGAAGTGATCGACAGGGTCGGCGACACGACGGACGCGCGGCACGAGCCACCGAGCCCCCCAAAGCTCAGACCCACCGTTTCGGGGTGCGCGTTTTGATGAGCCAACAGGATTTCCCCGGATGGCAGCAGCACGGACCGGAACAAGTGCGACGGCCGAGTTCCGAACGGCGTCGCTCGACGCACCACTTCACCCGCTGCGGACACGACCAAGACCTCGGAGGTTCGCGCGCGCGTCAGCAGCAACTCTTTCCCGCGAACCAAGACGTCACGAAGATCGTCGTCGAACTGCAGGCGGCCGAGCTCGCTGCCGTCCGTTTCGTCGAGGTTCAACACGAGCCCGGAGCGACAAGCCACGAACACGCTGCCGCTCGCCGCGTCGTAGTCGATGCCCCGCGGCGAGCGGCATACGGGGACTCGATACGCGATCTCGCCGGAGGCGACGTCCAGCGCAACGAGCATTCCGCTGCCGCGCGTGAGTACCAAGACGCGCCCTGCCGCAGCTTCGAGCACGCGCCCCGGTTGATCCCCGTCTTCGAGAGCGACCTGGCTGACCGAAAGGCTGTGGAGATCGACCAGAAACAGCGCGTCGCGATCGGGATCCGCCGCGACCACGGTGGTGCCGTCACGGGTTACGAGTAGCGTTCCGCCCAGGATTGGCGCCGCGCGATCGGAGTGCGCGCTCTTTCCGGAGAGCAGCTGTGTCGGCAACCCGCCGGTACCAGGGGCGCCACCTGGGGCCGTGCCACCGGTGCCGGTGCCAATGCCAGTGCTGGTGCCGGTGCTCGACGCCCCAGCTATGCCGCCCGTAGCGCTCGAGCCAGGGGGAACCGGCGCGACCGCAGGGTCCTCGCAGCCAAAGATGAAAGTCAGCAGCGCGAGCGTGCCCAGCCGGCGCAGGCGCCGAGAGGCTGGTGAAGGCAGACTCATGTCATTCTCCAGGCTTTACCAGCAGGGGATCCGGCTCGAAGAGATCAGCCTCCAACGTCTCGATCAGGTGCGCAACCTCCGCGCTGCGCGGCAGGTAGTAGTCGCTGGCCATGGATAGCGCGCCGATGTAGCTCGCCACCAGAGGGCTGGTGGTCGATCGCCCCGTTGACCAAAGACAGCCAGCCTCGGCCCCGAATGGAGGCACTGGATCCGAGCATTGCCGGAGGCTGTCGAAAAACTCGTTCAACGACACGATATCGTCCGAGAGGCGCTGCAGGATCTCGGGCGTCGCGAGCGACCATTCCTCGATCATCGCCTCGTTTCCGAGAATGAACTCGCGGTAGGTAGCGTTGCTCGCGGTGGCCTGGAAAGTACCAGGGCCGCACCCGCCGCCGCCGAACACTTCGTCTTTGACGAAGAAGATTGCACCAATGCGCTCTGGCGTGGCGATGGCGGTCGACAGCGGCACCGCGTTTCCGGACATGTCGCGCACGATCAGCAGGCCGTGATTGACGAGCACGGTCCATGCAGACGCCTTGAGCACGATGCGAAGCAGTTGATTGCCGTAATCTTCCCCGGGAAAGCCCAGGCGGGTTGCCCAAGGGTTGGGCCATGCGTAACGGATCTTTGCGAATAGGTCGCCGGTTAGCAGACCAGCAAGCTCCTGCGTCGCGTCGGCCGAGCCGCTCGCAATGCGCTCGATGGCGGTGAAAGCGAAACCGCGTCCGGCGCCCGCTTGCTCCGAGCGTACGAACAATTGTCGATCGCGACGGAGCTCTTCGACCTGCTCGGGAGTGGTCCAGGAGTAGAGCACCTGCCGCATGGGAGCGTCGTTCGTCAGCAGCTGCGCCTGAAGCGAGCTCTGGACCATGTTGGAGGTGCAGCGCGGCACGATTGGATCGATGAACGTGTCGCCCGCGGCGCTGTCACCGGGATCCGGGCCAATGAACTTGCCGCCGGAGCTGACCGCGCCAGAGCCGCCGGTGCCGCCGCTGCCAGCAGCGGTGGCACCGGAGCTACCGCTGCTGGTGAAGCCGGAACTGCCTGTCGGCACGCCGAGGCCAGACGCGCGTGGCGCGTCGGAGCACCCTGCTTGACACGCGCCCAGCAGCAGCGCGCTGAGTGCGACGGTAGAGCGCGTGCCGGTATGAGTGCGCGGGGTGCCTTCGCAAATGCTCCGCACCCGTTTGTCCCGCAAACCGCTTGCCACCCGCGAAAACTATCACCTTTTGGTCTGGTCCGCCGAGGCTCGGACGAGCTGCCGCAATTTTTGGGCCTTTTGCCGGGAACCAGCCTTTGCAATCGAGCTTTCGCGGGGCAGCCCAAGAACCAATTCGGTGCTCGAGGTTTACGTCGAGGTCGCACGGGCGCGCCGCTTCCAGATCTCGCGCGGGAGACTGACAGCCTAGTCGGCGGGCGCGCCAACTCGGTTGTCGGCCGCTGGCAGGCGACGCGCTGAGCTTTGCGGGAAATTCTTGGTTTGGGTGCAGTGCGGGGCGCGGGCACACGACTTGCGTGGGCGGAGTCGAGCGGGTGTGAGAACGAGGCAAACCGATGTTAGAGAAGAGAGAAACCGAACGGGTGATGCTCGGTCGTGGCGCGCGGAACGAGTCGCGGCTGCTGTTGGTGTGCGGCGCGTTGGCCAGCTTGCTGGCTGCTTGTGAAAGTGGCGTCGGCGATCCGTGCGTGCCGGAAGAGGAGTACTTGGACACCTTCTCTGGCTTTTCGGCGGAAGAAGCGGTGGCCGAAACGCGGTCGCTGCAGTGTGAGACGCGGGTGTGCTTGGTGAACCATTTTCAGGGACGGGTGAGCTGCCCCTATGGGCAGACGGCACAGCAAACGGCGAATGGGGCGCGCTGCGTGGTGCCTGGGGGCGCAACGCCGGTGCGGGAAGAAGTGAGCCCGCAACTGCTCGCACGACGCGCGGACGACGCGGTGTATTGTTCGTGCCGCTGTGACGGGCCGGACAAGAGTGCGCGCTATTGTGAGTGTCCGACCGGGTTCAGTTGTGAGCAAGTGATTCCGAAACTGGGGATCGGTAAGGAGCAGCTGGCTGGCTCGTACTGCATCCGCGAGGGCACCAGATACAACCGGACCAGCACGAATTTCGGCGAGGTGTGCGATTCGAGCAAGAAGAACTGCGAATGACGTCAGGCGGGCGCGTCGACGCTCGGCGTCAGGCAGGTTTGGGCCAGGGGGGCTCGCGCGCAGGCGTTACCAGGAGCGCGCGCGTGCGCAGCTTTTCGCGGCAGGTCGCGCACAGATCGTAGTCGCCGTCGGTGGTGAGCACGCTACCTTGGCCGTCGCGCATGAGGCAGGCTGCGCTCGGGCAGTGTTCGAGCCCGAAGGTGTGACCAAGTTCGTGTACCGCGGTTTTGCCGAGGCGATGCGCGATTTGTTCTTTGTTCTTGGCCAAGCGACGGCAGCGAAAGCTGGAAAGAACACCGACGCGCCCGTCGAGCGAAGCGAGCCCAAGAATCCCCCAATCTTCGACTTTGCCCTTGGTGGTGGAGATGTCCACGCTGGTGAGGCCGAGCACGCGCAAAGCGTTGGGATCGGAGTTGCGTTCGAGCTCCGCGAGCAGACGTTCGGCGCGATAGCGGCCGCGCTTCGGGTAGAAGGCGGAGCGCGGCAGGGGGCGCGGTTCGGCGGGGGTGACGTCGAGAGCGTAGAAGCTGAGAAGCGCGCGAGTGACGGTGGTGAGCTCGAGTGAGGAGACAGGACCGAAAGGGATGACGAGGACGCGGGTGGAGGGAGACGCTGGGGTCGAGAGGGACGGCGGGGTGGAACGCGAGGCCGAGGCGGAGGGGGACGGCGGGGCAACGGGCGGGCCGGCGAGCGCGCGCCGGGCGAGCGGAACCGTGCTTAGCAGCGAGCTGACCGCACAGAGGAAGGTGCGACGAGGGACGTCTCGCGGGAGGAGGCCAGAGCGAGCGGGCACGAATAGGAGGGTGACGCGGTGGGGGAGAGATGCAAGGGGGGTGCGGGGATCGGGGATGCGGGGATGCGGGGATCGCGGATGCGGGGATGCGGGCCAGGGTGTCGCGTTTGGGCGTTCGCGCTTTTGAGCGTTCGCGCTTTTGAGCGTTCGCGCTTTTGGGCGTTCGCGCTTTTGAGCGTTCGCGCTTTTGAGCGTTCGCGCTTTTGAGCGTTCGCGCTTTTGAGCGTTCGCGCTTTTGAGCGTTCGCGCTTTTGAGCGTTCGCGCTTTTGAGCGTTCGCGTTTCTGGGCCTTCGCGTATTCGCGCCTATGGGCGTTCGCGTTCCCGGGCCTTCGCGTGTCCGCGATGTCCCCGTGCCCGCGTGTCGACGTGTCGGCGTCTCGACGTGTCGGCGTCTCGACGTGTCGGCGTCTCGACGTGTCGGCGTCTCGACGTGTCGGCGTCTCGACGTGTCGGCGTCTCGACGTGTCGGCGTGTCCCGTGAATCCCGTGTACCGTGTCCCCGTATCCGCGTTGCCGCGGGTAACGAATTAGTCTGACGATCCGCGTTGCCCGCACCGAAATATTCTCGGGCCACTAAGCCAGCCAGCACGCGGCGTAACGCGATTTGGCGTGTAGTTAATTGCTAGTCTGCCTATCGCCGCGGTCGCGCCTGACTCGGCGACGGAGAATTCGGTCCACTGGTTTCGATTTATCTTGACGCTCTTTTTCCATGGCCTGCGCGCCAATCGCAGCTGCGCTCACGAATCCTTCGCGCGGCGCACCAGAGGCGCCACTGCGAGACATTGCCGCCTCTGCCGCGTTTTTCGCGCATTTGCGCCTGAAAACGCGCGAGCGCGGCGCCGACGAGCTCGAAAATGTGCGTGATAGGAATGACTGGCGATGATTGATTTCGACTTCGATTTTTTGCGAGTGTCCGAGCTCTCCGACGCGCAGGTATTGGAACGGTTCGTGACTTTGGTGCAGCGTGGGCGTCGTGTCACCGCGGCGCTGGTTGCGCACTTGGCAGAGGTCGATGAGCGTCGCCTCCATCTTCAGGCAGGCTATGGCTCGCTGTTTTCTTACTGTGTCGAGGCACATCGCATGAGTGAAGACGAAGCGTGTCGCCGCATCGACGTGGCCCGCCTGGCTCGCAAGTATCCGAGCCTGCTCGAGCGCCTTGCTTCCGGCCAACTCAGTCTGACGGCGGCGGCGGAGTTGAAACCGCATTTGCGCTCCGAGAACGCGCTGGAGCTGCTCGACCTCGCCTCGGAGAAATCGGTCCGCCAAGTGCGCGAGGCGCTCGCGGCTCGGTTTCCGCAACCCGACGCGGTGTCGCTCATAAGAAAATTGCCGGAGTCACGCTCGGCAGCGCGAGCCTTGCGCGGCGTTCCCAGCGTACCCGCCGCCAGTGTCAACGCGCAGAGCGCTGCACAGCCGGCCGCTCGCCCACCGAGTCCCGGCGGACCGGCAGTTTCCATTGCTTTGCCGGTTCCAGCGCGGGAACGCGCGCGAATCGAGCCAACCGCCCACGAACGCTACCGAGTCCAGTTTGCCGCCGGTGCCGTGCTCAAACGCAAACTGGAACGAGCAGCCGACTTGATGTCGCATCGAAATCCGCAGCGCGACCTGGCCCGCGTCGTCGAAGCCGCGCTCGATCTTCTGCTCGATCAGCTCTCGAAATCACATGGTTCGAGCGCGCGGGCCGCGTCGCCAACGACCCAAACCGGCCGGCACCTGAACCGCGCCACCAAGCGGGCCGTAATTCAGCGCGACGGTGAGCGCTGCTCGTACACTAGCGACAGCGGTCGCCGCTGTGAAGCCCGCGCATTCCTCGAGTATGATCATCGTCAACCGAGCGCAAAGGGCGGCAACTCACAGGTCGAAAACGTACGCCTGCTGTGCCGCGCGCACAACCGACTCGCGGCCGAGCGTGAATACGGACGCGACAAGATCGAATCCGAAATCGGCAAGCGTCGGGCGCGCAGCGTCGCGACCCGCCCCTTGCGACTCGGCGACTCGCGCCAAGCGCGGCCCTGGCGTCCGCGCGCAAATGGAGCCTCACTCCCACACCGACCGGACCATCCGTGAAAAACGCCGCTCTGAAAGCACCAGCAGCCTCTGCCGCCCGTCCTCGGTCATCTGTCAGAACCGCCGAAATTGGCCGGACCCGCGAGCGGGTTGTCCGACGCCCGCGGCTGTGCCAAACCCCGGGCGCAACGATTGCTAACGAGCGCCCGTAGCTCAGCTGGATAGAGCGGTGGATTTCTAATCCACTGGTCAGGGGTTCGAATCCCTTCGGGCGCGCTAACTTCTTTCGCGAACAAGATCGCGGCACTGCGGGCAGCGATGCCGTGCCAGAAGAAATCCACTGCTGCCCGCTGTGCCGAATCCATGCCGAATCTCCTTGATGAACCGCTACCGGGGAAGGTAGGCGTGCCCGGTGTCGCCGTCGGCCAGAAGCCGAACGTAGCGCTCGGTCACTTGGAGTGACGAGTGGCCTAACCAGGCGCTGATCTGCTTGAGGGTTGCGCCTCGAGAGTGCACGGCGCTGGCCCATGCGCGTCGAAGGTCGTGAATCGAAAAGTGCGGCAGCTCGGCTAGCTTCCGCACTCTTTGGACTTCCGTCCAGACCGACTTGTTGTCAAGCGCAACCGCATCGCGAGACTCGATGAAAGCTCGGGCCGCTGCGGCAGTAGCGGGAGAGATGGGAATCCGTCTTGCTCGGTAGCCCTTCGTCGTCCAGCCCTTTTTGGGGTTGACCTCGAGAAATCCTGCGACCGCGTCGATATCGCTCATTTCCAAGTGGCGGGCCTCATCGATACGAATACCGCTACCTGCGGTGACGCGAAGAAGCGATGCGTAGCCGGCGCTGCTCATCGCGTCGGCCTTCGCAAGAAACGCGTCCACTTGCGCGACGGATAGCGTGACCCCATTTGGCTTGGGTCGCGGTTCGCGCACCCGGAGGCTGGCGTAGTCGCCACCGTCGAGTTTCGGCATCAAGTATCTTCTCTCAGTCGCAACGAACTGAAGCAATGCGTGAATGGCGCTCAGATCGCGGTTGATGGTCGCATTCCCTCGCCCCTCTTTTCCGCGGGCCTGAACAAACCTCCGCAACACCGACAGCGTGATCTCATCCGTCTTGTGAACTCCTTGATCTTCGGCCCACTCGATGAACCGCGTGACGCGCTCCACATAGGAGCGCGCTGACTGTCGCGTATATCGCGGTGGCTGACAGTGTTCGGCAAACAGCAAAGCGACCTCGCTCAGTTTGCCCGCTGCAGCTGGCGAATCGCTTTCCGCAGCTGACTCGCATTCTGCGGCGCGGACCGCGAGCCGTTTGAGGGCTTCGCCGCGATCGGACGTTCCGAGCGAGACTTCACGTCCCCTGACCCAAGCGCACCAGAATCTTCCTTTTCCGCGCCGCCGCGTGAGATGTGGCGCTCCGAAAACGTACTTACGTGCCAAAGAACACCTTTGTTCACCTCGATACGCGAGGCTTCGAGATAGCGTCGGATGTAAGCCACATCGACGCGCAGCTGATTTCCAATCCGATGAGCGACGAGCTCGCCACGCTGGATGAGCCTGCGAACCGTCCGAACCGACACGCTGAGGGCGACGGCGACTTCATCGAGTGAAAGGAGTTGCGGGACAGCAGCGTTCACGACGACTCCCCCGCCGGAAGGTCACGCACGTCTGGTTCGGTCCCGCGTTGCTCCTCGCAGGTCTTATCCCTGCTCGACCAAGAACTTTCTATATTGGGCGCGGACGAGGGACCTGTTGTCGGGTCAAGGTCGAACGCGCGGCGCATGGACCCTCACTACAGGTCCTCCCGCTGCAATTCGAGCACGTGCGGACAGAGAGGTGACCAGTCCGAACAGCGTGCTCGAAGTGATGGGCTGCCGCTACCGGCATCCACGGACACAGCGCACGACCTGTCCGCCACTACGGCTCAACGCCGAGCAGCATCGCGTCCGGTCTTGCCGAACCGCAACTTCAAAGAAGGCCGCGCTCGGCCTGCTTGCGTTCGTAGTCGAAGATGCTCTTCGCAACCTTCTCGTCGCAGCCCATCGCCCGAAGGATGGCGCGGACACAGCGCTCCGCCATGTCCCGCTTCCCCTGAGCACCGGCTCGGTCAACAAGCGGGAGCAATCGGTGGATGTCGTCGATGGCCTTCTCGCGGCGTTTGTCCGAGTCGAAGTCCGCCTCAAGCGCCGGCCGAAGGGGCGCCAACCAGTCCGGGAGTCCAGCGACGCTACCGAACAGAACGTCGACCATCTGGTGGGCATGTCGACGTGCTGCGTCGGGCTTGGCAACATCGACGAGGTATTTCCCCACAAGCCCGTCCGCGACGCTAAGCATTTCATGTGCCGCCCGGTGTCGCGGCCCAACGAGGTCTCCGCGCACATCCGTCGGCAGCGAACGCCAATTTCGCTCGAGGTAGGCCCGAGACACCTTCGCGAGGTCGTCCAGCAACTTCGCACTCTCCTCGGAAGGGTTGGTCCTTGCAGCGAGCACAGCCCTCACGATCTCTGCTGGGTGTTGGACGGCACTGCTAGGATCCGCACCGTCCAGGATGTGCCAGCCCGCTTCAAGCTCCAAGTCCAGGGCCACCTGCTTCAGTCGCGCCAACCTCTCCGCTGCCAAGTCGGCGTCGGAGCGCCCAGGATCGTCGCTAGCTGCATCCACGGGCTCATCGCTGGCAGTCGACATGAGCTCAGGCTTACCTCCTGGATGACCCAAGGAACAACTCTAGCGGACCGCGTGGACCCCATGTCCGCTAGTTTGGATCGCTGGCCGGAAAATCCGTGTGCGCTCCGCTAGGTAGCCAGGGCCAGGCAGCTCTGTGCAGATCGAAACTGATCAGCCTCGGCGATCCGATGGTCCACGCTCTATAGGTGCTTGGCCCCAGGCACCTATAGCAATGCTCCCCGGAAACTCTTCTCTCTGATCAGAGAATTTAGAGAGAGAGAGAAGAGACGAGGAGTGAATCAGCCAGATTCTAACTGTGAACGCCTTGGACTGCGTTTGCAGATCTCCGAAATTTGGTTTCACAACGCCTCGGGCTCAGATCCGAATCTTGGAACCAATTCCTGGACGACCTGGTCAGACTGGCTCAGCCTTCCTTCATGGCTCCGCGTACCGTTTCCCTTGGCCTGTCCCGAGGTAGAATCGCTGTGGTCGACGAAGACGACGCAGCGCGACTTGGAATCGCCTCCCGGCTCTGGCGCTGGCGAACACGCTCCGGAAAGACCTTGGCGTATACGCTGGACCTATCGACCCCGGTGCCGCGAGAGATCCTGCTTCATCACCTCATCCTTGGTGTTGGCAAGGAACAGGACGTAATCCACGTCAATCACGATGGACTCGATAACCGGCGCGTGAACCTTCGACTCGCGAGCAAGGCGGAGGTTCAGTGGCACGCTCGCATGCGAGGCAATACGCGCGGCGTATGGTTGGACGCTGACACCGAACGCTGGCGGGCCCAACGCGTGACGATAGCTGGCGTCCACGACCTGGGCACCTTTGACTCGCAGGATGACGCTGCTGCGGCGATCGACGCGCTGTTCTCCGACTCCGCCGCGCCTTCGTTCGATGCCAACGAAACCCCGGTCGCGAGGGAGTCGGAGGCGGTTCCCGCGGACGTGCCGTCCGAGGGACTGCGCCGGGAGGACGAAGCGTTGCCATTGAGGCCAAATGCGCACACCGAGCCCGGATTGTCGAAACGGAGCGTTCAACACCCGAAGAACGCCAGTGGCTATCGCGGCGTGACGCTGGATCGCACCAACAACAAGTATCTCGTTCGCGCCGACGGCCGCACTGAACGGTTCGCAAGCCTGAGAGACGCGGTAGCGAAAGCGAACTATCGCTGGACGAATCGACGTCAGCGGATTGAGCAGGGTCGGCGGGAGCCCCGCAAATGGCCAGGCGAGAAGACCACGCAGATTGGTACCTGGAGCCTCCTCACTGACGAACATGTTGCTACCTGGATTTTCGAAGACGGTCCCTGGACTGTCCGGCAACGCGCCAATGGAACCGTAGAGGTTCGTCGGGTTCGACGCGCGGCAGGGGATCCGAATTCGCAGTACACGAGCATGGGAAGGTACCTCGCGGCCGCGGGTCCGCGCGAGTCCGTCGAGCACATCAATGGAGACCTTCTGGACTTTCGGGTCGCAAACCTGCGCATCGTGCCGCGTGCCCTGGGACGACCGCGCGGACCAACGATGAGCGGCCAGGATCGCAGCAGCGCATGGCGCCGAACGTCGTCGCGAGCACGTGCCCATCCGTTGCCCGACTATGATTGGGACGACGAGGCGGCCGACGACTAGCCGCACCTGGCCCTGTGCACGAACACTAAATCGTCGGCAATCCTGAGATGGATCGATCCGGCGGAGGCGGGCAGCTTCACGACTTTGCTGATGCGCTCTTTCTCTACTTCACGCCCTCTGCAGTGCCGCCCATCACGGGGCGCTGAGCCAACAGACAGCCCGCGAAGCCGCGCCGCACGCTAGCGGTTGAAGAAGCGGGAAAGCGGGCAATTGCTTGCATTCTCGCGGGTATCCTCGAAGGAAGGACGATTCAAACTTCCGTGAACAATTGCCGAAGACCGTTCCGCAGCACGAAAACGCCGCCAAAGTGGGCACTTGGTGATTCATGCCGCGACCAATGTCGCCTCGGGGGGGGGCGGGGGGCGGCTAGCCCCAACGTGCGTTTCCTGCTGCCTCTGCGCGTCAAGGCGACCAGCCGTTCCGCTCTCAACGAGCAGCTGATCGGTCGACGATTGTCGCCGGAGAGCATCGTTCCCGAACGCCGCGAGGACGTCAGGGTCGTCGCCCTTGCGAGTTCCGTGGGTCGTCAAGCTCGACCGTGGCGCCCCTCTGGACAGCACCGAGACCAACGAGAAGCCGAGCACGTTGTCGCCAAACGAGCACGCAACATCTCGAATGGGTGCGGTGGCTTCAAACGCACGAAATCCGCGGCTCGAGCATCGCGAATAAGAAGGGGTTCCGCCGCTCCGGCCATGGAGTTAGCCTGCGAAGTTGACCGGAGGGCCGTCTGGGGTTTAACGCCCCGTCTGACCCCTGGGGAGAGCAAAGCCGAAAGCAATGCGTCGAGAAAGAGGTCGCGGTCAAGGGGGCGGTGCATGAACACAAGAAGCATGGACGTCTTCTCGTTGCGCGATTGCATCATCGGCGAGTACCGGAAGTTCGCCACGTCGTTCACCACGATCCACGCGGAGGACATCCGTGCGCAGGTCGAGGCGATCTACGCCGAGGGGCGTTTCTGGCCGGACCCGCTCCTTCAGATCAATCCGAGCTACAAGCGCGGACTGAACATCGAGACGCTCATCGCGAACGGTGCGCTTGATCCGCGCACGGCCGACATCTTCCGCGTCGACGGAGTGCCGCTCTCCCTCTACAAGCACCAGGAGCAGGCCGTCATTCTCGCGTCCCACGGCGAGAGCTACGTCGTCACGACGGGCACAGGCTCCGGCAAGTCGCTCTGCTTCTTCATCCCGATTGTGAGTGCGGTGCTTGCGGAGAAAAGGAAGAGCGCTGCGCGCCGCACGCGAGCGATCATCATCTACCCGATGAACGCACTGGCCAACAGTCAGCTCGAGGAGCTCGACAAGTTCGTCTCGAACGTCCAGAGCGACAGGCCCGTCACCTTCGCGCGCTACACCGGCCAGGAGGAAAGAGAAGAACGTCAGCGCATTGCGGACAACCCGCCCGACATCCTGCTGACCAACTTCATGATGCTCGAGCTGCTGATGACCAGGCAGGACGAGCTGGATCGCACGGTGATCGGTAACTGCCAGGGCCTCCGCTTCCTGGTGCTCGACGAGCTGCACACGTACCGAGGCCGCCAGGGCGCCGACGTCGCGCTACTCGTGCGCCGCGTCCGCGAGCGCCTCTCACCCGAGAAGCTCCAGTGCATCGGGACCTCGGCGACCATGGCCAGCGAGGGCACCGCGCGGAACAAGCAGGAGGTTGTGGCGAGCGTCGCCTCTAAACTGTTCTCGACAGCGGTTGATCCGAGCCACGTCATCATCGAGGAGCTCGAGCGCGTCACCGACAAGTCGAAGCGCGCCGAGTCGGTGAAGAGCGCGCTCGGCCCCGCCATCGACGCCGGCATTCCGTCAAACATCACGGACGACGCGCTCAGAAACCACCCGCTCGCCATCTGGACCGAGACGCGCCTCGGCATCACCACGACGGATGCGAACCCCGCGTGGCACCGCGCGCGCCCGCGCACCCTCGACGAGGCCGCCCGCGAGTTGGCCACGGAAGCAGGCCGCGACGAGCAGGCGTGCAAGGATGCCCTCCGGACGCTGCTCCTCGTGTCGAGCCTTCCGGAGGCGGACCGCACCGGCATGGAGTCGGCGTCGCACCGGAGCTTCTTCGCGTTCAAGCTCCACCAGTTCATCTCTGGCGCGGGCCATGCTTTCGCGACGTTCGAGCCGCTGGGCAAGCGGACGGTGACCGTTGAGGGCCAGCAATACCTTCCGGGCGATCCTGACAAACGCCTCTACCCGGTCCACTTCTGCCGCGAGTGCGGGCACGAGTACCACCCGGTCCGCTTCATCTCCGAGGACGGCGAGCGGAAGTTTCTCGCGCGCGACATCGACGACGCCGCCCCGACCAAGTCGGACGACGACGAGCCGGAGGGCGAGGACGAGGAGTCGCCCGACCGCGAGGTGTTCGGCTTCATCACGCTGCACGCGCGCGACGCGGAGTTCACCTTCGCCGACCGCGAGGAGGACTACCCGGAGACCTGGCTCGACTTCGACGCCGCCGGGAACCCGCGGATCAAGTCCCATTACCGGGCCGCGCGTCCTCGCGAGGTCATCATCGCGCCGAACGGCAAGGTGGGCTCAGGCTCGAAGGCGTGGTTCATCCCCGGCCGCTTCCGCTTCTGCCTTCGCTGCGGGGCGACGCACAGCACCTCGGCCCGCGACCGCACGCGCCTCGCGTCGCTCTCGGCGGAAGGCCGAAGCTCGGCGACCACGGTGCTCGTGTCGAGCGCCCTTCGCTGGATGCACGGGAAGGACTCGGGGCTCCCGACGCACACGCGCAAGCTCCTCGGCTTCACCGACAACCGCCAGGATGCGGCACTCCAGTCGGGACACTTCAACGACTTCCTCTTCGTGAGCCTCATCCGCGCGGCATTCCTCGGGGCCCTCGACGTCGCGGGCGACAAGGGCCTCCGTAGCGACGAGCTCGGCGCGGCGCAGCAGCGCGCGCTCGGTTTCGATCGTCCCGCTGCGGAGCTGCGCAGCGAGTGGCTTCTCGAGCCCTCACTCAAGGGCTTCAACCTCCAGGAAGCTGAGAGCGCGCTCCGGCAGGTGCTCTCGTATCGCGTCTGGTTCGACCAGCGTCGCGGCTGGCGATACACGAACCCAAACCTCGAGCAGCTTGGGCTCGTCGACGTCGAGTATCTCGGCATCGACGACCTGGCCTCCGACGAGGAGCTGTTCGCGACCGCGCCGGACGTCCTGCGTTTTGCGTCGCCCGCTGTGCGCAAGGCGGTCTACAGCGAGGTGTTCGACCACCTGCGGAAATGGATGGCAATCCGCAATCAAGTGCTCGACCCGACCGTCATCGAGCAGATGCTCCAGAAGTCCCACAGCCGCCTCCGCGCGCCTTGGGGCTTCGGCAACGACGAGAAGCCGCGCAAGGCGCGCTGGCTCCTCATCGCCCCGCCGCCGCGCAAGGTCACCAGCCTCCGCGACGAGGACCTCATCGTGCGGGGCGGGTCGCGCAGCTCGCTCGGCAAGCTCCTGAAGTCGGCCCGTGGCACGCCGACCTCCAAGGAGCCGGATGGGCGCAAGCTTTGGTCCGAGCCCTTGGCAGTACGCGCACTCAAGTCCAAGGACTTCGACGCCCTTATCGAGGCGCTGCTCAAGGCAGCCGTCACCCACGGGCTCGTGTCCGAGGAGGTCACGCCGTTCGGCGACCAGACAGGCTTCCGCCTGAACGACGCCTGTGTGCTCTTCAAGCGCGGCAGGCCCGATGCTGATCCGAACCGCGCGAACGAGAACGCTTTCTTCCGCGACTTCTACTCCAACCTCGCCTTCACGCTACGCGAGCCCGTCCACCCGCTCTTCGGCTTCGAGGCGCGCGAGCACACCGCGCAAGTTGACGGCGAGAAGCGCGCGGTGCGTGAGAAGCGCTTCCGGTTCGGAATGAAGGAGCGCGAGGAACTGGGCTCCGACGAGAAGCACATCCGCGAGATCGGAGAGGCCAACCGCTTTCTGCCGGTTCTCTTCTGCTCGCCCACGATGGAGCTCGGCGTCGACATCTCGGCGCTAAACGCGGTCTACCTGCGCAACGTCCCTCCGACGCCCGCGAACTACGCGCAGCGCAGCGGTCGGGCGGGCCGCAGCGGGCAGGCCGCGCTGGTGCTGACCTATAGTTCCTCGCAGAGCCCTCACGACCAGTATTTCTTCCGCAACCCCAAGGCGATGGTGCATGGCGAGGTTCGGCCGCCGCTGCTGGACCTCGCGAACCGCGATCTCGTGGAAAGCCACCTCTCAGCTGTGTGGCTCGCCTGCACAGAGCTGCCGCTTCATCCGTCGATCGCGGAGCTCCTCGTGCTCTCCGAAGCCGGGCGCCCGCTGAAGCAGGAAGTGAAGGAGCCGATGGCGCTCCCGAAGGTCGCCGACGAAGCGCGCCGACGCATACGGCGCGTACTCGACCTCCTCGACGAAGACCTCTCGCCCGCACTCGCGCCCTGGTATCCGGGCCGTGACGTCTTCGCGGACGAGGTGGTCGAGCGCGCGCTCACGCGCTTCGGGGCGGCGTTCAACCGCTGGCGCGACCTCTTCTCGGCCGCCGAGCAACAGCGCGATGCCGCGCACAAGACCCAGACCGACTACGCGGCGCCGGCCGCCGAGAAGAAGGCGGCGTTGAGCCGCTACATACAGGCGAAGGATCAGCTCAACCTGCTGCAGTCGGACACGCAGAACTCGAACAGCCCGTCGAGCGACTTCAATACTTACCGCTACCTCGCGACCGAAGGCTTCCTGCCGGGTTACAACTTTCCGCGCCTCCCGCTGATGGCGTACATCCCCGCAACCAACGACGGCCGCGGGCGACAGACGTACCTGCAGCGACCTCGCTTCCTCGCGCTTTCGGAGTTCGGACCGAGGAGCCTCGTCTACCACGAGGGCCGCGCCTACCGCGTCGTGCGAGCGATGCTGTCATTGAACCAGCAAACCAATGCCACGGCGGACGTGCGTCTGCCGACGAAAACGGTGCGCATCTGCAAGGCGTGCGGCGCGGGCCACTGGACTGACGAAGCGTCGATGTGCCACGCATGCAGCGCGTCGCTCGGCGATGCCGAGATCGTGAACCACACCTACCGCATCGAGAACGTCTCAACGCAACCCGCCGAACGCATCACCGCGAACGACGAGGAGCGCCAACGTCAGGGCTACGAGCTGCAAACCACGTTCGAGTGGGCCACGCGCGACCACGTGCTCGACGTGCGCCGGGGCGTCGCCCTTGACGGCGAGGGCGAGATCGCGCGGCTCGCCTACGGACCCGGCGCCACGATCACGCGCCTGAACAAGGGCCTGCGGCGTCGCAAGAACCGCACGCAGCTCGGGTTCATGATGGACCCAGTCTCGGGTTACTGGGCGAAGAATGAGGACGAAGGCGACGAGGCACAGGACCCGACTGCTTCGCCCCGGCAGTGGATCGTCCCGAGCGTTCAAGACCGCAAGAACGCGCTGCTCCTTCAACCGAGCAACGCCGACCTCTCGCAGGCGACCCTGACGACGCTGCAGCACGCACTGCTGCGGGGCATCGAGGCGGTATTCCAGCTCGAAGAAGGTGAAATCCTCGCCGAGCCGATGCCCCAACGCGACGCGCGCACGGGCTTTCTGTTCTACGAGGCAACCGAAGGCGGCGCCGGCGTCCTCACACGGCTGGTTGCCGAGCCTGAGCGCCTCGCCGAGGTAACGAAGAGCGCGCTCGAGATAATGCACTTCGACCTGTCGAACGGGCTTCCGATCGTCGCGACGACGCTTGTTGACCAGCCCGGTACGGCGTGCGTCGCGGCTTGTTACCGGTGTGTGATGTCGTACTTCAACCAGCCGGATCACGAGCAGCTGGACCGTCGCGACGAGGACGCGCGCGCGCTGCTGCTCCGGCTGGCACACGGAACGCTCAAGGGACTCGAAGCGCCGGTCGGGCGGCGTCCGACCGACCGTCCTTCCATCCCGGCCGGCGGAGATCTTACGTCCACATGGTGGGCATACGCTCGTGGCCTCGAGCTTCCTTCACCTGACTCGGAGCCCCTGGTGATTGATCAACAGGCCGTCGCGCTCGTCTGGCGCGGCCATTATGTCGCCGCCCTCTTCGCGGCGGGCAGCGACCTCGCAAGCAAGCTGGAAAACAAAGGCTTCGACGTCGTCGTCCTCGGTGAGAACGCAGCCGCTTGGGCCGAGCCCACGTCCGCGCTGGCAAAGCTCCTCGGGAGGCCGGCGTGAGTACGACTACGACGAGTTCGACACCGCCGGCCTCTCACTCCGCAGCTCGGTGGAGCCCGGGAAGCCTGGTTCGCGCCCGCGGCCGCGAGTGGATCGTGCTATCCGGCAGCGACGGCGAGGTGCTTCGCGTGCGCCCCGTGTCGGGCTCGGAAGAGGACCAGACGTACATCCACATGGGGCTCGAGGCTGTGCCGGTCGCCGACGCATCGTTCCCGAAGCCCGAGCCCTCGCAGAAGGCTGGTCACGACGCGGCGCTACTCCTGCGCGACGCCCTTGTGCTGTCGCTTCGCCGCGGCGCGGGGCCGTTCCGCAGCTTCGGGCAGATCGCCATCGAGCCGCGCGCCTACCAGCTCGTGCCGCTGCTCATGGCGCTCAAACTCGACCCGGTTCGCCTGCTCATCGCCGACGACGTCGGCGTCGGCAAGACCATTGAGGCTGCGCTCATCGCGCGCGAGCTACTGGACCGTGGCGACGTCGAGCGGTTCGCCGTTCTCTGCCCACCGCACCTCGTGGACCAGTGGGTGACTGAGCTCGAAGGGCGCTTCCACCTCCGGCCCGTCGCGGTCACGGCCGCGAGCGCCGCTCGGCTCGAGCGCAATCTGCCACCAAGCGAGAGCATCTTCACGACGCACCCGCACACGGTCGTCAGTCTCGACTACATCAAGAGCGAGCGGCGACGCGCCGAGTTCCTCCGCGCATGCCCAGAGCTGGTCATTGTCGACGAGGCACACACCTGCGCATCGACCGGCGCCGGACGCCACCAGCGCTACGAGCTGCTCAAAGGGCTCGTCAGCGAGAAGGCTCGCCACCTCGTGATGCTCACGGCAACGCCGCACAGCGGAGACGAAGACGCCTACTTCCGGCTGCTCGGCCTTCTGCACCCCGACTTCGAGGGTTTGCAGACCGCCGAGGAAGGCCTCTTGCGCGGCGCGCTGCGTAGCCGCCTCGCGGCGCACTTCGTCCAGCGCCGTCGCCCCGACATTGCGGAGTGGAAGGAGGGCAACCTCTTCCCGAAGCGTGAGACCAAGGAGCTGACGTACAAGCTCACCGGCACGTGGGAGAGCTTCTTCGACGCCCTCCTCGACTACTGCGCCTCCGTGGTCGCGGCGGCCGGAGAGGACACGAAGAAGCAGCGCCTCAACTTTTGGGGCACGCTGGCACTCATGCGCTGCGTGGCCTCGAGCCCCGCGGCTGCAGTCCAGGCGCTCCGCACCCGCGCGGGCCGGGAGGACGAAGTTGCCGAGGACGACGTCGAGGCTCGCGTGTTCGATGGCGCCGCCGACGCACTTCCGGACGACGACGTCGAGCCGCCCGCAGCTTCCGACGACAAGGAGCTCACCGCGCTCATCGCGCAAGCGGAGGAGCTCGCGGGCCAGGCGGGCGATCCGAAGCTCAAGCTCCTCACCGACCACGTCGTGGAGCTGGTGAAAGACGGCTTCAGTCCGGTGGTGTTCTGTCGCTACATCGCGACGGCACACTACCTCGGCCATCACCTCGCCGCGAAGATCAAGAATGTCACGGTCGGCGTCGTCACCGGCGAGCTGACCTCTGACGAGCGAAGGGAGAAGGTCGAGTTGCTGGGCGACGCAGAGCAGCGCATCCTCGTCGCCACCGACTGCCTCTCCGAAGGTGTGAACCTCCAGGACCACTTCGACGCCGTGGTTCACTACGACCTCTCATGGAACCCCACGCGCCACGAACAGCGCGAGGGGCGCGTCGATCGTTTCGGTCAGAAGAGCGGCGTCGTGCGCGCAACATTGCTCTACGGTGCGAATAACCCGGTCGACGGAGCTGTGCTCGAGGTCATCCTCAGGAAGGCCGACAAGATCCGCGAGGAGCTTGGCGTGCCGGTGCCGCTGCCCGATGACGGCCACACGCTCAGCCAAGCGTTGATGAAGGCCGTCTTGCTCCGCGACCGCGAGCGGGATGGCACGCGACAGCAGTCCTTCTCGTTCGTGGAGATGGAGGAGGCCAAGGCCATCGAGGCGCGCTGGCGGGACGCCGCTGAGAAGGCGAAAAGGAACCGCACGGTCTTCGCGCAGCGACGGCTCAAGCCAGAAGACGTGCTTCCCGAGTGGAAGAAGTCGCTCGCCGCGCTCGGCGGCAAGGAGGACGTTCGGCGCTTCACTGGGCGCGCGCTGGCGCGCCTGGGCGGGGCCCTGGAACCCGTGAGCCAGAGCAAGGCTCGCGGCTTCAAGACCCCTCTGACCGCGTTGCCCGAGGACGTACGCGAGCGCCTTGAAGTAGAGGGGCTTGAAGGCTCGCTCCTCATCGACTTCGAGTACCCGCCCGCTCCGCGCTGTCGCCCGGTGCAGCGGAGCCACCCGCTCGTCTCGGTCCTCGCCGAGACCATGCTCGAACGCACGCTCGGGACCAGCGCCATCTCGGACGCGAACGACCCGGGCGTGCTCGGGCGCGTCGGCTGCTGGATCGCCGAGGGCATCACGGCGCGCACGCTCGTGGCGCTCGTGCGGCTGCGTCACCAGCTCACCTCACAGCGCGGACAACAGCACACGACCCTGCTCGTCGAGGAGGCGACCGCCATTGCGTGGACGGGCGATCCGAGCCCGCTCGAAGGGCCCGACGCGCTCGCGTTGCTGTCGCCGGTTCCCATCTCCGACCCGCCGCCGCACGTGCGCGAGCGCGCGGTCACGCAGGCGCTCGGCCACTTCGAGACGCGCCTGCCCGAGCTCGATGCGTTCGCCGAGCGACGCGCCCAAGCGCTCCTGGCCGACCATCGTCGTGTGCGCGAAGCCGGCGACGATCGAGGCCGCTACAGCGTGAAGGCACTTCTCCCTGCGGACGTCATCGGGCTCTTCGTCCTGCTGCCGAAGGTGGACTGAACATGGCAGCAAAGCGAAAGACCAAGGCCCGCGAGGCCCAGCTCGCCTTCGAAGCTCTCTCGATCGAAGGAGGACTGCTCTCGCCCGAGTGGCTCTCCAAAGTCGCGCAGCTTCAAGCGGGCACGCAGGCCGAGGCGGACTACCGCATCCCCAAGGGGCTGAACCTCCGCGACGAGATCGGCCGCTACTGGCGCATCGCCCAGGCGCACTGGGCCGACTTCAAGTCGGGCCGCGATGCCAAGGGCGACCCGAAGGCGCTCGCCGAGCGCTTCGTGCAGGCCCTCCTTCGTGATGCGTTCGGCTTCGCCTCGCTCGCGACCGTGGCTCCCGCCGTTCTCGCGGAGCGTTCGTACCCCATCGGTCAGGCGGCGCTGGGCGGGCGTGTGCCCGTGGTCATCGCTCCGGCCGACAGCGGGCTCGACATGCTTGCCTCGGTCTTCGGCGACGGCACCCGCAAACGGAGCGCATTCGGCCTCGCACAGGAGTACCTGAACGCGCAGGACGGCGCGCTCTGGGGCATCGCGAGCGACGGTGCGTCGCTTCGCATCGTACGCGACAACGCAAGCCTCACGCGCCCTGCGTGGATCGAGGCCGACCTTCACCGGCTCTTCACCGAGGAACGGTACGCCGACTTCGCTGCGTTCTGGCTCCTCTGCCACGATACGCGCTTCGGTAGAGAAGGTCAGCCGGTCACCGAGTGCGCGCTCGAAGCCTGGCGTAAAGCCGGCCGTGAAGAGGGCACGCGCGCCCGCGAACATCTCCGTCGCGGCGTCGAGGACGCGCTCGTCGCGCTGGGCCAGGGCTTCCTTTCACACGCCGAGAACGCCGCGCTGCGCGCCGAGCTGCAGAACGGCACGCTGCCGGTGAAGGACTACTTCAACCAGCTCCTGCGGCTGGTCTACCGGCTGATCTTCCTGCTCACGGTCGAAGAGCGTGGACTGCTTCATCCCGAGGGAACAAGCGACACGACGAAGGCACTCTACGCGGACGGCTACGGCATTCGCCGCCTGCGCGAACGCTCCGTGAAGCGCAGCGCCCACGACCGCTTCGCCGACCTCTGGGACGCGACCAAGGTCGTGTGCCGAGGCCTCGCGGGAGGTGAGCCGCGCCTCGGGCTCCCGGCGCTCGCGGGCATCTTCGCCGCGAACCAGTGTTCGGCGCTCGACGGCGCGAAGCTGGAGAACCGCGCGCTGCTCCTCGCGGTGTTCAAGCTCGCGTGGCTCCGCGAGGACGGCAGCCTCGCGCGCGTCAACTGGCGCGACATGGGGCCCGAGGAGCTTGGCTCGGTCTACGAGAGCCTCCTCGAACTCGTCCCGCAGATCGCCAAGGACGGGCGGCAGTTCGCGTTCGCTACCGGCGGCGAAACGAAGGGCAATGCGCGCAAGACGACGGGCAGCTATTACACGCCCGACAGCCTCGTGCAGGTGCTCCTCGACAGCGCGCTCGAGCCGGTCATCGCAGACACCATCGCGAAGAACCCGGGCAACGCTGTCGAAGCGCTCCTTGGTCTCTCCATCGTCGATCCCGCGTGCGGCTCGGGGCACTTCCTCTTGGCCGCCGCGCGCAGGCTCGCAGCGCACGTTGCGCGTCTGCAGGCGAACGGTACGCCGTCGGCCGCCGAGTACCGGCACGCGCTCCGGCAGGTCGTGGGCCGCTGCATTTTCGGCGTCGACCTCAACCCGATGGCCGTCGAGCTGTGCAAGGTCGGCCTCTGGATGGAGGCCGTCGAGCCGGGCCTGCCGCTCACCTTCCTCAACTCGCACATCCAGCACGGCAACGCGCTCCTCGGCACCACGCCCGAGTTGATGGCCAAGGGCATCCCCGATGCCGCGTGGGACCCGATCGAGGGCGACGATAAGAAGACGGCGGCTGCGCTCAAGAAGCGGAACAAAAAGGGTGCAGAGGGACAGCGCTCCCTTGACATGCTCTGGACGAAGCCCGCCGACACGGAGGCGCTGGCCCTCACGAGCGCGGTCACAGAGCTCGACGCCGCGAGCGACGCGAACGTCGAAGCGCTGGCGAAGAAGGAGGAGCGTTGGGACGGCATCCTCGGCTCGCCCGAGTACCGCCACCAGAAGTTTGTAGCCGACATGTGGTGCGCGGCGTTTGTGTGGCCGAAGCAGCCTGGGGACCTCGCCGATGTGGCACCGACGAATGAGCTGTGGCGACAGATCCGCGACGGGCAGGGACAGCCGCCGGCGCTCACCGCAAAGAGTGTTGCCGATCTCGCCAAGCAGTACCGGTTCTTCCATTGGCAGCTGCAGTTTCCTCAGGTCTTCGCCAGGGGCGGTTTCGACGTCGTGCTCGGGAATCCGCCCTGGGAGCGAGTGAAGCTTCAAGCGCAGGAATTCTTTGCTTCCCGCAGCGAGTTCATTGCAAACGCGGCCAATGCAGCTGCGCGAAAAACGCTGCTCGCCAAGTTGGCAGGTGACAATCCACAGCTATGGGCCGAATGGTGCCAGTCGAGTCGGAAGGCCGAGGGGGAAAGTCACCTTATCCGGCAGTCGGGGCGATATCCGCGGTGTGGCAGGGGCGACGTGAACACGTATGCGGTCTTCGCAGAACACAATCGAAATTCGCTTGGAGCGACAGGCCGCGCAGGTTTCATTGTGCCAACCGGAATCGCGACGGACGACACAACGAAGGAGTATTTCGCAGACCTGATGACGAAGAAGCACCTCGCCGCGCTCTATGGTTTCGAGAATGAAGCGAAGCTTTTTCGAGACATCGACCATCGGGTCAATTTCTGTCTCCTGACGCTCTCCAAAGCCAGTGTCGCGGCCCCAAGCTTTTCGGCGTTCGTTCGTGATCCATCGGTCTTGCGTGACCCAGAGCGTGTCTACCAGCTCACTGCCGAGGACATCGCTCTTCTGAATCCGAATACGCGGACATGCCCGGTTCTTCGGTCTCGACGCGATACCGAGATCAACCTCGGAATCTACCGTCGCGCGGGAGTGCTTTGGTGCGAGAGCCATGACGACGGCAACCCTTGGGGCTTGCGCTTCATGGCAATGCTGCACATGGCGAACGATTCTGGTCTCTTTCGCACTCGGGCGGCACTCGAAGCTGCGAATTGGCAACGGCGTGGCAATCATTATGTGCTCGCCGATGACCGCATGCTTCCGCTTATCGAAGCTAAGATGGTCTACCTGTGGAACCATCGATTTGGCGACTACGCATTGCTCGCGCCTGGAGAGCGCGAGCACATCCTCCCCCAGGGGCCCGACGAGAAGCTCGCGGACGCCGACTACCAAACAACGCCACGCTATTGGGTTAGCGAAGCTGAGATTACCTCTCGACTGAATGGCGTATGGCGCCACCAGTGGCTCGTGGGATGGCGCGAGGTCACAGACGCGCGATCCAGCGTGCGTACAGTCGTCGCATGTCTGACTCCTCTTGCCGCCGTCAATAACAAGTTCCTCTTGATGATGCCGAGCACGGGCCCGGTAGATGCGGCCGCGCTCGTTGCGAATCTGTCCTCATTCGTCCTCGACTATGCGGCCCGACAGAAGATTGGCGGCGTTGCACTGAACTACTTCATCATGAAGCAGCTACCGGTATTGGCGCCGGCTTCGTACCTGCTCGCAGCGCCGTGGTCGGAACACCCTGTACGCCAGTGGCTCCTCCCGCGGGTCCTGGAACTCTCCTACACGACATGGGAGCTTGAAGCTTTCGCGCGAGATGTTGGCTCCGCTGGCCCGCCATTTCGCTGGGATCCCGAACGCCGCTTCTTGCTGCGATGTGAGCTCGAGGCAGCGTTCTTCCACCTCTACGGCTTGGCGCGTGACGACGTTTCCTACGTGATGGAGACGTTTCCGATAGTCCGGAAGAACGACGAAAAGGCTCACGGGGAGTACCGCACGAAGCGCGTGATTCTCGAAATCTACGACGCGATGGCCGAGGCCGCGCGCACCGACGAGCCCTACCAGACGCTCCTCGACCCGCCGCCTGCCGACCCGCGCGTCGCTCATCCGTCGCGCGAGGGTGGGAAGGTCCTCCCGTTCCGTCCGCAGCCCGCGGTCCAACCGGCCGCCATCGTGCCCGCACCGCAACGCGACGTCCCAGCATGGTCGCCCGCGCTTCTCCCGGCGGTGGCGACGAGGACTGGCCTCGCTACGTCTGCGGGGCGCTGGGGAACCACGCTTACCGGTGTGGATCTCGGTATCGCAGCGCTGGCAGCTGTCCTTCGCAACATGGGCGGGCCCGCATCGCGCGACGAGGTTGAACGCGCGGTGGTGCTCTCCGTCCTCCCGGGCCTCCTGCAGTCGAAGTTCGACATGCAGAAGGCCACGACGTGGCGACGAGCGATCGGGACAGCCAACATGAACCTCACGTCGATCGGGGCACTCTTGATCCCCTGGGCCGAGGTTCTTCGCCGTGCGGCCGTCGAGAACTTGCTCGTGATGGATGCCGACGAGCGCTGGCGTGCCGGCGCAGACATCAACGATGCCCCCTTGGACGTGCTCGACGCTCGTGCATTGGTGGCGCTCTCGTGGCTCGAGAGCGTGAGCGGTGCCGAACTCGAGGACACGGAACTCGTCACGCAGCTTGGAGCGCTACGTGCCGCGTAAACGCGACCGCAACACGCTCGACCTCCAGTGGCCCGCCCCCCAGCTGAAGCCTGGTGGTGGGCTCGCGGAGCCGCGCCTCTGGGTCCGGCGACTGCGCCTATGGCACGACTTCGCCGACGACGATCCAGAGCGTGGCCGCAACATTCCGTTTCGGCGCGGGCTGAACATCGTGTCGTCGCCGGCAGGGCCGACCGCCGACCAGGTCTCGACGGGCCACGCAGCGGGGAAGACGCTGCTCTGTCGACAGATTCGGTACTGCCTTGGCGAGGACACCTTCGCCGATCCCGACGACACGACGGCCATCCGCACGCGCTTCCCGAACGGCGGCGTCGGGGCTGAGGTTCGACTCTCTGGCGAGACATGGGTGGTGCGTCGCGCCTTCGCGTCGCGTGGCGATGACCGCGCGCTTCGAACCGAGAGCCTCGAAGCGCTCGCCGACGACACCCATCGGAGCACGTTCGGCGCGTTCCGCGAAGCGATCGAGGCTGTGGCGTTTACCGACGCGCATCGCGCGCTGCTCAAGGAACTCTCGGACATCGAGGTCCCGTGGCAGTACGTGCTCGCGTGGCTCACGCGCGACCAGGAGTGCCGACTGGACGGCTTGACTCACTGGCGCCACCCCGAGTCCAGCTCGCACTCGCCGGTGCGGAAGGCCGCTGCCGAGACGCGGTTGGACGTGCTCCGCGTGGCCGTTGGCCTCTTTTCGGAGCAATCGAACATCGCCCGCGAACAGGTGGCCGAGGCATCGCAGGCAGCGAGCACCGCCGAGTCCGAAGCTCGCCAGGCCGATGAACGTTTCAAGATGCTGCGCAGAGACCTCGCAGCAGCCCTTCAGCGAGACGAGGCCGGTATCTGGCCGCCCCCTCCACCCCCCGCAGACGTGGCGCTGCACGACGAACAGGCCGCGCGCGAGGCGCATGTGCGAGCGCTCGAAGTCGCGGTCGACCAACGGCTCCGCAGCGCGACCGCCGTAGAAATCACAGCGGCGCAGAAGGCAGAGGAACAGGCTCTTGAAGCCGCACGATCTGAGCTTGCCGAGGTTGAGCAGCGCATCACGAACCTCGACGACGAGGTCAAGCAGGGCAAGGAGCAGTTGGGGCTCCTCTCGACGGACAACGCTAAGGCGTGGGCGGCTCTCCGACAGGCGAAGCACCCGACGTGCCCCTACGACGACACGCCCCTCGACGTCGAGAAGGCGAAGTTCGTGTGCCCGATGCCGAAGCTGCCTGACCCCGATGCGGCGAGGAAGCTTGCGCAGGAGAGCGACGCGCACCAGAAGGATGTCGCCCACGAGGTCGCGACGAAGGCCGACAGGCTCGCGAAGCTGAAGGGTGACCGCGCCCGGCTGAACACTCGGATCACGAACCTCGAACGCGCGGTCGAGGCCCACCAGCTCGCAATCACGCGCGCCACCCAAGAGAGCCAAGCGGCTTGGGCCGCGAAAGGCACGCTGCGGAACTTCGTGGCGGCAGTGAAGGCGCTGGAAGAAGCGCGGGACGCAGAGAAGAAGGCGAAGGAAGCCGAGAAGGTCGTCGCTGACCAGAAGAATGAGCACCTGAGCACGTACTCGACCAGCGAGCTTACCAAGTGGTTCGACGCGCTCGTGAAGCAGATCGTCGCGAAGGAGGCGAAGGGCGAGGTTACCCTCGACGGCAAGGGGCTCCACGCGACCATCCAGTGGCGCGGACGTCGACGTTCCGTGGCCCTGAACTCCCTCCGGCTCGTGCTTTTCGACCTCGCCGCGCTGCTCTGTGCAGTGGAGGGCTCGTCCTCGGCTCCCGCCTTCCTCCTTCACGACAGCCCGCGTGAAGGCGATCTCGACCCGTGGACGTATGCGCGCCTGTTCGAGACCGCCCTGGCGCTCGGGCCCGACGAGGAGACGGCTCCGTTCCAGTACATCGTGACGACGACGACTGAGCCGCCCGAGGGCGAGGTTCGCGAGCGCGTTCGCGTTGAGCTTAGTGCGCGGTCCGACGAGACGCGCTTCTTCAAGGTGGATCTATGACCACCGCGCTCTCGCCCATCCTCGTCTCGCGCCTCGAGAAGGCGGCCACGGACAACGGCTTCGACCAGGTGCTCGATCCCGAGGGAGACTGGCTCGTCCTTGCGAGCACGCAGTGCCCGCTGCGCGTGTGGCTTGGAGCCTTCGGCGACGCGGTCTTCCTCGCCGCGTTCTCGCAGCAGAACGTCTCCCGCGCGCTCGGCGACTATGGCACGCCGATGGCCGCCCCCATGCCGAAGGGTGCCGCTGGCGGGCGAACGGTGCCCCATGTACCCGCGCTTCACCGGCTCCTTCGGCGTGCGTTCCAGCTCTCCAAGGCGCTGCCGAACGAGCTCCTTCGCACGTTCGAGAAGCAGGTAGCGGCATTGCCGAAGGCGACTGAAGCCGAACGCTTGGTTGTCCAGCGAGTCGGGCAGAACCTGTTCCGTGATGGGCTTCTCGACCTCTGGGAAGGGCGCTGCGCCGTGACTGGCCTCGCAGTGCCGGCGCTGCTGCGCGCCAGCCACATCAAGCCCTGGGCGGACTGCGAGACAGATGCGGAGCGACTCGACGTCTACAACGGTATCCTGCTGGAGCCGAATCTCGATGCCGCCTTCGATGGAGGCTTCATCACAGTGGCGGACGATGGCGCGATTGTCGTGAGCGAGGCGCTACACGCCGACGCTCGCATCGTGCTCAGACTCGACCAGCCGCTGCGGGTCCGCGGCATCACAGACGCGCATCGCGGCTACCTGCCCTGGCACCGAGAGCGGGTGTATCAGAAAGGGGGTGCGTAGTGGCAGCCCCGCTCACCACCGTCGCGTGGGTCAAGCCGCCTGAGCCAATTCGAGGCCTCGACCATCTGGGTGTTCAGGCACCCTGCATCGCCCTCTATGGCCAGCTGCTTCCCGGTATCACGAACGTCACCGACCGCGCCCGCTATTACTCGTTCCACCCTTGGGTGCTCTGGGCCTTCGAGCGACGCTACAATGACCACTCCGTCGATGCGTTCCGGCGAGTCCTTCGTCGCGCCGAATGCCTCTTCGCGCTCATCGGGATCCGTCACGCGCGCGTCATGGGCGATAGGGATGACGGCTTGCACGGCCGCGCGATGGTCGGTCGCGATCAGCTGTTGCGGATCGAGGAGGACGCGAGCGGGTTCGCCCTGGATGACTACGCCATGCTCGAGGGCTCGAAGCGCTACTTCAAGAACAAGCTCGGAGGGCTCGGCCAATACTACTTCGGCCCGCTGCGCGATCTCCGGGTGCTCGACCACCACGGGGGAGCGGGCTATCCGGGCTACGACGAGCAGCGGGGGCGGAAGCTTGCTGAGGCGTTTGCGAGCGGCGTCCCAGCGGACACCTTCTTCCGCGTCTTGGAGCGAAATACCACTACCTGGGAGGAGATCGACGAGCTGGAGGCGTTCTGCCCGTGTGGGCTCCGCGACAACCCCGCAGAACACGAGCTACTGCTGGACTTGTTCCTGGCGCGTACCGAGCTCTTCCAGGACGACGGCGGGACCACTCGGCGCGCATCCCTCGGGCTGATGCTTGACCTCGCAAGCCAGCCCGCGCGCGACCCCGAGTATGAGTTCGAAGGGCTGCTTCGCGGCGCTGCCTACACGGGCGCACTGATCGACGGTTCCGCTTGGCTAGTCACCCCAAGGCACGAGCGTGTGATGCGCGGTTGGGGGACGTACCAGCGCAACGAGTTGCTCTCGATCTCCTTGCAGGGCCTATTCGCAGCGGTTCTCCACGCTATCGAACGCGACGAGGCAGGCAAGATTTGGCAAGCCAGCGCCGCTGGCGATGTGGCGGTTCGACTGCTCGCGTCGTTTGGCGCCGATCTGAAGTTGCCGCTGGATGTGCTCGTCTCGCGCGTTCGCGGGGCGCTACCGCCGCTGGCCGACTGGAGGCACGACGAGCACGAGCTGCAGCGGGGTTGGCGTCTTCAGAACCTGCCTCTGGACGACGACACGAAGCTGGAGTCGATCGCTCGTGAAAGCGTCGACGTGCTCTTGGCGCTGCTGGCGCGCGGCGTTGACGAATACCCGTACGGGGACTTCGAGCTCGACCCGGGGTACTTCGACCCGAGCGAGGTACACCTGCTCTCGCTTCGTCACGCCTCGAGGGACGAGTGGACTGGGCTGACGGTCGAGGATTGGATTCGATGGGTCGCGGTGCAGTGGGGCGTTTCCCGACACCTGCGCGTGGCGCTGCGCAAGCTGCGTGGCGAGCGCCGCGATACGTTCCGAATTCGTCCGCTCGAAGGCGAGCTGCGTGTCGTCGAAGCGCCGAAGCCGGTCTTCACCCAGCCGCGCGTCAGTAGGGCGCAGCAGATCCTTCGCGATCTGTGCTTGGTCGAGTACGACGACGAGGGGGTGCTGGTCTTGACCGACAAAGGGCGCAGTGAACTGGAGGCGTGTCGTGTCGGGTGAGCTCGCGTCCACGTCCCTCCTTGAACACGTCGCTGAGACCGGCTTTCGCGCGTCCATCATCACGACGTATAGCTGCTACTTCCCGCTGTATGAAGAAGTGGTCTTGCGGCGCCTCATGGCGGCGGGTTGTTCTCACAACGTGCTGATGGTTGACGCCACCCGTTGCGCCGAAGCGTTTGCCATCGAAGAGCTGAGGCCGCGTCGTGCTGGGCGGGACTACACGCTCATCCCAGTGAAGGCCGGCGGCGCCTTTCATCCGAAGCTGCTTCTGCGCTTTGGCAAGTCCAAGGGATCGCTGCTCGTCGGCAGTCACAACATGACGCTTTCGGGCTTCGGTTTGAACGACGAGGTCACCAACGTCTTCCGGCTCGATGGCGCCGCGCTGCGCGCAGGCGGTGAGCCCTTCCGGCGGGCGTTCGACTATCTCGCCGGGTTCGTTCCAGTGAACCTCCCCGGTGTGGTCGAAGCTTTCGAGGGGGTAAAGCTCGGTGTGCCGTGGCTCGACGGGCCGCTCGGGACCGGCCCACAGGACCGGCAACTGCTCACGGAGGGGAGCGCAGGCCCCGATCTTTGGTCGAAAGTTGCGCCTCTCATCCCGAGGAACGTCTCGACCGCATTCATCGGCGGCCCGTTCTTCGATCCGGCGCTTGCCTTCGTGCGCCACATTCAACAGGAGGTGCGGCCGAAGCGGCTTGTCATTGGTATTGACCCTGATTCGGTCGAGATCGATCCAGTCGCGGCCGCGAAACTCGATGGTGTCACGTGGGTGAACATTGCCGGGGTGCCGAACATCCCACAGCGTCGCGCAGGGGCGTCGCGCTACCTGCACGCGAAGGTGTTCTGGTTCGCAGCGAAGGGTGAGGAACTGCTCGTCACGGGAAGCGCGAACCCAAGCGTCGCGGCGTTTTTGGCGGCGCCGCGTTCGCGCAATGCGGAAGTGGTGGTCGCCGATCAGCGCCTCGGCGCGGCTGATCTGCTCGGAATCGAGGCGCTGCTTGGCGCGCCCGCCGTCACCGCGACGGACTGGAACGCGGTCGCCGCACGGCGGCAGGCCGCGTCCGCCGCGACCGACACTGGGTTGCGGCAAATCTATATCGCCACGCCGACGACGACCGGCTTCCTCGTGCAGGAGCCGTTGCCGGTGGGGCTTGTGCTCCACTGCGCCGGGGACATGGACGCGCCGCTCGGTGACGCGATTGTTCGCGAGGCGGGCGTCGTTGATGCGCCAGACCAACTGCGGGACGGCGCTCGCTATCTCGAAGCTCGCGTAGCGGACGAGCATCTCCTCGTTGTCATTCACCGCACCGAGGACGTCGCCAGAAACCTGGGCGGCGACACGCGCAAAGCCCTGCGGCAGGCACTGGGGGCGCTCGAGGAAGATCCGACGCAGCTCGACGCACTGCTGAAACTGACGGAGAAAGTCATCTTCGACTCCGACGATGTCGTGCGCACGACGCCACTTCGTCCGACGACGGGGGCCACTACGGAGCAAGGGGCGCCTCTTGCGCCGACCTCGCTAGCGTTGGAGGCTGCCGGACGGAAGTCGCCATCACGGCGCACGAAGAGTCTCGCGAGTGGAGATATCGTGGTGTTGCTCGACGCCTTGATGCGTCGGCTCGGCGAGGGGCTCGCGACCGCTTCCTCGCCACTACCTCGCAGTGAGGAGGAGGAGATCGGGGCGGACGACGAAGAAAGCGGGGAGCTTGCCCGGAAGACGCCTGAGCTCGAAGTGCTGGCGAAGGCGTGTCGCGGCAAGGTTCGCCGCCTCATGAAGCGCATGGAGGCACAGTTCGAGCTTGCCGCCGAACCTGGACGTGCGCGCCGCGGCATCGTGCAGTTGGCGGCGGTGCTTGGCGTCGTTCGCACGCTTCGGTTCGCTGAACAACGGCCAGAGTGGAAGCGGAAGCAACACGAACTCGTCGATCGGGATGACGAGTGGGACCTCCTCCAGTCAGCAGCGCAGGCGGTCGCCTGGGGGCCGAACGCTCTCGCCGCACGTGCCATCGCAGAGGCGGACGACGAGGGATTTGCGGAGCTCTCGATGGTGGTCGGCCTCCTTGCGTGGCTGGCATGGGATGTGAGAACGGACATTGCCGTAGCTTCGCAGCGAGGCGGACAGGAAGGGCTCGACGACGAGCAATGGCATGCGCTCCAGCACTTGGCCGCTCTGGCTCCATGGCTCATCGAGGACGCGAGCGCATTGAGCATCCTTGAGGACAGCGTCATGCGAACCCCCCGCTTTCGCGTGGATGCTGAGCGCTGGCTCGCGGTGCATCGTTCGGCTTTGGAGTCGTTCGCGACAGTGCTGGCTACCGCGAACGCGCGGGCAATGACGGGCCGCAAGGTTCGCCCTGGAGATCTGGCCGTGCTTCACAGCGCCGAGTCACCCCGCGTTCGCGTTGTGCTCAGGACCAGCGAGGGCGGTGAGGGCGCGAAGATCGTCGTGCTTGCTCCCGACGACGAAAACGGGGAACGCACGTTTCTTGCGTCTCGCGTCGCCACGCTCGCGTGGGAATTCATCGAACGGCCGCGGTTCGGCGAGGCGCGTAGGCCATTCGCACTTGCCGGGAGCAACGATCCGTCCTGAAACGTGGAGAAGCACGATGGTGGGCAAGAGGCAAAAGGGTCCCGAGTTTCTGCGTTTCGTCGCCCCAATTGTAGAGACCCTCAAGGAACTTGGGAGCTCGGGCACCGCCAGCGAGGTGACCGATCGCGTCCTGGAACGGCTAAAGGTTACCGAGGCCGAGCAAGAGGCGACGACGTCCAATGGTCAGTCGCGGGTCCGTAATCAGATCGGCTGGGCCCGGTTCTACCTCGTGAAGGCAAACCTCTTGGACGCCTCGCAGCGGGGCGTCTGGGCGCTCACTGAGGTCGGGCGAAATTCGAAGCTTGATCCCGAGTCGGTTTATTCGCTCTTCAAGAACGTTCAGAAGCAATTCCCTCGAAAGACTTCCGAAGAATCCGAAAATGACGGGCACGCCGATGGCGCCGATGAGGCCCCGTCACCCAGTGCGGAGGCGATCGATCACCGCCCGCGCTTGCTCGAAGTGCTCCGGTCGCTCCCAGCAAGCGGTTTTGAGCGCATTTGTCAGCGCCTGCTGCGCGAAAGCGGGTTCCAGCAGGTGACCGTTACCGGGCGCTCAGGCGATGGCGGGATCGATGGTCACGGCATCCTCGAGGTCAACCCGCTGGTAACGTTCAAGGTGCTCTTCCAATGTAAGCGCTACAAGGGCGACCACTCCGTGACCCCGAGCCAGGTCAGGGACTTTCGCGGCGCGATGCAGGGCCGCGCCGACAAAGGGCTGGTCCTCACGACAGGCACGTTCACCAGCGAGGCACGGAAGGAGGCCACACGCGACGGCGTGCCTCCGATCGAACTCGTCGACGGTGAAAAGCTGGTGCTGATGTTCGAGCGAGCGGAGCTCGGGCTTCGGCCGGTCCAGACGTATGAACTGGACGAAGGTTTTTTCGATGAGTTCCGAAAGTGAATGCTGGCTCTGGTTTTGAAACGGGCCTGTTGATGCCTCGACAACAACGGCCCGACAGTCGTCGCCGGCGTGTCGGGAACTAAACCATGCGGCCGATCACGCTACCGATGGAACCCGCTGCGTCTCATGACGCCGTGCAGACTCTTTTGGAGCACGGCACGTCCGAGGGGACCCAGGGCAACATTCGGTTGGTCGTCGCTCGCGATCCACGCAATGCCATGGGGCGCTGGACACCGGTGTGCGGCCGACTGGATCTGGTCCGGGAGGGAGATCTGCCAGTACTAGATTGTCGTCCCCGCGGCCCAGCGCGATTCCTACAGGAGCGCGTAGACGCACACGAGCTTCTCGCTCGCGTGCGCCGGGCCATGAACGGTGAACCGTTCGTGGTCTGCGGCGAAGCGTTTGCTGAGCACGGGATGGACAGTGCGTGGATTGCCAGTCATCACACCGTCGATTGGCGCGACTATGGGACCACCTGGCCCTGCATCGTTGCTGCGCCGCAGGCACGGATTCCTGGGCGCGTCCACCTTCACGAAGTCATCGAGGATGACGGCCCGCAAGGGGCTCACGACGGACTCGATGGCCTCGTTCGCTACGCCACCCGCTTTCGCATCGGGCCACGGGTGGTGACTGACGTTCGACTCTCTCGCTTCCAGATCATGATTTGGGACTACCGAGGGCGCATCGACGGCATTCGTCTCCGAGACAACCAAGTTGTGATTGGCGTCGCGCCGAAGAATGATCCCGCATTGAAGCTGATCGGATTGATCTCCGGGGAGTGCTCAAAGAAGCCGATAGCAGTAGCGGCACCTGCAACCGTCTCCGTAGCGCTTGAAGAACCAGTCCTTGTAGCCAAGGCCATCCTCAAGGCTGGTGATGATGTCGTCGCTGAGGTGCAGCGAGATCTACCGAACGAAGCCATTATTGCGCAGCTTGAAGGTCGGCTCCCTGTTCCCGATCCATGCGACGCCGTCTTCGATGCTATCGCCCGTTCCCTGCGGCCGGCATTCGACGCCCCTCCGTCTTCGGAAAAGGAGGTTCAACGTGAAGTCGAAAAGATTCTACGTGTCCTAAATGTGCTCTTCCATCGGGAGAAGGAGCGGGCACCACTGGGTGCGACAGCGTTCATCCCTGACTTCACCGTACCCGAGCTCGACCTCGCGCTCGAAGTGAAGATCGCGAGGCCGGGGCACGGCGAAGCTTCCATCCAGCGTGAACTTGCTCAGGACGCGGCGGGGTACGGCACCCAATGGGCTCAAGTAATCGTAGTCGTATATGATTGTGGCGGAGTCATCAGGGACCCAGAGAGGATGAAGGAGGCCAACGAGCAGCTCGGGCTCCGACTGCTGGTCGTGAAACACTGACGACGCTCGAAACGGTCACGGCCGATCACTAGCCTTGATCAATCGCAGCCGCTCAAGGGAACTTGCTTCTCGCACCGTTCCCGGCAGTCGAGCCCTTTGTCGAAGTCGGCGAAGCCAAGGTCATCTTTCGGTGCCCGACTTTCGCAACGCTGCGTGCATTGGTCCTGGGCCAGTTTCAGCGTCGCGCAGCGCGCATCCTTGGCTTTCTGAGCAGCCTCGTCCTTGGCGACGATCCCGGCGCGACGTTCCCGCGCGAGCTTGCACTTTGCCCCGTCGTCGCGAGTCAGGTTCTTCACGAGGTCACAGGTAGCAACCACGCCGTTGAGCGAATCGAGGTCGTTGCCTGCTCGGAGCGCAGCCCCAGCCTCTGCTTCTGACTTTGCTCGCAGTGCGTCGGTTGCGCTGGATGAAAGCCCATGTAGTGCCGCTGCCGTCTTCAATTCGGCAAGCACTCCGGCTGCGAACCAGTCAAGCCCCACCTCACCCGCTGCCGAGACGAAAGCGGACTGAATGCGCCCGGCGGCCGCCGTGTCTTTGCATGGGAGCGAATCGAACCTCTTCAGATCGTCTGCGACCAGGCTCCGGGAGGTGATCCGGCGCAAGAGCTCAAGATCTCTTGGTGAAAGCTTCTGGGTCGTCTGCTGAGCTCGGTTTCGGACGTGCCCGTTCGCCGAACTCAGCAGTGGAAGTCGGCGGCGCGTCGTTCCAAGACTCTGGACACAACGCTCCGGAGATTCGGCCGTCGCTTGCGGATACTTCGTACGGCGCGAGGGCTGTCCCAGGAGGCGCTCGCCGACCGCGCCCAGCTGGATCCGAAGCACTACCAGGAGCTCGAGCACGGACGCAGCAATGCTACGATGGCCACGCTCGTTGCAGTTTCGCGAGCGCTCGGCGTCTCGCTTTCGGAGCTTTTCGAAGCTGTGTAGGTCTTTCGACGCCCCCGCCGTCTTGTTTCGGGCCCTACGGAACGTCGATGCAGACCACCATGGTGGACCAGACCAACGTGGTGGCGGCGGTAGCGGTGCAGTAGACGGTAGCCGGCTCGGTGTCGGTATCGATGCCCATGAACTGAGCGCCACGTAGCGCGGCTGAAGTGAAGCATGCGTAGGTCAGGAGCACGTCGTTGTTGTCCTTGCAGGCTGCGGCGTTGGTGGTGGTCGACACGGTGTAGATCGACTGCTTGCCAAGCAGAGCGCCGCTAATTCCGTTCTTACCTGCGGGCCCTTGAGGGCCGGCCGGACCGGCTACGCCGCTGTCTCCTTTGGCGCCTGGGGGGCCCGCCGGGCCGGGACTTCCCGCTGGGCCGGAAGGTCCTTGGGGACCGGGGCTTCCCGTACCGCTGGGTGCCACGAGCGTTACCGAGCTCCCATTCGCGCAGCTGACGACTGCGCTCGCTCCACCGCCGCTGACTGAACACGATGAGCCGTCCTTGCCCGGAGGCCCGTCCTTGCCGTTCGTGCCGGGAACGCCGGGCGGACATTGGCTCAGGTCGTTGATGCATACGGCATCCTTGCCGGGGGGCCCCTGAACGCCGGAAGGGCCTGGCGGACCGGGAACACCGGGTTCGCCGACACAAGTACAAGCATCAGCGGGACCCATTCCCGCATCGTCAGCGTGCGCGCTACGTGTCGACGTCGAGTCAGACGCGCCGCACGCAACCATGACGCCGACGACGAGGCCTATGGTAGTCGATCTGTATAGATTCATTGGTTCTCCTGTTGTGGGTGATGGGTGGCTTGGAAGGGGAGCGAGAGCTGAGCCGCTCGCGAGCGTGAGAAGACCTATCAAGGCGTATCCAGTAATGGTGCCCTGTAGGTTCCTGTCTCGTCAATGCGCGAGGTTGTACCTGGCAAATACGCACTGATTGGGCAGCCATGGACACCAAACTCGCCGAGCGCATTGGGAAGACGGCCCGTCGGACCCGCGAGGCGCTGGGCCTCAGCCAGGCGGACGTCGCTGAGCGACTCGAAAAAAGCCCGGAGTTCTACGGGCGACTTGAGCGGGGAGGGACCTTGCCTAGCGTGGAGACCTTGGCTGAGCTTTCACGGGTCCTTGGCGTCGGGGCTGACGCGCTCCTCGGTACCTCGAGCAGTTCTAGCTCGGGAGGCAAGGAGGCGACGCGAGATGAGCTGACGCCCAAGGAACGGCTGATCGTGAGGCGGCTCCGACGGGCGAGCCCGCGGGCCGTGCGTTTGGTGGGCGTCCTACTCGGGGAGTTCGAGCGCGTGGCGGGGACGGCGCGAAGAAAGTCCAAACCGGGCGGAAGGCGTCAACCGTAAGACCGATCGTGATGCCGCGATGACTTCCGAACGTCCGTAGGTCTGCGTCCCCCTCAGTCGCGCCCGGCAACGACGGCCGACGCCACCGCGACATGGTGCGTCGCCCAGCCGGGGCCATCATGAACAGACTCTACGGTGCTTCCGCGAATTGGTTCGCTGCCTCGAGTGCATCGCGCGCCCATGCCAGACCTTCGAGCCGCCCGGCGAAGGCTTGCAAGTCGAGTAGCACACGCGTCGCGTGCCCGGCGTGAGCGCGCACCAGTGTCGCTGCGTGCCTGAGCGCGGCCGCCGTCGCGTCTCCCTAGATCGTCCAGCGTGCGCTGAATACCGCCAGCAACGTGCTCGAGAATGTCCGGGGTCGCCGCGTGGGCGGCGAGCGAGCGTCGGACTTCGGCGGGTAGATTCTCGAACTCCCTGAGTAGCTCGCCGGCGATGCGGCGTTGCTTTTCGGGTTCTTCCGACTCTGTTACGGTTCCCTTGGCCATGGTGACTCCAATCACTGTGGTCCAGGGGTCGGGCTGTTAGTCGCAGCGCTGGCCCCACGAACGTTTCAAAGCACACGCGCCCTCGTCGCGCGTCTTCAGCAAGTCAATGCCGACTCTACCTGCAAACGTCGGCAAATTCGCACTGCTTGCACATCCAGCTCCGAATCGGATGGAAGCATCCGGACTGCACCGCGCGGTGAATGCTTGCTGCGGTTCCCATCAGGTCACTCTCGTCCGTCGCGGTTCGCACGAGGTTCTCGACCTGAATGTCAGGCTTCTTCGACTTGGTGGTGACGATGAGCTTGATGTGCACATCGGGTTTGACGGTGCCCCGCCCGGCGTTCGCGCGGACGGCCATGCGATAAGTGGTGGGCTGAAAGTCATACAGCACGGCGTCCTCGGCCCAGCGCCGCTTTCCAGACTTGAGCTCCCACAGCTCCAGGCGGCGCTCGTCGCCCATCACCGCATCAATCGCACCAATGAGCGGCGTGGGAAGCACTTCGCCTGTCTCAGGATCTGCGAGCTCAAGGCTGAACGGCAGCTCGATGTGGAGCAGATTGTCGGGAAGCGGCACTGTTGCGAGGAACGCATCGAGCATCTGCATGGCGGTGCCCACCAGCGTCGGCGCGTCTTCGTCGTCTTCGAACAGCACCGGGGGACCGTCGGCATTGATCTCTCGCTCGAGCCCACCAGCGAAATAGTCACGCAACTCATTTTTCCGAAGCTTGTGCCCCCTCCTGTGGAGCAAGAGAACGCGCCCGATCAGTTCGTGCCAGGCGTGGCCGAAGACGAGCGCGATCGAACGGTGCGAGGGCTCGGCTTTGTCAAGATAGTGAAATCGGAACTTGCGCGGGCAGCTGAGCCACATTTTTAGTGCCGAAACGCTGAGGTGCGGCCGTTGCCGAAGGGTCTCGAGTGAACGTTGCATCTCGTGTCCTTCAGGTGGAGAAGCCCGCATGCCGCCAATGGCCATGCGGGCTCCTGTCTTGGTTTCGTTCGCCGAACGTCAGCGCGCGTATCCGGTCATTGCGCTCAGCTTGTCGAGCACGAGGCTCGCGTCGCTCCTACTGAGCTCGGTCGGCTCGTTCTTGCCGGCAACCTGTTCGAGGAGGTCGGCGAGGCCCTCGCGGGAGAGCCCTGCCCGACGCGCTGCCGCGCGGATGGCGCCGAGCTGTTTGCTGCTGAGCCGCTCCCCGACTGGAAGAGAGCTGTTGCTCCGCGGAGCGCCCCGAGCTGGGGACGGTCGCCCCCCGCGATGACTCAGCGCGATCATGACGCTGGCCGCTCGGACCAGCGCCTCGCCCGCCGCCCGAAACTCAGCGGCCGCGTCGGCAACCGTGGGGCCCTCCGAGCGACCATTCGGTGACGACGGATCTGGAACTCGCGCGTTCATAGGTCCTCCAGAACCCCGCGCTCGCGCAGCGAGACGCAGCCGCCCGCCCGCGCCCCAACGATGACGTGGTCGAGGAGCGGCAGCCCCACGACCAAACCTGCGTTGCGGAGCGCCTTGGTCAGGCGGATGTCTTCAGGGCTTGGCGTCGGGTCCCCGCTCGGGTGGTTGTGAATGAGCAGGCACGCCGACGCCCCCGACCGGATCAGGGGCCTCAGGATATCCGCCGGGGTGAGCGCAGCCCCGTGCCGCCCCCCACGGGCGACCTCGAACTCGCCCAGGAGCCGATTCTGACCGTCGACCGCAATTGCGATCACGATCTCATGCTCGAGCCCAGCCAGGCGCGACCCGAAGGCGGCAGCGACCGTCTGGGAGTCTGCGAGCTTGCCCACCGGGAGTTCCGGATAGGCGCGCGCTGTGAGCCGCTGCAGGGCCAGGACCGCGCCCTTGACTCGCGGACGAAGCCGGAGTGCGTCCAGCTCCGCCGAGCTCAGGGTTCGCCACCCGCCAGGGGCGGCGCTGACCTTGCGGGCCGCGCCATCGCCGACCAACACGGATAGGAGCTCGACCTCAGGGTAGGTCACGCCCGGCCTCCGGTCTGGTTCAGGAGCACGCCTCCGGCGATGGACTCGAGCTCGATTCGGCGAGCCGGCTCCGCGGTATGAGCCGCCGCCGTGATCGCGTTGACGACGTCGTAGACCGAGCTGCTTGCGGGGAGCTCTGCCGGCTTCTTGGCGCCAAGCTCTAGCCGAATGGCCTGCTGCTCGCTCTGGCCGAGCTCGCGCAGTCCATCGATGTAGCTAGCCAGGTCGGTAATGTAAGTGCTCACCGCCAACTTCCACCGATCCATCAGGCCTCGCGCGTGAGCGAGCGCGGTGGCCACTCCTTCAACAAGGCCGTCGCGAAGCCGCTGCGTTTCGCCAAGATGACGGAGCGACACGTCGCCCATCGAGCTTGGCGTTCGGGCGCCGTTCATGCAAATCAAGCGCCAGACAACGCCCCGGACATGGACGGCAGAGCGCCCGAACGAGCTCGAGGACACGTCTAGACCGATCAGCGAGACATCCCCTACCTTCACCGGCACAGCGTCGCTCGGCAGCACCAATCGAATGACGTCGGTGATGCCCGTGGCGACGGCCTTTACGCGCACCGAATCCAGCAAGCCATGACGGACCAGCGCAGCACGCAGCGTGCTTACGAGCTCGATTGCGTCGAGCGGCGCGTAGCGCTCCGAGACGATGGCAGTCACCTCGTCGCCCCGTAGACGGAGCATCGCCGTCCCGGATCGCTCGTCGCCCCTGGCCATCAAGTAGTTGAGCGTGGCGAGCTGGAGTGGCGCCGGCAGCTTGTCCCGAATGAATTCCGCTGGGGCGCCAAGACGGGTGCACAGCATAGAAAACGCTGTTGAACGGAGCGAACGAGCTGGCTCATGACCTGCCAGGGGCTTGAGCGCAAAACGCTCACCGTCGGGAGCCACGCCCCACAGGCGCAAGTCCATGACTGGAAAATCGCGAGCGACGCCGTCAGCCTGGTGTCGCTGGACGAATCGTTCGGCGGCGGTGTCGAAATCGAGGTCGACGTCCTGCCAGGACGCCGGCATGTCGGGCGCTGGACGCAGCGGTTCCGGCAGGCCAAGTGCGGATGAGACTCGGTCGTTCATTGAGTCCTCGGTTCTTGGGGGAAAGTGCAGATGGGTGGAGAACGCGGCGGGTTGGGCCGAAGATCTCCTCGTGAAACTCAGAACGGGCTCAAGTGAGCGAATGCATCGTTGAGCCAACCCGACTTGAGTGGTCCCGATCGAGCCAGTGCTTGTTCGAGGGGGCGAGCAATGACGACGGAAAGGACCGCGTCTCGATCTTTTCGTTCTACTGACTGCGGAGAGAGAATCAGACCTCCGCGACCCTCGCGCCAGGAGAAGCAAAGCCCCCGTAAATCGAGGAAGCACGCGATGTCCGGAAACCGCAATGCCTTCGCCGCCTCCTGGAGTTTCACCCGGCGAATCGCGACGGGCTCGGCCCCTTCAGCCTCAAAGCGAATGTACTTTCGGCTACGATCGGCGTGCAGTCCTTTGCCGAGGACGATCTTCGAGTCGAGGTCGATTCGATCGTCGTGCCACCTGGCGAGGCCGGCCAACTGAGATGCGGCGGCGATGGCGAGGCCCTCCATCGCCCGCGCATGAACGGCTTGGTCGTGCTCTTTCGCCGAGCGGACGAGCAATTCGAGCTCTCGACGTCGCAGTTCACCTGGTAGGGAGCAGATAGCCTGGAGACCGTCGGGCGTAGTCTTCAGTGCCTCGGCGAGGACCGGTAGAAAGACGACCAGGAGCTGCCTCAGCCCCTGGTCGTCGCCGTCCTCGGACTCCGCGTAGGCGATGAGCGATGCTACCAGCTCACGCGGCGACGGGTTCCTGCGCACGAGGTGTCTCCGGCGCTTTCTCGGCGTCGATCAGCGGCGGTAGCCTCTCTGGTCGCTGTTGCTTTGCGAGTAGACCACGCACGAACTCGACATCGGGAACTTCGCTCGATGCGGCACGAGCAAGTCGCCGTGCGAGCAAGTATGGACTGACCTTTCGCGGCGCGTACAGCGGTGTGCCGCCGAGCTGCATCAGCAACCGGCGTTCTTTTAAAGTGTCAGGATACAGTCTTCGTCCACGGATTCTCATGTTGATCTCCAAAAGCAAAGCGCCCGCTCCGAACTTCGGCTCGAAACAGGCGCACGGCGACGAGTAACCTCAGCGTCGGTACAGAGGGTTGCGCTCGTCCTGCACCGAGTCGTCCTCGTGGAACAAGCTCGGGTGACGGCGATACTCGTGAGAGCTGGCCACGGAAGCGCTCGCGAAGCGATTGCTCAGGGCGTGTCGCGCAGCGAATTGATACAGCGGTCGGTTTCTTACAATGACGAACACGCCGCTGAAGCAGCTTCCGTCCTCGCACACCAGCTCCAATCCGGCCGGCGAGCGAGCGACGTCTTCAAGCCAGCGGAACGCCAGCTGTGCTCGTTGGAGTGGTCTCCAGCGGCAGTGCTCGACTGCATCCAGGAAAGCGTCCGCCAGAGCTTCTGCGATCAGCCGTCCTCCCAGATCAGCGTGCTAATCACAGCCATGACGGCGCCAGCGCCGGCGGCCGCGATGCCCTTGCGAAAGCTCTCGTTCTTGGAGACGCGCGCGAAGAAACTAGTGATCTTTTGAACCATGGTAACTCCTGCATTTGAAAAGCGCTCAGCGCTTCATGGTTCTTATCTCCGGCTCTGCTGCGCTTTTGCACGCCGGTTCCGGCGCACGCTTGTTGAAGGCCCAAGATTCGCTCGGCCAGGGCTACAAGTCGGCGCGCTGCCGAGTGCCGCCCAGGTACTCTTTGAGTTCGGCCTTCATCGTAGCGGTGCGCTCCTCGACTATGGCGCGCACGTCAGAGGCGGGCTTTCCCGCCGGGTTAACGAGGGTTGCATGGATGCCAAGGTCGTCGGCCCACCCATCCACCGTCAGCGCGTTCGGCGTGGTCGCGTTGAATTCGTGAACCCGCCCCAAGAACTTGCCCAGCGGTTCCGCACCCTTGGCAATATTGAACGACTTTTCCAGCAAGCAGCAGTTGCCCAGTGAGTTCATGGCGGTCAAGAGGTCATCGGCGCTCAGCGCGGTCTCGTCTTCGTTGTCGTCGGCCTGAGCATGCGCACCCGGCAAAGTCTCCCAGAGTTTCACCGCAACGACGTGGTCCACGTCGAGGCTCAAGCTGCCACGCTTCGACTCACGTAAAGGGAGTGCCGAGGCCTTCCACCGGGCCGCGTCCAGACGGTGCCAGAGCCACAGGGCGAGGTAGTAATCGCGGACGCGCGTACGATCGAGCACCGCGAGGTCGTCGACATACTTCGACGATTCGGTCTGCAGTGCCGCGAGCCATGTCGCCATTCTGGATTTGAGGAGGGCGACGACATCATCGGGGGTCGTGAGTCTCGATATCCTCGCCCAATCACCCGCAAGGTCCCTCACGTAGTCGGCGAGTGCCTTATCTGTCGACTTCCCCCAGCGCCCTGACCACTGGGACATCAATATCCAGCGGTCGCAGGCATCCTTGAACGCAGCGTCGAGCGCCTTCTCGAAACCATCGTGAACTGTAACCGCGAGCGACTGCCCCTCAACCCAGTGCCGAGCGAGCAGCCGCCACGCGAGCAAGAGCGTTAGGACGTTCAACGACCGGTAGTGGGTGCCGAAGAGGAAGCCGCGATCGCGAACAAGCTGCGCGCCTTCCAAGGCGTTCGCAGAGACGGTCTCCCAACTCTTCACGAGGTCCGCTGCCATCGGGCGCACCTTCTCGCCTCGCAGCAGATCGTTCGCCGTGAGCAGAGCACCTTCACGGTGGAGCACGGACCACATCGCCGAGACCGTTCCTACGAGGTCGTCGATGTCGATGTCCACCCCCGCTTCTGACAGGGACGACTGTAAGTCCTCGAAACATCGGCCAGCGGTGCGGTTGCCGGTCTTGCTGCCGTCACCCCAACCGGTCTTGATCCACGCGAACGTGATCTCCTGACGGGTGAGCGCGCGACCAGCGGTGTTGAGGCGCGTGAAGATGTTGACGATTGCGTCGTTGTAGACGTCCTGATTACCGCCGATATCGGCGTCGAATGGGGAGAGCTGAAGGAATGACACCGTGGCCTGTTTGATGTCGACGATCTTACTCATGAGCTCCGCCAAGGAGTCCAAGACGTCGGCGGAAACTTCGCTAGGAACCTCGTGGTCATTCAGCAGTGGCGTGAGCTTCGCACGAAACACCTTCTCGGCTGGCTTCTGTTGGGTCGGCGCGAGATCCCAGAGACGGCTCAGGCGAACGAAGCGCCCTTTCTTCTCTGTATCGAGTGCGCTGATGACCGGAAACTTGTAGTTCGCCGGGCGCGGCCACGCGGATCGCCCTTCGTTGGGGTTCTGCACGACCCACGAGAGGACGTCGCGGAAGTCGATGCTCTCGATGTTGCGCGAATCCCCAAGACGCTCGCGGAAGGCCCGCACGTCCAGGCAGAGATGTCCGAGCGACCAGTGGCGCGAGGCGTTTCTTCCCTTCGGGCGTTCTGCATCGAGCGCCTTCGACCACTCCTGATCAAGTAAACGGAAACCCCATGCGTCACCCCCAAACGCGAGCAGCAGGCTCTGCAGACGCTGCTGTCCGTCAAGCACCATGCGGAACTGCGCGGGCGGATTGCTCTTCCCGACCTGCTGGTCATCGAACTCGCCCGTGCGATCAACGACACGCCAAAACGGGCGCGACGGAATGCCGGCGAGTTCCTCCTTGTGAACGCTCCAGAGCAGCAGCGTGCCGAATGGCCAGCCGCGAAGCAGCGAGTCGACCAGGAGCGTGACCTGGCTCGGCGTCCAAACGTAGGGGCGTTGGAGGTCGGGCACCAGGAGCGTCGCGCCCTGGTCGGAGCTGGCTGCCTTCAGGATCTCGTGCAGCGGTTCGCCGCCTTCCGTGTAGATCTTCATCGTATTGGGCCTCGGAGACATCCGATACTACACCCGGAGCGAGTGCTGGAAGCGGTGCGAAGAGGCCGCCTGCGGCCACTCCCAATGTGTCGAGTGATCGACGACAACTACTTCTGCCCGCGTTGCCTCACGAGACTGCTACCAGCGGACCTCATCTCAATTGCACCCGCCAGGCCGGCGGCAATGGCATCGATTTTCTCTCCGCTCTGCGTCGCTGTATCGCAGTTGGTGTCAAAGACCAGAGCTCGTGCGGCAGCGACTCCGCGCGATAGCAGCCCCGGCCGGCACTCTCGAGCAGCTCGCTGCTCCAAGCGGCGACTACCGCGAATCAGTCGTTCCACCATTACAAGGGTGGGACGCATCGATGGGCGAGAGGTTCGTTGGGTCAGTGGCCCCGACTCAGCGAGTTGACGAGAACCGCCACCACCAGGATCCGCTGAATTCCCAGAATCGCTGGCTTGGTCATTTGTTCTGCCGACCTGCTCTTGGATTGACGCCCAAGCGCCGAACCCACTATCGGAGTCTGAATACGGCTAAGTCATTAGGAACTGTAGCCAACCCTTCATTCACGGAGGACCGCGTAGTGACATCAATCAAGACAGATTGGGGTTACCAGTGAAGGAGAATAGCTCCTTCAAGCATGCCCGCTAATGCTCCAGCGCCTATCAAAGCGGAATGATCGTGGCGCCAGCGTCGGCGTGCTGCTTGCTCTGTGGCTGAAGACCAACACGGCCACCGGGGCCGAGGCTTCGCTCTACGAACAGCGAGCAGCGCTTCCGGGACAAGAGCCTAGTCGTTCCGAAATGGACGGGGCTGCCGCGGAACGGGTTCGCGCACGGTCTCCAGCAGCGCCAAGCGGGGCCGAGCAGCCTACCGCACCGCGGAGCATCGAGTATCGGCCGTTCTGCGATTCGGGTCGTTGCCGCGAGAGTCCCGACGACGAGCTGACCGCCTGCAACAGGCCGATCGAGACGGGTTCGAAGAGACACCAAGACTATTCCAAACTGACGCTACTCACTCTCGGCGCCGGCGTCTCGTTCGCCCACCTCGGGCATCGCTGGCAGGCTGGTCCGCTAGGCGACGGCTTGACGGCAATCGAAGCAAGCTTCGTTCCACTGGTCAGCAAAGGCATGGCTTGGTTCGGGTTTTGGGGGTCCCTTTCTCGCGATTCTCGGCTCGAGCGAAGCCGCCTGGGTTTGGGTGTTGAATCCGGTATCGGACCCTGGGGATTGAGCGCCGGTCCGTTGGTCAAGATAGCGGGTGACGGCGAAGGCTCCGCTGGCCTCGAGGCAAGGGCCTCCTTCGCTGCGCCCATCTTCTACAACCGCCCCGACTACGAGCGCGCGTGCTGCCCTGCGGGCAGCGATCTGCGCAGCTGCGCCTGCGCGCACGTAGTGAGAACCTTCTTGCTGGAACCTGACTTGCGCATGGAGTACTGGCCTCACGCGCCAGGACCAGACGTCCGCATTTTCGCGGGCCTTACCGGGAAGTTTGGCCTTGGCTTCTAAGACACGATACCGCGCTGCCGCGCTCCTGGTCGCGGGCTCGTTGGCTACGCCTGGGCGCGCCCTAGCTTTCAAGGAGCAAGGGCATCGATCGATCGAAGCAGCGGCCTATCGAAATCTCATCGACCAAGGGCAAGTCGATGTGCTCATCACCCTGGTCAACGCGGGCATCTTGAGTGGCCGCGTGCCGAGCCTACGCCCCGATGGCATCGACGAGCCCACGCCGTACGCTTCGGCCAACCAGGGCGACGAGCAAGTCGATGGGATTTTCTTGGGTTCCCACCAGCCCGACCATTCCTTTGCTCATCAGCTGCAGTCTTACGGGCAGTGCTATCACTTCATGGCCCGCCCCTCTGACGTCTACACCACGGACGTGGACCCGCGCACCCAGTTGCCGGCAGGCCTCGTCAAGAACGCGTACTCGCGCTGCATGGGCCTACTCGACACGTTGATCCGAGGCATCCTCTTCGATCCGGACGGCAGTCGCCGCCGCGGTGCAGGCGCTTACACGCTGATCCACATAGTCGAAGACTCGTTCTCCGAAGCCCATGTGGCGCGAACCAGCGACTGGAAGATCGTCTACCTCAAGCCGTGGCGTCTGACCGCCTGGTGGCCGTATATGACGCTTCACCACTCGGGTTTGCGATACTATGTTTCGGAATCCCACCACGGCGGCTGCGAGGACGAACGCGACTTTGGCTATTTGAACTACGCCACGTGCAAGGCCCACGAGGCGGAGCTCGTCTCGGTCGGCTGCCTGAGTTCGCGCGGGCTAAAAGCTGCGGACGCCATTGCCGAGCTGCTGGTACTGCTAGCTAAGCATGCCGATTGCAGCAACCACCCACGCGCGACCATGCGGACTTGCGCAGGTTTCGACAAGAACTGGAACGACTACAAGTTCAAGTACTTCGCGCATCAAAACCCGTCGGTGTCGGCTGTCTACACTGGGGAGGAAGCAGCGCAGGAATTCGTTCACGGTGTGGGCAAGGGCGACTTGATCGGTCCGAGCGATTCACTGGACCATCCTGCTCAAGCAAATTTGGGCGTCGGTTTGGCGACGGATTTCGCTGACTCGGCTGAGTCTCTGTGGCTTACCGGCGATGTCTTCGTCACACGCGATCCGATGAAGGCGCACGAGATTGCCCCTATCGACCTACTCGCTTACTCGCTACAGGTTCGCTTGCCCCTACAGGATGCGGACGGAGCCCACCCCGCTGGAGCAGCGGGCGAGGTCGGTTTGCGCATCCCCTTCAACTTCCTGTCGGAGGACGCGGTGCCCAGTGACGTCGCTTCGCTGTACCTCGGGTTCAGAGCGCGCGGCGCTGTCATGGCATCGTACGTCACCGGGGACCGTACCCGCTTCGTTGGACAGTTCGGTTTCGGTGGCTTCACCGCGGATTTGGTGCTTTTTCAGCGCGTGTGGTTGGGCGTCGAGGGACCACGCGCGCTGATGGTTTATGACTCGCTGGGACCCGATGTCTACCCACCATTCAAGGAGAATCCCATTCAGCCATTTTGGACGGTCAAAGCGGGGTTCGCCACCAATGCGCTGCCATAATCTTCTGTCCGTCGTCCTGCTGCTATTCCCCATCGGATGTGGGGACGAGCGTGTCGACTACATCTGCGAACGCGTGAAGGCGTGCGGTGGGCTGCAAGAGCTCAGCGTTTGCGGAAGCCGCATCAAGGACGCGCTCTCTGACGGGCGTACCAGCGCGGCGCAGGCTTCGGCGTGTGCCGCTTGCGTTTCGAGGGAGGACAACGACTGCAAGGCCCTCCTGGTCACGCGAGATTGCGACAATGCCTGCTCGGGCATCGACCTGATCACCGATATGTACACGACGGCCGAAGATCGCCAGGAAGCGTGCCAGGCCAGCGACAACCTCTGCGGCAACGTCACCCCGGACCCGAAGCGCGTCGACGCTTGTACTACGAGCCTTGCGGAACAGGTCGTCAAACAACCAAAGCTCGACCAATCGCTGAGCCAATGCGTGAATTGTCTTCGCTCGGCGGTGAACGCGGCGAACACCGCCCAGAAGGAGGTAGTGGCTGCTGAGGGTGCGAGCTCGGTCACTTCTGCTTGCAACGGCACTACCTGCGCTGCACCGTGCACCAATTTCCAAGGGCTGATCGCGGCGCTCGCCAACGGAGCTCAGGCCGACTTCATCTGTCAGGCCGCGGCCGTTACCTGCCAACCCTCAAGCCATTTCACTCTAACTCGAGACGAGTGCGTCTCCCAGCTGAGCGGTAGTCTAGCTTCGCCGAGCGCGCTCCAAACTTGCGCATCTTGCCTCGGCACGGGCGCTTCGTGCGCCGATCTATTCCCAGACGAAAACAACGGGGGCGCGGGCGGCCTCAGCGTCGAGGGCTGTAGCACCGCGTGCGCGGGACTTCCCGGTTTCCAGCCTTAGCGTTTTTGGTCGAAAGCATGTGGAACCGCAAAATCGTTTTCGCAACCGGCTCATCGTTGGCCAAGAGCGAACCGCCGCGCGCCGCTGCCCGGAGCACTTTGCTCTTCCTCTGGGCGACGGGCTGCGGTGGCGTGCAGAGCCTGCCAGAAAACAAGATCCTACCTTCCCCCCCTGGTGGAGCCGCGGAGTTGACCTGCGAAACGCCTGCGTCGGAGCCCGCCGTGCGCGTGCTCGACTTCGATGAGAATTGGCAAGCGGAGGGCGCCGCGTTCGGGCAAGGGCAGCCGCTCGCTTCCGCGGTTCCGGCGGGCGTCGTGAGGCCTCGATGGTCCAAGGAACAGCGTGCGAGCCTGCCACAGCGCGCCGTGGGCGAAGACGGCGTCGACCCGCACTTGCCAACGAATCGCGAGCTCGTTCCGCTGGGAGGCGACTACTGGCAAGCAAGCTCCTACGCGATTGTTCCGGAAGGATCCAGCTGGGTAAGTTCGAGTTTCGCCTCGAGCCAAGCGGGCATCGCTGGGCGCGGCGACGGTCCTACTGGCAGCCTCGTGCGAGAGCTGAGCAGCGAGGAGCGCTATCTTCAATTACTGGTGGGAGGGGACGATGACGAACGGGTCGGCGTGGAGCTACTGGCGCCCGCTGGCGTCGACATTTCCGGCTGTAGCGTCGCAGGGGCAGTTGCAAAAAAGCTCCAGCCTTCGGCGCCAGCGTTTCCACAAGTGATCGCTCGCTGGAGCGGTCGCAATCAAGACGCAACCCAAGCGGTCGAACTAGACCTCGGTGGCAAATGCCAGCTACAGCGCACGAAGCTGCTGCTTCGCCTCTTCGACGCTTCGCCGGCTCATCATATCAACGTGGGCAGCGTCGTGTTGAGTGACGTGCCACTCGCTAAGCGGCGTAGCGCCGTAACGGCGCCCGTTTGGGGGTTCGCGGATTTTCACACGCACCCCACGTCCTACCTAGCCTTCGGGGGGCTGCAAGGCATTCATACCATGTGGGGAGTCGCCGGTGGGGGCATCAAGGAATACGTTGGGAACGAGCGACGCTGGGCGATCGCGCGGGATCTGCCGGCGTGCGACGTCCCCCACAAGCGGTTCAACTCGCACCACGGGGGGTTCGCAGCGCCCCTGATGTTGAACACTGCAGAGCAGCAGACCTCTACTTTGCTGGGGGATTTGGGCGAGCCGGCCATCTCCAATGCCCACGGCTCGCAGGGCGCGCCGACCTTCGCCGACTTTCCGCACCATCAGCGGGGCGCCCATTTCAAGTATCACATCACCCAGATTCACCGCGCCTACCTGGGTGGTCTGCGTTTGATGAGCGCGTTGGCCGTGCACAACTCGGGCCTCGAGTACGGCGCTGGCTGGGTCACCTGCAGCAAAGGTGGCTCGCCCACCGTCGAGACGACCACCGACAAGCGCGTCATTCTCGCGCACGTGAAAGCCATGCAAGGGCTGGCCGAGCTGAACAAGGAATGGCTGGAGATCGCTTACACGCCCGCGCAGGCGCGGCGCATCATCCGGGAGAACAAGCTGGCCGTCGTGCTCGGCGTGGAGGTACCTCAGCTCGGTCTCGATGCCGACGTCCGTCGAGAGATCGAGGAGCTCTACGCGATTGGGATCCGCCAAACCAATGTCGTTCACGGCATGGACAACGACCTGGGCGGCACGGCGCTCTTTCAAGACCTCTACAACACGGTCAACGACTGGATGCATCGCGACCCGTCGGAGCGTGACCACATCGACGAGCTGGCGGGCAAAGTCACGCTGCACCCATTCAAGGCGCCGACGTATTTTTTTCAGGTGGTGACATCGAGAAGCCCGCTCGACCCCGGCGGAGACGAGCCGATCTTGTTTCGCCTCGCCAATCCGCCGCGCATCGCGCTGAGCGACCTGTTTCCGCACCCGAGCGCGTACACGTTCCAAGCCGACATCCTGGGCCGGCCCATCTCGTACGGGGCGCTGCATCCGCTGATCTACAGCACGCCGTTGCTCAAATACGAACAAGGGCCATACGATAGGCACGCGCGGGGGCACCGTAATCCTAGGGGGTTGTCTGGGCGCGGCCGCGAGTTTGTTCAGCGCTCGATGAGGCGTGGAATGATGATCGACATCGCTCACATGTCGGACCAAACGTTGAAAGACACTTTTTCCGTATTGGATGAGTCTTGTCGTTATCCGGCGCTCGTGTCGCACGCGCACTTCCGCCGCTTGGCCGTCAAACAAGACTACAGCGACCGCGCCGGCGAATTCGTCAAACGGACCGAGGGCTGGGTGCACGACGATCTCATCCATCGCCGCTATCCGATGGGCGAGTGCGTCCGCGCTTGCAACCAGTGCTCCCAGAAGGTCACGGCGTGTCTGCACGACAAGGCCTGCCGTGCTTCGGCGCCGGATCCGTGCGTCCGCGCAGCGCTTCGGTCGTGCAATCCGCGCGTGCTCGACGAAGCCATCAAGACTAGCGAGATTGGACCATTCGCGGGTGAGGGAACCGTGGACCGCGGAAACTTGCCGCGCGAATACGATCTCCCCGCGCGAGAAGTTAGCCACGTGACGGAAACGGGCGGAGCAATCGGCTTGTTCATCGGCCAAACGCCGATTGACACCCGCGCCCTCGGCGTAGACTTGCCTTTTCAGAACGACTGCGCGGGCACTTCCAAGAGCTTCGCCGCGGCCTTGCTCTATGGCCTCAGGCCGGACGTGGTGGGCGGCCGCTCATTGGGTCTGGCGTCGGATTTTGCCATGACCGCGGCCGTGCTCCCACGCTTCGGTCTCGACGCCTGTGGCTCCTATTTGGCTTCGGGGGCCGGGTCCGAGTCGGCGCTGCAATTGCTCGAGACCCTGATGGAGCCAAGCCAGTACCGGGCAGATCTTCAGCGAGATGGCGTCGTCTACACCACGGGCGTCAGCACCTGCTCAGCCGGTGACGCCGCCAGCCAGGGGGTCAGCCGCATCGCCTGTGGACGAAATCGCCCGTTGGAACCGTACGTGATGGGCTTGCGGACCTTCGACTTCAACGTGGATGGGATGGCCAGCTATGCACAGCTACCTGACATGCTTCAGGACACGGCCAATGTCCTGGACGGGCAGAGCACCAGGCTGGGCGAGCTATTCAACTCGGCCGAGGCTTACATTCGCACGTGGGAACGAGCGCGGAGTCTCGCCGGTCTCGATGCAGAAGACGCAGAGGTAGTGAAACGGACGGACGACGAAGAGACGGGCCGCTCGGCATGCGGAGCCGGTTGCCCGAAGGCATGGAATCATGGTGCGCCGCTCCAGTCGGTCGGAGAGTTCTTTGACAATTGTCCGGTCGGCAAGGCCGTGAAGATCCCACGTGTGGACGAGGCCGGTAAGCCTGCCGACTCGAGGCCTATGTACCAGCAACACGGCACGGACACCGCCAAGGCGGGTGACCTCACGCAGCAGGGCGACTGGGCCCTGTTCAGCGTGGGGCCGCATCCGGTGTGGACCTGCGGTGACGGGAAGCTGCGACCCATGGATTGCCCTGCAGGAACCAACTACGTGAAGGTTCGGCGAGTCTTGGACACGACGCTGGATAGGATTTGGGAACCAGATTGCAATCGCCTGCCGCTTCCCCCGGAAAACGGCAATCGCGCCGTCTTGTTCCAGTGTCTGGCCGGACCTCACCCAGACGAAGTTGCGAAGGCAGGGCGATGAGAAGGCTCGCTGGTTCGCTGCTCTCAGCGCTTTTTCTGTTGAGCTCAGGCCACGCTGCGCGAGCCCAGCTCGTCCTCAGCCTGGATACGAAAATTGCGGTGCCGAAGAGTCACCACATCGGTGGTGGAGCGGACGCAAGGTTCGGCTTCCGCTTCGGCCTTCCGCGCGCTTGGCGCTTCCACACGGTCATGTTTCAGCCCGAGGTGATGGCCGGCGACTTGTTCCTGCCGTCACTAGGAAAGGCGGAGGAAGCAGTCACCATTAGTCGCCGCAGTATAGGCGGACGCGCAGGTCTGCAGTTCGGCAAAGTCGATCTATTCTATTACGGCCACGCTGGCGTTTCACTGAGCAACCGCGGCATCGAAGCCGCCTACGACCAAGGGGGCGCACTCGATTTGCGGTTTCGGGTCTGGAGCATTGGCCTCCACGGCGGCAGGGAATGGATTGAGCACCGAGATAGTCCCGGCTGGTGGATCGGTGGACTACACGGGGAGTACCACTGGTTTGCCTGGTAACGAGAGGCGGCCAGAGCTCCGAGACAAACCCTAGTCGCCGCGTGCCGCGGGCATGTACTGCGTCAGGGCGGCATAAATGGCAGGCCGGCCGGGATACATCCGGATCGGCTGCAGCGGAATACGGAGTGAATTCGGCGTTCGACCTGCGCCAGGCTCCCGATCCGCAGCCACGCCCCGATACGGGCACGACTACCTCGCGTTAGTGATTGGCCAGCGGAACCCCCGCCGCAGAGGCCGCTTGCTTTACTTGGTCGAACTCTTCTTGGGAACGAGTCAGTTCCATGGAGTGAAATCCGTTGGGGGCCTCGGTGCCGAAATGAATCGGGGCGACGGCCGTTTCCACGATCGGGATCCCGTCGAGGCGCGTCTCGTCCGTTCGCGCGACAGCTTCCGTGAGCGCAGGCAACAAGCTGAGTGACGCCGAAACGCGAGAGCTGAGGTCGTTCACACGGGTCGGCGCAAAGAGCTCCAGCGCGGTGCGCGCGATGGCGGCGTGATCTACCGCGCCATGGAAAGGGACGCCGCGCGGCGCCCACGGCGAGACCAGCAGAGCAGGAACGCGAACTCCGAGTCTGTCGAACGGCGACGCCTCACCGGCAGGCGAAACAGGCGGCACAACATGGTCATAGAAACCACCGTGCTCATCATAGACCACGACGAACAGCGTTTTTGACCACGTCTTGCTCGCGATTAGGTGATTGTAAATGCGAGTGACGAGATTTTGCCCTCGCGCGACGTCCGCGGGCGGGTGATCGTCGTTCGCCCAGTTCAAGAGCGCGTCCACGTCCACGACCGTGAAGTTCGGGTCGATCCAAGAAACCTGCGGTAGCGTGCCATCCAAACACGACCTGTAAAACGACGATATCTTGGCGATCGGCGCGCCGATGTGCCCTTTGTACTTCTCGACCGTACGCAGAAAGGCAACGTCGTGGGAATAGTAACGCCACGACCCTGCCGGCAAGAGGTCGAAGAAGGTCTCATGGTCGATCCACTTGAGGTTGTGGGTAATGCCCGCGCTCGTTCCACACAGCGCAAAGAATCGATTGGGCCAGGTCGGGCCTGCGAAGGAGGCAAACCAGCGATCGCACACGCTGTATCGACGCGCGAGGCTATCGTAGGCGAGCAGGTCCCGCTGATCGTAGAAGCCCATGATCTCCGCAACGTGGCTGTTCGAACCGTAGCCTTGGAGGAAGCCGTCCATTTTGCCGCCGTTGATCTGGGCAACGACGGCGTCGTGCTCGTGGTGGGGCCGAATGCGCACGCGCGTGCTCTCGAGGTGATAGCCCTTTACGAGTCTTCCGTCGGGGCCTGGGTTCGTCGCCCCCACGACCCCATCCACCGCCATGCCGGAATTGCTCAGATACCCGAGCATGTGGTCAAACGAACGGTTTTCGAGCATCAAGACGACCAAGTGTTCGACCTTGTTCATTGAGCTTCCCTTATGCCCAATGGCCACGGAGCGAGGCTATAGTCAAAGTTCCGAAGGCTCGAATAGGTTCTAGACTCGCCCCTTCCAAGTCTGCTTTAGTGACGCTCCAGCGTGCGCGGTTTTGCCGCCGCGACTGGCAATGGAACGAGAGGTCTTGTCATGCGACAGGTCGGGACTGTATCGGTAGTGGTGGGGTTGTGTGGAGGCTGCGCCGTGGGCACGGCGACGCTGCGCCCCTTGGCCATAGACGAGCTGAGCGAAGCCACCACGAACGCGGTGGTAGCTCCCAAAGCGGTGATCTCCGAGGTTGACGCAGCTGGGGAAAAAACGCCGTCGGTCAAGGCGTCGGACGCAGACGACAAGCCCTATGCCGACGGCACGGCCGCGTGCGAAGTGCGGCTGCTCGCACAGCAACTTTCATCCAATAAATGGCAAGGAATTGGCGACAACAAGCTCGGCACCTTCCTCGTGGAGCGAGCACCGGGGACCAAGATTCGAGATGCCGCGACCAAGAGCGACAAGCCGCAGAGCCAGGGCAACGTGTTCAGCGGCGTTTGTATCAAGCGCGTCGGGCAGCCGGTGCATTTGCCCAGTGGGATCATCATCGCCACCGACGACGGCGGTCCAAGCCTGAATCGATTCTGTGAAGACGACTACAAGTGGTACGCGCTCGTGCCGCCGGAGGGCACCGCGGCCGAGAACACCTGGGTTCGCGGCTGCACCTGGAATGGGACGTTCCACTCGACGCGGCCCTTCACGTTCACGCTGATGACACGAACCGACGCTGCTGTCGCAGACTACGTCGAAGCCTTCCGTGTCTATCGCAACGGTGACCTGATGGCCGCCTGGAACTCAGCCAGCGACGCGCCCAACCCGCATCGCGTCGTGCTCGACGGAAGACTGATGGTCACGGGTACCTTCGCCGCAACGCAGCCGCCGCACATGGCAGCCATGGACTTGCGAATTCTGCCGCGAGAGACCGGCGTTACCCATGAGATTCAAATGGAGGTGCGCGACGATCGCGCGCGCTTCATCACCCGCGTCTCTACGGCCGCCAAGGCCGCCGCCGACGTCGCCCTTCCGCCGGGCACGGATGCGCGCAAGAGTTTCGAATGTCTGGTCGCACAGATCTCGAGCGCAAGCGCCACGATCCAAGCGATGGTCGACAAGCCGGCCCTCGTCCAGATGCCGAAGGGCTGTACCCCCCTCATTGACGCCGGCGGAGCAACGCCTCTGTCGGACGCGTACCGCGACATCAAGAATCAGACTGAAGAGCAGCTGCAAAGCATCCGGACGAAGGCAGAGGAAGCCGTCGTGGCCAAGCGGGAGGAGGCGATAAAGAAGATCTCGCCCGAAGTCTTGATCGTCTTACAAAAGATCGTCGACTGGGTGAAGACGAGCGCTGGGCTCAACCCGGCCCAAGTAGCCGCGGTCGCCGCCGCGGAAGGATGCGTAAAGACCTTCGGCAAGTCACCCGAGGAAGACAAAGCGTGTGTCGACAAGCTGCTCGCCCTGGCTCCGGACGTGGTCGCCAAGATTCAGCCCCTGATCGACAGCGCAGTCCTGTTGGATCAAGAGCTGAGCACTCTGATACGAACTGCCGACGAGGCGCGACTTCTGGCCGCGAACCTCTACGACCGAACGCGGGACACCCTGAAAGACCCCAACAAACAGGCGCAGATCCTCAACGCTTTCACGGCGAGCCTAAACACGCAAGGCGGCGTGTTCGAGCCGCGCCGCGACAATCCGCCGCTGATCGCGTCCGAGCAAAGGCTAGAAATGGCCTACTCAGACCCTTGGCAGGGCTTCGTTCTTGCTCCTTGGAATGCCGTTCCGCTCCGCGTCAGCGATGAGGTCGAGGCAGATCTCAATGCTGCCGTCGTCATACCGATTTTGGATCTGGGCGGAGTTCGCTATCAGTGGTCACGCTCACGACTCGCCGATTTCCGCGGCGCGGTCGGCGTTGGCATCGTCGAAACACAAGAGGCGAACAGCGACTCCAAACGGGCGGCGTTTCTACCCAACGTCTCGCTGGGGCTCGGCACCTTCAAGCTCGGTCTCGGCTACGCCTTTGGTAAGCATATCGGCGACGGAGCTGATCACGTGCGCGTGCTGGTCGGCGCGGATTTGTTCAAGCTGATCAGCGGCAGCAACATCGAAGCGTTCTGAGCCGGGGACGCGAGTTCCGGTCCTCGTAACCGTGACGGTCCGGAAAGTGACCATTCTCCGTTTTCAGTCTGCATGAGATGAGCAAAGAAGGGACACCTCAATGACAACGACAAGGGCCGCAGCGATGGTTGCCTCGTTCGCGCTTTTGGCACTGGGTGGATGTTGCTCGCATCCGATTCGCGTGTTCGACGCATCACCGAAGCTCATCTGCCCCAAAGAAGAAGTGAAGCTCGCTTGGGAAGTGGACGGCCAGGCGCAGCTGACGGCGACGCCTCCCCCGCCCGACTGGCAGGAAATTTCCGCTGAGAAAGGCGAGCAACGGGTGCACCCAGAGGTCGACACCGACTTCGCGCTCACTTCGCTACAGGCCAATCCGGCCAAAGACGGCGCAGCGCATCACCAATTCGTCAAGGTCAAGCCGGCCGGCTTCGAGCTACAGGGCCAGTCTGCACCCTGCGACGATACTCGCCACTGTATCGCGAATATCATCCGCCAGGCAGGATCGAATCTCACCGTCGCCAGCGTCAGCCATCCTCGCATCGTCCGCAGCGGAAAAAAGCTGACCGATCGTCCACTCTGCGTCACGCCGCCCGGCGGTGACAGGGTGTGCTTTGAGGGCGACAAGGCCATATCGGTGAAAGCGCCCGCCGATGGCAAATGGACGCTCGAGGCCGACCTTCTAGAAGGCGAAGCAACAACCCCACCGATGAAGCTAGAGGCTCGCTTTAACTTCGCCTGCAAGTAGCCAAAAGGAGGAGTCTTTCATGGTTTCCAACGCCCAGCTGCGAGAGCTCGTCGATACTGTGGTGGTCGTCATGCTCGAAAATCGCTCGTTCGATCACACGCTCGGCTTTTTGAGCCACGAGCTGTTCGATCAGCGCGCGGACATCGACGGCCTGCACCAGCACAGCGACGTCTTCGATTGGGACAATCCCGACGCCGCCGGCCAGCTCTACGCTCCGACAGCGACACCCGACAGCTACCTTCCTCGCGACCTGCCCCATAGTCGTCGCCAAATTGCGCAAGAGCTCGACAGTGGCGCCATGGATGGCTTTATCCGCGCGTACTTCGATGATCAGACTACGGATCGCAGCCCGATACCGATGCGCTTTTGTCGTCCTCAGGACGTGCCGGTCACCGCGGCGTTGGCTAGGAATTTCACGGTTTGCGATCGCTGGTTCGCTTCGCTGCCCACCGACACTCAGCCCAATCGCCTAATGGCAGTGAGCGGTCAGACGCTCATTGACGCGACCTCGAGCGTCTCCGTACCGTTCCACCTTCTGCCGAACCAGTTCACTATTTTCGACTACCTCGAGAGTAAGGGCATTCCCTTCAATATTTACGTCGATGCGTCGAACCTACCGCTAGTGGGCGTGCCGTCGTGCCTGCTGTTGATGAAGTCCCAGTGGCGCCACGTCGTGCATCGTGGTCATTCGTTGCAGAACCTTGCGCAAGACTGGCAGAGCGCGGCGCCAGCACCGAACGTCATCTACTGCGAGCCGTTCTACAATGACTTTGCCACCGCATTGAACGGCCACGGCAACTGCAACCACCCACCGCTACCGATGGCGTTCGGCGAAGACTTCCTGGGCCGAGTCTACTCGGCGCTGACGTCAAATCCGGAAAAATGGAAGAAGACGGTGCTGTTTGTCTGCTACGACGAGCACGGCGGATTCTTCGATCACGTGGCGCCACCGGGGATGAAGTACAACGCGCCGCCCGCTCATCAGTGGGTAGATACCACTGCGTTCATGACCTTCGGCGTGCGCGTGCCGGGCATGGTCATCTCACCGTTGGTCGAGCGTGGCTCGGCGTTTCACGGATTGCTCGATCACACGTCCATTCTGCAGCTGATGGTCGATCGCTTTGGTCGACCGGAAGACTTGGCGCGCTTTGGTCACGCTCCGGCACGCAAGGCGAACCGTGTTCACTCACTCGCGGACGTCATCACCCGCACCGAGCCGCGCGCAGACGCCTCGCTTGCCATGCCACAAGCGCCGGCCATTACAGGCATGGCTACCACCCCAAGCCTCTCGCAAACCGCGCTGATGTTCCGCGCCGTTATGGCGGACAGGCCAGCAACTCAGGTCTAGTCACGCCCGCCAGCACAACCGCTCCCGGGCGGAACGTGGCTGCTGGCGGGCACTCACCTCTGCCAGCGACTTCTTGCTCAAGCGTCGGGAAACGCGGCGTTGAGCAGCGCCATTGCGAAGACGCTCGACGGAATGTAGAAGGAAGCCTCGCGGCAACGCCTCTCCTCGCCTGACCCCCCTTGCCGGAGCCCAGCGATCAGCGCGTGTGCGTGGACCGCATCTCGGGATGCTTCAAAGCATCGATCAGCGAGACACAAGCAACCCGGACGTCGTCGCTACGCCGCGCGCTCCCGCGCCACCGACGTACCGACCAAGTAGCTTAAGAGTTCGCAGCGGCGCGAAGCTCCGACCTTGTGCGCCACCGATGCTAGCTGATTGGCTACCGTTCTCGGTGACTTGGCTAGCAGACACGCGATTTCCGATAGGCTCCGACCTTCGATCCGAAGCGAAACCACCTGGCGCTCGGCCGCAGAGAGAGAACTCGGGAGCCGCTCGTCCAAACGCTCGATGCTCAGGACTTCTTGATCGTGTCCGTCTTGCTCGAAGTGACTCACACGGGCCGTCTGAACAGCGATTGAACGGTGAAAGGCGTGAACAGCGACCACCAAGAGCAGTGGGACCTTGGTGACCGAAGCGTCGACGCCCATAGCATTCAGACATCGCGCGAGCTCGCCAGATATCGACGATATCGAAAGCCTGAGGTCGATTGCCACCGACTTCTGCTGCTCTCCGAGCAAATAGCGCTCAAGCGATCCGATCGCTCGAGCCGAAAGCGCGGACTCTCGAAGCCTCGTGTTTCGTGCAACGACCAGGTAGCACCGACTCGCAGTCATGAAACTGTCTGTAACCAGGATTCGCCCGCTTGTGAGCTCGCGCCAAAGGTCCTTGAGCTCCACGGCGCTGCCGGTTGCGTCAGCGGAAACGGCGAGCGCACGCTTCTGGTTCATGAACTCTTGTTGCTGCTGTATGCCTGCAGCGTCCAAAGCTTTTCCGCGCAATCGCTCCTCGAGCCTGCAGTTCGTCATGCTGAAACTCCGTTGAAGAGTCAGGGACGCTATCCACCTGAATAGCTTCGTCCCCGACTCTCAACTTTGATTCATAGACTGCGCCGACTCGACGAGACATCGTCATTCTGCCGACGGTCACCGTACGCTTCCAATCGGTCGATTCCTGGCCATGAACGGTCGAGTCGAGCCAAACCGTCGTTCAGTCAACGGGTATTTGCACTTCGACGGTGACACCCGGGCCCGGTTTCAGTTGCAGCCGAGCGCGCTCACCATAAAGAATTTGCAACCGGCGCTCTACACTTCTCAGTCCGAAGCCATTTCCATTGCTGCCCTGATACCAGCCGGGCCCGTCGTCGCTCACGCTGAGCATGAGCGAAGTGCCGACGATGCTGGTAGAGACTCGTACCGTCCCGCCGTCGAGCTTGCGACGAATCCCGTGGTTCACGGCGTTCTCGACCAGCGGTTGGAGCAGCAGCGCGGGCACGCACAAACCACCGAGCCCCGGTTCGATCTGAAAGTCAACCTTCAGCTTGTTGCCAAAGCGGGCTTTTTCAAGCTCGAGGTAGTCGCGCACGATCACGAGCTCTTGCTCCAGCGTGATCAAGCGATCCACCGTGCTGTTCAGCATGGTCCGGTACAGCCTGGCCAGGCTGAGCAGCGTCTCTTCGGCCCGCTCCGGCGAGACGTTGACCAGATGGGCGATCGTGCTGAGCGCGTTGTAGAGAAAGTGCGGGTTGACGCGCGCCTGCACGGCCTCCACTTCGAGCCGGTGATTGTCGGCGTTGCTCAGGGCAATGGCCGCCTGGCGACCAAGCAACGCGACGAGCTGCATCTGCTCGGCGCTGAACGCATCCGAGTAGATGCTATTCTCCAGATAGAGCAGAGCGCTCGTTTCGCCGCGATGATCGAGCGGCAGACAGAGTACGCAGCGCGGCTGAACGCGACTCAAGTAGGGGTCCTCGGCGAAAGGAGCGTAGACTCCATCGCTCAGTTGAACGCGAATGCGCGTCCTTCCCACATAGCGAACGATGGCTTGCGATAGGACCTCCGAAGACTCCACCTCGACGGGCGTCGGGACTATCTCGCCAGCGTCAAGGCCCCAAGCCGCGAGTATCTTCCAGTGCGCTGCCCCGCCCCTAATCAAGAACGCGCGCTGAGCACCCGCTGCGGTCGCGATGACGCGGACCAGCGTGGACGCGAGTTTGGTGCTGGACGACTCTTCGGCGATGGCATACGCAGCGCGCATGACCGCTTCTAACCGAAGATCGACATCATGGCCTTCCGGCGTCCCCGAGCGCGTCCAAGACCACTCCACCGCGGGAAACCGGACCTTCAGTCGCTTGACCATGGCGCGCGCCCCGAACCGCGTGTAGCCGAAGGCCGCTACGCGCAGGTATTCCGCGAACCCCTCACGGTCACCCAAGAGCTCGTTGTAAGTCGCCAGGCGCTCCGCGGCGATAGCCCCAAATAGCTCGTGACCCCGCTCGGCGGCCTCGGCAATGGCCCGATGGTACAGCTCCAACGCTGCGTCGCGCTCTGCACCGCCCCGCCGCACCTCCGCCTCCGCCAGCAACGAGAGCGATCGGAAGTTCGCGGGATGGATCGACGCGAAGCGGCGCAGGCTTTCGAGCGCCGCGCGACCGACCCGGCCGAGGCGCCGCTTCGCGCGACTGCTCGCGAGCACGAACAGCAACGAGAACAGCGCGCGGTGTAGCGGATTGGCCTGCACGACGAGATCGTTCTGGATTCGATGCGCGAGCTCGAGCACGGTCGCGTCGTCGTTCCACAAGTAGGCGAGCTGCATGCGCAAGAGCTCGCGAACGCCGACGTACGGCTTATGCTCGATCTGCTCGGCGAAGACCGCGCCCTCGTGCTCCGGACCATCGGCTAAGGCCACGGACCAGGCTCGGACCAAGCTCGACAGCTCAAGGCACGAGGGCGCGCCAATGCTCCGGGCCAGCTTTTCACAGCGGTCCAGCTCGGTGTGGATCGTCCAGAGCGAGAAGCCGTGCACTGGTAAGGTCGTGACGATTCCGTCGATCAGGTGACCTGCTACGAACTCGCCACTAGCCAGACACTGCTTGAGCACGGCGTGATACGAGCGCACATTTTCTTCCGGACTTCGCTCGAATGCACCGAAGAAGGTCAACGCCAGGAACTGCACGCGCATGGCCACGGTGCTCGTGCCATGCCGCGTCAGGAGATCGAGCGCGAGCCGGCTGTAGCGCACGCCGAGCTCGTAGCGGCGGAACGCAACGTGGTTCAGCACGGCGAAGCACACGTAGGCCATCGGAGCGCTAGCCCCGTTGCCGAGCCGTAGCGTCAGTGTCATCAGCCTGATCACCACGAGCACGTTCAGCAGCTTGTCCGTCCAGAGGGACGGCCCCCACAACATCACCAGGAATTCCAGTACCGAGCGGTCGTGCGGCGTCGCGCGATCGTGGCTCGCGCGCAGGGACTCTAGATCCAATCGGCGTGTGCGCAGCAGCAGCGCCGGGAGCTCGAACAGCACGCTCGGAAGCCGCCGCCAACGCGGCAGCGGATAGTCGAGCAGCGCGAGCGCGTCGAGGCCAACCTCCAGCGCCTTCTCGTAGTGCTTGCGGTGCTGGGCCAAAAGCAGCCAAGTGTAATGCACCCGGAGCTCGTGCGAATCGTTCGAAGCGTGGCGCCGGCACTCCGCGAGCGCCTGCTCGGCAGCCGCGTAGTCCGCGTCGAGGTACAAGCACTCGGCAAGCGTGAGCCGTGCCGTGAATGCGAGCTCGGGCTCGTCAGGCCGTTCGTCCAGGTACAGGCGCACCAACGCAATGGCGCGTTGGTAGGCGATCGACTCCTTGGCTTGGAGGGCGGCGAGCCAATTCAGCTTCCCAAGCTCCGCACGCTCGCTGGGTTCCAGCGAGTCGCGGACGCCGTTCAGATGCTCGACTGCGCCGTAGATGCACTCGCGGCTAGCGCTCGCACCGCGCAGATAGTGGCGCCCCAGGCGCAGGCGCACCAGGCGCATGAAATCCGCTTCGCCCACCTCGAGCGCAGCTTGCTGCATGCGATCATGTGCAAACACGTAGGTGTCCTGCTCTGCGGACGCGAACGCCAGAATGCCCGCGGCGACGGCTTCGCGCGCTGCGGCCGCGCTCGCTACCGGCTCATCGCCCGCGGCGATTGCCAGCAGTGACGGACTGAACTCGCGCCCGATGCAGGCTGCCGCGACGAGGTTTTGCCGAACCCCGCTCTCGAGCGCGAGCAACCGCGCGGTAACCAGGCCGACGACCGTGTCGGACATGCTCCCAAGTCGCGTGTCGCCAGCACGGAAACGGTAGGCGCCCGCCGAGCGATGCAAGCTACCTTGCGCTACGAAGTTCTTCAGCAGCTCAACGGCGTGCAGCGGATTTCCGCCGCTCTGGGCCCAGGTCAGCCGGGCGAGCTCATCGAGCGACTCACAGTCGGGGAACAACCGCGCGCAGAGCTCACGAATGGAAGCGCGCGTGAGCGGCTGTAGCTCGAGGTCGAGCGCAGGTTCAGCAGCCACCAGGAGCTCCGACACGTGCGGCTGACGCTTCCCCTCCTCGCCACGCAGGCACAAGAAGAGCGACATGAATTCCGGCAGGCCATTGGCCCGCCACTCCATTAGGAGCCGCGTCGTGGGCGGATCGGCCCACTGCACGTCGTCCAGAATCAACAACAGCGGGCGTTCAGCCCCGCAGAACGCCTGCAATAGGTGGCGAAACGCGACGCGGAAGCGTTGCTCCGTTTCGAGCAAGCCGAGTCGCGGCGCGACTGGCAAGGCACCGGTGACGTGCTGAAGCGCCGGCAAATCCTCGGCGAACACGCCGAGCAGGGAGCGATCAGCGCTCGCCAGGTGCTCTTTCCAGTACCGAAACTCCGAATCGACGCTGCCGAGGATCGACCCGAGGAGCGAGCGGAATGCTTCGAGCAACGCGCTATACGGCCGCCCCTGCCGGAGCTGAGCAAACTTCCCCTCCGCAAGCGAGCACACCTTCGCCTCGGCTCGTTGCTTGAGCTCGCGCAAGAGAAAGGATTTACCGATACCGGGCTCCCCGCGTAGCACCACAAGGCTGCTCTCACCATTGCGAGTGCGGCGTACCAAGCCCAGCAGCGCACCGATCTCGGTTTCTCGCCCGACCGCGCTCACGCTGTAGCGAGTGACATCGTCTGCGCGCAGGGTCTCGACACATGGCTCATCGAGGGCCTCGAGGGCCTCGAGCGCGAGGCGGGCCGACGCCGGGCGTCCGCTCGGCATCTTGCTCAGCATCTGGCGGATCAGCGCCTTCAGGCCAGCCGGCAAGTCGAGCCCGTCCAGGGCACGTGGTGCCTGCGCGATCAGCGCGAATTCCAGCCCGCCCTCGCCCACGCGAACGGGAGGATCGCCGCTCAAGAGCCGATAGAAGATCGCCCCGATCGAGTACACGTCGGCCAGCTCCGTGATCTCGGCGTTGCTACCCGCGACCAGCTCCGGTGCAGAGTAGACGTTGGGGACGAACCGCGTCACTAGGTGCCGATCGGCGAACGGCACCACACCGACCAAGCCGATTGTGCCCTTCGCGCGATCCCAAAGCACGCACGAAGGCTCCAGCAGCCCGTGAAACTGCCCGGTCTCGTGGCAGGCGGCCAGCGCTGCGAGAAGCTTCTTCGCGAAGGGCAAGAACTCCTCCGCCGACCATGAGCGATTGATTTCGAGCGGTGCCCCCGGAAACGACTCGTATAGCAGCCAGCAGCTCTTCTCGCCATCGAGCCTGCGCAACGCGCGAGGCCCGAAGACACGCAGCGCGGGTTGGACGCGCAGCTCGGCGTCGAGGCGTAGTAGCGTCGACTCCGACGGGTAGTCGTGCGCCCCCATCAACAGATACTCTTGACCGTCGCTGTCGGAGCGCACGCGACAGTACAAGCCACCCATGGCTGCGAACTCGCTCCCGACGGGGCTGTATTCCGCTGGAAGCTTATCCACGAGCCTTCATCGCTCATCCGTGCAGCGGGGGCAAGCGAGCCGAGAATCCAAGATAGGCTTTGTATTGGACCTCCTCGCCCATGAGGACCGCCTTTCCATCGAGCCACCTGCGAATTAGGGCCGCCATACCGGCGATCTCAACGAGTGAAGCACCTGACCAAGACTTGAGGGCCTCGCGCTCCTCCACAAATTCCCCCGCAAGTTGGACGCGGTCGAGAAAACCGCCGATCGATCTACCCTCGCCAACGTGAAACTGGGACTCGGCGATCCCCAGTCGCGACTCGACTCTTTCGGTCACGGTCAAATCCAGGTAAGCCGTTTCGTAGGTCGGTTGGTAGTAACTCGCCAGCAGCGCCTCGGCCGACGCAATGTTTCCTGGCCAGGCCGCACGCTCGAGAAACCCCAAGGCCGCCCGTCGGGGCAGCGCTACGTAGAGCTTCACCGTCACCGGTTGCCGAGCGACCATGACCGAAACGTAGGGGATGCTGCCACCAGTCGGCAGTGCGTCGAAGCAACGGAGGACAGCCGCGAGCGCCGCTCGGCGTCGCGCCTGTGGCAAGAGCAGCGCCAGCGTCGCCTCGGTCATTTCCCGGGCCCGGGGATCGATGCCGGAGTCAAGCCCCGCGTGGCGTGCGTAGTAGTCGGGCTCGAGACAGACCGAGGGGCTCGCTTCGGGTTCTCCCGAAAGCTGGCTCCCATCGTACTCGAGCCAGACCGAGCGCGCCCGGCTCAAGAGCGAGCTCGGCTCGGCCCAAGCATTCAGTAGCTCCAGACTCCTCGCCCAGATCGGAGATCTGTCAAAAAGAGACGGCTGGGCGCTGAACGCTGCGGCCGCCCGCTTGTCATCGAAGTAGCTCAAGAAGTCGAGTTGCCGGTCCCCACCCAAACGGCACTCGATGTAGTGAGAACGTGCGAATTCTGGAATCCGGGCCGCGACCCGCTCACAGTGAACGAGCGCGGCCGGATCGAAGAACGCGGGCAGGTCAGCGCGAACACTCGCGAGCGCGCAGGATGCCGAGAAGGCCATACACGCCGCTCTACCAACACTCGGGCCAGGTCGAGTCGGCGTACTCGAGGGCGAGCGCCGGCATGAGGGCCCCCGAGTAGGCGGTGGCGTCGCTTGGAGCGAGTACCCTCCCTGTTGAAAGAGCCGCGTGCACGCGCTCCCATGCAGCAACGAAGTCCGAGCGCTGGTTTGCGTTCACGAGCACTTGATTGAGGCGAGCCAGCGGGGGGCCGGGCCACAGCTGTTGGGCTCGGCTCGAGTGAACGAGGAAGAACAGACGCCTTAGCAGGAAGTCACTGTCGTCCGACCGGTCCGGGGGGGCGACGTCAGAGCGGCTCGCGAGTGGATTCGTCAAGAGCTGTGCGAACAACGGAACCATCGCATCGAAGTACGCCTTGGCGGCGTGCTGCATTGGCTTGGTGATGGCTGGTTGTTCCGGCGAGCGCGCGGCGTATGCGGCGCGCTCGATGTCGAAGCTCACGCGCTGAAACTGGTCGAGCGTGACCACTCCTCCTTGGAACAAGTCTGCGGTGATGCCGAAGCGACGAAATGCGACGCGGATGTCGTGGTGCATCTCGTCTCGATACGCGGGCACTAAGCTGATGTGATACGTAAAGGAGAGCGGGTTTCGCGGCGGAACGTAGTCGAAGTTTGTCATTTGAAGTTCCCTTCCTTGAGACGCTCAATCCCCGCCAAGCTCGGAGCGAAGAAGTACTCGGAGCCACAGAGCGTGACGGTCTTCCAAACCTCGAACGGAACGTCGATCGTGCTCTTCCAACGCCACCAGCGGGACGTCGCCGGATAAGCATCGGTCACGTTTTCGAACGCGGGACCCGGATCAATGCGACCGATCAGGCTGTCCAGATCCGGACTGGGTGGAAACTCCAAATTCGAGCCCTCCTGATCGTTATTGGCGAATCGCTGCTGACTGAACTCGAACTGATTCTCGATATCCGCCTGGGCGCACCAGAAGAGTAGTCCCACGTTGTCTGGAGTGTCGACGGTACCGTAGGGAACGCCGCGACGCGCCAACGTTTGCCGTCTGATGGCCACCGCGTCAGCCGTGGCCAGGCGTGGCGCCATCTTGCGGGCGTGTCCGCTGAATGGACACACGGCACCACTCGGATCGTCGGAGTAATCGAAATCGTTGCTCACGGCGCCGTTGCCGTTCTGGCTGACTAGCCTACCTTCCAGGTCGCGGCCGACGATCCACGCCTTGATCTTCGCAACCAACGCGTCACCTTCGAGCCCGGCAAAATCGGGGAATCGGCCCTCGAAACTGGGCACGTGGCCATCGTCTCTGCGCTTCAGGATCTCGTCCCTGATGTCCGCGACACGCTTCTCGAACTCCGCGACGTTCTGCCGGTACTTCCGGAACACGAAGTAGCTGCCGAACGCAGATTCGACCCCGCCAGCCGCAAGGGGATCCTTGACGACCAAGGTCGAAAGCGGACGGCGGGGGTCCCACCGTTCATACTTCTGCTCAGGCACGCTCGGTTCGAAGACGGGGTTACTGATGCCATCGCGATGACCGAAATGGCCAAACCGTCCGTCTCCCTCGGTCGCGTCCGTCACGACCCGCCCGTTGCGATCGAGAGCATTGCCGAGCTCCGCGACGCATGAAGGCGGCAACGCTGCCGGCGCGGGCGCGTCGTAGGAGAAAGTGAGATGAGCCGCGTCCCAGCCCAGGCCGTGATCTCCCCAGTTCTGCGGGCTCGGGTCGCGAAGCTTCTTCAGAGTGTCGTCGTTCCGAGCCCCGCGGAAGAAAGCGGGATCCATCTTATCGAGGAGAGCTGCCGGGACACCGAGCTTGACCAGGCCACGCTTCGTGAACAGAAGCGTAGAAATGTTCGCGTCGTCGCCACCCCGAGTGTGCGAAGTGGCACTTAGGTTACTCAGCCAGGTTCGCAGTGCTGCACCCTCCTCGAACCGTACGAAAGCTTGCCGGGAGTAATAGCGACCTGCAGGCCGCAGCACATTGCATTGAAGATTCTCGAGGGCTGCGCGACTCAGCTGCTCGCGCGGGGCTCCCTCCACATCGTTGAAAGCATAGGGCATATCTTGGATTCCTTTGCTAGTCGTAGGCGAGCCTGCGGCGAAACTCCTGTTGGTGCCGACGGCTCACCGGTAGTTCGTACTTGCCCCCGATGATCGCGAACAGGTCTCCGTCGCGATGTCGAAGCGCGCTAACATGGGTGAGGTTCACTAGCGTCTTACGGTGGATGCGCGCGAACGTTTCGATAAGCTGGCCCTCGAGCGTCGCCAGCGGCTCATTGCTTAGGTACACCTTATCTTGAGTCTGAACGTGCGTGTATCCGTCTTCAGCTTCCAAGAAAAGCACTCTGGAAACCTCAACGATCTCCGTCTGATCACGATCTCGACAGAGTAGCCGGACAATGTTGGAATTTGACTGTTTGTCGAGCTCGACCTCCACGCGAGCCAGCGCTTCCGCGAGCTGCTGCGGATCGATGGGTTTCAATAGGTAGTCCACCGCATTCGAGCGGAATGCTTTAACGGCGTGCTGCTCGTGCGCCGTCGTAAAAATTGCGCGCGTCCCTGGGGGAATCTGGTTCAACACATCGAAGCCGTCGAAACCCGGGAGCGAAACATCCAAGAAGAGGAGGTCCGGCTTGCACTTCATGCAGAGCTCGACGGCTTCCGGGCCATTCTCGGCTTCGCCGATCAGCTCGATTAACGCATGGTGCCGTGCCAGGAGTCCCTTCAAGCGCTCGCGCGAAGCGAGCTCGTCCTCAACGACGATGACCGTGAATTTCGTCTCCCTGGCCACGAGTCCTCCAAGTCTCAAGGAGGCTTATGGCAAGGCAGCCCTGAGAAGCCAAGTGCGGCCGGCCAAACACCGCAAATCGACCGCTGAGCGGTCGAGAAAACCTCGCCAACGGTCTCTCATGGGGTCCTAAGCGTCGACGCACTCCGCGGTCGATCTGGTCGACCACCAAGAAACGACGCTACGGAAGAAAGCCCGAGGAAGAGCGGGAGCGCGCCACAGGAAGCCAAACGCAGCCCTGAATTAGACACCTCGCCAAGGGACCGCGAGGTGCTTGGCTCGCACACTCTTCCACCTGCTTTGAGCGCGACGGGCGGCCCGCAGCAAGTCATCGCCGCGTGAACGGCCTTCACGAACACCCTGTTTCGAGCACCACCGGCCAGCGAGTGGAGGGCTTCAGAACACTTGTTCTTCAAAATTTCCGAAACTCGAGCACTGATTCGGCTCGAGGCAGGATGAACGCGCGTTCATGGAGACCAGGCGTCTGTCGAAGAAATGCTCACGAACTACTCGTAGACGCGCGCAACGTTCCCCACGATAGTGCCGCTCGCCTTCGGGGAACCCGTGGAACACGAGGTGCAAGAAACGATCGCTGTCGCGCCGTCGACGAGCAGGCTGGGCGACTGGCCCTGGGAAGCGCACGGCTTGCGCGCAAAGGTCTTGAAGCACCCCCAACACTTGAGCGCTCTACCAGTGGCACCGCGCGCTCTCGTCGTGGAATCGCGGCTAGAAGACGGCAGCGATGCCTGGCCGTTCGCCAACGCCGCTCGCGAGCGAGGCATCCCGGTCGTCTTCGTGGCGCGATCGAGCGTGGAGGCGCTCGCGATCTCCGCGCTCCGGGCGGGGGTCGTCGACTACTTCCGGCCGCCGATCGTCTGCAGCGAGGTGTGCCGCCGGCTCTCTTCCTTGGTGCGCAAGCGTCCTTCCAGCGCTCCCCCTCTCCCGCGCGCCACATGCCTGCAGGCCCAGATCGCGCGCGCCGCAGGGGCGCCTTCGTGCGTGCTCATCACCGGGGAAACCGGGACCGGAAAGGAGGTGGCCGCAAAAGGGATCCACACACGGAGCCCGCGGGCGCACGGCCCCTTTGTCTCCGTGAACTGCGCGGCCATCCCCGACACGCTCGTCGAAAGCGAGCTCTTCGGTTTCGAGCGCGGTTCTTTCACCGGCGCGGCCACCGCCATGGACGGCAAGTGGCAACTCGCGAACCGCGGCACGCTCTTCCTCGACGAGATCGGCGACATGTCGCTGCTCGCGCAGGCGAAGATCTTGCGGGCGCTTGAGTCGCGCGAGGTGGCTCGGCTCGGGGCGCGGCGTCCCACGCCCGTGGACGTGAGGATCGTCGCCGCGACCAACCAGGACCCTCAGGCGCTCGTCGAAGCCGGCAAGTTCCGGCGCGATCTCTTCTACCGTCTCAACGTCATTCGCATCCACCTGCCCCCGCTGCGGGAGCGCCCCGACGAAATCCCCGGCCTCGTCCATCAGCTCGTCGGCGAGATGAACAGCCGCTTCGACGCGAACGTGGTCGGGTTGGACGACCCGGCCCTGGCCGTGCTCGCAAGCCACAGCTGGCCCGGAAACATTCGTGAGCTGCGGAACCTGATCGAGTCCGTGTTCGTGGACCTCCCCAGCGGCTTTCACGGTATGGCCGGGCTCTCCCAGCACATCGCCGCCCGCGTGCAACGCACCGAGCTCGGGCCCAGCGAGCGGGCCCGGCTCCTCGCGGCGCTGCAAGAAACGCGCTGGAACGTCACGCACACGGCCGAGCGCCTGCAGTGGTCGCGCATGACGGTGTACCGCAAGATGACCAAGTACCAGATGACGCGCACCTGACGGCGCCGTCGGGGTGTCACTCGGTGACACTTGAAGTGACAGTCATCACGTGTCCCCTTCGTGGCAGCACGCAAACCCAGCCGCTGGACAGGTCCCCATTTTTGGCACGAAGCATGCTCGCCATGAGGGCCATGACCGAAGCCATCCCGACCACCGGACGCCTCTACGTCAACTGCCTGGAAGTGGGCTTCAACGCCGTCGAGCTCATCCTGCGCTTCAGTCAGCTCACCGCCAGCGATAGCGAACCGGCGACCCAGGCGGACCTCATCACGACCCCAGCGCACGCCAAGGCCTTCCTCCTCACACTGCAGCAGTCACTGCGCGACTACGAGGCGCGCTTCGGTGAGATCGAGCGGATGACGGAGAATGGCAGCTGATCCGGCACCGTCGGCGCAGAGCGCCTTCCGCTGAAAGTTTTCGCCGCTTCAGAGTCGGCCAATCTTTTCCTGCGGAAGGACATGGATACCCTTGAAAGCGCCATCTACAAGCGCGTTCCCGGCGAGTGCCGACAGGAGTATCGGACCCGCATTTTCCGGAATTTTGAAGAGCGGGGGCAGATCCATGTCCTTGAAGACCCACTTCTTTACGGTCCGAATCCGACCATTCGGCATGTACGTAATTTCCGATCGCTCGCGATCCAGGGCATGGGTCTCTGCAGTCACCAAGAGAACGACGTACTGATCCTCTAACGTTTCACCCGTGTCACTCGCGTCCTTGATCTGCACCGGGATCACCGCATGAGGGAAAGGGCCTAGCGCCTCCAGCGCATCCAACATTTTCTTGGAAATTACCGTCCAACCGACGTCGACCAGCAACATATCGAGGTTGCGAATCCGGTCCAGCGAGCCCCAGAACCACACCTCGTTGGGCAAGGGCTCGTAACCCTCGTGAATCACCAGAAAACGGAGGCTGGTGTACTCAGGAGACTGGTCGAGGACGGCGTCATACGCCTCCTCCTTTCGACCCTTCATGTCGCAGCGAAGTTCGAAGACCCGCGGCCCGGCAGATGTATTCATCGAACGTATTCTTCCGGCATCATGGCCTCCAACTGGTCTCGCATTCTTTGTTCGGTGAGTTCAATCGCATCGAGAAGCTGGGCATCCGATAGTTCCGTGGCTCTGGTCTTCCCGGCCGCAGCGAGCTCTTCTCTGAGCGCGGTCTGCGCCGCTTGCCGTGCCTGACTATTGTAGGCTGGGTGGCTGCCGCTGTGCAGGGGCAGGTTCTCGGTTGCCGGAACGCGTACCTCGGGCGTTTCTGGCAAATAGATGCCATTCGAAGGCCGATCGACGTCGTAGATCCCTCGGCGCAACGCCTCTTGAAACAGCTCTTCCTTGCGGACGACTTCATCAGGCACGAGGTGATGCGCCTGATGGCCTTCACCTGGTGCGGATCCAAGGTTTTCCCGCAACCTGCCGGGTTCCGCGATGCGGTTGGAGGTGCGGCCTGGTCCCACTCTGATTTCGCCGGTCTCCGGGTCTACGTGTAGCGGCGGCTTGGTTTCAGCTGGTGGGGATCGTCGCAGGTACGGACGGCGGCCTTCGCCAGGGTTGACGTAGGTGTAACCCTCGGGGGCGGTCTTGGAGCTGGCCTTTTTCCCGACAGATCCCAAGACGTCCTCAGCGACGTTGATATCGACGCTGCGCAGCCGCGCCTGGTCCGCTTCCGCCAGGGCATCGAATTTCGGCTTGAGCTCCGACGAGAGCTCTCGTGACCACGCCGACGTACCGGCTGGAGCTTCGGGGTTCGAGTGCTCGGGGGCTTGCTCGCCGCCCCTACTAGCCTCCAGCTCCCTCGCCCGCGCATCCGCGGCGGCGTTCACCGCGTCCGTCGCGCTGAGCCCGCACTCTATGGGGTTGCGGAAGAGGCACCAGGTGCCATCGCGGCGGCGGCGGAAGGTCTGGCCGTCGCCGAGGTCGACCTCGAGGTCGTAGCGGTCGCGAAGCGCGGGGTCGCTGACCTCGCGCACATTGGCTGGGTCGTTGACCCGTTCGGCGAGGCGGCGCTGGGCGGTGTCGAGCTGCTCCGGGGTGAAGTCTCCAGGCCGCGCGGTGGTATCGGGGTCGGCCGCAGGGTCACGCGCTGTGTTGGGCTCGCCCGGTCGGGCTGGCTCTCCGACCGGCTCCGCGGCGCCGACTCGCGGGCGGGCGGCGCCGCCGCCGCGCAGCTCGCTGAAGAAGCTCCGAACCCGGCGGGCGAGGCTTGCAATCGCGGACGCGATCTTCTGTGCCAGCGCCCCGAGGAGCATGAGCGCGCCCATGGTCACGACGGCCACGATGCTGCCCGCGATGGCCTTGCAGTCGTCGTCGTCGGCCTTGTCGCGATCCGTTTCGCCCTGGATGCGCGGGTTCAGGTACAGCAGGTCGAACTTCGACTTCTCGAGGACTGCTAGCTCGGTGCTGATCGCGATGACGATCAGCGCGACGCCGACCTGTTCCGCCAGGGCCGCACCGGATGCCATGCCCGCCGCCACCGTGGCTCCGCCCATAGGCCCTGCGACGAAGCCGAACGCGCCGAGCACCCCGCCGATCAACACCGAGGCAATGAGGAACCACCCGGAGACAGCGCCGGCCATCGTGTTGAAACGCTTCATGCCCGAGAGGAATTTGTCGACGGAAAGGCTGAACTCGAGGTTGAAGGCGGCGCTCAGCGCGGCGCCGAAGTCCTCGAGCATCGGCATGAACTCCTTGCCGACCTCTTCCCAGGGCCAGAGCAGGTCCCACCCCATCTTCTTGAGCATCGGCCACCAGCCGCTGCCGAGCTGGGCGAAGCTCTCGGAGAGATAGTGCAGGATGGCCAGCTGGATGCGGTGTTCGCGCTCCGTGAATAGCGCCGCCACCCTCCGCCTCACCTCCGGCTCGATGCTCTGAACCATAGGCTCAAGAGCGTCCCGGAGCGCGGAGAGGATGGGCTCGGGGTTGCGCATCAGCTCCCAGGCGGCCTTGATGTTCGCCCGCATCCGGCCAGCAAGGGCCAGCATGCTCGGGACCCTCATGAGCCCGCCGATCTCGCGCAGGCACGGCGTCCGCATCACGAAACCGACGATGCTCTGCACGGTGTTCCACACACTGTCGTCCAGAATCGCGAGCGGGCCGACGAGCGCGACGAGCAGCGTCTGGCGCAGCGTTTCGCGGATCAGGCTAAGGTACGGCTCTGCCTTCGCGATGAACGCGCCGATCTTCACCGACCAGTCTTCGATGGTATGGCTGATCCTCGCGCGCAGCTCGGCGACCTTGCGCCCGAAGGAAGCGAGCGCCTCCCTCACGCTGGCGAGAAAGTCGAGGACGCCCAGCGCGTCGAGCACCGACATGATCGCGTCGTGAGCCTGGCCGAGCGCCGCCGAAGTCGCCGTCTTCGCGGCTCCGACCGCGTAATGGAACGACTTGAGCGCCGACTGAACGACGGGCACGCCGTGCTCGACCCACCACTTGCGCACTTCACGCGCCCAGCCCTTGCCGTATTGCTCCCACAGCGATCGCACCGCCCGATAGGCGCCGTAGATCATCCCGCCGAGGATCACGAACGGGCCGGCCGGCGAGAGAATGAGCAAGACGGCCCCGATCACCTTGGCCGCCGTCTTCACGGTCCCCATGAAGGGCAGGAGCCGCTTCTTCAGGTCATCCCAGACGTCGAGGGCCTTGTTGATGAGCCACTCGTTCCAGCGCTCCCACGTGCTGAGCCCCTCGCCGATGAGGCCCGTGACCTGGCTCCAAACAGCCGCCGCCGCGTTGCGCAGGGGCGCAAGCCAGTCCCAGAACTGCCTGAGCCGCTGCGTGACGGCAATCCACGCGGCGCCGAGCTTGCGCCGGACGAAGTCGATGGCCGGGGTCGCATATTCGGTCCAGAGAGCGGACAGGGTCGCGCTTGTCGCTTCGAAGCCGCGTTTCATCCCCTCGAAGGCCGCCGCGCCCAGGTTCACGTGGATCTGGATCAGGTACTCCGCGACCTCGCCGATCGCCCCGCACGCGCCCGTCACGAAGCCGCCCGCCGCCTGAAGCATGCCCGAGGCGAGCCCGGTGATAATCTCGACCAGCGCGCCGGCGACGCCCTTTTCCCGGATTTGCGCCGCGATGCCGCCGAAGAGCGACGCCACGCCGTTCTGGATCAACGTGGCCAGATAGGTGCGAATGTTGGTGAAGAACTGCACCACGCCGGGAGCCAAACGCTCCACTTGCGAGACGATCCAATCCTGCGCCCGACCGAGGGTGCCGCGGCGGCGCACCGCAGGCGCACGGTCGGCCGTCACGCTCGGCGCTTCGCCTTCACGAGGGCGATCGATGAACGCCTCGGCGTGACCCTCCGCCTCCACTTCAAGCGCGTCATCGGGGGCTCCGATCGGCAACTCTTCGTTCCCGGAGCGTTGAACGCCGCCCGCCTCAGCCTCGGGCTGTTGCTGCGTGTGCGCGACCTCGTGGGCGAGCAGCTTGCGACCGTCGGGCGACGACGGATCGTACTTACCCTCCGCGAAGTAGATGTCGGAGCCGATGGTGTACGCGTCGGCGGCGATCAAGTCAGCGCCACGCTCAGCGGCGGAATCGGTGTGCACCCGCACATTGCCGAGGTCGGCGCCGAAGTGTTCCTCCAACTCGCCGCGGGCCTCGCGAGGCAGCGGCTGACCGGCGCTGTCCGCGGGCATGAGCTCACGCGCCGGCATGGTCGCCGGCGCCGCCGCGGCTTGCTCCATGCGGGCTCTCACCACGGGCGTGGGAGCTTCGGCCTCACGGCATTTCGAGCAGGTGCCGCCGCAGGCACACTGCCGCTGCGCCGAGAGGCGTGCCATCACGCGCTGCGCATAACGGTTGCCACGGTGGCGCTGGATCTGCCGCATCGCCGCGGCGTGCTGGCCCCGTGTCGAGCGCTGGGCGAAGAAGTGGGTGGCGCGCGACGTGTCGGTGTCGGCCGGTGAGACGCCCGTGAGCGACGTCGCCAGCCCGGAGTCGAGCGCCGCGACGGCGACGGTCTCCGCCTCGGCGGCGTGCGCCCGCTCCGAAGACTCCTTTTCCGAAGCCTGATCCCGCGCCGTGTCCGCCATGGCTATGCCTCCGTCACCGCCACTGGAGAGAAGCCCCGGCCGACGTCGAGCTCGCAAGTGGGACGAGCCGTGGCCTCGTGCGGCAAGCAGCCGCGCAGCATGACCTGGCGTCGCGCCGCGGCGTCGATCGTCTTGTAATCGAGCTCGTTGACGAGGAGCTTCGCCAGCGGCGACAGCGCGTCATCGGTCCAGACGGAGGACGCGAAGCGGCAGGCGAGCCCCTCCGCAACCGTGCACACGAGAGAAAACTCCACGCCTGCCGCGGAGCGCCGCAGGTGTGGAGAGCTGGTGTTCACGATGAGGCGGAGAGTGCTCTGCTTCAGCGCCAGTCGAGGCGCGCTTCCGGCTTCGGGCGCCAGCCACGGTGCGTTTGCGGGCACCTCGACTCCGCCGTCCACACGCGCGAGACCGAAGCGGGCGCCCTGCTGCGCGGCCGCGAGCACGCGACTGGCCTGCTCCGCCGAACGCGCGGCCTCGTAGTAGTAGAGCGCGTTCGCCCAGCGCAGCGCGCCTCGCGGGCCCTGCTCGTCCAGCCCGATCTTGCGAGCGACGCTCTCGACGTCGTTCAGGGGCTCCTCCGGGGTGCTCGCGCCACGCACGCCGTACCAGCAGAGCAGCGCGGCGCCGAAGAAGCGCCCCCAGTGTTGGCGCGCCTCGGCGCCTGGGAGCGCTGAGAACAGGAAGGGAAGAAAGTCGCCGTCTGTGCTGCCGGAAGAACCACGAAACGGGCTGGTGAGCTGCTGCTGACCGTTCGAGTAGACGCCCTTGGCGCGGTTCACCTTCTGCCAGTGGATCACGTCGCCGCCCTCGGCGAACGCGCGTGCCACGTTGCAGCACACGAGCAGCGCAGCCCCAGGGTGGCCGGTGACGGCGAGACCCTCCTCAAAGAACTCGTCGGGGCGAAGCAGCGGCGCACCGTCGAGGCAACGCTGGAGGAGCCGATCGCGCAGCAGAGCACCGTACGAGGCGAGCGGCGCCCGACGCAGGAAGCGCTCGGTGGCCGCCGCGGGCCGCCGCCGATCGTGCTCGGAGTACAGCGCGTGCAAGGACAGGAGCGAAGGATCGACTTCGTCGACGGCGGCGACGGAGCGCGGAGCCGGCGCGGGTTCTGGGAGAGCAAGGAGGGCTCTCGGCGCCTGCCGCTGCGAGGGCTCTGCGCGCTGAAAGCGATCGTTCGGTGCCGTGAAGCCGCTCCGGGCCTGCCGCGGGGCCGCCAGCGCAAACAGATCGACGCGCGGTCGGACCGCGACCGTGACCTGCTGCACGGGCGCCACGATCGCGACCACCGGCGCAACCGCCAGCGCTGTCGATGCCGGCGTGACGGCGTTCTCCGGCTCGGCGTCGATCTCGACCTCGAGCGTCAAGACGGGATCCGGGTCGCTATCGGCGACGGGCGGGCGCGGACTCAGCAGCGGCGTCTGCCGTGCAGCGTCCAGTAATGCTTCAACCCGCGGTCGTCCGCGCAGCAAAGCCCAGAACCGCAGCAACGCCGCATACACTAGCGCCCCTGTCCCTTCCGCGGCAGGAGCACACGGGGCTCGGCGGCGATCAACACGTGTGGCTGCTCGTGACGGGCCGTCTCATGGGTCGCGCTGTTCGCGCGCAGGACCTCGATTAGTGACGCCGGGACGCCATTGCGGACGAGCTCCTCTTTCACCGACTGGGCACGCGCGAGGCTCATGGGGTGCGGAAACGGGTCTTCGCGCATGTCTTCGGGAAGGGCCGCGACCGAGATCTGCAGCTCCGGTTCTTCTTCGAGGGCTTGCAACAATGCGAGCGCGCTGGCTGCGATCCGCGCGCGCATCTCGGCCGAGACGGCGGCGCTCTCGTCCGCGAACTGCAACATTACCGGGGAGAAGGCGCGTCGTTTGTGGCGCGCGCCGTCGTGTGCCCGGTAGCTCTCGCTCGCCTCACGCTCGGGCCTCCGGTGCTGGTCCGCCTCCGCTGGGCGCCGGCGCGACACGAAGCGAGCTCGAGTCACCCCGCCGCCCCCAGAAAGTGAAAGTACGGTTCGAACTCGGTATGGAGCGTCAGCCGACCGAGCTTGGTGTATTCGTCGCGTACCGCGCGCACGATGTGCCGCATCGATAGGCGGCTGTCCTCGGCGGCGGCGGCGTAGGCCGCGTTGCGCACGGCGTTGCTGACGTTGCCTCCACTCAGCTTGAAACGTTGAGCGAGGAAGCGGAAATCCACGTCCGGATCGATCGGAACCTCCGCCGGGACGTGCCGCGTCCAGATCCGCTCGCGCGCGCCCTCGTCCGGGAAGGGGAAGTCGACGACCTCGTGAAGGCGGCGCAGGAACGCATCGTCGATGTTCTTCTGCAGGTTGCTCGCGAGGATGACGACCCCCTGGAAGCGCTCGATGCGCTGCAGCAGGTAGCTCACCTCGATGTTGCTGTAGCGATCGTGCGCGTCCTTGAGCTCGGTGCGCTTGCCGAAGATCGCGTCTCCTTCGTCGAAGAAGAGCAGGCAGTTGCCAAGCTCCGCCTCATCGAAGACGGCGGCCAGGTTCTTCTCCGTCTCGCCCACGAACTTGCTGACGACCGCGGACAGATCGATCTGGAACAGGTGCAGAGAGAGCTCGTTCGCGAGCACCTCCGCAGCCATGGTCTTGCCAGTCCCGGAAGCGCCCGTGAACAGGATATTCTGACCGAGGCCGCGGGAATGCTTCTTGCCGAAGCCCCAGTCCCGTTGGACCGTGTGCCGGTGTCGCACGCGCGCCACGATGGCTCGCAGCTGCGCGAGCTTCGGCTCCGGAAGCACGATGTCGTTCCAGACGAAGCGGGGCTCGATCGGGATCGCGAAGCGCTTCAGCCTGGGCGCCGCCGTGACCCGCGCAGAGAGCAGGAGGTCGTTGCCGTTCACCCTGGGGTCACCGGGATCGCGCAGCGCCGCGGCGCCGTAGGCGAGGCGATAGACCGCAGCAGCCTGCTCTTCGGTGAAGCGGAACGAATCCGAAAGGAGTGGCAGGTTCGCGTCGGTCACCTCCCCGGCGACGGCGCGCCAGGTCTCCATTCGATCGTCGTAGTCGGGCGGATCGATCGTCAGCGACCACAGCGCGCCGGCGGTCGGGAGGTGCGGGGTGACGCCTGGCGCACAGAGCAAGATGAGCGGCTGAGCCTGGAGCGCGACCAGCTCCTCGACCTCGCGCAAGAGGGCCGGGAGCGGCGACTCGCGATCGGCCGCCTCCGGGGCGGTGAGGTCCAAGACGAGCAGCGCGTCCCAGAGCGCCGCGTCGCGCAGGGCAAGGTGCAACTTGCCGAGCAGCTTTCCGGAGCCCAGATCGAGCCGGACACCGAGCGTGCGGCGACGCAGCGCGTGCGCGACTGAGCACGCGGCGGAGTCGAGCAGTACCGGATCGCTCCCCGTGAGGAGCAACGTGAAGTGGGAGGTGTCGTGGCGGGTCAGCGCGTCAAGCAGACGCGGCAACTCCGCGCGGGTCTTACGCGGGAGCTTCGCGGCAGTGTCTGCAGCAGGCACCGACTCGAGCACGCCCACGGTGACGGCCGGGCCGTCATGATCCAGCAGAAAGCGAACCACGGTCTCGTCGACCCGGAGCTCGCTCGCGAGCAAGGTCGAGCTCGAATTGCCCACGACCTCCACGAAACCGAAGTGGCGCAACCGCCCGCCGGGCGCGAGCAGCGAGCGGGAGCGGAGCTTCTCTCGCGCGTCGCGACAGATGACGTTCAGCACGAGATCCACGGTCGGCCGCGTCCGCGTCACGTCGTCGTGCAAGAAGGCGAAGATGCGCTCGAAGGACGGCTCGAGCTCCGGGGCCAGCGCCAGCAGCAAGATCTCCTGCTCTACGTTGGTGAACTGGAACTCCTCGGCGAGCCGAGCGAGAGGCAGTCGGACGCCGCCCCCGATCGCCGTCCTCGCCGCATCGTCGATGCGGGCCCGGCTCTGCTCGATCTCGAGATCGAGCGCTTCGATCCTGGTCGCGACGGCCTCCGGGAACGATGCCGGTGCCCAGCGAGCCTCGAGCAGATCTTGGTGCGCGAACAGGGCCTCGACCTCCCCGTCGTAGATGACCTGGCCGGCCAGCGAGTCCGGCACGTCGCCCCGTGGCCTCGCACTGGCGATGAGCACCGCCCGATGCAAGAGCCGCGTGATGCGATGGAGCTCCGCGCGCAGGTGCTCGAACGAATCGGTGAATCCCTCGCTCACAGGCCCTCCAGCTGGAAGCGCACCTCGCGGCGGCCAAACCAGGCCGAAGTCGAGAGTGGCGAGTCGGCCCCCGAGTAGTGGAGCGCGATGTTGTACGGCGCCGGCTCGAGCGCGACGACGAGCTCGCGCTCGGTGAAGAGAATGCGACCGGGCCGCCGCAGCAGATGCCGCCGGATGCTCTCCGCCGGCGCGGCGTGGAAGCCGCGAACCTGGCGCCCGAACGACAGCGCGAGGCGCGCCGACAGCACCTGGACGAGCTCTGCGGCGGTCGCTGCGTTCGTCTCTTCGCCGAGGAGCTCGGAGATGCGGGCGCAGCGCTTCGGGTCGAGGTGGGAGGCGAGGTGCTCGACGGTGCGCGCGGCGACGGGAGCGAGCTCGCCCGCAAGGGCAAAGACAGCGGGGTCGCTGAGGCCAGTTTCGGCCGAGGCACCCGCCAGGTCGAGCGCGACCGCCGCGAGCAAGGCGCGAAAGGCCGCGCTCCCGACCTGTTCGAGCACCGGATCCCCCGCCAGCCGGTACCAGCCCTGCCGTTCAAGCACGGGCAACACCAGGAGAACGCCCGCCACGGGCGACGCTCGCCAGGGCGTCATCGCTCCGCCGCGTTCGGCGGGTGGAGCGAGCCCGGCATCTTCGAGCACGGCTCGCAGGCGCTCGCGGCGAGCAGAGCTCGCTTCGCTCCGAAGCGCGGCGAGCAGATTCTGGAGCTCGAGCGGCACCGACGCGTCGGGCGGCTCGAGCCAGCGCGTAGCGAGCCAGCGCGCGGCGCGCAGCCCCTGCAGCACGCTGCGCGGATGTAGCTCCGGCCTGCGAGCCACGATGCGGAGCGCGTTCCGGTGGTCGTCGATGCGTCGCGCCGCCACGAGGGGCAGCTCGCGCCAGAGCCCGACCGCTGCCTCGACGTCCTCGGCCGAGAGCTCACGCTCGGCGCTGCTCGGCTGGGCGCCACCGCGCGCCTGGGTCAAGTGACGGAGCACGAGCTCCAGCTCTCGTTCTTCGAGCACGCCGAGGACTGCATCGCTGCGCCCCATGGCCTCGAGCCGCGAAAGCACCTGCGCCGCAGGCACGCTGCCGCGGGTGAGCGCCCGCACGATCACCTCTCGGCGGGAGCTGCCACTCGTTTGGCGGAGCGCAGTCGCGAATGGCCAGGCGCCGGCGTTCCCAGAGACGAGCGCGGTGAGGAAGCACGCCTGAAAGTGGGCTGCGTCCTCCGCGCGGTAGACGCCCGCGCCGTCCGGATCCGACGGATACGAAAGGGCGATGAAGAGGTGCTTGGCGAGCTCACGCAGCCAAAGCTCGACGATCGCTCCCCGATCCCACTTCCCGGCACGGACGTGCAGACGCACGTGCACCTTGCGGATCCGCACGACTCCGGGCGTCCGCTCCAGGCTCGGGCCCAGATGAGCGTCGATGGCTTGGGCCGCCGCGCGCGGAAACCACTCGGCCAGGTCCGAAGCGCCGGCTCGCAGACCAGCTGGTGCGCGGATCTGCACGTCGATGTGGCCGATGGAGAGCGTCATGTCAGGGCGTCGCCTTGAGCACAACCACCCAGTTCACGGAGAAAGACTCGATGAAGACGTCGCCTGCGTCGGCGTTGCTGAATGGCCCCGCGACCCAGTCGAAGGATCCGGTGTAGTTGCCGCCGGACCCTGTGATCGTCGCGTTGCCGATTTCAAAGGTGATCTTCAAGGTGTCGGTGATGTTGTTCCGCCAGGTATTCAGGTCCTTCTTCCCGTGCAGCTTCGCGGCAGAGACCCCGACGACCAGCCGCGAGGTGGACGCATCGAGGTTCTTGATCAAGGACGAGATCGAGAACGTGTGCGTCCCGCGCGCAAGCTTGTCGCCGGCAGTCGTGGTGTTCGACACGACCACGGACTCCGCCCCGGCCTGAACGTCGGGCATGAGCGTCGGGAGGAGCGTCTTCATCTTTGCGGTCAAGAGCTCGTCGAGCGTGAGCCACTTGGTCGTCGCCGGGTCCCACTGGAAGTACTTCCCCTTGACGAACAGGCTGGCCGCGAGCTTTAGGTTGCCCTCGTCCGGAATGTCGGTCGTCGCGGGCGCCGTCTTGAAGTCGGCGTCGGGGAGCGCGTAGTCCTTGCCGATGGTCTCGTTGGCTAGCACGGCGAGGTTCGGCTGAACCGTGAGCCACGAGCGCGGGTTCGGCGGGCTCGTGGCGTGCCGGAACTTCGTCTCCTTGAGATCACGCTCCGGCAGATCGATCTCCTCGGCGTTGACCCCGACGTACGCCTCGCGGTGCTCCTTGGTGACGCCGAGCACGTTCAGCGCCGAATCGATCTGGATCACGCCCAGCGGGACGCCGGCGAGCCCCGCGCGCGGCAAGTTCACCGCGTCCGTCACCGCAGGCGGCTTGTTCTCGACCAGGACGATCTCGAAGTCTTCCCGCCAGCGCGTCATCGCGTCGTCCAGGTTGCAGGCCTGGAACCCCGTCGCGGGCGGAGTGGCGGGGCGCTCACTGTAGCAGAGCCACACCTGATACTGCCCGGGGTTCTGCAGCTCGTTCCGCAGCATGAGGGCGGAATCGATGGCCTGAGCCGCCTCGACGACGATCTCGCGACCGAGCGCGTCGAGCGCCACGCCCGGCGTGACGATGTAGAGGTCGATCCCGACCTTCTGGGCGTCAGGGCTCTTGCCGAGCTGCAGACCCCGCGCCACACCGAAGCGGTGCAGCTCGCGGTTGAGCATGCGCCGCATGCGCAGGTGGTAGGCCTGCTCGGCGGCCATGTCGTCGCTCCGCAAGTACTCGCCGTCGAAGTATCGAAGTCGCTCGATGGGCTTGGGCATGGGCGCTCCTTTTCAGCTCTTGCCCTTGGGGGGCTTCTTTTCGACCTCCACGATCCGGCCCTCGTGGCGCTTGAGCTGTTCCGTCAGCTCGTTGATGCGTTCGTCGAGCCCGCCCAGCTTCTTGCGCCAAGCCTCTTCGAGCTCCGCAAGCTCTGCCGGCTTCGCCGCTTGCCCGCCAAGGAACTCGGCGGAATCGATGACCGCGTGGCCCTCCTCGACGTTCACCCTGGCTCTGGCCGGAATCATCGCCGTCGCAAGCAGACTGCGCAGCGGGTGGACGGCCTGCCGCTGTCCGCCCTTCTGCAGGCGCAGCTGGTACGCCTTTTCGATGAGCTCCATCTCCTCGGGCGAGCGCCGTTCGAGCAGTGACGGCGCGAGGACGTCGGGGTCGAGGAAGTTCATGCTTCCGGCCGTTGCCTTCCTAAACGCCTTCATGGCGTGGATCGGCGCCTTCATGTAGGCCTTCAGGTCCTTCTCGCCAATCGAGAATGCCTTCGTGACCTGCTCGCACTGGAACGGGTAGTCGGCGCAGCAGGTCTTCTCGCGATCCGCCGCGTAGAGCACGATCTCGTGGTAGAGCCAGAGCAGCGCGAGGTTCCAGAAGCGGTGGAGCGTCCACACGTGCGCACGCGGGTTGTGGCACATGCGCTCGATGCGATCGCCCACCACCTCCACCGAACCGAGCACCACGCAGCTATCCTTGGGCGCAGCGACGCACGGGATCTCCAGCGCCGACAGGAGGCAGTCCATCAGCCAGGTGTTCATCACCACGAACAGCTTGCAGAAGGCGTCCTTGGCGTTCTTCTCGAAGTCGTCGTCCTGGCACTCGAGTTCGTCCAGCTCCTCCGCCAGGTGACAGTGCAGCAGCGCAGGGTTTTGCTTCAGGAAGTAGCCGAGCAGGTACTTGAGCTGACAGAAGAGCTCGCAAACCTCCTTGCGCTTCCCCACGGAGACGCCGTCGGCGAGCATGGCCTCCACCGCATCGCGCCTGTCGGCGAGGAGCTTGCCGAACCGGCTCTCCTCCAGCCGGCTCCAGCAGACCTCCAGGCGCTCCTCGATGTCCTCGATGGGATTACGCGGCGTGGGCGGGCAACGCTTAATCTCGACGCGCACGCTCTCCTGAATTCGCGTGGGCTCGCATGACGCCGGGCCGTTGTTGCAAGACGAGCGCAGCGGAGACGTGTACTTGCCGGGCACCTCGTCGTAGCAGAGCGTGACGTAGAAGCACTGGCGCTCAGGGCAATCCGGCGGCTCCTCCTCGTCGTCGCAGAGGTTCAGCGGCGGAAACTCGAGGACCCACCCCTTCTTCTTCAGATCGTCGATCAGCGGGTAGCGGAGCGTCTCGCATACCACGAGATCGTTGCCACACTCGTCGATGGCGAAGCCATCGCCGACGCAGATCCATCCTCCGCAATCCGAGTCGCACGACAAGCGCAGCCCGCAGACTACGCCGCTGCCGTGAAGCGTGCGGTGATAGAGCCGGTTCTTCTCAATCAGGTATTTCTGATCGAGCTTCAGGTCGGCGTCGGTCAGCAGGTGGCCGCAGAAGTAGTTCGGCCGCTCGAAGCAAACGAGGTTGCAGCACTCCTTGGCGCCGCAGCGACAATCGACCGAGCCGCATCCGCCGCATCCACAATCGCCCTTGCCGCCCGACGCGGAGCCGCTGCACGGGCCGCAGGGCTTCTTCTTGCCCTTGGCCCGCGCCTCGGATTCCTTGGTCTTCACTCCCATTTCCAGCATCGCGTTCTCCTTACCGGACCGAAATCCAGCTCTCGAATTCGCCGCCGGGCGTTCCGTTTCCGGTCGGGAAGCTGACCACGTACGCGTCGTCGGACTCGGTGCGCGCGAGGAGGTTCGCGTCGACCGCGTGCCCGCGCCGATCGAGGATCTTGTCGCCCGCCAGCCGGATGTAGACGTCGAACTTGCGGTTCGCGAGGTGCCGATGGGCGTAGCTATGGTCAATTTCCAGGCGAAAGGTGCGCTCCACCGCGTCGTACGAGATGCGCGTGGGCGCGATGTGCATTTCGCGTGGAGAGCTCTGCTCGTCGCGGTAGACGACGGTGAGGACGAAGCTCCGCGTCGAGACGCTCTCGGGGACCACCGGCCGCGAGAAGCGAACCTCGAAGTACCCGGGCGCCTCCTTGCTGCCGACGTGCTCGTTGAAGAACTCGTGACAGTGGAAGCGACGTCCGTGCGCCCAGTTGAAGTAGTCGATCTTCGTGTAGTCGCGAACGGGGAGCTTCTCGAGAATGCAGTCGATCGCGTGCTTGAGGAGCGTGGTGCTCGGCAGCACCGCTCGGTGCTGGTTCTCGATCTGGTCCCCGATCACCGCCTGTCCGGGTACGAAGCCGCGGATGATCGCGAGGGGCAGGCAAGGGACGCAAGGCGGCTCGCCGCATTCGCGCGCGCGCTGCCAGATCTCGGTGCAGTCCCCGTAGCTGCAGTGCTCGGGGAACGCTTCGTCCCACCACTTGGGCTTGGTATCGGAGTAGTCGAGCTCGAAGCCCTCGCAGATTCGATTCGCCTGGTGAGCGGGCGAGTCGCACGAGCACTCGTCGAAGGGCGCCGGAGCGCGTTCTTCCTCGCACTCGCGGTAGCGGATGCAAATGTAGAGGTCGACGGGGACCGGCCCTTCTGGGCACGGCTCGTGCTGGTGTTCGCGGCGGGGCTTCTCGCCGCCTTGCGGCGGAGGCGGAGGCGGAGGCGGAGGCGATTGGGCCTGCTTGGCCTCGGCGGGCTTCGCAACTTCGGCGGGCTTCGCGGATGCTGCAGCAGGCGCTGCCGCCCGAGCTGGGGCCGGGGCAGCCTGAGCCGGCGGGGCGGATGTCGCGTACGCATCGGCGGCCGCGGGCTCAGGAGCGAGTTGCTTTCGCTTCGGCGCTATCGCTTCGGACCGCGACCACGACGCGGGCCCCTCTGGATCGCTCGGCGGCGCCGGCTCGTCGTAATCGTGTCCCTTCCAACTGGGGCGGCCTGGGGGAGGCTCCGGCACGTCGTCATCGCATGGCTTGCGTCGCCCGACCTCCGGGGGCTGCGGCAGGGCGAAGTCCTGCGGCTCGAGCACCCGCACCTCGCGGCCGCAGGTGTCGATCGCAAGCCCTGTCGTCAGGACGAACTTGAGCTCGGGGCAGTACGGATGGGGGCGGATCTCGAGCCCGCACACGACGCCCCAGCCGTGCAGCGCCAGGTGATGGAGCCGCAGCTTGTCGCGGAAGTAGCTCTGCTCGAGCTTGAAGTCTCGGGCCGTGAGGAGCTTGCCGGTATAGTAGTTGTTCCGACAGGACTGCTCGACCCTGCAGGATTGGCACGTCGCGTCCGGACGCCGCTCTTTGCCTTCCTGGTTGCAGCCGCAGTCGGATGTTCTCACGGATGTACTCATCACAGCTGATTCTCCCTACAGAAGTCGCACGCCTTGGTTCAGGCCCGGCTCCAGCGACTGCCCCAAGCGCTCGCGGGCGCGGGTGGCCTCGCTGCCGCCGAGGATGGAGTCGTAGCCAAGCGTCGAGAGCTGCTTGCTGGCCCCTCCGCTCAAGACCATGAAATCGATGCCGCCAATCCGCGTGTCGACGCCCACGCGCGCCTGCACGCCGACGCGGAACCGCGCATACACGGGGCAGAGCTCCGCTGTAGTGTGGACGGGCTTCTCGGCCTCGACGATGCGCGCCACGCGCTTCAGCGTGTCGCCGCCGTCGAGCGGCTCCGCGGGGAAGAAGACCGAGAACCGGTGCGCGGCATCCGTGTGTGCCTCGAGCACTGGCTCGGGGCAATCGACGAGGCGGATCTGGCCGACCTCGGAGTGCATGCCGAGCTGCCAGCGCTCGTAGCGGCGCTCGCTCCAGAGCGGCACCCCGCCGTCGAGCACTAGCCCGGTCGAGGGAGGCTGGTCGCAGTTCGAGGCGCCGTGCGAGAGCTCGGTCGGCACGCCGAGATCCGGCAGCCGGCGCAATCGAAAGTGCTCAAGGATGCGCGCGAACGGCAGGTCAGCGAACTCGCGCACGGCGTACTCGAGGCCGTCCGGAGTGCCGCGGCGCTCGTAGTACGAGAAGGCGCGATCGAGAAGCGCGCGCCTGCGCTCTAGCGTCCACTTGGGCTCGAATGAGAAATCGAGCCAACCCGCGAGCCAGTTCAGGAAGCCTTCCGGCACCGACATCGGATCGAACAGCGTGAACAGCCAGTCGATGGTCCGATTTCGCTCGTCGATCGAGGTCTGGAACAGCGAGAGGAAGCGCTCGAGGAAGCGCCGGCTCTCTGCGTCGTCGTGGTAGACGCTCGGCAATTGCGCGAGGTAGCTCGTCCGCGGGAAGTGGACCTTGAGCGCTCGAATGGAGGGCGAGACGGCGCCGTTCGAACGCAGCGTGAGCTGGACGCGCAACCACCTGCCTGGCGGGTTCTGCACCAGCGCGTCGGGGTTCGAGGCGGGGCCGCCCACCGTATACGCATATGCATCGGAGAAGTTCGCAGCTGGCGCTCTGGAGGCGTGCGGATCGGCCTCGATGCTCTCGGCCCGGATCTCGACGCTGGTGCCCGCGGGCACCTCGCCGACGATCTCGATGCGGTGCCACTGACAACGCGGAGCGTCGCTGTCGAGCGGCTCGGTCCGGAGCGTTCCCAGCCGAGCGCACGCACCGTCGAGCCGGGACTGCCACAGGGTGGTGAACGAGTCTTCGGGGCGCAGGATCGACAAGAGGAGCGTCCCCTTCGGGTACTCCGTCATGGCCCAGATCCTCCCGGGCACCCCCGTCACGCCCGACCCGACATGACGCCACTCGCCGCTTCGCTTCGAGAAGACGAGGAGGACGCCCGCGGAGTTCCCCACGTAGAGATCGCCGCCGTCGGAGAATGTGAGCGCCACCGGCGACTCGGAGTCGCTAAAAGTCTCGTCGCCCCAGATTCGAGGCTCCACCGCGCCGCGTTCGAAGAGCAGCACGGCGCTCGAGGTGACCACCGCAAGCTCTCCAGCGCGTGAGCAGGCGACCTTCGTCGGGCCGACCAAGCACGGGTGCTGGCGAACCTCTAGCTCGCGACCGGAAGCGGAGCGACGCACCACGCGGTTCCGTCTGCGCTCCGCGATCCAGTAGCCGCCGTCGTGCGAGCGCACGATGCCCCAGGGCTGCCCCAGGCCCTCCATGACCTCTACTAAGGGCCACGGCTCGGCTGCGAATACCTGAACGCGCCCGGTGCCGGCATCGGCGATGGCGAGCCCGCCCTCCGAGTCCGCCGCGAGGCCGCGCGCGGCTTGGAGCAGACGCCCAGCCGCCGGGGCCCGCTCGCGGCCGTCCTCGATGCCTTCGATGCGCTCGAGCCGCCAGCTCGCGCCACGCTTGCGCAAGACGGCGTTCGCGTTCGAGTCGAGCAGGTAGAGCACCCCGCAGCCGTCTGTCGCAAGATCGACGACGCACCTGGCGAGCTCCTCCTCGAACGCGACGCGCTCGGCTCTGCCCGGCAGCCGGTCGAGCCGCACCTCCCCGTGCTCGGCGCCGAGCTCGAGCCCGGAGACGCTCTCGTTGCGCCAGCCAGCGACCGAATCGAGCAGCCAGTACGGGGCGGCGTCGGCGGGTGTCATGCGTACCTCACCGTGACGATGTGCTGCTCCGAAAACACGAGCTCGTCGGGCTCGAGGGGGATGTCCTTGGCCGTCGCGTAGAGCTGGTCGTCGACGAAGATCAAAAGGCCGTCGTCCTCGATCCTGAAGACTCCCTCCATCGTGAGGATCTGCCGATAGATCTCCGAGAAGTAGATCGTGCCGCCGAAGTCCCAGCCCTTGCCCTCGAGCCCGCCCGAGAGCGGGTGGAAGTAGTCGAGCAGCCGCTGCTTGATCAGTGGCTCGAGCGACTGAGTCGCCGTCGGCTTGGCCACGACAGTGACGCGCACCTCGACCTTGCGGTACCGCGGCGGCGCGACGTAGAGCTCGGCGGTGAGCAACCGATGCTGGTCAAGATGCCGTGCGACCAGCCGCAAGGTCTCCTCGCTCGGCATGGGCCGCGCCTGACTGCTGCGCGGGACGACGTAGACCGTGACGACGCCGGGAATGGAGACCTCGGGCTGTGGCAGGCCTGTCGCTCCCGAACGCCGCAGCCGGTATTGCGGGTGATGATTGGCGAAGGCCTGGGCGCGCGCGATCTGCGCCCCCGGCGTCTGCTCGGCCAGGAACTTGAAGTCCTGCGCGGTCACCGCCCGATTTGCCGTCTTCAGGCTCTTGGGTGCCCGCACCTTCACCTTCTCGACGGTCTCCTCGTCGTCGCCACCGGTCGCGGGGCGCAGGTTCGTGACGCTCTCGACGTATGGGACGGCGCTCAGCAGCGAGGTGATCTTCTTGGAGCCCGCGTTGCCGCGAGCACCGGCGCCCCAGCGGTAGGAGCGAACGCGGATGTTGACACGGTCCGCCTGCTCGGCGTTCGAAGCGTCGCCCGAAAGCCAGCGCGGGATCTTCCCGCGCTCGCCGTCACCGAACTGGATCTCGCCGGTCGAGCGGTTCAGCACGTAGTGCTTCGCGTCGCGGGCCGAGCTCCCGAAGTCCTTCACCTCTTCCCACAGCTCGAAACCGCGGCCCTCGTCGACCTCGACGATGCCCCTTTCGTTGTCGCCCTTCGGCAAGATGGGGCTGTGCGCCAGGCGAAACTTTTGCGCGGGACGGCCATTGCTGGCGCCGACCAGCTCGTCGCGTTCGGTGATCGCGTTGACGGCTCGCACCGTGTTGAGCGCGACCTCTTCGAGGACGGGCACGCGCTCGTAGCCCGATCCGAGGAGCTGCACGATGCGAAGCCGGATCCAGAACAGCTCCGGGTCCTCGGGCTTGAGCAGCATGCCGAGCTTTCGCTTGGCGGCGCCCTGCGGCGCGTCGAACTCGAGCCAGCCGGACTTGCTGAGCGCCAGCGTGGAATCCGAGGGGTTGCCGAGCGGCGTCCACGAGCTCGACGCGGTGGAATACTCCCACACCCCGATCACCGGGGGCGCGGACACCGCCGTCGCGCCCGGCTCGGCCTGCAAGAATCCGCCGGTCCCTTCCTCCGCGGCGTAGACACGGAGCCGGTACCGCTTGCCCTCGATCTCTGGGAACGGCTCGCTGAAGCCCACGTAGAACGCGGCACCGGCCTGTGGATCGGCGCCGAAAGGCTGGAACGTCTTGCCGGCGACGCGGTTCGAATCCGTGACGAGCTCGAACTGGGCGCCTCCGAACGCCTGCACCGCGCGGAGCTCGATGGCGACAGCGTGCAGATCCTCGTCCGTCTCGAAGATCACTGGAGGGCCGTCCCCCGCCTCGGCCAGCCCGACCTGGCTTCCTTTCTCGACCGTCTGGATCTTCGCCGGATTCTTGAACGACAGCTTGAAGGTGAGGTCGACTTCCGCCGCAGCCGGAGGCAGGGGCTCCATGCCGACGAGCTCCAGGAACTTCAGGTAGTTCTTGTCCGGAACGCGGTTCAACCGCCACACGACCATCTCTTCCAGCAGCGTGAATAGCTGGAGCATCGTGATGCCCGGATCGCTCTCGCTGTGGTCGGTCCACTCCGGCAAGTAGCCCGGGATCCGGCGTCGGAGCTCCTGGAACATCTCCTCGAAGCGCCGGTCGTCAAGCTGGATGTCGGGCAGGGCCATCAGCCGATCCCCTCCTGCACGTAGAGGGGGAAAACCATGTTGAAGAGCTCGTTCGTCTCGCGCAGCCGGTAGTCGATCTTCACGACCACGGCGCTGTCTTCGTTCGGATCAGGGTCCACGCTGACGCCGTCGAGCTCGATGCGCGGCTCCCAGCGCAGGAGCGCCTGACGGATGGCGTCCTCGAGCGAGGTGCGATGGAGCTCGCTGTTCGGGGAGAACACGAAGTCGCGCGCCGAGCCGCCGAAATTCGGGCGCATCACGCGCTCGCCGAGCGACGTGTTGCAGATGATCCAGATCGCATCTTGAATCCGCGGCGGACCCTCGGACCACGCGATCCCGCCGCGCGCCGAGATCCTCGGCGGAAACGCCCATCCCTTGCCAATGAAGTCCGCGCTCACGATTGGCAGCCCCCGAGCGCGTCCACGACCGTTTGCATCGTCGCGACGACCCCCTGAATGGTCTGCACCGTCTGCTCCATCGCCGCGAGGTCGCCAGGCGCCGCGAGCGGCGGCATGGTGACCGCGGGTACGCCGGCGAACCCGAAGAGGGTGCCCGCCAGCTCGAGGATGACTCCAATCGGCTCGATGCCCTTGGTGAAGTGCTCGGCCATGAGCTGAGCGTTCTCTTGCGAGCACTCCAGCGTCTTCACGAGATCGAGGTTGCCGCTGGACCGGGCGGCATCGAGCTTCAGCGTCAGGCCCTTCATCACGCCGATCACCGTCTTCATCTGCCCCAAGAAGCAGTTGAGCAGCTTGATCAGGAGGCAGAGCAGGTCACGGACGAAGGGGATGATGTTAGCCGGCGTGGGAATCAGGAGGCACGGGGCCAGATCGATCGCCGCGTCACCGAACTCTTTGATCAGCGCCGGCGTGGGCGGCTTCGGCAGGTCCTTGATCAGGCTGATCAGCGGCTTCAGCAGTTTGAGGATCTTGAGCAGGCACTCCATGCTGGCGAGCAGCGGCGCCACCATGATCATTAGATTGAACGAATAGGCGCAGTCGGTCGGGATGCCCTTCGACAGGTCGGCGAGCGAGGGCAGACTCCCGCCGCTGGGCAGCTGGATCTTCAGGGGCTTGGGCGACGGGATCTTCAGGTACTCGCAGGGAGGGATCGCGAGCACGTCGCGCAGATCGGCTTCGATCGGGAGGTCGAGTTGGTGCATGGCGGCTCAGATCGGATTGTTGTTCGGCGCGATGACGCGGCGGTAGCCAGGCCCGCCGAGCACGATCGACGGCGCGTCGATCTGCAGGACTGCCACGCTCTTGATCGTGACCTTCCCGTTGGACAGCGTGATTCGGTTTCCGTGACCGTCCTCGATGACAAGGGCGCCGCGGTCGCCGTTCTCCGGCGTGGAGTCGAGGAAACGGATGGAGTGGCCGTTGACCGAGCGGATGATGCGCTCGCCGACGGCCACTCCCGGGATCGGGTCGCGGCCGTTGTGTAGGAAACCGATCACGTACGGCACGTTCTGGTGGCCGTGCTCGAACGCGACGAGGACCTCGTCGTCCGGCTCCGGCATGAAGTATGCGCCACGCCCCGCGCCCGCCATAAAGCTCGCGATGCGGATCCAGTCGGTCTCGAAGCCGTCGTCCAGCCAAGGGAAGCGAACCTTGATGCGATGCTGTTTCAGCGGATCATCGACGTTACTGACGAGCCCTGTAACAACTCCCTGCACTCTCATGCGGCTCCTCCAGCTCCGCCCAGGCGGGCTTCCATCCGGCAGGAAAACTCCGTGGTGTACCCCCCGTCGCCGATGGTGTGCGTCGTGGCGGTCACCAGGTACGTGCCCGAGTAGCGCGTCCCGAGCCCGAGCACGTTCACCTTGCACCCGGCGCGAAGGTCGGGGAGCCCGATGGTCTTGCCGCGCGCCTCGACCAGCCCCTGCACGATCTGGCGCAGCGTCTTCTTCGCGAGCTCCTTGGCCTCGGCGCTGCTCTGCACGGGGCGGTCCGTTGAGATCTCGAGCCGCTGCGCGAGCGCCGACTCCTGCACGCCCAGCATGTCCGGATGCACGAGCTCTTCACCGTTCAGGTCGGCGCGCGTCGCCCGCTCCTCGAACTTGTCCTTGCCCTGGGGATCCCATCCGCGGACGACGACCTCGCTCACCTGGCCAGCAGTCTGAAGCGTGGGCTGGAACTGAAGCAGCGTCTTGCCCCACTCGAGCTCGTAGGTCGGCCTGCGCACGCGGTGGCTGGGCCGAAAATGAATCGTGACCAGGCGTTGCTCACCGCGCGCCTGCTCCTCGAGCGTGAGGTCGTAGCCGATGGCGCGTGCTCGCTGCATCAGGAACAGAACGGGATACTGGTTGTGCATCGCGAGGTACGGCACGGCCGTCTCTCGCGCCAGGTTCGTCGCCTTGTCGTCGCCGTCTAGCTCGATGGTGAGATTCGGCACCCGCTTGCTGATGTCGCTCGCGATCTCGCCGACGAGGATGTCCGCGATCCGCGTGTCCTTCTCGTTGACGAACGCCTTGCTGATCTGCTTGCTGCGAAAGCGGTGGAGCAGATTCAGCCCACGCACCGTCAGCGACGAGACGCCGGACTCGCCAAAGCTCAGCGCCGAGGTCGTGATCTCCCCCACCAGCATCCGTCGCATCTCGCGCCGGCCCTGGTTGTAGTAGCCCATCCAGAGCTCGACGTCCTGCCAGGGATCGAGCGTGTTCCCGTCGCTGTACTTGACCCCGCCCTTCTTCGACGGGCCGGCTGACTCCTTGTCGGGATCCCAGTTGTTCACTCGCAGATCGAACGAGTCGATCTCCGTCATGCTATCCGTATACGTGACGCTCATGACGTCGTGGACACGGCGAAACTCCTGATTGCGGATGTAGACCGCGTAGCAGGGAACGTAGAAGTCCTGCCCCAGGTACGGCTTCACCGCGAGCGTTATGGGATGCTCTGTCACCGCGCCTCTCTGTCGGTGAGGCTCGGCACGACGAGCGTCATGCCGGGCACGAGCCGCGCGGGGTCCGCCATCGCGTTCTCTGGCCCCTCCGCGATCGCGCGCCAGGCCGCGGGGTCTCCGTATTCCTCCGCCGCAATCCGCGGCAGCGTGTCGCCCCGCCGGACGACGCGCGTCTTCGTCCTGTCGCTCGAGTGTCGTGGAGTCTCTTGCAGTTGCTGCTCGACGGTCCACGCCTCCCGAAAGACGACCGCCACCTTGGCGCGCACCGGGATGCCTCCCGGGGCGAACAGCAGGAACTCCTGGTTCGCGCTCTCCAGCACGCACCACGGGTTCACCCGGGAGCCGAAGCAGAGGATCCGCTGACTCGCCCCCCACGACAGCTTCACGCGCAGCGGCGCGTGCGTCTCGCCGTCGACGCGCAGTAGCCCGGTGACCTTCACCGTCTCGTCGCGCACGTCGCGCGGGCTCACCGTGCCCTCGTCGGTGGTGTCGAAGAAGAGCTCGAAATTCGCCTTCTCGGCCTGACCGCGGACGTACTGGACGACGGGCGAGTCGAGGCCCGGAATGCCCGACTCAGCGAACTGCACCGATTTGGAGATCGAGTAGCGCTCGGGGTTGAACATCGCCCGGATCGGCGCGCCCCGCTCGGGCGTGATGGTCAGCTTCTCGAGCGCCATCGCTAGCGATCACCCATGCGAAAAGACCGATCCGCGACTTCCACGTCCCGCTGCCGCTGCGCCGTGTGACGCAGCTGCTCGCGGACCGCCTCCAGCACCAGTGCGGCGATCTTGCGGACGTCCTCCGGCCCGAGCGGACCGACGCCTTCGGCCAGCGTGATCTCGGTCGTGACCTCGTCGATGTGGACGCGCCCGTGCTCGCTCAAGCTCCGACCTCCTGCTCCAGCCCTTCGTGGGCGATCTCGAGTGACTCGATGGCGACGCCGCTCTGCATCGCGTTCAAGACCGGCCCTGTCCACTTGGTGGGAATGCCGCGCTTGAAGCGCCACACCTTGGCCGGCGTGCGCGACTCGTCGCGGAGAACGATCACGCCGTCCTTTCGTTTGCCGCTGCCCCTGACCCACTCGTTGTGCCAGGTCCAGAGGTCGTCGTAGTGAAAGATCACTCCGTGCCGGAGCACGATGTTCGAGAACGACGCCCGAGTCGCAAACTTGTGGACGAAGTCGTTCGCGCCGCCTTCTTTGTACTCGAGGATCTCGAGCGAAGCGTCGAGCCCGGAGCACTCGCTGAATCCAGCCACCCAGTAGTCGAAGGCGAGCGAGAGCACGGTGCCGACCGCCCCCTTCGTGTCAGCCAGGGTCACGTAGAAGTTGAACGACGGTAACGGGTCGTTGCTGCGCATGGCCTACCGCTCCAGCACCTCGGTGCCGCGCGCATCGGCGCGCACCTCGAAGACGATGAACTCCATGGGCGCGGCGATAGCGACCCCGATCTCACAGACGAGCTGCCCGGCGTCGACCACGCTCACCGGGTTATTGGTCGCGTCACACTTCACGTAGAACGCCTGCTCGCGCGTCGTGCCCTTGAAGCCGCCCTCCCTCCAGATACCGTCGAGCAGCACCGTGAGGACGTGGACCAACGTGCGCTGGAGCGAGAAGTCGTTCGACTCGAACACCGCCCAGCGCATCGCGATTTCGACCGAGCGCTCGATGCACGACATGAAGCGCCTGACGTGGATGAAGCGCCAGGCTGGCTCCTGGGTGATCGACCGCGCGCCCCACACCCGGATCCCTCGCCCCGGGAGCTGCCGCAAGACGTCGATTCCGGCCGAGTTCAGCGCGCCGTGGCCTTCGTCGTCGACCTCGACCGTCACTCCCACGGCGTCGTCGAGTTCGCCTCCAGCGGGAGCGCGGTGCGTACCGATCGCGAGGTCGCTCCTGGCATACGAGCCGGCGACGTGCCCCGACGGGGGCACCACGCGCCGGAGGGTGCCGTCAGCGAGCGGATTCTTGGTCTCGAGCCAGGGGAAGTAGAGCGCCCCGAAGATCGACTCCTTCGAGCGCAGGCGGAGGTTCGCTTCGGTCCAGGCCGGCAGTCTGGTGGCGTGAACCCCGGGCGGCGCATCGAGGACCGCGACGCAATAGCGCATCCGCGCGCAGTGCGCGAGCAGCTCGCGGTAGAGCGGCCCCAGTTGGTAAGCGACGCCCGGGGCCTCATCGGGGGCCGGCGCCGCGCCTTCCGGGTCCTTCTTCTCGGCGCAGGGGTCACTCGCTGGTGGCTGTGGCGGAGGCAGAGCGGGCTTCTGATAGACGGCGTCGGGGAGCGCGACGATCGCGACCTCCTCGACGTCTTCGAGGAGCAGGAGCCCGCGCTGCGCCTCCTTCGCCGCGGAGCGCACGCCCACGTAGTCGTCGTGCGTCATGCCGTCGAGCCCATCGCGCCCCCCGGAGAGACGGAGCTCGGGCAGCCCGAGGTGTCCGTTCGACGCTGGACCGGAACCGATCATGAGGCCTGCGCCCAGCGCTTGCGCGGCGTCCACCGAGCCGCTCATCACGCGGACGAAATTGCTTCCGCTCGCCATGGCCTCGGCGAGCGCACGTTCGTCACCTACCCCCCACGATAGGCGCCGCAGGTATTCACGCTGCGGCGGCCCGCCTTCCGCGCCCTTCAACAGGGTAACGCTTAGATCGAGGACGCCCGGCTCGAGTGGCGTGACCTGCACGCGAATGCGGTTGCCCCAGCTCCCGGCGCTCGACGCCTCGAGCCGAAACGCGATGTGATGGATGACGACGGCGTCGCCCGCGTCGGCTTCTCGCTCGAGGGGCTCGCTGAGCGTCAGCGTCGAGGCGCTGACGCTCTCGAGCGTCGCGTACAGCATTCTGCCCTTCGCCGAGACGCCGACCAGTTGACCATGGGTCCACGACGGAGCCGTACTCAGCTCGAGAGTTAGGCGGCCCTTCGGAGCTGCTGCTGCCAGCGTCGTGCTGACCGCGGGAGCGCCCGGGATCGTGAGCGCTGCGACGGCCGGCAGAGCCTCGGGCGGCCCCGAGCCTCGAGCGACGCGCACCACGTAGCAGGTATCGCCGCCGTTCTCGAAGAAGCCGCGCACGGCGTAGGGCAGATATCCGAATCGCTGGAAGCCGCCGAACGTGCGCCGGTACTCCTCCCACGTGGTCAAGCGGACGGCCCGATCGAGCGGCCCTCGCTCTGCCATCCCCACGAAACCCGCGATGTCCGTGCGCACGAGGCCCGCTGTCGGGTGGGGCCGCGCCGAGGGCACGCGGTATAGGCCGGGAGCGAGCGACGCGAACATGGCGCTACTCGGCGAGCTCGAGGCCCTCGTGCGCGATCTCCATCGTCTCGATCGCGACCTCGCTGGTCTTGCCGTTGAGCGGGGGGCCCTCCCACTTCGACGGCCAACCTTCACGGAAGTTCCAGCGCAACGCTGGCTGCCTGGCCTCGTCGAGCAAGATGATGGAACCGCTGGCGCGGCTGGTCTTGCCGTCGATGACCTTCTTGCGCCAGTCCCACAGCTTCTTCTCCGCCGTGTAGCCGCGCTTAAGCACGATGTTCGCGTACTTCATCAGGCCCGGCAGCTTGCGGGCCGTGCCCTGCTGCTCGCCGCCCTCGCGGTACTCGATGATGTTCGTGTCGGTCGAGAGCCCGCTGACCTCGCTGAAGCCCGCCTGGATCACACCGTCGATCTCGACCAAGAAATTGAACTGCCCGTAAGGGTCGATGCGCTTTCCTTCCGGCATTGCCTGCTCCCTTCACCGCTCTCGAAAGAAATCTCTCACTGTTCAGTGACTTCGCTGCCGCCCGTCCACTGACCGATCCGGAAGATGACGAACTCGGCTGGCTTCACGGGCGCGATGCCCACGAGACAGATCAAACGCCCGTTGTCGATGTCCGCCTGAGTCATCGTGGTACGGTCGCATTTAACGAAAAACGCCTGCTCCTTGGACGTGCCCTGCAGCATCCCGTCCATCCACAGGCGCGTGAGGAAGTCGGATACTGACCTCCGCACCCGCGCCCAGGTAGCCGTGTCGTTCGGCTCGAACACGACCCACTGCGTGCCGCGCTCGATCGACTTCTCGACGAAGATGAAGAGGCGCCGCACGTTCACGTACTTCCAGTCGGGATCCGAAGAGACCGTACGCGCTCCCCACACCAGATTCCCGGAGCCGCGGAAATAGCGGATGACGTTCACACCGATGGGGTTGAGGGCCGCTTGCTGCTGGTTGTTCAGATTGGCGACGAGCGAATCGATGCCGTTCACCGTCGCGTTGGCGGGGGCCTTGTGCACGCCGCGCTCGGTGTCCGTGCGGGCGTAGATGCCGGCGACGTGCCCGGTCGGCGGCACCTGGACGACCTTGCCCGTCGCTCCATCGATGATGTGCAACCAGGGGTAGTAGAACGCCGCATACTTGCTGCCTTGAACCGACGGGTTGAACGGGAGCGCTCCCGGGTTCTGCGGCGAGCCGAGGATCGCGAAGCGGTAGCGCAGGCGTTCGGCCTGATCGCGTAGCGCCACGGCGATGGCGTTGTTGTTGAAGAACCACTCGTCCGGGCAGCACAGGAGCGAGATGTCCTCCACCTCCTCCAGCGCCAGCAGACCCCGATTCTGGCCCGGCGCGACCGGAGGCTGCCCGAGGAAGTCGTTCAGCACCGGCGTTCCGGCGTCGCTTCCGGCGGGAAACGCGGCGAGCGCGACATTGCCCGGCGCTGCGGCGCTCACCTGGCTGACGGTGATGAGAGTGGAGACGAAGTTGACCCGCCGCTCGTAGAAGTTCGCCGAGGTCGGGTCGATCGAGAGGTCCTCGAACACCTCGGAGTGCTGCACCTCGCGAGGATTGATGTCCGCGACGGTTGCGGGCGCCACCGCGGGGGCGACCGCGTAGTAGAAGAGCTGAAGCGTGAAGAGGTTCGCGCTGTTCGGGTTCGTCACGATCGCGTAGTAGAGGCGGCCGCTCCACGAACCGGGGCCGATGGCGTCGACTTTCAGGCCGTTGTGCGTCGCAGCCCCCTTCGTCGCCCCGCTGGCAAAGACGCGGCTCACGTAGCAGCGCTTGCCGCCGTTCTGGAAGAAGCCCTCGACGCTGTAGGCCAGGTAGGCCGTTGGAGTGCCGCTCGCGTCCCGTAGGTAGCGACCGTAATAGCGGACGAAGTCGCTGAAGCTCGTGATGAACGTCGGTTGCTCGGGGCCTCGCTCGGCGATCCCTAGGAACCCGACCGTGCTGGTCGAAACTCCCTCAATCGGCTTGTTTCCGGTGTCGACCTCCTCGACGTACACGCCGGGATACAGATACTCGGGCATTCAGCCTGCTCCTTCTTCGCCGCTAGGGCGTCATCACCACGTTGATCACGGTCGTGCTCTGGGCCTGCACGGAAACCGCTACGTTCTGGGTCGCGTACCCGCCGCGGCTGAACTCGAGGTTCAGGCTCGGCAGGAAGCTCTTCAGGAACACCACGTACTCGCCGGTCGCGGTCGTCACGTAGCGGGTCTCGCCCGTCACACGCACGCTTACCCCATCGAGCGGGCCGAGCGCGTTTCGCACCGTTCCCCTGATCAGGGAAGTCCCCGCCGGGAACTCGTAGGCCGCGGTCGGCAACAAGCACGTGTTCAAGAACTGCGAGCGGAACAGCGGGAGCTGCGTCGCGTCGTCGAACGATTTCGCCGGATCCGCCAGCGTTCGATCCGGGTACGCGCGCCACGCCGGATCGGTCGCGGGCAGCGAGACCGAGAACGACACGGGTTGGTACAGCGGCGGCTCCGAACGGCTCTCGACCTCTATCGAGTGCGGCCCCGCGGGCAGACGGAAGAACAGGTACGTGCTCTCGAGTGGCTTGCTCCACCCCTCTTCGACGCCAGCGACGCGCACGTTCACGGGCCCCCGCAGCGAAGGCCTCCCCGTGAACGCGTCTCGCAACATCACGGCCAGCGTAAGCTCGGTGTCGGAGGTCTCGTGGTAGCCGAGCCCCGTCATCACGCGCCCCCATAGTTCAGCGTGCGACGCACCACGCGTTCGACGTTCTTGACGCGCTCGCTGTCGATGAACGTGACCCGCGCCACGTAGCAGACAGAGAGCTTGTAATCGAGCTCCATGGCCTGCCAGACCTTCGTGATCTCTTCGAGCGGCACCGAGTTCAAAACCAGCCGCACCGGCTCGTCGAGGCCCGACAGCGGGGGCACCAGGTTCGCGCCCTCGAGCAGCGCCCCGTCGTAGAGCAGCTGCATGACCTTGCCGAGCACGATCTGCCGATCGGCAGGCTCCTTCATCAAGGGCGTGATCATGTAGTTGAGGTCGAGCGAGAGCGGCGGCAGGCGCGAGCCCGAACCCGCGCCACCGATCGGAAACTGGTTCTTGGTGAACGGGTTCTCGACAACCCGATAGAGATAGACGGACAACGTCGTATCGGCGTTCGCGTCCTTGATCTCCTTCGGAGAGAGCTGGCTGATCTTGTCCTCCGAGTCGATGATCGCGGAGCTCTGCGGATCCGTGCTCATCGCGGTGTAGAGATACTTCACGAGCGACTCCCCGACGTCGCGTATGACTCGATACCCTGCCATCGCTCACCTCAAGGCTTCTTGGCGATTGCAGCCAGCAGGTTGTCGACCCTCTTCTCCACGCTCGCGCTGTGCTCGGCTCGAGCCCGCTCGAGCGCCGTCCGGACCAGGGCCTCCTGTTGCTTCGTCGCCGCGGCCTCGCCCACGGCGGACAGGTAGTCCGCCTCGAGCTTGCTCACGTCCTGCTCGATCTTCTCGGGCGTCGGGAACTCGCCGGCGAGACTAGTGGCTTCCATCTTGACCAACAAGGCGAGGAGGTACATCGCGCTGAACTCTCCGTCCTTCACCCGCTCGAGGCGAGTCTGGTAGTCGTGGCACCTGGCGATCAGCTTCTCGAAGGCGAGAGGAGCCTTGAACGCCTCCTCCTTCTGTCGTTGAGCGAGCGTGACCTTCACGTCGGCGGCCTTGGCTGCCGCCGACGACGCCTCGCTCTTTGCCTCGAGCTCCCTGACGCTCTTGGCCTTCTTGGCAACGTCCTCGTCGTAGCCGGCGACCAGCTTGTCGATCGCTTGTGCTTGATCGTCGTTGATGGCTGCCTGCGCCATCTTCTTCTTCTGGGTGGCGCGCTCCACGAGCTGTTCGTCCGTGAAGGCCTTCTTGCGGGCACTCACCCCTTCCACGAGCCGCTTGCGCTCGACCACGCGCTTCTCGAGTGACTCTATCTTCTCGGTCAACGTCTTGACCCGGCCACTCACCGAATCGAGGTCGGTTTGTGCCTTCTCACGTTCTTTCTTGAGGAGCGCGAGCTCGCCTTCGGCCGTCTTGGCGCCAGCTTCGACAACGCCCTCGGCCGTCTTTCCGCTCGTTTCAACGTTGTCGGTCGTCATGAAGGCTCGAAGAGCTCTTTCGAGCAACCGGCGTGCCAGCACTGATTCGCGGCGCGCCCGCCAGATCAGTGCTGCTACGTCGGGGTCGGGCTGAACCACTGTCACACACAGGGCAGCACGAGCACTCGCGCCCGCTTTCCTTCGTACGACTTACGCGCGCTTCTGCGCACTGTCACAGTCGCCCGAGACACTCATGTGACAGTTGCGACACCGCGACGAACGCCATTCCTTGGCCCGGGCCGACGACCGGCTTGGCCCTCCGCAGGACACGCCGGCGCTTTGCTCATCGATAAGCGGCCAGGTCGCGCAGTAGCGGGAGCCCGGCGTATCGCGTTGTTCGATCCCCCACGGCTCCACAAAAAAATGTCCAGCACCTGCCCGTCGCTCACTGAGCGGCCGTTTTCGTTTGAGTCGCCCGTAGAAGTCCTGGGGATCACCGAGAGCAGAGTTTGGGGCCCTCCGGATGCGGCAGCGCTGCCAAGCCCTACATATTGCGTCGGGCTCCCCAATAGCGCCTAACACCGAGGGCGCGAAGGCGCCCGATGTAGCGCGCGACTAGGCTAGTCATTTGGGGCCCATCCGGTGGGGGCGGCGCCTGCGGAGCCGACGGCTGGAGCGGTTCGGTAGTGCGAACCGCTGCGCTCCTCCCGCGGGACCAAACCTCGTAGCGACGCAGCTGCCGCCAAGCGGCATGCGCTCGGTACGACTCTGGCACGGGCGCCGCCGCCTTGAGAAAGAGCTCGAACTTGCGGTCGAGCTGCTCTTCGAAGGTGCCCTCCGCCGACAATTGCCGATTGTGCCCAGCGAAATACGCAAGGAGTTCCACCTCGAATGCGATCGCCGACGCCAGCGCGCGTTGCTCTGCGGCGTTCGTGGTCGCGCTCGCTGCTCGCTCCAGAAGCAGATCTGCCATGAACCGCGTTGCGGTCAGGTCTTTGTCGAACTGGGCCCGATCCACCTCGTTCAAGCGAAGTGCCCAACACAACGCGACCACCTGGACCCAGAGTTCCCACTGCGACCCATCCGAGCGATGAGCCGCCTCGTAGGAATCCTTCGCGAGTTTCAACAATTCCTGAGGGGCGAGCATCGAGATCGGGCGCTGTCCCGAAGCGAAATCGTGCTTCTTCATCCGGGTCAAGGTTTGGGAAATCGCCGAAGTGAACGGCGCCGATCGGTGCACGTAGGCGTCGTAAAGCCGCATCGCCAACCGACCCAGAAATCGATATGCATCGGTTCGCGCCTGGTTGCTGTCGGCCCGATCGAGCGAGGCCCGAACTACTGCAACGGTCTCGTCCAGGCGGTCTACGTCGTGGACAAGGCGCGCTCGCTCTGAGGCGTCGAGGTTCGACCCTTGGATCACTGACTCGTCCTTGCCGCGCAGCGTCGCGCGAAACCGTTCGATGGCGGTCTCCGCCGCGAGTCGTTCCGAACCCCGCCTCACGGCATGGAGCTGCTGCTCGAGATCGGTCGGCAGCGAAGCGTACACGACGAGGCTGGCCCAATCGTGGGTGTCGGGATAGGCAACCAACAGCTCCCGCCGGAGCGCATGCACCGTCTCTCGGGGATCATCTCCGCGTAGAAGCCCCCGGTACAGCATCTCGGTGGTAATGACGGAGGCGCCCTTCGACAATGGAAATTGTGATGCGATCACGAGCGGAACCCTTCGAGTGAATGGCGTGCGCAGCGCTGCCACCCGGCCCAAGTATGGCGCCGGACACGTTCGCACCCTCGCAAGTCGCAAGCGTGACCACAGTGGGGCACGAGCAGTACTGCGGGTGTCGCAATGCAGCCTCGAGCCGATCCCCGTCGACGATATCTACGCCATGCGGACCTCGAAAACAGAGTCCGTAGAGACTCTGACCCGTGCCCGCTTCTGGTAAGGGTGCCCCGTGCGCAAGGATGTGTATGTGCGTGAACCGCGCGCTCCGCGCCGTCGCTGACACCTGCTCGAGCGTGGGATTGTCGAGCACCGTCAGTATGCGCGCCGCTTCTCGCATGCGATTGTCGAGCAACTGGTCGTCATTCAACTCTGCGTCTGAGGTCGTGCTGCCCGTCGCGCTGTCCTCCTGGTCGTTCCAGCCAATCCAGTGGTCAATGCTCTTTCGAAGCGCCAGAACGTGCGCGTCGGCGGGCAAATCGCCGTCACCGATGATGCACAAGATCTTGGGCAGACTGGGCCAGGACACGACTGAAGTCGCGACACGACGGGTCTGGCGAGAAATTGTTACACGCGCATTTTGTTGTGCGAACAGCCGCTCCCCTTCCACCATGAGTCCGGGCGCCGCACGCGCCAGCTCGAACGGGAGTGCGCCGAGCTCAGACGCATCGACCACGAGGTGGATATGTCGCCAATCGCAGGGATCGCTCGATAGCTCTGCTATCAGGCCACGGATTGAGCCCAACAGAGTGCTGACGGCCTTGCTAGCGTCCTCGATCGCGTTGCGACGCTCGACGTTGAACGCTGCCTTGGCCTCTCGCCTCGTGGTCTGATCTCGGGCTGGCGTGGTTCGTCCGGCTGCATAGGTCAGGCCCGCCTGCCATCGCAGAAAATCGCGGTGCTCGATGTCGAGACGGATCGACTCTGGGGGTCGGTTCTGACATGCCGCCAAATAGCGAGTGAGCGGCGAAAGCAATTGGTTGTGCGGCGGCCCCTCGCGCAACAGCTCCAACTTGATGGTTCGCGAGCTGGTCATGAGCCCCCCTCCACTGGAAATTCGACTGGGATGCCCAGCGGTGACGCGGAGAGCAGACGCGCGCTCGACTCATCGACGACCGCGACGGGTCGCCACCGGGGATCGAGCCCGAGCTTGTCGATTTCCTCGAGCTTGCCGCTCTTGATCGCGTCAAAGAAGAGCTGAAACTCGGCGTCGCTCCGAAGGTATTTGCTGCCGTTCAGCTTGAGGAGTCGCATCCAGGTGCCGGTATTGAGGTAGAGGGCATCGTCGTCTCGGAACTCGCGGGGAAGATGCGTGTGACCGGCAATGATCACATCAATTCCGGGTCTCGCGGCAGCGATGATTCGTTTGTCGATCGAGCTTCCTCGGCGACGGTCGAACGTTTCGTCGTCGCGCAGCCAACGCGAGAGCGCTAACCGAAGGGGCCCCAGCTGTGGCTCAACGGCCTGGCGGTCCTTGAACCAGGCCGAGATTCGATAGAGCCCTGTCTTGCCGTACTCTGTCAGTGACCCAAGCTGGGCGTCTTCGTCCTCGACCAGATCCCGCGGAGAACGGCGCGCGTGCAGGTTCTTCTCGGCGCGTTGCAGGCGATCGGTGGGGGCTCCTGCTGGGGGCTCCATCGACTCGAGGAAAGACAGGACCTCCCTCTGCGGCCCTTCTGGCACTTCGAATTCCGGATCGTCCGCGCTCAACAAGTCGTCCATTGTCCCGCGCTGGACGCGAATTCGCCCTGCTGCACGCAACAGGCCAAGCGCAGAAGTCGGCGCGTCGAGAGCGTTGAGCACGGCCATGAGCGGTGCGCCCTCGGGTTTCAGCAGGTCCACGACCGGGAAGCGCCGCTTGATTTCATTCATGACGCCCACCACCAACCGGGTGCCAGCATTGGTCTCCGGCTCCGGGAGGGGTGAACGGCCGAAACTTTGCGCCGAGGCGGCAGCGCGCAATCCGGGCTGATCGACCGCGTTCCAGGGATCGCTCACATTGCCATGTACCGCCAGGACAGTACGGTCACCCACGTTGCACGCCCAGCCCCGACCGTTGGTTTCGAAATACACGGGCGCGCCGGTTGCCGTGATCGGTGCGCCGATGCAGTCGAGAAAAGCGCGCTGAACATCGGGCAGCGCCAGTTCGATGTCGTGGTTACCAATCTGCAGGATGAGCGTTCGTTGCGGCGTGGCGACGAACGCGCTCAGCGCCGCGAAGATGGGGCTGAGCTCGGGATCCGTGGCCAGTGAACGAATGATTCGATCTGCGTCAAACGCAAACTCTTTGGCGTCGTCTTCGGCAAGGAAATCAAAGATGTCCCCGTTCAGCAGCAGTGCGACCTTGAGCTTGGGTTGGTCGCTCGCGACGTATCGGATCAGCGCAGCCAGCGCGGTTGCCTCGCGAAAGGCGCGTTTGCCCGCAGGCCCCCCGATGTGCAAATCCGAGATGGAGAACAGCTTGTCGAAAGTGATCACGGCTCACCTCCCTGTCCGTGGGGGGACTCATCGAGCGTGGTATCGTGCGCCCCGAAGGTGCTGGTCGTCAGCATTGCGGGGTACTGTACGCGCAGCCCAGGGCGATCGGAAAGCCTGCCGTCATAGGTGTTTCTTCAGGGGAGCTCCCACGGCAGCCGAGTCCGACGGCCGATTCGCTCGCAATAGGATGCGCTACGCGCTTACCATGACCCGCAGATGGACCTGTTCGAGCCGGTGTCGAGCGGCGTACTCGCGGGCTCCTTAGGTCTTGCAGTGTGGCTTGTTCCGGCCGCCTTGCTGTGTGGCGCGGGCACGCTCCTGCGCGCCCCCCGCCCAAGCCTCGCGACCTGGGGTATTGGATTTGCGCTCGTTGCGATTGCCGGTGCGCTCAGGGTAGCGTTCGGTGTCTTTGCGCCCTGGCACGTCAATGGTCAGGGTCCACTGTGGATCCGCGGTGCGTTGGTGCCGGGGCTTCTCGCTGACTACGGCCCGGGCTATGCCGAGCTCTTCGGCTGGCTTGCGCGGAGGAGCGGAACGGCTCCAGATATCGCGATATTCATTGCGAATACGGCACTTTCTGCGCTCGCCGCGGGGCTCCTCTTCGGTGTCGCGCGTTCCGCGGGTCTGTCAACCCTCGTGGCAGCAGCTCCGGGGTGCCTACTTGCGGCGGATCCCGTGCTGGTGCGAGCGGCGGCGAGTGAGACCTATTTCGTGCCAATGGTCACGCTCCTGCTTGCGGCACAGTGGTTGCTCTTGGTTGGAGCCACCGCGTTCACCAGGCGTGACTGGCTTACCACAGTGCTTGCATCACTCGGCGCCGGTTTTTTCGCGTCTGCCGTCGCGCGCCTCCATCCCTCCGCCTACCTCCCGCTTGCGGTGACACCACTGGTGATCCTTGCGGCACCTTGTGCCGGATCCTGGCGCACCCGCGCGCGATTCCTCGGACTTGCGGTGCTTCTCGTGGCCGGCGCCGTTGGTCTCACCAGCGCTCAGGTCGTAGGAGCTGGGCTTGCTTCGATCCTGCATCGGCAGGCCAGCGCATCGGTCACGGTGTCAGCAGGCGAGGTGCTTGCCGCGTTGGCTGTCGCTGGTTCTCTGTGGGTGCTGAGCTCGAGAGATTCGCGGTCTTGGCTAGGAATCGCAGCGATCGCCTCGATATTGGGCGTGCTTGCGACGCGCCGCGCGTTTGCTCAGCATCCGCTTTGGCAAGCGAGCTATGAGCGGGTGTGGCTTCCTGGTATCGCGCTCGGAGTGGCGGGTGCGCTGGCTACGGGCAAGTCGCGGGCCATTGCTGCGTTTGCATTGGCCGGGGGCTGCATCGCGATCCCGGCATGGCGGTTGTGGCCTTACCTCAATGGCCGCACGACCGAACAGAGCGAGTACCGGTTCTTGAGGGATCAGATCACCCGGGCGCCGCCAGGATGCATGGTCGCGGCTGTTCGCAGGGCGGGGCGTCGGACTCTCGATGTTCCTGACTATGTGTTGCCAGGGGCACTCCTGTGGGACATTCACAAGCCGGAGGATTTCGCTGACGCTGTTCAAGGCGAGGGCTGCGTGCTTGCTCTTCGTACGTCGATTTGTACGAGTGTGGAGGCTCGCTCCATTTGCGCTGGAATCGCCGCCGAAAGATCGCTCCGGCTCGTCGCTAATGTTCAGCTGCCCGCAGTCCCAAGCTATCTAGGGTTGCCCTACGACCGTCCTTCCGTGGAGGTCGCTGCGTACCGCAATCGCGCAACAGGCTCCGCTGACCGAGTGCAGGACCCATTGGCGGCTATGAGCGAAGGCTCGTGCCATCTGGCCGTCTCTCGTGGAAACGCCAGGGCTTTCTACGAACGACTGGTTTCTCTACGCGAGCCGGATGGCTGCCGCCTCGAGAATCTCAGCGCCGAGCCGCATCGGATCAGCCTTGATTTCCAAACGCCGCAGGGCGTCCTTCGAGGGCTACACCTGACACCCGCCGCGTGCCGCGCCGGAACGAAGCGCGTCGTGGGTAGCGTCGCGCTTACGGGGTTTGAGTCGCTCCAGCATCGCTGTAGGCTCACCTTCGCGGCGCTCGAGCGCCAGCTCGTCCACTAGACCCTAGCGACCCGCATGCAGGAGACGATTGCGCACAAGCAGTTCGAGCTCACCGCCGTTGGGCGGCTGCGCCAAGCACTGCTCGACGAGTTGGCGACAGCTCACGGCGGACGTGCGTTCGGCCAGGGCTGGCACCTCGCTGGGGGTCTTCCCGGCCGCCCCGGCTTTCTCTTCCAGCATAGCGAGGGCCGGCAGTTGACGTTGCGCTTGCTGCCGAAGAAAACTCTGCTGTGCTTCGCGAAGACACGCTTTTTTGCGCTCGTTCATGAAGGTTGCGCGATCGATCGGGATGCGGACGGACCTTTCTTGAGGGAGATCGTCGCATCGATCAGTACGTGGGAGGCTTCACTTGCGAGCAGCGATGGATTTCCCGGACTGCTGCTCGAGCAACGATCGGATGCCGTCGTGTTCTATCCGGACGCTCGAACGATCGAGGTTCGGCCTAGCTTGGCATGCGATCACCAGTGCGGATTCTGCAACTCGGTCGATCGCAGGATCGAAAACGTCTTTCGAGGCATCGAGGACGTTCTCCAAAGCATCCCGGCTTGGGCGTCGCTCCCGATTGATCGCGTGGTCATTTCCGGAGGCGAGCCGACGCTCATCAAGCGTCTACCCGAGCTGATCGCGGCTGTCGCAGCTGCGGGGTACACGGTCGAGCTGCAGACCCACGGCATGGCGCTGGCTGAGCGTGAGTACGCTGAAATCCTGCAGCGCTCGGGTCTACGCAACGTCCTGATCTCCCTTCATTCGCCGGATCCGGCCGTGAGCGACCGCTTCATTACCAGGGTCCCGGGTGCTTGGGCTCGAACGGTCGCAGGCATCGACAATGCGGTGGCTCTCGGCTTGCGAGTCGAGGTTTCGCACGTGGTTCACGCAGACAATGCTGGAGCCGTGAGGGCGTTCCTGGAATTCATTGCTGCCCGCTGGGGTCGTAACCTGGCCGTGCGCATGGCTTTCGTGGCGCCGACCAAGATGTCGAGCGCCGAAGTCGAGCGTTACGTTCCTCGCCTTCCCGAAATACTTCCGGAGCTCCGGCGCGCGCTTGCGTACGCTGAGCAGCAGGAGCTCCGAGTGCTCGTTGTGGCCTACTGCGGCGTTCCGCCTTGTTTGCTCGCGCCGCACCATCGGCTTTCGGAAGTCGTCCTTCGCCCGCAGACGCGCTACTCGGACGAGAACCACGTCAAGCTCACCGCCTGCAACGGCTGCCAATATGCGGCCGGTTGCCCAGGGCTCTGGCGCTCGTATCACGAAGTGCATGGCGACCCTGGGCTCGCGGCCGTCCACCGGTAGGACCCGAGTGACGATTCCTCGCATCGACGTCGAGTGGCTCGCCTTCAAGGCTGGCGTGAAGCCCGCGATTCGGATCAGCGCGGAGCCCGGCTCGTCGTTGGATATCGTGGCCAGGTTCTCGGACGCGGGTGCGTCGGTGGTGACCCGCTCCGGCTTCATGGGTGAGGCACGTGAGCAACGAGTCTTGATCTATGTCGCGCGAACGATCGCAGAGGCCGAAGAGCTTCGTGACATCGAGGCACCGCTCGTGAGGCTCGGCAAGCACTCACCCGGCAAGCTGGAGGTCGAAAACACGAGTAAGTTGGGTATTCGCCTGGGCTACCCAGCTTGCTGCGTCGACGCCTTCAGCGGGCGTCTAGCGAAACGAGCCGCATTTCGGGATCCGTTCGATCCGGTCGACGACTTCGTTGCGGCGCGCGCCGCCTGGGTTAGCCGGCCCGACCCGAGGCTGAACAACCTCCTCCTCCCGGTGAACGCTCGCATCATCACCTTCGAGCCCTGCAGCTACCAATGCGCCCGCGCCTTGGCCTTCGCGGATAGCGTGCTGGAGCTGGCCCTGGCGCATGACCCCCCCAGTGGACGCGCGCTCCTCAATCTGTTGAGCCGTGACGTGGTCATCGCACCGGACGGCGTGCGCGCGGTGGTGTTGCAGTCTGCCGGCGGCTCAATCCGGTCGGCTTCATCGCTCGCCGAGATTTGCGGTAGAACGCCTGAGCCACCTGAGCGAGTGTTTGCCGCTGCTCTTCCGGCCGCACGTGTCTACTCGGATGGCGCTGTCATCGTCAGCGGATGGCCGGACTCGCTGCTCGTCGCCTTCGGCGGCGCGCCAGGCTGAGGCACGGGATCTAGGGTCTCCGGAACGACAGGACGTAGTCGTCGCAGCGAACCTGATCATCAGTGCGGCGGACGTGGACATAGGCGACCGCCGGGACTTCACTGTCGCGGACGATGTCGACCCGATCGGAGTCGTCGCAGTCGGCCCCGCAATTGTCGTTGAATTCCCAGTGAGTGATTTCTTGAGCTTCAGCCGGCGTTCCCGCGCCTGGATTCAACAGATTGCAGGAATAGTTCCCCTGGCTGCAACCCTTGCTCACGGCCATGCGGAACGTGCTCCCCGATCGTGCCGTGTCGAGTTGGATGCTAAAACCGGCGGCGCTCCGCGGGCCCGGTGGGATATCGACGCGGTACCAGTGGCTGCGATCTGGCTTGGCGATCCTGCCGGTGATCTCGAACTGCGTACCAACGTCGAGGCGCCCCGCGTATTTCGCGGCGTCACAGCTTAGGCCAGCGTCTTCAGGTGCATCGAGGTAGCAAGCACACGCGCGAACCGACTCGGACGGATCGCAACCGAAGGAACAGGTGAGCTCATCCTCCCAATCACCACCTGCGTTGCAGCGCTGTTGGACGTAGGGACCGCGACAGCGCGTATCTGCCGGGACGCACTCGCCGCAGTTGCCGGCGCCATCACAGCGACCCGCGCTGCAGATCGAGGCAATTCTGGAAAACGATACCTGCTTTTCGCCGAACGGGCTCGGGTCGCATTCGTAACACTCGGGTTCGGGTGCTTCTCCGCACTCGTCCACGCAGCCCCGTGCATACTGCGCCTTGTTGGGCGGGTGACTATAGGTTTTGAAACCCGTTTCAGCCCAGGCGACGGTCCCAAGCAGCACATTGTCTGGAACCTCCGTCCTGCAGCTGACGACGGGTGACGACGGGTTGGCGATGGTACCGGGGCTCGGTGGCGTCGAATCAGTCAACCCGCAGCTGTTCAAAGTCCAGGGAAACTCTGGGGTACCGAGCGCCGAAATCGACTGTTTGTGGAGCGTTTCTGCGTCGCGTTCCTGGGGCAGCACCAGCTCCACACACTTGAACTGGCTGTGGTGCCTCATCCCGTTCCACGGTGTGCCATCGAGATCGGGACCGTCGAGCGATGCGAAGTCGTTGGTGATCGGGTCGCGATTCGGTGAATAGAGCGCGTCTCGTCTGCGCTCGCACGTTCGCCAATACTCGGAGGTGTCACCCACGTCTGCCACCAAGCCGATGCCGTCGTTGTCCGGAATTTGACGGGAGCGCTCCCGGATCTCGTACCTTCCCGTCACGGTGCGCGCTTCTGGGTCCTCGCTCTCGGCAGAGAACCCGGCCCTATTCAGCTCGACGAAGTAGCTGAAGCGCGTGTAGAGCTCGAGAAAATTGCTTCTGCCCACGATTTGAGGTGGCACCTCGACTTGACCGCTCGGGAGGCGAGCCCACTCTTCGAAGTCCCGCACTCCGTTGTCGTTGTGGTCGGCTTCCACGCTGACGCAGGCTTTGGTGAAGCCATTTAGCTCAGCGGCAGAAAGTGCACGCGTCCCGTAGTTCGGCACGGTCACCCCGGCGGCCGCGAGCTGGACCGCGTCATCGTTGCGAACACTTTCGTAGAGCGGAAGCACCCCGCCCGCTTCTGCGGGGTCTGTGCTCACGTTCCGTGTACGCGTGAAGTAGAGCGGGTAGGTTTCGCCCCCCTCGTTGTGCAAAGTGACGCCGGTGATCAGTCGCAGCGTGCAGCGCGCATTGTCGTGGAGTGCGCGATCCGTCGTTTCGATGTAGCTGCGCGCCGAGTCGCGTACCCAACCGTCACCATCTGCATCGCAAGGGTACGCGCCGATACTGGCGCCAATCTCGTAGAAGTATCCAGTCTCGGTTCGACACACGCAGCGCCCGTCTTTGGTTGTCAGCGGGTAGAGCCCGGCGGTGCCCGGCTCATCGCAGTTCAGGGTGCAGCTTCGGCAACGCTTGAGCTCGTCGCTCCAGGCTTGGCTTTCTGCGCAGCGCTCCGTACCGCCCGTTCCGGCGGCACCACTCTCGCCACCTTCAGCGCCCGAGCCACCCGAAGTGCCCGCGGCACCTCCGCTCATGACCGTGCCCCCGGATGTGCCCCCGCTGCCCCCTTGGCCGATGGTCCCGCCCTGGCCGGTCGAGCCTCCGCGATTGCCTCCGACACCGCCTTCGCCTGCTTGCCCGGGGCTTCCCGCCGAATCGCCAGCTGCTGCGCCAGTGCCGCCGCGAGCACTTCGCCCTCCCGCGTTCCCGTCGGACCCGCCGGACCCGCCGTGACCAGGAGGAGCGCCGCCTTCGCCAGCGGCGGCACCCGTCCCTGGCGACCCAGCCGCGCCGCCGGTGATTCCAGTGTCGTCGACAGTCACGTCTTGGAAGTTCCAGAGCTCTGCACAACCAGTTACGACCAGGAGCGCGAGCGCTAACCTCAGCTTTCGAGCGCTCGGGACCTGCATGGCTAGAACCTCACGCTCGCGAGCAGCCCACCATCGCGGAGGCCAAGATTCGGCGTGACTCGAAGTAGACCCGTCGCCGAGCGAGCTGGCCCTGGTCGCTGGTGTTCCAGAATGAGGTAGGTCGCGGTCACAAGGCACGCGAGACCTCCGACGACACCGAGATCGGCAAATACTACCGCCCTATCGCGAGCTTCCTCCAGGTCGGCGCCTCGAGCCTGGTTGGCTGGAGAGCACGCGGCGTTTGGACACAACTTCTCGAGTTTGGAGTTCTTGCCGAGCGCAACCACGCCCGCGATTGCGCCGCCAACGAAGAGTGCTGCACCGGCTCCCCCAACCGCCCACGCCGAGACCGGCCAGCCGCGGGATGCTTGACCGGGTTCGGCAGGTGCCGCAGCGACGGGCGCGGGCGCGAGCAAGGGTGACGGCGGCGCAGGTAGGGGGGCTCGTTGTGGTTCAGCCGCAGGTTCAGTTCCCGTTTCCGTTGCGGGGGGCGCCGCATCCGCTGGTGTTGGGAGCTGCTCGGGTCGAACCTCCGTGGCGGTCGCCTCTTGTGCTCGCGTTGTGCTCGATGCCAGCGCTACTGCGCAAACGACTGCTAGCGAGCTCGCAACGAGTTGCCTGCGGAAGCCTATCGTCCTCATGGCGAGTTCCTCACCTCACAGCGCAGTGAAGTCCGTATAGTACAGGTAAAGTCGGATGTCCGTCAGCGATCCCAGGTCGATATCGCCGTTGACCGTTTCGTCGCGCTGATTCAGCACCAGATCCCAGCGGCTATTGACGAGAGGCCGGTCTCTCAGCCTGTCGCTGAGGTAGATCTCCGGGCCGAAGCTGCGAACGCCATTGAAGAAGGGATCGAGCACCGCGGTCAGTTCTGGGAAGCGATAGTAGATCGGCTTGTCGTTGAGCCCCTGCACCAGCCCCGTGCCTTTCTGGCGCAGGTACACACGCCCTACGGCGTCCCCTACGTCCGATCCGATGATCTCCACTTCGATCCGCTTGAGCTTGTGATTGCGGGTGAGTGGCGAGAGTCGTGTGATGACCGTGGCAAAGGGGACGGTCAGGTAGCCGCGCTCGTCGAGCAGGGCGACGTCTTTCAGCTTGGTTCGAAACTCTGCGATCCGGTCCGACTGCGACACGCTGCGCCCGCCCTTGTCGATGCGAGGGATCGCGAAAATGTCATCGCGCAGCGATAGCAGCTCTACGCGGTCGTCCGGATTGCCGAAGCTCTGCTGGAAGGCGAGGTAAGCGTCCTCCAGCTGCAACAGATAGTTTTCGAGGTTGTAGTCGCCGTGCTCGATCATCCGAATGAGGAAGAGCTGATCCGAGCGGCCGTACGTCTGGCTCGTGTAGTACTCGTAGACTTTGGTCGCCTGATAGGCCGCTGCCATCGCGGCGTCGAACGTCCGCTCAGCGCTGATGATCGCGTCGTTCTTGTAGATGCGAACGTTCGGGTCGTTGCGCGCTGCCTCGATGCTGATGGTCTGCGCCTCGATCTCCTCCGCTTCCGCCTCGATGCGCTCGGCTTGGTTGCGAAGCCCGTGGATCTCCGAAAACGCCAGGCGAACGCGGTAGTCGGCCTTGAGCGACTCGATTTCTAGGCCCTTCAGGCCTAGCCACTTCTGCTCGATCAGCGCTTCGGAGTCGATTTTTGCGACGTTGCATTGCTGGAGGTTGTCCCAGAGGGCGTGGGAGTTTTGGATGTTGGAGATTTCGCTCTCGAGGCCGCTGATGCGATCCTGAAGAACCAAATCCTGAAATTGCAGTGGGGCGGTTGCGTTGAGGATGAACACTCTCGCAGCGGCTTTTGCGAGACAATTGGTACCGTTTGCCCCTGGTCCTACAATGAAAATGCAGTCCATGGCAGTAGCGATCCTGTCTAACGTCTGAATCTGGAACGCTATGGCGCTGCGACGGGCTTGTGTGTCGTTGATCGCATCCTGCAAGCTGCGCGCTTTCCCAGCCGCTTTGTAGCTCGCTTGCGCCCGAACCCCGATCAATTTGCACTGCGCTTCGACGCGGGTCCGCTCGCTCTCAATCTCGTCCAGCACCGTTTGGTACTGCTGCTCGATCCCGCGAAACTCGAGCCGATTGATCTCGAGCTGCGACATGGCCCCGTACAGCCGTCCCGTACCCATGAAGCCGCAGGGATCCCCATACGCCGTCGCCTCGTCGCTTCGGTACGCATAGCGCGAAATCGCAGGGTACACGGCTCCGTCCCGCCCTTTGAACGTTCCGCAAATGTCCGCGAGCTGGTTGTCGTAGTTGATCCGCAGCTTGACCAGCTCCGCTTGAAACGACGCTGAATCGACCTCGTAGCTGCGGTTCGAGCTCAGCGCTGTCTGCTCGTTCTGCGCTGCCATCGCGGCGCGCTGCCTGGCCAGGCCGAGCAGCTTCGTGAACGCGTTGATGTCGCCCGGGTCGAGCGCGGGGAACGGCACGAAATCAGGGGCAAACCCGAAGTGCCTCTCATCGTCCGTGATGCGCTGAAAAGCATCGCGCATGTCGTAGAGAGCGGCCTTGTACGTCAGGGCTGCGTCTCGGCGGACCTTCTCCACGTAGGCCTTCTCGGTGCCGCTCTGATCGACGTACCGAGTGACGAGCGCACCGATCACGATCGACTCGAGATAGGCAGAGGTATAGCCCTGCTTGATCACTTGGCGCGCGAGATCCGGCCGGTTGAAGCTCTGGTAGCGCTTGGCTATTTCGCTCGCGACGCGCGTCCTTTGCACCGACGCGCGAACCAGCTTCGGGAAATAGCTCCCGAAAGTGTCCTTGGTGATGAACGACTCGAAGGTACCGGTTGCCGTGGTGAGCGCGGGGATCAATCGATAGAACCGATCGAGAACGAGCGAATAGTATTGGCTCGCCTGATACAACCGATAGAGCTCGAAACCGGCCGCGCCGGAGAGATCGATGCCGCCCGGTTCGAAGCGCGAGCCCTGAAAGCTCACCTTGTTGGCACCGGCGAGGTCGAAACGCGAGGCGAAGGCTGCTGTGTAAGCGTCGTCCCCGAGCATGACGAGTAGCTCGGAATACATCGTCTCGAATCCGTCGTAGGTATAGAGCGGCGGGTTGATGTTCTGCTCGAAAGCAAAATTCACCCCCAAGTACGCGCCGAGTGGCGCGAGGCCCGTCGCGCGTAGGCTGGGGTAGGAGCGATAGAGGTGGATGGCGCAGTCGACTCGCTGACGCGCCTCCTCGATTTGAGGCGCGTCGTAGCAGTAGGGAACGGCGTCCGAGTCGGGGACGCACTGAGCGGGCGCGAACCCTACCGTTCGATTGTCGCGGGTCCGGAACGCCGTTTTGTAGCGGAACGCCTCGTTGACCGTCGTTCGCAGCGGCGAGAACACGATCGTGCTGCTCGCGTCGGTCGGATAGAATACTTTTCCGGCGCGCAGATCTCCACGGTTCGTATCGCAGAAGACCGCCTCGGGGTTGTCTTCGAAATCCGTGCATCGGTACACGGGGGCCTTGCTCGCGATGCCCCACTTGTCGGCGGCGCGCCAGGTGTCGAGCACTGACTGACAAGTGCCATCGTCCTGGCAGGGGAGTGCCGAGATCTCCGCGTTCACCTGGGACTCGGTCAGCCCGCCCAGGTTCGTGAAATAGAAGTAAGTGACGTTGCTTCCGGCGGGGCATTCCGAGTTTGCGCCGCCATTGCTCAGCGTATCGCCGCCGTCGATGCGGCCTGTGTCATGGCAGAGGTAGTGGACTTGCTCGTGCAGCAGGGGATCCTTCGGCAGCAATGACGCCACCGCGAGCCCGCTCAGTAGCGCAGTGGCAATGTCCACGGCGTTGTCCTGCGTGACTCCACCCGTTACGCGCAGGCGAGTGAGCAGGCCGGGATCGCACGCCATCGCTGGAACTGCGTCGTCTGGCGGCGCCTGTGAGGTGGGGGGAGTGCTGCCCACGTAGGACTTCAGATCGAGATTTGCCGGAGCCCGTCGCAGCGTCAGCACGCCGTACGCCGCAAATTCGGTTGTGTCCCCCGCGCCCAGGATCGATTCGAAATGCTCCTTGACGATGAGGTACAGGGTTTCCTGATCGACCATTACGCCGTCGACCAGTTCCAGCGTGCGCTCGCGCGTCTTCCCGTCGGGCACGGGATTCGCCGCGGAGAGCGCGGCATTGAGGTCCGCATTGCCGGCGCCTGGCTGAAGCGCGTTTCTGCATTCACTATGGTGGTACACCCCCGTCTTCGGATCGGTCGTGGTGCCCTGCAAGAATCCAGGCACGAGCCAAGGCGTGTTCTTGGCAAGGAATTCCGAGGGGCAAGCGGTGTCGTTCCCGAACTGCGAGATGGCATAGCGGCCTCCCACCGCGATGATCGCTTTGAGACTACTGACGGGGACGATGCATTCCCCGGCGTTGCTCAGCGCGCACTTCGCTGCCGTTGGATCCGACGCCAATTGTAGGGTGATGGCGGGATCCCCGGGATATTGCAGCGCTTGCGACGTTTCGATACGACCCTCGAGCCACCGAGCGTCCGACGCCTTCGTCATTAGATTCAATGCAACCGGCAGCTCCGAGACGCCGGTCGGAACCGGGACGCCAGTCGCGTCACTGCTGAAGCGCTCGATGCCGCTCAGAGGATTCTCGGAATCGATATAAGGGTAGCAGGTCGCTCCGGCTGGGCAGACCGCTTGCACTGTTGGCCACAGCCAGGATTCCTTGGCCGCCGATTGCAGCGCCGCATCAAAGTTCGCGCGCGGAATGTTGCCGCGCCGGAAAACGCCCCAGCGTGCCACCAGGGCGTTCCCGACCACGTTCAGCTTGGAGATGTTCGACTTGTCGGCAATCCAGGCATCCAGGTTTCGTGTGCCGAAGTTCGCGAACGTCAGTATGGACCCGACCCAGCGACCATCCACGCTGCCCGCGTAGCTGAGGTCGATGCGCCGCGCGCCCAAGCGTACCCTGTCACTTTTGACCTCGAGGGCGCCTTGCCAGCGAGGAAATGCGTCGGTATTGGCGCCAATCAGACTGAACGTTCTCGAGGTCCCGGCTTCGACCACGATCGGGGCGGAAGGCTGGAGTGCTTCCTGCCCCGGCTCACCGATCTTGAGCCACGGCATCGGGGGCGGAGGCGGGGTCATCGTGCTCGCCGGCTCCGTTTGTTCGAGCTTGGTTACGATGAACCGGTCGGCAATCGGGCCGTTGTTCGTGATCGTGAACGTCGCATTGACGTTGGCGCTGTTGAACGCGATGCTCTCGGTGCTGACTTCGAACGTGCCGAGCACCGGTCCTTCCTGAACTCCGGTGGGTGGCGGGCCGACTGGCATGCAGTAGCCGCTCTTGGAGTCGGTCAAAGTGCAGGCTGTGTGCTCCGGACAGGTCTGATCACTCGAAGTACAGGGCTTTCGGCACGCGTGGCGGTAGCAAGCGAGCGCGGTCGGGCAGTCGGCGTTCGCGTCGCACACCGAGTAGCAGCGCCCGTCGACACAATTTTGGAAATCAGGGCAGCCCACGTCGCCGTTGCAACTCGGGAGCTTGTCGTCAGCGTTCAGGCAAGATCCGAATCGGCAGACTCTGCCATCGAGGCACGCTTGGTCCGGCTCGTGACGCATGAGGCCGTCCGCGCCGCAAGCGTGATATTTGGCAGCGTGATCGGTGAAGCCAGCGCGGCAAGGGCTAAAGCACGCTGGCGACGTAGGAACCGTCAACCCCGGCGTGCCGCAGTCTTCGGCGCGGCAATTGCGGCAGACGGAAGCCACGCACGTGAGCGGCGTCTCGTCCTCGGCGCGCCCGCACGCCTCGTCGGGTTGGCAAGCACAGCCCTCGCTGCCTGCGGGGCAGCTGGCGTCGACACACTTGTTGTCTTCGGAACAGTTCAGCGACTCATCGGCGCAGGACTTGCCGGCAGCGCAAAAGCAACCGAGCTTCCCGAGCGGGCAGCTCGGGTTGACGCACAGCCCGTCCTGACACTCGAGCATGCCTCCATCGATGGCCATGCCGCTGCAAGTCGAGTCCGCATTGCACCCGCACCCTTCCGTACCCACATCGCAATCAGTCGCGTTGACGCAGTGTCGAGCCGCGGAACAGACGAGCGTGGCCCGATTGCAACGACCGTCCGACCTGCACGGGCAGGCGAGATCGCCGCGGACGCAGTCTCCCAAGACGCACACACTCCCGTCGCCACAAAGCAGGCCCGCGTCGCAGGTGCGATCAGCCTTGCAGCCGCAGGCGAGTTCTCCCAACTGACAAGACGGTGGCTGGCAGCGCCCGCCAACGCACACTAGCGGATCGCCCTGAGCGTCCTCGCCGGAACAAGTTCCGTTGTCAGCGCAGGGGCACCCCCTGTCTCCGATCTTGCATTCAATCGGGGCGCAGCGCGCTGTTCCACTTTCGGAGGAACAGACTAGACCCTCCTGGCAAACCGAGTCGGGCAGGCATCCACACCCGGACGCACCCTGAACGCAGGTGGGCTTGCGGCACAGGCCTTCATCGCAAACGAGGCGCGCATCGCCGCTTTCGTTGCAGGTCAGGTTCGCGTAGCAAGCGCAGTCCTCGTCACCTTGAACGCATCGCGGCTTGCGGCAGATGCCAGCAGCGCAAAACAAGCTGTCATTCTCACAGGTGCCGTCATCCAAGCACGAACAGTTCTCAGCTCCCGCTACGCAGCTAGCGACGCTAGGGACACCGTCGTCAGCATCACAACCAATGAGCAACCCGATCGCGAGCAGCAGCACCGACAGCGCTCGGAGCGACCACTCAGCAGTCCAGTCAACTCTCGGTCTCGGGATCCATCCGCGTGACATGCCTCACCTCACCGAACGCTCGCGCCCGCAGACTCCAAGAAGACGCCCGCGCGATCATAGCAAAGCGCGCTCTCCAGCGTGAGCCCCTTGCTCCACCCGACCGTCGCGTCGCCAAACCAAGTGGGTTCCCGCCGAACCACGGCGATTTCCCCCGCGAGGTCACTATCCTCCCGTGCCGTAAACGAGAGCGCAAAGCGCTTCCCGCGCTGCATCCCTTCACCAATGAGCGCCGCGTCGAACTCCGCCTTTGCTCCGGCGAGCTCGGGCAGCCCAACGACGACATCACACCCCCTCACGCCCTCCCCCTCGACCGCAATCAGCGCCCCGCTGGGGCGACACACACCGGTGAGGCACTCGGCGTTCCCTTCGCAGGCGGTGCTCGACGTGCACGAGCAGCCCACGATCCTCGTGCTGCAATCCGGTGGCACGCAGAGCCCTTGGTTGCATATCACGGATACCGTCCCAGCGGACTCGCATCGACCGTAGAGTCCACACGGGCACCCGAGAGAACCGCTCGGGCACGCCACGACCTCGCATGCGCCGTTTCGACAGGCGAGGGTCTTCCCGTCGCGCTCGCTGCAGGTCCCGTCTGCACGGCACGGACCATTCAAATTGCCGGGATCCGGTGATTCGGTCTTTCGGCATACGTTGCCACTGCAGGTCATGGGCACGCCGTCGAGCGGATCGCAGGTTCCATTGCCGTAGCAACGACAGTTCTCGCTGCCGGCGGTGCAGAGCTCGGGGACGCAGAAGCCTCGGTCGCAGATGAGGCGGGTGGGGGTGACGGAAAGGCAGCCGGAAGGAAGGCACGGGCACGACTCGGTTCCGGACGGGCATCCCGAAATGACCCGCCGGTCCAGCCCGTTCTCACATGCTGCAACCGCCAACAATAGCGCGGCGACGCCTCGCAAGGGGGGCAGTTTGCGAGTCGGCGTAGGACGCATGAGCTCAAGCGCTAGCCTCGTATGCAGGCGCATGGTGTCAACCCCCCCGTGTCCGTTCTGCTTGGCTGCCTCGAGATTGATTCGAGCGCCCGTTGCGCTGCGCTTCGAACCTCACGACGGATGTTCACAGGGTTGAGCGGCGCTAGCCCTCGAATCATTTTCAGCGGAGCGTCCACGGCAAGCATCTTGGCTGTGGCGACGTCACGAGCTCCCTCACTGAAGATGAGGGAGGAAGTGGCGCTACTTCCAATCTTAAGCACCTTACTTGCAGTATCACCATAGTCCTCAAATAGCGCTTTCCCCGCCCAACTAGCGAGCACCTTGCCGGCCTTTCCCTTGTCCGAGTCCACAATGGCCGCTGACAGGTCAACGTATTGGTTCATCAGCTTGATGTAGCCACCCACTTTCACCGCCCTGGCGATTGCTATTGAACCTTCTATCTCACCTGCCGCCAGCAATCCCCAGGTTGAGAGGAACCCCAGCGACTTCTGAACTTGTGCGTCGTTGAGACCTTCCCAGAGTGCATCGGCGGTGTGACCACCTGCGTGGGCTTTTTCCAGTCCGGCGACGACGTCGGATGCAAACCTCTTGTCGTGGTCGTCGATACCAAGAAATCGATCAATTCGCGATTCGCGGCCATCGGGATCTCGGAAACGACCCGGCGAGTTGCGGACAAACTGGTAGCAACCAACCCCCTCAAGGAGTCTAGGCGCTGGTGTGTCGCGAAGCGTCGCGAGCGCTGGATCGGAACTGAACCACCGGCCAATGCGGGCAGCGTAGTATCTTGACCCGAAGTACGTCGCCCCGCTGGCGTCCCTTTCCTTGCCCGAAAACGAGAAGTCGGCGGGTGCCGCGGAGTTTGAGAACCGAGTGAGCCCGAAGGGATATAGTGCTGTGCGCTCTATGATATCGCCGTGCGCGTCGCTGAATGCGACTTCGGACCCGACGTGGTCATGATGGATGAACGTGTGAGCCTCTATTGTCTCGGCTAGTGCATCGCGAGCACTGCTGGAAAGGAGCTGGACAGTCAGATCGCCTTCGGGTTGGGTCAAGGTGGGGAGCGTCCCGAGTCGTGCGCCCCGGAAGACCCATGCGTCTCCGGCCGTAAGAATTCCATCGGGCTTGGACAAGAATACACCACCGCTCAAGGTGCCTGGAGCCCAGTCCCCTAGAGTCGTTGCCCCGTAGCCGCGAAGCACCGAACTAGCAACTCGCTGGTCACCGATCAGCGTGAAGGCAGTGGCCACGCCGTCTCTAACCTCAAAATCCGGAGCGACGTAGTACGTCACGTGCCCCCCTTCATCCTTCCTGATTCGGTTTACATCAGGTCCATAGGCGTACGTGCCAAGAACCTTGTTCCCCCGTTGCGAACTCGTCAATCGGCCGAGGAAATCCCATTGGTACGCGTCTCCCGCTCCCTGGTGCATGTTCCCGGCTCGATCGTAGCGATACCGCGTCTCCCCATTCCTGGTGGCCGTCGCAGTTACGGCGTGCGGGCCCGCTCCGTCAGCGCGATCGTACGTGTAGTCGCCCGCATGGTCTGGACTCGCCGCGCCAGCGCTCGACGTCTTGTGCCTAATCCGATCAAACGCGTCGTACCCGAAGTCGAGATGCTCCTCCGCCAGACGTCCGACATCGAGGTGTGCGGCAGCAAGCCGGTACCAACTGTCGTAGTCGTACGTCGCGTTGGCCGACGGCCCCCCTCCCAGTTCGCTTGCATCATCGATGCCGAGGATGTTGCCGACACGATCGCGTTTGTAGGTGTACGCCTGAACAATCGTCCCTCCTGACGTCTTGGTCTCAAGTCTCTTGAGCCGCGTGAGCTCGTCGTAAGTCTGCGTCGTCTTGACGCCGTTGGCGAACGACATCGTTGCCGGGGGGCCGCGCGACTCGTAGGTGAGCTTAGGAATGTAGCCTGGCACAGCGATCAACCGACCGAGCCCGTCGATCTGGCGCTCGATGCGCGTGCCAGTCGGATACACGCGGGCCACGACTCGCCCAAGATTGTCGAGCTCCGTCGAAAGTTCGAAGGTGTGACCATCGAGCTTGCGGCGGTTATAGACTACCTGGCCTCGGGCATCGTACCCCATGAGATCCTCGCCCTGTTCGGCTTCCAACGGGAAGGTCACCCGCGCAAATTGACCTTCGAGGTGTGTGCAGCGTTCGCAATCATCGAGTCGATCGTACGTGTACTTGATTGCCGTCTTGGGCTTCCCGCGTTCCCACTGTTGCACCAACCGGTTCGCCTCGTCGTAGGTCGAGCGAATCGTGTGTTCCTTATTCTGTTCTAGGATGACATTCCCGGCCTCGTCGTACGCGAACGTCCTTAGTCCCGAATCTGGATCGTCGACATTCTTGACCCTTCCTAGGAGGTCATACGTCTGCACCTTCTCGATTCGCTCGCCGTCGGCCTCCTGGACGTAGCCCCGAAGATTTCCGAGCTCGTCGTATGTGAGTTCGGTATGCATTGCGTCTTCGCGCTTGAGATGGCGCTCTATTCCGGTAGTTCTGTCGAGGCCGTCTCGAATGGTTACCTCGGGTGTGTCCTTGTGGGGACCGGGTGCCGTATCTTCTGCGTCGTAGGCGACTATCGCGAGCGGCTCGTAGCGCGTTCGGCTGACGGACGGCTCGCCGTAGATGCTGGCATCTGGGTAGGTCACCTCAACTGCACGCCCGGTGCCGTCGTAGCTCGTGCGCGTGGAGAGCACGCCGGCTGGGGGCAAGGAATCGCAGTCCCCACTGACAGCCACGTAGGGTTGATACTCCCGACGCAAGTTACCTTGAAGATCGTAGGCAGTGAAACCCGAGACTTGATAGCGCGAGCCTTCGATCTTGGAGCGAGTCTGGTATTTTCTACCGAGCCCGTCGAAGCACTGAACTTCGGCGACGTCGAGCTCCCCAGCTGAGCGACTGCGTGCCCGGCGCACGATGCGGCTCCCACTGCTTCCGATCTCGTACACAAACGTTTCTGTAGGAAGGTCGAGGCTGTCGCCTGGCTGCGCGATCTTGGTCAGGCGCGCGAAGGCATCGTAGTCGAAGAAGGTTTTCCGCTCGGGCGACGACGTCTCACCGCCCACCATTAGCATCCAGCCTGACGCTTCGGTGATCGCCTCATAGAGCGGATGATACGACGCGGTCATGAGAAGCGAGTAGGGTGGTTCGGTCGTCTGATCGAAGAGGACCTCTTCGGACAGGAGAAACAGCCCGGTCGGATCGTAGCTGAATCTGCGCCTGCTTCCGCGGCCATCGCGGATCTCGAGCGGGGTTCCGTGCCCGTCGTGCTGGACGCGTTCGGTCGAGACCACCTCGCCTTCGTTGACGAGGGATTCGGTTCGCGTGAGGAGGCCTCGGCTGACCTGGCCTAACGGCATCCCCTCGAACGGTGGGTCGTCATAGAAGAAGCGCGTCTCGGTGTGGAGCGAGCCGCCCTCCCGACCGAAGCGCCGCACCTGATACGGCTTGTTAAGTAGCCACCGACCATTGGTCGTAGACGGGGGTACGAACTGCGTCTCCTCGATACTTTCGTCGCCGAGGCATCCGCTGCCGCAAGGAGAGCCGAAAATTGATTCGTCACGGATGCACTCGCAGGCGCCGCCGTCGATGGATGTCACGCCGCGCTTGATCGTCCTCGTGCGGTTGCCATAGGCGTCGTACGTGTACTCTTCATTGAGCGTGACCTCGTGATAGCGGTATAGGGCTCGAAGAGAGGTATCCTCGCTGCTACCCTCGGTGACGATCGTGTCCATCGATCGCTCGCAGATGAAACGAATCTCGACCGGAGTATCGCCATTCTGGCCGAGCTTCTTGCGGGATGGATCCTCGATGGGACAGTCGTCGAACCCGTGGGCTTCTTCGCGCAGGACACGCTCGCCGCTGCGCACGATCTGACGGCGCAATAGTGCCTTGCGGTACGGATCATCGCGGCCCACCTCGAATAGGCTCGTCGTGGTGCCTTCTTCCGTGCGAACGGTCACATTGTCGGGGTCCCTTACGGTCTCGCCCTCTGCGCGCACGGTCACCGCCTCGAAGCCTCGGAACTGCTTTTCGGTGCCGTCGTAGTAGCCGTCCCGGTACTCGAAATGGCGGGTCTGCCGCACCCGCGTAAGGGTGTCGTACGTGGTCAGCGAGTCGACAGTACCGGTCGGATTCGGGAGGGGGTGAAGCCAGGGGTCTCGATTTGCCGCAGCTTGCACCATGTGCCGAATGGACGAGCCGTATTCAGCCTCGATCACTTTCCCGGCGCCGGTCGTAATGCGCCGGAGCAAGTTGGGCCGCACTCGGAAAAGCTCGAGGTACGAAACGTGTCCGTCGCGCGTGATCCAGACCACGTCGACCGAGCCGGAGCCGTTGAGATCTGCCAGCCGCACCGACGTGTCGCTCGGCGTGTTCCCGACGGGAACGGCGACCGGCGCGGCGAATGCACGGCCGTTCCGATTGAGGGCGTACGACACTTGATCCGAGAAAATGGTCAAAATGTCGCTGAGCCCGTCGCCGTTGATGTCGGCTAGGCGGACCGAGCCCGACGCGACCTCGGGCACCTCCGACATCTCAATCCACCCCGACCAGTTCCCGAACCCCAGGTTCAGCTTGTAGGCGACGAGGCCGAAGGCCATCTGCACTGCGTCTTGCATACCATCGCCGTTCATGTCGGCGAGTTGCAGCGAGTCGAAGCTCTGGCCGAGTGGTTGGATGTCGTGCCGCTCGACGAAAGAGAAGTCGCCTTGATTGGCGTAGACGAAGGCGGAAGAGCCGTCGTTGTAGAGCAGGTCTGGACGCTTGTCGTTGTCGTAGTCGACGAAGCGAAGGTTCTGGGCTAGCGAAAAGTCAGGTAGCCCGAGGTGGTCGAGCGGCTGTTTGCTGTCCCAATCGCCTCCGCCGCGGTTCCAAAGCACCTCACCTGCACCCTCGCCGGCACTGGTATCCACGAGATCGGTGAAGCCGTTCCCGTCGAGATCGATCGGCTGCACAGAAGCCTGCTTGAGGCTCCAGCCAACGGGAAGGTTCGTTTCTTGCTCCGCGGACCAGGCGACGACGCCGTTGATCCCGAGCGTGTTGAAGTAGAACCGGTGTCGAGCTTGCGAAGTGTCGAGGATATCGGGGAGACCATCCCCGTTGATGTCGAACAGGTCTGCCTTGCCATTGGCGAAGTCCGCCTCGACGCTTTCGGGGATCGCGATGAGCTCGGGGGAGTCACAGCCCGCACCTGAGCACGGGGCTGCGGTCGTGCCCGTGTAGTCGAAACGAAAGTCGATCGGGTACGGCCCCTTGTCGTTCGCGCCAAATTGCTCGACGTGCGCGAGGCGAGACAGCGAAGTGCGTGCGGTCGGTGTGTGATAGTTGAGTGCGTAACGCCGGAGCTGCACTCCGCGAACGAGCACTTGAATTGCAGTGAGCCGTTCGCTCAGGCGCAGGTCGAAGCCCGGTCGCGCGTCCGAGATTTCGTCTGGGCGCGGTTCGTAGCTGAGGCGAACCTCATAACGAGGATCGTCCTTGCCATCCTTCTGGAAGGCGTACGCGATTCGACGCAGCGTGGGATAGCCACCCGTCGCTCCGTACTCGTAGCGGATCGCGTGGCCCAGCGTGTCGACGGTTTCGACGAGTTGGTATCGAAACACGCCGTTCGGACCCTGAACTCGCGCGTTTTGCTCCGGTGTGCCGTCGGCGCGCGCGCCGAAGTACCCGATTCGCCCGTCGGGGTACTCCGCCCGAAAGTACCCTTGTTTTCCGGCACGCTCGGGATCGACCCAGGTGTAGCGCACGAAGCTGGCCTCATAGCGGGCCCGGTAGACCCCCGCGGCGTCGTCGATGAGAACGAGCTCGTCGCTCCCCCCCGTCGCAAAAGTGTCCGAGCGGTCGTACTTCGGCAGGCCTTTCGATGTCATGCGCTCGATCGACGGGATCGAGAGCGACCAGCCGAGCCCGACTTCGGAGTTGCCGGCGCCGGAGCTGTAGGCAAGGCGTAGCGAGGGCGTCGATTGCGAGTAGCCGCTGGGCAGCTGGATGGGGACGCCATAGCTCATGAGCCCCATGGAAAGGTTCGGCTCCGCGTTCTCCCCAATCCCTTCGATGGAACCAGGACCCTTTGGGAGCTTTAGCCGGGAAGGAGAGACGCCCGACTTGTCTTCGTCCGCGTTCGCCGGGCGCGTGCCAACCGCGACCAGCAGGTACGCGACGAAGGCGAGCACTCGCACGATGCGAGCTCGCGCCGGTGAAGCGCGGCGAGAGCGCACGAACTCGGGTTGGCGGATCGGAGGAACCATTTCACAAGCGGCCGACCTGGACGGCGCCGCCCAGCGTGGCTGCGCGGTACGCGCCTTCGTCGTAACCAAAGCGGGAAACGCCCGCAGCGAGCCGGTAGCCGGCCTGCAACGTGACGCGCGCCCAGCGGGTGATATTCGAATGCAGGCTGAGCTGAGGCTCGAACACGAAGAAGGTATCCGTATTGCTCCGCGGGACGCGCCCACCCGCGTCCGGAACCAGTGTTCCCGCTCCCGCTCCGAGAAAAGCTCCGGCGGAGGGGTAAACAAGAAAGTCCGTGAAGAACGAGTACCGAAACACCGTCCCGCCGTAGAAAACTTCGAGGTTCTGCGAGGAGCCATCGGAAGCGAGCGGTCCTCGGGTTTCGGTCGCCCAGAGGTACCCGGCTGCCCCGAAGGCAATCGTGTGGTTCAAGAGGAAGCAGGCCTCTAGGCCGAGTAAGGTTCCGGGTTGCCTATCGAAGCGAGTGAACGCCAGGGAAGGGCCAACGTACCCGCCCAATTGGGGCTCTTTCCGGAACAAGGTTGGAGGACCAGAGTAGGGCTCGTTCGCGGCTGGTGCCTCCGCGACTGCTGCTTGCCCGAACACCACGCCGGGCCAAGTCATGAGCCCAGTTAGCAGTATTGAACGAGCAAGCGCATGTGGCATGGTGACCTCCTCTTCCAGCATCCGGCTCGACGCGGACGGAGGGTAGAACGATGAGACGCCCGAAAGAAGTCCATTCGGCACAGGGCATGATTTGCGCGGCGTGCGGCCGCTGACACCGATGTCGTCAGACCAGCCTCCCACGCCAGACGGCGAGACCGCGTCTCGAGGCGCGGTGACGCCGGGGCCCTCCCGCGGCACGTTGCGACTCACCCCCGACTGCAACAATCACTGTGTGTTCTGCGCGCAGGATGCGACCTCTCCCTTGCCCGTAGACTTTGGAGAGCAGCTCGAGGCCCTCCGCCGCGAGCACGAGGAGCTGACTCTGATCGGCGGCGAGCCAACTCTGCTGCCGAATCTGCACGAAATTGTGGCGCAGGCGCGGCGCGTTGGTTTCTCGCGGATTGGCGTTCAGACCAACGGACGGCGGCTCTGCGATGCGGCGTACGCCGGCGATTTGGCGCGCGCGGGACTAACGGACGTCCACCTGTCCCTGCACGGCGCCACAGCGGAGGTGCACGACTATCATACGGGCGTCTCCGGCAGCTACGACGGGATCCTGGGCGCGATGAGGTCTACGCGATCGTTCGGGCTGACGCTGGTCGCCGCCACGGTGGTCACGCGTTCGAACTTTCGAGTCCTCGCGGGATTCCCAGACCTGCTTGCTGCTTGCGAAGTATCGGCTTGGCTGCTGGTGATGCCGCATGCGGTCGGAGCAGGATACGAGGCGTTCGATCGGGTCGTGCCCAGGCTGGCGCTGGTGGCGCCTTTCCTGCTGCAGGCTGCCTCGCTGGCTCGCACGCGGCGTGTTCCTACGTGGATTCGCGGAGCTCCCCACTGCTTGTTGGGGCCATTTTCGCGTTGGACGCTGGAGCGCGAGCGCCGGGACTTCGGGGCCCGGTGTGCGAGCTGCCAGGCACGCGCGACCTGCAGCGGTGTTGATGCCAGCTATCTCGAACGCTTCGGAGACGGGGAGCTCTTGCCGCTCGGGGAGCTCGCGGGCGCGCCGAGCCCCGACAGCTCGCCATTGAGTCGGCTGTTCGTTGGAACAGGACCCATGCGGGCTCTACCTCTGGGTTCGCCTGGCCTGGGACCTGCTGCTTTGCACCGAGCGCTGCCAATGCTCGGGAAGGTTCGCCCTGGGCTGCAAGAAGCTTCGCGGGGCACTCCAAAGCGCACGGGCGATGAGCTGCGACAGATTCTGCCTCAGCTTTTCTCGGAGGGCGACGACTGATAGACTCGCGGGCACGTGGCGAACATCGGCTACATGCAGGTTGTCCGGCACTGCAACCAGTACTGCCGCTTCTGCTCCAATCCCGCGAGCGGTTGGATCCTCGATCTCGCTGCAGCCAAGCGGGAGATCGACGATTTCGCGCAACGGGCCTACTTCGGGATCATTTTGACGGGCGGCGAACCGAGCCTCTCCGAAATCATCCCCGAGATCACGCGCTACGCAGTCGACAAGGGCCTGCACGTGCGGATGATCACCAATGGCTCCCAGCTTGCTCGCGCCGGGCTGGCGGAAAGCTACTACGAGGCCGGGCTACGTCATTTCCACGTGAGCATCCACTCGTGTCGCGAGGAGCTCGAGGACTTTCTCACAGGGGTTAAGGGTAGCCATGAAAAGGCGCTTTGTGCTCTTCAGAACTTGGGGGACGCGGGCGCGACCGTGAACATCAACACGGTCATCAACCGGTTCAACGCGGATCATCTAGATGAAAACGTGCGCTTCTTCGTCGGCCGATTTCCGTTCATTCGCCACTTCGTTTGGAACAACCTGGATCCCTCGATGGGGCGGGCGGAAACCAATCGTGATACGGCCCACCGCTTGGCCGATTTCGAGCTATCGCTGGCTCGCGCCATGCGCTTCTTACACAAGAGCGGACGAACGTTTCGTGTCGAGCGTGTGCCGCTTTGCTACATGACCGAGTTCGCGCATTGCTCCACGGAAACCCGAAAGATCGTCAAAGGCGAGGAACGCATCGTGCACTTTCTCGACGAGAAGGGGACGGTTCGTCAGACCGACTTTCGCCACGCCAAGGCGCCCGTTTGCGCGACGTGCAGTCTCGACGACATCTGTGGGGGGCTTTTCGAACTCGGCGATCACTACGACCTCGGCGAACTCCACCCGGTGTTCGTCCCCAGGGACACCATTGTTCGGAAGGTTCTAGCCGAAGCGGACTAGGCTGGCTCATTGTGGCTGGAATTCGAGATCGCCATGGAGCGCCAGGTACTCCGCACGGATCCCGCTGCAGCGGGGGCGCCACGAGCATTGTCCGCAGCGCTCCAGAAAAGAGCCTCCTTCCATAGGGGACTCTTCAAGGAGGAAGCTTTCTCCTCCTGGATTGACCACGAGCAGGCCAAGCTCCGCTGGTTGAAAGAGGCACGCGTGGTGAGTCGCCGGTATCGTGCAAGGCGGCGTGTGCAACGAGGTCACGGGCACATTGGTGGCGTCCATTGCGCGAAGGATAAATGGTACGACCTCGCTGAGTTTGGGTACCTCTGCCGTGAGCTCCGGCGCCAGACTAGCCGACAGCAGCCACAGGTTGAATCGCTCGAGCCCGCGCTCCGAAAAGAGGCGAACGACGTCCGGCAGTTCATTCATGCTGCTCTTGTAGACGAGCACATCGCCTTCCATAGGAAGCCCGTGCTTCCGAACCGCCTCGATCGCCCGGAGCAGGAGTTCGAAGCAGCCTGGCGTCTGCGTCAGTCTGTCGTGCGTCTCTGCGCACGCGCCTTTGATCGCGAAGTTCACCTCGGTAACCCCCGCGTCGATGCAGCGCTTCAGGAAGTCGGGATACGAGAGCAACATGCCGTTGGTTTGGAGCTTGACTCGGTCGAAGCCGATTTCTCGAGCTGCCTTGACGATGGCGAATAGATCTCGGCGCAAAGTCGGCTCGCCACCACCGAGCCACAGACTCGATGCCCCTTGCCGCCGAGCGTCATACATCGCTCGCAGGACCTCTGGGCCGGTCATGGCCGGCCCGTCGTCCCTCGCCGAATAACACCCGAGACAGCGGTTGTTGCACCGGTAGTCGGGAGTGATCTCGAGCCACTTCAGCACGCCGAACTCACTTCGACGAGGCTTGCCAAGACCGAACGCGAACGTCGAGGGCATGCGGCTTGATTCGGCACGAGGCCAAGCGTACCCTCCCTTTCGAAAATGGAGATTGGAATCGAAGGGGTGCCGCCCGCACTGGCACAGGCTGATCTCGTGGAGGGCGCCGTTGCCTTGAAAGTCGACGAGAGCCTCTATCCCCTCGACGCCCTCTACGGGGCGGCGTTCACCTTCATCGACCGCTTCTACGTGCTCCTCGATCGCTCCGACGCCACTCGCGTCCGTGTCACCCTGGCACCCAAGTCCGGCGTTCTCGATGCGGTCTCCGCGCGGAACGCCGTTGGCGAGTTCGCGAACGAACTTCTGTCCTGCGCGTGGCGCCACCGAATCGCGCAAGAGAACCGGGCCGTGGTCGAGGCCGTTACGATGAAGGCGCTGGCCGGAGCGGCGGGCCCCCCCTCACTCGACGAGCTTTCGGAGTTCGATTTCACCGAGGCGCCCCTGGAAGATCCGTTGGGCATTTCGATGTCCTGGGAGGAGAAGTACAAGGGGAAGAAGCTAGGTGCCGTACCGGTCACGGAGGGGAAACCGGAACAGGGAGGGGACTAGTGATCGAAGTACGCCTTCATTCGAGCTTGTACGGTTCCTCGGCTGTCGAAGAAGCGGTTCGTTCTCTTGCGAGTCACGCTCAAATTGAGCTGGTGCGCGAGGACGAGTATTGGGTGGTGCGTGTCTCGAGCGAGGGGGCAGACGAACGCAGCCTGGGTCGCGAGCTAGCTAATTTCGCGCTTGGGTTGACGGCTGAGCAGCGGGGGGCCGCGTGAACCTTACCGACCTGCCTCACCTCGATACGTCGAAAGCCGCGTTTTTTCGGTTTCGCCGCATTGGCGAGGCGGTCCTGCTCACGAACTTGGAGGGAGAGCACCTGCTGCTCGACGAGCAGGAGTTCGTCCAGTTTGCGCAGGGGAGCTTCGATGATTCGAGCTCGCTGCACCAACGCTTGCGTGAACGAAATTTTCTGCGCGCACACTACGACCAAGATCGCGCTGCGGAGCGGTTGCGCGCGCGCAAGCGGTTTCTCGAGTCGGGTCCTAACCTGCACCTGGTGGTCGTCACGCTGAGGTGCAATGAGACGTGTGTGTACTGCCATGCGTCACGAGCGAACATGGCGGCGACGCACACCGACATGACACCGGAGCTCGCGGAGCGGACGGTCGACTTGATTCTGCAGAGCACGAACCCTGATGTAACCATCGAGTTTCAGGGGGGCGAGCCGCTGGTGAATTTCCCCGTCGTTCGCCATATCATCGAATATGCCTTGGAGAAGAACAAGGCCGTCGGGAAGACACTCGAGTTCACGATGGTGTCCAACCTGTCCTTGATGGACGACGAGAAGCTCGAATACCTGTTGGATCGGCGCGTGCAAATCTGTACGAGCGTGGACGGGCCTGAGCACCTGCACGATCGGCAGCGAAAGCTCCCCGGACTTTCGGCGTTCCGCTCGTCGACGCACTGGATTCAGCGCATCAACGACGCCTACCGGGAGCGGAACCTGGACCCCACGCTGTATCACGTCGAGGCGCTCCTCACGACGACGCGAGACACGCTTCCCTTGTGGAAGGAAGTGGTGGACACCTACTCCGGGCTTGGCTGCCGAGCGCTGTTCCTTCGTCCGATAGATCCCTTCGGATGGGCAGAAAAGACGGCGCACCGCGTTGAATATCCTCGCGATGAGTATCTGGAGTTCTACCGCCGCGCCGTCGATTATGTGATCGAGCTCAACCGGCAAGGCGTGGAGATCCTCGAGCGCTATGCGGCGATCTTCTTGACCAAGATCTTGACCGGCGAGGATCCCAACTTCCTCGACATCCGCTGGCCTGGCGGAGCCGGAATCGGTCAGCTCGCCTACAACTATGATGGGCGCATTTTCACCTGTGACGAGGGGCGGATGCTGGGCGAGGCCGGCGACGACACGTTCGTGATCGGGGACGTGCGAACGTCGAAGTATCGAGAGCTAATGCGGCACCCCACGGTGCGCGCGGTTGTGCTTGCCTCGAACCTGGACGCGCGCCCTGACTGCGTCAACTGCACCTACCAGCCCTACTGCGGTGTGCCGCCCGTGCACAGCTACAAGACACAAGGAACGCTGTTCGGTAGGATGCGCGAAAGCTCATTGTGCGCGGTTCACAAGGGCATTCAGGACTACCTCTTTGGTAAGATCCGCGAAGCCGATCCAGAAGTGATGGAGATTTTTCGCAGGTGGACCACCTTCCGCCCGCGCGAGCATTTCCTCCATGAGGGCGACCAGCCACAGGCGGCGGGAGCGTAGGTCATGGGCATTCGCGACGATGGCAACAAGATCCCGGTCTTCAAGCGACGAGCAGCCTCCTTTCTGCTGCCGAATGAGCGCGAGATGTCTCAGCGCGCGTCGGACAACGCCGACGAGATGGTTCGCGTAACACCCGGCGATCGAGGGCGGTTTTTGGCGCAACACTGCAGCCACGGGTCGCATGGATCTCACGGGTCGCATGGGTCGCACGGCTCGCACGGGTCGCACGGCTCGCACGGCTCGCACGGCTCGCATGGGTCGCACGGCTCGCATGGATCCCACGGCTCGCATGGGTCTCACGGGAGCTGGTGATTGGTGATGGAGTCGGCGAGCGTCGAGGAGCGGATCAAGGGGCGTGAGGAGCGTGTGCACATCCTCACCGGGGCAGTCTGCAACAACAACTGTCTCTTCTGCATGGAGGAGGATCGCGAGGCGCGGTACGACACGAATTCCGCGACCAACGACGAGGTCGTGAAGTGGATCCTCGACCGCAATCGAGGTTGCGAGGAAGTCTGTTTCACTTCCGGTGAGCCCACGACCAATCCGAGGCTCGCCATTTGGGCGCGTTGGGCAAAGGAACACGCCGTGCGCCGTATCAGCGTCATGACGAACGGGCGCGCGCTTTCGTACGAGCGCTACGCCCGGGTGCTCGCGTCCGCGGGAATGAATCGGTTCTACGTGAGTATTCACGGGCATGAGCAACGTCTCCACGAAGGGCTCACCCGCACTCCTGGCAGCTTCGATCAAACCGTCGCCGGACTCGACGTCGTCGCGAAGCTCAAGCGCTTTGGGATCGAGCTTCACACGAGCACTGTGGTCACTCGCCGGAACCTGCCCTACCTGGGGGAGATCTACCGTTTCCTGCGATCCCATGGGGTGGATCAGGTCGTGTTCAACGTGATGCAAGCGAACGGACGCGCGAACACCCACTTTGAGCAAATCTTCCCGCCCTACACCGAGATCGCAGCGACGGCGCGGACGTTCTTGAACGACCAGCTCCAGCGGGAGAACCCGGTGATGGCATTCCTCGTGGACATTCCGCTGTGCACGACGACCGAGCTTCCGGACTTCAACCGCGGCTACGTCGAGAGCTACTGCCACTATGAGCCACCGTCTGCGGTTCACGACGTCATTCCGGAAGAGGAGATAGTGGCGCGCCGCACGGGGCCGGGCGACACGCTAGTCCAGATCAGGCGCTCGGATTTGGATGACAGCCAACGTCGCAAGCGGACCGAGTGTGGGGGCTGCCGGTTCGACGCAGTGTGTGAGGGCGTCTGGGGGAACTACCTTCGTCGCTATGGCTGGGATGAGTTCGTTCCGGTTCCGGTGAGCGGCTCCTAGGCGTTCGAACCGCTCGACGGGCCGTCGTCGATCACGCTGAGTGCGCGCCCGCCCGCTTGGAGTCGTCGCTCTTCCCAGCTCAGGAGCATCGGCATCTCACAGCCTGCACCTTCTCGAGCATCGAGTTCGGCCGCGAGCGCTCGCACTGCCAGAATTTGTTCTCGAGTCGTGGCCTTGCGGCCGTCGCCGCCGTTGTGGACGAACAGATCGAACGAGCGACTTTGGGCGACGCCGCGAGCGACGTCGGAGCGGCGGCAGAGATCAACTTGGAAAAGGCCACTTGGCCCCGCAAGCACGATCGGAACCGCTCCGAAGAGCACCGGATGCGCGGCGGCCACCCGGCACGTATGAAGGGGTGGCAACCTCAGCAGCAAGTCGGTGAACTCGGCGGGGACCCGCACGGGAAGGTCGGCGGAGTGCCCGCGAACGAGGCTGGTCGCCAGGGTTGCCAGCCCGATTGCGAAGAACGACCGCCTCGGATTCATCCGCTCAACGCTATCGCCAACCCAGGTACGGCGTCAACGAGGTGGTGACGGCTGCGTAGCCCTGGAGAAAGGAGGTCGTGTGTTAGGCCGGACGCCAACCGAGGCAGTGCTGTAGCATCGGGGCTTGTGACGCACGGTGTGATTTGGCTCCGGCTAGAATGTGACGCCGCCGACGTCACGCTGTTTATTGCCCCTGACCGCGAGGGGAACGCGCAGGCATTCGCGAGGGGCGGGGGCCGCCGCCTGGTGCTCTTGACTCGCGCGATTCCGAAGCAGCTAGAACTCAGCGTCACGGCATTGGCTGGCGCGCTTGGTAAGACACCAGTCGACGAGCCCGACCAGACACTCGTACTGCGTCTCACCAGCACGCGCGCCTCTACAGATGCGCGAGCGAAGCTTCTGCGGATCCTCTCGCTCGGTCAAGCAATGCCGCGTTGGCCCGCGGATTTGCGGGGTCGCAACCTCCGAACACATCGAGGTCACTTCTGGCCCGCGCAAGCGGAGGAGGTCGGTCTAGAGCTCGGATTACGAGACCTCATCAAGCGAGAGGGACTGTCTGCCGCAAGCGCCGTCGAGGCCCGCGCCCCCTTCGAGACCGCGGGGTTCGTGACAGCCGTGGTCGACGATGTGCTGTTTGCAGCGCGGGATCAGCAGATCCTTCAGGGCGCGGTCGAAGCAGAGCGGTGTCTGAGAGGCCACGGGATTCGAGCCGTCGAGGCCGCAGAGTTCCTGGGCGTTTCGCTCGGATACCCGAAGTGCTGCGTCAAGGCGTTCGCTCGCCTCAGTGCTACGGATGACCTCTCCCTCGCCGCCGCGCTCCTGCCCGCTGTGCGGCACGCGCCGAGTTCGGTACTGACGCAGTGGCTGCTCGCGCCTCTTGCGCTCGTATCTCACGCCCCGTGTAGCTCGACCTGTCCTAGCACCATGAATCTCGCACGGCAAATCTTGGCCGGGATCGAGGCCCGCGACTCCGGTTTTACCGTACGTTGGTTGGGCGTGGCCCGTGGCCTCCATGTGGTCGATGAAGTCGGGCGCTGTTTCGTGCTGAGGATCGAAGGGCACCTGGATGGCGCTGGCCCGGTCGTCGTGCAGGATGCGCTGGAGTTGCTCTGGCACCCCGAGGGTGGGGGCGTCGGTGCTCGTCCGGCGACTGAGCTCACAGGGCAGTTGCTGGTCCGGGAAGAGGGCCGTCTTGTGGCGCCAGGGTTCTCCGCGGCTCTCGTGGCAGACCACAGTGGACAGCCAGACCACGGACACCAATGAGTGCTTCCTGGACGTCTCTCCTCTGGCCGGCACTCCAACGTTTCAAGGGCAAGCGATTCGTCCTCATCTCGTGCGCGATCATGCCCCTGTTGGGAGCCTTGCTGCTGCTGCTGCGACCCAACACTCCCCGACCCTGGCAAGAGCTTCTTCAGCCCCTCAACGTTGGTCGTCCCGTGGCACAGGGCTACGTTCTCGAAGCCCCTCGTCGCGGCTTCGAAGGGGACATCGTCTTCCTCACTCGGAAGCCGGGTGGCGACTCGGTCGTCGAGGTTCACGTCGTTCCGAAGGGGCACTGGGAGGGCATTCAGGAGACCCGAAGTTTCGGTGTTGCTTATGAGGCGCCTGCCTCGAGCGCCCCAGTAGGAGACAGCCAGGCGGTAACGCACGCATTGGCGGCGGCCCTGCGGCGGAACGATCCGGGAGGGCTTTCCATTGCGAACATCGGACTCACTCGCGCTGTCCCTGCAGATCTCCCCGGCGCGATTGCAACTCTCGAGAGCTCACGGGGACGAATAGCGGCCGCGCTCATGTGCATCGGGCTCATCGGTTTGACGAAGACTGGTGGACCGCTTCCGGCTGCGTTGGTCATCTTCGCTTTGGGTCTCGCGCTGCGAGCCGCTCGACTGGACCTGCCGTTTGAACGCGGCCAAGATATCCAACGTGTATTCACGGGCCACCTGCCGGTGCGCGAGATTCTCACGGGGATAGGTCTCCGCGATCGCCACCCGCCGCTGTACTTCCTCGTTCTTCACGTTGCTCAATGGTTCGGCCAGACGGAGGCCATCGTTCGTTGGCCCGCTGTGCTGGCCGGATCCCTGCTCGGGCCATCGCTGTTTGCCGTCTTCCCTCCAGGCGCGCTTCGACGCTCTGCAACCCTGGTGCTCAGCGCGCTCGGCGTGGCCGTGGCGCCTGCCCTGATTCGCTCGTCGCGCGAAGTGAGCGAGATCCCGCTGTTCGGTCTACTCGTCGTGGCTTCCGTTGCTAGCGTGACCACGTCTGGGTCGCTGGGGCGTTGGCGTTTTGTCGCGATCGCTGCCGTTCACGGGTTGCTCTTCTGGACCTACTACCTCGCACCGATCGTCGTTGGCATGGAGCTGTGTGCCTTGCTGCTCTTTGGAAAGCGGGAAATGGCGCGCCCCGTTTTGGCGGGGCTGGTGCTGGGACTACCGGCGGTCGGCTTGGGCCTGCTCACATTCCTTCGCGATCGGCCCGCTAGGCTCGCTGCGGCTGCATTGCCGGGGCTAGCATGGGGTGAAAACGATACTCTGACGATGGCGACTCGCGCGCTGACTGCAGTGGCCGAGTGTTTCGGGCCGGGTACGCTGTTCGTCGCGCTTGCTGGTGGCGTGTTCGGGATGGCATTGGGGTCGGGGCGAGGCAAGTTGCTCTCGAGCGTCGCGACAGCAATCCTTGGTGGCACGCTGTTGGGGCTCGCTGCGCTGGCGCCTTGGGCTCGAGTCCAGCCGTACTACGCCCTCACCGTTGCGCCGCTCGTGGGCGTGTCGATGCCCGCGGCCCTCGAAGCGCTGTACCGTTGGGCTTGGTTGCGGCCAGTTGCAGCCACATTTCTAGCGCTCAATCTGACGCTCGGCACGGCGCCAGCTCTGGCGCGCTCTGCGGCCATCTGGGAAGCGCCGCTCGACGAGTTCGGTCCCCGGTTTGCCAAGATCATAGCCGCGCACCTGCACCCGCGCGTGATCACGGTAATGCACTACGACGCGACTCACATGGCTTGGTACCTGGCCCGTCGAGCCGGGCGCGAGGTCGATTGGAGATCTTTGCGCCACGATCATGAAGGCAAGATCCACGCAACCGCCTTCGACGCGGAGCTGATCCCGGTAGTCAATTCTCATTCAGCGGATTCGTCGGATGCGGTCGCCGTCGGTCGACTCGAAGCCCTGCTGCTAGATCGGGGCGCGCTGGTCGTGCACCGGCCGTTGCTGCCGCTACACCAGGTCACAGGCTGGCTGGCTCGCTGTACTCTGCTGGACCAGACGGGCGTCGCCGAGCTGCGATGGTGCGAGGCGACCAAAGGGAAAGCAAGCGAACGAGCTTCCCCGGACGAACACTCGATCCCGTTCAGATGACGGCTTGATCGCACGCGAGTTGAAGCGTACCGTCGGGAAGCGATGACAAAGCCGGCGGATGAATTGCGCTCGTCATCCACCGAGCACGCGGCGACTGCATTGCTCACCCTTCGCGTTCCTACGCGCGATTGGACTTGCACGGTCATCAGATTGACAGGCGAGTACCAGCTCGACATCCAATTCGAACGCGCCGACTCCGCAGAGCGCGTGGAGATCCGCGTGGTCTCCGATGCGGGCGCGGCGCGTGGCCAGTATCGTTCGAACCACTGCGCAGTCACCTCTCGTGCCAGCTCCAACGTCCTGCCTCCGGTGCAAAAATACGAGGTTGCGGCAATAACGGCCGGAATCGCCGCGGCAGTGGATGAGCGTTTGGCCGCCGCGGCGCCAGGGGCCAGCCTTGCGGAGGCGCTGGGCCGAGTCAAAGGCACTCAACGCGTAGTATTCGGGCGCGATCTGCTTCGGCAAATGCTAGCGCCCGACCTCGTCGAGGGCACGAGCTTCGTCGACACGTGGCGTCTGGTGGGCGTGTACCCCGCCACACACGTTCGCCGCATCTCCGAGTCGATGCTCGCCCTGGTCGCAGAGTTGCGGCATGACTCCGGCGCGAGACTTCTCATCCATGTCGAGCGCAGAGATGATGGGAGGCCGGCATTCGTGCGAACCTCGCACTTCAATCTGAGCTACCGGGCGGTGGGCGTGGAGCCGGCGAGCGCACCCGTGGCACGCGCTCTGGTAGCGTTCCTCCTGCAGCTGCGCGATCATGACGGACTCGACCTCAGTTTTCCCGATCTCCTAACGGACGTCGCTTCGATTCCGCGTTTGAGCGCAGGGCGGTCCGATGTCGCCGTCGATCGCTGGCTCAATCTTTCAGTGCTCACGGAGTGCGGGCAGTCCTGTGCTTTTTGCTCGGCGAAAGAGCTTGCTCCCCCGGAGCAAGGCATCGAAGCTATCCTCGCTCGCTGTTTTGCGGATCTCGACGACGCTCGCTCGCGTGGGATCACTCAGGTCCGTGTAAACGGCTACGACCCGCTCGCCTATCCGCGCATCCTCGAGGTGCTCGAGCGCGCGACTCAACTTGGCTACGAGCGGACGTGGATCTACTCTCCCTGCACGCGGCTAGCTGACAGGGGGTTCTGCGAGCAAGTGCTCAGCGCGGCTCCGAAGGGGATGACCTTCAACGTCCCGCTCTACGCCGTGGATGCCGCTACGCACGACCAGGTCGTGGGTCGCGCGGGAGCTCACGCCCAGGTCCTGCGCGCTCTAGGGAATCTGCTCGAGCTTGCCGGAGCCGCCTCAATTCTGCTGGAAGTCGTGGTCGTGCGCGACAACCTTCGCGCTATTGGCCCACTCGTGGCTTTCGCGGAAGCGCGCGGGCTACCCTTTTCCTGTCACCTTCCGTTTCCCACGTCCGAGGCGCCGACCGATCGCTTCTTTTCGTCGGCGGCCCGCCAAACACAGGTGATTGAGGCGGCAGCTAGCCTCTATTTAGGGGAGCGGCGGTTCTATGTGCGGGGCGTTGCCCCCTGCGTCGCTTTTCGCGTGCTTCGGGAGGCTGGCGTCCCACCCAAACGCTGGTTGGGCAGGGCCGACATGCTGCCCGGGACTCAATACCGTGACAGGAAGTATGAGCACGGCGCCGGCGATCTTGCTGACGATGCCGCCGCTGCAGCGACCGTAGTGTGCCCGCATTCGCAGTCGTGCGTTCTATCCTCTGCCTGTGGCGGAGAGCTTCGCTTTCGTGATGATACGAATGCGATTGCTGGCACGCCGGGCATGCGAGTTGGCGGTGAACTACTGCGAAGCTACGTCGAGCTCTACGGTCTGGACGAATTCCGGCCCGTGGAGCTGCGCGAGCTCTTGGAGGCAACGTAGGGCGATAACGCCGTGTCCCGAACCTGCGGGCGATTGGAATGTGGTCAAACGCAGGCTCGATAGCGGAGTAGCCATTGGTTGCTCGTCGATGGCCCGGCGTCGAAGCGCTCGAGGAGCTCAAGAGGAAACTCGCGGGCCAGCGCGGCGGCGGTTGCTGCGCTGTCGTTTCGGTAGTGCTCGAAGGCTGCCGAGGACCGCTCGGCTCTCGTGGCCTGCTTGGTGGTGCGGGCAAGGCCAAATGGCTCATTGTCGACGATCGTGAGCACACCGCCCGGACGCAGCGCACGACACAACGCTTTCATGGCGAGCCTTGGATCACGGAGGTGGTTCCAGCTTCTCAGCACTAGGACTTCGTCGAAGCGGCCGGCGTCATCGAGTCCCTCCGCCTCGCCCAGGCGAAGCTCTCCCCAGGACCGCCGAGCCTTGAGCGTCTTCAGTCGCGCGGCGTCCGGATCGAGGCCGACGTATCTGATCTTTCCCGAGATTTCGAGCGCCGCGAATGTGTCCTCGTGGATCCCGTCGCCGCAGCCCACGTCGAGCACATCTCCCTGCAACTCTTCGATGACCTGTTTCACCCGCGCTTCCTCACGTGCGAACGGGTCCTTCCACACGGGCTCGAACATGCCCGTGCAGTGGGGCCTCTCTTGACACCCTTCGCACATCGGACTTCGCTCGAGTTTGATCAGGTCTCTTGCAAAATCGTCCGGTGAGGGCTTGTCAGAAACATCCAGATAGAGTTGGCCCTGCTCGTGCTTGATCGTTTCGATCTCGATGTCACTGAAGTCGCGTGTATTCGCGCGGAAACGCGCGATGCGTCGCTCGTTCTTCACGAACAAGTGCCGCGCTCGGTCCCAAGCGGTGACGCCATGGGCAAGCAGGGGGCAGCTACCCACGTGAGCGTCCGTGACGAGCGCCTCGAAGACGTAGTTGAATGAATTCGGACGCAGCCGGTCCAACACTGGGCGAAGCTCTCCGTCACCGTGCACGGCGTGGTAGCCGCGAAACAGACCCGGGCAGGCGCCGGAGAGTGAGCATCCGGTACACTGGCTCGGCTGGACCTTGTCCTTGTCGTCTACCGGGTAGAAGTCGGGTTCGCCAACCTCGACCATCGTCCGGAACCCATGTGTTTTGAGATCGTCGTAGCGAGACTCGAGCCCCGGGATGAGGCAAAAGGGGAGCCCGTCGTGCGCAAATGAAGGCCCCGTCCCTCCGGTACGCTCGATCCCGTAGCTGATCGCGTCGCGAACTCGAGCTGCGACGTCAGTGACCGCTGGCATGAGCGCGTTGAAGCCGCGCTCACCGCCACCTTTGGGCTGCAGCATCGAAAACTTCAACGTAACGTCAGGGTAGGGCAAGACGAGGTCGACCACTGCGCGCAGATGCTCGAGATTCTGGCGAGCCACGACCGTGTTGACGGTAAGGTCGAGACCGTGTCCACTGAGATTGCTCAGCGCGCGCACGGCATGTTCGAAAGCATCGGAGCGAACCATGCGATTGTGTACGACCGGCGTCCCTCCATGGAGGGACAAGTAGACGTAGCGAAGCCGGCGCTCCAGCAGTCTGGCCACCAGCCCGGGGTACGCGAGCATGAGACCATTGGTGACTAGCCCGAAATCCATCCCGAGCGATGCGACATGCATCGCCCACTCGAGAAGCTCCGGGCGGATCGTCGGCTCGCCTCCCGAGAGCACGACCATCGTGTGACCGAGGCTCCTTGCTCGCAGGATTTTCGTGTGAACTTCTGCCGAGGAACCCTCGATGTGTCGCACGTCGGCCGTGTGGCAGAATGTGCAGTTCTCGTTGCACCCGTAGCCGACCTTGATGAGGGCCTTCACGCGACTGCCGGAGTATCGCACGCACTGAGCTTCCCGGGGTAGACTCTCTCGGTGGAACCGCTGGTAATCCCGCGATCAGAGACACCTATCGACCAGGGGGCAGTCGCGGCCCTTCGGCGTGCTCGAGCGGCGCGCCTTGCCGAGCGGCTCGGCGCGTACGCGCCCCCGAGTCGGAGCACGAGCGTTCTCCGCTCTCTCGAGCGACTCGCACATGCGGCTCCGGGCGACTTTACTGACCTGCTGTCCGATCCGAGTATCGGGGTGCTTCTCGACACTGGACGAGAACGGGCCGCATACGCGGTGCTTGGCTTCGAGCTCGCGTGTCAGCGAGCTTTACTCGACCGACTGGACCTGCCGCCCACGCGACTGTGGTCGGTGTGCCACGCGCTGCTCTTCGAACCCAGCCGAGAAGCTGCGGGCATTGCACTTCAGTCCGGTACCCTGCTCGTGCAGTCCGGTGCCGGCACAGCATCGGCATTTGCGCTCAAACCCCAACAGCTTGCCGAGTGCTCACTCGGGCGTCTCTCGTCGCCATTCCGGGATGTACGCGGGAGCGTCAGGTTCGGCCTCTTCGATCCGAACCCGCTGAGCCGGTTGGAAGCGCACCCCGACAAGCAAGGGAACTCGCTATCGCTCGGTGGGCGACCTGTAGAAGCGTGGCTCGAGGGCTTGGGCGCAGCGACTTCGATCGTCGAGGACTATTTGCCCGAGCTGTGGCCGGAAATGCAGCTCCTGTTGCGTCTCATCCTGCCAACCGGAAGCCACGATGAGAAGCAGCTCTCGGCCTCGTACCGTGAGTACATAGGGGCGGTGTACCTCACGCTACACCCGAACGTGTTCTCGACCGTCGAGGCGTTGGTCCACGAATTTCAGCACAACAAGCTGAATCTCGTCCTTCAACAGCATGAGCTCCTCGAAAACGCGGATGCGCCCCTCTATCGGTCGCCCATTCGACCGGATCTGCGCCCATTGAGCGGCATCCTGCTGGCCGCGCACGCGTTCGTGCCTATTGCGGAGCTGTACCGACGACTCGTCGAACGGAGACCCGCTGCCTCTGGTCCGGTTCAAAGGTTGTCCGAGCTGGTCGGCAAGAATGACGAAGCTCTCCGCACGCTAGGCCAACATGCGCGCTGGACGCCCGTTGGTGCACGGATTCACGAGGAGCTCCTCGCCTGGCACACGCAGCACCTCTCGCTTGGCCTATCGGTGGTCCAGGGGGTCACTCATCACGCTTGATGGCCCGAGCTCAATTCGGCGCGTCGAGCGTTATTGGTTGGAGCGCCCCGTACCCGTGTGCACGAACGTAGTTTACGTGGAGACCGCGACAGGTTGCGTCATGGATGCACTGCGTGCAGCGCAGCGATTTCGTGAAATAGTGATCGAGAATGTATCGACTGGCGTAGCGGAAGATTTCGAGACGCCCGTCCGGAGTCATCATCGCCGTGTCGAGCACGACGCGTTCCGGTCGCGCTGGCCGACCGAGTACGCAGGGTGGGACGCCTTCCACCGGCACCGGGTCGCGAAATCGCGTAAAGAAGTCCGCGAGGTCCACATCCTGCGAACCGCTGTCGCTGAGCCGTTCCCAGGTGGGCATGCGCAGTGCTAGGCGGGGCGACGGACGCTCCACGCCGAGCAGCCATTGCTCGGTCGCTTTGCTCAGGATGACGACAACCTCGAAGGTGCCGGCCAGAGCGAGTAGGTACGTCGCCTCCTCGGGCGTTCGGGCGACGACGCGTTCGAGCCGCGCATCCCCAAAAGGCGCGTCTTGCTCTAGGGCTGCGCCCAGCCCCGTGTAGTCAGAAAGCTCGAGCTCGATGCTCGTCACACCGGGATATCGTCCCAGCTCGCTCATCGCGCGCTCGAGGTCCGGCGCAACGAGCCACAGCGCTCTGGGCTTCGCCGCGGCAACGACCACCGGTAGGGCAGCGACCTGGGGTTTGCCGTCCGGGGTTGCCAGGGGCAGACGGCGTCGGCCATCGCTCTCCGCCCGGCGAGCGCTCGCCGGATCGCCGCCGAAGACCGGCGCCTGCTTTGCCTCCCATTTCGTATCGATGCGGACCACCTCGAAGCTTCGCTTGGCATGGCGATCGCGAACGTTTTCCAGCGTGTCGCAAAGACGCTGCAGGTAACAGTACCGGCAGCGGTTTGGATCCCGGCAATCGAGCTCGGTACCCCAGTCGAGCAGCAGGGCAAACTCCTCCTTTCGTCCTCGCACCTCGTCGTTGAGCTTGTACGGATCCTGGATGAGATGTTCAAAGCCCTCCAAATGCTCGGGTGGGAAGCGATTCATCCAGATGTGAACATCTGGCCGGCGAGAGAACTCGAGCGCTTCCAGCAGGTACGGTCGCGCTTCCCGTAGGTCGTAAAAGAGTGTGTCTCGACCCTCCGTGAAGGCGCGGCCGAAGGGCACCACTTGCAGAAGATCAAACTCCTTGACGCCCATTGCAGAGTACTTCTGAAGCATCTCGGGGAGGTGCTTCACGTTGGCGCGGTTGATCACGATGTCTATGTTCACCACGACCCGGCCGTCCGCGAGGGCGTTCTCGAGTCCGCGGATTTCTTGCTCGTAGGCTCCCTTGGTACCGACCAGGGCATCGTGCACTTTCGCGTTGGGTCCGTGGATCGAGAACGTGATCTCCGAGAGACCTTGATCGACGCAGCGTGTGAGGAAATCAGCGTACGAGAACAAGCGACCATTCGTCACGGTTTGGATCCAGGCGTACCCTGCCATTCGACCCAGGCGAATGAAGTCCACATAGTTTGGGTGAATCGTCGGTTCCCCTCCAGAGAGAATCAGACGTTCTGCGCCCTTGCGACGGCCGTCGAGGATCTGCTCCCTCACGTCGTCGATCGCGCGCATCTCACCGGTGTGCGTGTGAGCATCCAGACAGAAGATGCAACGATCGTTGCAGTCGAAGGTGAGCCGGACCCAGTTGCGCTTCTCATGAGCCGCCTGCTCGTGATCGCGAACCTTGTGCCCCGCGACCGCGATTCCTGCTCGGTTTTCATCCATCATTGCAGCTCGACCGGCATGATACACTGGTTCTCGGTTCCCCATGCAGCCGAGCGTGCTGATCGTACATCCCCCGACTTCCGTCGCGCGCGACTTCATCGATTACCCATTCTTTACTGGCCTTGGAAGCCTGCAGCTCGCGGCGGTTCTCCGCGCCAAGGGTGTCCCTACGACGCTGGTGGATGCCCAGGCGCTACCGGGTTCGACGCTTGCGTATCGCGCAGACGGCCGCGCGCACCTCGGAGCTTCGGTGGACGAGGTTCTCGAGCAGGTGCGTGTCGCGGAGTTTGATATTGCGATTGTTGCCTACGGTCCCTTTCACCGCCCTCCCACGCGCTGCGATACGCTCGGCCCGCTGCTGGAGGGCCTGCGCTCGCTCACTCCGCGAACGCCGCTCTGGCTTGCCGACTGCTACCAGTCTGGTCAGCACTATGTAGAAGCTCCGGCGGACCTCGTCTTGCGTACGTACCCGGAAGTTTCAGCTTGGGTCAAATACGAGGGCGAGCAGACGATCCCCGAACTCCTTGAAAGATTTCGGCTGACGGGTGTCGAGCCGAGCGGCGCGTATCACGGGTTGGCTCCAGAATCGCTGGATGGTTTGCCTTATCCAGCGTGGGATCTCATCGATCTTGCGTCGTACGATCGCTTTCGACTCCACGTTGTCGAGCATCTAGGTCGCGGAGCGTGGGCCTTCCCGATTGACGGACGCACCCTACCGCTCGTTACGTCGCGAGGTTGCCCCTTTCGCTGCACTCACTGCAGTTCGAACCCAGGCAAGCGCCCGGGCGAGCCTAAGACCCAAAGGCGGTATTCGGCGGCGCGGCTCCGAGGATATCTGGAGCTTCTCGTTGGACGCTTCGGGGCAACGCGCTTGGAGGTGCTCGACGAACTCGTGAACGTGAACGAAGCGCATTTCGACGCTTTCCTCGACGAAGCCGAACGGCTTGGTGTCCTGTTCGACATCCCCAACGGGCTGCGCGCCGACTACCTCCTGCCTCGCCACTTGGCGAAGATGAAGGGGCGGGTCACCACGGTAAGCGTCAGCGCCGAAAGCGCGGCGACACGCGTTCTCGACCAGGTGGTGAACAAGCAGCTCGACCTCACCTCCATCACCAGCGCGGCAGAGCACGCGCACGTGGCCGGAGTCCCGCTGATGATTCACTACATGATCGGCCTTCCAGGTGAGACAGCGGCCGAGATCAACCAGACGCTGGCGTTCGCCATGGATCTTTGGGATCGGTTCCAAGCTTGGCCTGCGGTCCAGTTCGCGACGCCTCTTCCCGGCACGGAGCTAGCGCGCGGCAGGAAGCTTCCGTCAATCTCCGACTGGGGCCCTTGCTTTCAAACGAAGCCAACTCAGCCTGATGCGACGGTCTCTCCCGAGGATCTCCTGCGTTTCAAGTGGACGTTCGATCGGCGACTCGCCGCTTCGGTCGGGCCGCAGAAGCTCGTCGTCAACGTGACGTATGTCTGCAACAATCACTGCACCTTTTGCGCAGTGGGAACGCGTACCCAGGTCCACGGCCACCCGACGCGCCAGCGCGAACACCTGCTCAAGTATCGCCGTCTCGGCGTAAGGCTGGTCGATTTCGACGGCGGCGAGCCAACTCTCAACCCCGAACTCATTCCGCTGATCAGATATGCGCGGGAAATCGGCTACAATCGCGTCAACGTCACCACGAACGGTCGACTCTGCACCTACCCGGAATTCGCCAAGCGGCTCGTGCGATCGGGGCTCACCACGCTGCTGTTCTCCGTCCACGGCCCAGACGCGCAGACCCACGCCCAGCAAGTTGGAGTTGCCGAAGCCTTCGAACAGACAACTGCGGGGATCAGGAACACACTTCGTCTGGCAGGCCGCGACGTCGAGATCGGCATGAACGTCACCGTCACCAAGGGCAACGCCGACAAGCTCGAGGCCCTCGCTGAGCTGTGCTGGGACCTCGGAATGCGTTGGTTGAATCTTCAGTTCTTGACGCCCTTCGGTCGGGCGACGCGCTACGTAGCGCCGGACACCGAAATCGCAGCTGCTCGCGCGAGAGAGCTCATCGAGATTTGGAAGGCTAAGCTGCGGATCCAAATTATCAACCTGCCCTTCTGCTTCATGCCAGGCTACGAGGAGTACCTTGCCGGCGACCTCGGCAAACTTTCGAGACACATGGTCTTCGTGAACAACGAGACCGTGAACCTTGCCAGTTACTTGGCGGAACGGCGAGTCCGCAAGCCCGTCTGCGAGCCTTGCCCGCACCGGGTTTTTTGCGGAGGATTCTATGAACTCGACAGCGTGCCGGAGCCGCCTTGGCTCATTGGGAAAGAAGATTTGGTGCGGAGGGTGAGCTCGGACTTGCCAGGGGTGTGAGTCGCCCCTCGGTGCTGACTACATAGTGGTCGAACACCGCGTCGCGCATCGAGGATGACCGCGCCCACAACATCGCCGCACAGAAACACGCGGCCGCATGATGAGGCATGTCTTCGCGCCCACATTGGGCACCGGTCCGAAGAGCATCTCTCCTGCTTGGTGGGCTAGTTGCATGGTCTGCTCCTGCTCAAGGGCGCCGCTCGTCCGCGATCCCCGAGCTGCTCTCTTCCGCCCCGAGCCGCTGCAGCATCTCGGTCAAGCCAGCCGCCGCCGCGGAAGCGCCGACCACGTCACCGACCGCCACGGCTGCAACGATGGCGTCCGTGAGCGCTCCGACGACGGCTACCCGAGGGGCATCGTTTACAGGTCCGGGAACCGGTACTCGGGCGATGAACGCTCGCATCGACGCCCCCGGTCCGGTCACGTCCACGACGTCCCCCCCCATGGCCCACCCCCCACCTTCCCCCTGGGCCATCCTGCATCTTCGCGCTCCCTGGCGCGCCGGCCGCAGCCGTTTTGATGCCATCCTGCATCGTCGTGATCGCTCCGGAGCGACTGCCAGTCATGACGTCGGAAACGAGCGTTGCCCGGTTGATTCCTTGCGCGCGGGCCGACGGGCGCAGCCCACACACGGGACCACGAGAGCAGTCTACGGATGACGGTCGCTAGTCCGCCTGTTCATCGCTCCCGCACGCGCGATGCGCTCTCCGCCTCTTTCTGGGGAACTCCTTTGCGAATACCATCGCGTCCAACGCCTGCCGTACGCTCCCGAGGAAGCGGACCTTCCGAGTGCGGCGAGAAGCCGTGGGCAACCTTGCAACCTGCCCCATCGCTGCAACCGTGGACGACAGAGAACGCACAGGCCGCGAAAGCGCCGCCCGACCTTCCTGCTCGCGTCTGAGCTCGGCAATTCGGGTTTCCAGTTCTCTTGCCGAAGCGACATGAGTGACCGTCCTGTCGAGGGGCACCATTTTGCTACCGTCTTCCCTCATCGCACGCAGAAGTCCTTCGAAGCGTGTGACGTCGCTGCCAAGTTCCTCGTTGGACATGCCCGCAACCGGCGGTCGCCAGTCGAGCTTTGGCCGTGGCTCCGTCGGCGCGTGCCGCGTGGTGGCCGCGGTCTCGGGCACGGGAACTGACGGAGTCGAGACGCCTACTCCCACGCTCGTAGGTATGCGACTGCCCCCTTTCGTGGCGACGAGCGCGCCCGAAAGATCGCCTTTGCAGTTCTTGGGACGGGCTGCCCTCCGGCGGTGGGCTTTCGCCGCTTTCGTCGCCTCCACCGCCTCCACCGCCTCCACCGCCTCCACCGCCTGAGCAAGCGTGCCGACCGCTTGCGGCTGGGCACGTCCACCCAATCGTCTCTTTCGCGCTGCTGGCCTATCCCTCGCCACCGGAGCCGCGCCCTCGGGCCGTTTAGTGCGGTCCGCCAATTCTTGGGCTAGATAACCGATTTTCCTGACGAGCACGGATGCCATGACGACCTCACTGCCGCCGTCGAGCAGGGCGATGCCCATGCGGTTCGCTCTCATGGCAGCAAATACCAAGCTGTAGCGACATAGCTCTTCGGCGAGCTGGTCTTCCGACATCTTGGCAACACTGGTTCGCCAGTCCGACATCGCCTTCGCTTCATCCTGCGTTTCGTTGCTCTCGTTGCTCTGTCTCACGATGCTCTCCTTATGGTTGAACTCGAAAAGGCCGTCTCCGCCCTAGGAGCGTCGTTAGCTCCACTCACCGACCGTGCCGGATCCGTGCCGAATTGCATGACAAGACCTGTCCAGTCCTGTCCGCGCCTGTCATCACGCAAGCTGCGGAATATCCTCGGAAATAGCGCAGGGCCTGCCTCGGGCGAAGAGTGGGCGAAGTGGATTTCTAATCCACTGGTCAGGGGTTCGAATCCCTTCGGGCGCGCTGAAAATACGAGTTCACTAGATTGAGGCTGAGTTTGACTCATTGCAGTGGGCGGGGGGTGAGTCCCCAGCATTCGAGGCGGCCGTCGGCGTGCAGGCCACACGTTGCGCGCCAGCGAACACTGACCGCGACGAACGGTCCGGTGCGCGAAACGGCCTGGCCGTAGTCATTGACGCCCCAGCATTCGATGTTGCCCGCTTGCGTGAGCCCACACGCGTGAGTGTCTTCGACCGCCAGCTGGACGAAGCTGGTCGCCGGCGGCGTGATGGTGCCGTATTCGGGGCTGCCCCAGCAGCGAACAGCGCCCGAGTCCGTGAGCGCGCAAACGTAACGGTTGGCGGGGTGGACCTCGCGATACGAGTTATCGCTCGGCATTTGCGCGGGCTGGTCGGAGCCCCAGCACGCCAATGAGCCGTCTTCACGCACCCCGCAGGAGAAGTAGGTACCGAGGCGTATCTGGCGAAATTTATCAGGCGGCGGGTCCGCGTTGAACTCGTTCGGCGCACCCCAGCAGGTAACGCTGCCGTCGCTGCGAACGCCGCACGACAAGTGGTAGGTCACCGCAACGTCGGTGAACGTTCCCGCGGGTGCGCTGGCTTGACCTTGGGCGTCGTCACCCCAGCAAACCACCGTTCCATCGTCCTTCAACCCGCACGCATGGTCCGATGCCACGACAACCTTGCCGAAGGCCTCCGCGGGGGCGACCAGAGGCCTGTCGCCACCCCAGCACGACGCCGTGCGATCCAGCTTCAGCGCGCAGGTTGTCCACGGGGCGCTGGCAAGCCCGATGAATCGACCAGACGGCGGCACCAGCTCTTCCCAAACGTTCCACGACGCGACACCCCAGCACGTAACGGTGCCGTCCGTGCGCACCCCGCAGCTACCGGTGCCCCCTGCACTTACCTGTTTGAAAGCATCCGCCGGCGGAGCGGCTTGCCCGAGACCGTTGTTGCCCCAACACACCGCTCGGTGATCCCGAGTGAGCGCGCAGCCGTGGTGAGCCGAGAGCTCCATGTCCACGTATTTGTCGGGCGGTAGATCGTTGCTCGGCATACAGGTCAGGTCATTCTGCGCGTCGAGGCCGCACACTTGGCGATCGCCCACCGCCAAGTCGACGAAGTTGCCCGGCAGAGGCGCGAGGCCACCCCAGCAGCGCATCGCGCCCTCCACGGTAATTCCGCAAGAACTGCTGGTGCCCACTTGAACCGCCCGGTAGAGCCCGGCCGGCGGCATCACGAGGTTCGGCGCGCCCCAGCACGACACGCGCCCATCCATCCTCAAAGCACAGGCTCGCCCAGTGCCGACGCTAACATCGGTGAACACGCCCGCAGGCACGATCCCGACGTCCGAGGTGAACGTGCCCCAACATTTCAGGGCGCCCCCCTTCTCCACTCCGCAGACGCCTTCGTCGGTCACGTGGTTGACCGACACAGCCACGAAGGCCGAGCTCGGCGGAAAGAACGCACCCTTCGGCATGAAGGGTGCGTTGTAAATTGCAACCCCCCAGCAACTCACGGTGCCATCGGTCTTCAGCGCGCAAACCTGCGTGCCTCCAACGCTCATTCGCTCGGTAAGCACCTGACACTGCTCGCCCCAGGTGCCGGCCGGACAGTCACAGACCACGGCGCCCGATGGCAGAGTCACTCGCTTGCCGCAGTTGAGGCAGTCGCCGTCGGTCACGTGCTCGCAGCGCTCGGGCGCCGTGCCCGAAAACCCTGCTGCGCCTATCAAGGCCCCGCCGGTACTCGAGCCGCCGCCAGAGCTCGCGCCAGAGCCGCCGAGCCCCCCCGCTGCTCCCCCACCGCCAAATCCACCCGACGCTTTCCCGCCTGAGTTGCTCACTCCGCCGGTCGTCGACGCGCCGCCGACCGCGACGCCACCAGTCGCCAGCGCGCCGCCACTCGCGGGCCCGCCGCCATCGACGCTCATTCCGCCGCTAGCTGAGACTCCACCGCTTGCGGTCGCCCCGCCGTCCACGCTCATGCCGCCACTTGCGGGCTCTCCGCCACTTGCGGGCTCTCCGCCGCTTGCGGGCTCCCCGCCACTTGCAAGCATCCCGCCGCTTCCGCTCTCTCCGCCCGCACCAGGACCGGGAGTCACGTCCGTATGGTCGCAGCTGATCGCGACGACGCATGCCCCGATCAACGCGCTGAAGTGCCGCATCGTTCGAACAGGCTACACGCCCCCGGGCAGACTGTCATTCGGTCCGGCGGATCGCTTTGCGCTACCAACGAAGCTCGCTGACTTTTTTTGGGGGCCGCCACCATGAAAAGGGCGCGCTAGACGAACAGCGCGCCGCCAGGCACCGCGGCCGCACACAGCTCACCCCTGCAGCCGCGCCTGCGCGTCACTTTTCACGGCTTCGCAGCCGTCCGCGGGCTGCGCGTCGCAGAGGACCTTGTGCACGCGCGGCCCCAGCGAGGCAGCCCCCGCTAACGACGCTGCGTCCGCGCGCTGAAACGTTCGCGCGGGCACGCCCGGACTCGCTCCCAGCGCCTGCCCCTACTCGCGCGCTACGAACGTCGCATCGACGTAGGGGTCGCTGTTGCACATCGAGCTGACTCCGACCCAGGCGTCGAATTGTCGTGACCCGGCGGAGAGCTGCGTGCGTTCGTACGATGCGGCACGCTGATTGTCGCCGCTGCCGTAGACCACGTCATAGAGAGGCAGCGGTTTGGTCGTGGCCCCTTCCTGGCAGGCGGCGGTTTGCCAGGTGCAACGAGGCTCGAGCGTGAGGGTGGTGCCGAGTACGTCGGCGCGCGCCGTGACCTCGCTCAGCTTGGAGATCGGACCATAATGAAAGATGGCGAGCGGAGGGCCAGCCTCGCTCTCCCGAATGACCCCAGTGCTAAAGGCAATGCCGGAGAGCCAGCGGCCGCGTTCCACGACCACGCGCGCTTCGGCGGACAGGCCGCTGACGGCGAGGGTACCAGTCGTAGTCGAAAAGCGAACCGTGTCATCGCTCGCAGACAGCAGGGAGAGCGCGACCTCGACGTTGCCCGGTTGCATGCTCGGCCAGTCGATGCTGTTCAGATCGGCCGAAAAGAGACGTGCGTCGGTGCCCAGTCGGCACTCTGGGAGCTGCGTGTCGTCGACGGGTTGGTCCGCCGCGAGCTCTCGCCAGTTTTGCGCGGTCGCCCCGAACAAGAGCTCGAGCGAAGGCTCCCAGTCTTCCGGGCGGCAGCCGGGGTCGGGATAGGTAGCGTACCGCGCGGTCCAGAGCGTCAGGTCGTAGCTCGTGCCGCCGATGCTCGTGGTAGCTCGTGTGCCAGGGAGCATGCTGAAGGGTTCGTCCGCTTCGACGCGAGCTTGGAACAGGTCGACCGCTTCGGTGCAGGCTTTTCCTGTCGTTTGCGAGACGCCACCAAAGAACGAGGCCTCCATCGTCGAACACCAGGGTTCGAAGGTGATTGGCACGCCGAGCAGCTGCTCTCCGCCGTCCTTGGTGCCATCCAGACTTGCCAGCAAGACCGGGCCGTCTGGCTCGGCTCGTAAAGAGAACCGAGACCAACGCTGAGAATTGAACGGATTCGGTCGCCACATCCGTTCACTCGCGGACAGCCAGAATCGTGTGCCAACGGCGATGCCGTCGAACGAGGCCGAATCGCCCTGCGACGCCAAAGAGAGTCTCTGCTCGCTCTCGCTCACCAAAAAAAACCGGTGCGGCTCGACCCGCTCGACGAAAACGTAACCCTCGAGAGTAATTTTGCTGTCGCTGCTGGTGGGGTTGTCGACGAAATCGACGGAGAACCTGCCGAGATCACTCGGTAAGGTCGAAACCGCGCACGCGGCCATGCCCCCGTTGCCGCCTGCGCCGCCCCCCGAGCGTGCGCCTTCCCCGCCCTGATTGCCGCTTCCTCCGGAGCCGCCGCGCCCGCCGTCGGTCACGCCGCCACCGGTGCCTCCCCCGTTGTGCGCCGTCTCACCACAACCCACCGCCAGCACTAAGACAAGCCCCAACCACGGTTGTCGCATGTTCCTCATCCGAGCAACTGTCGTGCCACCGGGGCTTGGCTCAAATTAGGCCCATTGGGGTTCGATGTCGTTGAGCCAGATTGTGTCAATCCCATTCCGGTTGCCAAACGATGTCAGAGTGACGGCCCCCGCCCTAACCGGCGCGGAACCAAGCCAGCGCCTGCGCAATGAGCCTGGCGACGCTCGGATGTTCGAGCTGTTCCGGCCCGTGGCCAGGCGCGAGATAGCACACCTTTCCTTGGCCATGCTGGCGCACCCAGCCGAGCGGCGAGCGCGGCGTGGACGGCGCGGGCTCGGGGTTCACCGCGCTGAGCAGTACGCGGACGTCCGCGAGGAGCTCGAGAATGTAAAGCTCGTCGTGGATGTCGAAGGGGCGAACGCCGCTCGTCACTGGGTGATCCGCGTCCACTTCCACGCGAAAGGTGGCCATGGGTGGATGCCGCAAGAAGCGACCGCCGAGAAAATTCAGGTAGCGTGAGCTGTTCGAAAAGGAGCAGCTCGCGCCGTGCACGCCCAGAAAATGCAGTGGGCGCGCGCGATCGTTGTTGGGCTCGGCAACGGCGCTCAAGAGCGCATGTTCTTGGGCCTGACTGAGCTCGCCGCCGGTGGTGATGCTGACGAGAGCGTCGAACTCGCGCAAGACCTCGGGGTAAAGCGCGTCCGCCGCCAAAAGCGAGGTCACCGATGGCTGCGGGTTGGCCTGAGCGAGAACGCGAGCGAGCGCCGGGCCGAGCTCGTCGAAGTGGTGGAAACGCGTTTCCACGCCGCCCATCACGAGCACGCGAAATGGCGAGGTTTCGGTGGCTACCAAGGCAATGCCTGGCCGTTGCGGTCGACGAACATCGGCGCTCCGCGCGCAGGGCGTTCAGCCAGCGTTTTTACGATGCTCTCGGCGGCTTCTTCAGCGGAGAGATGAGCCTGGGCGCCGCCCATGTCAGTGCGCATCCAACCGGGGTGCATGGCGACGATCTGAACACCGCTGCCGAGTTTTTGTTCGCGGTTCGAGAGCAGTTTGGCGAGCATGTTCAGCGCGGCTTTGGACATGCAGTAGCCGTACTCGCTGGGGCGGCCGGCGTTCCCGATGCTGCCCGCTTCGGATGAGACGAACAGCAACAGGCCGCTGTCGGACAAGAAGCGACGAAAGTGTTTCACCGAGCGCGCGGCGCCGACCGCGTTGACGTCCAGGGTCTCCAGCAGGTCGTCCATGGCCGCTTCGACGATGTCTGGGCGCTCGTGCTCGAGGTGGATCGCGGCGTTGTAGACGAGCACGTCGAAGCGCGTACTCGTGTCGAGGCTCTCCGCGGCGGCTCTGAGCTCGCGCTCCGAGCGCACGTCCGCGTGCAGGTATCGAAGGCGCCCGCCGTACTCGGCTTCGAGCGCAGCGTGCTTGGCTTCGGCGCGCTGGGCGATGGCGCTGACGCGGTCGCCCGCGGCGCACAGGGTTCGAGCCAGTGACAGCCCCAGGCCGCGGCTCGCGCCCACGATCAGCCAGTGTTTCATGGCGCGTAGGGTTGCGTTCGCTGCGCTGAGCGTCAAGTCGGTGCGCCAGGCCAGCGGCTAGGACGGTTCAGCGTTTCTGGGACGCCCAGGCGCGGCTGCCGCGGCGCAAAGCGACGGCGCGTGTTGCCCGGTGTCGTTCACGCCGCCGAGCGCGCCCGTTTCTTTGGCTTGGGCAGCTGCTAGAGGCAGGCTGTGCAGGCGCAGGCCGAGCCGCACAGGACGGCAGGCTTGGACCGGCGCGCCAGGTCACAGGTTGCAGAGCAGCTCTGGCTTCCGCAGTGGATTGCAGCGTTGAGGCAGGCGCTGTCCTGGCTCACGCAGGTGGTGGAGCAGGGACCCGAGCCGCAGAATTGCTGGAGTTCGCGGCAGGCGTCACCGCCCGCACAGGTGACCGTGCAGGCAAAGTCCTCGGGGCAGTTGATGACCGCGTGGTTGCAGCCGCGGGTGGTGCACAGAACCTCGCAACTGTAACCGCTCGGGCAGTTGATGGTCGTGGCTCTGCACTCGTCGATGGTGTCGCAGGCGATCTTGCATGTGCCGCCCGCGCAACCGCCGGTACAGGCAGCAGGACAAGCACCCACGGGGCCGGGGGTCGGGGCAATGCCGCAGCTCGTTTTGGAGCCAATCGATCCACCACCCGTCGAGGTTCCGCCGGTTTCGCCGACGACCCCACCTTCCGCTGCGGCGCCTTCGCCACCCGCGCCGCCAACCACCGCGGCGCCGCCCTCGGCGGGAGCCCCACCCACTGGGTTGAATCCGCCTTGTGCGGAACGGCCGCCCTGAGACGAGCCTCCGGCACCGGCGGAGCCTCCGCCCGCGCCGCCAGCACCGATCTCGCCGCCGGTCGCGCTGGAAGCACCACCGCTCGCATCGCTCGGAACGACGACATAGTCATCCTTCATCAGCGCGGGACAGGCATTGCATGCGAGTGCGAGCGCGATGAACCAGCCGGCGTTCCGAGCCTGCATTCTGCTCAAAACCTCCCGCTGACGCTCGCCCCGGTCGGCGAAACGCCGACCGAAACGCCGCCGTGCGTGGAGCGCGGCGCGAAGAGCAGGATCGACGCGCCAGCGCCTACGAATACCGCGCCGGAGACATAGCCGATCGTGGAGATCGTGCGCAGACTGCGAAAGTCGGCGAGCGCCGCCGCTCCGGCGGATCCGGATTCACAGCGACCCGAGGGACAATCCTGGTCGACATCGTCGTGGCGACTCACGGCCATCAGGCCCGTGACGAGACCCACCCCAAGCCCGGTCGCGCCGAGACCGAGGCCGACGTAGCCCAAAGTTCGTGCGGTATTGCTGGTGCGCGCGCTGGTGGCGCTTTGCGGCGCGACGCGCGGCGGCGCAACGATTGGATTTGGTTGCGGAGTCGTAGGCTCTGTGGTGCCCGGCGTTTCGGCAAGCGTGAGCACTGCGTCTTTGGCTTCGCCTTCGCGAATGTCGACGACCTGAACGACGCTCGCTCCGTCGGCCATGACCACACGGATCTCGTGGTGGCCCGGATTGACCGGCGCTGAAACCCCCACTAGCGCCGCCGGCACGCTCACGCCGTCCGCGGTCACCCGCTCGATGGCGCTGGCGGCGCTCGCGGGCTTCAACAGGATGCGCAGCTGGGGAATGCGTGGTTCTAGGGCCGCGAGCTCGTCCTCGGCGTCCAGCACGGCCGTGCGGTAGGCGTCCGGGGACGTCGAATCGAGCTTGGTCTGGGACGTGTGTCGGTAGGCTTCGGCCGCCTCGACCCACCTGCCGGCCTTCTGCTCGGCGCGCGCGATCTGGATCAGGATGCTTGGCGCAGGAACGATGCGATAGGCGCGGCGTGTGAGCTCGAGCGCGCCCTCGTAGTCCCCGCGTTCATAGGCCGCAAAACCCCGCTGCGCGAGCTCGCGCGCCGCCAGGCGTCGCTGATCGCTGACCGCGGTCGATTGTGCCCTCGCGGAGCGCGTCGCGAGCGGGATGGCGCCGCTCAGGCATACCGCAACCGGCAGCCAGCGACCCATCGACCACGAGGCTCGGCGGAACATCTGCACGGGTAACGGACGCGCGAAGCCCGAGCCTAAGGTGGGTCAAGATGCGACCCCCGGGCCTTTCGTCGAAGCCCGTCTTCGGCGCTGGCAAGCTTGTTGCTAGCTCGCTGGGTATGCCGGACAAAGAAACATTGCGAAGGGCCAATTCCGACCGCGCCAAGGGCAAGAGTGCGTCGACCCAAGCGGGTGAGTTCATTCGTGAGGAGATGCATCACATCCGCGAGGGAAAGCACGGGGCAAGAAACGCCAAGCAGGCGATCGCGATCGGGTTATCGAAAGCGCGACGCGCGGGCTACGGGACCGCACCGGGGCCGAAGGCGAGCAAACGGGTGCGCGCAAAGGCCGCGGCAGAGAACGCGCGCGCGGGCAAGACGCCGAATCCTCGGCGAGCGCGGGCCACGGAGCGGGCGCTCGAACGGGAGCCGCATGCGGCCGCGTCGCGCACCGCGCTCTCGCGTCACGCGAAGCAGTCGGCTGAACGGCGCCGTAAGGCGGGCGGCTCGAACTCCCCGTCCGCTGCGGCCCGTCGTGCTGCGAAGACTCGACGGCGGAGCGCCCCGGCCAAGACTCGACAGCGGAGCGCCCCGACGAAGGCTCGCAGCGGCCAAAGTCGCCGCAGCGCCGCCTAGCGATTACGCCACATTCGGTGCGACGCGCCACGCCGGGGCGTTCGGTCCGTGTTAAGACGCCCGGGTGATCGAGCCCGGCTTCGCTATTTCTTCAATCACCCGTAACACCCGCTGGGCGGGCGCTTGGGTCTGCGCCGCGTCACTGGCGCTTTCGCTGGTCACCGGTTGCGGCCAGCGCCACGCCCCTGCGGCGCCAGCACAATCGCCAACCGCGAGCGGCGCTGCGTCGAGCTGGATGGACCAAAGCCTGTCCGCGGAGCGGCGCGCCGAGCTGCTCGTCCAATCGCTGACACGGGAGGAGAAGCTCACGCTCGTAACGGGCTATTTCGGCGTTCAAACCGACTGGAACCAGTACCAGTTTCCGGAGGCGCGACCGCAATCAGCGGGGCTCGTCCGCGGCGTGCCGCGCGTGGGCTTTCCCCCGCAGTGGCAGACCGATGCGGGTAGCGGCGTCGCAACTCAAGGGGAAGCGCCTCCGGCGCTCGAGCGCACGCTGCTGCCATCCGGCATCCTCACGGCCTCGACCTGGAACCCGGCGCTGGCCGAACGCGCGGGCGCCATGATCGGCAACGAAGCGCGCGCGAGCGGCTTCAACGTGATGCTGGCCGGCGGAGTGAACTTATTGCGCGAACCGGGCAACGGTCGCAACTTCGAGTACGGCGGGGAAGATCCGTTGCTCGCCGGCACCATGGTCGGCGCGCTGGTGCGTGGCATTCAGTCGAACCGCATCGTCAGTACGCTGAAACATTTTGCGTTCAACGATCAGGAGACCGGGCGCCGCTCGGTCAACGTTCGCATCGACGAGGCGGCCGCGCGCAGCTCGGACCTGCTCGCGTTTCAAATTGCGCTCGAGCAAGGCAAGCCAGGCGCGATCATGTGCAGTTACAACCTGGTGAACGGCGTGTACGCCTGCCAAAATGAATGGCTACTGACGCGCGTATTGAAGGGTGATTGGGGCTTTCGCGGCTAAGTGATGACCGACTGGGGCGCGCAAAACGACACGGTGAAAGACGCGAACGCCGGCCTGGATCAGGAAACCGGAGTGCGCGCACGAGGCGACTATCAATGGCTGGATAAGCTCGCTGCCGCGATCGAGCACGGTCAGGTGCCAGAGGCACGCCTCAACGACATGGTGCGGCGCATCGCGCGCTCGCTGCTCGAGCTCGGCGCCATCGACTCCCCCGTGACACCCGCGGCCATCGACTTCGCGGAGCACGCCAAGGTCACGCGCGCGGACGCCGAAGAAGGCATCGTTCTCTTGCAGAACGATGGCGTCTTGCCGCTCGCAGCCAGCCTGAAGCGGGTGGCGGTGATCGGCGGTCACGCGGACGCGGGTGTTCTCACGGGTGGCGGCTCGGCGCAGGTCTATGCGCCCGGCGGCAACGCGGTTCGTGGCTTGGGGCCCGCGCATTGGCCAGGTCCGCAAGTGTACGCGCGCTCGTCACCGCTGACCGCGCTGCGCGCGGAGCTACCGAACACCAGCTTCACTTGGGCGGACGGCAGCGAGCTCGCGGCGGCCGCGCGCACGGCCGCAGCCGCTGAGGTCGCGATCGTATTCGTCACGCAGTGGACCGCCGAAGCCCGTGACTTTTCGCTCAGCTTGCCGGACGGCCAGGATCAACTGGTGGAGGCAGTCGTGCGCGCCAATCCGCGCACGGTGGTGGTGCTCGAAACCGGCGGCCCGGTGCTGCTGCCGTGGGCCGCGCGTGTCGCAGCCCTAGTCGAAGCCTGGTATCCCGGTAGCGAAGGCGGCCCCGCGATCGCGCGCGTGCTCAGCGGCGTGGTGAACCCCTCCGGCCACCTCCCCGCGTCGTTTCCCCGCGCGCTCAGCCAGCTACCGCGTCCGGAAATTCCGGGAGCGGGCCTCGCCAAAGACCAACATTTCGACGTGAGCTACAGCGAGGGCGCGGCCGTCGGTTACCGCTGGTACGACCAACGAAAGCTGGACCCGCTGTTCGCGTTCGGTCATGGCGAGAGCTACACGACCTTCGTCCAGAGCGAGCTCACGGCGCGCGTCGTCGCCGAAGAGCTGCAGGTCGCCTTCCGCGTTCAAAACACGGGCACGCGCGCCGGCCGGCACGTCGCGCAAATCTATGTTTCACCTCGAAGCGGCGGCTGGGAAGCGCCGAAACGACTGGGCGCTTTCACCAAGCTGGAGCTCGCGCCCGGAGCGAGCTCACAGGCCAGCGTGCAAGTCGATCCGCGCCTACTCGCGGTCTTCGACGTCGCACGAAATGCCTGGCACATCGCGCCCGGCGATTACACGGTGACGCTCGCGAACTCGGCGCGAGACACCGGCCAGAGCGTGAACGTACGCCTCGCCGAACGCTGGCTTCCGGCCGGCGCCGGCGCCGCGCAGTTGCGTTGACTCGCAGCGCGACGCCTCCCCCGGCGACCGAGCAACAACTCAGTCGAGCGCTTCTTCGACCGCTTTCGCGAACGCGGTGAGCGCGCGCGCCTTGCTCAGCACGAACGCTCGCTCTTGGTTCGATAGCCCTTTGGTGGCCTCACGGATGTCGGCCACTTTGGGCACGTGCGGGTGATTTTTCTCGGTTATCGCGATGTACGCTGAAGTCGGGAGGATGAGCGCGAGCGGATCAATAGCGGCAAAATCGCTGACCTTCACCATAGGGGCCTCCTCGGTTTGTTGAAATGAGACACGCACGCCCTCGCGCGAATCCCATTCTCGTTACTTTCCGCCCTTTGCACCCAACCATTCAATAGTCATTTGGCTCGGAACCGCGCCCCGGGAAGCAAGCGCGGTTCCCGCCGGTTACGACGCGACTACTTCTTCTTCGCTTTGGACTTGATGCCGCCCTTCGGGCGCGCGTCGGGAATCAGGTCCGGATTTGACCAATAGAAATCGTTGTGCGTCCCCGCTTCATCGGCGAAGCCGACCGTCCTCACCTCGGCTTCGATCGCCGCTGTCCCCTCGGGCACGTGTTCCTTCTTCACGCACGAGAAGAACACGAAGATCTTTTCCTCCGGCTTGACGGCGCCTGCAAAAATATTTCCGGAGCACAGTTGCATCGGACGCGGCTTGCCGCCCGCGGTCACCTGCAGCTGTTTTCCGGCCTTGTCGTAGAAGTACGCGGCGACCGACCCGTACAGGATCGACTTCTTGGTCTTGTTGGTGACGCTGAACTTGGGCCCCTCGTCCGTGGTCTTGCCCGTGTACTTCACCTCCATCATGCGCGCGTCGCCGCTGCCGAGGCACGGCTCGCTGTTGGTGCCGATTCCGCTCGACCCTTCGGGACAGTCGTCGCGCGGCTTGGGTGGCGGCGCGGGCGGAGGCGGGGGCGCGGGTGGCGGCGCAGCGACCGCTACCGAGGCGCTGGGCTTGGCGGCAGCAGGCTCTTTTTCAGCCTTTTCGTCGCAACCGAACAGACAATTCGCGAACACCAAACCGAGCAAAACCGTCGATGATTTCGTGGCGAGCGGCATCGGGTTACCTCCATCGCTCGCGAAAACCGCGGCGAAGTTGCGGCCGACCGTAGCGCGACGAACCAACGCCAATCAAGGCATACGAACCGACGGAAGCTCGCGTTTTACTTTGCGTCCAAAAACTTCCAGATCACCAAGAACGAAACGACCAGCGCGAGCCATAACAGCAGCGTGGTTTTCAGCTTCTTCGCGGCAACGGCCTGATGCTTACCAGTGGGGCGGCCGCACTTGGGACACACGAAAGCCTCCGTCGAGACCGGGCTTCCGCAATCAGGGCAATCGACGAGCGGCACGCTCGAAGTCTAGCCAACGCGCGGACAGAGCGAAATGGGGCCCTCGCGGAAAAGTGCGCGCTTTACGAAGCAGCGCGGCCCAAGCGCAGCCGCGCGAAGCAAAATCGGTCGCAGCACCGCGCCTGGCCGCACTGTAAATTACGCCACGCACTGCGCGTCTCAACTATCGCCCGGCTGCGGCCCGAGTGGCCCATCACCCGGTCCGTTGGGCGCTTGGTCACTCGGAAGGAGCGAAACGAGCTTGAACAGATCCGCGCGACGATCGAGCCTTGGGGTGACGCTGCCTGACACACGCGACTCATGCAGGGCGTTCAGGTCGAGGTCACAGATCAGCACGGTTTCCTCGTTCGAATCGGCCTCCGCGGCGATGCCGTCGCGCGCGAACGCGAAGTCGGAGGGCGTGAGCACCGCGGCCTGAGCGTAGTTGATGTCGAGGTTGCCGACGTCGGGCAAATTGCCGACGGTGCCGGCGAGCGCAACGTAAACCTGGTTTTCGATAGCGCGCGCGTGCGCGCAGTAGCGCACGCGCAAATAACTCTGACGACTGTCGGTGCAGAAGGGCACGAACAACATCTCTGCGCCGTGGTCAGCCAGATAGCGCGCCGCCTCCGGAAACTCGACGTCGTAGCAGACCAACACGCCGATGCGTCCCTTGGGCGTGTCGATCGGGCGCAGCGCGTGGCCGCCGGAAATCCCCCAGCAGCGCTGCTCGCTCGGCGTGATGTGCAGCTTCGGCTGCACGACCACCTCGCCGCTCGGCAAACACACGAGCGCAACGTTGTACAGGCGCTCACCGTCCGCGATGGGGTGGCTACCCGCGATCAGCGTGAGACCGTGACTCACGGCCAGGGCGCGCATGGCCTCGCGGAAGCGCGGCTCGTAGCCGGCCAAGCGCCGGATCCCCTCCAGCGCTGAAACCGCGTCTTCTTGCGAGAGCAGCTGCGCCGAGACCAGCTCGGGCAACAGCACGAAATCAGCACGGTAATCGCTGGCTACTTTGACGAAGTACTTCACTTGCTGCTCGAACTCGCTGAACGAGCGCACGCGCCGCATCTGGTACTGCACGCAGGCAACGCGCGCTTTTCGCGCGCCGCTTCGAGGGCGGCGATAGTCCGGGTTCAGCCACTCGACCAGGCTTGCGTGGTTGAGGCTCAACGGATCGGGCAGATAATTGGGCATCACGCCGCGAAGCACGAACCCTTCCCGCAGCTGAAAGCTCAGCACCGCATCGCGCAGCTCGCCGGTGGCCACGCGCTCGGCGTATTCGTCGGGTGACATGCGCGCCGCGTACTCGCGATAGCCATGCAGGCGTCCGCCCGCCAAAATGCGGCGCTTGTTGAGACGCTTGCACAGCTGTCGCCGCGCCTCGTAGAGGGCGGCGCCCACGCCGCGCCCCCGCGCTTCGGGGTCGACGTACACGTCCGCGCCATAAAGCGTGTCGGCTTCCGGATCGTGATTGCTGAAATAGCCACTGTCGGTGATGCCAGCCCAAGTGTGCGTGCGCAGCGGATCCGGGCCGAGATCCGCGAGCAGCGAGGCCACCGCGCCCACCACCCGCCCTCGCACCACCGCTACCAGTTGCCCCTGCGGAAACAGCCGCTGATGGCTCAGCAGGTGCCGCTCGCCCCAAACCACGTTCTCGTCGGCCAGCACTGGATAGGCGATCCGGTTCAGCTCCACGAGCCTCGGCACGTCCTCCCGAACCGCTTCACGCACCTGGATCTGCCGCTCGAATTCGTCGGACATTCGTCACCCTGGCGTCTCGCGGTGACGCCAGGGTGACGGCTTCGTAGCCGAATGGCGTCGCTCGAACGCGCGGCGCTAGCCGCGCGCCGCGTTACGGCCTAAGGGGCGGTTCTTTCCGCCATGCCGCACGTCGTCCACGCCGGTGTTCGCATCCACTACTCGGTCGTGGGCGAAGGGCCGCCGCTCGTCTTGCATCATGGCAGCGCGAGCAACGGCGCTTCCTGGATTCACCACGGTTACGTGAAGCCGCTACGCGAACACTACCGGCTGATCTTGCTCGATGCACGCGGGCACGGGCAAAGCGACAAGCCCCGAACGCGAGAGGCGCATTCACTCGCGCTGCGAGTCGGCGACGTCACCGCGGTGCTGGACGCGCTCGAGCTGCCGCGAGCGCACTTCTTCGGTTACTCGATGGGCGGATGGATCGGCTTCGGAATGGCGCGGCACGCGCCGTCACGACTCGAATCGCTCGTGATCGGCGGTGCGCATCCGTTCGCGGGTCCCGTCATCCAAAACTTTCTGCCGCGCGAATCGCACGCGGCGGAAGAACTCGACGAGCAAACCTTCGTGTCTGCGCTCGAGCGCGTGCTCGGCGAGCCAGTCAGCGGTGAGACTCGGCGCTTCCTCGTGCGCAACGACTGGCGCGCCGTGCTCGCATCGCTAGAGGAGCGGGTTGCGCTCGACGACGTGCTGCCCCGCATCGCCGTGCGCACCTTGCTATTTTCGGGCAGCGACGATCGGCGCCATGAGGGCGCGTGCCGCGCGGCAAGCCAAATTCGCGGCGCGGAATTCGTCTCGCTACCCGGGCAAGGTCACCTCGGGGCGCTCGCCAGTGCCGAATATCTCCTGCCGCGTTTGCTCGCGTTCTGGCGCGGTCGGTAATAACTCCCGGCAGTTGGTGAACGCCCCCGCTATTCGGCGCCGATCACACCGCAATCATCTACTGAGAGCGGATTTAATGCCGGTCGTGGAGGACTGCGCGGACCGTTCCGCTCTGTACGAAACGACGGAACGGGACCCCTGCTGCCACTGCATCGTCAAGCGTCGAAGCATTCGATTGCAGGGTTTGCGGGAGTTGTCGTGAGTAAAAAGAAGCTTCAGTCCATCACCCTGAGCCTGGGGCTCGGTTTCCTCGCCTGCAGCGAAGCACCGGGTGACCCAGCGTGGCCACCAGCCGGCACGGGCGGCAACGCATCGCTCACCGGCGGTAGCTCGAGCACTGGTGGCTCGCCCGCGACCGGCGGACTCACTCAAACGGGAGGGGCGACCGGCGGTACGACGCCCAACACTGGCGGGACCACGACGGGCGGCGTCATTTCAACGGGTGGCATCGTTTCAACGGGCGGATTTGCGACCGGTGGCATCACTTCTACCGGCGGGGTGGGCAACAGCGGTGGTTCCAGAGCGACCGGCGGCTCCTCCAACCGCGGAGGTAGCGGGGGTAGCGCGGGCGCCGGCGGCTCCAAGTCCAACGGCGGCTCGACGAGCAATGGCGGCTCCAAGGCGACCGGCGGCTCCAAGGCGACCGGCGGCGCTTCGACCGGGGGTGCTTCGACTGGCGGCTCGAGCACGACCGGTGGCTCGAACGGGACGTCCAAGAAGTTCGTGGGCAACATCACCACCAGCAACTCGGTCGACACCGGAGGCATGAAGTTCTCCAAGTACTGGGACCAGATTACCCCGGAAAATGCCGGGAAATGGGGGTCGGTACAATCGAACCCGAGCGCAGCCTTCAATTGGGGAACGCTCGACGCAATTTACAGCTACGCGCAGACCAACAACATCATTTTCAAACAGCACACGTTCGTGTGGGGCAGCCAGCAGCCGAGCGGAACGCCGACGCTCGCCCAGGTAGAGAACTGGATCAAGTCGTTCTGCCAGCGCTATCCGAACACCAAGCTGATCGACGTCGTCAACGAGCCCCCTCCGCACACCACGCCGAGCTACACCGCAAACCTGGGCGCCGGTGAGACCGGTACGTACGGCTGGATCACCAAGGCGTTCAAGCTTGCGCGGCAGTACTGCGGCAGCGCGATTTTGATTTTGAACGACTACAACAATCTAGAATACGCCGATCAGGAAAATCATTTCATCGACATCGCCACGCAAGTCAAAGCCGCGGGCGCCCCGATCGACGCGGTGGGCGTACAAGCGCATGCGGTCCACACGCTTTCGGCGACCGCACTTCAAAACAACATCAACACGATGGCCACGAAGACCGGCCTACCGATTTACGTGACCGAGTACGATGTGCCGCAGGCAAACGATCAGACCCAGCTCTCGATTTTTCAAACGCAATTCCCGATTTTCCTGAACACCACCAGCATTCACGGCATCACCGTCTGGGGCTGGATCAACGGGAAAACGTGGGTGGCCAACACGGGGCTCGTGAACGGCACCACGCCACGCCCGGCCATGACTTGGTTGATGCAACAACTCGGGCGGCCCGTACCGCCGAACTGAAGACCAAAAAAAGGGGCCGACGTCACAAGGACCAGTTATCGTGCTTCGGGCAGCCGAAGCTCATCGACCGCGAGCTGGTCGGCGCCAGTGTCCACCAACCATGCCAGCCGCTTGGCATTGGACGCGATGCCGGTGATCGAGCCGGGGCGGTCGTGGACCAGAATGCGCGGAACGTGTGACTGGCGAGAGACCTCGAACAGGCCCTCGACGCACCCGCAGTAGATCGCGGTCGATACTTGGATGGGGGAGCACACCAAACCCCGCAAAGTAACCTCCTCGCGCTTGAGGTCGAGCGAGAGCTCACGGAGCTCGGAGCCGTCGAGGCTATAGTAATAGATCTGCTCGGATCCGCTGAGCATCGCGGGGCGTCGCCCCTTCCGCGCGCCAGTGTACAGCGGCTGGCCCCCGCGCCTCGGCACCACTCCGATGCGAAATGAATCGTCGCTGGGACGCTCGACGAAGTAGATCGCGTCGCCGACCATGTTCAGGGCGCTGAGCTCGCCCGAGGAGCTCAGCAACACCCTCGGCTCCCCTTTTTCGAGAGTTTGAATCGTGAACAGGCCCGCGTCGCTCAAGTCGATCCACGCGAACTCGTCGCCCGATGCCACGAAGTATTGGGGCTGGTGAGCGAGCGTGGCGAGGCGACGCGTGTCGCCCCCCTGCTTGGGCGTGCTCCAGATCGCGCCGCTCGACCAATAGACGAACGCCGAGCGGGTGAGTGCCGGGCCGGTGCCCAGGCTGAGCGCGATGCCGTGAGGCGGCTCGTCGCGCGCGAAGCGAAACGCGGCTTTGCTCGTCAGCAGGTAAACCGCGTCGTCATCGACGGCCAGCGAGGCCGAGTAGGCAGAGACTGGCTGCGTAGTCAGGCGCGTGATCTCGTTCAGCGCCGCAGCGGGCGCAGGCTTGGCCGCGGAAAGCGTCGCGGAGGCCCGGGCCTTGGGTTCGGGCCGTTCCACTTTGCGATCGCAGGCCAGAGCCAGGCAGGCGAAACCGACAGCGGAGAGGCGAGCGAGAAGCATGGCTCCGGTTCCAGCAGTGGCGCGAGACGCACGGTTCCGTCGCGGGGCACGAGCCTCCTTTCACGACCGGCGTCGAGTGACGTACCTTTGTCGAGCATGCCCGGCAACAGAGCCTCGGAATTCCTGCTCGACCCAGGTCTTGCGTTTCTGAACCACGGCTCCTTTGGCGCGTGCCCCCGGGTGGTGCTCGACGCGCAAACTGCGATTCGCGAGCGCCTCGAACGCGATCCGGTGCGCTTCTTGGCGCTCGAGCTCGAAGCCCTGCTCGACGCGGCTCGTCGCGAAGCAGCGGCGTTCGTCGACGCCGACCCCGAAGATTTCGTGTTCGTCCGCAACGCCACCACGGCGGTGAACACCGTACTCGCCTCGTTCCCACTGCGGGCGGGTGACGACCTTCTGGTGACCAACCACGGTTACGCTGCGTGCCGCAACGCGGCCGAGTATTGGGCCGAGCGCGCGGGCGCGCGCGTGGTCGAAGCAACGCTGCCCTGGCCGGTGGTCGATGACGACAGCGTCGTCGAATCGGTGGTGTCCAGAACTGGGCCACGAACGCGAGTCGCGCTGCTCGATCACGTGACGAGCCCGAGCGCGCTCGTGCTGCCGATCGAACGACTAACGCGCGAGCTTCAACGCCGCGGCGTTGCGGTGCTCGTGGACGGCGCACATGCCCCCGGTATGGTGCCGCTCAGCGTGCGCAGTGTCGGCGCCGACTACTATACGGGCAACTTTCACAAGTGGTGCTGCGCCGCCAAAGGCTCGGCATTCCTGGTCGTCGCGCCGGAACGCAAAGCGACGCTACGCCCTCTGGTGATAAGCCACGGTGCGACCGCCAAGCGCCCGCGTCCCCGCACGTGGCTCGAGTTCGACTGGGTAGGGAGCGAAGATCCGAGCCCCTACCTGACGGTGCCACGCGCACTCGAGTTTCTGCGCGGCGCGCTTGCAGGGGGCGTCTCCGCGCTGCGTGAGCACAACCAGACTCTGGCGCTCGAGGCTCGCCGCCTGCTGATTTCTCGTGTTGGCGCAACGCCGAGCGGGCCCGAGAGCATGGTTGGCGCGATGGCCACGCTGACCCTGTCAGACGGCACGGGCTCCACCGCGGAGCGGCTGTACTACGCGCTGCTCGAACAGCACCGCATTCAGGTGCCAGTGTTCACGTTGCCCGGGCAAGACCAAATTTCGCTGCGCGTTTCAGCTCAGATTTACAACTCGCTCGAGGACTATCAACGGCTCGCGTCAGCGCTCGAGAGCATGGCCGGGCACTGAGCATGGGTCGTGTGCGCGGCCTGCGTCGAACGTAGTCGGCTCTCCGCAGCTGCGGAGTCTGTGCGAAGCGCGCAGCGCATGTGCGCACCCTTCGATTCCGCCTCGGTATTGCGCGCTCGCAAGGAACGGGATTAACTCGTAAGGATAGACGCCGTTGCGAAGCAGCGGAGGCCCACCAAACTCGCTGCTTCCGCCGCAGTTGGATAGGTCGCTCGCTCCGATCCCGTTCATGTCTGACGCCCCCGACCCGACGACGCCCAAAACGCTTGGCCGCTACGAGCTTCTGCTCCCGGTCGCGCGCGGTGGCATGGGTCAAGTTTGGGCCGGGCGCCTGCGCGGCGCGCGAGGATTCAACAAGCTGGTCGCGGTGAAGACGTTGCTCGCCCCTCCCGGCGCCGAAGGCCGCATGGAAAACATGCTGCTCGAGGAAGCGCGGATCGCTGCGCTCATCCACCACCCCAACGTGGTGCAGACTCAGGAGCTCGGCGAGCATGAGGGTTCGCTCTATTTGGTAATGGAGTGGGTCGACGGGGAGCCGCTCAGCTTCATCTTGAATCGCGCTACCGAGCGCAATGGGCTACCGCTTCCATTGGCCGTGAATCTGGCCGCCCAAACCCTGCTCGGGCTGCACGCGGCGCACGAGCTCACCGACGAAACGGGCAAGTTGCTCGGCGTCGTGCATCGCGATGTCTCGCCGCACAACGTGCTCGTCACGTACTCCGGCGTCGCCAAGCTGGTCGACTTCGGGATCGCAAAGGCGACCAACCAGGACTCCAGCGTCACTGAAGCAGGCGAGGTCAAGGGCAAGTACTCGTACATGGCGCCCGAACAAATCCGGTGCGAAGCGGTAGATCGACGCGCCGACCTGTTCGCGCTCGGCATCCTGCTGTTTACGTTGACCACGGGCCGACATCCCTTTCGCAGTGAGCACCCGGCCGGTGTGCTGCACAAGATTAGCGGGGATAAACCGTCGCCGCGGCCATCTCAATTCGTCCCCGACTACTCGCCCGCGCTCGAAGCGGTGCTGATGAAGTCGCTCGAAAAGGCGCCCGAGTCTCGCTTTCGAACCGCCGAGGAAATGTTCGTGGCGCTGCAGCAGGCCGTGCCGGAGGCGTTCACGGCCGGAATCGAGACGCTGCTTCGGGACTACCTGACAACGCTGCTGGGCGATCGCGCGACCGCGCGCCGCGAGGCGCTGCGCCGCGCGCAAGTCGCCGCCGACCTGCGCACCGGCAGCGGCTCGCACCTTGCTATCAACCCAAGCTCGTCACAAAGCGCGAGCTCCTTGCAAGCGCTGTCGATCGACGCGCCTTCAGCTGAAGCTGAAGCTCGAGCACCCAGACCGTCGAGTCCGCCCACCTTGCCGGCTCCTGCGCTGAAACGCTCGAAGCGCGGGCTGGTGCTGGGCGCTGCGCTAGTGGCGGCACTCGCGGTGATCGGCGGCGTGGTGCGCGGCGTTTCGCCCGGTGGGTTCGCTTCGTCTGCTGCCGCGCCGCCTGCGGCAATGGTCGAGCTACCTGCCACGGCGCGTAACCAGACCCCTTCGAACAACCCGAGCGCCGAACCGACGGCGCCAGCTGCGACCCCGACCGCGAATTCCAACGGTGCCTCGCCCGAGCCCTTGCGTGCGCCGTCCGCTGGGGGTGCAAGCCCTGCGCCGGCGCCGGTGACCGAAACCCCCGGCAGCGGTTCGGCTGGGCACGCGCCCCGAAATCCCACCACCAAATCGCGCCCTCGCCCGCGCAGTCGCGACCTGATAGCCCCCGACTACGCGCGCTGAAAGGCTGACCGTTGCGAGATGCTGTTCGGAGCCGAGCCTCCGTACGAATCCCGAAGGAGCTGTGGTAGTTTTGGACGGTTACGATTCCAATGGCGCTACCATCTCGAGACCTGCCCGCCACCCCGTACCAAGCAGGCGACATTATCGCGGGCAAGTACCGCCTCGATAGGTTGCTCGGGCAGGGCGGCATGGGCGCGGTGTGGGCCGCCTTCAACCTTCAGCTCGAGGCGGAGGTCGCAATCAAGGTGTTGGTTCGCGAACACGCGAGCCAGGAGCTCTTGGCACAGCGACTGAAGCAAGAGGCCAAGGCAGCCGCCAAGCTGGGCCATCCGGGAATCGTGCGTGTGTTCGACGTAGGCGAATCGGAGCGCGGCGATCCGTTCATCGTGATGGAGCTCTTGAAGGGGCGCAGCCTGGCGACCTTGCTGAGCGAGGACGGTGTTCAAACGAGCGCGCGCGCGGTGCAGCTGCTGCTGCCGATTGCGGACGCGCTGTCGGTCGCGCACGCCAAGGGCATCATCCATCGCGATTTGAAGCCGGACAACGTGTTCATCTCGCTGGAAGACGAGCAAATTCAGCCAAAGCTGGTCGATTTTGGCATCGTAAAGCTCGCGGATCGCGACTCGCAGACACACCTCACGCAAGTGGGCATGGTGCTCGGCAGCCCCGACTACATGTCGCCAGAGCAGGCGCGCGGGCTCGAGGACGTCGACCATCGTAGCGATATTTGGTCGTTCTGCGTGGTGCTGTACGAGCTCATCTCCGGGACGACGCCCTTCACCGCCACCAACTACAACGCGCTTCTTCGCACGATTGTCGAGGACGAACCGCGGCCGCTCGCTACGCGCACGACGGAGGAAGAAGAGCTTTGGCACATCCTGCGACGCGGCTTGGAAAAGGCGCGCGACCAGCGCTTTCGCTCGATGAGTGAGCTCGGGCGGGCTCTGGCGAGCTGGTTGATACGTCAGAACATCGTCGAAGACGTGTGCGGTGGATCCTTGGATGCAAAATGGATTCTTCGCGCCAGCGATCCGACCGCGCTGCGCGCCGCTCGCGCTTCCTTGTCCTCGTTCCCGAGCCTGCCGCCGGAATCCGGTGTGCGCCCCACCCACGACATCGGGACCGCGGCCACGCTGGGGGCTAAAGCCGTGGCCCTGACGCCGAGTGAGAGCATCGCTCCGCTGGTCCCGGCCAAGCGCTCGTCATTTCGCAGGGCCGCGCCCGTTTTGGCAGCAGCCGTCGCCGCGGCGCTCGTGACCTTGCTTTCGCTGCTTGCACTACGCGATCACTCCGCGCCAGCCGCTCGAGCGCCGGCCACGGCGCCCGCGCCCGTCGCTGCTGCCGAAGCCGCCCGAGCCGCGGCGCCATCCCTCGTGAGTGAGCCCGCGCCGGTTGCAGCAGCGGAAAGCGCGGCACCGGCTATCCCGGCCGCCACTCCGGCGCGGCCGCCTTCGACCAGTGTCCGGCGGGCGCGCCCGGCCGGAGCCGCATCCGAAGAGTCTGCGAAGGGCGCGTCGAGCGATTTGCTTTCACCTTACTGAGGGGAAAATGACATCCAAGGTTCGAGCAAGCGTTCGAGCTACGTGCGTGGGCCTCTCGCTCGCGTTGATTAGCGTCACTCCGCGCGTAGCCCGTGCACAGGAAGCACCGAGCGATGAGGCCGCGGTCGAGCAACGTCGGACCGAGGCAAAATCCAAGTATCAGACGGGCGTCGAGGCGTACGAGCGAAAGCGTTACAAGGACGCGGTCGATCTATTCCTGGCCGCGGATCGCCTCGCACCCAGCGCTCCGCTCTCGTTCAACATCGCGCGCGCCTACGAGCGCCTGGGCGACGACTCCAGCGCGCTGCGCTGGTATCGCGACTATCTCAGACGAAACCCAACCGCCCCGAACGGCGACGACGTGCGCCAAACAGTGGCAAAACTCGCTTCCGCGCTGGAAAAGAAGGGGGTTCAGCAGCTCAGTATTTCATCCACTCCGCCGGGAGCAACGGTCAGCGTGGACGAACAACCGGTTGGCGTGACGCCCTGGACCGGCGATCTGCCTCCGGGCAAACATCACGTACTGCTGAGCGCTCGCGGCTATGCGGACAACGAGCGAGAGCTGGAGCTCGGAAGCAGTGAGCCGCTCGACCTCAATGTGCACCTAGATCCGGCGAGCAGCGGCGTCAGCGCACCCGCTTTCGCCGAAGCAGCACCGCAGGCTCCCCCACCACCCCCCGCCGCCACAATGCCCCCCACTGCGCCGCCTTCGCACAAGGGAATGGGCGTATGGCCGTGGGTAACGATAGGCACCGGCGCGGCAGTGCTCGGTGGTTCGCTCACGTTCGAGCTACTACGGCGCTCGGCCGAGAGCGACGCCGAAAAAGAGCGCACTCAGCTCGGATTCCAGTCGGCGCTCGACAAAGTCGACAGCCGCAAGACCACCGCCCGGGTTCTGCTCGGGGTGGGCGGCGCGCTCGTCGTCACCGGGGGTGTGCTGTTGGTGCTCGACACCACGTCTCGGCAATCGGGAGTACAGGCGGCGTTCGCGTGTGTTCCGGACGGCTGTGCGCTCGCCGCCGGGAGCCGTTTCTGATGCCGCTTCTCGCTGTGTTTCGTAAGTTGGCGCAAGCTTGGTTCGCGGCCGCGTGCACGCTCGTCGCCCTCGCCTGCAACTCCAGTCTTTCGAGCAGTCTGGACGGCAAGCTGTGCGACGCGAACCAGCGTTGCGCAGCCGGGTACGTGTGCGACGAGCCGACCAATACCTGTATTCGTCCCGTTACGAGCGAGGCCTGCCGAGAAGGAGAAACGGTCTGCGGCGGCAAGTGCGTGGTGCTGAGCACCGACCCCAAGAACTGTGGCGGCTGTGGCGCCACCTGCACCGCGCCGCAGGGCGGCGTGCCAGTTTGCGCTGCCTCGAACTGCAGCTTCGCTTGCATGAACGGCACTTCACCTTGCGACACCCTGTGCCTCGACTTGCGCTCCGATGTCGACAACTGCGGCGCATGCGGCAAAGCGTGTCCCACTCGGGCGGGCGGCGAGCCGAGCTGCGAACAAGGCGTGTGCGGCATCACCTGCAAGTCGCCGCTCGAGTCCTGTAACGGCGTCTGCTTCGACCTTTCGAGTGATCCCGAACACTGCGGGGCTTGCGACAACGCGTGCTCTGGCGGCAAGGTCTGCTCGGGCGGAACCTGCTCGGATACTTGCGCGGCAGGCCTCACGAACTGCGGAGGCAGCTGCGTGGACCTGACCCGCTCCGCGAACCACTGCGGAGACTGCGACACGGCCTGCCAAGCGCCGACCAGCGCTGCTGCCAGCTGCGAAGCCTCGACTTGCACCTTCACCTGCGACGACGGCTACGTCGCTTGCGATGACGGCTGCGTGGCGACGAGTTCGGACATCTCGCACTGCGGAGGTTGCGACACGGCCTGCAACGCCCCCAGTGACGGCATGGCGGTGTGCATCGACGGTGTGTGCGGTTCGACCTGCAACAAGGGCTTCGCAAAGTGCGGAGAACTCTGCGTCGATACCAGCAACGACCCGGGCAACTGCGGCGCCTGTGGCCACGCTTGCGCGCTGGGCGAGGCCTGCTCAGGGGGCACGTGCGGGCTCACCTGCGGCGGCACGGCGCAGAACTGCGGGGGCTCGTGCGTGGACGTGGAGGACGACCCAGAGAATTGCAAAGCGTGCGGCGTGTCCTGCCCGACCGCGGACAACGGCGCTCCCCTGTGCGCGGCAACGGGCTGCGGCGTGCGCTGCAACGCCGGTTTCGCGCTCTGCGAATCTACGTGCGTAAAGCTTGCCTCCGACGTCTCCAACTGCGGTACCTGCGGCAAAGTTTGCCCGATGCCGGCCAACGGCTCACCCCTGTGCGAAGCAGGCGAATGCGGCGCAGATTGCAACTCCGGGTACACGAAATGCGGCGCGCTGTGCGTCGACACGCGCGCGGACGGCAACCATTGCGGCAATTGCAGCACCACCTGTGCAGCGGGGAAGGTCTGCATGGCGGGCGTCTGTTCGACCGACTGCGGCTCGCTCACGGCCTGCAGCGGCTCTTGCGTGGAGCTCACGAGCGACACCTCCAACTGCGGCAAATGCGGAACGGTCTGCACGGCCCCCAGCAACGCCATGCCCGTGTGCAAAGCCGGTGGCTGTGACTTTCAGTGTAGCCCCGGCTACACGCGCTGCGGCGACCGCTGCGTCGACATCAAAACGGATACCGCGAACTGCGGCGCGTGCCAGACTCCGTGCCCGGCCGTCGTCGATGGTACCGCCATCTGCTCCAGTGGGGCGTGCAGCGTCACGTGCAACGCTGGGCTATCCCGCTGCTCCGGCGCGTGCGTCAACACCAGCACCAGTGATACCGATTGCGGCAGCTGCGGGACGCGTTGCAACGGCAAGCGACACTGCGTGGCTGGCCAGTGCCGCGCCAATTGACGAGCGCCCCGGCTTACGAGCGCTCGACTTCAGCCCGAGGGCGGAACGCAGGACTTGCGCGCCTTCGAACCGTCCACGAAGGTAATGTTCGACGAACAATTCGACTCCGAGTCCAGTGGTCGGTAGAGGTTGCACTGGGACTTGTCCGTGCAGACCAGAAAGCAATAATTCCTGCCGTCGTCGTGGGTCACGCACGCGGAGCCGGCGGGGCAATCGATGTCCGCGGTACAGTCGGCGATGCCGCAATAACCGCCTTTGAATGCCAGACAGCTCTGCCCGGCTTCGGTGCATTCGGTGGAGTCGACGCACGCCGAGCCGACGCCGCGTCGCTGGGCCTCACTACCTGAATCGTCATCGCCACAGGCCGAGGCGCAGATCGCGAGTAACGCGGCAGCCGAGAGCGCGAACAGTCGTGCAATCATGCGCGCAGCATACTCCGACTCCATGTTTGGGAGCTCCGCCCTTTAGTCTTCGCGCCGCGGCTAGACACCGGCGCCCCGAAACACTCACCGCGACCTACACGTGGCCCACGCTCATCCGACCACCGGCGCACGCAGCAGCCCTGAAGGTGGTCCCGGCTCGGCCGTTTGCATCGCCTAGTAGGTCGCGATCCGCCCACCGTACGGACGGTGCGCGCGATCCCATACGCCCAAGGCTCAGGCAACAGCATGTTCGGCTCGCTCAAATCCAAGCTCTTGTCTGGTTTCGCCATAGCGGCGCTCGCCACCGCCGTGGTCGGCTTCTTCGGCCTCCGCGCAGTCGGGAAGGTAAACGAGCTGCTCGCGGATACGACGCGCCGCGTGGCGCCGGCTCTCGGCAACGTGGCCAAGATTCGCGGAGTGTTCTTCCGTGCGCTGTGGGAAACGGGGCGCGGCATCGTAGCAACCAACAACCATCAGCCGGAGCGGGTGAAGGCGGCGCGGGTCCGGCGGGACCAAGCCTTCGCCGAAATCGACCAGGCCGTCGCCGAGCTGTCCAGGCTGAAGCTCCGGAGCGAGGAAGCGACTGCCTGGGAAATCGCGCTCGACCGCCTGCGCAGCTACCGCGGCATCAACGATCAAATCTGGTCCGCACTCGAAAGCGGCGATGCCCAGCGAGCGGCAGAAATCGTAGAAAAGCAAGCGCCGGCGCGCGACGCTTTCATCCAAGCCGCAAATCAGGCGGTCGAGATCGAACACCAGCAACTCGCCAAGCTGACGAGCGACGGCGAACAGGTCGACAAGTCGGCCAACAACCTGGTTTGGAGCGTCACTGCCCTGGCCGTACTCGCCGCGCTCGGCTTGGGCATCGGCATTACGGTGGCGATCACCGGTCCACTCGCCCAGCTCAAGACGGCTGCCCTGCGCATCTCGGACGGCGACATCGACCAGCGCATCGAACACCGCAGCGCCGACGAAATCGGCGCGCTCGCCGATTCATTCCGCTCGCTCGTCGATTACATCGGAGGCGTGGCCGAGGTAGCTGCTGCGCTCGGCGCAGGTCGACTGGACGCCGCGGTTCGACCGCGCTCCGACGCCGATTTGCTGTCGAAAAACATGGCCTCGGCCACGCAAGTGCTGCGGGCGGTGCTGCAAGAAGTCAGCGTGCTGATCGAGGCCGCGCGCTCGGGAGACCTGGCGCGCCGCGCGGACGCTTCCAAGTATCAGGGCGGGTACGCCGAGCTCATCACCGGCATGAATCGAGTACTGGAAGCAGTCGCGGCGCCGCTCGAGGAGACCAATCGCGTGCTCGACCGGCTAGCCGCGAGCGACCTGACGGCGCGTGCCAGCGAGGAGTTCAAGGGTGAATACCGGCGCATGGCAAGTTCGCTCAACCAAGCGACCGAGAAGCTCAAGCGCAGCCTGCTCCAGGTTTCGGCGACTTCCACGCAAGTCGCGAGCGCTTCGTCGCAGATCGCGGTCGCCAGCCAATCGGTGGCGGAGGGTGCCTCCGAGCAAGCCGCCGCCCTCGAGCAAACCTCGACCGCATTGGTGCAGATGTCGGACGCAACCCAACGCAACGCGGAGAACGCTCGCCAGGCCAACTCGCTTGCTGACGGGGCACGGCAGGCGTCTTCCAGCGGCAGCGCGGTCATCCAGGAAATGAGCCAGGCGATGAGCCAAATTCGCTGCGCCGCCGAGGGCACCGCAGCCATCATTCGCGACATCAACGACATCGCCTTTCAGACCAACCTGCTCGCTTTGAACGCCGCAGTCGAAGCCGCGCGCGCCGGCGAAGCGGGCCGTGGCTTCGCGGTCGTTGCCGAAGAGGTGAGAAACCTCGCGCTGCGCAGCAAGGAGTCCGCCCAAAAGACCGAGCAATTGATCGGTCAATCGGTGACACTCACCCGTAAGGGTGAAGAACTCAGCGAGCGGGTCAGCTCGACGCTGAGTCAGATCGTGGTTTCGGTTGACCGAGTCAGCGAGGTGGTCGCGCACATCGCGCACGCAAGCCACGAGCAAGCCGAAGGCATTCAGCAGTCTCGCCTGGCGCTCTCGCAAATGGACCAAGCCACGCAACAAGCGGCGGCGAACGCCGAGCAAACGTCCAACGCCGCCGATCAACTGGCCGCGCAGGCCAAGGAGATGGCGGAACTCGTCGGACGCTTCGAGCTAGGCAACGGCTCGCGCCCTGGGCGCGCGGCGCCGTTACGCGCGGTCTCCTCGCACCGGGCGAAGCCGCCCGCGCTGCCCCACAGCTCGCGAGCCAGCTAACACGATCCGCATCGAGCGCCCGCCATCGCGGGAAGTGGCGAAAGCGGGCCGCCGTGTCTCGATTTGAAAATCGACGAATCCGATCAGGGGCGTTCGTAATTACCAGTGAGTCCCTCCACCCACCCTTCCGATGATGCACTCCACCATGCGCTACCGAACAAAACCTCAGTCGATCCTGTGGCTCTCCGCGCTCATCGCCGTGGGCGCATGTAGTTGGGCCTGCTCCTCGTCGAGTTCTAACGACGCTGGATCTTCGAAGGGCGGTAATTCGTCCGCTTCCGGCGGACGCACCGGGACGAGCGGCACCACTTCGGGGGCCGACGCCGGCCAGGGCAACGACGCTGGGGAGAACGGAAACCCAGGCAACGGAGGCAGCTCCACCGGCGCGGGCGGCAAAGCCACGGCCGGCGGCAGCTCGACCAGCGCGGGCGGCAGCGCCAACGCCGGCAGTTCCAGCACCGGCACGACCGCGTGCGACAACGGCAAAGACGACGACGGCGACGGTCTGATCGACGGCTTCGACCCGGAGTGCACGGGGCCGCTCGATAACGACGAAGGCACGTTCGCCACGGGCATCCCTGGAGACAACAAGGATCCCAAGTGGCAAGACTGCTTCTTCGACGGAAACTCGGGCGCCGGAGACGACAGCTGTCGTTACGCCACGGGCTGCCTGACCGGCGAGCTCGCTCAGGATGATCCCGATTGCGTGGTGAGCGACACGTGCATCAAATTTTGCGCTCGGCTCACGCAAAACGGCTGTGACTGCTTCGGTTGCTGCACCGTCCAACTGCCGGACGGCTCGACCGTCGACGTGAGCACGGCGGCGACGTGCTCAGTCGCCAACGTGGCTGATGAAAAAGCCTGCCCGCGCTGCACGAAAAACACTCAATGCGGCAATACCTGCGGTGAGTGCGAGCTCTGCGCAGGAAAGACGCTCTCGGATCTACCTGCTAGCTGTACGCCTCCAAAGGGTACCGGCGGTGCTCCAAGTAGCGGTGGAGCCACTGGCAAGGGCGGCACCACCGGTAACGGCGGCACGGCTCAGGGCGGTGTGGGCGGTACCACCGGCGGCGTCACCCAGACCTGCGACAGCGGCGAGCAGATTTGCGGGCCGGGTCACGCGGCGTGCCCGGACGCCCAGTATTGCTCGTTCGGCTGCTGCATTCCCGCGATTCGTTGAGGGGCGCACCACTCGACACCGCGCCGCGCTCGGCCGGTGAGCAGGCCTCACTTGGCGCAAAGCCGGCGGGCTATAGTCCCGCTGGATGCTCCAAGGGCCTCGCTCGCCGGTCGCGCACCTCACGACCGCAGCGGTCGTACTCGCGACCAGCAGTGCGGCGCCACGCGCGACGGCCGAACCGGCCGCACTGGCAACGCTCGAGCTGACACGCTCGAGCGCGGCCGAGCACTGCATCGACGCGCGCACGCTGACGCGCAGCGTGGAAACGCGACTCGCGCGGCGCGCCTTCGCGGACACGGCCCCGTTAAGGCTGCGCGTAGCGCTCGATCGACGCGGTCCGAACTGGATCGCCGAGCTCAGCCTGAGTGACTCCGCTGGTCCGCTCGGTGAGCGCTCGCTGAGCACTGGCGCAGCGCATTGCTCGGCGCTCGACGATTCACTGGCGCTCGTCGTGGCGCTCCTGGTGGGCACGCCGCCCGAGCGAGTCGAGCCCGCAGCGGCTGCGCCCACAGTACCGGCGCACGCTGCGACCCCAAGCGCGGCCCCAAAAACCACACAGGCCGCCACCCCTCTATTCCTACCCGCCGACACCTGGGCTCCACGCGCGCCCTGGCAGTTTTCCGGGCGTGCGGGCGGCTCGCTCCTATTTTTCGCTTTGCCCGGGGTCGCCTATGGCCCCTCGCTCGGCGTAGCCGCCCGGCCGCCGAGCGGCCCGTGGCTCCGACTGAACGCCGATTGGGTCCTACCGAAAGAGGGCGAAAGCGGGGACGGCGTGCATGGCGTGCGCGTCTCGTCGGAACGGCTCGGACTGCTCGTTTGCGGCCTATCGTTGGGCGCAGGCTCGCTCGAATGGCAATTTTGCGCGGGGCAGCGCGTTGGCCGCGTCACCGCCGAAGGGCTTGGCTTCGACTACTCGGCGCGCGTTCGCCGCCTCTATTTCGCCGCGACCTTGGGGGGCGAACTAACGCTTCACCTGGCCAATCGCTGGTATTTGCCAGTGGGGCTGTTCGCCGAGATTCCGCTGACGCGGGATCAGTTCGTGGCCCGCGACGCAAGCGAACCGCTGCACCGCATTGGAGCAGTCGCCGGGGTGCTATCGGCGGCCATAGAGTTTCGAGGAGGCTCGTAAAATCGGCGGTCTGCCGCCACTGACCTTTGAAACAGACAGAGAAATTCCCTCTGGCAGCCCAGATTTGAGAGAGTTCGGCGCATGAGTGATGGCAGTCCCCTGCCAAACCTGCGCCAGGTGTTCGATGAACATGGTCGGTATATTTGGCGCGCCCTGCGCCACCTCGGTGTGGCAGATGCGGATGTGGAAGACGTCGTTCAGGAGGTTTTCCTCACTGCCCATCGCAAGCTCCCCGAGTTCGAAGGACGCTCTACGCTTCGCACCTGGCTGTACGGCATCTGCTTGCGACAGGCCTCCGACTATCGCCGCCGGGCCTACGTCCGCAAAGAGCGCCCCTACGACGAGCCGCCCGAAGCGGCGGAACCGACGAGCGCGAGCGCTCAAACCCTTTCCGACTCCCGTCGCTTACTGCGCACGCTGCTCTCGCAACTCGACGAAGACAAACGTGAAGTCGTGGTGCTGTACGAGCTCGAAGGCTTCACTATGAAGGAAGTGGCTGAAATCGTGGGCTGCCCGCTGCAGACCGCCTATTCGCGCCTGCACGCCGGGCGCGAGCGGCTGGCCGCCTTCGCGGCAAAGGCAAGCGAGGGGGCCGCATGAGTGAGCTCTCCGATCCGCCGCGCTTGGCCGCAGATCCGAACGCCGGTGTCCTCGGCGATTGGTTTCGTGAAGGGCAAGAAGATTTGCCGAGCGCGCAGCAACTCGCGCGCGTGGCCGAGCGCCTGGAGCCTGCGTTCGCGAACCCGACCCCAAACACGAAGCCGAACCCGCTCTCGGGTAAGCCGCTCACCCGATGGCTCCTCGGTGCGCTCGGGCTCGCTGGCGTGGGTCTGCTCGCGCTCACGCTGCGTGGCGGCGAGGGCGAAGCGCCACCAGTCGACCCAAAGCCCCCTGCCCCGAAAATCGCCAGCATCCCGTCGCTGAACGCGCCGGCGGCGCCAAGCTCGATTTCGCAACCGCTGGCGCCCGCGACCACGGCAAGTGAAGCTCCGCCGACCGTGGCCGCAACGGCGCCCTCGCCCAGCAGCGCAGCCCGAAACGGCCGAGCGCGCGGTGAGGCAACCCACCCGGCGCTCAGCGAAGCCGCGCTGCTCGAACAAGCCCGCAGCTCGCTTGCGACCGACCCCGCGCGCGCCCTCGCGCTCACGCGCCAGCACGAAGCGCGGTTCCCCAACGGCATTTTGCGACAAGAGCGCGAAGTGATCGCGATCGAAGCGCTGCGCCGGTTAGGCCGCGGCAAGACAGCCGCAGAGCGGGCCGGCTCGTTCGAACAAGCCTTCCCGGACTCCGCGCACCGTCGAGCGGTCGAAAGTGGTCTTTCGAAGTAGTGCGCTGGTACTCGCGACGTGGCTGCTAAGCGCCGCGACGTACCTTGGGTGTTCCGACCGCGTCGAGGTCGGCTACGACTCGCCGCGTGCCACCGGTGGCAGTGCAGGTTCGGGCGGCGCCGCGCCAACGGAAGGGGGCACTGCCGGCGGCGGCGCAGCTCAATGCGTCACCGCCGCCTGTCAGGGCAAAGTCTATCGGTGCGGCGACTGCATGGACAACGATACCGATGGCAAAATCGATGCGCTCGACCCGGATTGTCTCGGCCCGTGTGATGACACCGAAGACTCGTACTTCCCGGGAATTCCCGGCCAGAGTGGCGGCGGTTGCCGGCAAGATTGTCAATTCGATCGCGACTCCGGCGCGGGCAACGATGGCTGTGACTGGACCTTCACCTGTGATCCCATGTCGGTGGCGCCGAACTACCCGCCGAGTGGCGACGCGAGCTGCCGCTACGATGAGCAAACGTCGATTCAGGGCAAGACCTGCTCGGATCTGGCGAACGGCCAGGCAGCGAGCTGCCTCGACTACTGCCTGCCACTGACCCCGAATGGTTGCGACTGCTTCGGCTGCTGCGAGCTCCCGGCACGATCGGGGAACACCGTTTGGATCGGCTCGACCGCGGGCGGCCTCGGTACCTGTTCGCAGGCGACGCTCTCCGATCCGAACGCTTGCCGCCCCTGCACGCAAGTGCGCTCGTGCCTGAACACCTGCGCCACCTGTGAGGTTTGTGCCGGCGAAACGGCGATTCCTGCTGCTTGTAACGGCGCCCAGCCAAGCTGTCCCAGCGGACAACCGAGCTGCGGCCCGAACGCGAGCTGCCCTGCTGGCAAGTTCTGCATCACCGGCTGCTGCGTCGATATCCCCCGCTGACTCGGACTGCTATGTCCGACGAAGATGCCAAGCAAAGTCTCCGCACCGCTGGGGCGCAGCGCCTCGTTCTAGCCCTCGGGCTCACCCCAGCCATTTCGATTTCTTGCGAATTTCGGCGCCTACGCGGACGTAGCGGCTCGAACATGCGCTACGGTGGCGCGGCGTGGTTGTTTCTTCGGATCGGGAAAGCCAGCCTCCGAGGGGCGAGGCTGAGCAGGGGGTCGCGCCCAACGTGCAGAACAGCGCGATCAACGGCGTGTCTCAGCTCGCAGGCTGGGGGGCGCTCGCGCTCCTCAATCAGCTATTGCTGCTGTTCCGCGGTTCGCCCCCACCCAGCAGCGTCCGCCTGCTTCACCATGCGTACGACGCGGGGCAGCTACTGTCGGCAGGCGTTGTCTCCTTTCTCGCCCTCGAGCTCGCACGAAGAGTCGCGGACAAACTGCGCATTCCCGAGCGCGCCACGCTCCCCCGCGCGCTCGCCCTCGCGTTCGCGGTGTTCGTCGTATCGCTGCTCACGGTCCGCTCCGACGTCACCAACGCCGCCGGACGCTATCGCGTGCCCGTCCTGGCGGTCATGCTCGCCGCAGCGCTCTTCTTCGCGCTGCTACTGGGCGCGACCCCGTTCTTGAACAAGGCGCAGGGCCGCGTGGCACTCGGCGCGCGACTCACGCTCGGCCTGAGCCTGGGCATCGCGAACGCCTTCTTGTTGCCGGGCAACTACCCTGCCTTGCACCTGATGCTCGCCTGGCTCGCGGCTCTGGTGATTGCCGCTGCCCTCGACGGTATTCTGCCTGCCCCTAAACTCGCGCGGCGCTGGCAGCTCGCCGTGCTCGGCGCGCTCGCCCTAGCGAGCTTGGCCACGCTGCTTCGCCCCCCGCCGCAGGCCGTTCTGGGTCGCCTCTACAGCTTGCCGAGCGCCGCGCTCGCACCCTTCGTCGCGCGCTTTTATCCCGAGCATCCTGGCCCCGCGCTCGAGCTCGTGCGCCGCGAGTTCCTGGTCTCGCCCTGGTTTCAAGATCGCTCCACGCTGCCCCCGGTCCCCCCATCGCACAAGCTCACGCTGAGCGCGCCGCCTATCGTGATTCTGCTCACGATCGACGCCCTGCGCGCCGACGTCGTCAGCCAGGCCGAGCACCTCGCGCGCTTTCCGGGCTTTGCCGCGCTGCATGAACACTGCGCTTATTTCAGCCACGCTCGCAGCTCCGCGTCGTCGACCCGGGCCTCGCTCGCTTCCGTGTTCTCGGGCCAATTCTACTCGCAGCTCCGCTGTGACCTCTTCCATTTCGATCACGAAGGCCCGCGCCTGCCCGCGCTGCTCTCGGCCGCCGGCATCCGCACCGTCAGCTTGCCCCGCCTGAACCGCCTCAGCATCGCCTCCGGCGTGGGCGTGGGCTTCCAGACCGAGGTCATCAAGGCATTCAACGCCAACTCGCTGGTGAATCAGCTCATCGAATACGCCGAGACCAAGTCGCCGAGCTTTTTCTACGCGCACTTCGGGGAGCCGCACGCTCCGTATCAGGGGAAAGGCTCCCGCTTCGAGCGTTACTTGCAAGAGGTCGGCCGAGTCGACCGAGCGCTGCAGCGTTTCTTCGACCACCTCAAGCAAAGCGGCCTCGCCCAGCGCACGCTCTTGATCGTCACCGCGGATCACGGCGAGGGGTTCGCCGAGCATGGCGTCTATGACCACGCACGCATCATTTACGAAGAGGTCGCGCGCGTCCCGCTCTTCCTGTGCGGCCCGCGCGTGGTCGCGCGCAGCATCGCGGAGCCCGTGAGCCTGGTCGACCTCGCGCCAACCATCCTCGACACTCTTGGGCTCGGGACCCCAGGTGTCTTCATGGGGCAGAGTCTGGTCGACCTCGCGCTCGGCGGAAACAAGCCGCTGTCTCGCCCGATCGCCATCAGCGCCACCCACGGCCTGGAAGCCTTCTACTTTCGCGACGGCAAGAAAGTGCTCTTCAACGTCCCGGGCAAAACGGTCGAAGTCTACGACCTCAATCAGGACGCGGCCGAGCGCGTGAACCTGGTCGGAACCCCCGATCCTTCGGTTCGTTCCGCGGTCGAGACTGCCAGACTTTTCTTTCATCAGCACCGCCTCGCGCTCGCTCGCCAAGGCTCGCGCGCCGAAGGCGAACCCGCCGCCGAACGCGACGCAGCCGAAGAGCTCGCCGAAGGCGAAGACTAAGTCGCGTCGGCAGCGCACAAACGCCCACGTCCTTGGCGGGGCCTTCTGCCTCGACTCGGCTGACCAAGATTCGGAGCCCGAACAACGCGTCTCGCCGCGTCAATTGGCGCGCGCGCGACGACCCTGTGCACACACGAATTCCCTGTTACGGAATCAACCAAACATCGCGGCACGCCCTGCGCGGCAATCGGCACGGTGCGGTCCCGTGCACGCTTGAAATTGAGGAGTACACTCCATCCATGGCACTGCCTCTGCAGTGTCGAAATCGCGTCTCTCTGTTTGAAGGAGGACCGAATGAAAACTCGAATGGGTGTTACGATCGCCGCATTTTTCGCGGTAGGGACCTTACTTTCCTGCGCAAGCTCGCCGGGCAAAGACCCGAACGTCAGCGGCAGCGACAACGACACTGATCGCGCCGCATCAGCCGATGACAACGCGGGCCCTCCCCGCCAAAGCAGCTCGGTCGAAGCCAGCGCAAACACCTGCGCCGACCGCCCTTGCTTCGCCAACTCCGATTGCTGCGGCGGCACCTCGTGTAGCTTCGATCCCGAGCGCAGCCACGTCCAACGCTACTGCCTGTAACCAAACGGCCTTCGCCCTCACGTTTGTTTTGGGAAGGCCACCCTGAAAAGTGCGCGCTCGCCGGCCGAGCCCGGCACTAGCGCAGCCGCGCCTCGCCCTTCCCCGCGCGCCACCGCGCCTGCCCGCCAAGGGTCTAGCGCTCGTCGCGACACACCGTCCGTCGTTTCGCAATAGCTTGGCACCCCAGGTATTCAGGAGTACCCAGGGCGCCATCGCTTCCCCGCACTGCCGCGCCAGCCTTGGGGAACTGGGCTCGGGACACGGGGTCGCCCGGGGAAGCTCCCGTGGTCCGGGTTTCTGCCCGGTATCGAGCGCCTTTCGTAAGATCGAGCCCGCGCTGCGTCGCTGGCCAACCACGGCACGCCTCGAGCCCCGGGGCTTTACAAACCACATATGCACCGCTATGCATATGCATGCCAATGAATATTCAACCCGCTGACGCTTCCGAAACCCTGCTTTCCGTCGCCAAAAACCGCACCAGCACCCCGAAATCGAGCATCGCCCGGCGCTCCCTCGGCCGCGGCATCGGTGCGGTCGCGGCTGGCTTCTTCACGGTCGTCGTCCTGTCACTCGGCACCGATCAAGTGCTGCACGTGCTTTCGGTCTACCCTCCATGGGGGCAGCCCATGCACGAACCCGGACTGAACGCCTTGGCGCTCAGCTATCGCATCGGGTTCACCGTCCTCGGGGGCTACGTCACCGCGCGGCTGAGCCCCGACGCATCGCTACGACTGGTCTGGATCCTCGCTGGCATCGGCTTGTTCTTCGGCACCCTCGGCGCAGTCAGCACCATTCCAATGAACCTAGGCCCCGCGTGGTATCCGATCGCACTCGCTCTGACGGCCGTGCCATGCACATGGCTCGGTGGAGTGCTCGGACGGAAACCGAGGTGAGGCTAGGCGCGAGTGCGGGCGGCCAGAACGCCTTCGAGTTTGCCGAGTTCGCTTTCCCAACCCATGACCGCACGCTGGGTCCACTCGTCGCTGTGCATGGCGTCGAAGGTGAGTTGCATGCGAACGCTGTCGCCGGAGGCGTGAAGTTCGACCACGGTCGCGACGTCGTAGGGGTCGACGCCCGGAATGAAGTCAGTGAGGTGAACGTACGAGAGGCGAACGGGGGCGACGACCTCGGTATAAGTGATGCGTGCCTCGGTGGTCACGGGCATTCCGGCCTTTTTCATGAATTCGACTTGACCAGGGCCAACTGCGGTCATCGCGTAGAGCAGCTCGCCCCCCGCGCGTAGGTCGAGCTTTCGCACGGTGACCTGAAAACCCTCAGGGCCCCACCAGGACTCGATTCCCTCCTTGGTGGTCCACAGGTCCCAAACCTCTTCGAGCGACGCGCGGAAGACCCGTTCCAGGGTAACCCGCCGCTTCTTGTTGGCGTCGGCCGTGGGCGGATTTTGCTTCGTCATTTGCTGCTGTCCTTTCGCTGCGCGGCCCGCGCCTTTTGTTTTCGTTCCAGTGCTTCGGCAAACTTGTCGAGGCGCGCTTCCCACAGGCTGCGGTAGCCGGTAACCCACGCGTCCAGCTCGCGGAACGGCTCCGGGCGCAGCGAGTACAAACGCCGTGCCCCGTCCGGACGAACGCGCACGAACCCCGCCTGCTGCAGGATACGAAGGTGCCGCGAGACGCCCGATTGATGGATGCGCACCCGAGGCACGATGTCGTTCACCGCGTGCTCGCCACCCCGGAGAGCTTCGACGACGCGGCGGCGCGACGGGTCCGCCAAGGCCTGAAAAACATCTATATGCATGTGCGTGCATATGTATAACAGCGCATGCGCGACCTGTAAAGCCGCTCGCAGCCAGCTGCTGGTCGCGCTGCCCGACGACGCTAACCGCGACCGAGTCTGCTCGCGCGAAGGCTGCGCTCGGACAGCGCCGCATCCCCACGGGCCGTCGCCTCGCTTACCGGTGGCCGGCCCGATTCGCTTGGCGGCGCGCTCGATTCACTTGGCGGCGCGCTGGCCGAGCCGCTGACGCCCGCAGCGCTCGGCGGGGTCGAACGCGGCTCGGCCCGGCGGGTCAGCGCGTCGAGCGCGCGCGTGTGTTGCTGGGCGAAGAGCAGCGTTTGCTTGGCCGCCGCACACAGGTCATAGGCGATTTGTCCGCGCAAGGACGGGGTAACGATCAGCGCGTCACCGTACTCGGTCTCGCGCGGACCCCAGCGCAGCTTGGACACGTCGCGACCGGTCGACAGGTTGACCGTGGCCAGGCCGTGCTCGATCGCGAAGCGAATGCTCTCGGCCACGAGTGTGGTCATCACGCTGTACTGCTTGAACGCGGGATCGTAGCCTGAATAGTAAAGATAGAGGCAGTCCTCGCACAAAAAGCCGATGCGAGTCGCCACGACGCGGTCGCCAATCTTGAGCTGAAACACCCGCAACTTGCCGCGTTCCGCGAAGCGCCGGCACACTGCACGCAGAAAGCGGCACGAGGACTCGGCCGCAAACACGTCCGGATGAGGCACGGTGCCCGGCAGCGCGGCTCGCAAACGGTGCAAGCGAAAGAAATGCTCGAGCGCGTGGCCAACGTCGTCCACGTCCGAGAGCGCGCGAAACTCGAAGCTCAGGCCGTTTCGCTTCAGTGAGTTGTAGCACTTGCGCAGCGATTCCTTGATGTTTCGCGAAAGGGAGAGCTTGAACGCGGCATAGCTGGCCGGGAGAGCCAGGGTGTAGTCGGGCACGCTGCGCAACCACTTCACGCGAGCGAACGACTGCTCGACCGTAGCCTTGAGCTCGTCAGCGCTCGGCACCCCGGTGAGCAAGAACCAATCCCAGCGCTGGGCCTGCCCCTGAAGGTGCCGAACGAGCGCGGCATACACGCGCAGGCGCTCGCTGTCTGCCACGGCCAGCGTGCGGATCTCGGTCAGGTTCGGATCGGCACCGAAGAGCTGCAACTGGCGCACCGCCAATCGCTCCACGCCCGGACGCAGGGTTAGCATCAGCGGCGCGACCGCCACGAGCCCCCCGTGCGCGTCCCGAATCGCGAGCACGTGCAGTTGGTCCCGGATCAGCAGCCGATCCTCGGCCAGGTTTTCCCACCAGGTGAGCAGCCAATCGAAGGTAACGAAGGGCAACCGGGGCAAGCGCGCCTCGAGCACTCGCCACTCGGCTTCCAACGCCCGGAGTCCCCCGACCGACTCAATCGTTTCGACCGCCAACCCGCCGCTAGCTTCGCCCCGCGTCGCCACGTCCCTCTGATGGGCGCGGAGCGCGGAGCGGTCAAGCTTTGGCTACGGGCGGACGTCCTCGTTCACCGGGCCGAACCGCGACGAATCGCTGGATCCCGTGATTTCGCGCCAAAACGCCTCACTCGCGCGCTTGAACATTCTTGCGAAAATCGTCCGTTACCTGCGCGAAACATCACCCTAACGGGTGTGACGAAGCGACCGCGGGCGCGGCTCACTGAGCCGTGGCTCTCGAAACCACGAGCGCCGGATCGCCCACGCGCACCAGGCCGTCCTCGACCACTTGCAGGTAGATGCCGCGCAGGTGCAGGTTGCGATAGCCATTCGCCAGATTGAGTTGCATGGCGTCGAGCCCGAAGCGCTGCACCCATTTCTTGCAACCGTTGTGCGCTTGGCGAGTGACCCTGGTCAGGGCGCCGCCGAGTTGCACCAGAGAGCCTGCCGGCAGATTCTCCGAAGAGATATCGAGGTGCAAATACAGGTTATCGCCATGAAGCTCGAGCGGCTGCCCATTCGCGACCAGACGCGCGAAGTCGGAGCGGGTGGTAGCGAGTTGGTAATCAGGGCCGTAGCGTCCGTTTCCCGCCCAGCGATCGCCAGGCATCCCACCTTCGCGCGTGAGCTGCGCGCTGTCGTGCAAGAAGCGCTCGCCCGTTCGTCCCCGCGCGACCAGCAAGTGCACCGTGCCGCGATCGCGCGGTGCCGGCGGCAAGTTCGCAAGCCCCGCCTCCAGCGCCGCCCGCGTGAGGTGCAGCCGACGATCGCCACGCAGGCCGTCGAACTGGAACTGCTCGGTGTCGATGCTGCCAGACGCCGCTCGCAGGAGCTCTTCTTTACTAGGCTCGGGCATAGTCTCACATTAGCAGTGTCGAAGGCACGCGCTCAGAGGTTATTGGTGATGGGCAGGTAGACGGCGCGAAATTCGGGGAGCGCTTCGCAGCGCGCCGCGTGCTGAGCTAGCGCTGGGTAGCGGGCGCCGTCGAAGCGCGCGGCGTGCGCTTCAGTCACGAAACGAAACGCGCAGGTGAAGGCGATGTCGGCGTGGGTCAGCGCGTCGCCGAGCCAGTGCGCGCTGGCACGCGACGCGCGCTCGCGCTCCAAATACGCGAAGGTATCGCCAATTTGCTGCCAGCACCGCTCGAACCACTTTTCGGATGGCTTCATCAACTCGAGCGATGCATAGAGGAGGCTCACCGCCTTGTCGCAAATGCCGGTACAAAGGGCGGCGATGCGCAGGCCCTCGCGTCGCGTCGCGCCGTGTGGCGGCAACAGCGCGCGTTCCGAACCGGCGCGCTCATCCACGGTATCGAGAATCGCAAAGCTCTCGGTGAGTGGCGTCCCGTCCTCGAGCACCAGCACGGGCACACGGCAGAGCGGGTTCAACGCGCGGATCTTTTCGGCGTCCCCCCACACCGACCAAGGCCGGTGCTCGTACGGCAGCGAACAGACCGTGAGCGCGATGCCGACGCGCCGAACATATGGCGAATCATATTGTCCGACCAGGATCATGGGCGACGAATACCACCGCGCAGAAGCGGGCGCCGCAGCGGACGTTAACGCCAATTCCGCGGACTTTCGCCAGTTGGACAGCAGGCTCGCGGTTCGGAACGAGGTCGGTTTCTCGCCTCAGCATCCGCCGGAGCCGAAAACGCGGCTCGAATCGCACACGCTCGCCGACCCACGCACTCGCAAACCCAAAGGGGTTTGTGCGGGCCCAATCGCCGATCTGCCTCTACACTGAGAAGGCTCCGAGCCAAGATCGACATGGATACCGTAATGCCGCTTCTTAGAAAAATTGGGTTCCCGTTCACTTCTCTCGCGACGCTCGCTGTCGCCGCGCTCAGCTCGTTCGCTTGCGACATGGGCGAGAGCAGCGAGGCGGCGAGCACGGGCGGATTTTCTTCCACCACTGGTGGCACGACCAGCGCCGGTGGCGCACAGAACGGGGGCGCACAGAACAGCGGTGGCACGACGAACACCGGCGGCAGCGCCGGACCGAGCAATTTCGGAACGCCGACGCAGAGCGGCTCCGGCACCTCGGCAGATCGTTGGGCGAAGAGCGCGGTGACACGCAACGGCGTCAACTACTTCTTCATGGCCAATGGCTGGGGCCCTGGTTTCACTTCGCAGAGCGTCAGCTGGTTGGGAACCTCGTTTACCGTGGCCAGCATGCAAGGCAAGCAAGGGCCGAGCTACGAGCCCGCTTCGTATCCGACGCTGTTTTGCGGGGTGTACTCCGACTCGGCTTCGGGTGAGTGCGGGCTGCCGAAAGCGCTGACGGCGATCACGTCGCTCAAGACGGGCTGGCGCTGGAAGCCAAACGGCAACAACGGGCAATACAACGCCTCGTACGATATCTGGCTCTCGAACAGCGCGAGCGTCTCCGGACAAACCGCGTTCCTCATGGTTTGGTTGCGCGATCCTCCTGGGCAGCAGCCCGCCGGCAGTGTGCGGATGTCGAACCTGCAGGTGAGCAACGTGCCCGGCGAGTGGAATCTTTGGGTCGGCACCGTCGGCGGAAAACCATACGTGGCTTACGTGCGTGCGGAGGGCCGTGATTCGTACGAACTCGAGTTCGACGTGATGGATTTCGTGCGTGACGCGTCGAGTCGTTCGGTGTCGTTGCCGGGCACTCAGATTTTGAGCGTGGCCGTGGGCTTCGAAATTTGGAACGGCCCGATCACCAACCTAGTGAGTGAAGATTTCTACGTCGAGCCGCACTGATGGCGCAGTGCGGCTGCAGATTCCTTGCACGGCGAAAAATTTTTCAGCCAATCTGCTAACCGCCAGCGCGAGGAACGCAAGAAAAAGTCCCGCGCGCTGCTGTAATTGGATACCGTTTGGGTACGGATCCTAAGGTGCCCTTCGACCTCGACTCGAGTCGACGCGGTAACTGAAGGCGGTTTCGGAGACTCATGAAAAATCGATTTTCTTTGTGCGCTGGGCTCATGGCATTGGGCTGCACCTTGGCAGTCGCGTGCGGTGGCGATGACGACGACGTGGACGGCAGCACCACGGGCGGGTCTTCCAGTTCGGGCGGTGCAAGCTCCGGCGGCGCGAGCTCCGGAGGCACCCAGCAGAGCACAGGGGGCAATCGAACGACCGGTGGCACCACGACCCAGGGCGGCAGTACGACCGGCGGCTCATCGAGCGCCGGCGCTTCGAATGGCGGCGCGGGGGGTGAAGGCGGCAACGGTGAAGCTGGAATGGTCGCGACCGGCGGGGTCGCCAGCACTGGCGGCAAAGCGAGCACTGGCGGCAGCATCAGCGTGGCCGGTGGCGGCAGCGACGCGGGCGGCGCGGGCGGTGCGGGCGGGGCTGGCTCCAATAGTTGCCCCGGCGCCGAGCCGACTGGCTCGTGCGCGGACTACCCGCTCGGTGACATTTGCGACTACCCCAACGGTAACGTCTGTGTTTGTGCTCCGAACGCACAGCCCGGGGGCCGGGCCTGGGTGTGCGGCAGCGGCACCAGCGGCGGCGCCGGCGGCGCGGGCGGTTCTGGCGGTCTGAACTGTCCAGCGCGGCGTCCGACCAATCTCGCCAATTGCCTCACGACCAACTCGCCGGACGACGTCTGCTCGTACGCCAGGGTCGATTGCACCTGCACGGGGAACGCGCGGCAAGGCCGCTGGGTTTGCCGCTGAACGTGCGGCGCTGAAAAGCGAGCTCGTGCTTACCGACAGCACGGTGTAAGCGCAGGGCGCGAGGAACATGCTCTCCCCCGCCCTGCGCCAACACGCAAAACTCCCGCTCGCCCTGCTGGCTGCGCTGAGCGTCGTGTGCCTTGGCACGCTGTGGTCACCGCCCGCCGGGCGCACCAGTTGGATCTTGGAGGTGGGGCCGGGCTTAGCGCTGATTGCAGCCTTGCTGCTGCTCTACCCGCGTATGCCGCTCTCGCATTTCGTTTACGTCGGCACCTTCCTGCACGTGCTGATTTTGATCTATGGCGGCTACTACACTTACGCCGAAACGCCGCTCGGCAACTGGGCCAAGACCGCGTTCGGACTGGCGCGCAATCACTACGATCGCGTTGGCCACCTCGCCCTCGGCGTGTTTCCGGCGTTCCTGATCAAAGAGATTCTGCTCCGAAAGACCGCGTTGACGCGCGGCGGTTGGCTGTTCTTTTTGACCTGCTCGGTCGTGCTCGCGTTCGCCGCGTTTTGGGAGCTGCTCGAGTGGTGGGTCACGCTCATCGCCGCGTCCGACGTGGGGCAGGCGTTCCTCGGCTCCCAGGGCGACGTGTGGGACGCGCAATGGGACATGCTGTTGGCTTTGATTGGGGCCTTATTGGCGCTGCCGGCGCTCGGTCGCCGACACGATCAGTCGATGGCCCGGGTGCCCCCCGCGTCGTAGCCGCACTCGGCGATCAAACCGAATCAGGAGCGGCTTTGCCGGCGCTCCAGCGAGGGCGGCGCGCACGACCCCACGCGCCCGGTGACACGCCAATCCACTCGCGAAACGCGCGAGTAAGGTGGGGCGCGTCGGCGAAACCGGCGCTTTCCCCGGCCTCCTCCACCGAGCAGCCCTGCTCGAGCAAGCGCCGCGCCTCGTGCACGCGCAACAGCTTCTGATACTGGTGCGGAGCAAAGCCAACGGCTTCTGAAAAGCAGCGAGCGAAGTGAAACTTGGTGAGCCGCGCTTCCTTGGCCAAGTCGTCGAGCGAAATCGAGTCGCGGAAATGCGTGCGCAAGTGCTCGAGCGCGCGTCGCACGCCGGGGTGAAAGCGCCCATTCGGTTGGCGCCGAGAGCCCAGATCGGCGGCGCTCGAGAGCAACTCTCGCGTCGCTTGTGCGTAGGCCTCTTGGCTCGCGAGCGAATCGGGCTCGTGGTTCAGACGTTGGGCCAGCACCGAAAGCGACTGCGACACCGGTCCGGACTCGAGCTGGGCCGCCTTCCAATGAATGGTGCTGGACAGGCCTAGCTCGAGCGCGGCGGCTTGGAGCACCTCCGGTTTCCACCACGTCACGAAGAATGACGCGGGTTCGAATACCGCCGTGGTGCGGTGCGCTTCACCCGGCTCCATTAGCTGCACGCAGCCGGCGGACACGACGCGCTCCTTACCGCGACTGCGCCAGCGCCCGCGCGGCGCGCCGTTCGGACCGAGCACGAAACAGACTGTGAAGGTTTCGTGAATCATCGCCCACAGCCGCTCGGAATTCTGGACCGTCCAGAAATCCACGCCGGGCAGGGCCGAAAGCTGCTGAATTCGCACGACCTCGGCCGACTGAACCCCTTGAAACTCGACTCGACCCATCGCCTTCACCCTCTCGTTCTCGGCTTCTCGTAGCCGTTGGCGCGCTCGGCTTGCACTCTAGTTGGCCCGGGAAGTAACCTCTGCCCTGGGTCCACAGAGGTGTCGTTGCGCTGTCCTCGATCCACGAAACGAGGCAGCGAGCAGACGAATGTCAAATAGTGAATTTGTCAGCGCAGTGGGGACGATCTCGGTTTTGCTCATCGAGAGCGACGGCGGGCGAGTTCGCCAAGTGCTGTCTTCGGACCCGGGCGTCGAAACCCACGCGGTCGACTCGCTGTCCAGCGCGGCGCGCGTGATTCGCAACGTGCGACCGCGCGCGGTGGTCGCCGCCTTTCGCAAGCCATCGGCCGATGACGCCAACGCTTTCAAGCGGCTCAGGCGCGAAGCGGGTACCACTCCAGTGCTGGTCATCTCAGATCCCGTTGGGGAGCGGCAGGTGACCGAGCTCATCAAGGCCGGGGCCAGCGGCTACCTGTTCTCGAACGAGGCGCCCCACGTCGCGGCGGCGGTGCGGGAGCTGGTTCGAGGCGGCGTACCCATGTCGTCGCCGGTGTCGCGCATCGTGCTCGGGCGCGCGCGGCGCAGCTCCGCGCAAATGGCGGCGGTACTGCCCGCGACTCCAGCTGCGGACTCGCTGCTCACCGCCCGGCAGCGCGAGATTTTGAAGCTCCTTTCCAACGGCCACAGCTACGAGGACATCGGGGTGGCGCTGAACCTCAGCGTGAACACGGTCCGCTCGCACGTTCGAGCGCTGTACGAGCGGCTCGGGGCCAGCACCAAGGTCGAGGCCGTACTGATCGGCATCGAGCTCCGGCTTCTGGACGAACGTCCCGGCCGGCCCAAGCGCGACTAACGCCCGCCTACGTACTCCTTGGCCCTTCCCACGGTCCGGCATCGCTGACTCCGTCCGCGGGGCAGAATCGCGCGTGTTGCACACTTCTGCCTATCGCATGAGCATGTGGCCGCGTCAGGCACCCCGAAACAAAACGGCAACGCCCCCTTTCGGAGGCGTTGCTCGGTTCTGGGCGGCCCAATCCGAGCCACCGGGCCTTTTTCCCAGCGACTAGACGGCCTTCAGTGCCGTCAATTCACCGGGGTTGGTAATGCCCTTTGCCACGTCGCTGGTGTCCATGGTGCCGAACTTGGTGAACGGCTGCCCATTGTCCTTCGCGCCGATGGCGTTGAGCAGGGTGACGTGCAGCTTGTTGAGCGGCACGTTGCCCGTGTTCGAGCCGGTGTTGAAGCCGACGCTGTCGCTGGTCGCGGTGCAGCTCGCTTCGCTGTTTCCGGTACCCAGCGTCTTGGTATCGAGGTTAATCGACTGACCCTGCTTGAAGTAGCCACCGGCGCTACCGGCGATCACGATCGGCAGGTTGTTGTTGTTGTGGGCGTTGCCATCGGCCAGCTCCGGCAGCCACATGACCGCGGAGTTGTCGAGCATGGTCTTGTCGCCTTCTTTGATGCTGTCGATCAAGCCGACCAGCTTCGCGTACTTCCCGGCGTACCAGTTGTCGATCTGGTTGATGCTGTCGATCACACCGGGAGCACAGGTGCCGCCGACCGCGACGCTGCCGTTACGATGCGACAGGCCGTGATGATCGTACTGGTGATCCATGCCGTCCCACTTGAACGTCACGAAGCCCGGCCACTGCATCACGATCACGCGGTTATAGTCACACATCATCGTCAGCGCGATCAGGTTCAACATCAGGTCGCCGCCCTTGGTCCAGGCGGTGGTGGTGTCGAATCCGCCCGCGGCCTTGACCGAAGCATCGGTGATGCCGAGCGCCGCAGCCGAATCCGCGTTACAAGCCGCGGTCACGACCTTCACCTCGGTCTGCCGCAGCAGCGAGCTCCAGTCGTCGATCTTCTTCTTGTCCGAAGTGCTCATGTTGAGCCGCTTCAGCGAGTCCAGATCGCCCTTGACCAAATCGAGGATGCTGTTGCCCTGCTTGACGCGGAAGTCTGCCGCGGTGGTCGGCGTGCCGCCGCCGCTCACGAACACGCCCGTGAGCGACTTGTACACGTTGTTGACCTTGGTCTCCGGCGAGTACGGCGTGGCCGGCGCGCTATAGGAGACGATGCCCTTCACGTTGGCGAAGGCATTGCCCACCGACAGCACCATCGGGCTCTTGACACCGGGATTGACCAGCCCTGCTGCCACGTGGTCGAGCGAGGTGCCGGTGGACCAGTGACTGCCGTCGGGCTGAATCGGCGCCGCGGTGAGCTTCGAGCCCATGCCCTGATCGTGCGGGTCGAAGTAGCCGTTGATGGTTCCCTTCGGAAACATCGCCAAACCACGTGGGAACAACAGCTTCGGCGCAAACGAGCTGAGCCCTGCGAGCGTTGTCCCAGCCAGCGCCGCGGCGTCGATCGGACCGTTCTCGACCTTCGGGAACCAGCGGTTCGTAAGGCAGCCATTGTTCGTGTAGAAGATCACCAAGCGCTTCGGGGAGGCCCCTTCCTGCGCACTGGCGGTGCCCTCGAGCGAGCTCAGGAAGGGTGCCGCAAGCGAAGCCCCAGCAACACCCTTCAGAAAAATTCGACGTTTCACGGCGCCTCCTTGGCTCGATAGCGGAACGAAACGGCTTGGGTCAGGTCGGTTATCAGATTGAGAACGGAGTAGCCGGCCGTATTCATCTTGGTCGCTATGTTCTGCACGGTGCAATTGTCCGGGCTGGTGAGTTCGCGTTCGTAGGCGTACTTGACCCATCGCGAGGCGTAGCAAGCCTTCGCCTCGGGTGAGGCTGCGATCTTGGTCATCAGGTCGACAGGGCCGGTCACTTCCACCTGCGCCGAGCCGATCACGACGGTCGCCTTGGTGTCGATGGCTGCGCCGGTGTCGCGCTCCTTGGTCTGCCAAGCGCCGATGCCGTCGTAGGCCTCGAGCGCAAACCCGGTCGGGTTGACCAGCGCGTGATGGCAGCCCTTGCAAGCGTCGGGCGACGTCTGCTGATCCACCCGCTGGCGGTTGGTCACCAGACTGGCGTCGGTCGGCACCGGCGTGTTGAGCGCGTCCGCGGGCGGCGCGCCGATAGCCGTGCACAGCACCTGCTTCTGCAGGAACGCACCACGAAGAATGGGCGACGTGCGGTTGAACGACGAATACGAGGCCAAGAACCCGGCGTGGGTGAACGCGCCAGCGCGCTGGGCCGGATCCAGATCGGTGAGCGCCAAGTCGGCCGTGAACTTGCTCGGGTCCAGCCCGTAGAACGGCGCCAGATCCTTGTTCACGAAGGCCACCGGCCGCGTGAGGAAGTCCTGGAACGAGCCCTTCAGATCGAACGTGACGTAGTCGAAGAAGCGCTTCGCCTCCTCCGACAGCGTCGGAACCACGGTCGTCTTGAACGCTGGGAACACTTTCGTGTCGTGAGTTCCCTCGGTCCAGCGCGTGGCAGGCCCCATGAGCAAGTAGCTCTCGTGGAACGCGCTGATCGCTGCGCGCGCCTTGGGATCCGCCAGCATGCGCGTGGCCTCGCTGAGCACCCCCTCGGCAGTCGCCAGACCATTGGCCGCCGCCTTCGTAAAGAGCGCAGCGTCGGGCATGCTCTGCCACAGCAGGTACGAGAGGCGCGACGCCATTTCCCAACTGTTCAGAGCGATGCCGGTCGCATCCGCGGTCTCCGAGATTTCCGCGCGGGTTAGGAACGAAGGCGACTGCAGGAACGAGCGGATGATGAGCTCGGCGGCCTGGTCGAACGTACCGCTTTCGGTGATGGTCGCGCGGTTTGCGTACAGCGACAAGAAGCGCGCCGACTCGTCCGCGGTGAGCGGGCGGCGAAACGCGCGTTGGCCGAAGGTATCAATCAACTGCTTCGCGCAAGCGCTGCCATCCCCGCTCGGCGTGCAGGGAATCGCCATGCTGCGGGCGGCCGGGTTTGCCATTACTTGTGCCGCGACCGCGGTCGCCGCGGCTTGGTAACCGTCCCAAGCGCGCTGATCGACGCTGCCCACACCGTCCGGAGCCAGCTGAGAGGACGGGTTACCCGAAATCCCCACCAAGTCCCGAATGGTGTTGTCGTATTGCAGGTGCGTCAGACGGGGCAGCTGTGAAGTTGCCGGTACGCCGGCCGTGCAAGCGGTCGTACCGGTACCCGTGCCGGTGCCCGGGGTGCCCGTGCCCGTACCTGGGGTGCCCGTCCCGGTGCCCGGAGTTCCAGTGCCCGTCCCGGGAGTGCCGGTGCCCGTGCCAGGAGTTGCGCCCGGCGTTCCCGTTCCGGTTCCAGGCGTTCCGGTGCCGGTCCCTGGCGTACCCGTACCGGTACCCGGAGTACCGGTGCCGGTTCCTGGGGTTCCGGTGCCTGTGCCGGGCGTCCCGGTGCCCGTGCCGGGATCTTCAATCGATCCGTTGCAGCCCGCCGCCACCAAAGTGGCTGCGACGAATATCCTTCTCGGCCAAGTGTGCATGGGACTCACCTCAGTCTGGGGTGTTTACAGGGCGAAAACGGCGTGCGCGCGAACGCGACAGAAGTTGGCGTCCCCGTCCTCGGGCGCTTTCCGAGGATTTCTGGGTTTCTCACTAATTGCGGAGCACCCAGCTCGGACGTGGGGGCCAAACTCTTTTGTCATTTCGGTGCAGGCGTAAAATTGGCCCATTCAATAGAAGATTCACGTCGATTCGGGGGCCACGGACAGGACCCAGCCCCTCGGTGTTGCGCCCCCAACCAGAGAAAAAGACCACGGCCCTGAAGCTTTCTCGAACTGAAACCCCTCCGCTCCAACTGCGGAGTCGCTCACTCGCGCGCGCGGTCGAAATCTTTCAAGCGCGCTCGCGCTGCATTCAGCTCGTTGCGCGCTTGCTCGGCTGCAGCCTCTGCGGCACGCAACTCTTTGCGTCGCTCGGAAGCTGCGTGCTCGCAAGCATCGAACTCGCTCCTCGCCCGTTCGAACAGCTCAACCAGTCGCTCGCGCTCCGCTTGACGCCGGGCGCGCTCGGCTTCTTTGCGCTCGCGTTCGCGCGCTTCCTCGGCCTGCCGACGACGCTGCTCGGCCTCCGCTGCTTTCGCCGCACGTCGCGCCGCTGCGCGCTCCTTCTCGTCACTCGCGCGATCGGTACTCGCCTTGCCGGCGTCGTTAACGCGGCTTGCCGCGGTCACGACGTTAACGTCGCCCCTCTCTTCCTTGGCCTTCGGCGCGCTGGCCGCAAACGCCGCGGCGTCGTCCAGCGAAAGCGCGTCGAACCCAGGCGGATCCCGATCCGCGCTGAGCGCCCCAGGCGCATCCGGGTCGAAGCTGCCGAGTACCGAGAGCGCTCCGAGCGTGGTCGTGACCCTGCGCAGTGTTCCTTCGCTCGCCGCGTGCCCAGCTGCACGAAGCAGCTCACCGGCGCGCGCCCGTAGTCGTCCGAGTCGTTCTCGATGCTCGGCCGCAGCCGCTCGCTCTCCCGCGCGCTGCCGCGCCGCCGCTGCGAATAGTTGTTCGAACTCGTCCCGCGCTTGCCACCACAACTGATTCACCGCCCACGCCGAAACTGGTGGGCGCGCAAGGGCGAGCAATCGTGTCGCGCCCGCCTTGTCCCCGCCTGCTTTCAACTCCGCGGCGAGCCGCTTTCGCTCCGCAACGAAGCTCTCGTGAGCAGCTTGATAGAGTGTCGCGACCGCTTCTTCGTAGCTCGAGGCCATGGCGTCGGCTGTTGTTGTAGCCCACCCAGGAACGGGCGCGCTGATCGTCGCGTACGCCCCTGGGCGCCCGCGCTTTCACGCGCCGCGGCCGAGGTGCCACGCCGGGCCGCCCCAGAAACGAGAACTAGCGGTGGTCGCGCGGAATCGCCGGCGGCGCTTCGTGCACACTGCGGCGCTCGCGCATGCGATCCGCGTCGCGATGGTGGTGGCGATCGTCGTGATCACGGTGACGCTCGTGCACCACGCGTCGCGGCGCATGACGTGGCGGCGCAGGCGGCGCCTTCTGCACCACCAACCGCTGACGGTAGAGCGGCTCCGGCTCCACGCGGTAGTAAACCCAACGCCCCCGCTCGCGCGTGTACCAGTGATCGTTCACCAGATACACCGTGCGCCCTTCGTAGACGGTGTGCGGATAAACATCGATCTGGGCTGGGGTGTAGTCGGCCTCCACCCAAACCGCATCGGCGCGACCGTGAGCATAACAACCGGTGAGTCCCAGCGCGGCGACCAGGAGCCACGAACTCGAACCTGCGAGAATGGCTTTGGACATGGGCCATAAGGGAGCAAGCGTCGTGCCCAGCCTTGAGGTCGCCGGTTGCGCCGACAGTTCAGGGTGTGCGCGTGCGCACGAGGCAAAACGCCACTAACCTCCGCAAACGCGGCGGGCGCGGATGCTTTACAGGGGTTTACTCCGCGCTATTCATGCTGCAATTCCGACTCGCCTACGAAAGGCCGTCTTGAGCGTGAAGTCGACAGAAGAAGCCGTTCCCGTTGGCTCCGCTAGCGGTCCTTCGCTCACCACTCGGCTCGTCTGGGCCATCGCTGCGCCGATGGTGCTGCTGGTCGCGGTCGGCGCCATCCTCGGTCTGCAAATCAGTCGCATGCGCGAGAGCGCGGCTTGGGTCGACCACACCGACACCGTGCTTCTCAAGCTGGAGCAGCTCGAGCGACTGATGAGCTCGCAAGAGGCGGCGCTACGCGGCTACCAGCTGAACCACGACCCCACGTTCGCGGAAGACTACGACGCCGCCACCCCTTCTACGCTCGCGGACGAACTTCAGCACTTGGTGAGCGACAACCCGGAGCAACTGAGTCGCCTCTCCCTAGTGCGCCAGCAGTCCGCGCGCTGGCAAGCGCTGGCGGCGAAGGTCTTCGCCGGACCGGCTGGTGTCGACTCCGCGCTGGTCAACGAGCGGCGTCGCATTGCCCAGAGCGCGCACGAAACGCTCGAGCAAATGCGGGGCGCGGAACATTCCCTGCGCCGCCAACGCGCGATCGCGCTGGAAAATGCGACGGACATCACCAAGTGGGCCTTCGTATCGCTGATTCTGCTGACCGCGCTCGCGCTCGGCTTCTTTTCGCGCAGGAACCTGACCGAGGTCACCAAGGCGTTCAGCGCGACGCTCGGCCGCGAGCGTGAAGCTCGCCAGAAAGTGGAGCAAGAGGAGTGGATGCGGGGGGGGCTGCTCGCAGTGTCCGACGCCACTCGTGGTGAGCTGTCGCTACCGGATCTCACCTCTCGGGCCCTGTCGGCGCTGGCGCCGTACGTGGGCGCCGACATCGGGGCGCTGTTCGTGCGCGAAGCGTTTGGCTTTCGGCGACAGGCGGGCTTTGCGCTCGAGCAAGGCGGGGCGGGCCTCGACTACTTCCCCGAGGGCGAAGGCTTGATCGGTCGGGCCGCGTACTCCTCGGCGGTGGTACACGTGCAGGACCTGCCCGAGAGCTACCTCAAGATCCGCGGTGGCACGGGCGATGCCGAGCCGAATCACTTGCTGCTCGCCGCTGCCCGACACGAGGGCGGCGTGCTGGCCGTGGTCGAGCTCGGTTTCTTGAGAACGCCGGAAGCCCGCGTCCGCCTGCTGCTCGACCGGGTCGGAGAAACGATCGCCGCCGCGATTCATTCCGCGCGCCAACGCCTGCGCCTGCAAGAGCTCTTGGAGGAGTCTCAGCGTCAGGCTGAAGAGCTGCAAGCACAACAAGAGGAGCTGCGCGTCACCAACGAAGAGCTGCACGAACAGAGCGCGGCGCTACAGCAGACCCAGGCGCAGCTCCGCGAGCGGCAAGAAGAGCTGGAGGCCTCGAACGCAAACCTGGAGCAGCAAGCCAGCGACCTCGAAGCGGCCGAGCGCCGGCTCCGCGAGAAGGCCAACGAGCTCGAGCGGGCCAGCCGCTACAAGTCCGAGTTCCTCGCCAATATGTCGCACGAGCTACGCACGCCGCTGAACAGCTCGCTGATCCTGGCCAAACTGCTGGCCGACAACCGCGACGGCAACCTGAACGCCGAGCAAATCAAGTTCGCGAACACCATCTACTCGGCGGGCAACGACCTGCTCGCCCTGATCAACGACATCCTCGATCTGTCGAAGATCGAGGCCGGGCAAATGGACGTGAACGCGGCGCCCACCGCGATTTCAGCCCTAATCGATCCACTGCTAGCCACCTTCACGCCGATCGCGCAGGAGCGCAACCTGACCCTATCGGTAAAGCTCGATCCGGGCTTGCCGAACAGCATCGAAACCGACGCGCAGCGGGTCCAGCAAATCCTCAAGAACCTGCTGTCCAACGCGCTGAAGTTCACCGAGCGCGGCGCCGTCACGCTCTCGGTCACGCCACACGGCGATCGTTTGGAGTTCAGCGTCGCCGACGAGGGCATCGGCATCCCCGCCGATCAACACGAGGCGGTGTTCCAAGCCTTCCGTCAGGCGGACGGCACCGTGAGTCGAAAGTACGGCGGCACCGGCCTCGGCCTGTCCATCTCGCGCGACCTGTCGCGCATGTTGGGCGGGGAGCTGTCGCTCGAGAGTGAGCCGGGTAAGGGCAGCACCTTCACGCTGAGCTTGCCGCGGCAATACACCGGCAAGCGGTCCCGCGGCGGCGCGGCCAGCAACGCGGGCGTCGCGCGGGCGAGCAGCGTTCCCGCGGCAACAAACGTCCAGAAGCCCAAACCGCTCGGGGTCGCCGACGATCGGGCGTCGCTCGACGCGCGACGGCGCTTGCTGCTCGTGATTGAGGACGACCCAGCTTTTGCCGAAATTCTCGTAGATCTGGCGCATGAGCTCGACTTTCAATGCGTGGCCGCGAGCAGCGGGGAAGAAGGGCTGCGCCTCGCGCAAGAGCTCAAACCGGCGGCGGTGCTGCTCGATATCAACTTGCCGGATCGCTCGGGCCTATCGGTCTTGGACCGGCTGAAGCACCTGTCCACGACACGGCACGTGCCCGTGCACGTGGTTTCGGTCGCCGACTATTCGTCGCAAGCTCTGGCCATGGGCGCGTTCGGCTACATGCTGAAGCCAGTGCAACGCGAACAGCTCGCGAGCGCGCTGCACCGCATGGAAGAGCGGCTGACGCGCCGTCTCAATCGCCTACTCATCGTCGAGGACGACGCGACCCAACGCGACGCGATCTGCAAGCTGCTCGCCGCCGATGACGTCGAAACCGTGGCAGTCGCCACGACCAAGGAAGCGCTGGCGCACCTGCGCACCGGCACGTTCGACTGCGTGGTCACCGACCTGGCGCTACCCGACGCTTCGGGCTTCGACCTGCTCGAACAGATGAGCGCCGACCCAGCGCACGCCTTTCCACCGGTGATCGTGTACACCGGCCGCTCACTGACCGAGGAAGAGGAAGCGCGTCTACGCCGTCACTCGAGCGCCATCATCGTCAAGGGCGCGCGCTCGCCGGAGCGGCTGCTCGACGAGGTCACCCTGTTCCTACACCGCGTTGAAGCCGACCTGCCCCCGGATCGCCGACGAATGCTGGCGCAAGCTCGCGATCGCGAGCTTGCCTTCGAGGGTCGCCGCATTCTGGTAGTGGAGGACGACGTTCGCAACGTATTTGCGCTCTCGAGCTTGCTCGAACCGAAGGGCGCCAAGGTGCTCATTGCACGCAACGGACAGCAAGCGCTCTCGATGCTGGAGCAGAACCCCGGCGTCGATCTGGTGTTGATGGACGTCATGATGCCCGAGATGGACGGCATCGAAGCGACTCGACGAATCCGAAAGCGCCCCGATTGGCGCGACTTGCCGATCATCGCGCTCACCGCCAAGGCGATGAGCAATGACCGCGAAGATTGCTTGCGCGCCGGCGCGAACGACTACATCGCCAAGCCGCTCGACGTCGACACGCTGCTTTCCTTGTGCCGGGTCTGGATCCGCAAATGACTGACGCCCCTCTGCTACCCGCGCTGGACGAGCTCGAGATCAAGCTCTTGCTCGAGGCCATCTACTCGCGCTTTCACTACGATTTTCGCAACTACGCGCGCGCCTCGCTGGAGCGCCGCCTGTCACAAGCGCTGATCAAGTTCGAGTGCGAAAGCATCTCGCATTTGCAGGCCCGCCTGCTGCACGAGCCCGCGCTGTTCACCGAGCTCTTGCAGTTGCTGACGGTCCAGGTGAGCGAGCTGTTCCGCGATCCGCCGTTTTTCCGCACCCTGCGCGAACGCATCGTGCCGGAGCTACGCACCTATCCGACGCCGAAGGTGTGGATAGCGGGCTGCGCCACGGGCGAAGAGGTGTTCTCGCTCACCATCCTGCTGCGCGAAGAGGGCCTGCTCGACCGCGCGCTGATCTACGCGACCGACATCAATCCCGAAGCGCTACGCAAAGCGGAGGCAGGCGTCTACTCACTCGATCGGCTGAGCGCCTTCACCGAAAATCATCGGGCCTCGGGCGCGACTTGTTCGCTTTCGGACTACTACACCGCAGCTTATGGCTCGGCGGTGCTCGACCGCTCGCTGTTGAAGCGCGTCGTCTTTTCCGACCACAGCTTGGCGACCGATCACGTGTTCGCCGAAGTTCAGCTACTGCTTTGCCGCAACGTGCTGATCTACTTCGACCGCACCTTGCAGGAGCGGGCAATCGGGCTGTTCAAAGATGCCTTGTGCCGGCGCGGCTTCCTCGGCATCGGCAGCAAAGAGTCGCTAGCCTTCTCCAGCCACGCGGCCGCGTTTCAGCGGCTCGGACCGCTGGAACACTGGTATCAACGATGGTAGCCGCGCCGTTGGACCTCGGAGCGCGGCACGCGACCCCCATCGAAGCGGTGGTGGTGGGTGCCTCGGCCGGCGCGGTGGAAGCGCTGAACGTGCTGCTGCCGCCACTGCCGCGCGCGCTTTCGGCCTCGCTGGTCGTGCTGGTGCACCTTTCGGCTCGCGTCCCGAGCTTGTTGCCGGAGCTGTTCGTGTCCAAGTGCGCGCCGCCGGTGCTGGAACCATTCGACAAGCAAGCGGTGGGCACGGGCACGATCTGGTTTGCTCCCGCCAACTACCACCTGCTCATCGAGCGAGAACGGACGTTTTCTTTGTCCGTCGATGAACCGGTCAACTACTCGCGTCCCTCGATCGACGTGCTGTTCGAGTCAGCGGCGGTGGCCTATGGTCCCGCGCTGCTAGCGCTGGTGCTGACCGGTGCCAGCCGCGACGGTTGCAACGGCGCGATGCAAGTGCGGCGCAGCGGCGGGCTCGTGGCGGTACAGGACCCGGCTACCGCGGTCGCCCCCATGCTGCCGCGCATGGTCGTCGAACGCGCGCAGCCGCAAGTAGTGGGCACCCTTAGCGAGCTCTCGCATCTCTTGCTCGAGCTGACACGAAGCGACAAGTCATGACTTATTCGCCAAAACCCGCAAAGCTCTTGCTGGTCGACGACCTGGCAGAGAATCTGGTTGCGCTCGAAGCGCTGCTCGGCAAGAGCGACCTCGAGCTATTGAAGGCCAACTCCGGACGAGAGGCGCTCGAGCTGCTCTTGGAGCATGACATCGCCTTGGCGCTGATCGACGTGCAAATGCCGGAGCTGGACGGCTTCGAGCTGGCCGAGTTGATGCGCGGCTCGCCGCGCACTCAGCATATCCCGATCATCTTCGTCACCGCCGGAGCCTGGGAGCGAAATCGCTTATTTCGCGGCTACGACGCGGGCGCAGTCGACTTCTTGTTCAAGCCCATCGATCCCCACATTCTGCGCCACAAAGTCGGCACGTTCGTGTCGCTCTACCACCAGCGGCTGGAAATCGCGGAGCAGCTGCAGGCGTTGCAGCGCAGCGAAGCCGAAACGCGCAGCCTGAAAGACGAGCTGGCTCGGACGCTGGAACTCAACGAAACCTTCGTGGCCGCTGTCAGTCACGATCTCAAGAACCCGGTCAACGCCATCCTGATCGCCACCGACTTGCTGCTCGCGCGCTGCCAACCAGCCGAGCGCCGGATCCTCGATCGCGCGCGTTCCAGCGCTCGACGTATGGCTAACATGATCGATCAACTCTTCGATCTGAGCCGGGCGCGCCTCGCCGGTGGGGTGCAGATCGCGCCGCAACCGAACCTGGACCTGGCCCGCCTGGTGGACGAGGCGGTCGCCGAGGTCGCCGCGGCCAGCCCAGAGCACACCTGCACGTTCACCCATACGGGTGACACACGAGGAACCTGGGATCCAGAGCGCATCGCGCGCGTAGTCTCGAACCTGGTCGGCAACGCGGTTCGCCACGGTGCGACGGGGACACCGGTCACCGTTCACGTGGACGGAGAGCAGCGCGATCAGGTCACGCTCGAAGTGCGCAACGGCGGAGAAATCCCGCCCGAGCTGCTGCCAGTGCTGTTTGCGCCCTTCGGCGAGGGCAAGCATGGCCGAAAGCGCGGGGAGGGCCTGGGCCTCGGACTGTTCATCGTCTCCGAAATCGTGACCGCGCACGGCGGAAAGGTCACGGTGCGATCGGGCGAAGGCAGCACGACCTTCAACGTCGCGCTGCCTCGACACGCTTCGGCGGCCGCGGAGCCAGAAGTCGATGACCGTCGCCAGCGCCTGGCAGAGGGCAACCGCTAGGGCTTACTCTTGCTCGGCACCGTAAAGCCGGGGTCGGTCGGGACCCGCGCCGCTGGCAGCGCGCGACGAAACGCCATCAACGATTTGGGAATCAGCGTCACTTGCTGATCGGCCCGAATCACCAGATCCCTGCCCGGCTCAGCACTGTCCACCACCGAGCGCCACGCGGGCAAGGCGCCGACCGCGCTCGGAACGGTGAAGACGAGTTCGACGTCCGAGCCATTCAAGAACACGAGAACGTCGTCGTCCAGCAGAGGCAAGCCGCGCTCGTCGACGTCGTCCAGACCGCGCCCTGAGAGGAAGAAACCGAAGCTCGCGGTCACCGGATTGTCCCAATCCTGGTCGCGCATGGGTTCGCCGTCGTGGCGAAACCACATGATGTCTTCGACCTTTGCGCCGCGAATCGGGCGCCCTTTGAAAAACATCGACCGGCGCAGCACGGGGTGCGAGCGCCGAAGCGCGATCAGGTCGCACGTGAACTGAAACAGCTTTCGGCGCTCGTCGTCCCACTGCCAATCGTGCCAGCTGACTTCGTTGTCCTGGCAATACGCGTTGTTGTTTCCGCGCTGAGTGCGCCCCATTTCGTCTCCCCCCAAAATCATGGGCGTACCTTGGGAGAGCAGCAGCGTGGCCAAGAGGTTTCGCTGCTGGCGCGCGCGCACACGATTGATTTCCAGGTCCTCGGTCTCCCCCTCCACGCCACAGTTGAAGGAGTGGTCGCCGTTCGCTCCGTCGCGGTTCTCCTCGCCGTTCGCCTCGTTGTGTTTGTGCTCGTACGACACCAGGTCGCGCAAGGTAAAGCCGTCGTGAGCGGTAATCAGGTTCACGCTCGAGTAAGGGCGCCGGCCATCGTTTTCGTATAGATCGCTGCTGCCCGTGAGCCGGAAGCCGAGCTCGGCCGCGGTGCTGAACTCGCCCTTCCAGAAGCGGCGAATGGTGTCCCGGTAACGACCATTCCACTCGGCCCAACGAATCGGAAAATTACCGACCTGATAGCCGCCCTCACCGACGTCCCAGGGCTCGGCGATCAGCTTGACCTGGCTCAGCACGGGGTCCTGATGAATGACCGTGAAGAAGCTCGATAGCCGGTCCACCTCGTACAGCGACCGGGCGAGCGTCGAGGCCAAATCGAACCGGAAGCCATCCACGTGCATTTCGAGCACCCAGTAGCGCAGCGAGTCCATGATGAGCTGCAGCGTTTGCGGGTGGCGCACGTTGAGCGTGTTACCCGTACCGGTAAAGTCGAAGTAGTAGCGCGGCTGGTCGGGCACCAGGCGGTAGTAGGTCGAGTTGTCGATGCCCTTGAGGCTGAAGGTCGGACCGAGGTGGTTGCCTTCCGCGGTGTGGTTGTAGACCACGTCGAGAATGACCTCGATGCCAGCGCGATGCAGCTCCTTCACCATCTGCTTGAATTGGCGCACCTCGGCGCCCAGCTCGTTGCCGCGGCGGTAGCGCAAGTCGGGCGCGAAGAAGCCGATGCTGTTGTAGCCCCAGTAGTTCTTGAGTCCACGCTCGAGCAGGAACGTGTCGTCGACGAAGAAGTGAATGGGCATCAGTTCGAGCGCGGTGATGCCCAGCTTCTTCAGGTGGCCGAGCGCCGCCGGGTGCGCGATGCCCGCGTAGGTGCCGCGCAGGTCGGCCGGAATCTCGGGATGAAGCTGAGTGAAGCCCTTGACGTGCGCTTCGTAAATGACCGACTCGTGAAAGGACACGGCCGGCGGACGGTCACCCTCCCAATCGAAGCTCGGATCGATCACGATCGCGGTCGGCGCGCCGCCGGCTGGTTTCGTGCTCATCTCCAAGTCTTCGCGATCCTGCCCGAGCTCGTACGCGAACGCATTTTGCTCGTAGTCGACCAGGCGGCTCACGGCCTTCGCGTACGGATCGAGCACGCGCACGTTGGGATTGAAGCGCAGCCCGTGCTCGGGCTGATATTCGCCGTATACGCGGTAGCCGTACTGCTGCCCCGGCTGAACGCCGAGCACGTACGCGTGCCAAACGAACGCGCTGCGATGACGCAGCGGAATGCGATGCTCCTTTCCGTCCGGCAAGATCAAGCACAGCTCGACTCCGCTCGCATGCTCCGAATAGACGGCGAAGTTTACGCCCTGACCATCGTAGGTGGCGCCGAGAGGGTAGGCCTCGCCACGACGCACGACGAACAGATTTTCAGGCTTGGTCATTGAAGCTCCGAAAAGCGGCGACTAGTAGCGCGTTCGAACGGACCTGAATCAATCCGCCCCTTCGGCTATCAGCAGCGCGACCGGAAACCGCCGCAGCAGTTCCCCTAACGCGACGCTACCGCTGTAACGAGGGTCCGAATCGAACAAGTTGCGAAAAGTCCCGGGCCCGACTCGCAGCCGCGTCTCCCCGAAGCCGGTGCGCAGCAGGCTGCCCCAGAGCCGCGGCGCCACCACGACCACGCGCTCCCCTCGAGCGAAGGCCACCACGCGCGAGGCTTGGCTGCCCTCTGCCGCGAGCGGCACATGAGGCGCGCTTTCGTCGAACCACCCCGGTTTCATGCGCCGAAGGCCCAAGACGCGCTGAATCAGCCATATTTTGGCGAGGCCGGAAGCGCCCGCGGCCATCGCTTCCTCCGCCGAGCTGCGCGACGCGAGCGCCAGACTCCTCCGGCAAAGCTCGAAGTCGACCGGCGTGCGATTGTCCGGATCGGTGAGCCGCGTGTCCAATAGTTCGGCCCCCTGATAAATGTCCGGCACGCCGCAGGCCGTCAGCTTGAGCAAAGTCTGCGACAGCGAAGAACGAAGCGCGATCGGCAGCACCTCGTCGACCAACTCGGCGACGGAGCGCATCAGCTCACTGTCGCGCAGTACGTGCGCGGCAAAGTCGAGCACCGACGCTTCATAGCTCGGGTTCGGATCGAGCCAGGAGCTCGCGAGCTTGGCTTCGCGCATGGCTTTGGTCAGATGGGTCTTGAGACGCGCCTCGTCGATCGGATGAGCAGCGATCAGCGTTTGCCACAGCCAGTATTCGAGCGCGCGATCCGGCGGCTCGCCCTGGAATGAACGTCGCGCGTGTTCACTCCAAGCTTGAACGCTGTCGCGAAAGCGCTGCTCGAGCTCGGATAGGGCGGAGATGCGCAGGCGCGCATCCTCGCTGCGCTTGGTGTCGTGGGTGGTGGTGGCCACCAAGCTCTTCGGCCAGCGCTCCTGCAATTTACTGCAGAACTCGTGGAATTCCGCGGGACTGGTGCCGAACTTACCGGGATCGCAGCCCACCTCGTTGAGCGAGAGCAGCCGCGGGTAGCGGTAAAACGCCGTGTCCTCCAGGCCCTTGGCCATGGTGGTCGCGGACAGCTGTTGAAAACGCGCGACGAAGTCCCATTCCAGCGGCACCTCGCAAGAACCGCGCAGCAGCTGTTCGAGCAGCGCGAGCAACTCCGGGTCCAGGTCGGGTCGCTGCTGCTTGGCGAGCTGAATGGCCTGTTGCGTCGCGTGTTGATCTTGGAGCGAGGGCGCTGCTCCAGGACGCGCATAGGTGCGGTAAACCTGTGAACACGCGAGCACTTCGCGCAGGGCCTGACGCAGCTCCTCGTACGTGAAATCACGGTAGCGCAAGCGAGGACGGGCAATGGCTTCCAGCAGCAACGTGAGCCGCCTGAGATCGGAGGCCAGCGAGTCCTCGAGCACGAAGCGTTTCGCAGCCCGCGCGGTGGTGGCGAAATCCTCGACCTCACGCGAGCCGATGAAGCTCTTGCACAACTCGGAAAAGCCCGCCTCGGCGCTCGGCTCCACGAACAGACCGCCGACCGCCGCGCAAAAGTCGTAGCCGGTGGTCCCCGCCACGCGAAAGTCCCGAGGCAACTGCTCACCGGGCTCGAGGATTTTCTCGGCCAAAATCCAGAGCGACGGCGAAACTGCCTGGAGCCGTTCGAAATACTGAATCGGGTCGCGTAACCCGTCGGGGTGATCGACCCGCACCGCCGAGACTTCACCCGCGCGGATCCAGGTGAGGAGCCGCCGGTGAGTCTCCTCGAACACCGCCAGTTTGTCGGTCGACAGCGCGACCAACTCGTTGATGTCGAAGAAGCGACGATAGTCGAGGTCGTGACGCGCCACCCGGTAGTGCGCGAGCCGATAGTGTTGGCGTCCGATCAAGGCGTCGAGTGCGCTCGGGTCGGCGTTCACTCGGGACACGCTGCGGTCGATGGCGCTCGCGAGCTCCGGACGGCTTGCCAAGAGCTCGACCAGCTGCCTCCGAACCAACGCGGTCCGGCGTCGACGGTGTGAAGGGTCCAGCGTGCTGCCAGCGCTGCCCGAAAGCACCTCCGCGAGCACCTCCAGGTCGATGGAATCGCAGGCCGCGGCTGCTTCGGAGAACAGCACGCCCAGGCTGTCCGGAGCCAGGGGCAGGCGCCGCCCCTGCGCAGACAGCGTGAAGTTGCCGCCGTCCCGCTGCACGAAAATGCTGCCTTCCTCGACCGCCCGACCGTAGCGCTGAGTGAGAATGGGGAGCAGCACCGTGTTTTTCGCTGCCTCTGTCGGTCCGGCCCAGTCGACGTCGAACGATCCCGCGTGCGCGCTGTCGGGACCGTTCTCGAGCACGTCCCACCACCACTGGTTTTGCTCGGACGCGACCGACATGTGATTGGGCACGATGTCGACGACGTGCGAAAGGCCGTGCTCGGCGAGCGCCGCCAGAAAGCGCTGACGCGCGGGCTCACCCCCGAGCGTTTCGTCCACGCGATTGGGGTCGGTCACGTCGTAACCGTGCGTGCTGCCGGGCGCGGCCTGCATGCAGGGCGATAGGCAGACGTGGCTGATGCCGAGCTCCGCCAGGTAATCGAGCAGCGCCGTCGCGTGATCGAAATCGAAGCCTTGGCGAAGCTGGAGGCGGTAGGTGGCAACCGGAGGGCGCTCGGACATGGCGACGCTCGTCCCAGGCTTCAGCGAAAACTACTGGCAGGGAAGTCGATCGGAATATCGAGCTCGTCCCCACCGAAAATTTCGAACGTTCGCATGTCCACGACGGTCGTCCGCTCGGCTCCGCTCGCGTCGATCAGCACCGCGTCGGCGGCGTACTGACCTCGCGGCAAATCGATGCGCGTGACGAACGCACGGCACGACGCTTGGTACTCCGCCATGGTCTCGCCGTTCGCGTAGTAGACGACGACATCGATGGCCTCCGCGTCGCCCTGATCGCACTGGTCCGGGTCTCTCGAGCCGTTGATGGTCCAGTCGACGATGAGTGAGCCGCGCTCGGATGCGGGCGGCACGGGATCCGAGTCTGTTTCGACCAAGCAACTCGAACTGCACAGGCCAAGCGCCAAAGCTGCTAAAAAGGTCTTCACGTGCTCTCTCCCGCAAACCCCGAGTTCAACCTGCGCGCCGCAGGGCAAACCCGACCACCATGACCAAGGCGACGACCACCAAAGCGCCTACCCAGAAGCCTGTCTTGAACACGAACTTGACCGCTTCGCACGCGGTCAACTGCAGCGCCAACGCAGAAGTCAACGTGAGTAGGGAGGCCTGGGATACCTTCATGAGCGCGCTCGAGTGAGTGCAGGAGCCATGCCATTTCGCGCAGAGTCGCCGCCACCTCGCCGGCTGGCTCGAAAAGCGCGAGCCCTGCGCATCGCTGTGCCGGGGGAGCTCGCAACGCGCCGGCGCGACGTCGCGCGCGTTTGCCTCACTGCATCAAGACCGCCACGCACGCGACGCGCGCCCACTGCGGGTCTGACTTCCACGTATTTTGGCCTCTCTGGTCCGCGGTGAGTCAGAACACTCAATCATTGCGAGCGATGAAGGCTTCCTTGCGAAGCCGCTGGCGAGCGGCTCTTTCGACCCTGGTCGCGCTCGGCGGAGTGCTGTCCACGAGCTGGCCGGCGCAGGCCGAACAGCGGGCGCTGCACAACGAGCTCACCATCGTTCCTTTTCTGGGCGGTGACAGCGACGTGGGCCTCGGCGGCGGTTTCATCGCTTCATGGGCCCGGGTCTCGGACGCCTACAAGCCTTATCTGCTACGGGTGGAAGCCGGCTCTTATTTGACCGGCCGCAAGGGCTCGGACGGTTTAGAAATTCCCTACTTCGACAGCTATCTGCTGGTCGATCTGCCGCACGCTTTGCGCGACAAGCTGCACCTGCGCTTTCGAGCGTCGCACACGCGCGAGCTGACCCTGAAGTATTATGGCCTCGGCAACGATTCGCGCATCGCCGCCAATCATCCGCGCGAGTATTTCCTGTACGAGCGAACGCACCCCACGCTCGACCTGCGAGCGGAGTATCAGCTTACCAGCGCGCTCCAGCTGCTTTGGCGCGTCGCCTATACGCGAAATTGGTTCTCGATCGCGCCGGACAGCCAGCTCGGCAGCGACATGGCGAAAGGCGCTCCCGTCGTGCGTCGGATGTTGGGCAGCGCCAAGTCGCACTCGGTCCTGGCTTTCTCCTATGGCCTCGCCTGGGACGAGCGCGACGATCAGGTCTCGGCTCAGAGCGGCCAGTACCACTCGCTGAGAGTCGATCTGGCTCCCGGTGGAAGCGGCGAATTTCCGACGCGCTGGGGCCGGGCGAATGGCAGCTTGCGTGCCTACGTGCCGCTCGTGAAGAATCGCGTCACCCTCGCGGCGCGCGCGGTTTCCGACGTACTGTTCGGCGACGCGCCCTTCTACGAGCTGCCACGCTACGATTCGACGTCCGCGATCGGCGGCGTCAACGGCGTGCGCGGGATTCCGGCGCAACGCTATTACGGGAAGCTGAAGCTGTTCGGAAATGTGGAGCTTCGCAGCCGGCTGTTCGACTTCGACCTTTTCAGTAAGAAGCACGGCTTCGGGCTAGCCGTGTTCGTCGACGGCGGGCGGCTATGGCTCACCGATCGTTCGCTGCCCGAGTTCGACGGCCGAGGGCTCGGCCTAAAATACGGCATTGGGGGCGGCCCACGAATCGTAGCAGGCAAGTCGTTCGTGCTGCGCCTCGATGTTGCCTGGTCGCCGGAAGCGCGACCGATCGCAGCCTATTTGGCGTCGGGCCAGATGTTCTGACACGCGGACAGCTGCGTTCGGAGCGAGCCGCTGTCCGCGGACAACTGTCCGGGGACCGAAGTTTTTCCGCAGTTTTTGGTGGTTTTAGCACTGGCATGAGCGCTGCAATCGACGCTGGCCATGGACCTCAACGTCTTTACCCTCCGAGAACTCGACGCGGTGCTGCGCGCGCTCCGTCACGTCGCACTGGCCAATGATCGCTTCACTGACGCCGAGCGCGCGTTGCTCGAGGGCGTCGCGCGCATCCACGGGCTGACGCTCCGTGCGGACCAGCTCGAACCCATCGACTTCGAAGAGGTCGCGCGCGTCGTCGTCGATCCACACCGCAGAAAGCGCGCGGTCCAACTCGCCATCGTCACTGCGCTGGTCGAGGGCACGCCTTCCCGCGCAACCGAGAGCGCCGTACGAGAGCTGGCGAGCGCGCTCGATCTGGACGAGGAAGGCCTGCACGTGCTGTACGAAATCACTCACGGACGCGCGCTGCTCGCGCGCTTCGACATGGTCCGGCGCGTCGGGCGCTTCATTCGCAACGCCAAGGAATTCCCTGGATTCTTCGTGGTCGCTCCGTCGATACTCGGGTTCGGTGCGGGCAACGTCGCGCTCGCCGAGCGCTACCGAACGCTCGAGGCCTGCGCTCCGGGCACGCTCGGTCGAGCGCTTTACGACCATTTCATCGACAACGACTTCAAGCTTCCCGGGGAACCGGGCGGCTTGCCGATGGTGTTTCACGACCTGGGCCACGTGCTCGCCGGTTATGCGACCGATCCGCAAGGAGAGATCCAGCAAGCGGCCTTTCAGGCTGGTTTTGCACGTCGGGACGGCTTTTCGTTCCTGCTCTTCGGCATTCTGCAATTCCACACCGGGATGCGCATCACCCCGGTCGCCAAGGGCTACAAGGGCTTGTTCGACGTGGAACTGGTGCTGAATGCACTCGCGCGCGGGGCGGCCTGCAAGGTCGATCTCAGCGAAGACTTCGACGTGTTCGCGCACAAGGATCGGCCGCTCGACGAGGTTCGAGCAGAGCTCGGCATCACTCCGCTGCCCGCGGTGAGCAAGGCCAGCTAGGCGCCCCTGAGCGAGCGGGCCAAGCGCCTCTGCACCGCCTCGAGTTCGGCGATCAGCTCGGGCGGTTCCTCGATCGAAAACTCGAAACCGATCAGCGCAATCCAGACCACCAAGCTCGAGAGCGAGTTTCCGCCCGTCAACAAACGGCAGTGCGCCTGGTCGACGCGCTCGAGGTGCCCCGTGGCCGGAGAAACCCGTTCGCGCACCTTCTCGATCGGCGCGCGGATCAACACGCGCGCCTGGAACGAATACGGCGCCGAGCCGATCGAGCGCGAAACGTACGCGCGCAGATCGCCCCCCTCCGGCGACGGCCGCGGCAAAAAGCGCGCGCCGAGGCTGACCTTGTCCGCGATGCGATCGACGCGGAATGTCCGAAAATCAGCGCGATCTACGTCCCACGCGACCAAATACCAACGGTAGCCAGTGTGCACGAGCCCTTGCGGCTCGACCAAACGCTCGCTCAGACGCTGCGGGCGACCGGACTCGTAACGAAAGCGAAGCTGCTCATGGTCGCGGCAGGCGCCGGCGAGTAAAGCGAGCAGCGACGAGTTTACCGCTGGTCCGGGGCGCTGCAGCGGCACGATCGAGGCGCGCAAAGCGTTCGCGCGCCGGCGCAGTCGCACGGGCAGCACCTGCTCGAGCTTGACCAACGCGCGCAGCGACGCCTCGTCGATGCCGGCGATGGCGCCGCCTGCGGTGGTGCTGAGCGCAATCGAAACCGCGAGCGCTTCGTCATCCGCCAAGAGCAAAGGCGGTAGCTGAGCGCCGGCCCCGAGCTCATAGCCGCCAGCGACTCCCGATGTCGCGTGCACGGGATAGCCGAGGCTACGTAGGCGATCGACGTCGCGGCGCAGCGTGCGGCCCGTCACTTCCAAACGCTCGGCGAGATCCGCCCCGGCCCAGAACCGTCGCGCCTGCAGCAACGACAGCAATCGCAACAGTCGGGCCGAACTCTGCAGCACGAAAACAGTCTAGCGCCGATTGCGGACCGAATCTGTCCGCAATGCCAGCTAGCCTTTTCCCGGTCGGAAACGGCGCCGCTCGCGAACGCGCGGCGCCCGTTTTCCGCCGAAAGGAGTGCGAAAATGTCGCTGATTTTCTACTGCGCGCCGATGTCGAGTGCCTCACCGGTGACCTCTGCCCTGTTCGAGCTGAAGGTCCCTCACGAAAAGGTCACGTTCGATCTGAAAGGGGGCGCACAGCGCCGACCGGAGTTCTTGAAGCTCAATCCGAACGGCAAGGTGCCCACTTTGGTGGTCGATGGCACACCCATGTTCGAAGCGTTGGCCATTCTCACCTGGCTGGGTGACCGCTACGGCGTCGCCGAACGGCTCTGGCCCGCCTTCGACGATCCGGCTCGCTTGCAAGCGGTCTCCTGGAGCACCTGGGCCTACGTGACGTACGGCACTGCCGTCGTTCGCTTACAATTCGCGAGCAGCCCGCGCCTGGATCGCGAGCTCCACAGCGAAGCCCAAGCCGCGCTCGCTCGCAAGGATATCAACGCCTCGCTGGACGTGCTGGAGGCCCGACTCACCAAGCAATCGCACGTCCTGGGCGAGGCATACTCGCTCGCCGATTTGATCGTAGCCTCGGTGGTCGGCTACGGCGTCATGGTTGGTGCGTCGGTTGCGGCACATCCGCACGTGCGCGCCTGGCTCGAGCGCTTTCAAGCGCGCCCTGCGTATCGAGCGGGGATGGAAGCCTAGCGGCGCGGCATGAATACCGTGGCGGGCCTGCGCCGCTGCGCTCTGCCGACACAACCGAGAGGTCCTCCGCTGCTGGACTCGCGCGACCCGCGCTTGGCATCGCGTATGCAGCGTTCTCGGCATGAAACAGAAAAGTATGGTGCTGTTGGGTGTCGGTACTGCGCTCGGCGCGGCGCTCGCGCGCTGGCAAATGGCGCGATTCTTCGCTGAGCAACCGGAGTACGAAGTTGAGGACCGCCTCGGCCCGCTCGAGATTCGCCACTACGACCGCGTCGTTCGCGCGGAAACCACGGTGGAAGCGCAGACCTGGGAGGACGCTCTCCAGGAAGGGTTTCGACGCCTGGCCAGCTACATCTTCGGAGCCAACCGCCCGCGCGAGCTCGCGCTGAGTGAACTCGAGTTGCAAGGGGACCAAGCTACCCCGCAGCCCACCCGCGCCCAGAAGATCGCGATGACAGCGCCGGTGAACGTTCGCACCGAGCGCCATACGCTCTCGAACCTGGCGAGCGAGCACGCTGCGCAGGCGCCTCACTCGGACGAAAAGTTCACGGTGACCTTCACCATGCCGAAAGAGCGCAGCACCGGCTCGCTGCCGGTGCCCGAGGACACGCGAGTGCGCTTGCGCTCGGTCCCCCCGCGGCGGGTGGCCGTGCTGCGCTACAGCGGCCGCCATGATGCGCGGCGCGTAGCCGAAAAGGCGCGACAGCTGCTGGAAGCGGTGGACCGCGCCGGACTTCCCACTCGGGGTGAGCCTGAATTCGCGGGTTACGACCCGCCGACCACGCTACCCTGGCTTCGACGCAACGAGGTTTGGATCGAGCTCGGCCGACCAACTGCGCCCTAGCCACAACGAATCTTCGATGCTGAAATGGCGACGAAAGCTGAGTGTGGCCAGTTGCCTCAGCGTGTCGCAATTGCGGCAAAAGCACCCGGTAAAGTGGCTGAAATACGCGGCCTGCGCGCCGCGGGCACCAGGCATCGTACATGCATAGGGGTGCTCGCCATGACCACCTCGAGCCAGCAGTCGACCCGCCATTCCACTCCTTCACCGAGCCGAGTCGTCAGTGACGCCTGGGCAGAGCTCATCAGCGTCCGCGACGAAGCTCGCGTTCAGATGCACCTGTTCTCCATGGACGCCAAGCAGCGTTGGAACGAGCTCGAGGCGAAGCTTCAAGCAGTGGCCAACGACGGGGCCACGGACAACGCTCTCTCGCGCCTGCGCGAACTGACGCGCGTCACCCGCGCGTTCATCGAGGAGCACCGCCATCCGAAGGCGGGCACCGTGGCCTCGCTGATGACCCGCAACGTGCACACCTGCAGCAAAGACGATTCACTCAATCAGGCAGCTCGAGTCATGTGGGAAGCCGATTGCGGCGCGGTGCCGGTCGTGGACTCGGCCGGCAAGCTGCTCGGAATCATCACGGATCGAGACGTGTGTATGGCTGCTTACACGCGCGGTCAGCCCATTTGGGCGTGCGTGGTAGGGAGCGTCATGTCAACGCCTTGCCGGAGCTGTGCGCCGGATGACCCGCTCGAACGAGTGGTCGAGCTGATGCGCGACTACCGCATCCGCCGGATTCCGGTCACCGACGGGGAGGGCCGATTGCTCGGCATCGTCAGCCTCGCCGACCTGAGTCGCTTCGTCAATTCCAGCGCGGGCGCCGCGCGACTACCCTTGCTCGCCTCGACGATGGCGGCAGTCTCGGCCCCGCAAACGGCAAACGCCGCTGAATAGCGGCCCACATTGGTGCGAGTAAGACTATGAAACGCTTCGATTGCAGCTGCGGCGCTCGTGTGTTCTTCGAAAACACGAGCTGCCTCTCGTGTGGTAGCGAGCTCGGCTTTCTTCCGGACGTCGGGCGCGTGTCAGCGCTGACTCTCGACCCATTCGGGGAATACGTGGCGGCTGCGAATCCCGAGCAGCGCTACCGCAAGTGTCAGAATTATGCGCAGGAGGGGGTGTGCAACTGGATGGTTCCAGTGGCCGAGCAGAACCCACTTTGCCAAGCCTGTCGTCTGAACCAAGTCATCCCGAACCTTTCGGATGCGGACAACCGCGATAAATGGGCGCGGGTCGAGGCCGCAAAGCGTCGTTTGGTCTACTCACTGAATCGGCTCGGTTTGCCTCTGGTGCCGCGCTCGGTCGATCCGGAGCACGGCCTAGGCTTCGATATCAAGTCGGACACGCCCGAGTCGCGCGTCCTCACGGGGCACGCAGACGGCCTGGTTACGCTAAATCTGGCCGAAGCGGATCCGGTTCTGCGCGAGCAGATGCGGCTCGCGATGCAGGAGCGGTACCGCACGCTGCTCGGCCACTTCCGCCACGAAATTGGCCACTATTACTGGGATCTTTTGATTGCTCCCAGTGAACGACTAGCGGCGTTCCGCGAGCTGTTCGGGGACGAGCAGGCAGACTATGGCGAGGCGCTCAAGGCCCACTACGCGAACCCGCCCGGGGTCGACACCACGGGCCAGTTCGTCAGTGCCTACGCCAAAGCTCACCCGTGGGAGGATTGGGCAGAGACCTGGGCTCACTACCTGCACATGGTCGATACTTTGGAGACCGCTCAGAGTTTCGGTTTCTCGAGCGGCCCCCGCGCGGACGCGGAAACGAGCGTGCTTGGCGCGCCGTTCGAACGCCTGATCGAAGCCTGGCTTCAGCTCACGATCGCGCTCAACGGCATGAACCGCAGCATGGGGCTACCCGACGCCTATCCGTTTCAAATCGGAGACGGGGTGAAGAGCAAGCTCGCCTTCGTCCACGAGACGGTGCTCGAGCAGGCGCGTCAGGAAAAGCACGAGGTCACGTCACAGACCTCGGATCCGCAAGCCGCGTGATTGGTTGTGCGAGGGGCCTCGCGGGCGCGACGCCGGCAGTGGCCCTCGTCCAATCTTCGCTGACCGCAAGGCTGTTTGCCGACGGTGAGGGCGCTTAGCGCCCACCGTCAGGGCGGCGCAGCGCGAACCGTCAGGGCGGCGTAGCGCGAACCGCGTTCAGCGCGCGGCTTCGCGCCATTCCGGCGAGTGAGCGCTTCGAATCGCTGCGCTCGGCGAGCTCGACGCGCTCGCGGGCGGTACCGGCGCCGTAGGATTCGGCGAAACGCTGGGCGGCGCGGGCAATTCCTCGACCGGACGAGACGCGTTTATGCGCACCTCGAACTTCTGGCTGCCTACCCAATCCACCGCGCGCTCGGCCGCGCCTGCGGCAGCGCGAACGCCCGCGCGCGCGACCCCTTCCAAACGCTGCCCGGCAATTACACTCATTTGCTGCAGCGCGCGCGGATCGGACCGAGTGAGAATGGCGAGCGATGCCGCTGCGGCGAGGACCATGGCCACCGGCCACAACGGACGCGCTCGCGCGCCCGACGCGAGGCCCCCGGTCGTGCGCGCGCTGGGAACGGGCGTCGAGTCATTGACGCCATCCCGCACCTCGCCGAGCGGTCGAAAGGAGGCACGCGCCGGCGCCGGCTCACCCAAGATGCGCCGCACGCGCCGGAGCGACTCGGCACATTCTGCCGAAGCGAAGGGCGCGAGCGCCTCGGCGAGTTCCTTCACGCTTGGAAAGCGCTCTTCCGGATGCTTTTGCAGGCAGCGCCGAACCACGGTCTCCACGTCGGCGGGGACGTCGGGTCGCAGCGAACGCAGCGAGATCGGCTCGTCGCACAACACTTTCACGCACGCTACCGGTAGCGTCTCACCTGCGAATGGAACCTGGTTCGTGAGCAGCTCGAAGAGGACCACGCCGAGCGACCAAACGTCGGCACGCGCATCCACCTTGTCCGGCGACGACATTTGCTCGGGCGCCATGTAGTGCGGGGAGCCGAGGCTTTGGCCTTGCAGCGTATAGGAGCGTCCCTCGGCCGCCAGACGCTTCGAAATTCCGAAATCCAGAACCTTGAGCAACTCACTGCCATCCGGCTGCTCGGTGAGAAACAGGTTCTCCGGCTTCAAATCCCGATGAATCACGCCGAGCGAATGCGCTTCGGCCATCGCCTCGCAGGTCTGCAGCACGTAGTCCACCGCGCGCTCGAGCTCGAGCGGGCCGTCGGATTCGAGCAGGGTGCGAAGATCGCGGCCCTCCAAATACTCGAGCACCATGTAGGGCGGCCCGTTCTCGATACGACCGGTATCGAGCACCCGCGCAACGTGAATGCCGCGCAAGCGCGCGATCGCGCGCGCCTCGTTCAAGAAGCGCGCGACCGCCTCCGGATGATGCGAATACTCCGGGCGTACGACTTTGATCGCGATGGGCTGCTCGAGCACGACGTGCCAGCCGCGGTACACGATGCCCATCCCGCCCTCGGCGATCCGTCCGTCCAGCCGGTACTTGCGACCGATCACCGAGCCTGGAGAGAGCTCGGCGGGCTTCGTACTTGGTTCGGTGCCGTCAGAAGGCATGATTCGACTCCGTGCAGGGCGCGGTATTGCAACCGCCGGACCAGCGAGATAGCCGCCAAAACAGCGGCTCCGCCCGATCAAGTCCGACGGCGCAGGCTCCGACGAGCGTGGCGATCCTGCGCATGCGGGACATTCCTGCGCCTACGGGCCAAGCCAGCCCCGGTGAACGAACTGGCGAACATCGTGCCAGAGATGAGGAGCACTGCCCGCCTCGGAGGCATCGTGCATGCTGTCCCATTCCTGTTCGAGCGTCGCCTCGAGCTCCGGATCCCAGTCTGGGTCGCTTTCCTGCTGGCTACTCAATTCGGGATCTTCGCGTCTTCGCGCGCCAAAGCCGAAGCGGATCGGCGATTCGACTTGCTCCCACGACTCGCCTTGCGCATCCGCCGCGCGCTGCTCTTCCCACTTCGAGCGAAACACTTCCCGAACGTGGTCCCACGCCTTGTTGTGAACGTCGGTCCACCAGTGTGGTTGTCGGAATTTCTGTTGCGAATTCGTCATAGCGAGCTCCCTGAAAACGAGCGTCAGTAGCGGTTCAGCAAGCGCCGTACCAAATCAGGAAGACCCCGCTGAAAATTGCCACACGGACGCAGCGCTCCCTTGCTTGCTCCTGGTCGACGAACGGTCGATCCTCCTGCCCCAGGACGGCAACATGACAGAAATGGAAGAGCGGCGTTCACGACTCAAGGCCAGCGATTTCCACCCGGACGTACTGCGTTTGTTCGATCAGTACGTGCACGGGCTGATCGATCGGCGCGGCTTTCTCGAGCGCGCGACGCGCTTTACCGTTGCTGGAGGCAGCGCGCTGGCCCTTCTCGAAGCGCTGAGCCCGCGCTTCGCCGAAGCGCAGCAGGTCGCGCCCCAAGACAAGCGCCTGCACGCAGAATACGTCGAGCTCCCGTCTCCCCACGGTTACGGCAAAATGCGCGGTTATCTGGTGAAACCGGCCAAGGTAACGACGAAGCTGCCGACGGTGTTGGTGGTGCACGAAAACCGCGGCCTGAACCCGCACATCGAGGACGTCACGCGGCGCCTCGCGCTCGAGCAGTTCATGGCGTTCGCGCCGGACGCGCTGTTCCCGCTCGGCGGCTACCCGGGTGACGAAGACAAAGCGCGGGAGCTGTTCGCCAAGCTCGACCAAGACAAGACGCGCGAGGACTTCGTCGCGGCCGCCAAGTTTTTGAAGCAGCAGCCTGAAGGCAATGGCCGGCTCGGCGTGGTCGGGTTCTGCTATGGCGGTGGCGTCGCGCACTACTTGGCGACGCGCTTGCCGGACCTCGACGCCGCGGTTCCGTTCTACGGCATGGCGCCGGAGCCGCAGAAGGCCCAAGCCGTCAAGGCGCCGCTTCTCGTGCATTTGGCGGAACAAGACGAGCGCATCAACACCGCCTGGCCCGCGTACGAGGCCGCGCTCAAGGCCGCACGCGTGAAATTCGAGGTCTTCAAATACCCGGGTACTCAGCACGGCTTTCACAACGACACCACGCCGCGCTACGACGAAAAAGCGGCCAAACTTGCCTGGCAACGAACGCTCGCTTTATTCAATCGCACGCTGCGAAAGCCTGCTCCGCACCCCGCGAGCGACAACCCCTATTGAGAGAGGGTTCACCAGGCGGGCGGCCTCGGCTAAGCTTCCGGGATGCCTCACTTACTCGCTCGTTGCTTCGCCCTGTCCTGCGCGCTCTCCTTTGCTTTCGGCTGCACGCAAAGCGTCGAATCCACGGACATTCGAACTACCGGCATTTACCCCGAGATCACCGTGACCGCGACGGGCTCCGGCACCTCCAAGGTGGAGGTCGCGCTCAAGGTCGGCGGCAGCTCGTCGAACACCTACCTCGACCTGACCGGCGAGGATCAGCTCAAAGCCACGGTCGGCGGCACCGCCAAGGTGCTCGACGACGTTGGCTCGCACACCTACGCCGCGAGCTTTCCGGTCGACGAAGAAGGCACCGAGTTCGTGATCTCGTTCTTGCGCGGCAAGATCGACGAAAACGCTCCGGCTTCGACGGTCAGCTTGCCCGCGCCGTTCGACCTCACGCTCGCTCCGACCGAAGCCTCACGCGCCACCGATCCAATCGAGCTCACTTGGGACCCGCCGGCCACGGGCAACGTGCGCTGGGACATCGACGGCGACTGCATCAAGATCGATAGCGGCACGACGCCCGATGACGGCATGCAGGCGCTGGCCGCGGGCAGCATCGAGACCTTCGAAAGTGACAAGGACAAGAGCTGCACGGTGGGCTTGGATTTGACGCGCAGCCAGAGCGGCGAAATCGATCCCGCGTTCACCGAAGGTGGCAGCATCGTCGCCCGCCAGATCCGCAGTGCCAGCTTCACCTCCAATCCGTAGGAGCGGTTCCCCTGGCCGGCGCTCTTATCCGCCCGTGCCGCCGGCGCCGAACGAGAGCGACGTCACCGTATCGTCGACCACGCGCCGCAATTCGGCGAGCTCTGGCAACAGAGCTCGCCACAGCTCCTGCGCCGGCTGATCGCCGCTGCTCTTCAATTGCGCGGCGCGCGCCTGGATTCGCTCGCACATGGCCTGAGTAGATTCGCGAGCCATGCGGATCACTTTCAGGGCGAGGTCGCGTTGCTCCATTTCGCGGGAGTGCGTGGGCTGGGCTGTCATGAACGCACCTAATCCTACATCCGACGGCCGGCGTTATCGGCCCCCTTTTGCCGCGAAATGGCGAATGGCTGGTCCATCAGCGGGGGCTCGCGGGTCGTACCGACCAAGATGGCGCTCGACTCCCAGCTCCTCCGGCGAAAGGTGGTCCCTGCACTGGCCGCGCTCCTAGGCGCCGCGTGCAGCGGAAACCTCGGTGGGCCGGCCGCGGCGGAAGCGGGCGCTGCCGCGAGCGGCGGCGCGAGCGCTGGCGGGGGCACGAGTAGCTCGGGTTTCCCGGGCGTGACCGGCGGCAACGGGGGTGGAAGTGCGAGCAACAGCGGAGGCGGCGCGAGCAGCAGCGGAGGCAACGGCACCGCCAGCGGCGGTTCCGCCAGCGGCGGTTCGAGCACCCCGCCCACGCGGCCCGGCTCGTTTGGGACCTGCCCATCCGGAGATCCGGAGCCCGGCGTCACGCCGTTGATGAAGCTCTCGAGCGTCCAGTATCGCAACACCGTTCGCGACCTGCTGGCGGCGAGTGGTCTCGCCGCGGTGGCCGATGAAATCCCGACCTTGCTGGCCGCGGTACCGGACGACAGCACCACCGCCTTCCGCGGACTGGACGCGCGCATCTCGGGTGCCCACATCAACGCCTACTTCAACGTAGCGGTCGCGGTAGGCGACAAGGCCACTGGCAGCAGCGCGCGACTCACCGCGCTGGCCGGCAGCTGCGCCGCGACCACGCCGCTCACGAACGCCTGCCTCGACTCGTTCTTGCAGAACTTCGGCCGCCGCGCGTTCCGCCGGCCGCTGAGCAGCCAAGAGCTGAGCGCGTTTCGCGACGTGGCGCAGGGCACTTCGCCGAAGGCCGAGAGCGCAGCCGAGGCCCTGCGCAACGTCGTCGTGACGCTGCTGTTGTCACCCCGATTCGTCAATCATCTCGAGCTCTCGGGCAGTCCAATCGCGGGTCGCGAAGACTACCTCGCGCTCGATCCGTACGAAATCGCGTCGCGCCTCTCGTACACGTTCTGGCAAACACTGCCCGATGACGCGCTGTTGACGGCCGCGGCCGATGGCTCACTCGCGACCAACGCGGGCTTCGAGGAACAGCTGGAACGCGTGTTCTCGGATGCTCGCACTCAGCAGACGCTCTGGCAGTTCTGGAACGAGTGGCTGCGCTTCGAGTCCTTCACCGGCTTCGCCGCCGAGCGCCCCGCGTTTCAAGCACTGGCCAAAGGCGAGCAGCTCGGCGTCGCGGGGCACGATCACTGGGGCGACATGGTGCAGGAGATCCGCGATCTCACGAACCTCTACACCTGGCAACAGGGCGGCACGTTCGCAGATCTGATGACCTCGACCGTATCGGTCACCCGCTCCGCGGACTTGGCGCGACTGTACGGTGTTTCGGCCTGGAGCGGCAGCGGCGCCTACCCCAAGCTCCCCGACGGGCAACGCAGCGGACTCTTGCAACGCGCCGCGCTGCTCGCTTCCAGCCTCGAGCAGACCAACCCCTTTCATCGCGGCTCGCTGATTCGCCGCTCGATCCTGTGCGACGATCTACCCAGGCCAGATCCGAACAGCTTGCCTCCGGGCTCGCTCGATCCGCCGCCAGCCAGCAGCGCGCTCACCACGCGTGCGCGCTTTCAAAAGAAGGTCGAGGGTAACGCGCTCTGTGAGACTTGCCACAGCGCTTTCAGCAACTTGGGCTACGTGATGGAAGCTTACGACGCGCTCGGTCGCTTTCGCACGATGGAGCGAGTGTTCGACGAGCAAACCGGCGCGCTCGTCGCCACCTTGCCGATCGATACCAGCGCGGTGGTGCAAGTGGTCGCAGGCGATCAGCGCCCGGTCAGCGGCCCCGCCGAGCTGAATCAGCGAATTCTAGAGAGCGGCAAGGTCGAGGCCTGTCTGTCGGCCAACTATTTCCGCTACGCGTTGCGCCGCGATCCGAGCCGCGACAGCGCGGACGCTTGCGCCTACGAAGCCATGCGCACCGACCTCGACAAACCGGGAGTCGCCCTGCGCGACGTTTTCCGGCGAATCGCCAGCGAATCGGGCTTTCGCCGCAAGAAAGTGGGAGCGCCATGACTCACGCCAGCCGTTCGAAGGCACCCGCGCACTGCACGCGACGTGCACTGTTGCGTGGTGCCGGTGGCGCGCTGCTCGCGCTGCCGTTCCTCGAATCACTCGTGCCGCGAGAGGCGGCCGGGCAAGCCGCCACGCCGCCCAAGCGCTTCATCGTGCTGAAGTCGTTCAGCACTCAGCTCGTTCAGGAGTGGTATCCGCGCTTCACCGGCAACGGCTATGCGCTCAAGAACAGCAAATATTCTGGTAGCAAAGCCGACGGCACCACCCTACTCACGCAAAAGCTCGTCAGCGGCAAGAACTACACTTGGGCGCCGCTCGAGGACTTCAAGACCGCGACCGGCATCTCGGGCATTCTGGGGCCCGAGCTAAACCCGTTCTTGTCCAAGCTGACCCTGATTCGCGGCCTGGATTTCCTGCCCGCCGTGAACCACAACTACGGCGGCCTGCTCGGAAACTTCTCGTCGTGCACCGCCGCAACGCCGTGCGACGCCGACAGCCTGGCCGACGTGCCAACGATCGACCAGGTGATGGCCTACTCACCCAAGGTTTATCAGAACACGCCCGGCCTTCGTTACTTGCACATCTCGCAAGGCGTTACCGACTCGATGTCGTACTCGGATCTGGGCATGGTCGGGAAGGCGGTTCAGCAGCTGAAAGCGCGCACCAACCCGCTCGATGCCTTCAACGACGTGTTCGGCACCGCGCCCCCGATGGACTCGACGCCCTCGCCCACACGCGACCGCTTGCTGGTCGATCGCGTGTACCAGGACTACGTGCGCCTGAAGCAAAACGCGCGCCTTTCAGCCGCAGACAAGCAGCTCGTCGATCAATACGTCACCCTGGTCGCAGAGCTGCAAGCCAAGCTGATGAGCACGCCGACGCTCGCTTGTACGCGCCCGGCGGCTCCAGGCTCCATGGCCAACAACACCGGGCTCGACGTGAAGGACATCACCACCAAGTGGGACTTGTTTCTGGACGTGGTCAGCGCGGCGATCATGTGCGACCGCACGCGCGTGATCACCATCGGTGTGCACAAAGCGCTCGGGCCGGGGCCCGACTCCCAGAACACCACCCTGGTCGGCCATTACCACTCCGAGGACGCCAGCGGTGGCACCTGGCACGGCCTCGCCCACGACTGGGACAACGCAAACTCCCGTCGCATGCTGAAGGGCATCAACAATTGGATCGCGGCCAACGTGTTCGCCAAGCTGATCGGTAAGCTCGACGTGCCCGAAGCCGGCGGCAGCACCTACCTCGACAACTCACTCGTCTATTGGGGCAACGAGCTCGGCTTCAACCACATTGGCTACAGCGTCCCGTGTCTGCTCGCGGGAAGCGCGGGCGGCTTCCTCAAAACCGGGCGCTACCTCGACTACATCGACTGGGACGGCCGCGCGTATTTCGCCCAAGAAAACGGCAACGTCATCAAGGGCATTCCGCACAACCAATTCCTGGTCACCGCGCTCCAAGCCATGGGCCTCGCGCCCGCAGACTACGAGCGAGGCGGCCAAGCCGGCTACGGCTCCACCAGTGTCAGCGGTCGCTCTTCCGACACCTGGGCGGTCGACTACGACCTGTCGACGGTCGGTCAGATTTTGCCGGGTATTCGCGGCTGAGCGGCCAGAGTTAGAGCGGGGCCGCGCAGGGCGACTGAAGCAGTGATGCCGCCGTGGGCGCTTCACGCAGCAACGGATCGAGCTGCCCGCGTCGATCGAGCGCCACCAAGTCCTCGAAGCCGCGCACCGAGCGGCCGTTGATGAAAACCTGCGGGACCGTGCGCATGCCGGTCACCTCGTACAGCCACTTGCGACACTCACTGTTGCCGGACACGTCGATCTCTCTCACGTTCGCGCCCTTCTTCGCCAGCAGTCGCGCGGCCATCACGCAGTACCCGCAAAAGGGAGTGCGAAACATGACGACATCAGCGGGCGGGCTCGAAACATTGGTTTCGGACGAGGGCATGGGGCTCCGCAAGCTACTATGGGTTCTGCGCGATGAGTTTCAAGGTCTGCCGCGCCCCGTGACCAGCGCGGTACCAACTCGCCACGCCGGAAACGGCTGTGTGGCGCAGGCGCGGCTGCTGCCCCGCCGAGCGCGCGCTGGGGCACCTGCTGACGCACTCCGCCGGCGAGCGCGCTCGTTCCCGCGCCTTCGCCCCCCTCAGGCTGGGCTACAATCGCGCAGTGAGCGCCGCGCTCCCCCCACCTCTCGCGACGACCGTCGACGGCATCTGGCGTTTCCAAAGCCTCGGCGCGCAGTGCCGTATTCTCCCTGACGGGTGCATGGATTTCGTGTTCGATCTGAACTCCGGCACGGCAGAGGTGGTCGGGTCGATGACACGCGCCGAGCTGATCGCGCCCCCGCTCGGCGCGCGCTATTTCGGCGTTCGCTTTCTCCCGGGTGTCGCCGCGCTCCTGATCGACGCGCACGCGGGCGAGCTCACCGACGCGAGCGTAGAGCTTGCACCGCTGCTGTGCGCCGAATGGCGCACGCTACCGGAACGAGTCGCCAGCTTGCCGGACGATTCGGCGCGTGTGCACACTCTCGAGCGATTCTTGGCCGCGGCGAACAACCGGCGGCGCGTGAGCGACGCGCGCCTCACCTTTGCGGTCAACGAGCTGCGTCGCTCGGCAGGCGCGCGGCGGGTGCGCGAGCTGGCTCGGGAAGTGGGCGTCAGTGAACGCCAGCTGGAGCGGCTGTTCGACGAACGAGTCGGCGTGCGACCGAAGCTATTCGCTCGCGTGATGCGCATGCAGCACGCGGTCACGCTGCTTCGAAAACGCGCACTGCCGACTCAGGCCGCGCTGGCGATCGAAGCCGGGTACAGCGACGAACCGCATTTGTTGCGTGATTTCCGGGAGCTCACCGCGGTCACGCCGCGCGAGGCCGCGGCCGAGCCGCATGTCGGAATCGTCCAAGACGCCCGCGCGTGACTTGGGCATGCTCCTTCACAGGAGACGCCCGTGAAATTCCTGAAAAAGCTGACGACACTCTTGGTGGTCGAAACGATTGAGCCCGCGCTGGAGAGCTATGAAGCGCTCGGCTACTCCGTCGAGGTGCGGGTGCCGGAGAGCGGAACGCTCGGCTTCGTCATTCTGCGCGGCCCGGCGCCACAGGCAGCCGAGTTGATGCTGCAAACGCGCGCAAGCCTGGCCGAGGATCTGCCGGACGTAGCCAAGAAGAAGCCTCCGTTCTTGCTCTATGCGGACGTCGAGTCCCTTGCCAAAGCGCGCCGAGCGCTCAGCGGGGCAAAGCCCTTGGTCGAAGAGCGGACCACCTTCTACGGCGCCACCGAGAGCTGGGTGGAGCTCCCGGAGGGGACGATCTTGGGCCTTGCCGAGCACCGCTGAGCGCCCGCAGTACCCCCGGCTAGCCTGGTATTTTTGCCACTTTGCCCGAATTCGGGCAAACCACTGGACCTGGCCTGGGCCGGCGGGCAAAGTGCCACGGGTGATGCAGCCGGTTCGGGAGGCAGAGCAGCGCCTTCGGGGGCTCTTGGGGCTCAGCCCCGAGCAGGCCGCGCGCGCGGTCGCCGAAACGGTCGATGCGTTTCAATTCGACGTGGACGCGTACGTCGAAGCTCGTCACGCCGAGTTGCAACGGCAGGGCGTGCACAACGCCGAGATCTTCCAGCGCATCGCTGACGAGCTACCGACTTTGCGTTTCAAGGCACCGGGGCTCAGCGCGCGTCAAATTCGGCGCCGCATCTATGGCTAGACAGAAGGAGTTGTCAGATGTGTGGGATTCTGGGTTACGTCGGCAGTGAGGCTGCTTGGAACATCGTGCTCGGGGGGCTGCGGCGCCTGGAGTACCGCGGGTACGACTCGGCCGGTGTGGTCACGATCTCCCGTGAAAAGCTGCGGCTCGCACGACGGGTCGGGCATCTGCGCGTGCTCGAAGAAGACTTTCCGGACGGCTTGCCGGGAACGATCGGCATCGGGCACACTCGCTGGGCGACCCACGGCGGGGTCACCGAAGCCAACTGTCACCCGCACCTGGACTCGAGAGAACGCATCGCGCTGGTGCACAACGGTATCATCGACAACGTCGAGACGCTGCGCGCCAAGCTGGTCGCCGAAGGGGTTCAGTTTCGCTCCGAAACCGACACCGAGGTGCTGGCCGAGCTGATCGGCCGCGGCGTGGAAGCGGGGCTCGGGTTGCGCGACGCGGTGGTCGATGCGCTCAAGAAAATCGAAGGAACCGCGGGAATCGTGGTGATGGATCGGCTGGATCCGCAGCGCTTGGTGGCCGCGCGCATCGGCAGCCCGGTGGTGATTGGCCTGGGTGAAGGGCAGTGCTGGGTAGCCTCCGACGCGATCGCGCTGCGTCCGTACACCGACCGCATGGTGGTGCTGGATGACAGCGAGATCGCCGAGCTCACCCCGACCTCGATCAAGACGGTGGACCTCGAGCAGCGCAGCCGCGACAAGCGCGTCGAGAAGATCCTGCATCAGCCGGAGGAAGCCGATATCGGCAGCTACGCGCACTTCATGCTGAAGGAGATCCACGAACAGCCGCTGGCGCTCGATCGCTCGATGCGTGGGCGCTTGGACGCGGCCAGCGGCTCGTCGCGGCTCGGCGGCCTCGAGACTCACGCGGAGCGGCTGTTCGACATTCAGCGTGTGGTCTACTTCGCCTGTGGCACCAGCCTGTACAGCGCCGAGGTCGGCGCGTACCTGATGAACAAGTATGCACGGATGCCGGCCATGGCCACCGACGCGGCCGAACTGGTGGTGCAAAACCCGATCGTGAATCGGCAGACTCTGTACATCGCCATCTCTCAGAGCGGTGAGACCGCGGACACGCTGACCGCGCTCCGCGAGATTCGACGCCGCGGTGGGCTGCTGGCCGGCATTACCAACGTGGTCGGCAGCTCGCTGTCGCGCGAGACCGACTTTGGGGTGTACGTGCACGCAGGTCCGGAAATCAGCGTGTGCTCGACCAAGGCTTTCAGCGCGCAGGTGCTGGCGACCGAGCTTTTATCGCTGCGCTTCGCGCGCATGCGGGATCTGGCGGCACACGAGGGCCGTCTCTGGGTGAGCGCGCTCGAAAAGTTGCCCGAGAACGTGCGCTTCATGCTGCAGCAGGGGCCAGCTTGTCAGGAGCTCGCGCAGCGCTTTCACAAGTCGCGCTTCACCATGTTCATCGGCCGCGGCCTGAACGTCCCGGTCGCGGCGGAAGGCGCGCTGAAGCTGAAGGAGATCGCCTATCTGCCCGCGGAAGGTCTGTCCGGCGCCGCGATGAAGCATGGCCCGTTGGCATTGATCGAGCCTGGTAGCCCGGTCTGGGCGCTGGTGCCGCCGGATGACACGCGCGAACGGATGCTCGGCAACCTGCGGGAGCTGAAGGCGCGCGGCGCGTTCATCATGGCCGTTGCAGCCGGTGACGACGGCGAGGTGCGCGAGCTGGTCGACCACGTCATTCCCTTGCCCGCGCATCACGCGGCGATCTCGCCGATGTTGACCGCGGTCCCGCTGCAGCTCTACGCCTATCACGCGGCGCTCGCGAACGGCTATGACATCGATAAGCCGAGGAATCTGGCCAAATCGGTGACCGTTCTGTAAAGCCCAACAGCGAATTTGTTACCAGCCAAAGTCCGGAGTCACCCCTCGCGGGTGAGGATACAGCTTTGCTGTAAGACTTTTCTGCTGCGCTGAGCTCCACGTTTACAGCTACTCTCCCGAGGGTAACGGCGGAAACAGGAACAGGGTGTTCTCGCCATGAGTCGCTGAATGACGACAATCGAGGTCCGGGCGGAACAGATACGAACTCTGTACCGTCACGGCCCCGCCGTGCTGACCGCGAATCTGCTCAATTCGTGGATCGTCGGCGCGGTGTTCTGGGGAGTCGCCCCGAATCGATTCCTGCTCGGGTGGTGCGGAGCGATGGCGGGCATCACGCTCGTTCGCTTCGCACTTCATCGTCGCTATTTGCGCGCGCAGCCGGCGCCGAGCGCGGCCGCGCCGTGGGGCCGACGCTTCGTCGCCGGCTCGGCTTGCGCGGGTGTACTTTGGGGCGCGGCTGGCTTCTTCTTGTTTGGCCGCGGAGACGCGCTCTTGCAGCTTTTGCTGCCCTTCGTGATCGGCGGAATGAGCGCCGCGGCTGCGGGCACGGTGTCCGCGCACTTTCCTTCGTTTCTTGCCTATGTGGTGCCGGCGCTGCTCGGCTTCGTCGCGCGTGCGCTGCTGCTGGGCGACCCCCTGCACGAAGCCATGGCCGCGATGCTGGCCGTATTCGCGATCGCGCTCAGCTTCGTGGCCAAGGTAAACCACAATTCGCTGTCCGAAGCCTTTCGCCTGCGCTTTCAAAACGAAGCGCTGCTGGCCGAGCTGTCGCAAGCGCAAAGCCGGCTGGAAGAGACGAACCGCACGCTCGAACAGCGGGTGAGCGAACGGAGCGAGGCTTTTCGCCGTCAATCGGAGACGCTACGTGACGCGCAGCGCATGGAGGCGGTGGGTCGGCTCGCGGGAGGGGTCGCGCACGACTTCAACAACCTCTTGATGGTGGTGCTCGGCAACGCCAGTGAGCTGCTCAAGAATCGAGAACCGGCCGAGGGCATCGCGGGGCCGCTGAGCGAAATCCGTGACGCAGCCAGTCGGGGTGCCGAGCTGGTGAAGCAGCTTCTGTTTTTCGGCCGCCGCCACGGCGGACGGCTCGAGACCGTGGATCTCAATCGCACGCTCACGGGGTTACACAAGCTGCTCGCGCGCTTGAGCGGCGAGCAGCTGACGCTGAAGGTAGCGCCCAGCGAACAGCCGCTGTTCGTGCGCGTCGATCCGACTCAAATCGAGCAGGTGTTGATCAACCTGGTCAGCAACGCGCGGGATGCCACGCCGAACGGCGGCACGATCACGGTAGCGACCGCAGCCCGTGAGCTCGCGCAGTCCGAGTTCGGTCTGCCGCCCGGGGCGTACGCGCTACTCACGGTCAGCGACACCGGCGCGGGCATGAGCGAGGAGACGCGCCAGCGCGTGTTCGAACCCTTTTTCACCACCAAAGAAGTCGGCAAAGGCAGCGGGCTCGGGCTCGCGACCGTGTACGGCATCGTGGATCAGAGCGGTGGCAAAATTCGGGTCGACTCCGCACCCGATCGCGGCAGCGAGTTCCAGGTGTACTTGCCGCGCGTGGCCGCGCCTGAGAGTGCGCTGCGTGCGGCGACTCCGAAGGCCCCACCAGGAAGCGTGCCTTCGGTCACTATCTTGTTGGTCGAAGACGAAGCCTCCGTGCGCACGGTGACCGAGCGCATGCTGAAGAAGGCGGGGCATCGCGTATTCGTGGCCCAGAACGGCGAGCACGCGCTCACCTTGAAGGGTGAAATCGGAGCCCTGGATCTCCTGATCACCGACGTGGTGATGCCAGGGCTGAGCGGACCGGACCTGGCGCTGCGCTTGCAAGCGGAGCTGCCTGCGCTGCGTACCTTGTTCATCTCGGGCTATAGCCGCGATCACGTCATTCCCGAGACTGACGCCGCGCAAGGCATCGCCTTTCTCGCCAAACCCTTCACCTACGAAGCGCTGCTCGAGAGCGTGACCGCCCTGCTCGTCGACTACCCGGCGCCGCCACGCAAGAGTCAGCGCGTGCAGCTGGCCGCCCCGGAAAAACTGCGCTAGCAGGGGAGCTCGTGCCTCCGGCCATACCGCGCCTCGAATCCCTGATCGCGATCCTCGATCGCTCGAAGAAGCGTTTGGCGCTCGCGTTCGGCGCGGCCGTGCTGCTGCATTTTCCGCTCACGCCCGCGCTGCCCTTGCTGCGGCTCGCCCATCGCCTGACCGACAACAAGGCCGAGACTCAGCCACCGCCGCCCCAGGAGGTAGAGGTGGATTTGCGCGAAGCAGTGCGCAGCGAAGAGAAGCGCATCGCGCAGAAGGCCGAGCCGCCGCCCAGCAAGGCGGCGAGCATGCAGATGGAGCCGCCCTCCCCGATCAAGTTCGCAGGCGGCGAAAAGCCAGCGGCGGAGCCCGAGAAGGCCAACGAAAAGCCAGAAGAGAAGCCGAAAGAGCCTCCGCCCAAGGAGCCGCTGCAAAAGGAAAAGGTGAAGAGCGTCGGCCTCGAGGGCCTCTCCAGTAAACCCGCGGACAGGCCGGCCATGACGCTGGGCATTTGGTTTGGAACTCTGCGCGAGAGTCCGCTCGGCAAACGCCTGATCGAGCTCGCCAGCTGCGATCGGGAGTGGAAGCGCTTCATGGATCAAGGCGTGGATCCGTTGAAGGACTTGGACGGTGTGCTGGTGGTTGGTCCCGGGCTATTTCATTCGGACCAGCTGACCGCTGCGGTTCGTCACGAGCTACCGGCGGAACGCGTGCGTACCGTGATGGAGTCGCTCGTGAGCCAGAGCAAAGATCGCGGGCGCTGGCTGGAACCCGATGTCGCGTCGGTGCGGCTCGGGCGAAGCCAACGCGTGCTGCTTTCCCAGCAGAGCGACTTGTTCTTCATTACGCCCAGCAAAGGCTGGGAGGCGCTGCGCAAGGTGAAGGAGCCACTTCGGGTGCCGAGCGCGGAGGGCCGTGCGGCCAGCCTTTCGTTCGTCAAACCGAACCGCGTGCTGTCGCGGGTGGGGCTGAAATTGCCCAAGCGCATCGACGAGCTGCGCCTGGAAATCTTCGCCAATTTGGATGAATCTGCGGACATTCGCGTCGAGCTCGAGGCGACCAGCGCGGAAGCGGCGAGCGCCGAAGCCAAGCAGGTGACCGAGCAAATGCACGACTTCTTCTCCGACGTGTGGACCACAGCCTCGGCGCTGCGCACCCTCACCGGCAACGGCGACGGCAATCACCTCGAAACCGCGCCCCGTCTGGATCTGGAGGTCGACGATCGCGTGCTCAGCGGCATGGTGCATTTGTCCCCGAACCAAACCCGCGCCACTCTCGATCTGTTGGCGTCGCTCTCGTGTAAGAAGGGCAAGCCCGCTGCACCGGCCGCGGCGAAGCCCGCGCCTTAGTCGGGCCAAACACCACTACAACGTGCGCAAGTGCGTGCGCCGGGCGCCCCAAAGCACGACCGCGGCCAGCGCGGGCGCTGCGCAGGCCAGCGCGATGATGCCGTATTCGAAAGCGCCGCGAGCTCGCGGTGCGTTCCAAATCACTGCCTGCACGAGAGTGAGCACAGCGTCACCCGTCACGGCCAGCGCGAGCGCGAGCAGCAGGCCGGCATTCGGCCGGCGCAACAAGCGAAACAAGGCTGCCGCGACGAGCACGTCGAACACGACCCAGGCCCATTTGAGCCACGGGGTCCCAAACCAGTGCTCGCTCGGCGAAAGACCGAGCACGACCACCCACGGCACGAGCAGCACGGTGAGCAGCCGCAACACTGCGGTAGGTCCGCGCAGCAAAGTGCGCAGGCCAAAGCGCAGCAATCCGCCGCGCGTGAAGGCAACCAATGAATCGACCAGTGAAACGAGCGCGCTTTGCGCCACAGGATAAGCCAGGTAAATGCGCGACCAGGAGTGCGGCCGGAGCTTCGCCTTGTAGCGCCGCAACCCGTTGAAGTCGTAGAGGTACTTGGAGCCCTTGCGGGCCGCGCGTAGTGGCGCCGCCACCTGCCCCGAGAGGGGCGCGAGCCCCAAGGTTAGCCAGCTCGACCCTTGCTCGCGCGCCCAGCGCATGACCGCATCGACCAGCAGCTCTCCCGTACCATTGGGTGCTCGTGAATCGCGCACGAGATCCTCGAGAAACCAGCCTTCGCGAGCGGGCACCGGCACCACGCCCGCGAAGCCCACCACCTTGCCTTCACGCTCGGCGACGAAGCAGCGCCGGTGGGTGGGAAACGTAAAGGGTTCGACCCGCACCAGAAACTCCATGGGCGCCATGCTGCGCGTCGACAACCATTGCTCGGCGACGCGAGCGATGGCGTCGCGCGTCGCCCCTTCGTGCAGCTCCTCGGCGGACACTTCGCGCGTGCGCACGCCCTTGGCTTTGGCGCGCCGCAGCTGTTCCCGGACGCTGCGGTGCTCGGCCAGAATTTTCGGCCAATCGTGGGGATCCCAGACCGGCTGTTCGCCGATCGGAAACGAGCGCAATGCGTCGCCGGCTGCGCTCTGCAGGCGCTCCTCGGCGGCAAAGAAGCAGCAGCGACGCCCTGCATTCCGCGCGGCGCGCACGAAATCGCCGACCACTTCGCCCAGACGTTCGTGCGCTGCGATGGGCGCGCCCGCGACGACCCATGCGGAACCGGTGTCGACGTATGCAACGCAGGCGTCGTCTCCGTAGAATGCGTACGAGTAGCCGCCTTCCAGAGTCTGGAACGCGGTCGCATTCCAGCCGTAGCGCTCGACCAACTCGAGAACGCGCTGCCTTTCGTCCACCAGCTCGCCCCTATCCGCCGCGACGCGCGCGCAGCTCGGTCAGGATGGTCGCGCGCTCACTTTCGGCCAGCAGCTCGTTCAGCGCCGGAAAAATCATGGCCTCCTCTCGAGCGAGATGCGGCTCGAACGCGCGCGCCAGCGCTTCGGCCGCTTCAGCGAGCGCGACGCGAGCGTGCAAGTCGTCTGGCGCTGCGAGCAGCGCAGCATTGGTCAGTAGCAGCTGGGCAAGCAGTGGTTCGTGCTCGGCGTGCTCGCGCTGCATGTCCGACAGCGCTCGATCGAGCTCCACGTTTCGGCCCATGAGGCGCGGCAGAACGCTTTGCTCTTCGTCCTCTACGTGCAGGGGTAACGCCTCCACGAAATAGCGCTGCACGCGGCCGCAGGCCTCGCTCACCTCCTTCGCGGGGAGCTCGCGACGCGCTGCAACGTCGCGTGCCAGCGCGAGGAACTGCCGAATGCGGCCGTGACACTCGAGCAGCAAATCTGCGAGTTCTGCGCTCTGTCGTCTTTTTCCAAGCGAGACCAGCACGGGTTAGCGGCCCTCGGAGTAGGAAACGACGCGACAAGCGCGCCGGAAGGGAATAGATCTGCCGCCGGCAGCGATTAGCTCCCGATGATCCCGTACATTCACATCGATGACCTGCAGCTCGGCCCGGTAGCGCTGCACCCGTTCGGGATATTGGTCGCAACAGGGGTCGTCCTGGGAACCGCTTTGGCCAAGCGCCGCGCGCGCTGGCTCGGTCAGGATCAGAACAGCTTGATGTCGTTCGTGACCTGGATGCTGGTGGGCGGTTTCGTTGGCGGTCACGTCCTGGACGAGATCTTCTACCACCCTAAGGAGGTCCTGGAGGCGCCCTGGTCGCTCCTTTACTTGTGGGCCGGGCTCAGCTCCTTCGGCGGCTTCATCGGCGCGCTCATCGGCGTGGTGCTCTGGAAGTATTTCGACACCCGACCGGTCACGAACCTGGGCAAGTGGTTCACCCTGGTGCGTCCCGTGCGGCGCGCAGAGCCGCTGCCGATTCTGCCCTTTTGCGACACGATTCTGGCCGTATTTCCGATAGCTTGGACGTTCGGGCGGCTCGGTTGCACCGTCGTGCACGACCACCCTGGGCTGCCAGCGAGCGCGGACATGCCGCTTTCGGTCGCGTATGGCCCGGGGCCCGTCGTCTCCTACGGCCTATTCGAGCTGCGCTACGGCAATACGCCCCGTTACGATCTCGGCTTGTTGGAAATGCTGTTCGCGTTGCTGATCGGCTGCGCGTTCGCACTCACCTGGAAGAAGAAGCTGCCCATTGGCACGTATGCGGCGGTGTTGCCGCTGGTCTACGCGCCGGTGCGTTTCGCCATGGACTACCTCAGGCTCGAGGACGCCGAGGGCGGCGATCTGCGCTACGCCGCGCTCACACCGGCGCAGTGGGCGTGCATCGCGCTGTTCGGGCTCGGCCTGGTGCTGCTGATTCGGCTCAAGACGCCCGTGGCTATTCGAACCTGAGGAACACCCGCTCGATTTTGCGGAGCAACGCGGGCGCGTCGATTTTCTCCAGGTAATCTTCCGCGCCGAGCTCGAGCGCGATGCGACGGTCCGATTCGGCTTCCATTCGCCCCGACCAAATCAGCACTGGGATATCTGCGGTGCGCTCCTCGGCCTTGAGGCGGGCCAGCACGTCGCGCCCATCCATGTCCGGAAAGGTGATGTCGAGCACGATCAGGTGCGGGCGATGCTCGAGCGCGAGCGAAAGCACCTCGCCGCCGAGCGCGGTCTGAATCACGTCGTGCCCATACCCCTCCGCCAGGCGCGTGACCGCGCGCAGCAGATCCTCGTTGTCCTCCGCCAGAAGAATGCGGCGTGACTCCGCCATGATTAGCTTCCTACGTTAGACCCTGGCCCGCGGCTCCTCAAGCGTGAGGGCCGAATTCGCCCTCGACGAGAGAGCCCGTTCTACGAAGCTCGTGGCGGAATTCGCCGAGCGCAACGCGCGCGACGCGCGCCGATGACGCTGATCAGAAAACAACAGAGCGCCACAATCCCCCAGGATTTTCGACCTGCGCCTCGAAACTCACAGCCACTTCCGGCGGCTTTCGCGGGCGCGGGTGGCGCCCCCGCGTCGGGGTGCTCGACCGACTCGGTACCGCAGGTGGTGCCGAGTGTAGGCGCGATCGACTCCCACTCGGCGTGGCAGGCGCGCGCCACGTCGCTGGTCGCTTCACAGCCTCGGGTGCCGCAAAGCGAGCCGAACTCGAGCAGAGTTTCGAAGGTAGCGCCGCGGTCGCGCGAGCGTGCGAGCAGCGCGCCGCCTTGCGTGGAGTCAGCGCAAGCGTAGAGACCGTCGGGGCCGTAGCGCAGGCAACTCACGGCGGTGGACGAGCGCTTTTCGAACTGCGTTCCGTCGCTCGGCCCGAGCCAAACGCCGTCGTTGGGGCCGCCGAACGCGAGCTCCTTCGCGTCGCTGGCCAGCGCGAAACCGGGCAAGCGCCCGCTGCCACGAAAGAGCTCGTGGAACGATTCCCCGGCGTCGTCGCTCACCAAAAGCAGCGTGCCCATCGGATCGTCGACGCGTAAAAAGACGTGATCCGCGTCGTTTGCGTCGACGCCCGCGATGAACGCGAGCACCTGTTGCGTGGTGTCGGGAATTTCGAAGCGTTCGAAAGTGCGGCCGGAGTCGTTCGAGCGCAAAAGTTCGGAGCGATACTGGTTCGCGGAGTTCGAGCGCGCAGACAGGTAGATGCGACTCGAATCGCTCGGCGCAAAATCGAGGCTGAGCGGCAGCAAATCGCTGGGCAGTGGAGGCTCGACCGCCGCCCAGGTTTCGCCCTGATCTTCGGACAGCACCAGCGCCGATTCGAACATGCCCGGACCGACGCTCAGCGTGCGGAACGCCAAGACGCGCGTGGGGTTCGCGGTATCGAGCGTCAGATCCGGCACGATTTGCCCGAGCAGCTCGGGCGGCGATCGATAGAAGCAGCTGTCGCTACCGAGCCAAATTCCCGCGTAAGTTGCCGCGACTTTGTTGCCGTTCGCGGTGATGGCCAACATCGCGTCGCTTTGCCCGGTGAGCCCGAGGGCCCCCTCACACGTCCACGTAAATGTTTTTGCAGCATCCCAAGACTCGAGCAGGCCGAAGGTGCTGCTGACCACCAGGTGCTCGGGGCGCGCAGGGTCGAACACCAACTGACTCGCCGCGGGAAATCGGCCGTTCGCGCGAGCGACCCCGGGCGCCCCTGAAAGGAGACAAAGCAGCGCGAGGAACGCCGGTTTCGCCGAGGGTCGTCGCTTCTCGATCAACGAAGTGATTTGACCGCTATCATGAAACTCGTGGACGCGCTCGATCCCCGCCGTCTCGTCGCTCGTCAGCTCGAACTCGACCGCGAGCGAACGCGCCGCTTTCCCGAGCTTCAGGCGAGAAAACTGGCGCGCATGAGCGCCTCACCGCTGGCGTTCTTGCGCGGCGCCGCGCCGCTTTTCTACGAAATTTTGCAGGCGCGCGGCGAGCTCGCGCTGGGGCCAGAAGCGGAAGGCTGGTTGGTCGGTGACGCGCACCTCGAAAACTTCGGCGCGTACAGCCCGAATCCTGGCGGGGAGTCTGCGCCGAGCGGGAAGCATGCCGCCGTCTTCAATTTGAACGATTTCGACGAGGCCGTTCCAGGTCCGTGGCGCTGGGATGTACTCCGGCTCGCCACCAGCCTGATTCTGGCCGGGCGCGAGCTCGGCGTGGATGGGGTTCGCACGCTGTCGCTCTGCGCCACGCTCATCGAGACTTACGTGGCGTCGGCCTTCGACGGAGCCCCGCTGCCGCCCACTCCGCGACCGGTGAGCGCGCTGGTGCTCCAGGTGCAATCGCGCTCCAAGAAGGATTTGCTGGCCGCGCGCACGGTGATCGTGAACGGGCAACGCAAGTTCGCGCGCGGCCCGCGTTACCAGGAGCTGCCGACCGACGTCGCCCGCAGAGTGCCGGAGGCGTTAGAGACCTACCGAATGCGCTTGCCCGAAGCTGGGCGCCCGACGCCGGAGCAGCTCTCGTTGGTCGATTGCGCGCTGCGGATCGCCGGGACCGGTAGCCTCGGCGCGCTACGAGTCGCGGCGCTGACGCGCGGCAAGGGTGGGCCGGACGGCGGCTGGATCTTCGATATGAAGGAACAGTTCGCGCCGAGCGCCGGGCTCTTGCTAGCGGGCGAGCTGCCCGCGCCCGCGGACCGGGTGGAGATTGCGTTTCGGGCCTGCGTCGAATGCCCCCCTCGCATGCTCGCGACCAGCAAGCTCGGCTCCACGGGCCTCTTGGTGCGACGCCTCGCACCCCAGGAAGACAAATTGAACCTGCGCCAGCTGAAGGAGGTCGATCTGCCGCCGCTCGCGGCTTATTTGGGCGCGCTGCTCGGCCTGGCTCACGTGCGCGGTCGCGCGCGTCCGCCCGGCCCGACATGGTCCAAGGCCGAACAGGCCCAACTGCTCGACCACGCGGTGACGCTGGCCGGCCTACACGAGGCGATTTACCTCGCGCTGTGCCTGCGCCTGCGCGAACCCCTTTGATCTTGCCGGATTGCCGTCCGAGTCGACGAATACGGCTCGGAATTAGCCTAAACGGCGCCATCGCGCTCGGCCGTGAGCGACGCTAAGCTCCCGCCCGCCCGAGGCACGCACGCCTCGGCAGGAGCACTGATGGCAACCTCGAAAGCAACTGCAGTCTGGAACGGTACGCTGAAAGAAGGCGCGGGAACGATGAAAGGAGGCAGCGGCTTCTTCGACGCTCCTTTCAGCTTCCTCTCGCGCTTCGAAGGCAGCACCAACGGAACCAATCCAGAGGAACTGATCGGCGCCGCACACGCGGGCTGCTTCTCGATGTTCCTCGCCGCTCAGCTCACCAACGCCGGTCACCCTCCTACCAGCATCGAGACCAAAGCGACGGTACACCTCGGCGCGGGTCCGACCGTGACCAAGATCGAGCTCGAGACCGTGGCCAAGGTGCCCGGAGTCGATCAAAAGCTGTTCGACGAGAAGCTCGCGTTCACCAAAGCGAATTGCCCGATCTCCAAGGCGCTCGCGTCGGTGCCCGAGTTCACCGTCAACGCGACGCTGAACCCCTGAGCGCGACCGTGGTCCAACCCGGGTCGAGCGCACGTGCTCGGCTCGGGTAGCAGGACCCGCGCGAGCGCGCGTTGGCGGCGCGCTCACGAACCCGGAAACTTCGCGCCCGCAGCCGCGATTACCTGACTGCCCTGGGGGACGATGCTGACCTCGAGCCCCGGGCTCGCGAGCAGATTCTGGGTTTCCAGAAGCTCGAACAGAGCCGACGAAATCACCGGATCTTTCGCGATCTCGCCGAGTGCCGCGCCCACGATGCGCGGCCGTGTTGCGGCCGCCTTGGCGAACTCCACCGCCGATTGCCGATCCGCCGTGGAGCGGATCACGTTGACGCGATTCGCGCCGTCCTGCTGAATCGCCGCGGTGACTTGGCGCAGCCGGTTCACGACCTTCTGCTCGATCTGCTGGATCATGCCGAGATCGCGAAAGTGCACCTTGCGAACGTAGGTGCTGCCCAGCATGAAGCCCCAGTCCCGCGACTTCGCGGACACTTCCTCGCGCACCAGCTGACTCATCGAGTGGCGCGTCTCGAGCATGTCGGAGAGCTTCATGTTGCTCAGGCAGCGCACGGTCGCGTTGGACACGTTCGCGCGCAGTGAGCCGACCGGATCCGCATTCTTGTACAGGTACGCGAGCGGGTCGCTCACGAACATCTCGCACCACACGCCGATGCCCATCGGTGCGCCTTCCTCCGAGTTCACCGGTTGGCTACGCAGATAGGTCTGGTCGAGCCGCAGGTCGACCACTCGTCGCTTGCCGAAGAACGGCACCAGCGCCGCGAACGGCCCCATGCTGACCCAAGGGCAGTGAATGCCCGGCTGGGAAAGCGTGAGCCGCACCTTGCCGAACAGCTCGAACACCACGCACTGCCGCTCCTGCACGATCACGTACAGGCCGAGCACCCGCACCCAGAACAGCACGAAGGGGACCGCGATGAAACTCACCAGAAAGGTGATTCCGACCGTAACCAAGAAGTCCATCTCAGCGCTCCTCCCGCGCGGTGAGCACCACCTGGCGCGCGCGCAGTCGCAGGCCGAGCTTCGCGTTGCGAACGTACGCCTCGAGCGCCCCCGCGCCGCTGGCCAAAAGCCCGCGTAGCTGCTCGGCCAGCGTCAACAGCGGCTCGACCTCGGCCTGCGCGTTCAGCGTCTCGATCTCGACTGCGCGCTTGGATTGCACGATGCGTTGGTCCGCAGCGGCTTGGGCCAGGCTGATCTCGCTCGAAACGTGATTGTGCGCCGTGTTGATCGCGGCGAGCGCCGAATCCACGTCGGGCGGTGGATCGATTCCGGTGATCAGCGCCGCGTCGAGCTCGATACCGTAGCGCGCAGCCGCCGAGGCGCAGGCCTGGTCCATGCTCTCGTTGAGATCGCGCAAGTTTTTGCGCAGGTCGTTGATCGAAATACCCTGCACGCCCCCGGTGCCGTCCTCCTCGGGCGCAGGCAGCGCACCCGGCGTCGCCCGCGCCCCCGGGGCCTCGAAATTGGCGATTCGATCGCGCAAAACCGAGACGAAGTAGCCCATCACGTGCGCGATCGGATTTCGGACCCCAAAGAGGTAGGCGTACAAATTGCGCTCCGCCACGGTGAAGCGCAGCTGCCCGGTGAGGCCCGTGTTCAGCTGATCCTTGGTGACCGCTTCGAGCACCCGCCCGCCGTGATTCGCGCTCGGATCTTCCGGATCGTAAGCGATCGAAACCGTGGCCGTGGCGATGGACGCCTTGTGGACCCGCTGCCAGGGCAGCTTCCAATGAAAGCCGGGCCCGACCACGGCCACCTGCGGGTACGCGTAGCGATCCCGCTCATCGGGCCGCAAACCGTAAGCGATCGGATCTTCCAGCGTACTCGTACCGATGCGTTGCGCCTGCCCGAAGGTGGTGACCACCGCGCGCTCGTTCGGGCCCACGGTGTAGAAGCCCAGCACACCGTAGCGCACCACGAACCACAGAATGAAGCCGATCGGAACGCCCAGCACGATTTCGACCATGCCGGGCACGGTAGCCTAACGACGCAAAAGCTTCCACCTCACACGTCGGTCAGCTTCACTCGCTTGCCGCGGATGATCGCCGTTATCTCGATTTCGCCGCCCAGGGCTTCGACGTAGCGGCGCAGACTCGAAACGCGGTGATCCACGCGGCTCTCGAGCCGCGACATTTCGGACTGCGTCATGTCAGCCGCCTGTGCGAGCTCCGCCTGGGTGAACGAGAACCCTTCCCGCAGCTCCTTCAGTGTGAGCGCGACCTCGTGTTCGGCGCGCACGTTCACGCGTTGAACCGCTGACGCAGCCAGACGCGCGCCCTTCAATGATTTCCATGACCGTACCTTCAAGCTCTTCTCCCGTCTTTCAGCGCAGCGGCACGGACTCGACCGACTCCAGCGAACCGTCCAAAAACTGGTGCCACAGCCGCTCCGCCTTGCGCACCGAATCTCCGTAGTAGCTCCGGTCCAGCCGTTCACCGAGTACGAACAGCGCGACCTCGCGCTTGCTATCGACACCGTAGAGCAGGCGAAACGACCAGGCCTCGGATCTTCGCACGAGTTCCCGCAAGGACAGCGAATGCGCCGGAACATCTTCGACTTTGAACCCAGCGGCTTCGAGCGTTGCGAGATACAAACGCCGGAGCTCGGCGCAGGGATCAGCGCGCACGCTCGACGAGACGGAGGGCGGCCTGTCCGCAAGCTCCAGCGCCCAACGCAAACGCGGATCGGCGGCGCGCCGGATCTCCTGAGTCAGCCGCAGCACTTCGGTTGCCTGACGGACCCCGAGCGACGACAACCTCGAGATGAACCGCGCGGACTCGAACTTTTTGAGAATCTGGCGGGCGTAGTCCTGAAAAGTGCCCCAAGCCTCCAGATCCCACGCAAAAGAGTACGGAGCGAACGCGCCGGAGACGGCCGCGTGCTCGTACCAAAGCAGGGAGGCTCGACTGCCCGGAGCTGCCTGAGCGGGCCCGAGCCGCTCGACCACTTCAATCGCGGTCGCCACGTCCTCAGCGGCCGGGTCGTCGAGCGCGGCGAACCACTCTGCAAACTCCTCGGTCGTGAGTGGCTTCAACATCACCGGATGATGACTCTGACAGCATATGCTGTCAACAGCATATGCAAGAGACGCGCTCCTCTAGCGCACCTCAATCGTCCGCAAACTCACCATTACCAGCTGGTTGCCCGCGTTCGGGTAGCGCCCCCAAATGCTCACTTGATAGCGGCCTTTGCGACCGTGCTCGGAGAGCGGCAGCTCGATTGAAAAGCGCTTGCCGTCCAGGTCGACCGGCTTCGGTGTCTTGAAGCCTTTGGGGAAGTACAGCGCGTACGGAGGAGGGACCGGATAGGTGGAGGTACTATTGAGCTCGGCGGCGGTCATGGGACGCCGCGGGTCGATGCGCCCGAGCCCCACGCCGCCGAACTCGACCGGCGCTTTGACCTCGCCGGCGATGGGCACGAGCGCGCCCACGCGCGCCTGGCTCGGCAAATCGTCGTACTCACCCCGTTGATCGACGAATTCCTGGGCCATGCACGGGTCGGGAATGCCTTCGGGTTGCGCGAGTCCGATACCCAGGGCGGTGTGCGTCTCCTTCAAGATGTTTCGCTTGTGACCATCGGCGGGCGGCACTTCGTCCATGAAGCGACGCTCGATGGCCTCCAAGGCAGAGGCCGTAAAGGTGGGCGATGAAACCAGCTTTCGCCGCACGCCATCGGCAAAACAGGCCGCATTTTCTTGGACGAAGTCGCGACCGCCGACCAAGGTGTAACGCTCTTCGGGCACCGAGCCGTCGCTCCCCCAGTGCGCGGTGTAGCTGACCCGTGCCATGTCGTCGACGTGCACTTGCGCCGCGCGTTCGGCCACCTCATCGCGCTCGACTGGCGAAAGGCCTGCCTCCGCGCGATCGTGATTGACCAGCGCGATCACGTACTCGCGCGCTTCTTCCAGGTTCATGGGATGGTCCGGACGCGTCACTGGACCGCTCGCGCGCGGGCGCGGTCCGCACGCAGTGAACGCGCTCAGCATAACGACCAATTTCAGCAAACGTCGCGAGCACACCCACAATCCGAGCATCGCGCTGAGAGTACGCCCGGCCGACAGCAACCGCAAAGCGCGTGGCGGAACGCGACACGAGAGCTCGCCGTCCCCAGCGGGGAGCTCGCGGTCTGTGCGCTCAGTTCAGACCGCGAGCTCGACCCGATTTTCCGGTCGTTTCACCCGCGCTCGCGCTCGGTCCCAGGCGGCGAACCAGCTGGCTCAGCCGCTCCCACCCGCGCCATGGCGGCAACTCACGCGCGAACGTTGAGACGTTGGCCCACGCCGCTCGGCACGTTGGCGGGCGCAGCGGCGGACTGAATCAGCTGCAAGGACTGCTGCCCCTGCTGATCGGCACTGTCCAAAGCCTTCTTGGCGACAGCGACCTGGAACTGGGTCGATGTCACGGCGGGACTAGAAGCGGAACCAGAAATACCCATCGCGAAAGTGAACGACAGCAGGAACGCGACCTTGAGCAGAAATGAACACCGCAGTGCACCGCGCACTCTCGCCCCCTCGACACCACACGCTGCACAACGATGTTACTAGGCGGTTTCCGAGACGCTGGCGCCAGCAACACTGAAACTGCGCCCGCATCGCGGCGCGACGACCAGGACGAAAACCGCCGCTCGCGACGACGAAATGGGTCGACCGCGCCGCGGGTGCGACTACCCTCCGCCCCATGAGCAAGACCCGGCTGTTTGGACGATTGAGGCGCATCGCGCGCGAAGCTTTTGCAAACCCGCTGACGCCCGAGCGCGCAAGCTCACCGGACGATTCGCTCCTACTCAGCCGGCGTGCGGCACTACTCGGGACCGGTGCCGTCGCGACCTTGGGCCTGCCCGCTTGCGGCGACGACGACAGCAAGGAAGATTCCGGCGATCGCATCGCGATCATCGGCGCCGGCATCGCCGGGCTGCACTGCGCCTATCGACTGAAACTGGCCGGCGTCGCCAGCACCGTTTACGAAGCTTCTTCGCGCGTCGGCGGGCGCATGTTCACCGCCCGCAACGAATTCGAAGATGGCCAGCTGTTCGAGCTCGGCGGCGAGCTCATCGACACCAACCACCAGACCCTGTTCGCGCTGGCCGAGGAGCTCGAAATTCAGCTCGACGATCGCCTCCCCGAAGGCAGCGCCCTGCTCGCCGACGTGTGGTTCGTAAACGGTGCCGCGGTGCCCGAAGCCACGGTCGTCGAGCAGTTCAGCGCGGTCGCCGCGACCATGGCCGACGCCGCTGCCGCGGCGGACGACGAAAATGACGACACCGCCTTCGTGATGCTCGACAACACTCCGCTCGCGGACTGGCTCGACCAGAACGTGCCGCCCGCGGACTACCCAGAGCTTCACGCCATTCTCACCGCTGCCTACCGCGGCGAATTCGGACTGGAGACCGCCGAGCAGTCTGCGCTCAACATGCTCTATTTGATCGGCTCCGACGAGCCCGATCCATTCCGCATTTTCGGCGAATCGGACGAGCGCTACCACGCGCACAGCGGCAGCGACTCCTTCCCGGTCAAGCTCGCGGACAAGCTCGGCAGCGCGGTCGAGCTCGACTCTCAGCTCACCAAGCTGAGCGGCGACAGCGACAAGGGCTTCACCCTCACCTTCCAGAACCCCAAGTCGAAGAGCACGCGCACCGTCACTGCGCCGCGCGTCGTGCTGGCGATTCCGTTCAGCGTGTTGCGCAAGGTCGAGCTCGACGTTCCGCTCAGCGAGCTCAAGCAACAAATCATCGCCGAGCTCGGCTACGGCACGAACGCCAAAGTCATGGGCTCTTTCACCAGCCGCGTGTGGCAAGAAGCCGGCTCGAACGGCAGCGTCACAGCCGATTTGCCCTTCCAGCAGCTCTGGGACTCGTCGCTCGGCCAAGACGGCGAGCACGGCATTCTCACCAATTTCCTCGGTGGCGAAGCCGGCGTCGCGGTCGGCAGCGGGGACGCCGAGGCCTATTACACTGGCTTGCTCGCCGACATCGAGCAGGTGTTTCCCGGCGCCACCGACGCGTACCGCCCGGGCACCGCGCGCCGCATGCACTGGCCAACCTACGCCTACACCCTTGGCAGCTACACTTGCTACAAACCTGGCCAGTGGTCGTTCTGGACTCAAGAGGGCGCGCGCGAAGGCAACGTCCACTTCTGCGGCGAGCACACGTCCGCCGATTTCCAGGGCTGGATGGAAGGCGGAGCCGAAACTGGCGCCGCCGTCGCCGCCGAGATCCTCGACGACCTCGGCATGGGCTTGGACTCCAAACATTCCGCTCTGGTCGCGCGCCTCGCTCGCCTCGGCCCACCGGAGCGCTTGCGCCGTTTGCACGCCGCCGCTCGCTGGCTCAAAGCCGCGAGCCGTTGATACGGCGCACAGCGCGGTCCGTTACTGAGTAAGGCAGGCGCGGCTGCTCGGGCGGGTTGGGACGCTCTGCGTTGCCCAGCGTGCGGCGCGCCGCGCAGCGCGCTCTTTTCAGTGGTGCCACCCCCAATGAAGGAATCGGGAGTCGAGGTAGGACGCGGAGCGTGCGCCGTGTGTGGGTGGGGCTGCTTCATTGCAGCTCGCGTGCACCAGTCCTGTGCGGCAGAAGGCTACGATTTTCGGCAGCTCGTCCCAGTAAAAACGCTGAATCGCGGCTAAAGCCGCGTGCGCAAAGTGCGATTGACTGCGCCGCTCAGGGCGCGCCGGGACTCGCGTGCTCCGCGCTGCGCGCTCTGCTTTCAGCGTCGCTGATCGTGCGTGGCAGTGCGGTGAAAATGCGATCTTTCTTGGCTTGCCGCGAAACTTTCCGGCTTGGCCGCCGATATAGGAAGGACCCGAATGCGAAAGCGCCCTGAACCCACAGCCCCGGTCGACCGCGAGCAAACGCTGCTCCGGCGCGCTCGGCGCTGCGCGCGCAAAGGCGACGATCGCAAGGCCCTGGTCGCGCTGCGCGAAGCTTGTTTGAGCGCGGGCACCGACGCCCGGCTTTGGGTGCTCTACGGGGTCGCCTGTTGGCGTGCGCGCAAAGCGGACGAAGCCCTGCGCGCGATGCGCCAGGCGCTCTTTTTCCGAGAGCGAAATCGCGATGAACGCCGGGCGCGCGTGGTCAAGGCGCTGATCGCCCAGATTGAAAGCGGCGTGAGCGGAGAGCTCCGGGCCGCGTAAACCCGCTTCGTCGGTTCAGCGGCGCTTTAGCAGCCAAAGAGCGGCAACGGTTTGGCCGGTGCGGCTCGGGGTGCTCGCCGAGCTCGGCGCGCTTTCCTCGACGCGCAATGGGGACAGACAATTCCAGGCTGTACCTCGCGCGACGCAATTTTCTTTCGATCACATCGGGTTCGGATTGAGCTCTCTCCAGCCTCGCGACTTGTTCGCAGAAATCGCGCGGCTGCCGAAATCGGTTCCGCGCGCTCGCGCATAAGTTGGGTTGGCCTCTCGTTCGAGCGCCGGGCAACTAACTAGGCAGGCCGCGCGCGCCGCTCTTGTCGAAAGAAAGTAATCTCGATGCAAATCCGTTCGGTCCGCTCTCTCTCGCCTGCGCAACGTGACTCCTCGAAACTTGGACGGGCGCGCGTCGGCGTTACCGTGCTCAGCCTGTTTGCGGGCGCTTGGACCGCTGCCGCATGTAGTGCCGCCGACCAAGGCGACGCCGCGAGCTCAACCGGCGGCACCAGTTCGAGCGGTGGAACGACGAGCTGGTCGGGTGGCGTCGCAACCGGAACCGGGGGCACGACGGGAGGCGCGGCGGCCTCCGGAGGTACCGCACCGGCTGGCGGCAGCGGCACCGGCGGCACGCTCGGAAGCGGCGGTACGAGCGGCGGCACCAGTCCCGGGGGAATGGGCGGCACCCCATCCACTGGTGGCGTGATCGGCAGCGGTGGCACAACCGGTGGCGCAAACGGTAGCGGCGGTACGAGCGGCGGCACCACGGGCAGCGGCGGCGCAGCCGGAGGAACCAAAGCCAGCGGCGGTGCCGGCACGACGGGCGGTGCCACTACGACAGGCGGCGCCAAGAGCACTGGTGGCACCGCGACTACCGGCGGCAACGCGACCGGTGGGACCGCAACCACTGGTGGCACGACCTCTACGGGGCCCGATCAGTGTAAAGCCATTGGTTGGGCGACCCGTTCTGGACGAACTGGCGGGGCGGTCGCGGTCACCGGAGGCGGCAACGCGACCCCCATCGTCGTGAAGACCTTCGCGGATCTAAAGACCTACGCTGCGGATGGGCAGGCGCGGGTGATCCACATCGATGGCACGCTCGGCTCGGGCTGGTCCGGCAACACTGGGGATCGCCTGGAAATCAAGTCGAACAAGACCATCGTCGGTCTGCGGCCCGGTACGCAGCTGAAGGCGCCGATTCATATCAATGGTGCCAGCAACGTGATCGTCCGAAATATCGTGATTCGCGGGCCAGGCTCAAATGAAGACCAAGCCTGGGACAACATCAACATCGAGGGTGCGTCCAAAAACGTCTGGATCGACCACTGCGAGTTCTGGGACGGGCAGGACGGCAATGCCGACGTGGTCAAAGGCGCCGACACGGTGACGTTCACTTGGAACATCTTCGGCTACTCGCTGCCCGGACATTCGCACAATCTGTCGAACCTGATCGCCTCCTCCGATGACGAGCCCGAGAGCGAAGGCAAGCTCGACATCACGTACATGTTCAACTGGTGGAAGGCCGCGGCGGAACGCAAGCCGCGCTGCCGCTACGGCTACATCCACGTGGTGAACAACCTGTTCACGGCGGACACGGCCGTGGGACCTTCGAACCTGGGCGTCACCAACGGCTTTTCGTGCAACGTGCTGACCGAGAACAACCACTTCATCGGCGAGAAAACCCCGATCGATTTGGGCAAACAAGCGGGCACCGGGTCGGTGCAGCAGGCGGTCGGCAACCTGTTCGAGAGCTGCTCGGGCAACGAGAAGGGCAGCGGCACGGCGTTCACGCCGACCTACGACTACAAGTCGTTCATGGTGCCCGCGGCTCAGGTGAAGGCGCTGGTCCAGAAATCCGCCGGTGCGACGCTCGCGAGCCCGACGGCCTGTAACTAGCCCCCGCTCAGAAGTGCGCGCCCGCGTTCGAGGGCGTGTACACGCAGAAGCCGTTCAGGTGTAGCGTGCCGTCGGCGTCGCGGGTGATGGAGCTCGGGGTGAGGTTGGTGAAGGCCGAGGTGGGCGCGTTCTTCACGTTGCCGGTGTCGGTGCCGCCCGCTTGCTCCCACAGGCCGTTGGACACGGTATTGGTGATGTTGGCTCCGCCGTTCTCCTGGAAGGCGACGTTGCGACTGTTGTTGACCGCGGTGCAGTTCTGGATCGTGGCCACGCCCATATTGTGGTTCTGATCGAACCCCTTGCTGGGATTGTTGAAAGCGACCGAGTTCTTGACCACGTGAGCCGCGCCGCCGGTCACGTCGCTGCCCACCTTGAAGCCGTTGCCGTTCCCGGCAGCGGAGCCGTTGTGGTAGCCATTGTGGTAGGCGACGCAGTTTTCGATCGTCACCGGGTTCGTGCCGCTGGTGGTCTTGGGGAAGGTGTCCCAGCCGTCGTCCGAATTGTCGTGCGCAACGCAGCCGAAGAATCGGTTACCTGGGCCGATGTTGATTTTGGCCGCGAATCCGTCGGCGTTGCCGCCGCTCGCTTTGGTGTCGTAGTTGTCGTGCGAGTCGCAATTGATGATCAGGTTCTTGGCCGGGTGCGGCGTGGTTTCGGCTTCAGGGCCCGAGATCTGCAGGCCGCTATCGAAGCAGCCGTAGAACTCACAGCGGTCGATGGTGTTGCTGTCGCCGGTGATGTGGATGCCGTTGTCCGACGCGCGCGCAAAGGTCAGGCC